>NZ_JAWLAR010000036.1:0-8274 GCF_041395345.1 Dokdonella sp. | reverse complement strand
AACCCTCGCCCGTCGCTTCCGAGCACTGCAAGGCAAAATGTTTTTGTATGAAACGACGGCCTGGACGTGATGCTCT
Organism: Dokdonella sp.; assembly: GCF_041395345.1. Lineage (GTDB taxonomy): Bacteria > Pseudomonadota > Gammaproteobacteria > Xanthomonadales > Rhodanobacteraceae > Dokdonella. The sequence continues at coordinate 8,198 of NZ_JAWLAR010000036.1, read as the reverse complement.
TGATCCGGGCGAGGAAAATTCTAGCAGTTGATGTGACTGGGGAACATGGCAGTCGGCATGGATCGGCTCCGTTGCCGGGCAAAAAAAAACGGGCCGCAGAGCGGCCCGTTCAAAGGATCTCAGGTTGTCTGCCGGTTTACGGCGTGCAAGCCCTGACGACCAGGTTGTCGATGTAGAAGCCGGTCGGATTGGTAGCAGCGACCGTATTCGCGTCGGACAAGGCGCGGAAGCGCAACTGGACGCTTTGGCCTACGTAATCATCCATGTCGACGATGGAGTTGATGGCTCCCGGCGGCGTATGGCACCAGACCATGAGGCCGGCGTTCGGCAGGTTGCTGGCGGCGATACCGTCGTACGGATCCGTGTACAGCGAATTGCCCTGGACGTAGGTGAACGCGCCGGCGCCCACTTTGACGTCGAGCGTGGCGTTATCGTAGCAGCCGGTTGGGCCGTCATCCTCGAAGTTGTGCCAGGTGTCGTAGATCAGGAACGTGGCCTGCGAGTTGGCCGGAATCGCAATGCTTGGCGAGACCAGTCCGCGATCGCTGGTAGTGGCATTGTTCGGGATTCCCCAGACCGTGGTTGTCAGGCCGCTGCCGGCCGGAGCAGCCAGCTGGCTCCAGTTGGTCGCGCCCGTGCCCACCGTGGTCCAGCCATTGACACCGCCCTGGAAGTTGTCAGCGAAGACATTCGTGGCAGTGGTGCCGCTCGGGCACTGGCCGATGATGCCGGTGTCGAAGCGGAACACGACAGACGTGGCGCCCGCGCCGCAGTAGTTGTTCGGCGTGATGCGCCAGTAGTACGCCGTGGACTCGTTCAGGGCCGGTGTGACCTTCCAGGTCGTGCCGGAAACCGTTGCCGTCCTGACGATGTTCGCGAACGCGACGTCAGTAGCTATTTCCACGGTGTAGTTCAGTGCGCCGGCAACCGCACTCCAGCTCAGGGTTGGAAGAACCTTGTTGCCGGTCGAGTTGTTGGCCGGCGAGACCAGGCTCGAAGCCCCGGTTGCTGCAGCGGAGACACCGAGCTCAAGCGGCAGGGAGCGAGTCAATGGACCACTGACACCGGATACTGCGAACGAATACTCACCTGCCGCGATCGTCGCGCCGTTGGTCAGGGTCAGCACGGTGGTGCCCGCGCCAACGACAGGATCGACCGTGAAGTTGGGCGTGGTGCCACCCGGGATGCCCGGAGTCGCGAACGCGACCGCGCTGTTGAATCCGTTCAGTACACCAACGCGCACGTCCCAGGTCGGATCGGCATCCGTAGCCGAGCAGACTTCCACGCGAGCCGGCGTTTCGGCGACCAGGGCGAAGTCCGGATCACCGCAACCGGCGAAGGTGAACGAGCAGACGCGCGTGCGCCAGGAGGCGCCCGATGTCGTGGCCAGGTATTCGGTAGTGAAGTAGAAGCGGCACTGGTCGACCGGATCGACGCTCATCGAGGAATAGTCGCCCCAGCGACCCGAAGTGCTGGTCTGCGAGCCGGTAGTTCCGGGCGTGCAGCTGACTTCGTCACGCATGGTGCCGGGCGGGTCGGACGGTGTGCGCCCGGTGATCATGATCTTCGGATTCAGCGACGCGCTCGACTTCGAGTAGCCCAGGCCGATGTTGCCGCTGCCATCGACAGCGATGCCGCCCATCCAGCGTGAATCGCCGTCCGGGGTGAAGTTGCCCTGGTCGATGACCGTCTTGGTCATCTGGGTCGGTGGAACCGAATTCGGCAACTCCGGGCCTTCATAGCCGTGACCAAAGATGCGATCGACTGTCGTGATCGGGAATTCGGCGCCCGGCTTCAGGTTGAAATGCATCCAGCGCACGCCAGCCTGGCCGCCGCCGCCCTGGATGACGTGGTTGATGACCAGGGACATGCGGTTGGGGGCGGTGGCATCGAATGCACGGGCCGTGGCGCGATACATCGTGTTCGAACCGAACGCATCAAGCTGCTGTGCCGTTCCAAGCTGGGGAATGGCGCCGCCATACGGGACGAAAACGTCGGAGTCGATGAATGTCGGCGGATTCGTGAATACGGTATTGGCCGGAGTTTCCCAGTCAAGACACATGTCCCAGAACCGGTACTGCGCGGTACTGAACTCGAAATGCACGAAGGTCGGGCAAGCACCACCCGCCGCCGGCTTGAGGCCGCTCAGGTGAATGGGCTGGACACCGTAGGCATCGATTCCCGAGAAGCGCACAACCGCTGCGCTCGGGTCGCCCACCAGCATCTTGTTGCGCTCAAGCGCGATCAGCGAAGCGCCCTGGAAAGTCTGGGGGCTGCCGCCGAAATCGTGAGTGATCAGGGTGTAGGCGTTCTGAGCCGTGGACTCTTCGGTCCACACGCCCATCTTCGGATAGTCGCCAAAGATCGGCCACTGGAACTCGTAGCGGTAATAGCTACCGAGCGGGTCGGACGTCGTCGAAACGGCAACGCACTGTGCAAACGGGGCGCTGGTCACGAACTGGCTGATGACCCAGCGCTTGGCCTGTGCGTCCCAGAGTGCGGTCGGATCACCCGAATTGGTGGTTTCGCACTTGCCGCCGAAACCGACATAGAACGAGTTGCCAGGCGTGGAGCCCTGCACGACGGCGCCCGTGGTCTTGTTGTAGACGGCCCAGTGGCTGTTGACGGTCTGCAGGTAGTGAACATCGCTGACATCGCCATTCGTGTCCGGAGGCAGACAGCCGCCGCAGGCGGTTGCCTGAGTCAGCGCATCATAGGAAATGTCGACGGGAGGTGCGGATACGCCCAACGGCGCGTTTTGGGACTTCGAGTAGTCTGGCTCGAAAAGAGTCGGGTAGTCGGAGCGCTTCAGCAGGATATTCGGAATCTCGAATGGCGAGCTGGTCGTGCCTACCGGTTCGGACGGCGGCATCATGCGAATGATGTCGCGCATCGGAGCCGAAACGTCGGCGCGCACGGCATACCGGACTTCGGGAACCTGATTGGGTGCCGCAACCGTATTGGCTGCCTGTGCGGTGGATCCGAGTGCAAGCAACGCTGCTGCACCCAGGGTGGTCAATCGGTATCGCAAATACATGTTGAAGGCTCCTCATCAAGATACGGTTCGTTCTTGCTCTTCAACGCACGGATCAAACCAGAATCCGCCGTCAATGTTTTCGATCACTCGGTTCCTTGCTCATGCGCGGCATTTCCAGGCGGTTGCCGATCGAGGCGGCGCATTTGATCGTCGAGATATGTGCGGGACCCGGCATTCAGGGATGGATCATTCAGGACTTCCTCTACCATTTCCCGTTCCTGATCAGGGAATTTGTTCCCGATCAGCGCCAGAGACCTTTCCCGAAACAGAGGTTGCGGGCTGCGCAGCCAACGAATGAGTGAGTCTCTCGGCAACTGCACTTCGGGCTTCTCGACTACTCCAAACGCAAGCAGAACGAGCCCAGTCGGGTCCCAAGCCCCCTCAGGGTATCCGTCTAGCGGCGTAGTTGCCAGTACTTCCTTGGCTTCTGGCTGCCACCAGGTTCCGTACAGGGAGGGATAGAGGAATGCAGCCTGGAGCAGAACGCGGCGGGTCTCGGTGGTAGTTTCCGGATTCGCGGCAACGCTGCGGATCTGCTGCCTGTCCTTGTCATCGAGCAGCTTGCCCAGATCGGCATCGAGCGCGATCTGTGCCGCAGCGAGACTCCTGAGCTGAATGTCATCCCTCTTCAGGGTCTTCAGGAGCAGGTCCAGAAGGGCTCTGGAATCCCGTTTTTCCTCGGTGTTCGATGCGTCGAGGATCTTCCTCAGGTCGCGCGTGTCCCGGAACATGGCCGGCTCAAGGCCGAGGCTGGTGATGATCGTGGCGCCTTTCTTGTTCAGGACCACGCCAGCAGGCGCGCGCTTGTCACGCTCGATCAACCCGTAGGCGAAGACATAGCGTTCGCCCATTTCGGCGTTCTTCATGGCGGGGAAATCGGCAATCAGGTCGACCAGCTCGGGCACGTCATCGTGCCCGCCAAAGACCTTTTCGCGCTTGAAAACGATGCGGTTGGGCGGGTTTATCTCGCTGACCGTCCCGACGACGAGTCTGTTCTTGTCGGAAAACAGCATGTGCAGCGGGGGTTCTACGGTGCCGGCCAGCGCCAGAGGACAGATCCAGGCCAGGCCAATCAGGGCTGTTGCGAGAATATTGCGCAGGGAAAGGGAGCAGAATCGAATTATTTGCATACAGGTTCCGGAAGTCTTGCAGCGGCCAGATTGGCCTTCGCCGAGACGACCAGACTAAAACATGCCTGCTGCCGGGGAAACCCGCTGGCTTCCCCGGCAATCGTGCAGAAGCTCAGTCAGAGCTTGGCGTCGGCCTTGAGTGCTTCGGCCTTGTCGGTCTTTTCCCACGAAAAGGCCGTGAACGAGCTGCCATCGGCAAGAGTGACGACTTCCGGAATGCGACCGAAATGGCCATAGCTGGCCGTGCGCTGGTACATCGGGTGGACCAGGTCGAGCATCTTGATGATGCCGTACGGCCTCAGGTCGAAATGCTTGCGGATCAGCTTCTCGATCTTCGCATCGGCGATGCGGCCGGTGCCGAACGTGGTCACCGAGATCGAAGTGGGTTCAGCGACACCGATCGCGTAGCTGACCTGAACTTCGCAGCGGGCGGCAATTCCGGCCGCAACGATGTTCTTGGCCACGTAGCGGGCGGCGTAGGCAGCCGAGCGATCCACCTTGGACGGATCCTTGCCCGAGAATGCGCCGCCGCCGTGGCGGGCCCAGCCACCGTAGGTATCGACAATGATCTTGCGTCCGGTCAGGCCGCAGTCGCCGACCGGTCCGCCGATGACGAACTTGCCGGTCGGGTTGATGTGGAACTTGGTGCCCTTGTGCAACCACTTGGCCGGAAGCACGGGCTTGAGGATGTATTCGCGCACGGCTTCGATCAGGTCCTTCTGCTTGACCGATGGATCGTGCTGGGTCGAAAGGACAACGGCGTCGATGGCGACGGCCTTGCCGTTCTCGTAGCGCAGGGTGACCTGCGACTTCGCATCCGGGCGCAGCCACGGCATTGGCGAGTTCTTCTTCTTGCGCACCTTGGCCTGTTGCTCGACCAGGCGGTGCGAGTAGTGGATCGCGGCCGGCATGAACTGGTTGGTTTCATTGGTCGCGTAGCCGAACATCAGGCCCTGGTCGCCGGCACCCTGGTGCTCGGGCTTCTTGCGATCCACGCCCTGGTTGATGTCCGGGGACTGCTTGCCGATCAGGTTGAGCACGCCGCAGGTCTCGCCATCGAACCCGACCTGCGAGCTGTCGTAGCCGATGTCGAGAATGACCTTGCGCGTCAGCGTTTCGAGGTCGATCCAGGCGCTCGTGGTGACTTCGCCGGCGACGATGGCGACACCGGTCTTGACCATGGTTTCGCAGGCAACCCTGGCACGCTTGTCCTGCATCAGGATGGCGTCGAGGACGGCATCGGAAATCTGGTCTGCGACTTTGTCGGGATGGCCTTCGGAAACCGATTCGGAGGTGAACAGGGTGCTGCTCATTTCGGCAACTATCCTTCTATGCGGATGGAGGGATGAACGGGCCGCGAATCATACACGGGTGTTCGGGGATTTGCAGGGTAGCAAGACCGGGTCCACAAGGGCCAACGCATCGCACAGCAGAGGGTGCGACGCGCGTGAATGACGGAATCCGGTCTCCGGCCGCCGCAGCGAGGCGGCGAGTCGGTCGTGGCTAGCGGGCAGACGTCTCCTTTCATGGTTCCTGCCTGAAGCGTCTGTCGGCTAAACTGCGCGGCCTCGGGCAGCTTTCCTGCGCTGGCCGCCCAAATCTCCGGCCGACCTTTCATGACCGTCTTCAGCGGAACCGCCCGCGCGACCCCGGATTCCAGAATCGCCCTCGTCGCGAGTCGCTGGAACCCGCGCATTCTTGACGCACTGGTGGATGGTGCACAGCGGGCCTTGCGCGAGCACGGGCAGGCCGCGGAGGATATCGAGCTGTTCCGCGTTCCAGGTGCCTGGGAAATTCCGGTGCTGGCGGCGCAACTGGCGAAGTCGCGCAGATACGCGGCAATCATCGCCCTTGGCTGTGTGATTCGTGGGGATACTCGCCACTATGAACATGTCGCCGATGGCTGCGCTGATGGATTGATGCGCGTCGCCGTCAAGTACCGGCTGCCCGTACTCAACGGGGTGCTGGCTGTCGAGAAGCATGCCGACGCCGAGGCGCGCGCAGGTGGCGCCCACGGCAACAAGGGAGAAGAGGTCGCACTGGCCGCCCTGGAAATGATCGATCTCTGGAGACAACTGTGAATCATCCCAATCGCCCCGAGGGCGTCGACCTGGCCGCGCGCTCGCGTTCGCGCCGGCGTGCCCTGCAGGCCATCTACGCCTGGCAGGTAGGCGGCAACCGCATGATCAAGGTGATCGAGCAGTTCCGTCACGAGCAGGACATGGAAATCGCCGATCTCGAATACTTCGAAGATCTGCTTCGCGGCGTAGAGAAGCATCTTGCCGAGCTCGACGCCGGCATTCGCCTGCATATCGATCGGGAAATATCAGAGGTCGATCCGATCGAGCGCGCGGTAATGCGCATTGGCGCCTACGAACTTCGCTTTCGGCCCGATGTGCCCTATCGCGTGATCATCAATGAGGCGCTCGAGGTGAACAAGCGCTTTGGTGCCGATCAGGGACACACCTACGTCAATGGCGTGCTCGACAAGCTCGCCGCGCAATGGCGTGAAGTCGAGTTTCGCAACAAGGGCCGCTGAACGCGGAGCAGGCTGCGCGCATGAGCGAGTTCGACCTGATCGATATCATTCGGCGCCACGTCGGCGCAGCGCGCAGCGACGTGCGCACCGGCATTGGCGATGATGCTGCGGTGGTCAGCGTGCCGCCGGATCACGAACTGGTGATCTGCACCGATACGCTGGTTGCCGGAGTGCATTTCCCGGACAGCACGGATCCGGCCGACATCGGCTGGAAGGCGCTGGCGGTCAACCTGAGTGACCTTGCCGCGATGGGCGCGTTGCCTGCCTGGGCGACACTGGCCCTGACCTTGCCGGAGCCCGACGCCCGTTTCGTCGAACGACTCATGCAGGGCTTCGCGCAGCTCGCGAACGAACACCAGATGGCCCTGATCGGCGGCGACACCACGCGCGGACCGTTGACCCTCAGCGTGACCGCGCACGGGATTGTGTCCACGGGCCAAGCGCTGCGACGCAGCGATGCGAAGCATGGCGAGGTGGTGTTCGTTACCGGAACCATCGGTGACGCAGCCGGTGGCTTGCGCATCCTGCAGTCGGCAAACCCCAACGCTGGAAATCCGGGCCCCGACGAGCAGGTGCTTGTTGCGAGACTGAATCGTCCTCAAGCCCGGGTCGCCGCCGGCATCGCGCTGCGCGATCTGGCCAGCGCGTGCATCGACATTTCCGATGGGTTGCTGGCAGATCTGGGCCATGTCGCCACGAGCAGCAAGCTCGGCATCGAAATCGGCGAGGACTGCCTGCCCATGTCGTCAGCGCTGCAGAATTGCTTCGATGCCGAAACTTGCCGGGACCTGCAACTGTTCGGCGGCGACGACTACGAGCTAGCCTTCACGATCGCCGAAGCCAGGGCCGACAGCATGCGTGCGACGATGGAGAAACTGGGCTGTCGTGTCTCGAGGATCGGACGCGTCATCGAGGAGCCTGGCATTCACGTGCTGGACCGCGACGGCCGGCGCCGCGAAACGTCAAGCAAGGGATGGGATCATTTCAGATGAAGCTCGATGCACAACAGCGTCGCGCCGTCCTCGGACATCCGGCAGGCTGGATAGCCAGCGGATTCGGGTCCGGACTCAGCCCGTTTGCCCCGGGCACGGCCGGCTCCGCAGCGGCCCTGATTCCGTGGCTGTTCATGCGAGAGCTGTCCCTGGGCGTCGTGGCGGTCCTCATCGTGCTCGCCTTTGCGATGGGCGTCTGGGCATCCAATGTCGTGATCGGTCGACTGCGCATCAGCGATCCCGGCGTGATCGTCTGGGACGAGTTTGTCGGCCAGTGGATCACCCTGCTGCCCTTGCTGATCTGGCCAGCGCACTGGGCCTGGATTGTTGCCGGGTTCTTCCTGTTCCGCTTGTTCGACGTGTGGAAGCCGTGGCCATGCTCCTGGGCGGACCGGCGGGTCAAGGGCGGATTTGGGGTGATGCTCGATGATGCGCTGGCGGGGGTTTATGCGGCCATGGCTCTCGCCGTACTGGTGCACTTTTTCTGATTTTTCTGGCGT
>NZ_JAWLAR010000035.1:0-4481 GCF_041395345.1 Dokdonella sp. | reverse complement strand
GTGCAGCGTGAGCGGATCGTCCGCGGAGATCGACTGCGCCTGCGAGGACAGGCCGAGCGCGTAGAGGCTCTCGTACAGCAGGATGCCGGCAAAATCGCCCGTGAAGGGCCGCCCGGTGCGATTCGCCCCGTGCATCCCGGGCGCGAGCCCGACGATCAGCAGGCGCGGATCGGCCGTACCGAACGGCGGCACCGGCGCGCCGAAATACCCGGCGTAATGCACGCGAGACTCGCGCCGGTAAGCGACGAGGCGCGGGCAGCGACTGCAGTTCGCCTCAAAGCAGGCCATGTCCGCGGCGTCGGCGCGTGGAGCGGCGGCCGCCGACCTGCGCCGCGAGCGTATCCGGGATAAAGTCGCCTTTCAGGTCCAGCCTTGCGATCACGTCCTCTTCCCCGCTCGCAGCAACATCGGCTGCGGGAAACTGTCGGCACCACATCTTTCACGACGATGTCCTCGCCGGTCAATTGATTGCGGGGCGACAATCACGGACCGCCGCCGCGCGACGCGAGCCTGTCAGGTCCTGACAGGCTCGCCAGGCACGGCGCCCGGAAGGTCAAACGACAGTCGTTGAGGGTCAGTTGAACCTGTAGGTCACATCGAGACCATAACTGCGCGGCTCACCCCACAGAAGATACCCGCCAAAGAGCCCGTAGTTGCGCGTCCAGTACTCTTCGTCCGTGAGGTTCTTGCCCCATAGCGCAATACTGAGCTCTCCCTTGGCGAAACCAGGAATCGCACTGAGGGTAAGCCGGGCATCCAGCAACCCGTAACCCGGATACTCGTAGTCGCCTTGTGTCCTGACGATGTTCAGGCTATCGCTCTGCCAGCTGTATACCGCGGCCCCCGTAATCGCGCCTATCGGCGTAGCAGGGAACTCGTATGTGACTTGCGCGTTATAGGTGTGCGCCGGGATGGACTGTCGATAGTCATCGGCATGATTCACCCCGGCCTCATCGATGATCTTCTTGTAATCGACATCCAGATAGCCATACCCCAGCGCCACCATCAGGTTGTTCGTGAGTTGGGCCGTGACGTCGATTTCCGCACCCTGGATGATTGCCGTCCCGGCATTGAGTGTATCGGCCGTCGTCGGATTTGCGACATTGGCCAGCGTCACCTGCATGTCGTCAAAATCCGTATAGAAGGCGGCTGCGTTCAAGCGCAGGCGTCTGGCCCACCACTCGGACTTCAATCCGAGTTCGTACGACAGCACCTGTTCCGGGCCAAACCCCCTCTCGAAAGCCGCGACGGAACTTGCTCGCACGTTGTAGCCACCGCTCTTGTAACCCTCCACAACCTTGGCATAAACGTTCGCGCTGTCGTTCACGTCATACGCGACGACGAGACTGGGATTGAAATCTGTGAACGTATCGTCACCTGTGGCGCTGCTTTCGCTGATGACGAAGCCCTGAAATGCAACCTGCTGCGTCAATCCGGCCTCTCGCGTATCCCGTGACCACCGCCCACCCAGCGTTATCCCGAGCCGGTCCTGGAGAACGCGCGGCGTGTAAGTGCCCTGGACATACGCCGCAAACGCCTTGTTGTGAATATCACTGAACGTCAGCGAATCCACTCCGCTCGCCGGGATGTGCGCCTTGCCTAGGCCATCGGCCTCCTCTTCGAAGTAGTACAGCCCCAGCAGGTACTCGAGGCGGTCACTGAACGCCGACCCCAGCAGCTGGAACTCCTGGCTCCATTGGTCGTGTGACATTGCCGTGGAACTGATGAGCGCAGCCGGATCCGTCGGTCCGGCTCTACCCGACATGAAATCCTGGTAGGTGGCATCATCCAGCTCTCGATAGGAACTGATGGACTTCAGCGCAACACCGGGGGAGAGCTTCCAGTCAACGGTGAGCGAATGCCCGTTGATTGCGATATCGTTCGGCCGGAAATCGCTGACCGCAGGGCTGCTGCTCGACGGCCTGGTCGGGGGATCGGCGAATGCCGGCGAACCCGGCAATCGCGGTGTGTAGGCAATGTACGGCGAAGTGCCGGCGATCTCGGAGCGGTCGAAGGTGTAGCGCACATCGAGCGCCTCCGTCGGCAGCCAACGCAGATCCGCACGCATTGCCTGCCGGTCTTCAGCGCCGAAGGTGTCTTCGCCAGTGCCCGCGTTCCTGACAGGCCCGTCCTGCTGCCTGGCCATAAAGGACAACCGGCCCGCAAAATTCTCGCCGACCGGGATGTTGGCCGCAATCTTGCCCTCGAGGGCGTCGCGGTTGCCTGCAGTCAGGGTTGCATCGAACTCGACAGCATCCCGACTTGGTTTTCGCGTAATGAAGTTGATTGCGCCGCCTGTGGCATTCCGGCCATACAACGTGCCCTGCGGTCCACGCAGGACCTCCACTCGCTCGAGCTCGGCCACGTCCACAGCCATGCCCTGGTTGCGCGCCACGTACACGCCGTCAACATAGATCGCCACGCTTGGGTCCTGCGTGATCTGGTTGTCGGAGGACCCGATGCCCCGAATGGTGATCAGGGGACTGGTAGATGAACTTGGATGCGGCGTTTGCTGCATGTTCGGCACAAAGCTGCCCAGGTCCGTAATGTCCTGGACCCGCAGATTTTCAATCTGCTCCCTGCCGAAGACCGCTATCGAGATCGGCGTATCCTGCATCGATGCCGCCTTCTTCTCGGCGGTCACGATGACCTCTTCCAGGACTGGCGCATCCGGCGGCTGCGTCTGCGCCATGTCGTCGAGGATGTCGAGAAAAGCACTGGCAAGGGAAGCACCAGTGCCAAATGACGGGTACTGATCGATCACCTTCGCTTGTCTCCACTAGGTTTTGCGGGTATCACGCATTCGCGCACTGCCTCATTGCTGCTCTTACGTCGTATTAAGCCTTCGGAAGGCGTGGGTACCCCGCCTCCCGAGCCCCTTGATGAGGTCGGGTGCGCTGCCAAACGGGGCTCCCGGTGTACCGGGCGGGATTCGGTCATCGTCGCAGCGCCCGCCGGTTCGATGGCCCGGCGACTGCGAGAGAGCAACCCATCACCGACGTCCATGCACTGCCAGGTTCACTCCAGTCCCGGGTCATCGACGACGATCAACCAGCTGCCATCAGGCTGGCGACGGCTCATCACATAGGAGTCTGTCACCACCGTTTCAACGCCTTTTTCTCCGGGGATCCTGCTGGTCCAGCGACTCTGTTCCAGCGCGATATCACCGACCTCGATGCGGTAGATGGGCTGCCCCTGCACCTTGGCTTTCATCAGTTGGGGGAGCAGCGCTTTGAACTCCTGCCGATTGAGCCGTTTTCCGCCGGGCTGCAGCGTGACCGAGTCGTACGAGTACATGGCTGCGATCGCATCGACATCGCCTGCATTCCACAACCTCTCGTACTCACTCACGTCACCCAGATGCGTGGGAACGGGTTCCTTGATGCCCGGATCGTCGATGACGACGAGCCATCGGCCATCCGGCTGACGCCGAAAAACCCCGTACGATTCCGTGGTCCTGGTGCTGTCACCTACCTGGCTGACCCAGCGGCTGTGGCCCAGGGCATAGTCACCCACTTCGATGCGATAGATGGGTGTTCCCGATGTCTTGATCTTGGTCAGCGCGGGCAGCCTCTTTTTGAACTCCTCGAGACTGAGAACCTGCCCGCCCCACTGCAGCGTGATTGAATCGAGCGTATAGCCCGCAGCGAGCGCCTCGACATTGCCCGAGTTCCAGGTCTTGCTGTATTCCTCGTAGCGAGCCTTGCGCTCTGCATCCGACTGCGTGACTGCCTGTCGCTTCGCCTCCGCGGACCCTGATGCCTTCCTTGCGTCGTCCGACTGCGCCCCGGCCGGCGCCGATGCCGCCGCGATCGAGCAGATCAGCAATGCGTGGATCACATTGAGACAGCTGTCCTTCGTGAACGTCATGATCAATCTCCGATAAAGAACCACGAGACAATGAATCCGCTTCTCTTTCCGCGGACGAGGTGCCTTCGATCACTCAATTGCGGGAGCCGGGAGGTCCCGCGCACTCAAGCCCCGGGCAACCGGCCGAAGACTCGGCGACAAGGTGCGACGGATCATTACTTCCCCCCATTTGCACTGCTGCCCCTGGCCTCTGGTCCGCTCGGGCAATCGTGAACGATAGTTCACTCCTCGTTGATCGGCCGCTGCTTGCCTAATCATGCGATATCTGATGTGAATCTATATTCACAAGTTGCCAATTTCTAGCATGCTGTCCCGCCTCTGGCAACAGATTTCGACAGGCTGGCCATGTGCGCGCCTGCGCCGACGAATGCCGATTCCCTGCATGCCGCCAGTCGCGCGGCAGGCATCAGCCGAATACTGAGATGGGGCCCGCGCCTGTCCGGCAGCGGCTCGACGGGAAATCCATGTCCTCACAGCGCTCATTCGGGCACGAGCGCATCGCGCGGGAGAGCCGTGACGGCAGACACCGGGCCCGATGACAATGATGCGCACCGTCGACGCTACATCGCCGGCGGATGATCGCCGGGAGTGGATCAGCCACGTTGTTCAAG
>NZ_JAWLAR010000034.1:0-1767 GCF_041395345.1 Dokdonella sp. | reverse complement strand
CGCGGAAGAAGAAATGGCGAGCAGGCGATCGTGGAATTCGCGGATATCGAACTGGTCGCCATAGGCCGCTTCGGCCTCCTTGCGCAGTTGCTGGATCTTGAGCATGCCGATCTTGTAGCCGAGAGCCTGACCGGGCCAGACCACGTAGCGCTCGATTTCCGACACCGCACCTTCCTGGTCGGCGCCCTCGTTGGCGATCATGTACTCGAGTGCCTGCTCGCGACTCCATTTCTTCGCATGCATGCCGGTATCGACGACCAGTCGGACCGCGCGATGCAGCTCGTCGCGCAGGCGACCGATGTCGCCAATCGGATCCTCGGCATACAAGCCCATCTCGGCGGCCAGCGCCTCGGCGTAAAGGGCCCAACCTTCACCCGCGGCGTTGGAATAGAAGCTCTTGGCGATGAATGGGGCATCCTGATCGATGGCGATGGCCATTTGCATGTGGTGCCCGGGGATCGCCTCGTGAAAGGTCAGCGTCGGCGAGGAGAATTTCGGCAGTGCAGCGGTATCGCGCAAGTTGACCCAGTAGATCCCGGGACGCGAGCCATCTGGCGCAGGCGGATCGTAATAGCCACCGGGTGCCGAGTCCTGGCTGAACTCGGGGACGGTGCGCAACTCGACCGGATGCTTCGGCAAGTTGCCGAACAAGGTCGGCAGCAGCGCATTCACGGCCGCCATCTGTGCTTCGATGCTGGCCAGCAGTTGCGCCTTGCCCTCCGGCGTATTCGGGAACACATAGCGCGGATCCGCAGCCAGGGCGATCATGCGCTCACCGACCGTGCCTTCGGTATAACCCTGCGCGCGAAGAAGCACGTCCATCTCGGCCGTGATGCGGGCCACCTCGTCGAGACCGATCTGATGCACTTCTTCGGGATCCAGATCGCTGTCGGTCATGTGCCTGATCATTGCCTTGTACAGCGCAGCACCATTCGGCAGACGCCACAGGCCGGCATCGTGTGGCGCCAGGGGCTCGATTTCCCCCAGGTAGGCGCTGATGCGCCGATAGGCCGGCAGGACACCGTTGGAGACGAGTTCCAGCGCTTTACCGGAATACGCCTCAGCATCCGCAATATTGGCGGCCTTGAGCTTGCTCGCGAAGCTCGTGACCAGCACGTTGTCCGCCGCCGGCATCGCCGCAAACGCATCGACCACGGCCCTGGCCTTCTGCACGATGAAGTCGGGAGGAATGGCGCCAAGATCCACGTCGTGGCGCATTTTCGCGAGCGCGCCGTCAAGGATTCCGGGGAACCGCTCCAGGCGCTCCAGGTACTCCCCGGCCTCATCGGCATTGTTCACGGTCTGCTGCGCTTCCATCAACTTCGGCACGTCCACCGTGACCCCGGAATTCTGGTTGATCACGTAGGGCAGGTACCAGATGCCGTAGACATCGAAGCTGCTGCCATAATTTGCGACGCGTGTCGGCCCGAGCGCCGCATCAAACAGGGTGATCAAGGTGTCACGGGTGCGACGCTGGTCCGCGCCAAGCGATTCCGGAGACGTCGCCTGCAGCTCGGCCAGGCGCTTTTCCATTTCACTGACGCGAGCCTTGTCTCCCTCGATCGAACGATCGTTGAGCCGGGCATCCGCGCCGGAGGTGAGTGCTTCGGGGATGCCGTTGTAGGTCGCCGCTTCCGGAACCTGCTGGTAGTAACTCCGGCTCAATTGATCGATCGCCGCGTCAGATGCAGCGCCTGCCTCCTTGGAGTCAACGACAACGGGCGCGACTTCGCTGGCTGGCTGCGTGGCGGGGGCCTTGTCCTTTTG
>NZ_JAWLAR010000033.1:0-2694 GCF_041395345.1 Dokdonella sp. | reverse complement strand
TGGATGGCTATCTTGCCCAACCTGGATTGCTCTTGGAGCTACGCTTCTGGAAAACGAACCTTGAAGTGATGACGAGCCTCATCGAAAGGCATCAAGTTGCAGCGCGTAGTCTCGCCGAGAGGTTGCACAAGGAAATCGATTCATGAGTCTGTTTGTCGAATTCGAGTGCCGTCATGGGACACGCATGGCTGAACTGGGGGGGAAGCAGGATGAGCGCGACAGACAAGAACTGGACCCCAGCCTGCGCTGGGGTGACGGAAACCTATTGGTGGAACAAGGACGGCAAGTCGAATGTCTTTTCGCTCGTCATTCCCGCCCTTCGGCAAGCTCAGGGCAGGCTCGGCTACGCCGAGGCTGGAAGGGCAAAGAGCGCACGGCCAACCCCGACTGCACCGCTCTTCACCCCAGCGAAGGCTGGACTGTGGAGGCAGGATGCCGGAACGAACATTCGCGTAGCGAATGGCCCGAAGGGCAAGCTGCAGGAGCCGCATGTAGTCCAGTTCCTGCTTTCTTCCTCTCAAATTGCAGAGTGACTCAGTAGTTCTCCTTCCGAATATGCAGAGAAAAGTGACGATGCAAAAACAGGCCGTTCCATGAACCTCTTCGCCGAACTCAAACGTCGCAACGTGATCCGCGTGGCCGGTTTGTATCTGGTCGGTGCCTGGCTGGTGTTGCAGGTGATGGAAACCCTGCTGCCGATTTTCGATACGCCGGCCTGGGTGCTCAAGGCGCTGGTCGTTCTGCTGGCAATCGGATTCATTCCCGCGCTGGTGTTTTCGTGGCTGTTCGAGCTGACTCCGGATGGCATCAAGCGCGATGCCGATGTGTCGGTGACGCAATCCATCGCGGCCAAGACGGGTCAGCGCATGGATCGTCTGATCTTTGCCGGTGTGCTGGCCCTGATTGCAGTGGTCGCGGCCGATCGCTACTGGCCGAAGGGTGATTCCGACAACAAGTCGGCGACGGGCGAGACCACTGCGACAGCGAAGTCGGACGCCAGTGCACAAACACCTGCCGCTGGCACCGAGACCCAGCCGATCGACTCTACGATCCAGCCCAACTCCATCGCCGTGTTGCCCTTTGTCAACATGAGTGCGGACAAGGACAACGAATTCTTCTCCGACGGCATTTCCGAAGAACTGCTCAACGTGCTCGTGCGCGTCGATGGACTGCAGGTCGCTTCGCGAACATCCTCGTTTGCCTACAAGGGCAAGGAGATGAGCTCGCAGGCGATCGCCAGGGAACTCAAGGTCGGCCACCTGCTCGAGGGCAGCGTGCGCAAGTCGGGAGATCGCCTGCGCATCACCGCGCAGTTGATCGATGCGGTCAATGATCGGCATCTCTGGTCGGAAACCTACGATCGCGACCTGACCGACATCTTTGCCATCCAGAGCGAGATCGCCACCGCCATTGCCACGGCGCTGAGTACCGAATTGGGTGACGGCGCCAAATCGGTCGTGCTGGTCAAGGCCGACACTGAAAATTTGTCCGCCTACGAGCTCTACCTGAAGGCGCGGGAGTTGTTCATCGCGCGCAGCGATCTACGCGAAAGCATTCGACTGTACGAACGTGTAGTTGAAATGGACCCGAATTTTGCCCGCGGCTGGGAGGGCCTTGCAGCGGTTTACTGCATCGTCCAGGGTTGGGGAATCCGCGATCGCGACTACCTGGCCCTGGTAGAGGCAACCGCCAAGCGCGCTTTGGAGCTCGATAGCACACTGTCGATGCCTTGGGCTGCCCTTTCGCTGGCCGAAATGAAAAACCGGCCGGTCAACTGGGAGAAGTCGATCGAGCTCGCCAATCGTGCGATCGAGGCCAACCCGAACAACACCACGGCCCTGCTCTGGCGCAGCGTCAGCTGGGTCTATCTGGGCTATTTCGACAAGGCGCTGGCCGACCAGCGACGTTGCCTTGAACTCGACCCCGCCTATCAGAACTGCCTGCGATGGGTATCCCAGTCCCTGGTATCCGAGGGCAAGCAGGACGAAGCCATGGCAGCGTTCGAGCAAGGCGTGGCCAACGGGTTTGTTGAGAATCGGGCATCCGCTTTCGTACCGGTCCTGATCCAGCGCGGCGATCTCTTGTCCGCGCGCTTGTTGTTGCGAAGCCTCGGCAGCCCCTCCGAGCTCACTGAAATTTTTGTCCAGGCCCTGCAAGAACCAGGGGGCGTACATCCTGACGCTCGCGCGATCATGGATCGGCTGGCAGCCGATTCTGATTCGACATTCCAGAGCCAGATCGGAAACGCCCTGGCCTACGTCTGGCTGGGTGAGTTTGATCTGGCTGGCGAATTCGACGATCCGTTGAATGACGCTGTTGACCCATGGATGCCGGGGCCACCTGGCTGGCGTAACTCGGCGGGCTTCAAGCACAAGCTGAAGACATGGGGTGTGCCCGACTATTGGCGCAAGCACGGCTTCCCGCCGCAATGCCGCGCGGTGGGGGAAGACGATTTCACCTGCGACAACATCCAGCCGTGAACATCATCCAGCAACGCAAGCGCCGCGATGGGACTCGCATGGCTGAACTGGGGGAAGCAGGATGAGCATGACAGACAAGATCTGGACCCCAGCCTTCGCTGGGGTGACGAACGGGGGCGTCGTTCGACATGCTCTCGCAATTCCTTTGGTACCTTCTCATCACTCCAGCAAAGGCTGGAGTAGTAGAAAGCGCACGGCCTACCGCAACTCCACT
>NZ_JAWLAR010000032.1:0-4547 GCF_041395345.1 Dokdonella sp. | reverse complement strand
GTCGAGAAACTCCGCGATTTCGCTGGCCCGGATACCGGCACCGGAATCGATGATGACGCGCTCGGCGTCTTCCGGGATACGCTGCTGCCAGCCCTTGCGCGTGGCATCGATGGGCAATACGGCGGTATCGAGGACAGCGCGCTTTTCGCACCATCGGCTGCTTGAGGCCTGGCGGTCGGCATCGGCCAACACGGTCGCCTTGCCCTTGAGCGCAGAGTGCGCCGCCAGATTCGTCGCGATCGTGGATTTGCCACAACCGCCCTTGGAACTCGCCACCAGGACTCTCAGCATCTAGGCCTCCGTCGGGTTGCACAGCGCGGGAGAGCGTACTACAGGCGGGCGGATCGTGTCGGTTTAGTGACAGCCTGTCCTGTCGACTGGAGGCAGCGACCCATCGTCTGGCTGCCAGTCCGATGGCGGTTGCAGCAGCTGGCCGTCTCGCAACAGGGCTCGTTCGGCGACCTGGATTTCGTTGCGCGTTTCCATCCAGTCGGCCTCGAACGCGTCGAACTCGACGGGGTCGCATTCGAGCGTGCTCGAAAGCAACGCATAGCGAGAGTTGATGTATTCGAAGTCGCGCATGGCGGTGGCGGCTTCCGGAGCGCCGCTGCGGCGAAGCAGGGCGTTGCCCATGCCGCGCGAAATGATTGCCGTGGATTGCCCTGCCATGAGGCGCGCCGCAGCGATGCAGGCATCGCGACGGCCCGCAAGCAAGTCGACGCTCTTGTCACTGCAGGCGGAAATCAGGCTCGAGAAGGCGGGCAAGGCCAGCGCCGTACTTCGTGCCATTGCCATGATCAGAGGTTCTTCGGCCAAGGCCTGCTCGCGGTCGAGTTCAGGCTGCGCGGGTCGGGGATGGGCCCGGAATGCTTCCATCCATGCCAGTGTGAAATCAACATAGTGCTCGTCAAAGGCGGCCGCAGCACCAAGATGTGCAAGCGCTTCGGTAACGCCGTTCTCGTCTTTTGCCTCGCTGGCGGCTTGAAGCACGAACATCCAGGCTGCTCCATTGTCTGGCTCCAGGCGCAGCACCGCTTTCGCCGGTTCCGACAAGGTGGTGGCGGGCGCGGTGTAGAGTGCGGCGAACCACTGGACGAAGGGGTCATCTGGCGCGGCTTGTGCGGCTCGATCCAGAAGAGCCTGGCGCGATAGGCCCGCTGGGTTCCCGGCATACGGCAGGGACGTCGCTGCCAGTACCAGCGCGCGGGGCGTTCCTTCTGCGAGCAGGCTTTCGACAAGGCTGGCGTTGTAGTGCCCTTCGCTGCTCTCCCGGACGCGGTCGGGTTGCTCTGCCGCCACCGCCTCGCAAGCACCCATCAGGGTGAACAGCAATGCAATGAATCGCGTCACGTCCAGCTCCTTGCCGTGATGAACTTCAAGCATACAACACGGTCATTTCGGAGCGGTTCACCTGAAACGTTCAGACTGATCGATGCATGGCCAGCATTCGCCGGGTGCGGGTTCTTGCACCATACAAGTACAGGGGCATCGATGACTGCCAGCGTGCGCAGACAATGGAAACACTTTGCAGCCACCCCCAGGGGCCGCCGTTTCGTGACTCGCTATCGACTGCGCCGCGGAAGCAGGAGTGGTCTGGTGCGAAAGGTCCTGATCAGCGGGCTCGGCGTGCTGATCATGCTGGCCGGCGTGGCGATGCTCGTCCTGCCCGGCCCCGGAATCCTGGCCCTGATTCTTGGTGCCGTGCTCGTGGCAGAGGAGTCACTGTTCGCGGCGCGCCTGCTCGACCGGCTCGATGTCTGGATTTCACGAAAGATCGAAGCCTGGCGTGCGCGGCGACGACGCTAGCCAGTGCTTGTCGAATCGCCATCGCCACCGAACAGGCCAGCCTGTTCTCCCAGTTCGTCGGCATCGCGAAAATTGCTGATGCCGACCCCGACCAGGCGATAGCGCGTGGATTCAGGCAGGTTCACGCGTTCGCGCAGTGCCAGGGAGAGTGTGGCCAGTTCATCTGCGGACTCGGGCATCGTCGCTGGTGTCAGGCTGCGCGTGAGGATGCGAAATTCACGGGTCTTGAGCTTGAGTACCACGGTGTGCCCGACGCGTTCGACCTTGCGGCTCGCAGTCCAGACCTTGCTGGCCAGTTCGCGGATCGCCGGCTCGAGATCCGCCAGCGGCAGATCCTCGGCAAAGGTATCCTCGGCCGATATCGACTGTACCGGCCGGTCGGGCGTCACGGCGCTTTCGTCGATGCCGTTGCTGAGTTCATGCAGTCGCCGACCGTAGCGGCCGAAAAGGCTCTCAAGCTCGTGCACATCACGGGCGCGCAAGTCACCGACCGTGCGAATGCCAAGCTCGGCGAGTTTGCCGTCCATGACCTTGCCGACGCCGTGGATTCGCCCGACCGATAGTGGCGTCAGGAAGTCTCTTACGGCATCCGGCTTGATCACGAACAGGCCATCGGGCTTGTTCCAGTCCGAGGCGATCTTGGCGAGGAACTTGTTGGGTGCAACTCCGGCCGAGGCGGTCAGTGAAGTTTCCTCGCGGATCTGCTCTCGGATCGCCCGGGCTACCGCCGTGGCTGAAGGCAGGCGGCCGTGATTCTCGGTGACATCGAGGTAGGCTTCGTCGAGCGACAGTGGTTCGACGAGGTCGGTATGGCGCAGGAAAATCTCGCGCACCTGGCGCGACACGGCACGATAGCGAGTGAAGTCGGGCGGCACGAAGACCGCGTCCGGACACAGTCGTTCGGCACGTATGGCCGGCATCGCCGAACGCACGCCAAAGGTCCTCGCCTCGTAAGACGCCGCACAGACCACCGAGCGCGCACCACGCCAGGCGACGACCACCGGCCGACCACGCAGCGAGGGATCATCCCGCTGTTCGACCGATGCATAGAACGCGTCCATGTCGACGTGAAGGATCTTGCGCATGGGGTCGGGAATCGGGAATGGATGATGGGGAGTCGGCAAGGGCATGCCACGCGGCTTGAAACTCGCCCGGCAACGCCAATCGCCGATGCTACCAATGCCCGGAGTCGCTGGCGAAGGTCCTGCCTGCAATCAGACGCAATTCTGCGTCAGGTGTCGCTTCTCATCGATCGGATGCGCGGCCGACAATCCACTCGACGATCGCATCGAACCTCTCTCGATCGAGAGCGTGTCCGCTCTCGACGCGGAGCTCGGTGATGAAGTCGCCGGCGACCTTGGCCACTACCTGGTCCGCATCCCGTGAATACTTGTCCCCGGTACCCGACACCACCATTGTCGGCCGAGGCCCGATGCCTGCAAGAACATCGTGCGTGTCGATCTGGCGTGCGAGACCGGGCACGGTCTCGAAGAGAGAGATCCCGGTGCCTTCCCGGCGGCGCGTCTCGAAGCTGCACACGGCACCGCTGACGCACGTGAACCTGCATCGTGCATCGACTGCCGCGTGGTAGAGCGCGGTGTAACCACCGTAGGAGTGGCCTGCCACGCCCACGAGTCGCTCGTCCAGCTCGGTGGCCTGGAGCAAGACGCTCAGCGCCCGTTGGGCGTCATCCAGGCACTTCCTCATCAGCAGGTCACCATCGACCAATCGGTAGCTCATGGCGTTGTAGTGCTGAAGCCAGTCGTAGTGGTCCGGCTCAACCCCGCGAACCGCTCCTCGTCGATCCTCGAAAGAGATGGAGTCCGGGGCCAGAACGGCGAGGCCTCTGCGAGCGAGCGCCGGCCCGAAGGCCTGAAAGGCATCGCCGACCAAGCCGGCTACCTCACTCTTGCCGAAGTGGAACTCCCCATTGTGCTGGTGAAAGACAACCACACCGCCGAGCATGTCACGGCCCCTCGGTGTGAACAGGAAAGCCGGGATGACGTCGCCTTCCCGTCCCCGGTACTCGATCCGTTCCCGGTTGAATCCGACGGCCTCTTCGACGTCGCCTCGCTGGAATTCAACCGAAACAGGGTGCGCAAGCCCCAGGAGTTCTCGAAGCGTCATGCTCAGGTCAGTCATCATCAGCAATGATAGCCCGCAATCAGGACGGCACGTGCGCAGTCGCGGGCGACGACATGCTGCAGGCTATCGGCGGTATATTGGGTGGCTCAATCATTCAGCGGGATCCTTGTCGATGCGAATTTTCAACGTAGTGGTTGTCCCTGTACTACTGCTTGCCCTTGCAAGTGCCTGCAACAAGCAGGAACAAACCGCCGCGCCCTCGCCTGAAGCCATTGCAGCGGCCAGGGCCCAGCAGGAAGCCAGGGCGGAACAGCATTACGCGATGTACGAAGAGATGCTCAAGGCGGGCAACGCCGAGCTGGCACTTCCCCTCGGCGACGAATTGCTCAAGATGTATCCCGACAGTGCTGCTGCCGCACGCATCCGGCCCGACATCGAGGCCTTGCGCGAGAAGGCGACGACAGAAGGCGAGGCGCGGCGTATGGCACGTCTGTGGACCTACCAGACATCGCCGATGGCCGGTGGAACGCAGAGCACGGCCACGATCTACCAATCCAGTGACGGTGGCGCGAACGGCGATCAGGTGCGTCTCGTCTTTCGCCGGCATACCGACTGGGGTCAGAGTGTCTTTCTCTACGGCAGCGAGCCCGGATTCA
>NZ_JAWLAR010000031.1:0-6443 GCF_041395345.1 Dokdonella sp. | reverse complement strand
TGATCTCCATGCCGGAGAATCGTGCGTCGGCCAGCAGGCCGGCCAGAAACGACTCTATCCCCAAATCGGGGCCGGCCAGAAACAGGTTCAGGCCCTCGCGGGCGACCAGGATCGTGCCAAGCAGCGCGTTCTCCCCGGCCAGGTCGCGGAGCCCGGTCATGAGATGTTCCGGGTCGTCGATCTCGACAAACCGGTAAGCGGCGATATTCAGGATCATTCGCCAATTTTACGACATCGGGCAGTCGAGCGTTTGCAACTTCGCACTGGTCAGGCAGTCCAATCCGCGCTAAAAGGTCATGCCCCTGCCAAGGGGCAAGATCGAAGCCACCACAATGTGCCAGCGCACAAGCGAGGATGTCATGTCCAAGGGTATGGATTCAAAGAAGCAGACGAAAAAGAAGCCGGAGAAGACGCTCAAGGAAAAGCGTGCCGAGAAGGCCGAAAAGAAGAAGAGCAAATAGGTGATCTGTCATTTCGGGTCGCTGCCGGCCGCGTTGCAGGCAGCGACTTCCAGCCCTTCATGCCGCGCCTTCCCGCCGCTACAGGAAAATTGATGGTTCGCCTCGTTCCCCCTCCCTGTTCTGCATTCGACTTTCGAGTGACCCTGCTGACCGTGGCAGGCCTCTGGCTGTCGACTTCGAATGCGCAGGCCGCCGATGTCCCTCTGGTGACCACCGCCGCCATTCCGCCCGTTGTCCTCGAGTACGACATTCTCAATACCTTTCCGCATGACCGTGGCGCATTCACCCAGGGTCTGGTCTATCGCGACGGATTTCTCTACGAGAGCACAGGTTTGAATGGACATTCGAGCCTGCGCAAGGTGAAGCCCGATTCGGGGGAAGTCGTGCAACGGGAGACAGTCGACGCCAAGTATTTCGCTGAAGGCCTGACCGACTGGAAAGACCAGCTGATTCAGATTACCTGGCAATCCGGGCTGGCTCTCACCTACGACCTGAAGACATTCAAGCCCACCGGCAGCTTCACGTACCGGGGCGAAGGCTGGGGCATCACTCAGGACGGCCACAAGCTGATCATGAGCGATGGCACGGCGACGCTGCGCTATCTCGACCCGGAGACCCACGAGCAAACAGGCACCCTGGAAGTCACCTATGAGGGCAAGCCTCTGGCCAACCTCAACGAGCTGGAATTCGTGCGCGGACGCATTCTTGCAAACGTCTGGCAAAGCAACAGTATCGTTGTCATCGACCCTGCCGATGGCCGCGTTACCGCCCAGATCAACTTGCCCGACCTGCTCACTGCCAGCGATCGATCACCTGCCGTGGATGTACTCAACGGGATCGCCTACAACCCGAAAGACGACAGCCTGTTCGTGACTGGCAAATGGTGGCCGAAGGTCTTCGAGATCAGGTTGAAGAAGTCGGACCTGTTCGAGAAGAAACATTAGACCCGCTTCGGTTCGTGACCAGTGGGGTCACTCACCCCTTTGGGTGCCGAATCGACGCCGCCCCATGGCATTGGGCATCCCTGCGAAGGCAGGACGCGCCCGTAGCAGCCAGACGGCTGTTCATCCGGTTCCTCTTGGAGCGTTGCCGTGAAAGCCCGGGATGCGGGTTGCAGCCTCTGCTGAAACGACGCGCCTGAAGTCAGCGCCATTCACGCCCAAACCCTTCCGGGATAGACGCACGCGCTGATGCTGCCTGGTTTCAGCCGACATCACCGGTTGCATGCCGCCGCCGAATTACCGGCGCGACGCACGCAATTGCCGTAGTATGTGCGTGTTGTTTGTCCTTTGAGCGCGTCTCGATCGGCCGATTCCCCGTCGCCGTTACGCCCCTTTCGCGCCGTCATTCCGATCCTTGCCTTGACGCCTCCACGGGAGTGCCCATGCCGGGCTACCGTACCCGCCAGCTGGTCGTCCGGCTTGGCGGCCACGATTTCAGGATTCGTGCGCTCAGCGACTTGCAACAGTTCGCCGATCCGCTCGGTATTGCCGATCGTCTGGGAATTTCCTCTGCGCAATGGAGCCTGTTCGGGCAGGTCTGGCCTTCCGGTCGAGTTCTGGCGGAGGCGATGTGCAGCTTTGAAGTCACTGGCAAGCGCATCCTTGAAATCGGCTGCGGCCTGGGTCTCTCGAGCCTGGTATTGCAACGACGCAAGGCCGACATTACGGCCAGCGACCAGCATCCGCTGGCCCAGTCGTTCCTGGCGCGTAATGCGCGACTGAACCAGCTACCCGAACTGGCTTACTGCGATCTGAACTGGGCTGTTCCCGATCACACCCTCGGCCGCTTCGATCTGATGATCGGCAGCGACATCCTCTACGAACGACGCCACATCGAACAACTGGCCGACCTGCTCAAGCGACATGCCCAGGCTTGTGCGGAGATCGTGTTCACCGACCCCGGTCGAGGCAACAGTGCTCCGTTCACCCGAGCATTGGCCGAACAGGGCTACAGCGTCACCGAAGTGCGCAGTCGTTTCAACGAAAGCGACCTGCCACCGTTTCGTGGCCGTCTGCTCAGCTATCGACGCTGAGCCAAACCCGGATTCCCGCATGGCCCTGAACATTCATCCCGACGACTCCAAGCTTGACCCGACAGTGTCCTGCTCGAACTGCGAGGCAGTCTGCTGCAGGCTTACCGTGGTGCTCGATGCATCCGACCAGATTTCCGATGAACTGGTGGTGCATGGCGCCAACGGGGTCGACGTCATGGCGCATGCCGCGGACGGCTGGTGCATCGCGCTCGATCGCACAACCATGGGTTGCAGCATCTACGCACAAAGACCCAGGGTCTGCCGCAGGTTCGCCATGGGCGGCGGTTACTGCCGCCTGGAGCGACAGAAATTCAGCGACGCACGCATTCCGCTACGCGTTGCCTGAGTTGCCTCCACGCCGGGATTCCTCCCAGGCTGCCAATTCCTCGCGATAACGCTGCATGGCGTCGTCATAGAGGTCGAACACACAGCGCACGCAGCCCGAACCACAGCAGTCCAGCGGATCCGGCTCGACCGGCCGCTGCGGCTCGGGAAGATCGTGCGTGGTCACGGCAGCTGCTGTCGGGTCCACTGAACGATCTGGGTGCTGCTCATGCCACCACTCTGGCGCGCCAGTTCACGGCCTTGGCGAAAAAGAATCAGGGTCGGAATACTGCGGATCCCGAAACGCGCACCCAGTTGCTGCTGCGCCTCGGTATCGACCTTGGCCAGGCGCAGGCGCGGTTCAAGCTGGCCGGCAGCTGCCGAAAAATGCGGCGCCATGGAAAGGCAGGGACCGCACCACGGTGCCCAGAAGTCGATCAGGACGGGAAGGTCCCCGCGCAGGGCCTTGGCGTCGAAATCTGCAGAACCGAGCTCGTTCGGCTGGCCGCTAAACAGGGCCCTCTGGCAGCGGCCACAGACCGGCTTGTCGGCCAGCCTGTTTTCGGGAACCCGATTCATCGCAGCACAATGGAAACAGGGGATCATCAATGTCTTGTCAACCATGAACGCCTCGTCGCGATCGGTGTCTGGAGATCAAGATGGAGCCTGTTGTGTACAGCTCAAGGGAACCTTGGCTCATGCTGAATCGGCGACGAATGGAAACACCACGCCGGGTCGGTCGGCTGTCCACGGCTGTACCTTGTACATGCTTTCGACAAACACCGGTGCTGCGAGCAGGCTTTTCAACCAGTCCCTCAGATCCGGCCAGGGCTGTGCGCTGAACCAGTCGGGTTCGACCATCGAGAATTGCCTGACAAACGGCATGATCGCATGGTCACTGAGGCCGCCGTGTTCGCCGCCAAGCCATCGTTGCTCCTCGAGGATGGCTTGCAGACTGCGCAAATAGCGCGCGCCCTGCTCCCGACTTTCCTGCGCGATCGAATCCGGATATCGATTTGGATACTTGTAGCGATCCAGAGCCGACTTGAACTCTCCGTCGCACGCCGCGATCAGCGCCAGGGCATCGGACAGCGATTCCGTGCTCAGTGGCAACCAGAACGCCGGATCTCGACGCCGCAGTGCCCAAAGCATGATGTCGAGGCTCTGTTCGATGACGTGACCCGTTTCATCGATCAGCACCGGGACCGTGCCTTTCGGAGATACCGCCAGCATCTCGACAGGTTTGTTGCTCAGCACGACCTCGCGCAACTCGCAGGTCTGGGCGCTGATCCACAACGCCATGCGCGCGCGAATCGCATAAGGGCATCGCCTGAACGAATAGAGAACAGGCAGGGCCATCAGTCGCTGTCGAAAATCTTGCCCGGGTTCATGATGCCGCTCGGGTCGAGCACCCTCTTGATCTGACGCATCATTGCGATTTCGGCATCGCTGCGGGTGCCGGCCAGGTACTTCTTCTTGACCAGGCCAATGCCATGCTCCGCTGAAATGCTGCCGCCGAAGCGGGCCAGTGTTTCCGAAAGCAAGCTTGTTACGCGTTCGCAATCGGCGATGAATGCTTCTTCGCTGGTGCTTGCGCTCCTGATCACGTTGATGTGCAGGTTGCCGTCGCCTATATGGCCAAACCAGACGACTTCACATTCGGGGTATTCGCGATCGAAGATCTCGCGCATTGCCTGCATGAATGCGGGTATCGCGCTGGTGCGCACCGAGATGTCGTTCTTGTACGGTTTCAGCGGTGCCAGGCTCTCGGTGATGCCTTCGCGCAAACGCCACAGAGATGCCGCCTGCGACGAGCTCTGACTGATCACGCCATCGTTGACCCAACCATTTTCGAAACACTCCTCGAAGACTTCACCGGCCAGGGCCTGCTGTGTCTCGTCTGCCGCATCGAATTCCGCCACCAGGTAGTACGGTGAAACCTGCTCGAAGGGATCCTGTGCCCCGTGGGCGACAACGTGGGCCAGCGCGCGATCGGTAAAGAATTCGAATGCGCTGAGCCCGAGTTTGCGGCGGCAACTCGAAAACACCTGCATCAGCGCCTGCATGGCAGGTACCGCGAGCAGCATCACGTTTGAAGCCGGGGCCGGATCGGTCAGGCGGACACTGGCCTCGACAATCAGTCCGAGGGTGCCTTCTGCACCGATCATGAGATGGCGAAGATCGTAGCCGCTGGAGTTCTTGACCAGGCCGCGATTGAGGTCGAGCAGTTCCCCGCTGCCGCTAACCACCTTGAGCCCGGCAATCCATTCGCGCGTATTGCCATAGCGGATGACCCGGATGCCACCGGCATTGGTCGCGATGTTGCCGCCAATCGAGCAGGAACCACGCGCGGCGAAATCGACCGGGTAGATCAGGCCGTGCTCGATGGCAGCGCGTTGCAGGGCCTCGAGCGCGAGACCGGGTTGCACGGCAAGAATGCGGTCGACCGGATCGAATGCGAGCACGCGATTCATGCGCTCGAAACTGACCACCAACTCACCGTTGGCCGCCACGGCGCCGCCCGACAGCCCGGTACGACCACCGGAAGGGACCAGCGATATCGCTTCCTGCAATGCCCAGCGCACGATCGCCTGCACTTCCCCGATACTTGCGGGCAATGCAATGGCGAGTGGCGCAGGTGCCCAGCGTCGGGTCCAGTCCCGGCCATAGAACTCGAGATCGGCCGGACTCGTCTTCAGCATCAGCCCCGACAGATCTCGGCTCAGTCGCGACAGGGGTGAATCGGTCATGCGCGGGGTTTCCGTATCGCGGGAGGGTAACGCCATCAGCGTGCCAGTGATGCGGCATCGCGTCTACTGCTGCACTGCCGCAAAAGCACCGGGATCTGGCATAGTCGGCATCGACCGGGCGATTGCCTTCTGGTATCCGCTGAAACCAACTCTGCCCATGCGACCCATCATGAAGAAGACCTCCTACCCGAAGCAGGATATCCGCGTGCTGTTGCTCGAAGGCGTCAGCGCGAGTGCCGTGGACACCTTCAAGGCCGCCGGATATACGCAGATCGAATTGCATGACAAGTCGCTGCCCGAGGATGAACTGGGACGACGCATTGCCGATGCGCATCTGGTCGGCATTCGTTCACGCACCCAGTTGAGCTCCGATGTGCTGGCCCAGGCCAAGCGCCTGATCGCCGTGGGCTGCTTCTGCATCGGCACCAATCAGGTCGATCTCGACGCTGCGCAAGCCCTGGGCGTACCGGTTTTCAATGCGCCCTATTCGAACACGCGCAGCGTGGCCGAACTGGTGCTTGCCGAGGCCATCCTGCTCCTGCGGCGGATCCCCCAGAAGAATGCCGAATGCCACCGTGGCGGCTGGTCGAAATCGGCCAGTGGCAGTTTCGAAGTCCGCGACAAGGTGCTCGGCATCGTCGGCTACGGGCATATCGGCACCCAGGTCGGGCTGCTCGCCGAAGGCCTGGGCATGCGCGTGATCTTCCACGACATCGAACCCAAGCTGACGCTCGGCAACGCGCGCGCCGCAGCCGGCCTGAAGGACCTGTTGCAACGCTCGGATATCGTCACCCTGCACGTTCCGCAGACGCCGCAGACGGAAATGATGTTCGGCAAGGCGGAGTTCGCGATGATGCGCAAGGGCAGCGCCCT
>NZ_JAWLAR010000030.1:0-8407 GCF_041395345.1 Dokdonella sp. | reverse complement strand
CCTGGCTCGCAATCCTGGTTCATCCGAAACTCCCGGCTACCCAGCACGTGAAGGGCTATCAGCGAGTACATACGTGGAACGGCAGACAAACCTGCCAGGCAGGTACTTTACATCGTCGCGCACGTTAACGAATTTGATCGCAGGAATCGATCAGCAATCAAGTGTGCTCCCGGCCCCGGCGCAAGTGGGGGTATGACACAGGCCAGGCGAACGGATGCCGCTTAGGCGGCCGTCTTGCTTGGCTTGGATCGGGATGAATGCCGCGCTGTGCTATGGTTTTCTGCATGTCAAAGCTTGAAGACGAGGTCCTGCATGAGCCCGAAAGTGCCCTATATCCTGATTCCGGCCCTGGTGTTTTTTTTCACTATCGGGAGTGTTGCATGGGCGGCGCCCGGCGGCACGGCGATCGTGCGCGTGACTACAAATCCTGCCTATCCCGATGCGAGGCTCGGTTTCACTGGAACACCTTCCGGCGATGTGCAACTCGACCAGAGTGGTGTTGCAACGATCCGCAGCGAGGTGGATAGCGGAAGCCACGAATCGATCCTTGCACGTATCGATCAGAACCTGCTGGATGCCGGATACCGATTGACTCAGGTCAGTTGCGATGATCCTGCCAGTACGCGTCGCAGTTCCGGCGATCTGGAAAGCAGCAAGGCCCGCTTTGAAGTCGAGGATGACGAAACCGTCACATGCACGTTCGCGCTGCAACCCTCGTTCGCGTGCACGTGCCCGAAGCAAGGGCGCTGGAACGTGGTCAACAATACCGGGAGCATGGCCTGCACCGGCGTGGTTTCGATGACAACCCCCCTGGCCGCGAGTCGTTCCAGCGGTACGCTGAGCGTGAATGACAGTTGCGACACCATTCTTGCGGAAGGCATGTCAGACGACGAAGCCGATCTGGAAATGCGTCTGCAATCCGATTGCAGCTGGTTGGGCACGGTGGGTGGCGAGCAGGATGGCATTCCGATGGTGATCACTTTCCGCTGGAACCTGGAGAACGAGGAGCGCATTCTCGGCGACCTTGAATCCACCGTATCGCAGCAGGGAATGACCTGTCGCATGTCCAGAACATTCAGCCTGGATTTCGCAAACTGAGTCTCGATGACGGACTGACTAGGCAGCCTGTCCGGCCCATGCCGATGCATCGGCCGGACGCCTGACTTTGCCCCGCATGGGAGCCGCGTCGTCGCCAGGCTCGCTGGCCGGGCTATCGGTCGACTACAATCGCGCCCCCCTGAAAGCAAAAGAATCCCATGTCTGATATTCCAGCCTGTCCGTTGTGTTCGATGGAAAATACCTATCCGGACGGCGACAACTATGTCTGCGCGGATTGCGCCCATGAATGGTCGATTGTCGCCGGCGAGAATGATGAAGATGAAGCGCCCGTTGTTCGGGACGCCAACGGCAACCAGCTGCTGGATGGCGATGATGTCGTGTTGATCAAGGACTTGAAGGTCCGTGGTTCGTCGCAGGTGATCAAGCAGGGCACCAAGGTGCGTGGTGTCCGCATCGTCGGCGGCGATCACGATGTCGAAGGCAAGGTTGGCGGCAGCGCGATGATGCTGAAATCGGAGTTCCTGAAAAAGGTCTGATTCGTCGGCAGGTTCTCGCGCTGCAGCATTGTGGAGCGCGCCTTGTCGATTCCAGGCCTGGGGCGAACGTGGTAGAACAGGCATCACGACCCGGGAGTCCAACGAGGTATCGAAACGCATGTTCTGTCCGAAGTGTGGTCAGGAAAATCTTGATACATCCGATCATTGCATTCGCTGCGGCGGAGCCATGCCGCATGCCGTAACGGAATACGGGCTGGGGACGCCACCAAGCGCGAGCCGGGGCACGCTTGTCCATGTCGGCAACAATCTGGTCTGGGCCATTCTCGCGACCATTTTCTGCTGTCTGCCCACCGGCATCGTGGCCATCGTCTATGCGGCTCAGGTCGATGGCAAGGTCAGTGCTGGCGATACGGCCGGTGCACGCGAATCCGCACGCCTGTCCGCCATCTGGAGCTGGGTCTCCTTCGGCGTGGGGCTGTTCTTTGGTCTCGGCTGGATCGCGCTGGTCTTGCTCGGCCACTCGTTCGGTCGCTGATACCGGCAATTCCTGTCAATGGAACGCGTGGAATGACGCAATACTCCATTCCCTTGCGGCCGTGGCTACCAATCGCTGCACTGGTCGTTGCCGCGTTGGCTGCAGGCATTGTTCTCATGCTGGTGAATCCGTTCGCGGATGGCAGCTTTCTGCCTCCCTGTCCGCTGCATGAATTGACCGGCCTGTACTGCCCCGGTTGCGGCACGACGCGCGCCCTGCATGCCTTGCTGCATGGAAGTGTTCCTCTTGCGTTGAGCATGAATCCACTCGCAGTCATCACTGTCCTTGCGATTCCTGTGATGCTCTGGAATAGCTGGCGACCCGGGCATGCATGGATGGCACGCATTTCCGACGCGCGCATCTGGCTCGTGCTGGTAGTGGCGTTTGCCGTGTTGCGCAATCTGCCCTGGGAGCCCTTTGTGCGATTGGCGCCGGGCTAGGGTCGGGTTCGGCTCGAAGCCATCCAGGAGGTGGCTGCCAGCAGGGTGGCAAGGGCGTAAACGCACAGATATGCCTGCGTGGGAGCTTCTGCCTGCAGCAAGGAAAACATCAGACCACCGGCAGCCAGAGTTGCACCGGTAAACAAGGCGTTGGCGAGCTGCAAGGCCGAAGAATAGGTGCCCTGCTGCTCCCGTGGCGAGAGTTTCATGGTCAGCACGCCAAGCATCGGGAACGAAACGCCCATTCCGAGCCCGGTCAGCGACCAGCCGATCAGGAGGCTCCAATCGGGCAGGAATCCGACGACCGTGGCCAGGCAGGCAACAATGCCGAGCAACAGCATGAAACAGCCACGCTGCAACCAGAGCTGCCGTGTGCTGTCATCGACCATGCGAGATTGCAGGTGGCTGCCGGCGCTCCAGAACAACGCGCCGCCGGTCAGCGCCATGCCGGCTGCCGTAATCGACCAGCCTCGCTGTTCGTGCAACCAGAGTGGGACAAAGGCTTCGCTGAGGAAGAATGCCGATGCATTGATGCCGCGCAGGGCGATTATGGCGGGTAGGCCGCGAACCAGATGCAGCGTGCCGACGGGCAGCAGACGTCTGGCGGCCAGAATCACTCCGGCCAGCGACACGACGACTGCAATCGGCATCCAGCTTCTTGCAGTGCCGCTGACGGAAAGCGCAACGCTGGCAATGGAAGCGAGCAGAGCCCAATGCAGCAGGTGCCGGGAGCGGGGCTGCGCGGTGTCCGGTTCGCGTTGTCCGCGAATCGGCGGCAGGATCAGCGCGGCAGTAGGCAAGAGCAGGGCGAGGATACCGAGAAACAACCAGCGCCAGCCCCAATGATCGACAATCCAGCCTGATATCGCCGGTCCGACAATCGCGGGTATCACCCAGGCGGTCGAGAACAGGGCGAACAGACGTGGATGGAATTCGTGTGGCAATACACGTGCCGTAGCCACGTAAAGCGCCACGCCCAGTGCGCCCACGCCGAAGCCCTGAATGACTCTTCCGGCAATCAGCACGACCATCGAATCAGCCAGGCCTGCCAGCAGCAGTCCGGTCCCGAACAGCAGCATGCCAAGCGCCATCGAGCGGACCGGCCCATTGCGATCGCAGTCCTGTCCCGACCACACCATGGCGACCACGGATCCGGCCAGAGTGCCGGCAAAGGCGAGCGCGTACATCGACAAGCCATCCAGGGCGGCAGCAACTGCCGGCATGCCGGCAGCCACACCGATGGCTTCAAAGGCAATCATCGAGCAAAGGCTGACGGCGCCAATGCTCAAGTTTCTGTACTCCGGCGAAAACAGCGACACGTGTGCTCCTGGTTGAATGGCGATTTGCAAGCTTGTCTCCCGATCCGTTCGTCGGTAGCTTGCGACCTCAAGTCAGCTTGAGGTCAAGGGGCCATGAGTCACGCCAGCATGAGTGTCGGCGATATCGCAAGGCGCAGCGGTGTAGCCGTCTCGACCCTGCACTACTACGAGGCGCAGGGCTTGATCACTGCGGAACGCAGCACGGGCAACCAGCGCAGATACCGGCGCGAGGCCCTGCGCCGCATTGCATTCATCCGTACCGCACAGGCACTTGGTATCAGTCTTGGCGAAATCGGCGAGGCCCTGCAACAGCTGCCGGGACAACGAACCCCGACCAGGGCCGACTGGACAAGGCTCTCATCACACTGGCGAGCATCACTGGACCGGCGCATCGCCGATCTGCAGGCCCTGCGCGACCGACTGGACGGCTGCATCGGCTGCGGTTGCCTCTCGTTACGTGCCTGCCAGTTGTACAACCCGGAGGACAGTCTGGCGAAGCAGGGTGCGGGGCCACAGCGGCTGGGCGGTCAAACGACAGGGAAGCGATGATCCTGCAGGCCGTCTCGCTTGCGGACGGTTGGCAGCGCTGACATTACCGGGTCCCTGAACTGCTTGAGGGCAACTCAAATACGCTCTCCATGTTATTGATTTTAAAAGAGGTCAGAGGATGGTCAGGACTGGTCCCCTGAGGGTCAAGACCGGTCATGCGGGAATCCCGACACTGTGCGGCAGCTGGCGATTGGCCGCCGGCATGACCCTCGGGAGAGACCCTCATGAAACGCACAGCCATCCTGATCTACGGTGTAATCAGTTACTTCCTTTTCCTTGCATCGATCCTCTACGCGATCGGATTCGTAGGCAATATCTGGGTACCGAAGTCGATCGATTCGGCTCCTACCTCCACCTTCCTCGTGGCACTGTTCACGAATCTCGGGCTGCTGGCAGTGTTTGCCGTGCAGCACAGCGTCATGGCCCGTCCTGCCTTCAAGCGACTCTGGACGAAAGTGATTCCCTCCGCCGCGGAGCGCAGCACCTACGTGTTGTTCTCCAGCCTTGCCCTGATCGCGGTGTTCGCCTTCTGGCAGCCGATGGGCGGCGTCATCTGGCAGATTGAATCGACCTGGCTTCAGGGCGTCCTCTACACCATCTATGGACTGGGCTGGGTAGTGGTTTTCCTGTCGACCTTCCTGATCAACCACTTCGATCTGTTCGGTCTGCGCCAGGTCTGGCTCGAATTCCGCGGCCGCCCGTACACCTCGTTGGGCTTCGTCACGCCGAGTCTCTATCGCTGGGTGCGACATCCCCTCTACTTCGGGTTCCTGCTGACCGCGTGGTTCACACCGACCATGACCGTTGCACATGTTGTCTACGCAACCATGATCACGGGCTACATCCTCGTCGGTATCCAGTTCGAGGAAAGTGATCTCAAGAGGGAATTGCCGGAATACGAGCGCTATCAGTCGGAAGTGCCGATGCTGATTCCGCGTCTGCCGCAGCGCGAGCCGAATCCAGTGGCAAGCCGGGCATGAATTGCCTCAATGACACGTTGAATCTGCTGGTTGCGATGAACGACTGGCTTTCTCTGGGCACGAGGTGGGTCTGAACTGACACGACCCCACCGTTCTGCTGCGGCAAACCCGCTCAACGATAGCGAACTTGCCGTGGCGGAACGGGGCCCTCGATTCACGAAACTACCACTCTTCAGCGCCTGGCCACGCCGGGTGATCCGTTCCCGTTGCCTGAATTCTGGAATACGACATGAAAACGATTGGAAAAACTCTCCTGGCGCTGACTCTCGCCGGTATAGCGCAATCCTCGCTTGCTGCTGTAACTGTCGGTAGCGAAGCATCCTGCAACTTCCACACGATCAACGACGCCATCAATTCCGTTCCAGTGGGCGGAACGGTCTCGATACGTCTGTCGAACAACATGATTTCGGATCCATTCCTGTCAATCGACCGCAACGTCACCCTGGTTGGCGGATACAGCAACTGCTCGGATACGACGAGCGACGCCAATGCGCCCTCGGTGATTCAGGGCATTGGCAACAATCAGCCCGTTGCTCATGTCTCGGGCTTCGCAAACCCCCTTGCGGTGAATGTGAGCCTGACCAGCCTGGTTATCCGGGACGGCGCTGCACCCAGGGGAGCGGGTGTACGGATCGGCGGCGCAGCCAGCGTACGACTGAGCAGTGTCGAGGTGACTGACAACGTGGCCGAAGAATTCGGTGGTGGCATCTATATCGATGGCAGCAAGGGTGCGCAGCTTACGATTCAGTACGCCACGCAGGTGACCGACAATGTCGCTATCCAGCGCGGTGGGGGCATATTTTGCATCAACGCAAATTCAGAGACGGGCGGAAAAATCGATTTCCGTGACGGTGACATTGCTGACAACGTCGCCGGTGCGCACGGCGGAGGCGTGTACCTGGAAATCTGTGATATGACAGGAAGCTCTTCCGGAGAGCGTCGAATCGCGAGCAACCAGGTCGACAGGGTTGAGTTCCCCGAAGCCATCGTCGATGAATACTCCGCAGCATCGGGTGCAGGGATCTATGCGACCAGCGCCAGTCACATCACGCTTGGCAGCCGCAGTTCGACAACCGTGATCGAAGGAAACGTCGGTCGAAACGTGGTCCATGACGGTTTCGGGACGCACTACGAGGTCGACCGCGGCGAGGGTAGCGGCCTCACGTTGCTGAACGAGAGTGTCGCCAAACTGACCAATGCCCATATCGCCAACAACCAGGCGAACGACGGCGGCGGAGTCATGCTGCGCGGCGGTGCCCGCTTCGAACTGAAGCGCGATCCCGGAGGATGCATTCCCAACGCAAATTTTCCCGGATGCGCATCGCTTACCGGAAACCGGGGGCGCGGTTACGACACCGGCTTCGACTTCTGCATCAGTGTTGATCAGAACTATGCGGGTCGTGGCGGTGCGATTGCCATGCGCGAATCATCTGCCGAGCTGGACGGTGTCTGGGTCAAGTCCAATAGTGTCAACCAGACCGACGGCTGCATCAATTCCAACTACTACGCTTACCCTCACGGAGCTGCCTTTGACATGCGCGCGGGTTCCAGACTGGACATCATCAACACCGTGCTGCACGACAACGGAAACAATACGGCGGATGACATCATTCACCTTGACGGTAGCCAGACCGTGTTCCTGGCATTCCACAGCACGATCGTCGGCAATTCGAATGTCGATGACGCCATCATGAGGACAAGTTCGGGTGCGCCGGCGATAGGTTTGTTCAACACCGTAATGATGGAGTCCGCCAAGCTCTACGAGAACGACGGCGCCGCGGATGCCCTTTTGCGGTCAGCATGCGTTTTCTCCAACAGTCTATCCACCCTCGATGATGCGCCCAGCAGCAGTCTGATCGAAAGCCTCCAGGGCAGTGACGCGCGCTTCGTCGATGCGGCAACTGACAATTTTCTACTGCTCGATGATTCTCCAGCCATCGATCTTTGTATTGCCGACGAAGTGACTTCCCGTGGAAAGTTGGACGCTGTGTTGTATGACCACGACGGGCTGATTCGTCCGCGCATTGCCGGCACCGATGTGAACCGAAGCTGGGATGCTGGCGCCTTCGAGAATCAGAATGGCTTGTCCGGTGTTGTGGCCGATCTTTCCATCGACCTCGACGACGGCGGCTTTGTGGTCGGCCTCAACCAGTCCATGGGCTACATCGTGACCCTGGCCAACAATGGTCCCGATGCGGTCAGCAATGCCGGCTTCAGGCTTGTGCTCGACAGCGATCTGCAGAATCCGATGACCCTGGTGCCATTTGGCGCAGGCTGGTCCTGCAGCCATACCGGCTACATCGGCAACTGCGTGTACACGGAAGTCCTGCCCAGCGGTGCCAGCGCGCCGCAAGTGATCGCCCAGTTCACTTCACCTTCCGGGCCCGGCGTGATTTCGTCGACGGTCAACCTGCTGACGCCGGCGTTGCTGGTGGATGCCGACACGAGCAACAACAGCGATAGCGTGGTTTCCTCGATTTCGGTCGACTCGGATCTGATGCCATCCCTTTCGCAGATTCCCGCTTCATTGCAGCCGGGTCAGACGGCACGGTTCAATGCCACGCTCACCAACAACGGCCCGGATGCTTCGCTGGGCCCGCGTTTGCGCGTCACCTATCCTGAAAGTGTGGCCAATGTGAGTGTTGTCGAAAGCCCCGGTACTGCATGGGTCTGTGGACCGCTTTTCCCGGATGGCCAAGGCTATGTGTCGATGGTTTGCGCTGCCCAGCAAGCGCTCGTGGGAGACTTCGAGTTCACCTTCGAATTCCAGGTGCCGGGGAGTCAGGCGGTTCCTTCTGTATGGCCGATTCGGGTGCGCACGCAGCAGGACCAGGCTGACCCCGTCACGCCGAATGACATCCAGGTCAACATTCCTGTTGTTCCGAGTGTCGAGAACGATCGCATCTTCGGCGATGGGTTCGGCGACTGAGAGTTCGCGTCAGTACTTCGGAATGGCACAACATGGATCGTCGTGCCGTTCACCGGCCCTCAATCGCCGTCGCATGCAAGCGTGGCCGATTGAGGGTCG
>NZ_JAWLAR010000029.1:0-8640 GCF_041395345.1 Dokdonella sp. | reverse complement strand
GCAGGTAGACCCCGATCACGTTCTCAGGCGTGAACTCGTCCTTGAACGCCTTCAGCGCGAACAGTCTCCGCTTGTCCACGAACTGGCGGATGCGCGCGACTGCGTCATCCTTCTTGATATGGAAGGGAAGCACGGCGTCCGGCACCGCGCCGTTGGGTACCTGTTCGTTGACGCCCAAAACGTGACGGCACCAGTGGCAGCGTGCCGTCATCGCGTTTTCGGTATTGACGGTAACCTCGGCACCGCAGCCGCTGCACTTGAAACTCATGAGGCTGGCGGCGTCTGCTTCGATATCCCGCGCACCGGAGGCCACGACGGTGCCCGAGAGCTCATCAAGCCCGGTGCCGAAGCCGAACGCTTCCTCGACCCGCTGGCCATGCCATTCGTTGCGGCAGTACAGGCAGACCAGCAAGTCGCTGCCGGGCTTGTGCCTGATATCGGTCGCACCGCATTTCGGGCAGCGGTTGGCGCCGTCCTTGAGTTCCTCGGAGGAGGTATCGATGGCGACCGGATCGGGCGCCAGCAATTCATCGCGGATCGGTTCGGGCAGGGTTTCCGGGTCGATCGGAAAACTGCCTGGCAGTGGCGGCACGTCTTGAGGCGAACCGGGTCCGTCGACTGGCGGCGCCGGCGACAGCGGAGGCTTGGTGTTGGACATGATCGGCTGGCGATTGAAGGTTTAGATACCGAGCGCCTTGGCCTTGGCGGCGTCGTAGTCGGCCTGTGTAATCAGGCCGAGATCGAGCATTTCCTTGGCCTTCTTCAATTTGGCGATCGGATCTTCGGCTGCCGGAGCGGCCGGGGTTGCCGGCTGCTGCAGGTTGCCGAGGCCGCCCATCATCCCCGACGCCATGCCGATGCCCATCATGCCTGCAGCACCGGTATTCTCACCGGCCGACTGCATGCCCTGCGCAACACTGGCTTGCAGGTTGGAGTTGCCGCGTGAACCGGACAACGCATCGGCGCGCTGCACGGTCTTGAGCAGTTCCCGCGTGTTTGCGTCGTACTCGATCGAAACGATAGCTGTCTTGACGATGGCCAGGCCACGGTCGGACTTCCACTGGTAGGCGTTCTCTACTGCAGCGGAAAGGCTATGGGCGAACCCGATCGAATCCTGCTGCAATTTCGTGATGCGGTTGCCCTTGGCGGGATCGTTGCTGTAGAGGCTGAAGGCGGGCGCCAGTGATCCGACCACTTCGTTGAAGAGTTGTCCGGCGGCGGCATTGTCCATATCGGTGAAATCGAAGACCTCGCCGGACTGGAGATACCGGGCAGGCACGAAATTCTTCACGAACAGGATCGGATCGACGATCTTCAAGGTATACGAGCCGCGCGTTACCGCGCCGACCTGGGTGCCGAGGAATCCGTCATCCCAGTAGATTTCCGATTGCGTACCGAAGCGGTTTTCCGGCAGTTCCTTCAGCGAGACGAAGAAGGCAGCCTGTTGCGAGCCCGGCTGACCGCCGAACTTGAAACGCTCCCAGCTCTGCATGATCAGCGAGTCGACAAGGCCATCGCCCGCGAAGATCGACTTCGAGTTGATATCATCCGATCGCCATTCGTAGCCGCCCGGTTCGGCGGCAAAACCGGTGACCGCGCCGTCCTGAAACAGCAACAAGCCGTAGCCTTCGGGAACGACGATCTTGGTGCCGTTCGTGATGATGTTCGAGGAGCCCTTGGTGTTGGAACCGCGTCCTGCATTGGTGCCACGTGGCACCGCGGCAAACAGCGCTGCCGTCGCCGGCAAACCGTCCGGAACCGTGTAGAAGTCCTTCCACTGGTCGGCGAGCGCGCCGCCAATCGAACCCACTACTGCCTGAACAAGACCCATGGCATCTCTCCGCTATTCGTGGTCGGGCACCGTACCCGCCATGCCGGGCGAACTATACATTCCTTGGCCAGATCAGTGGATTCCCCAGCCGATCCGTGCGGCAAGCAAGTCCATTCACGCGTTCGATTTGCCGGCCCAGGTAACCGATGCCGAAGACCAGGCTGTGCTCGGTATGTCATTGCATTCATTGGGCAAACTCGGCTTTCGGGTACCCCTGATCTTCGCTGCGACCTGGTTCGACCGTGCAGGTTCACGTGGCAGGAATTCATTACACTGCGCCAATGCAGGGGCGGCGAACTGGATGGTTGGACGTTGCCGCCGAGCCCTGCGCGCCGTGGGCTCGGCGAATTCGCTTCTACGCGGAGTATTCGGAGGCATGACATGAGTGGCATTGGAAATGCGGCAGTGTTCAAGCGAACGTTTCCCATGAGCCTTCTTCTGGCTTGCGTGACGATGCCGGTGACAGCCATGGCCAATCCGCCTTGTGTGGCGCCAGACGCGTCGAACTTTGTCCTTGGCAGTCTGACGACCGAAACGTCCGGACCCTGGCTCTTGCAAAGCGTCAATTCCTCAAAGCGATTCGTAATGCGCCGCTGTTCAGCAAACAAGAAATCGGAATGTTACTTCGCCACGGATGTCGAGCCGGGCAGGTACTACTTCCGGGAGCTTCTCATGGGTGTCAACAACAGCCTCGACTATCCGGTAAGCAAGCCCGCACTGTGGATAGAAGTTACTGGCCAGGGCATCGACTACATCGGCAACTGGATTATCGATCGGGGTGACAGGCGAGTAATCAACAATTTGCAGGTCACCTACACGCTCGACACGCTCGACGAGATGATCGCCCTCTGCCAGATTGCCGGCAAGAGACTCTTCCTCGACCAGACCCGAACCAAACCGCTCGAGATCGTCGATTGATACTTTCACCGGCCAGGCACCCATGAAGCAATTGAATGGCAGTCCACGCCTGCCGAGCGCGCCATCGAGTGCGTGTTTCCGTGCAATGCGGGATTTGTGCGGCCACAAGCTCTGGATCGGCTCTCTCCGAAAGCACCGAGCGAGTCAATAGAACATGTGGATCCGCGACTGGCTCGAAAATCGACGCATCAGGAAGATGGGCGTTACCGTTGAGCAATGGGAGTCGGCCGTTTCCGACTGGCCCGTTGCGAAGCGCTATCAGGGCAGCGAGCGCGACGCCCTGCGCGAGGTCGCCTTGCGTTTCATCGCGCGCAAGGCCATCACGGCAGGCGGCGACTTCGAACTGCTCGACGCCATGGTTCTCAAACTCGCGACGATGGCCTGCGTACCCATCCTGAAGCTGGGCCTGGACTGGTACGACCATTTTCAGACCGTCATCGTCTACAGGGACGACTATGTTTCGGACCAGCCTTATCGCAGTGACGATGGCGTGGTTCACTCCGGAATGCGCGGGCTGAGTGGCGAAGCCTGGCTTCGCGGTCCGGTGATCCTTTCCTGGAGCTCAATTCGTGAATCCGGGCCGCATTCCCGCGACGGCCACGCCAGCAACGTGGTCATTCACGAACTGGCGCACAAGCTCGACATGCTGCGCGATGGCGCCAACGGCTCCCCTCCCATGCACCCGGACATGCGCCCGGGAGAGTGGCACGACATCTTCAGTTCCGCGTGGAATCGTCTTCATGACGACGACGAGCACGGCCGGGCACTGCCGATCGATGGCTACTCGCTTACCAATGAGGCGGAATTCTTTGCAGTATGCAGCGAGTCATTTTTCGAGGCGCCAGAGAATATGAAGCAGAAGATGCCGGAGGTATACCGGCTGTTGTGCCAGTTCTATCGCCAGCAGCCGGCGCTGGCTGCAACCGCCAGCCAGTAAGTACCCGGTTTATCAGAAGCCGCTTGTCCTCAGTCTGTCGAAGGACAAGCGTGTTGTGAGATTTGAGGCGGATGCCGTCCATGGTTTGACAAGCTCACCACGAACGGAATGAGGTCAATCATTTTGCCCCAATCCGGTCGTCCTCCAATCGGGGCCCCGGCCAGCCCCAGAGGTTGCCGAAGGACACTTGCACGGAGTCGTCATGCTGTTCGATTGGACTAGCCAGATCGCGGTTGGAATGGATGCGTGGAATGCCGTTTCAATGTTCAGTGTTCGGCCGCAATCGTGTTCCTCGACACGTCGGGTAGCTCTTGCACCCCCAAAAGCGGTCTCTGGTGCGTCGATTCACTCGACCAACCATTGTAGATCCGCATTTCGGGCAGTTTGGT
Source organism: Dokdonella sp. (assembly GCF_041395345.1). Lineage (GTDB taxonomy): Bacteria > Pseudomonadota > Gammaproteobacteria > Xanthomonadales > Rhodanobacteraceae > Dokdonella. Next base: position 4,565 of record NZ_JAWLAR010000029.1, on the reverse strand, counting down.
GCGTTCGCCTGGTCCTGGACATCCACAAGACTTTCACGTGATGACGCGATTCCGGTTGATGTGCTTTGAACGCCTCGAATCATTGAAAGCAATGAATCCCCACAGATCAATTCAATGGATTTGCCCGCAACAAACTCCTCTGCGTCACGCGTGTAGTTTCCAACCGCAACAATTTTCACGGCTGCTGCTCTATGATGGGTCAGCAAACCGAACATCTCGCGCACTACTTTGACGTCGACGCGCTGGGTTCTCCATTGCTTGCATTGCACGAGGGTAGTTTTGCCATCCTTTTTCAATACCAGATCAATACCGCCATCGGCTCCACCTAGTCCCGTCTCCTGTGTGACATAGCCCTGTCGCCGGAATGCTTCACCCACCAGTATTTCGAATTCGCGCCAGCTCAAATTGCGCAGGCTATCAAGACCTGTTTGCGTTTCGATAAGCTTCTTGCGTCGTCGTTGTCTGAAGAAGGAGGCGAGGGCGGCCATCCAGCAGATGGCCAATGAGGCCCAGGCGAGTGGCACCAAGGCTCCCGCTGACAACTGTTTTCCGAGACCTTGCGAGTAGGGATTGTTGAACGCTGAGAACAACCAGCCAATACCAAAACGAATACCGAAGTAAGTGAGGATTCCAAGCACGAGGCCAATAGGCCACGGCAAAAGGGCAATTTCATCCACGCCACTTCGTTTACGTCTAGCCATATACCCCTCATGCGAATCCATTCTGCCGAACAATATCCGGTCAGGTCTTCATTCGCCAGCGATAGAACAGGACCGCAAGGGTGCGTCAAAAACAGCTCGAGAGACGTAGGTGTGGACATATCATGATGTGCTTGCCACGAAGCTCATTGATCCAACTTGGCGTTCGATCAAGGGGCGGGGCAAGGAGTCATGTGCCCAGATCCTCAGCGAATGCTTGCCCATGGCAGCAAACTTATGCGATGGCCACCAGTAGATGTCAGGTCAACCACGCTTCCAGGCCCTTCAGCGCCGTAGCCTGCGGGTACTCACGCCTGCCATCGGAATCCTGCTGAAAACCTTCATAGGCGACCACCAATTCGCCGAAAGGATCTTCGACTTCCTCGGTTTCCTCGAGTACCAGTTCCAGGTCTTCGAGCGCTTCGTCGATGTCGCTGACATCCAGCGGCATGCGCAGTAACAGCAGCCAGCTGATGAAGCCGGCATCGGGGTCGTCAACGAGGGACTTGGCGACCGCCGATTCAAGCAATGCCGAACGACGCTCGAAGTGGTCGCGTGCGGATGCTTCGGAATCGAACAGCCTGATCGACTCTCCCTGAGATTGCATGTCTCCGGTTTCGACATTCTCGAAACTGGATATGACGATATGATTCATTCGGTGATCCTCTGTCATTCGCTGGCGAGAAGAGTGACACTTGATGCCTGGTAAATTCGCCCGCGAACACAGGCTTCAATGGAGCAATAACTGCTTTTGATTCGGTATCCGCAGGAAGCGGATCCTCCATTCCTCTTCGAGTCGCATAAAAGAAAGGCTTCACTGGTCAACCAAGTCGAGGGCAGGGCGCATCAAATGATTTGGGTAGAATTCATCAGGGGTCTGGATACACCCTGTCCAGGTCTGAGGGTGACTGATTGATTCGCAGTTGAAGGAAACTGAACATGATTGCCGACGCCAGAATTTGGGTCATTGCTTTTGGGTGCATCCTCGCTGCGTGCAGCAAAAGCTCTGCACCCGATGTGAAGGAAGGTTCGCAACCAGCGCAAACCGCTGCCAACCCGGCGGGTGAATCCGTCGAGATCATGCCGCCACCTGTACTGGACAGCCAGCATTTTGTCGAAGAGGAATTCATACTTTCGACCAACGAGCCGTTCTGGAATGCGCATGTCGAGAGAGGTTCGCTTGTGCTGAAAGGACTGGAGGGCGAACGCAGGCTCGCGGTGGATTCCAACAATGTCTTGTTCGACGGGCGCAGCGTCATGGCTCACGACGCCAAGGGCACTATCGAAATCCGAATCACCGAGAGGCTTTGCCAGGACAACATGTCTGGAGCGAGCTTTCCCTATACCGGCAAGATTGCATTCGATGGCGGCCAGGAGATCATGGGATGTGCCCGACCGGCATCCGATCCTCCACCCGGGGAGCCTCAATAGTCGACAGGCTGCACGGCAAGTCGATCTCGGTGTGCCCGCCAGTTGGAATCTCAGCGTCGCGTCGCCAGCACGCCGTCGAGCGCCAGTTGACACTTGAAGCCCGCCTTTTCCAGACGCTTGCTCACTTCGCGCGGCACGTCGCGCCCGCTGGTGAGTCTGTTCGGACTTCCTGTGTAGTGAAACAGGCGCCCACGCTTGCGCAGCACCCGCGCGAGATGATCGTAGAAGACTTGCGAGTACAGTTCGCCGGCAATGCCGAAGCGTGGTGGATCGTGCAGCACTGCGTCGATCGATGCATCGGCAATCCCGATGATCGCTTCCGATATGTCGGCATGGGTGAGCTGTAGGCGGCCACCATTCTCCGGCGCGTCCGGATCGGGCGACCAAGGATTGAGTGTGCGCAGCCAGAGCACACTGGGGTTCTTTTCGTAAGAGTCGACGTGCGCGGCTCCGCCTTCGAGACAGCAGACGGCGAAGTAGCCAAGGCCGCCACAGGTATCCAGAACACGCTTTCCGCGCGGCTCGATCAGTGCCACCTTATGCCGTGCATCCTCGACAGGCGAGATCCTCGAAGTCACCAGCATCTTGATGCCGTCGATCTCGAAGGTTGGCGCGCCCCAATCCGTCGGCACCAGCTTGATCAACGAGCCGGCAAACCTCGAGACGGGCGCGAAGCCATTGCCGTCCCAGTAGTAGATGGTGCGGTCCTTCAGTTTCGCCGGATACGGATAGGATATTCCCCGCCATTGCCAGCGATCGGAAAGCAGCTGTGCCGTCCCGCTCGACAAGCCCAGATTCAGCGAGCCGTTCCATTCGGAAGCGCCGGTGTCGCGCGCTGTATGCAGGGTATCGGCATCGGAGCGCGTAAGCAGCGGTCCGGAATAGTGGGTCACGTCGGGCAATCTCCTGGAAACAGGGCGGTTGATCGCCCGGTCACGCACCCGCTATTGATTGGGCCCGTAAACAGTATGAAGTCGACAAAGCAATTCCTTCTTCCGCTGGCGGGAGAAGGTCCCGACTGCGCCCGACTGGATCGGGCACGAACGGCGCAGCCGGCCCGAAGGGTGAGATGCAGGACGCGGCGAATCAGGGGATGAGGGTGGTGCTCTTGATTCGCCAGGTTTCGCGCCTTGCTACGTAGGTCCACCCTCATCAGCCTGTCGGCAGCTTCTCCCGACAGCGGGAGAAGCACTGAGTTGATAGATTTCAGGGGCCCCATCAATTGTGCCGAGAGCTGCGGTTCGATGCGTCGATGAATCGGTTGTACCTGTCTACCAGATGCTTTGGATGGCCTTCGACCATCTCGCCGGACCCGTCCTCTATGAACATGCGTTCCCCTGCCGAAAAGCGAAAACCGCCGCGCTCGCTGCGCATGAGCGATTTTGCGGATTTCAGGTACTCCAGGGCCATCATCATCATGATTGAATCAAAGGCTTCCTTCGATTGACCGCTCTGCTGCGTGGAATACGCGTCTGCTTCGAAGTAGGCTTTTTCATATTCCGATACGGCCGTTGCGAAGCCGTCGCGATCGAAACTCTTCGTGCCCACTGAATCCATGAGCCTCACAATTTGCTTGGCACGGTCGTTGAGAAGGGCAAACAAGTATTCGCGCTCTAGCGCAGGATCGCCTGCCAGGCGCTGCAGCCGCCTTTCGGCCAGCCCGTCCTGTGTGGTGACGACCTGCCCATACAAGGCATTGTTTGCTGCGTCGAAGCGTTCAAATGCCTCCATCAGTTGTGGATGCATTGACTTGCCTTTCGCCATCTTGTCGTCCTTGTAGTTTTCGAGCTCGTAGTACCTGTTGGCCTCAGCCACGAGGGAGTCGAGGGTGACGAATGCTTCGACCCACGCAGCTGCGGATTGCTCGATTTCCGGATAGGCCGGTGGGAGATTTGCGGCCTTCTCGATTCCTGCCCGACAATCGGATATGTCATACAGCGGATAGAGTCCATAGATGACTGGCTCGCGACCGGTCGGACCACGTTTCGCATCCTTGATCCAGTCGAGGTAGCGCTCACGGCTGCCCATCGTCCAGTTGCTGTGTCGGTTGATGCAATCGATGTAGGCGGAGATCTTTTGCGCGAGCAACCGGTCGGCATCAATTCCAGCAGGTCTGGCAGGTGGCTCGTCGGCCAAGGCCAGCGGTGGAGCCAGAAACAGCGATGCCATCATCAGGATCAGCGACAAGGGCCAAGCTGAAAAACTGAATCCTGGCTCGCAATCCTGGTTCATTCGAAACTCCCGGTTACCCAGCACGTGAAGGGCTATCAGCGAGTACATACGTGGAACGGCAGACAAACCTGCCAGGCAGGTACTTTACATCGTCGCGCACGTTAACGAATCTGATCGCAGGAATCGATCAGCAATCAAGTGTGCTCCCGGCCCCGGCGCAAGTGGGGGTATGACACAGGCCAGGCGAACGGATGCCGCTTAGGC
>NZ_JAWLAR010000028.1:0-11560 GCF_041395345.1 Dokdonella sp. | reverse complement strand
GCGTGCGGAATGCTGTTTGATGGCACCCTCCTTTGCGACACCGCGAATGAAAACCGACTGGCCCTCAACTTTGACACGAAGAACCGTCGGATTGAGGTTCAGATGCCCGGACCCTACCAGGGCGTAGTAGATGCCTCGGGCGGGAACCGATGGCAGCTCAGAGATGGGTTTGCCAATGGTAGTGAGCGAAGAGGCCACAACGCTTGTGGCGCGCTCACTTGGGTTGAGACGAAATTCGGCTTCATGTGCGACGTTCGGCAAGAGCTTGGCGCTCCAACGCGCAGCAAACCCGCCAAGCTTCCCCAGCTCGCGCTCAAGGACTTTCGATTCAACGTCGGCCATGATTGCGCTACCTAACACCAGAATTGAGCCGCGTGCGCTAGCACGTCGGCTCGGATGAAAAGTTAGAACTCCGCCCGATGCTCAACCCAAATACGCTCGCCCGGATGGTGCTCAGCTATTGTCGCTATGGAACTGCAGATTGATGACGTTGAGAGCGGATCGATAGTGTCCGAAAAGCGGGAAAGATCTACGCCTTTTGCTCTTAACGCATCAACTTCTTGATCGGACAATACTCCGGCATTGACCCAAATTGGCGACGGCGGGCCCCCAACTAGATTTACTAGCTCATCGTAGCCAGGGCGCGAAAGTACGAAAAAAACCATTCGAGTTCTAACGTTTGAGCTAAGCCGCGCCGCTTCGCGGCGTCGGCTTGAGCGAATTGTTATGCATTGTTTCTTTGAAATAGAGCCCTGTTAGCTTCTCAGTAACCAGCATGTGTTTTGCGTGCTCTGTAGTGATGAGAACTCGGCCACGACTATTACCCGAACCAAAAACAATATCGGTTCCAGAAATGTCCGATTCAGGCTCTGACAACAGGAAAGCAGGGGTTGCGCCGGCAACAGCCTTGTAGAAGCCACAAGCGGCACACAAATATTCGAGCTTTGTTTTCCTTGATACAGAGTCAAACGGTGTAAGCACCATTGGTTTGATAACAAAGAACTCTGGATCTGATGGAAGCGGCAGAAACTCAACTCCTTTCAACTTCAGCCGTTGACATGCTTCCTTGAATTTTAGGGAGGCGATATTGTATCCGTCATAGGTTGACGACAGGTCGTATACCCTTCTTTTGACACGAAACGAAGGATTAACAAAGTACAGGTCAGTCTTATAGCCGCACACAGGACAAACCGGAATGCCACCAACATCGTCAAACAGGCGATCGGCGGAACCGCACATATTTGAGTCGTTGTCAGGGCCCGAAAGGCTGTATGTGGTCACTTAGTTTTCCAATGCATAACACCGGAAATAAGCCGCCGCGTTAGCGGTCGGCTTGATTGATTAGTTGGGTACCGACCGCAAGAATTCAGCGACATCCGACGAAGGTTGCAGAAGCTCACCATCAATTGAAATTGGCTCGACTGTGCGAATTGAGCACGCCACGACCTTAGGTGGTTCACCAGCTCTTCCGTATGCAAACACTAAAAGCTGAACTCCCCTTACGAATGGTGCAGCGCAATCAGAATTGAAGCTGGGGTCAACCGAGATCGTAGCACCCTTTGTGACGTTACCCTTCAATGGGCGAGATACAACGAATGGAATTGGTTCACCGTCTTTTCTTTCGAGAGTGGGGTCAGCATCGGTGCTTCCGACAAATGCGATGGACGCGTCTTGGAGCTTCTCAGTGAGCGAAGTCTGCGGGCACTTACAAGCAAGCGCATTGCCTGAAGCCAGAAGGAGCAATACACACAGTTTCGGGATTCTGAACATAGGGATCCAACACCTGAATTGAGCCGCGTGCGTTAGCACGTCGGCTCGAATGACTAGTTATGCACTTTGTATCATCCAGACTTTCGGTGATCGAAACGCATATCGCCAAAGTGCAAGATACATTGGAGCAACAAGGACAATAGAGAAACTGACTATCGCGAGGAAGGCGAAATCCCGCTGTCCAATGCCTGCTGCAAAGAGTGCAAATCCAACAATGTTTGCCACGACCGACGCAACAAAATACAACACCCAGAACAGCCGCCAGCCGACCGCAACCTGAGATATGTAGCCCCACAAGCCGACAAGTGCAAACGCGTTGACGATTCCAAATGCGAGCTCAATTGGCGAGCTTACGCCCTGGATAAGCGAAACGACTGAGAGAAGCAATGAGAGGGCGAAGTAGAACCACCAGATGTAACTCGGCACGGTGTTTTCGGGATGGTTCATTGAGTGCATAACACCGGAAATAAGCCGCCGCGTTAGCGGTCGGCTTGATTGAACAGTTATGCGCTCTTCGTGACCCAAATATGCGGCGACCTAAAGGTATAGCGCCATAGTGCAACAAATAGCGGAGCCGCTAGGGCTGAGCCGATAGCGAGACCAGTAAAGAGCGCCTTCTCAAGGTTTACGATACTTTCCGCGAGATAGTACAGAGTCACAAGTCCGCCGCATGCCATATAGATAAAGTAGAAGACCCAAAATGCCCGCCAACCCATAGGCACCTGACGGATATAGCCCCACAGACCGACAAGAACCAGTGCACCTAGGAGATCCCATAAAAACTCAACCGGTGATGAGATCTCCCGAACCAGATACACCGCCATGCAAACCGCAAGGAACACGAAATAGAGCTTCCAAAAGAACCCAGGTTGGGAATTTCTACTACCGTTCATGAAGGGCATAACACCAGAGTTAAGCCGGCGCGTCAGCGGTCGGCTTGGACGAAAAGTTAGAACTACTTATACCCACCTAAGTACAGCCCGACGATTATGATTGAACCAAGGATAACAAGAGTAATGGTTTCCTCGACTCGCATACGACTTGTAATTAGCCGAATAGGGCTGACAGATGTGCGCCAGAACGCGATAGACAGAATGACAAGAGTGCCCGCCAACCAAGCAAACATAACTTGTTCTTTTGATCGAGACCAAAGAAGCCCGCCCAGAAACATCCATGCAAAGAAGACCAAAGCGATGGCCTGCAGCAAATAGTCAACTGGTGATTCGCGAACTGGAACAAGTAGCGCAGAGCAATTAAGGCAACGACACGGCTTACGCGTGTTTGCGAACAGCCGAGATAAGATAGTTATTTCGCCCTCTTTGCATTCGGGGCATTGCGCTGTGGCCATTTGGTTCTAACGCCGTGGTAAGCGGCAGCGGCACGATGAAACATCAGGAAACACCATAGCCTCCCCCGCTGTCCGCTTGACCACATAGTTAGCCTTCACTGCGAGCATGTTTGGTCGCTTTGATGAGCCACTCAGAGAAGCGGCGATCGCTTTGATACACGACGGCTACTCGGCCCTCACTGGGAACAAAGAATAACCCTGGCTCGCCAACTTGCGGAATGGGTACTCCGCAACCGCCAATGAGAAGCTCCACGATGGACTCCGGCGAACCCTTGAGGCTATGTGTAACCAGTACTCGAACAGAGTATTCGAGCGTTAAACCCGCCCGATGTGTATTGATCTGTTGTTCTGATCCTTCTGCGATCTCACGAAGACGTTTGCGCTCATACTCCACGAGGTGTACTGCAACTACGTCACCTACGAAAAGTTGTGTGTACGACGGGAGCATTGAATCGAAAGGAACGTGCGGCACAGAGCACGCGCACGCCTGGCCCACTGCGAGAAGCGACACAATTGCGAGGGCGGCCCTTGATCTCACGCTGCGAAAGTCCCTTCTGTGATGGCTAACACCTGAGTTAAGCCGCGCCGTTTACGGCGTCGGCTTGAACGCCCAGTTGGGCTGGATGAACTTCAACTTGCGCACCAACCGATTGAAGCGCATTTCGAATGGCATTGTAAAACTCTGCATTGACCAGCAACAGCTCAGATGACTCATGGCAAAAGACTGCCCGTACTAAGCGCTTTGCCTCCGTGTGACTCATTGGCGTGGATTTGCGAAGCTGGTCGACGAGCATATTCTTGGTATGCGCAATATCCGATGTCCACGCCTTCGCGGAATTCCACTCGGTGATTTTCAATACAACTGATCGCATGCTTTTCACTAGGCCCAACTACTATTCGGTCCCACAATGGGATCTATTCCCACAGCCTAACATGGAAAATTAGGCAAAAGCTGCAGGACATTCTCTAATAAATTCATCGTGTTCCGCCCATCGTGCGGTCTAATCCAACGGTCTAATCTGGGGATATTTCCTGCCTGGATGACTCCAGCATTTTGGGCACTGGCGCAAGGCGGCGCCAGGCAAGTCTTTGCTCGTCATCCCAGCGCAGGCTGGGATCCAGTTCTGCACTTGATTTGCCAAGCCAAGATCAAGAACAGGATGACCAGCCATTTGGCTGTTGAGAAGCGCCCAGCCTGCGCTGGAATGGAGAGCTTGAAGTCAGTGCCAATCGTGCCCGAATCGAGTCCAGGGGACGGTTCTGAATCTGTCGACTGATGCCCGTCGAAGAACAATCCGGGTTTGTCGATCTGCTTCGGCAACTTCGGCCCCCTGTGCCGGTGGATACGCTTCCTTGCACGGACCCGGGAAGCGCTGGATGCACACCCAATAGCGAGCGTCCAGCCCTTCCCCCTCTGAATGCCACAATTTTGGCCCGGGGCCAGCCGGTTAGCGGCGTGCGACCCCGCCGGTTATCATTGGCGGCTCACGATCAAGGAATCCGACATGGCTGCGACCTATCCCGAGTTCATCTGGCAGAACGGCAAGATCAAGCCCTGGGCCGAAGCGACCGTGCACGTTATGGCGCATGCCCTGCACTATGGCTCCTCGGTCTTCGAAGGCATCCGCAGTTACGAGACGCCGAACGGCCCGGCGATCTTCCGCCTGACCGACCATCTCAAGCGCCTCTATCTCTCGGCCAAGATCTACGACATCGTCATTCCCTACACGATCGACGAACTGGCGGCCGCCTGCCGTGAAGTCATCCTGAAGAACAGCCTGACCAAGGCCTATCTGCGACCGGTCGCGTTTCGCGGACTGGGCGGCTTCGGCCTGTCGGCGGATACGCCGACAGATGTGGCCGTGGCGACCTGGGAGATGGGCCCCTATCTCGGGCCAGGCGTGCTCGAAGCCGGTATCGACGCCTGTGTTTCGAGCTGGAACCGGATGGCACCGAACACGATTCCGACCGGCGCCAAGGCCGGTGGCAACTATCTGTCCGGCCAGCTGATCGCGCGCGAGGCGCGTCGCCTCGGCTTCGGCGAAGGCATCGCCCTGGCCTCGACGGGTCTGCTCAGCGAAGGCGCCGGCGAGAATCTGTTCCTGGTTTTCGATGGCCAGCTGCATACCACCCCGGCCAGCGCGGCCATCCTCAATGGCATCACCCGGCATACCCTGATCACGCTCGCGCGCGAACAGGGCATCGAAGTCATCGAACGCGACATGCCGCGTGAATACCTGTATCTCGCCGACGAAATCCTGATGTGCGGTACTGCTGCGGAAGTCACCCCGATCCGCTCGGTGGACGGCAAGGCGGTCGGCGAAGGCAAGGCCGGGCCGTTGACGCGCAAGCTGCAGGACTTGTACTTCGGCCTGTTCACCGGCAAGACCGAAGATCGCTGGAACTGGCTGGATCCGGTTTCCTGATCTGCCGCTTCAGGGCCCGATCGGACGATAGTCGAACTGCAGGGTCGCCACGGCGCCACCCTGCGGTCGCGGTGCCAGGGTCACGTTCCATCCGTAGAGTTCGCACAGGCGGCGCACGATGGCGAGGCCGAGCCCGGCCCCCTTGACCAGGGTCGTGCCGCGTTCCCCGCGTTCGAACAGGCGCTCGGCGTCTTCGGCGGCGATGCCGGGGCCGGTGTCTTCAACCGCAACCCGACCGTGGCCGATGATCACGCAGACTTCTCCCGCCTGGGTGTACTTGAAGGCATTGCTGATCAGGTTGGTCAGGGCCACCGCGACCACGGACGAGGGTGCTGCCGTCAGAAGCGGCTCTTCGACTTCCAGTCGGACTTCGACCGGCTTGTTGCCCAGGTGCGGTCGACTGATATCGATGACCTGCTCGGCAACCCTGGCCACATCCGTGGTTTCACCGTCGGTGGGCGCCTGGCGTTCGCTGCGCGACAGCAGCAACAGGGCATCGGTCAACTCGGTGGATTGACGAACCGCGCGTTCGATCCGCCGCAGGCGTTCGTGCGCCTTGTCCGGCAGGCCCATTCCCATCATCAGTTCCGTGGTCGACGCGATCACGGCCAGGGGCGTGCGCAACTCGTGGCTGACGTCGGCGTTGAACTCGCGATCACGCTCGACCAGGTGGGTGAGGCGCTCGGCATAGTCATCCAGCGCCCGTGCAAGCTGGCCGACTTCGTCATCGGCGAATCGGGGCGCCATCGGCGTGTAGGTGCCCGCCTTGCGCAGTTCGCGCAGGCGTCCCGCCAGCTCGGTGACCGGACTCATCACGCGCGAGGACAGCCACAGGCCCATGATCAGCGACAGCACCGCGAACACGAGCACGGTGAGCCCGAGTACGACAAGCAACTGGCGCTCGGTCAACTTCTGCGAACTCTGATCGAAGCGCAGATAGGCCCAGAAATCGCTGTCCTTGTAGACCGCCAGCTTGTAGGAGCGCAACTGTCCGGAAGCGTCGAGATCCTGGATGTCGTAGACGCCCGAATCGAACGCTTGCCAGGCAAACGGTACCGTCGCCGTGCGCCCCGCACGCACGATCTGGGCTTCGAAAAGGGACATGCTCCAGCGCGCGTCCGGTTGCGGATACTCGCGCTTGAAATCGACGAAGTGGACCAGTTCGCGGGTCAGCGTCTCATTGATGATCTGATCTTCCATGCGCACGCGCAGGTAGATCGTCGCTGCAGCGAACAGCGCGGTCAGGCCGAGGCCGAACAGCGCAAACGAGATGATGATCCGGCTGCGGAGCCTACGCCGGTACTGCATCCGGATCGACCATGACGTAGCCAATGCCGTGACGAGTCTGGATCAGCGGCTTGTCAAAAGGTTTGTCGATCGCGGCGCGCAGACCGTGGATGTGGACGCGCAAGGAGTCGCTGTCTGGAAGTTCTTCGCCCCAGACCCGGGTTTCCAGCTCCTGACGGGTCGCCACCGAAGGTGCCTTGTCCATCAGCGCCTGCAGCAGCTTGAGACCGATAGGATTGAGCTGGATCGACTTTCCGGCGCGGACCACGATCAGCGTATCGAGGTTGTAGGTGAGATCGGCCAGCTTGAGCACGCGACTCTTGATGCCCTTGCCGCGACGACCCAGCACTTCGATGCGGGCAGCGAGCTCCTGCAGGGCAAACGGCTTGACCATGTAATCGTCAGCCCCGGAATCAAAACCGGTCAGCTTCTGCTCCAGCGCGTCGCGCGCCGTCAGCATGAGCACCGGGGTCTGGCGCCGGGCCTCCTGTCGCAGCTTGCGGCAGACTTCAAGCCCATCCATGCCGGGCAAACTCAGATCGAGCACGATGGCGTCGAATTCGTTGACCACGGCCAGGTGGAGCCCGGTGACGCCGTCTCCCGCGAAATCGACCACGTGACCGCGATCGGCGAGGAAGTCACCGATATTGGCAGCGATATCGCTGTTGTCTTCTATGACGAGTATGCGCATGACCTGCCTAGCTTAACTCGGAATTCTGGAAATTGATGCGGAAACGCGACGGTTTGTTCATTGGCTCTCTCGCGATCGGATCAAACCTGGGCATGCATCCATGCAACGGCTTTCGGCCGGCGCATCCGCACGGGCATGCAAACGGCCAAATCCAGTCGGGATTCGGGGGCTTGTCGCGGATGTGGAAGCGCGTGGATTCAATGTTGGAAGGAGTCGGAAGCAACACAAATAAAATAGCCCAAGGAGGTGCCTTTGGGGGAACACACCTCGCTTGGGCCAAAGAAGCTACTGCCCCGATTACCGTAATCTGCCTGTGACCTGACCTTACGCTAGGAGTGTCGAGCAGAACCTACAGTGAGCGGGACTATAGGGAGCAGGAGCTTAAATGGAGGTTAAGCGCCCCTCATTCTTCCGTTAACCACCGGATTTTGCAGGGCCGGTCAACCCTGCTCGCGTCTGTACCGCGGTCAGGCCATTGATAGGCGAGCGAAGCCGGCCTCGACTTCGGCAATGATGCTGCCGGCCAGATCCAGCCCGGTCGCCTGCTCGATGCCTTCGAGGCCGGGGGACGCGTTGACTTCCAGTACCAGGGGTCCGCGCCTGGAGCGCAGCAAGTCCACGCCGGCGATGCCCAGATTCAGGATTGCCGCAGCGCGCAGGGCGACACTTCGCTCTTCTTCGCTCAGTTCCACCTTGCTGGCCTTGCCGCCGCGATGCAGGTTGGCCCGGAAATCTCCCTCCGGAGCCTGACGGTGCATGGCTGCCGCCACTTCATTGCCCACCACGAAGCAACGTAGATCGCCCCCGCCCGCCTCACCGATGAATTCCTGGACGACGAAGTTGGCGTACAGGCCACGAAACGCCTCGATCATGCCCTGTGACGACGAGCGTTTTTCCGCGAGCAGCACGCCCTGCCCCTGCGTGCCCTCGTTGAGCTTGATCACGTGCGGCGGGTCGCCCAGCATTTGCAGAAGGTCGACGGTATCGTCCGGATAGTCGCCAAAAACGGTTCTTGGCAGATCGATTCCCTCGCGTGCGAGCATCTGCAGCGAGCGCAGCTTGTCGCGGGCACGCAGTACCGCATCGGAACTGTTCGGCGTGTAGACCCCCATCATCTCGAACTGGCGCAACACGGCGGTGCCGTAGAACGTGACCGAAGAGCCGATGCGTGGAATGACCGCATCGAATCCGGCCAGGGGCCGACCCTTGTAGTGCATGTCGAACTTGCCGCGCGAGATGCGCATGTAGCAGCGCAAGGGATCAAGCACACGCACGACATGTCCCCTGCGTCGACCCGCATCTACCAGGCGCGAAGTCGAATACAGCGAAGCATTGCGTGAAATGATCCCAATTTTCATGGCGGATTCCGAGAGGCCGGGATTTTCGCGGTGCGGACGATCCGCACATCGGGACAACAGATCGCCAGGAAGAATTGGAGCTGGAGCGGGTGAAGGGAATCGAACCCTCGTCAGTTGCTTGGGAAGCAACAGCTCTACCATTGAGCTACACCCGCGGGGAATACAGATTATCCGCGCGACCGCACGGCCGGCAAGCACCCCTGCAATTCGTGCCGGTGCGGGGCCGTGTGCGGCTTCCCTCCACGGATTGAGGGCGACCCACATTCATCGCGGATCGTGCTCCCCTCGCTGGCGGACGGTTCTCGTTCAGGCAGCATGGGTTCAGATACGCGTGCCGAAATCAGCTCGAGTTTCGCGCTGCCGATTCGGATATTCAGGAGACCACCATGTCGATTTCACGTTTCTCCCTGCCAGTATCCTGGCTTGCTGCATCCTTCATTGCCCTGGCAGGCCTGAGCGGCCAGGTACTCGCCGATCCGCCGATGCGGGTCGCCCGGATCAGCTATGTGAGCGGAGATGTCAGCATGCAGCCCGCCGGGCTGGACGAATGGGTGCAAGCCTTGATCAATCGTCCGCTGAGCACCGGTGACGCGCTCTATCTTGATCGCGCCTCCCTCGCCGAGCTCGACATTGGTGCGGCCACCCTCCGCATTGACGAACGTACCTCGATGCGCATTCTGGATCTTGATGACCAGCGCGCCCAGATCGAGCTGACTGCCGGCACCCTGAGCCTGAGCGTGCGCAACGTGTACGAGGGCCAATACTACGAAATCGACACGCCGACGCTGGCGTTCGTGGTCGAACAACCCGGCCTGTACCGGGTGGACATTTCGCCTGCCGGCGACTCGACGATGATCTCCGTTGTCGACGGCAACGGCATCGTCTACGGACGCGACAACGCGAGCTACAGCGTCAATGATGGCCGCGCCTATCGCTTCTACGATTCCTCCCTGGATGACTACCAGGTGTATGGGCTGCCTATACAGGACGAGTTCGATCGCTGGTGCCTGCAGCGTGCGCAGCGCTACGACCAGTCGGTGTCGCGCCGCTACGTCTCCGAAGAAGTCATCGGCTATTCGGATCTGGATGAATACGGCAGCTGGAGCACGGCGCCCACTTACGGCTCGATCTGGTACCCCACTCGCGTCGAAGCGGGCTGGGCGCCCTATCGCAACGGGCACTGGGCCTGGATAGATCCCTGGGGCTGGACCTGGGTCGACAATTCGCCCTGGGGCTTCGCACCGTTCCACTATGGACGCTGGGCCTACGTCGGCTCGCGCTGGGGCTGGGTACCGGGCCCGCGCCGCGTGCGTCCGATCTATGCGCCCGCACTGGTCGCCTTTGTTGGCGGCGGTGGCTTTAGCGTCGGCATCTCGACCGGCCCGATCGGATGGTTCCCGCTCGGCCCGCGTGATGTCTACGTCCCGTGGTACCAGGGCTCGCGCAATTACTTCAACAACATCAACGTGCGCAACACCACGATCATCAACAACACCTACATCACCAACGTCTACAACGACTATTCGCGCGGTCGCCCGATCAACAACGGCAACTATGCCTATCGCAACAACGACCTCGCCGTCACCGCGGTAACGCGTGACGCCTTCGTCAATGCACGATCCGTGGATCGGGCGCGGGTGCGCGTCAATCGGGCCGAGTTGCAGCAGGCTCAGGTCGTCAGCCGGGTCCAGGTCGCACCGACCACACGAAGCTTTGCGGGTGGAAGTGTCGCGCGCGGAAATGGGGGCGCAAAGGTGCGTACCGCAGACTTTGACCGCAAGGTCATCGCGCGAACCGCGCCTCCGGCTCGCAATCCCGATGCACAGGCACGCATCCAGGCGATCAGCCGCAATGACAACCAGCCTCTGGCGCAAGCTGAAATGCGTGAGCTTGCCGCGCGCAAGCCACGTACGAGTGGAAAGGACGGCAGTCGCGTCCAGGTTGTCGGAGATGACCGCCAGGCCGTGGCACGAAGCAAGCCCCTGCCGGCGAAGAGCCCTGCCGAAATCCAGGGCCGCGGAACGCGCACGCCGATCGATCGCGATCAGGCCAGCCGAGAACCAGCGGCTCGCAAGCCGGTCGAGACCCAGGTGAAGGGACGTCCGCCGACAACCAATACGCCCGAGCGCAAGCCTCGGCCAACGACCGGCGCGGCGAGTGGAAGGGAGTATTCTCCCGCCCGCGAGCAGCCTGCTCAGCGCACGCCAGACGCACGCAACGAAAAGCCGGCGCGCGCACCGGCACAGAGCGGCGTGGTCACCAGCCCTCGCAGCAAGCCGGCGACCCGAGAGAACCAGCCGCCGGTGCAGCGCCAACCGCAACCGACGCGCAGCGTGCCGCAATCCAGACCCACGACTCGCCCTCCCGAGCCGTCGCAGCGCGTGTCGCCGCAGACCAAGCCGCGCGAAGTGCAACCGCGTTCGGCTCCCGAGCCGCGTCCGGTGCAGAGGGCTCCCTCACCACCGCCACAGCAGAAGCGCGAAGTGCAGCCGCGTCAGGTACAGCAGCAGCCGGCACCGCCGCCCAAGCGTGAAGTTCAGCAGCGTCCGACTCAGCAACCGCAGCCACGTTCGGTGCAGCAGCAGCCAGCCCCGCGACCACCGCAACAGGGCCGTCAGGCACAACCGCAGCGACCACCGGTCCAGGCCGCTCCGCCGCCTCAGCAGCGCAAGCCGTCCAA
>NZ_JAWLAR010000027.1:0-24055 GCF_041395345.1 Dokdonella sp. | reverse complement strand
GCCGACACCCGCCTGCTGGACAAGGTGGTCGACGCCGATGTCGTGGCTGCCGCCATTGCTTTTGCCAAGGGCGTTGCCGGCGATGGTGATCTGCCGCTGATCCGCGATCTCACGGTTGACCACGCCAATGCGGAAGGCTTCCTGGATGTTGCACGCAATACTGTTGCGGCGATGGCCGGACCCTACCCGGCGCCGATGAAGTGCCTGGAGGCCATTGAAGCGTCATTCCAGAAGCCATTCGATGAAGGCATGGCGGTCGAGCGGGCCGGCTTCATCAGCCTGGTCACCTCCACTGAATCCAAGGCCCTGCGCCACGCCTTCTTCGGCGAGCGTGCGGCAAGCAAGATCGCCGATGTCGGCAAGGACGTGCAGCCGCGCGAAGTCAAGAGCGTCGGCATCATCGGCGCCGGCACCATGGGTGGCGGCATCGCCATGAATTTCCTCAATGCCGGCATCCCGGTGACGATTGTGGAAACGAAACAGGAAGCCCTGGATCGCGGTGTTGCGACCATACGCGGCAACTACGAGCGCACGGCGAAGAAAGGCAAGCTCAAGCCGGAGCAGGTCGAGCAGCGCATGGGTTTGCTGACACCGACACTTTCCTTCGATGACCTCAAGGACGCCGATCTCATCATCGAGGCCGTCTACGAGGAACTCGGCGTCAAGGAATCGGTGTTCAAGCAGATCGATGCGATCGCCAGGCCCGGCGCGATCCTGGCCAGCAATACCTCCACACTCGATGTCGACCGGATCGCCGCATTCACGAAGCGTCCACAGGACGTCGTCGGCATGCATTTCTTCAGCCCGGCCAACGTGATGAAACTGCTCGAAGTCGTACGCGGCGAGAAGACTGCGAAAGATGTGCTGGCGACGGTGATGGCGATTGCCAGGGCGATTCGCAAGACCGCCGTCGTCTCGGGTGTCTGCGACGGCTTTATCGGCAACCGCATGATCGAACAATACGGACGCCAGGGCGGCTTCCTGCTTGACGAGGGCGCAACGCCGCAACAGGTCGACAAGGCCATGGAGAAATTCGGCTTTGCCATGGGCCCGTTCCGCATGGGCGACCTCGCCGGCAACGATATCGGCTGGGCCATCCGCAAGCGCCGCTATGTCGAGAAACCCGACATGGTCTATTCGAAGACGGCGGACCTGATCTGCGAAGTCGGACGTTTTGGCCAGAAGACCGGCAAGGGCTGGTACGACTACAAGCCCGGCGACCGCACCGCCTACCCGTCCGACGAGGTAGCCGCGATTCTCGAGAAGAACACGCGTGACCTGGGCCTGAAGAAGCGCGACATCAGCGACGAGGAGATCGTCCAGCGCCTCGTCTTTGCGCTGGCCAACGAGGGCGCGCGGATACTCGAGGAGGGCATCGCCGCCAAGGCGTCGGACATCGACATCGTCTATCTCACCGGATACGGCTTCCCGGTGTGGCGTGGCGGACCGATGTTCTACGCCGACACGGTCGGCCTCTACAACGTCCTCGCGACCATGCGCGGATTTTCGCGCGGCTATCAGGGCGCGAGCTGGGAACCTGCACCGCTGCTGGTCGAGCTGGCCGAGGCGGGCAAGTCGTTTACGGGCTGACTGGGTGTGCTCAAGGAGAAACAGTCAATTTCACCTGCATGAGCGTGACAACGATCATGTGCTTCTCCCGCTGGCGGGAGAAGCTGCCGACAGGCTGATGAGGGAGTCAATCGAAGCGAATTCCACATGTTCGCCCAACATGCATCCCCACCCTCATCCCGCTCCGGAACCTTCTCCCGCCAGCGGGAGAAGGATGTAACGAAGCTGCATTCTGCAATCAAATCGAGGTTCATCGTGAAACAAGCCGTCATTGTCTCCACCGCACGCACCGGCCTGGCCAAGAGCTGGAAGGGCGCATTCAACATGACCCATGGCGCGACCCTGGGTGGACATGTCGTCCAGCATGCCGTCGAACGCGCCGGCATTGCCGTCGATGAAGTCGAGGATGTGCTGATGGGCTGCGCCTGGCCCGAAGGCGCGACCGGCAGCAACATCGCGCGCCAGATTGCCATCCGTGCCGGCTTGCCGGTCAGCGTGCCCGGTGCGACCGTCAACCGGTTCTGTTCGTCCGGCCTGCAGACGATCGCCATGGCAGCTCAGCGCGTGATTTCCGGCGAAGGTGAAAGCTTCGTTGCCGGTGGCGTCGAGAGCATCTCCTGTGTGCAAAACCACGCCAACCTGCACATGATCGCGGACGGCTGGATCAAGGAACACAAGCCGGAGATCTACTGGTCGATGCTGCAGACCGCCGAGACCGTGGCCAAGCGCTACAAGATCGACCGCGAACGTCAGGACCGCTACGGCGCGGAGAGCCAGATCCGCGCAGCAGCAGCGGCCGCCGCCGGCAGGTTCGACGATGAAATCGTGCCGATCACCGTGACCGCGGGATTCGCCGATCCAAAAACCCGCCAGCTCGGCACACGCGAAGTCACGATTTCGGCCGATGAGGGCATCCGTCCGGATACCACGTATGAAGGCGTCTCGAAGATTCGCACGGTCTTTCCCGGCGGCGTCATCACGGCCGGCAATGCCAGCCAGTTTTCCGACGGGGCGTCGGCTGTGGTGGTCATGGATGGGGATGTTGCGCAGAAGCGCGGCATCAAGCCGCTCGGCCTCTTTCGCGGATTTGCCGTGGCCGGTTGCGAGCCGGACGAAATGGGCATCGGGCCTGTCTTCGCCGTTCCGAAGCTGCTCAAGCGCGCCGGGCTCACGGTGGACGACATCGACCTGTGGGAACTGAATGAAGCCTTTGCCGTGCAAGTTCTCTACTGCATGGACACGCTCGGCATTCCGCACGACCGCATCAATGTGGACGGCGGCGCGATCGCAGTCGGCCATCCCTATGGAGTCAGCGGCGCACGCCTGGTCGGGCATGCCCTGATCGAAGGCAGACGCCGTGGCGCCAAGCTCGTCGTCGTAACCATGTGCATCGGCGGCGGCCAGGGTGCAGCCGGCCTGTTCGAGGTCCTCTGAGGCCGTGACCGATCTGCTGCTCTCGCGTCGCGATGTCGATTTCCTGCTCTATGAGTGGCTGGATGTCGAGTCCCTGACGGCAGCCGCACGCTACGTCGACCACGGGCGCGAGACCTTCGACGCCGTGCTCGACACGGGTGCGCGCCTGGCCACGGAATGCTTCGCGCCGCACTACCAGAAATCCGATCGCAACGAGCCCCGGTTCGATGGCGAGACGGTATCGATGATCGCGGAGGTGAAATCGGCACTCGAAGCCTTTGCCTCGACCGGCCTGATCAGCGCCTCGCTCGATTACGAGCTCGGTGGCATGCAGGTGCCCAAGGTTGTCGAGTTCGCGGCACTGGCCTGGCTGTATGCGGCGAATGTCAGCACCAGTGCCTATCCGCTGCTGACCATGGGCAATGCCAGGCTGCTGCTGGCACACGGCACGCAGGCGCAGATCAATGCGTTTGTCCGGCCCGAGCTGGAGGGACGCTTCTTCGGCACGATGTGCCTGTCCGAACCGCAGGCAGGGTCCTCGTTGTCGGATATCACGACACGCGCCGAACCGGATGGCGATTCCGTGTACGGGCCCCGCTATCGAATTACCGGCAACAAGATGTGGATCTCGGGTGGCGACCACGAGCTCTCGGAAAACATCGTGCATCTCGTGCTGGCCAAGGTGCCCGACGAAAACGGAAAGCTGATTGCAGGGGTCAAGGGCATCTCGCTGATGCTGGTGCCGAAGTTCCTGGTCAACGAGGATGGAAGCCTGGGCGAGCGCAACGACGTCCAGCTGGCCGGCATCAATCACAAGATGGGCTATCGCGGCACGATCAACTGTCTTCTCAATTTTGGCGAAGGCACCCGCTACGCGCCCGAAGGCACACCCGGCGCGATCGGCTACCGTGTCGGCAACCTGCACCAGGGCCTGGCCTGCATGTTCCACATGATGAACGACGCACGCATCGGCGTCGGCATGGGCGCCGTCGGCCTCGGCTATACCGGTTACCTGCACGCGCTCGAATACGCGCGCAATCGTCCGCAGGGCCGACCGATCGGGCCGGAAGGGAAGGATCCGACAAGCCCGCAAACGCGCATCATCGAGCACGCCGATGTCCGACGCATGCTGCTGGCACAGAAGTCGTATGTTGAAGGCGGGCTCGCTTTCAACCTGTATTGCGCACGCCTCGTCGACGAAGCCGGAATTGCGATCGATCCAGCCGAGCGCGCGCAGCTGACCCTGTTGCTCGATCTGCTTACGCCCGTCGCCAAGAGCTGGACCTCGCAATGGTGTCTTGCAGCGAATGATCTGGCCATCCAGGTGCATGGCGGCTACGGCTACACGCGCGAGTACAAGGTCGAGCAGTTCTATCGCGACAATCGTCTCAATCCCATCCATGAAGGCACTCATGGCATCCAGGGTCTGGATCTGCTCGGTCGCAAGGTGGTCATGCACGACGGCGCGGCATTCAGGATGTTCGCCGAACGCGTCGGCGCGAGCCTGGCCCGGGCGCACGAAGGCGAGGCTCTGCTCGACCATGCCGATGCGCTTCAGGCGCGACTGCAGCGGTTGACCGAGGTCACCGCGCAACTCTGGGCCGCCGGGGATGCAAACGTCACCCTGGCCAATGCCAGCCTCTACCTCGAAGCATTCGGACACATCGTCATTGCCTGGATCTGGCTCGAGCAGGCGCTCGCCGCCGAAGGCAAGTCCGGTGACTTCTACGACGGCAAGCGCGCCGCCACGCAGTATTTCTTCCGCTGGGAGTTGCCCAGGGTCGATGCCCAGCTCGACCTGCTCGCCAGCCTCGATCGCACCACCCTCGACATGCAGGACGAATGGTTTTGATGAGCTGCCGTTTGATCCATGCGAATGCATCCAACCCTCTCGCCGTCATCCCGGTTTTCGCCGGGATGACGGCGCTCAAGGATTGAAGTCATCCCGATGAGCGCACACAGAACCATCAACGGACTGGCCGATCTCGGCACGTGGGTCGGCAAGGAAATCGCTGTCAGCGACTGGTTGCTTGTCGACCAGGCGCGCATCCAGGCCTTTGCCGACGCCACCGATGACCACCAGTGGATTCATCTCGATATCGAGCGTTGCCGTCGCGAGTCGCCCTACAGGGCACCGATTGCCCATGGCTATCTGGTCCTGTCGATGTTGCCGGCGATGTTCGAGTCCAGCGTGCGCATCGACGGCCTGTCCATGTCGATCAATTACGGACTGGATCGGGTGCGATTGCCGGCACCGGTGATTTCCGGGCAGCGTATCCGCGGCCGCCTTGTGCTGGAAAAACTCGACCCGGTCGCCGGCGGCATGCAGGCGCACTGGGCCGCGACCATCGAGATCGAGGGCGGCGACAAGCCGGCCTGCGTTGCCCAGATGCTCGCGCGCTACATCACCTTGCCCACAACACCTCAGGACTGAGAACTCACATGGATCTCGCATTCAACCAAGAAGAGCAGGCGTTCCGCGAAGAAGTTCGCGCGTTCCTGCGCGACAAGCTGCCGGATGACATACGCCTTCGCGTCCACCTTGGCGACCACAGCCATATTCGAGACGACATCACGAACTGGCAAAAAATACTCAACGCACGCGGTTGGGGTGCGCCGGCCTGGCCTGTCGAGTTCGGTGGCACCGGCTGGAGCAAGGCACGGCAGTTCATTTTCGAAACCGAGTGTGCGTTGGCCGATGCTCCGGCCCAGCTGGCCTTCGGGGTCAAGATGGTGGCACCGGTGATCATGCGTTTCGGCAGCAGCGAACAGCAGCAGCGCTTCCTGCCGCGCATCCTTGCCGCCGAAGACTGGTGGTGCCAGGGCTATTCCGAGCCCGGATCAGGCTCCGACCTGGCATCGCTGAAAACCAAAGCCGAACTGGACGGCGATCACTACGTGGTCAACGGACAGAAGGTCTGGAACACGCTCGGACAGTTTGCCGACTGGATCTTCTGTCTCGTCCGCACCGATGCCAGCGGCAAGCCGCAGCGTGGCATTTCGTTCCTGCTGATCGACATGAAGACACCGGGAATCAGCGTGCGTCCGACGCGCCTGCTCGACGGTAGCTACGAGGTCAACGAAATCTGGTTCGACAATGTGCGCGTTCCGGTCGGCAACCGCATCGGCGACGAAAATGCGGGCTGGACCTACGCGAAGTACCTGCTCGGCCATGAGCGCACCAACATCGCCGGGATCGGCGCCAGCCAGCGCGAATTGCGCCGCCTCAAGCAGATGGCCACTTCGATCGAGCGCAATGGCCGTCGCTTGATCGAGGATCCGGTTTTTTCCCTGCGCATCGCCCAGGTCGAACTCGAACTGAAGGCGCTCGAGATTACCAACCTGCGCGTGATCTTCGCCGAAGAACAGAACCACGCGCCCGGACCCGAGGCTTCGATCCTGAAGATTCGCGGCACCGAAATCATGCAGCGCATCACCGAGCTGCAAGTGGAATCGCTGGGCGCCCGCGCCCTGATCGCCGATTCGCCCGACCAGGATCTGGGCGAAGACGTTCCCCGCGCCACCGAGGCCTATCTGAACCAGCGCAAGCTGACGATCTTCGGCGGCTCCAACGAAATCCAGCGCAACATCATCGCGCAGATGATCCTTCAGGTTTGACGGAATCCCCATGGACTTTTCATTCAACGACGAACAACAGATGCTGCTCGACACGACGCAGCGATTCCTGTCCAGCGAATACGACTTCGATCAGCGCCAGAAGCTGCTCGATTCGGATGCGGGCTGGTCGCGCGAACTCTGGAAGCAGCTGGGTGAACTGGGCCTGCTTGCCGTGGACATCCCCGAAGCCGATGGTGGCATCGGTGCCGGTCCTGTCGGCGTCATGCTCGTTTCACAGGCAGTCGGCCACGGCCTGGTCCTGGAGCCGTTTCTGTCGAGCGCGATCGTGGCTACCCAGGCCATCGTGCAGCTCGGGTCCGATGCGCAGCGGGCACGCTGGCTGCCGGAGATGGCCAGCGGTGAAAGCATCGCCGTGCTGGCTCATGACGAGAAGCGGGCGGGCATCGATTTTTCGAAGATCCGGACACGCGCCACACGCAGCGACGAAGGCTGGACCCTGAGCGGAAGCAAGAGCGTGGTCTATCACGCGCCGATGGCAGATCTGTATCTGGTCTCGGCACGTGTCGACGACGGCAGTCTCGGCCTGTTCGCCATCGACGCCGGCACTGCCGGCGTCAGCTTGCGCCCGTTGCGCACCGTCGACGGACAGCGCGCCGCCGATCTCGCACTCGACAACGTCCTTCTCGAGCCCGATGCACGCCTCGGTGATGATGTCGAGGAATCCCTGATCCGGGTCGTCGATCGCGGCACTGCCGCGCTCTGCGCCGAGGCCTTCGGCGTGCTTGACCGCATCCTCAAGGCGACCATCGAATACAGTCGTTCGCGCAAGCAGTTCGGCATGCCGATCGGCAGTTTCCAGGCCCTGCAACATCGCATGGCCGACATGCTGATGCAGTTCGAGCAGGCGCGTTCGATGATGTATCTGGCGACCGAATCCTGCAACGACTCGAACGCGGGCGCGCGTCGCAGGGCAATCTCCGGAGCCAAGGCGCTGATTGGCCAGGCCGCCCGGTTCGTAGGCCAGCAGGCCGTGCAATTGCACGGTGGCATGGGCATGACCGACGAACTCGATGTCAGCCATTGCTTCAAGCGCCTGCTGGCATTCGAACTTCGCTTCGGCACGACCGACGAACATCTGGAAATGTACCGTTCGGCGTTGCAGGAAAGCTGAACCGATGTTCTCCCGTTTGCGGAACGCAATCCCTGAATTACTGCATGGAGGAAAGGCTGGCCATGAGTGCGAAACGAAACCTGTTTGATCTCGATGGACGCACCGCGCTGATTACCGGCGGCTCGCGTGGCCTGGGCCTGCAGATGGCCGAGGCACTGGGTGACTATGGTGCGCGTCTGGTCATCTCGGCGCGAAAGTCGGACGAGCTCGAGAAGGCCCAGGCTCATCTCGAGGCACGCGGCATCGATGTCGAATGGGTCGCAGCCGACGGCGGCAAGGAAGAGTCCATCACTTCGCTGGTCGATGCCACGCTGGAAAAGCTCGGCCATGTCGACATCCTGATCAACAACGCTGGCGCGAGCTGGGGCGCAGCGGCCGAAGACTATCCGGTCGAAGCCTGGGACAAGGTATTCAACCTGAACATCCGTGGCCTGTTTCTGTTGACCCAACAGATCGCCAAACGCTCGATGATCGGACGAGGCAGCGGTCGCATCATCAACATTGCCTCGATCGCGGGTCTGCGCGGCAACCCGCCCGGCGCCATGAAGACGATCGCCTACAACACGACCAAGGGCGCTCTGGTCAATTTCACGCGCACGCTGGCCGGCGAGTGGGGCGCCTACGGCATCACCGTCAATGCATTGGCTCCCGGATTCTTTCCGACCAAGATGTCGAAGGGCCTCATCGAAAGCGTCGGTGCGAATACGCTGAAGAGCCTTGCGCCGCTCAACCGCTTCGGCGACGAGGAAGATCTCAAGGGCGCAACCCTGCTGTTCGCTTCGGATGCAGGCAAGCACATTACCGGCCAGATTCTCGCCGTCGATGGCGGGGTATCGGCGGTATGAGCATTCAGGATTTCAGCGGCAAGGTGGCCGTCATTACCGGTGCCGGCTCGGGCTTTGGCCACGAGTTCGCCCGACTTGGAGCCGAACTTGGCATGTCGCTGGTGCTTGCCGATGTGCAAGCCGAAGCCTTGCAGGCCGTTTCGAGCGAACTCGAATCCGGCGGGGCCCGTGTGCTGAACCAGGTTCTTGATGTTTCCGACGCAGCCCAGGTTGACGCCCTGGCCGAAGCGACGCAAAGAACGTTCGGCGAGGTGCACCTGCTGTTCAACAATGCCGGCGTCGGCACGGCAGGCCTGATCTGGGAAAACAGTGTCGCCGACTGGCAATGGACGCTCGGTGTCAACCTCTGGGGCGTGGTCCATGGCATGCGTGCCTTCGTACCGCGCATGCTCGCATCGGCCAAGGCGTCGCCCGACTACCAGGGACACGTCGTCAACACCGCATCGATGGCCGGCTTGCTCAACCCGCCAGCGAGCGGCGTCTACAACGTGTCCAAGAGTGCCGTCGTGTCGCTGTCGGAATCGCTTCATCACGATCTCTCTCTGGTAACCACGCAAGTGCATTGTTCGGTGCTGTGTCCGTTCTACGTGCCGACGGGCATCAACACTTCACAACGGAACCGGCCCGCGCAGCTGGCCAATGCGGAACCGCTTACGCGCTCCCAGCGGGTCGCTCAGGCAGCCATGGACAAGGCCGTCCATTCGGGCAAGATCAGCGCGGCCGATGTGGCCCGCATGACCTTCGAGGCCGTGCGCGAAGGTCGCTTCTATATCGCCTCACACCCCAAGGCGCTCGAAGGAGTGCGTCAGCGCGCCGAGGATATTGTTGCAATGCGCAATCCGACCGATCCGCTGGCGGCCAAGCCGGGCCTGCGCGAAGCAATGATCAAGGCGCTGCATGAGTAGGCTGGAATCGAGCAAAACAACAGGGATTCCGGGCTCAGGGCCGAGCCGATACGGACCGGATTGGCGGTCTCGGAACGTGGCATGCCCCCGGACCGATCAGGGCCGACGATTCGACATGCTGCAGGTGCCGCAGAGGTGTCCCAAACGGCTGGGCGAAAGTTTCATTTTCGTTAAATGATCTGTGCTAGGTTCACCGCAACAGGCCGCAGGCCCTTCAAAACAGGGCGACTCGGAACGTGAAACAGAGTTTCGAAATTGAACAGGATTCGATAGCAAGCGTCACAGGCATCACGTAGTCAGGCAGCCAAGATTCGGGTCGCGGGGATCCGGATGGAGGCACACAAAATCTTCGGGGAGGATGAAACCATGAAATCAGTCAAGTTGGGCCGCCAGGCCTTGGCGTGGTCAATTGTTGTCGCTTTGGCCGGCGTTCCACTTTCCGCTCTTGCGCAGGAGGATTCGGATCAGCGCAGAGACGACATGACGGACGACGTCACCGTGCTCGGCGGCACGGTCGTCACTGCGCAGAAGCGCGAAGAGCAGTTGCAGGACGTGCCGATCACGATGAACGTGGTGCCCCAGCAATTGATAGAGGACGTGGGCATCCGCGATATCAAGGACCTGCAGATCGTGGTTACCGGCCTCAGCGTCACCAGCACCGGCAACGAAGCGCAAACCACGGCGCGCATTCGCGGTGTCGGCACGGTTGGCGACAATCCGGGTCTCGAGTCTTCGGTGGGTGTCGTCATCGACGGTGTCTACCGCGCACGCACCGGTGTCGGCTTCGGCGATCTCGGCCAGCTTGATCGCATCGAAGTACTGAAGGGTCCGCAAGGCACGGTGTTCGGCAAGAATACTTCGGCCGGCCTGATCAACATCATCACCCAGGCACCGCTCAACCTGCGCCAGACGACAGCCAACGTCACCGTGGGCAACTACGGGGCCATCGGACTCGATGCCAGCTACAACGATCAGGTCGGTGAGAATTCCGCATTCAGCATCTATGCGGCGACGCGCCAGCGCGATGGTTTCGTGGACGTGAACACGGGCGTCGGTCCGCGCACCAAGACCGACGATGTCACCCAGGATTTCAATTCCGTTCGCGGACAGCTGATGCTGCGCCCGAACGACGCCGTCGATATCCGCATCATCGGCGACTATTCCACGCGCGACGAATACTGCTGCGTGGGCGTGACCACGGTTCGCGGCCCGACCGCGGCCATCGTCAATGCCCTTGCAGGCGGCAACGGCATCATTCCGGTCGCCGACCCGTCGGACTATCTGGCTTATGCCAACCGTGATACCAACCAGGAAATAACGGACCAGGGCATCTCGGCCGAGGTCAACTGGTATACGCCGTGGTTCGGCGATTCCACTTTCACTTCCATCACCGCGCTGCGCGGCTGGGATGCCATCAGCGGAACCGACATCGACTACAGCGGTGCCGATATCCTCTATCGCGTGGGCGAGAAAGAGACCGGCTATGTGGAGTTCGAGACCTTCAGCCAGGAGTTCAGGCTGACCGGCTCGAACGGCATCGTCGACTGGATGGTCGGCATGTATTACAGCGACGAGGATCTGACCCGCAACGAATCGGTCACCATGGGCAATGCCTATGAACCCTATCTGTCGATTGCGCTGATCAACAACGTGGCCAGCCTGTTCCCGGCCGGCGTGGTCGATACAAGCAACCCGGGCGCATTCCTGGCCCAGGCAACCGGCCTGCCGCCCGGAACGCTGTATACGGGCCAGGGTTCGCTTGATCTCTACAAGCAGAATGCAAACGGCTTTGCGCTGTTCACGAACGAGACTTTCCATGCCACCGACGCGCTCGATCTGACCGTCGGCCTGCGCTACACCAGCGAGGACAAGAAACTCACCTCGAACTACAGCAACCCGAATGGGTCGACCGGCTGCAGCGCGGCACTGGGCAATCCCGAGCAACTCGGCGCCGCTCTCGTCGCCCGTGGCGTCCCGGCTGCGGCAGCGCCATCGGTGATCCCGACCCTGATCGGATTCATGTGCCTGCCCTGGGCCAATCCCCTGCACAACGGCCGCAGCACCCAGCAGGATGAAAACGAGACGGAATGGTCGGGCACGTTCAAGGCGGCGTATCGCTGGAACGAGTCGTTCATGACCTTCTTCTCGGCTGCGCGTGGCTACAAGTCCGGCGGCTTCAATCTGGATCGCGTGCAGACCGCGACCGGCCTGAGCAGCGGCGGTGCCGGCATTTTCACCGTCGATGACACCTCGTTCCCGGGCGAGTTTGCCGACAGCTACGAGCTCGGCTTCAAATCGACTCTGGCCGACGGCAACCTGCTCCTGAACGGATCGCTGTTCTACACCGAGTTCACCGACTTCCAGCTCAACAGCTTCCTCGGCACCAGCTACGTCGTGCGTTCGATTCCCGAGCTTACCGTCAAGGGCGCGGACCTCGATCTGATCTGGAATACCGGCGTGGAAGGCCTCAGCATGCAGGCGGGCATCACCTATCTCGATTCGAAGTATGGCGATGATCCCTTGCCGGATGCCGGTCTGGTCCTGCTCCCGGGCGCACGCGGCGGCTTCGCCCCGAAGTGGCAGGATTCGGTTGCGCTCACCTATGAATGGCCGTTCGCCGACACCCTGGTCGGTCGCTTCAACATCGCTGCTCGCTACACGTCCGAGTACAACACGGGCTCCGATCTCGATCCGGAAAAGCTGCAGGACGCCTACACCCTGGTCAATGCACGCATCGGATTCGGTCGTGCGGATGGCTTGTGGATGCTGGAACTGTGGGGACAGAACCTGACCGACGAAACCTACCAGCAGGTCGGCTTCGACGCGCCCCTGCAAACCGGTTCGTGGAATGCCTTCCTCGGCGCCCCGCGCACCTATGGCATGACCCTGCGTCTGAAGTTCTGATCGCGACACTCCCCCGCCCGGCCGATGCCGGGCGGGGGATTTTTTTGCCCGCGCCATCGGGTCGGCCCGCAGGCCGATGCTGACGCCCGACCGCTGGGCTTCTGCAGTCCGTGCGCTGGTGGAACCCCCGATCGCGCACCGCATGCCGGCGTCACGACAACGTCCCTATAATGAACCAACGTTGCAGCGGGGCCTGATGTGGACGGTGGCAGCACTTCTCGCATCCAGTCATTGATCGAGGACAGCGCGCTCGGGCGCTGGCGCCTGGACGTGTGCCGGCCGCGCGCTGCGCTGGCACCCCTGGTCAGCCAGCTCTGGTTCGGCGAAGGCCAAGTCAACTATCGGCGCGATCGCATCCTGCCCGGCGGCGGCAGTTTCCTGCTGATCAACCTGGGCCCCACCCAGTACCGCATCGAAGCCGGTCCACCGGAGCGGCGCATCGCCTTCGATGACATCTGGTTCTGCGGCATGCACCAGACGCCGATTGAAACCGAAGTCCCTGACGGATCGATCCTGCTCGGGATCGCCTTCCGCGGACACGGCGTTCGTCCCTGGCTGCATGTCGATGCGGATCATTGTGCGGATCGCGTCCTGCCGCTGACGGATCTGCTCGGCGACAGCGCGCTGGTGCTGCGCCAACGATTGCTTGAATGCCCATCGACGAGCCGGCGCTTTGGCATGGTCGAAGAGTGGCTGATGCAACGCCTGCAGCCGCGATTCGAGACCTCCGGACTCGCCCGTTGGGCGCTGCAACAGATTGAATCGAGCTACGGCAGGACCAGTGTCGACGCGCTGGCCAGGCAAGCGGGCGTCAGCCGCAGGCATCTGGGTCAGACCTTGCGCCGTGAAATCGGGCTGGGCAGCAAGTCCCTGACCCGCGTGCACCGCTTCAAGTTCGCCCTGCAATGGCTGGGGCGCTGCGAGCGCATTCCCTGGGTCGAGCTGGCAGCGCACTGCGGTTACTACGATCAATCCCATCTGATTCGGGACTTCCAGACCTTCAGCGGCATGTCACCGGGCGAGCTGGTCCGTTGCGCGCGACCTGACGCTGGCAGCATCGTTGTGGCGCCGTGAGTCGGGAATCGGGAGCCGGATGGCAGGATGGCGGAGGCCAGGGCGCGTCCGGGACCAAGCAGCCGAGCGCAGCACGTATCAGGGCAATCCAGCCCGGGAACTCGAGCCACGGATCGCCTGCACCGAACGGCGCCGCTACCGATCACATTTTTCCAATACACGATGGCGCCGAGGCCGTCATGCTGTCCTTCAATCCATCCGACAGGAGACACCCGTCATGCCCGAGTTCAATATCTGGGCGGTCATCGCCGCCGCCGTATCTGCCTTCGTGATTGGCGGACTGTGGTATTCACCGGCCTTGTTCGGCAAGGTCTGGCAGCGCGAAGCCGGCATCAGCGATGAAAAACTGAAGAGTGCCAACATGCCGATGATCTTCGGCCTGAGTCTGGTCCTGAGTCTGATCGCTGCGGTCGTGTTTGCCCTGTTCCTCGGCCCTCGCCCGCCGTTGGCGCTTGGTCTGGGCGCGGGGTTCGCTGCAGGCCTGTGCTGGGTCGGCGCCAGTTTCGGCATCAACTACCTGTTCGAAGGCAAGAGCCTGAAACTGTTCCTGGTCAATGCCGGCTATCACACCGTGCAGTTCACCGTGATCGGCCTGATCCTGGCCTTGTGGCCCTGAGCGGGGGCCTGCTTGTTGCGCCTGCTTTGAGTTGATGGATGAGGTTTTTTTCACGCAACTGCGGAGCGCACCCTACTTTCTCTTGCGTGGCCAAGAGAAAGTAACCAGTGCGCTGCTCCGGCAGCGCAGTGGCCACTCAAGGAGAAGTGACTCGCGCGCCGCAGGCGTGTGAGAGCACCTTGAAGTCTTCCGCCTCGGCGTGCCAGATGCAGGCCTCGTCGGAGATCTGGTCCTGGAAATTTCCAGAGGTTTGTAAACACCCTCTGAGACTCTGAGGAACTTGAGAGCTCAAAGCTCTCCGATTCCCGATTCCCGATTCCCCACTCCCTATTCCCGGCTCCTAGTACAGGAACTCGCGGAACACCGGATCGACATCGTGATTCCACGGCCCGTTGTACAGGGCCAGCTTGCGCTCGGCGGGTGTTTCGTTGGCTTCGACGATCTCGATCAACGGGTCGAGAAAGTGGCTTTCATCAACGCCCTCGACACTCATGCGCGCCCGGTTGCGCAGTCCCTGCGCGGAAATCTTCAGGGCCTCGGCGGCGATGTCGCGCAAGCTGCCGTTACGGAATGGCAGCTTCAGCCCATGTTTCGGTACGCCATCACGCAGGGCATTGCGTTCCTCGCGGGTGAAATCCTTGACCAGGTCCCAGGCGGCATCGAGCGCGCTGCGGTCATACAGCAAGCCGACCCACAAGGCAGGCAGTGCGCATAGCCGATTCCATGGTCCGCCATCGGCGCCGCGCATTTCCAGGAATCGCTTCATGCGAACTTCCGGGAAGGCGGTGGTCATGTGATCGACCCAGTCGGTCATGGTCGGGGTAGCACCCGGCAGCTGCCTGAGTTCGCCGCGCATGAAACTTCTGAAGGATTCGCCGGCGAGGTCGTGGTAGATGCCATCGCGATAGCTGAAGTACATCGGTACGTCGAGCATGTAGTCGACGTAGCGCTCGTAGCCGAATCCGTCCTCGAAGACGAAATCGAGCATGCCGGTGCGGTCAGGATCGGTATCCGTCCAGATGTGCGAGCGATAACTGAGGTATCCGTTGGGCTTGCCGTTGGTGAACGGCGAATCCGCGAACAGGGCGGTCGCGATCGGCTGCAGCGCGAGCGAGGTACGGAACTTCCGCACCATGTCGGCTTCGTCCGAAAAATCGAGGTTGACCTGAACCGTGCAGGTACGCGTCATCATGTCGAGGCCAAGATCTCCCCTGGTCGGCATGTAGCGCCGCATGATCGCGTAGCGACCTTTCGGCATCCACGGCATGTCCTCGCGTCGCCATTTCGGCTGGAAGCCCATGCCGAGGAAACCCACACCGAGTTCATCGGCGACGGTTTTCACTTCCTTGAGGTGTGTGTGTACTTCGCTGCAGGTCTGGTGGATGTTTTCCAGCGGGGCGCCCGAAAGCTCGAGCTGCCCGGCCGGTTCCAGGGTCACGGACGCACCATTGCGCGACAGGGCAACCAGCTTGTCCTTCTCGACCACGCGCTGCCAGCCGAATCGGGTCAGCCCTTCCAGCAGGGCGCCAATGCCTTGCGGACCCTCCCAGGTCAGCGGCCTGAGATTGTCGAGTCGAAAACCGAATTTTTCGTGTTCGGTGCCGATGCGCCAGTCGCGCTCGGGCTTTTCACCGGCAGCGATATAGCCCACCAGTTGCTCGCGGCGAGTGATCGGCTCGCGGGTTTCCGCACTGGGTCCGGACATGCCTGTTTCCTTCTCTGCCAAGACGGCGATATGGGGCCGCTGCGGCCGCGCGCAAGTGAGCCGGTGTGGCGAGACTATGCTTTGGGACTGGCCGGGCCACCAGTGACGGAAGGCAGGTCGAGCCAGCCTGAGATGACCGCGCGGGCTTCGTCCAGGCCGGTCTTGGCGGTCGAGGAAAACAGCTGGACGCTGACGGCAGCAGCATCCGATGTCGCCGAGTCGAGGTCCTTGCGCACGGCGCTCAGGGTCCTGGCAGCCTCATTGCGCGACAATTTGTCCGCCTTTGTCAGCAAGACGTGACAGGGCTTCGCGATGCCGGCTGCGTAATCCAGCATCTGGCGATCGAAATCCTTCAGCGGGTGACGGCTGTCCATGATCAGGACAAGGCCCTTGAGTGCTTCCCTGGAACGCAGATAACCGTCGACCATGCCGCGCCACTGATCGCGCACCCCGACCGGAACCTTGGCGTAGCCATAGCCGGGCAGGTCCACCAGCCGGCGTTCGTCGTCCAGAGCAAAAACATTGAGCAACTGGGTGCGGCCGGGGGTCTTGCTGACCCGAGCCAGCCCCTTGTGGGTCGCGAGTGCATTCAAGGCACTGGATTTGCCCGCATTGGAGCGGCCGGCGAAGGCCACTTCACGGCCGTGGTCGGCCGGCATGTCACGCAGACTGGCCGCACTCTTGAGGAATTTTGCCGTATGGAGGATATGCATGGGCTGGGTCGCTTGCTCGATCGGGTTGAGGGCCGTTTGACCGGCCTCCGGCTGACACGGATAATTCGGGGGTTTTTCGCCTTGGCGCTGCCCTCGAAATCTTTGGCAACGCATGGATTTTCCGCCTATCCGGAGTCAGTGTATGAGTTTTCCGCGAGTTTTTGCCTTGGGCGTGCTGTTCTGCGCCACACTGGCCCATGCCGAGACGCCCGGCAACCTCCTGCTTGGTGACGCTGAAGCCGGCGCATCCAAGGCCGCTGCCTGCGGTGCCTGCCACGGCATGGACGGCAATTCCGTCGACCCGACCTATCCCAAGCTGGCGGGCCAGAACGAAGCCTACATCGTCCGTCAGCTCAAGCATTTCAAGAGTGGCGAGCGCGCCAACCCGATCATGGCGCCGTTTGCCATGACCCTGAGCGAGCAGGACATGCACGATCTCGGCGCCTACTTTGCCGGCAAGCAGGCGACTCCTGGACAGACCGACGAGGTTTTCGTCGAACGTGCCCAGCTGCTGTACCGGTCGGGTGACGCCAAGCTTGGCGTGCCGGCCTGCATGGCCTGCCACGGACCCGCCGGTCGCGGCATCGCCGGAGCAGCCTACCCGCAGTTGTCCGGCCAGTGGACCGACTACGTCATGGCCAAATTCGGCGAATGGCGCGGCGGAACGGTCTGGGGCAGTGACGAGAATGCCAAGATCATGCCCGATATCGCCAAGCGCCTGAGTGAGGAAGACGTCGCTGCGCTGGCCTCCTACGCACAGGGCCTGCACGCCGCGCCAACTGCCGCGAAGAAGTGACTTACACGATCGTTCAGCGCGCGCAGGCGACACTGTTACGCAAGCTCGCCCTCGCGCGCCCCTTATTTGCGGAGCACACCTCATGCTGAAGACACTTTTCGCCCTGGGCCTCGGTCTGGGACTTGCCGCCGGGGCTTCGGCCCAGGCACCGACCGAATGGCAGGAAGGCAAGCACTACACCCTGATCGAACCGGCGCAGGTCACGACCACCGGCGACAAGGTCGAAGTCCTCGAGGTGTTTTCCTACGCCTGTCCGCATTGCAATGAAGTCGCGCCACTGGTTGCGGACATGAAGAAGCGTCTGCCCGCCAACGCGGAATTCGTCATGATCCCGGCCCAGTTCGGTTTCGAGGCCTGGAAGACCTATGCCCGCGCGTTCTATACGGCACAGGCGCTGGGCATTCTCGACAAGTCCCACGATGCCATGTTCCGCGCCATCTACGTCGACAAGAAGCTCGACATCCGCTCGCCGACTTTCGCCTCGCTCGCCGAGTTCTACTCGCAGTACGGTGTCTCGGCGGAAGATTTCATCGCCACCTCGCGTTCGTTCGCCATCGAAACGCGACTCAAGCGCAACGATGCCCTGATCAAGGCCTATGGCGTGGAAAGCACGCCGAATTTCGTGATCAATGGAAAGTACCTCGTCACCGGGCAGACCGCTGGCGGCTACGCCAACATCGAACCCCTGATCAAATACCTGATTGCCAAGGAAAGCCAGGGCAGCTGATTCACCGAGATCCCGCCCTGCGCGCAGCGCCGGGCAACTCGCCGCCCGATTCGCTGTCTGACAGCCGTATCCGATTACCGAGGAGAGAGTTCCGATGCTGAAATACCTGCCCAAGATGCTGGTTGGCGCACTGCTTGCCCTTACCTTCAACGCCTGTGCCCAGGAGCATTCGGACCACGCCGCCGCGGCGCCCGTGGCTGCCGAAGCCGGCAAGAACTACTTCCTGATCGATCCGCCCCAGCCGACTTCCAGCGGCGACAAGATCGAAGTCCTCGAGGTCTTCAGCTACGCCTGCATCCATTGCGCGCACTTCCAGCCGTACGCAGACGAGATCAAGTCCAAGTTGCCGGCCTATGCGAAATTCGACTATCTGCCGGCGATCTTCAACGATCAATGGGAGGCCTTCGCGCGTGCGTTCTACACGGCGCAAGCCATGGGCATCCAGGAAAAGACCCAGCAGGCCATGTTCGATGCGATCCACCGCGATCGTCGTGCATTTCGTTCGTTTGGCGACATCGTGACGTTCTACGGAGAGCACGGTGCGGATATGGAGAAGTTCAGCCAGATCGCCTATTCCTTCGAAGTCTCGAGCAAGCTCGCACGCTCGAAGGAAATGGTGCCGAAACTCGGTGTGGACGGCACACCCAGTGTGATCGTCAATGGCAAGTACCGAATTACCGGTGCCTCGGCCGGTGGCTACCCCCAGGTCGTTGCCCTGGTCGAGTATCTGGTCAAGAAGGAACACGACGAAAAAGCTGCAGCCAAAGCCGGGAAATAGGCATCTGCGGCAAGTTATCCTGACCAAGGCCGCCTGATGGCGGCCTTCGTTTTCAAAGGCCCCCGATGGCCTCTGTCGACGACAACAGCACCGACACCAGCGAGCTGATGACCCGAGAACTGCCCACCCGCGATTCATCCAGCCCCAGCAGCCTGCGGGTACTGAGTTGCAACATCCTCGCTGGCGGTCAGGTCAAGCGCTATCGGGAGTACGTCACCCAAAGCTGGAAGCATGTGCTGCCAACGGGCAAGCGTGCCAATCTGAATGATCTGGCGGACGTCCTTTGCGATTTCGATCTGGTCGCCCTGCAGGAGGCCGACTTCGGTTCACTGCGCTCGGGCTTTCTCAACCAGACCGAATACCTCGCCGAGAACGCGGGCTTCCCCTACTGGAGCCATCAACCGAATCGGCGCGTGGCCAAGGTGGCTGCATCGAGCAATGGCTTGTTGTCGCGAATCAAGCCAGCGGAAGTGCTCGATTACCCCCTGCCCGGGCGTATTCGGGGCCGTGGCGTTCTGTTTGCGCGCTACGGCAGTGGCAAGCACTCCCTGGTGGTGCTGGTGGCGCATCTCTCGCTCGGCCCGCAGGCACGAGCGCATCAACTCGGCTATATCACCGAGCTGCTTGAAGGCCACCCCCATGCGCTCCTGGTCGGCGACCTGAACACGCCCATCGAAAGTCCCGAGTTGCGCGCCCTGTTTGCGCGCACCTCGCTGCAGCCACCGGAAAACCCGCCCGCCACCTTTCCGAGTTGGGCCCCGAACAGGGCGATCGATCACATCTTCGCGTCTTCATCGCTGCGGGTCGACGATCTCAGAACCCTTCCGCAGCTGGTCTCGGATCACTTGCCGATCGCCGCCACGATCCATTTGCCGGCTACCCTGCGCATGGAGCAATCGGCAAGCAACGCCGGAACCGAATAGGCCTGACCTGGCAACGCTCACTGCCTTTGGTCATCCCGGCGCAAGCAGGACCGAGAACGAAGAGGCCGCAACGAACATTCGCGTAGCGGCTGGCCCGACAAGCGTGCTTCGGTAGCGGTATGCAATGCGAAGTCTTCCGAGGGGCAATGGACCTGGATATTCAGCCTGCACTTGCTGTTGTCCGAGCAAAAGCATGGACTTGATGCTGCGTGAAGGAATTGCGAACCCTTGGTGGAGTGTGGTTCGGGCAGAATCGAGAAGTCACGCATGGTTTCTTCATCCCGGCGAAGGACGGGATCCATTTTCGGGATGGACAGAGTCCAGATGGATACCGGCTTTCTCCCGACTGCAATGAGCCTGGGCCGAAGCGCTTCACAACGGCGAATCCGGTCAGTGGCCAAGGTCCGACCAGGGCCATTCCTGCCTCAACCTCAAGCCATCACGACACGATTGCGACCCTCCTTCTTGGCCTTGTACATGGCCGCGTCGGCGCGCTGCAGCAGTTCCATTGCGGAAGCATGATCATTCGGCATGCTCACCACGCCGCCGATGCTGATGGTCAGGCGCAGGGATTCGCCCTGGCTGGGCAACGCCGATTCGGCAAGCCTGATCCGGATCGACTCGGCCAGGCCTCGTGTCGCGGTCTTGTCGAAGCCGGGAAGGATCACGACGAATTCCTCACCACCGTAGCGAATGACGCTGCCATCCTGCCCGACAAGCTGCTCGATGTGTCGTGCCACGATACGCAGGCAATCGTCGCCGACCAGATGCCCGGCCTCATCGTTCACGTTCTTGAAGTGGTCGATGTCGGCCACCAGCAGGGCCAGCGATCGCGAGCTTGCGCGGCACTCGGCAAGTACGGTTTCGAACGCCGCGTCGAAGTAGCGCCGGTTGTAGACGCCGGTCAGGCCATCGCGCAGGCTCGATTCGCGCAATCGATCGTTCGCGACCGCCAGTTCGGAGAGCGTGGTGGAGAGTTCGCGGGTGCGCTCGCCGACCCGCTGCTCGAGCTCATTCCTTGCCGATTGCACGATACGCACGTTTTCCTCGCGCAGTTCCGCAAAACGGTAGGCCAGGGCAAACGAAAGCAGGATCATCTCGAGCGCGGAACCGAGCTGGATACCGTACTCGGTCGCGAAGACCTTGGGCA
This sequence comes from Dokdonella sp., assembly GCF_041395345.1. Lineage (GTDB taxonomy): Bacteria > Pseudomonadota > Gammaproteobacteria > Xanthomonadales > Rhodanobacteraceae > Dokdonella. The sequence goes on along the minus strand of NZ_JAWLAR010000027.1, from coordinate 3,187 downwards.
GCAGGCCGAACGAAACCATCGCATAGGCGGTCACGCCGACCAGCAACATGCTCCAGGCGAAGAGGAGGATTTTCGCCGCAGGGTCACCGCGTCGGGCGAGGATCAGGCAACTCCCCAGCATCATCGCGCTTCCCGGAATCACGGATGCCGTTCCGAGCAGAATCGCCACCCGGTAGTCGATGAACATCGACAGCAGGAACATCACCGCATGGAAGGCCATGAATCCGAGCAGTATGCGATTGCCTGCCGGAAGGCGCGTGCGCAGATCGAGGAAACGGCGCACGAACTGATGCATGCAGAGCATCCCGAGCGACATCGACATCGGAACGGCGACGTTGGCCAGCCACGGCGATTGCGGCCAGAAGAACTCGAACGCAAGACCGTTCAGGCAGAACAAGGCCATTCCGGTACCGCTGACATGCAGCACGTAGAAGAAATAGTTCCAGTCTCGCAGCGACAGGAACAGGATCAGGTTATAGAAGAGCAGGGCGAGCAGGATGCCGTAGTAGAGCCCGACGCCGAATTGCGAATCGCGGGCCAGCTCGAAGAACGCTTTTTGCGAATAGAGCGTCAACGGAACCTGCATCGAACTCTTGCTGCGCACGCGGACGAGCAGGTCGGCCTGCTCGAAGTCGGCGAGGTCAACAATGAAGTTCGGTTCGCGGTAGCTGAAGGCGCGATCGCTGAACGGACGAAAATCTCCCGATGTCGCATGCGTGATCGAGCCATCGGCACGACGGAGATAGACGTCGATTTCATCGAGCAGGACATAACCGAGTACAAGCACCTGTCGATGCGCCAGCGGGTTTTCGTTGATCAGCCGGACATGAAACCAGTAGGTGCCATCGACAAACCCGAACGTGGCGCTGCCATTTGGCAAGGGCTGGAATTCCTCGCTGCCGAGCTGCCTGAACAGATCCTCGGCACCGGCACTGGAATCGGGGTCGACGAGATAGGAGGTGCCGGGCGCAAGGTCAACAATCTCCTGTCCCGGCTTGAGCACCACGGGTTTTTGCGCAGCTTCGGTGGCGCCTGCCAGCAGCAATCCGATTCCGACCATGGCGAGCAGGCAGACGCGCCATCCGGACCGCAGCTTGTTCCATCTCCGGGATGCTGGCCTTTTCACGCCTCCCCCTGTTGGAAAGTGCCTGGCGCACAGCGACCGGGGCCGCCATCTCCGCATCCGATGTTACGCGTTCTCGTCAGGGTCACGCCACAAGTCGGCCCAGCCGCGTGGTCCCAGCGTGCGCAGGGTCGCCATGTTGCGCCGGTATATCTCTTCACTGTCGGCCATCGCGTCGACCGCTTTCTCGATGCTGGCTTCGCGCAACAGGTGAAGGACAGGGTGCGGAGAGCGGTTGCTGAAATTCTCGATGTCATCGGCAGAGGTACCGGCAAACTGGTAGTGCGGATGAAAGCTGGCGACCTGGATTTCCCCTTCCAATCCGAGCACCTCGATCGCAGCGTCGGCCTCGTCCAGAAAGTCGTTGAAATCGAGGAAGTCCGCGAGCACATGCGGAATGATCAGCAAGGTCGTCTCGCAATCGGACGCATCGGCCGCACGCAGGCTTTGCAGTTCACTGCATAAATCATCGAGAAGCGCTTCGGTATCGACGGCCTGACTGACCCGGTAACGAATTCGTTGCGAGACATGAGGCGCACGAGCGAACGGGCACAGATTGAGGCCAATCACGGCGCGCTCGATCCATTGCCGGATGCTCGCGATGGCCGTGCGGTCGCCTTCGGACAACTGCTCCTGATCCGCTTCGCGAGTCATTCCTGCTCCGTTTCGGCAGCAAATACACGCTGGATGCCGCCCGGGTCGAGGGTGCGCCATGCGCCCTCTTCAAGGCCGTCCAGAGTCAGGCCTCCGATGGCGACGCGATGCAGGTGCAAGACGTGGTTTCCGACCGCAGCAAACATGCGCCGGGCCTGGTGGTAGCGGCCCTCGTGCAGGGTCAGGCGTGCCTTGCGCGGAGCCAGCGCTTCGAGCTCGGCGGGCAGTAGAGGCGTCTGTTCGGATTCGAGCATGAGATTACCACTGGCAAACGTGCCCACTTCATCGCCACGCAGATCCTCGGCCAGCTCGGCCTCATAGACTTTCGCGATCCGTGACCTGGGCGAAATGATCCGGTGCAGCAGCGCGCCATCGTCAGTCAGCAGCAGCAGACCCGTGGTTTCGCGATCCAGCCGGCCCACGGTCGACAACTTCGGATTGCGCAGGGCAAAGCGTTCCGGCAGCAATTCGTGGACAAGCCGTCCTGTGTCCCTGGTCGAGCAGGTCACCCCTGCCGGCTTGTTCAGCACCAGGCAAAGTCCCTGGGGCGGATCAAGCGGCTCACCGTCGAGGCGGATCTCGGCGTGCTCGCGCTTGTCGTCTGCGTACAGGACCTCGCCGTCGGCATCGGTTACGCGGCCCTCGCGAAACATCATCGCGACTTCGCGACGACTGCCGTATCCAAGGTTGGCAATCATCCTGACCAGCCTCATGCGCGGACTCCGCTGGCCTGAAAGACCTTGAAGCCGTCCTCGAGTGCGCATGTTTCCACATGGGAGAAGCGGGCTCTCAGCGTCGCCTCGTAGGGCAAATGACGGTTGGCCACCAACCACAGGCTGCCGGATGCATTCAGCGCATCCGCGGCGACGGCAATGAAAGCCTGCCCCAGTTCGGGTTGGTCGGCACGGCCCTGATGGAACGGCGGATTGCTCACGATCGCATCGTAGCGACGCGACAGTCCTGCGGTGACGTCGTGCCAATGCACGTTGATTTCGATCTCCCTGCCGCTTTCGGCGCGTAGTGCCTCGAGATTGCCGAGCGCCGGTTCTATCGCCCGCGCCTCGGCCTCGTAGAGGTCGAGGGCGGTAACTCCGGGGCATCGGCGCAGGACTTCACCGGCAAGGTAGCCATAGCCGGCGCCCAGGTCGGCGATCCGACCCGAGAGATCCTTCGGCAAGTGGGCGGCCAGCAAGGCCGAAGCCCGATCGATTCGGTTCCAGGCGAACAGACCCGGCCTGCTCAGGTAGCGACCGCCGGCTATGGTTCTTGGTGCGTCCAGCGCCAGCCACTCCGAGAGCAGATCGTGGTCGATATCCGAGTCAACGGGCGAACTCCAGAAGACCCGACAGTGATGCTTGGAAAGCACCTGCGCGGAACCGGCCAGCTTGCGGAAGTCGGATTCTCCGGTAC
>NZ_JAWLAR010000026.1:0-34080 GCF_041395345.1 Dokdonella sp. | reverse complement strand
GGCACTATGCCGCACGCGGCGATGACGTGATTGGCGCATGCCGTGAAGGCAGCGATGCCTTGAAGGCGACTGGTGCGCGCGTCGAAGCCGGCGTCGACGTCACCGACGCTGATTCGCTGGCGGCACTGGCGAAACGCCTGGGCGACACGCGCATCGACGTGCTGGTTTGCAATGCCGGCATCCTTTCCAGGGAATCCCTTGGTGAGATCGACGAGGACGGATTCGAGCGGATGCGTCGGCAGTTCGAGGTCAATTCGCTCGGGCCGCTGCGCACGGTGCAGGCTCTATCGGGGCACTTGGCAAAGGGCGCAAAGGTAGGGATCGTGACCAGTCGCATGGGATCGGTGGCGGACAACGGCTCCGGTGGCTACTACGGCTATCGGGCATCAAAGGCGGCCGTGAACGCGATCGGCAAGTCGCTGGCGCTGGACCTCAAGGACCGCGGGATTGCGGTGATGCTGCTGCACCCGGGATACGTGGCGACCGAGATGGTCGGAGGCGGCGGCGACATCAGCCCGGACGCGGCTGCCGCGCAGCTGGTCGAACGCCTCGATGCGCTTACGCTTGAGCAGACCGGCAGCTTCCGCCACGCCAAGGGTGACGAGCTGCCCTGGTAGCGCAAGCTCTGGGACGCAATGCCGCTCTATTCAGTCAGGCCTTCCTGCAATCAGATCCCTGGTCCGCAAGGACCTTCGCGCCAATCCGGCTGGAAAGTCTCCCCCGGACTGGTGTCTTGCACCCGACGCGCAGAATTTAAGGCACGCCATGACGCAGATGTTGATCCTCGAACCGACAAAGTCGACAGGTCTCTCGGCGGGATCGTGGAGCAGGGGTTGATCCCGTGAGCATTGCCTGTAGTTGGGGCCCAGAGCTACTTGCTGACCGTCATCTTGCGGACTGTCACGCGCCAACGATGCTCCTCACCCGACCAGAGGGACAGAACCAGGACATCCACTCGGCGGGCGCAAGATTCAGCGGGCGTCGTATTCGCAATCGGCGATCAGGTCGCAGGAGAATTGCCGAAGAAGCGGAATGCCTGTGATGCGCCGTCGAATCCCACGTCCTGGTCTGCGTCGATGGCCTTGTTTCCTGGCTGACTCGGCGCCGAAGCGACGCTGCCTGTTGCAGGTTGAACGGGCGCCGCCTGGGCGCCCGTCCGGCATTGTCGTCACCAGGTGCGCGTTGCGTTGCCGACGAACACATTGTTGGCGGGGTTGGTCTGGATCATCTTGACCACGCCACCGGCCAGTTCGATGACCACTGAAAAGCTTGTTCCGCTTGCGTCGAAAAATTGCACGGTTCCGGTACAGTCCGGATTGATTTGATAGGCGCCGGGGGCTCCTGCCGGCGGTTGCAGAACCGCACCGCTGTCGCCGAACGGATTGGCGACGGTCAGGGACGGGGTCGACAACGAACCATGGCCATTGAAGTTGATGATCTCGACAATGGCCTTTGGAACCCAGGGTGTGCCTGGCGTGCTGTCGGGCGCACGCGTGAAGCCGCTGGCGGCAAACACATAGTTGCCGCGAAGAGTCGCGTTCGAACATCTTCCGAAGGAGTTCGCTTCGGCCATTTCGGGCAGGCAGGTGGCCAGCGCGACGACGACCGCGATCGTGAGTGCTTGGGACTTCATGGTTTTCTCCTTTGACTGCTCTGGTTTGATCAGTGACCGGTTTGACGGGGCGAGCTCCGCTGGCCGGAGAAGGCCGGTCCGGTTCGGTAGCCAGCCCGGGTTTCCGAAGGAGCAGACGACAGCGTCATCCGTGCCTGGTGCGCCGGCCACCAAGGCGGCGCCGGCGCTTGGATCATCTGGACAAACGGCTGGGGAGTCCTTTCGTTTTTCTGGAGTTTTTCTGTGGCAGCACGCCAGCGAAGCGATTATCTTTTGCCCATCACAGGAATCCGGGCAATGGATACAGGCGGGCGCGAGTCCTTTCAGTCCATTGGCAACAATTCGGTGTCTCTGTCAGGCGAGACAGGCTTTCGCGTGGGCAGCTGCCTGGTCCTCCCGGACCAGGACCTCATAGTCGGCGCCTCCGGAAAGTGTTCGGTCGAACCCAAGGCGATGGCCGTTCTGGTTCACCTGGCCCGGCAACCCGATCGCGTGGTCAGTGCCGACGAACTGATCGACCATGTCTGGCTGGGGAGGCCGATGGGGGACAATCCCGTCTATCGCTGCATCGCCCAGCTGCGGCGGGCGCTGGGCGACGATCCGCGGTCGCCTCGTTATGTGCTGACCGTGCCAACCAAGGGATACCGACTGATTGCGCCGATAGCGCCACTGGACGTGGAGCCGGAGCAGCCGTTGCCGGAATTGACTGCGCCGGACAATGAACCCGAGCCGCCCCGGGCGACTCACGCAGGGCGTGTTCGAGCCGACTGGCGATCGCGGCGAGTCGTCCTGCTCCTGCTGGCGCTGGTGCTGGCTGGAGTTCTGGTTGCGCGATGGCTGGCCGACCGGGCCGAAACCGATGACCCGGCTGCCATCGATCGCCAGGGACTGGCTGTCTTGCCATTTCGCGCGGAAGCGGACGATGAGGCCAGCCGCCTGATCTCTCAAAGCGTGACGGATCTGGTGCGCAATCGATTCGCTGCGCTATCGAAACTGACGGTGGTCGCGGCCGGCTCGGCGACAGTGGATGCGGAGACTCCGGACGAAATCCGCGCCGTTGGCGCACGCCTGGGTGTGCAATACCTGCTCCAGGGTCGAGTGGGTGTCGCCACCGACCGGTTGCGTGTTGATGTCCGCTTGCTGGATTCCGCTGCGGGCAAAGCACTCTGGTCTGCCCGTTACGATGAGCCGATTGCGGACGTGGCCAGGATACGTGAGGGCATCTTTCAAGAAGTTGCCGGGAAACTTGGCATTGATGCCGAGGCGGCAGCCGGGAAATCGCCAGGCAACGCTCGAGTCAGCCTGGATGCCTATGAACTGTACATGCGCGGCCGCAACCTGCTGAGCAGTCAGGCTGCCGGCGATATCGACAGGGCCATCGAAGCGTTCCGGCGGACGACGGTTCTCGATCCGGAATTCAGTCTTGGCTACCTGGGGCTCTGCCAGGCCCTCATGCTCAAGATCCGGAGGGGAGGCGAGCAGGAGGCCGAATGGCGGACGATGGCGGAGAAGGCCCTCGATCGCGCATTGGCTATCAATCCCGCGCTCGGCCAGGCCTGGATCGAACGGGCAGGGCTGACTGCCGACCCGGCGGTCGCGGAGGAGCACTACCGCAAGGGCCTGTTGCTTGCTCCCAACGAGGGAACGGGCTACTTGCGCTATGCCCAGTTCCTGTTCGGCAGCTCGCGCATGGGCGAAGCCATCGACACGATAGACCGCGCAATCCGGATCGATCCGCTGAATCCGGAGTTGTATCTGCTGCAAGCGTTCTATGTGATGGTCGTGCGAAGCGACGTCGCCGAGCATGACCGGCTTGTCCGGCATGCCCTTGAAATCAACCCGAACATGACCCGGGCGCTCTACCAGCTCGCCTACTCGCACTGGGAATACAGCGGCCGCCTGGCAGAGGCCGCTCGAGTCATCGAGCGTGCGATCAAGAAAGATCCGGACTCGATTGACATGCGGGTTCTCGCCAGGGACATCTATCTCGACCTTGGCGACCCGGTTGCCGCTGCAAGCGTTCTGGGTCCGTCGCCTCCAGCCGAGGTCATTGCGGAGCTGGCCCGCTACGATGGCGACAGCACCCAGCTGGCGGCATACGCCAGCGACATCGACCCCGCAAGCTGGCCTGACAGCGGTCCGCGCGCGCCCCTGGCGGAAGCCCTGCGGGATGCGATGCTCCAGAGCGGCGACATGCAGGCTGGACTGGCCCTGCTGGCATCCGTCGCTGCTGCTCGCGAAACCTACCCTCCCATGTGGAGCCGCGGATTCTCCCTCGTCCATGCGAATGCATTGGTGCTGTCCGGAAAACCAGAGGAGGGTCGCCGTATCGCTTCGGCAATGCTGGATGTGCTGGATACCCATGGCCAGGGTCGAACCAGAAACTGGTTTGGTCGGGAACGTTCACTGGCCCTGGCCATTCTCGGCGAGGACGAGCGCGCACTGGATGCGCTGGCTTCCAGCATCGGTAATGGACAGATCTATCGATGGTGGTATCTGGCCCGATTCGACCCCGTCTACAGCGGCCTGCGTGAGCACCCGCGTTTCGATCAGATTTCTCGCCAGGTGCAGGCACATCTTGCAAGACAGCGATCGCTGCTTCAGGACATGCGACAACAAGGCGATTTGCCGATCCGGGATGTTGTGAACCATCCTGAATCCAGGTAGCTCGAGATCGTCATCCGAAGGCTTCTGTCGGTTCCACGCCAGCAAGCAGATGGGGCACCCGCGCCGGGTCCGTCTGGACCGTCGTCGTCGCAGGGATGCAGTGGCGTGGCTCGGTCCGGAGTTGGTTGGCATGCAGGAGGTTCCCAACGGCGCGCGCACCAACCTGACTGGAAGAAACCTTGCATACAGGTTCGTTGTGCAAGACTCCCTTCATCAGCGCGCAGCGCGCAGTTGAAAACAAGGAGAACAGCATGCAGAAGATTCCAGCAGGAGCATGGGTTGTGGTCACCGATGGAGCTGGCGCGCGCCTGTTCCACAACATGGGCAAGGGTGCCACTGTTTCGCTCAAGCAACAGGAATTGCTGGAGCCGGATGACCTCATCGACGATGGCCCGTCCGGCAAGCGGCCCGCCGAAGAATCCGACCAGGCAAAAGACGAGGCAACATTCGCCAAGCAGCTTGCCCATCGTCTGAATGCCGCAGCACTCAAGCAGGAGTTTACCGATCTTATCCTGATGGCGGATCCGCAGACGCTCGGTCAATTGCGCCCGCAGTTGCACAATGAGACGACCCGGCGAATCATCAAGGAAGTCGCCAAGACCTTCACCAATGCACCGGTGGAGGATATCGAGTCGGCACTCAATCACTAGCGCATCACGCATCGCAGGTGCTGCCTGAGGCGCCAACTTCCGGTCAGTCGGGGTCTGACTCGCCGACCTTGCCTGGCCGGACTTCGCGGGATTCGGCGATGAAGGGACATCGAATTTCAGCTTTTCCGAATCAGCCGGAATGAACGCCACTTCCGCGGTGCTCGCCGATCACGGCTGGAGGCTGGGCGCCTGCTTCGGCTCGGCTTTCTCGCCGAGAAGGGCAACATATCGCGGCAACGAGTGCAGTGATTTCAGGTCCGGATCCGACTGCAGGAATTGAAGGTACTGCGGGTCGCGTTGCAGCGCTTCGGCAAGAACGTCGATGGCCCCGTCAAGTTTGCCGAGTTTCAGTCTGACCAGACCCAGGTAGTACAAGGCCTCCGCATTGCGCTGCGAATCCGTCACCGCGCGTTCCGCTTCCTGCTCGGCCCGGGTCGGCTGATCGCCGTAGGCGTAGTAAATGCCGAGCAAGCCGCGCGTTGCCCAGTCGCTCTCGTTGATGGCGAGGTTGGCCTGGGCGAGTGCCGCCGCGCGCTTGTACGCCTGCAGACTCTCCGAGTCCTTGCCGCCGACAAAGCGATACGACTCGGCGAGCCGGCCCCAGACACGGTGATCGTCAGGTGCGAGTTCTCGCGCACGGAGCTGCATGGCCACCGCATCCTCGAAGTGACCGCCGTAGTAATAGCGCAGGCCCAGATTGGTATAGGCGCGTCTCGACGGATTCAGCTCAAGCGAACGATCCCAGGCAACGCGCGCCTGATCGACATCGCCGAGCATCCAGTACGCTGCTCCCGTGCCCGACCAGGCCGACGCCATGTCCGGCGCCAGCCGGGTTACCGTGGCATAGGACTGGATCGCCTTCTGGTAGCGTTGGGTGCGGTAGTAGAAGCTGGCCAGCGCCTCATGCGCTTTCCAGTAGTTGGGCTTCATGTCGACAGCTTGCAGGAAACTGGCTTCTGCCTCTTCCAGCTGGTCCATGGCCATCCGAAGCTCGCCCTGCTCGATGTAGGCATCGACATCGTTCACGGCAATCGTCATGGCCTCTTGCAGTTGCTCCTGCGCCTTGTCGTTCCAGCCGCGAAAACGATAGAGGCGCGCCAGTGCGACATGGATTTCAGCGCTTTGGCCTCGATCCAGTTCGGCCGCGCGGTTGCAGGCGGCGGCCGCTTTCTCGAACTGCCTGGTGTCGTTGCCGATTTCGTAGAGCGCGAGATCCACGTCGCAGCGCCCGGCCAGTGCGCGAGCGAATTCGGGATCGATCTGCAGCGCCTGGTCGAACAGATCCGCTGCAGCGGTCAGGGAGGACTCGTCGCGAGAATTGCGCAACTTTTCGGTGCCCTGCAGGTAGAGCAGATAGGCATCCGTGCTCTTGGTGGGGTCGGCGTTGAGCTTGGCTTCCGATTCCACCGACAGCACCACTTTCAGCTTGGCGACCACGGCCGCAGCGATCTCGCGCTGGATGGCGAACACGTCTGCCATGTCGCGATCGAATTTTTGCGCCCACTTCTGATAGCCGGTTCCGCCGTTGATGAGCCTTGCCGTGACGCTGACGCTATCGCCGCTGCGCTGCACGCTGCCTTCAAGCACGTTGCGAACATCGAGGGTCGAAGCCACCTCACGCACGTCGACCTTTTCGCCACGGAACTGGAAGGAAGACGTGCGAGCGGCGACATTCAGTTCGGGCAATCCGGATAGCAGGTTGAGAATTTCCTCGGCCAGACCGCTGGAGAAATAGTCCGTGTCGGCCTTCGAGTCATAGGTGTCGAAGGCGAGTACGGCGATCGAATTCGGTCCATCGCCTTCGACCGGTTCGCTTGCTGGCCCGCCTTGAAGCATGTTCAGTGCCGAACTGATGCCAAACACCAACATGGCGGCGACGCCGATCAGGATCAGTGGATCGGTCCGGCGACTGCGCCTTCGTTCGGTGCCGTCGGTCGGCCATAGCGGCAAATCGAACATGAAGCCTTTCGGTCCCAATTCGATGATCCAGCCCAGGACAAAGGCAATGGGAAATCCTGCCAGCACGACATGGATCAGGATGCGCATTGCACTCACAGGGAAGCCCATCGGCTCGAAGGTGACCTCGGCGATCTGCAGCACCAGCCATGCCGTCACCGCATAGATCGTCAGAACCCTGAGGACCCGACGGCGGCGAAGCTCTCCGAAAAATGTCTGGATCAGGCCCGGCGTTCTGACAGCAACCCCCTGCTTTGAAGCTTGCGATGCGGCTTGGGCGACTTTCCCGTTGCCGGTCAAGTTTAGGCGCATTTCATCCGCCAACGCCATGTGCTAGCGTAGCGCTACCATTTCCACGCACGGGGGAAACGCATGAGCACGAGTTCGCAGTCGAATACCCGCCCAGGCCCTCCGGACGTGAATGCACCTGCCACGCGCCCCGGTCCGCCCGACGTGAATGCGCCCGCCACGCGTCCCGGTCCGCCCGACGTGAATGCACCCGCGACGCGACCCGGCCCGCCCGACGTGAATGCGCCGGCAACGCGCCCGGGCCCGCCCGACGAGCGTTGACTGACTTTGCGTTGCGGCTGCGATTTGCCGGCGGCCTGCTTTCTGGTCAACTCCATTGCAACAGGTGGTCGTAGTCGGCGAACCGACAGGCCAGCTGTCGATGGCGGACGGGTCGCCTGACAGACCATATCCAGCCCTGCAATCTGAGGACTCCGATGCCAAACAAGCATGCGCTGATCATCGGGGTGGACCACTACCCGAATCTGGATCCGAAGTACCAGCTTTCGGGCTGCGTCAATGATGCCCGCCTGATTCGCCAGGTGCTGATCGAGCATTTCTCGTTTCCCGAGGCCAACATCGTTTCATTGCACAATGAAGCCGCCAGCCGGCAGGGCATCCTCGGTGCGATGGAGCAACTGGTCGAATCGGTGGAAGATGGCGATGTCGTGTTCTTTCATTACAGCGGCCACGGCTCGCGTCGAACCGCGGTTTCCGATGAAGAGGGAACGGGCAAGGACAGCACCATCATGCCGAGCGATAGCGGACGCGATCCGCTGCCGAACCTCGACATTGTCGACAAGGAAATCAATCTGTGGCTGCAGCGGCTGTCGGCGAAGACACACTCGCTGAGCCTGCTCTTTGATTGCTGCCACTCCGGCACCATCACGCGTGACCCGTTTGCGGCCAGGGTCAGGGCTGCGCCCGATGACAGCCGCTCGCTTTCGGCCATGGGGATCGACCCCGAAACCGTTCCGCGCACTGCACAGGCGCGCTCCAGTCGTGAACAGGGATGGCTTGCTCTGAGCGATGCCTACGTGGTGATGTCGGGCTGTCGCGACAACCAGTATGCAAGTGAATTCAGTGAGCAGCGCGGCGGTGAAACCATTCGCAACGGCGCATTGACCTACCATCTGGTCAGCGCATTGGTGGAGGCCAGGCCTGGTACCACCTTTCGCGACGTCTTTGAGACGGCCCAAGCCCGCGTCAACGGCCAGTTCCCGGCGCAGAATCCGCAGATCGAAGGGGCCAAGGATCGCGAGCTTTTCGGCGATCGCAATATCGTGCCGATCCGGTTTGTTTCGGTTGCCTCGGTCGAGGGCAAGACCGTGGTCCTCAGCGGCGGAGCGGCGCATGGGCTGCGGCCCGGCTCGCGCTGGTCGGTATATCCTCCGGCCACCAAGGTGACCGAAGGACTGCAGCCGTTGGCTGCTATCGAAATCGTCAGCGTCGATTCGCTCACCGCGCAGGCTCGAGTGGTCAGTGCCGAAGCGGCCATCGTGCCGGGTGCACGTTGCGTCGAAGTCGAGCCCGCGACCGATCATTTTCGTCTGTCCATTGATCTCGGTGGCCTGGCACCGGACGCCCGAATCGCCCTTGAAGAAGCCATCAAGGCATCCGACTTGCTGCAGCTTGCCGTCAGCGAAGACGCCGCAGACGTGCGTATCTATCGTCTTGAACCTCGCGACGGCAGCGGCGAAGACGAGCGGGTTCCACAGTTGACCCGGCTCGCAAGCACCAGTTGGGCGATCGTCGATCGCAGTGGCCGGCTGGTATCGCCGCCCACCGCCTGCGATCTTTCCTACGCGATCGGCACGGTGATCGGGAACGCGGAGACGCTCGCACGCTATCGAAATGCGCTGTCCCTCGACAACCCGGACAGCCAATTGAAAGTTGAATTCAACCTGCTCCGGGAATCCGGCGACGGCAGCTGGATCAAGATGGCTACTCACGGCGAATCACTTGTGGCCGGCGACAGTGTCGCCTTCGAGGTGATCAACCATGAAGACCGCCCGGTATTCCTCAGCGTACTCGACTTTGGTTTGACGGGCAGGGTGCAACTGATTTATCCGCCGAACAAGTCGAGCGAGTTGCTCGAGGCAGGTCAGATGCTGCGCGTTGGCTGCGGCAAACGACGCATCCAGCTCGACGTGCCCGCCGAGGTTTCCGCTGATTCAGGCCAGGAGGCCTTCAAGATTTTCGTAACCCTGGAAGAGACCGACTTCAGCTGGTTGCAGCAGGCCGGTACACGCTCGCTGGGCGGCGCAGGATCGCGCTTGCGACGACTCTTCGAAGCGGCCTGCTGCGGGCCCAGGCAACGCGATGCGTCGTTCGAGCCCGAGGAAGACGAGAATCAGGACTGGCGTTCCATCGTGCGCTCATTCGAGTTGCACCGACGCGGTGCCTGAGCACGCGCCAATCGCCGGGTAATTCCATGTCCGGGCGAAACATCAACCGGAGCGGCCTGGTGCAGCCGATCCCTCTGACAGGAGCCGAAGCATGGGGCGCGCCATTCAAACTGCGGCACCGACTTCCACGGTATCGCGACGTGCCGGGCCAGACGACGAGTTCGGTGCCGCCTCGCCAGCCGTCGACGGCTATTCCGACCGCCTGATCAAACTGATTCCGGCCGAAGTGATTGGCGTCTATTTCTCGATGGTCACCCTGCTCAGGAACTCCAAGGATGAGGTCGCCGATCTGGTGCCCTGGATGGTGTTCGTGTTCGGTGCCCTGGCGACGCTGTTTTACCTGCGCGTCACGCTGAAAGTGCTGATCGTGAGGCAGCTGACACTCAGCGTCATCGCCTTCTGTGTCTGGGCTTTCACCATCGGCGAGCCGTTCTCGCGCTTCGACTGGTACAACGGTACCTATGCCGGCCTCCTGCTCATCGCCTATACCTTCGTGGCGCCGCAGATCCCGATGGATGGCGGGCAGGATCGCAGCTGACGCTTCAGGCACGGCAGTGACGCAAGTCTCCGGACAACTGCAATGCGGCCCGCCGTCGAGGGGCCGATCTGCTTTGGCATGCCGTTGCCGAAGCGATATTCCGCATTCGCCGTTCGGATCGTCTGCGCGGAAAGATTGACTACGTCATGGTCAAGGATCTCGACCAGGGACGATCAGACAGCGCGCAGCCACTCCTCGCTTTCAGCTATCGGCCACTGCAGACCGATTCGGAGATGGCCATGGAGGTTCGACCGACCTGGCAGAAATTCGACGACTATCTGGCCGATCTGAACTCGAATTATCGCGGCAAGGCGCGCAAGATCATCAAGCAGGTCACCGATGCAGGCTATCGGGTAGAGCGCAATGCCGATGCGGCCGCGCACGATGCCGAATTGAACAGGCTGTATCGGGAAGTCGAACAGCGCGCTTCGACTCGATTGTCTGCCCTTCCGCCCGGCTACTTTGGCGCGCTGGCCACGCTCGCCGGATCGCAACGATTCGGTTGCACGCTGATCCGCGATGACAGCGCCATCGTCGCGTTCATGACCACCATCAAGGACGGCGATCGCGCCCTCGGCTACTACGTCGGTTTCGACTACGAGGTCAACGCGAAGGTGCCGCTGTACCTTCGGTTACTGCAGACTCTGATCGATGACGCGATCGAGCTGGGTAGTACAGAACTGAGTTTCGGGCGCACCGCCATGGAACCGAAGGCATCCCTGGGTGCGACGGCGAAGGCGAGTCACGTGTGGTTGCGCCACCGGGTCCCTGTGGTGAACGCGGTGGTTCGCGAGTTGTTCGCCCGCGTCCAGCCCGACGACGCACCACAACGGCGCCCGTTCAAGGAATAGGGCGCAACCAGGGACAAGGTGAGCTGAATCCTCTCGCTTTGGCAACAAGAATCCCCACGCAAATCGTTGGCGAGGGCATCGTTGACTATTGCGTCGTCGTTTGATCAGCGATCCGCCGGGCCTACGCCAGTTCGATCGCGTGGCGCTGTCTGGTCCCTTCTGCATCCAGCACTGAAATCGCGCCCAGGGCCAGGCTGTTCGCGGCTGCCATGTTTCCTTCGGCTTGCCGCAATTGTGCGAGCGTGACCGCGGCGATTGACGTGCGCACCGAGTCGGAGCCATATTTCTCGACCAGTCGCTCATAAGCAGGGCCGAGCAGGGCGGCAGCTTCGCCGATCCGTCCGGTTTCTATCAGCACAGAACACGAGATGATTCAGTTTCTGGGGTGTGTACCGAATTCGAGATTCAGATAACTCGAGCTTGATGTTCGTCCAATCCAGCTCCATCTGTGGCAGTTGATCGTCACTACCTGCAGGAGCACGACATGACTGGACTTTCAGACTTCGCTATCGGGAAGCGCTGGCCCGCTCGCGAGCCGGAGAAACTGCAGCTGTACTCTTTGAATACACCCAACGGCGTGAAAGTGTCGATCATGCTGGAAGAGACCGGGTTGCCATACGAGCCACATCTGGTCGACTTCAGCAAAGGCGATCAGCGTACGCCGGAGTTTCGCTCGCTCAATCCGAACGGGAAGATTCCTGCGATCATCGACCCCGATGGTCCGGGCGGACAGACGGTGGCCCTGTTCGAGTCGGGTGCCATTCTCGTGTACCTGGCCGAAAAGACCGGCAAGCTCATTCCCTTCGACAGTGCGCGACGCTGGGAAACGATTCAGTGGGTGTTCTTCCAGATGGCCGCGATCGGCCCGATGTTTGGCCAGGTCGGCTTTTTCTACAAGTTCGACGGCAAGGAATTCGACGACAAGCGTCCGCTCGAACACTATGTGGAGGAATCGAAGCGCCTGCTCGGAATACTCGATGCGCGCCTGGAAGGACGAGCCTGGATCATGGGCGATGAATACACGATTGCCGACATTGCCATGATCGGACCTGTCCGCAACCTGATCACGTTCTACGGCGCGCGGGCGCTGGTTGATTTCGACCGCTATACCCATGTCTCGGCTTGGCTGGGCAGGGCGCTTGAACGTCCGGCGGTCCAGCGGGGATTGCAGATACCGAGTCGCACCTAGTCGAATCAGGCTGGGTGCCTGTTTGCGCCAACGGGTCGCCTCCGGGCCAGATACGTGACGGGGCCGGATCCTGTCGAACGACATTCCCCGAGCAACGAGTCAGATTGCGAGCGCAAAAGAAAAACCCCGGCACAGGCCGGGGTTCTTCATCTGACGCAAGAGCCGTAGCCCGCTATCAGAACGTTACGCTCCAGCTGTCGATGTAACCGGTGTCGCCACCGGCATTGTCATTGACGCGAAGCTTCCATGTGCCGTTGAGAGCTTCGCTTGACAGGTTGAAGGTGACTGTCTTGTTGATGTTGTCGGCGCTGCCGCCCGTGCGATTGTGGATGTTGTACAGCGTGCCATCGGGGGCAACCAGATCGACCTTGAGGTCGCCCTGGTAGGTGTGCACGATTGCCACCGTGACCGACGCATTGCTTGGCGCATTGCCCGAGCGTCCGGAAACCGTGATCGGACTGTCCACCGTCGAGTTGTCCGAGATCGTGTAGTTCGTGCCATTGCTGTAGGTCTGGGTACCGCCACCACCACCGCCTGCGCTGTAGCTACCCTTCAACGAAACGCCGGAGAAGGTCGAGTAGGCCTTCAGGCGAACGTAGTAGGTACCAGCCTGTGCCGTGGCAATCGTGCAGGTTTCGGCGTTGCCGGACTTGTAGGGGCGACAATCGTAGGACGTGTCGGTCGGCGCGCTGCCGAACTTGACGTACATGTCGGCATCACCGGTACCGCCGGACATCACGAAGCTGAGACCGGTTGCGCCGGCCGGTACCACCAGCGTGTAATTGACCGAGCTGCCGGAAGAAGCGCCGATGCCGGTGACCGCTACGCCGTTGGTCAGCGCGCCACCCGTGCTGCCACCACCGCCACCGCCACCCGGACAGGCCACGCCGACCGAAGTGAACGCCGCAGTCACGGCCGCCGAATTCAGACCGAGATCGGTTGCCGCGGTCTCGACGCCGCAGGCGCCGCTGTTGAAGGTGCTGCTCGGTGTCCAGTAAAGCGCGTTCGCGCGGGCAAACACCTTGAACGCATTGGGCGTGTTCCAGCCCGAAGTCGTCGCCAGCTTGTAGAACGCCTTGTTGTAGACGCCCGAGGAGTAGTGCACATCAAGCGAGCTGGTGTAGTTGGCCGCGTTGTCGATCGAGGCGCCGTCCTGCGGCGGGTTGTTCATGTAGCGCAGCGAGCCCGAGCCCTTGAAGATTTCCGGGCCGACGAGGAAGTCGTTACTGCCCTTCCAGTAGTACTCGGTGGCTTCGCCACCCATGTCCGAATAGGCTTCGTTCATGCCGCCGGACTGGCCGGAATAGGTCAGGTCCGAGTGCTGTTCGGTGAAGCCGTGCGAGACTTCATGGCCGGCCACGTCGACGCTGACCAGTGGGTAGAAGGTCGTCTTGCCGTCGCCGAAGCTCATGTTCGTGCCGTTCCAGAATGCGTTCTCGTACTGGCTGCCGTAGTGCACGCGCATGATCAGCTGGAAGCTCAGCGCCTTGCCGCCGGTATACGCCGAGTACATGTCCTGGATCACGCCGCCAAAGTAGTGCGCGTCGTTGATCGGTGAATAGGCCCCGTTGATGGCCTTGTAGGTGTTGTTCGGGCAAGTGTAGGAGTACGCCGTCGTGCTGCCACCGGTGCTGCCGTTGAGGTTGACAGACTTCACGTCGGTGTTGTTCATCGTGCAGGTGCTGCCGCTCTGCGCCACATCGAGGTAGCCGTAACGACCGCCCGAACCCCAGGTGTACTGGCCAGTCTTCGCGTTGCCACCGGGGCCGGTTCCTACGTCTGAGGTTGTCAGTCCGTCCCATTGCTTGAGCACGAGACCGGTCTGCGCATCAATGATGACGAACGGGCGCGATGGATCGCTGACGGTGACCTTGCCTGCCGATGTCTTGTAGTCCGCAAAGAACGAAACGACATAGACCAGATGGGCGGCATCGTTGTCGTCGACATAGATCATCTGCCTGTTGGACAGGTTTTCAATCTGCATGGATGCGGCGCGATTGCCAAGTGCGGCATTTTTTGCGGTCGACAGCGCTGCGCTGGTGCCAATCAGCGGCGCACGCATCGGTATTTCCATGGCGAGGCCGCCCACGGAACGGCCGAACAGGGACTTCAGGTTGCCGCGGGTATCCTCGGCGACAACGACGTGTTCGCCCCAGATGGGAATGCCGCGAAAGAGCTGCTCGTAGCGATAGTGCCTTGTACCGTCGGTGTCGGTTTTCTCACGGATGGTGCGAAGGGTGGACTCGCCATCCATGCCGAGTGCCTCGGCGTGCCGTTCGTTGCTGGACGCAGCGGCGCCCAGCGACTGTGTAGCAGCCGCGTAATTTCGATTGAGGCTTTGGACATCCTGCTGGTGCAGGTCATTGCGAGTGGCCGCACTGGCAGATGCAGCGAGAATGCCAAGGACCAGAGGCGTAAGTGCAACGAGAACAGAACCACGACAATTTGACTTGATCACGGATTGATTCCCAAGAGGTTGTAGGGCTACCGCAAATGCGGCGGAAGACAGCGAGTACAAATCGAGTCAATGGCACACAGCGTCCTGTGGAGTCGCAACGCGACTCCAGCAATCGTATGCATGTGACCCCTCCCCAAGCTCGCCAGGACCTTTCCCAAAGGTCTGACGCCGCGCGCACACTAGCAAGTCGCCCTGGACAAGTAATGACGCGGTGCAATGTGCGCGTCCTATAAACCTATAGGGAAGTTGCAGGATCCGCCTGGCGGGTGAGGGGATCTCCGCCGGACGGCGGAAAAATCACCCGGGCATACAACACGTTGCACGTCCGGCTGTCGTTGATGGGCACCTGTCTTCCATCTCCCGCATCTCGTCTTCCCTGGAAAGAGAGGATCCAGCTGAATCCTGCTCCTTCGTCTTGCGAGGGATGCGAACTCATCGCATGCTGGCCCTTTCGGCAATCGCAAAGCGCTTCCCGTCTCGGCGTAGCCGGGCTTTTCCTGAGCTCGACCGGGGGCGGATCTGACGCGCGTCAGTCAACGCCTTCATCCGGGAATCGAGGGCATCACCGCATGCAAACCGCACCACGCCCCGAAGCCGAAGTCAGGAATCTCCGGGCTTTGAGCAAGCGATAGAAGAGCGTCGGGAAATCCGGGCTACCTATCCGGCAATTCCACAAAGATGTGATGGAACAGCGCGCAGGTTTTCAGGGCGGTGAAGAGTGCTGTCAACTGCTCTTGCTGGAGGGTGACCTCCTCGAACCCGTAGCGCTCGCTGAACTTCGCGAGTACGGCTTGCAGGCCCGAACCCCGGAACATCTCAGCCAGCATGGTGAGTTCGGTGTTGCTGAAATCGAGCCCGATCACGTTCTCGAAGCGTTCGGTGTTGCCTGTCATTTCGGCAATCCAGGTCATGACCTGGTCGACCGGGTCAGCGGCATCGAACTCGCGTTGAACCAAGCGCAGGAGCTCCTGCCTGTCGAATACATTGAGGAGCAGGGCGAGAAGATAGCGGTGACCTGGATTGTGCAGCTTGCGCCGGAGGTCGATGACAGATTGGCTCAACAAGTCGTTGTGCGCCGCTTGAAACAGCAGTTCGCGCTCGTCGGCGGGCAATGCCGTGCACATCGAGGCCAGAGCTCGGGCCTGATCCGGATCCGAGGAAATTCGTGCCTGCTCCGAGATCAGTAGGTAAGCGAGAAGGAGATCGGCATCCGCCAGAACACGCTGCAAATGCACGAGCGCGGAATCTTCATCGAGCAAACGCAGCATGCGCAGATACTGTTGCTTGCGCGTGGTGGGGGCGTGGCGCTGAAACGGGTCGTGTGCGAGCCCTGGCCAGCGATAGTCGTATTGAATTTCGTCGGCGGAGTCGACGTTGATCGTACGGACCACGATCGTCACCGACGGGCGGATCATGTGGAACAACGAATGAATCAACTCGCTGCCACGGGTAATGACGCGGGTATCGCCCGCATGCAGCACTTCCAGATCCCGCAGTTGCAAACGGCCGGTAAAGGCACGCTGCCCAGGCTCTGGGGGCTGTCGAGGCTCGAAGTGATAGCGGCAATGAATGCTGGAGCCAGCCAGCACATGAAACGCACCGCAAAACGCGTGCTGATGGATGCTGGTCGTACCGTCGAGCCAGGTGAGTGCGGAGATGTCGAAATCAACTCCGTGATAGAGCGAAACGGGTGGTTCGGCAAACTTGCTGCTCAGATCAGATTGCTTGCACAGCGTTTCGGCACCGAGCACGTAGTCGACGAGATCGTCATGCGTGATATGTGCGGACGGATTGAATGCCGCCAATTGTGTTGCTGCCACGCGTTCGAGATTCGCGCTGATCGCTTCGCGACCTTCGCCCAGTTCGGCGGCGATGCGGTCGCCGAGACTCTGGAAAAAGGAATGCACGCGAGCCGCTGCATTCGAAGTCGATATCTCGCGCATCTTCGTCTGTTCCATGCCGTTTGCTGAGTCATCCTTTCCGGGATTGCAGCGACGAACCTGGGCGTCCGGGCGCGCGAAGCTCACTGCATTTCCCCGTCGTAGTCCTCGTTGACAAAGTGGAACAACAGGGACACGGAACGATGTCCATTCGGCAACACATCGCGGCCGTGCATCAGTTCCCGTCCCTTGAATATCAGGGCTTCGCCAACGCGTTGATGCAACGAATGAATCTTTCCTGCACGGTCTTTCAACTTGAGCGCCCAGGCGGATCGTGCATCGGCATCGAGGGGCGCGTAGTCGAGCAAGAGTGCAAGTGTGTATTCGCACGCAGGTCGATCGGTGTGCCAGTACAGATCCCCGCCGGCCAGGTACAGGGATACGAAGGAGTAGGAAGGCTTCGTCCGCTGCCCGGCAAGTTGAGATACGCGCTCGTTCAACTGATCGTGCCAGAACCGGGCGACAGGATGATTGTGCGCAATAAAGCGTCGTATTCCGTCATCTTCGTGGCAGGCCAGAAAACCCTGCTCTGCCAGCGACTGAAAGAACCGGCCAAGTTCCGTGACGTGCTCTGCCGGAATCAGGTTCTTCAGGATTGCGTAGCCTTCGCGTGCAAATTGCGCATGCGTCGATTCTTCATCAAGGGCTATTTTCCTCGCGGAGGGCTCCCCGTGCCGGAATTCCTGCAACCCCTCCGTTCCGGAACCGGTGACGACCTGGACCGGTGCCCATACGCTGCCGTTGTGATGTGGCTCGAAGTGGAGCTCCTGATCCGACCACTCGGCCGGCATGCGCAGGGATGCCTGACCCTCCGCAGCATTGGCGCTGGAAAGCGGCGACAGGCTGATTCCGGGGGCAGAGCTGCGTACCGGAAATCGATAGGCTACCGACAGCGGCATTGCATCCTCGGGTGCGAAAACGCCGATTCGGCACAATTCCGCCGCCGTGCGTTCATTGATTTCCGCAGACTTCCGGCCGTCGATCAGGACTGAGCAGAGAAAGGCATGCGCGTCGGGAAAGTTCTCCGCGCTGACTCGAACGGTAGACAAGGAGGTACCCTTGATGGGCGCCTCGATCAGGAAGGAAGGCGCAGTGTCGACGTCGCCTATCGAGATTCTGGCACTCGGGTTGAGTTTGAGACTCGGGGGTGCTGGACTCATCTCGGCACGTCTCGACCGGCAACTGAAACCCGGTCAGTGTTCTCGTTCGCAGTCGTGCACGCGGCGGCGTGGAACCAGATGTGATTGTCGGTCGACGATTCCGGGCCCTTACCCGGCAACAGGAGTCTGTCCATAGAGGCAGGTAAACTTGCCTCTATGTCCAGAGTCAAAATCTAGTCTTCGTTTTCCGAGCAGGCAATTCTCGGAGGATTCGGTGGCGGCTGCGGGCCACGGGGCGCCTGGCCGTAACCGACAGGTTCAGCGCTATTGCGCACCAGGCCGTTCAATTGATCCACAATGTCGCTGGATACAGCCAGTTTGTCTTGTGATCCCTGATTCATTTCTTGACCTCGTTGTCGGTTGGGTTGGAGCCTAATGTGATTAGCACAGGCCGCATCAAGCTAGAACTACACAACCGCCAAGTCAAGCCGGCGCCGCCTGGCATGGAGTTTCCACTGCCGGTCGTGCATCCAGAGCCTGCGCATTGCCTTCACCTACCCCTGCTGTCACTTTTGGGGTACAAGCGCTCAATATGAAAATACCTGCACTCCATGCTTTCACCATCCTGGCGGTGGCAATCCTGCTTGCGCCTGCGACTGCGCTCGCCCAGTCCGCGGTGCCGCAATCGAAAACCTGGAGCTTCAAGGAAATCATTGCCGACGATCAGTACGCCGCGCCGCCGCTGGGAAATATCGTTCAAGGCAAGGATGGACTGATCTATGTCGCAGACGATATAGGGGTGCTCGAGTTTGACGGCATCAAGTGGAACCGCCTGCCCCTGCCGGATGCACAGGTAGTCACGGCACTGGGCATTTCCGCTGATGGCGAAGTACTTGTTGGCGGCCTGGAATCCCTGATTGCGGTTGCCAGTGAAGGTCATGTCGTGAGTGTCAGGGACTTTTCCGGCGAAGTTCCCGGCGGGCTCTTCGGGCTGGGTCACATCTGGGAATTTGCGGTGGGCAAGGAGTTCTGGTGCGGGCGCACCGAGCCTGCTTTGATTTGCAAGGATTCACTGGGGATGTTCGTACTGTCGGCGGAGCACCGCTTTGGCCGACTGTTCTCCGTGCGTGGCGAACTCTATGTCCGCGATGAGCACCTCGGCCTCAGGCATGTGACAAGGAGTGGACTGGAGCCCGTTGCAGGCGGCGAATTTTTCGCAGAGAGACTACTCGCCGCACTGATTCCGTATGGCGTCCAGGGCTTGGCCGGGATCTCGCGTGATCCATTCGAAGTGGCAACATGGGTAGACCTTGAACACGCCCCGATACCTGCGACGGTTGCAAACGCCGATGAGTACAAGGGCTACATCGGTTACGCGAAGGCACTGGAGGGAGGTGCGGTCGGGCTGCCATTTGACAATGGGGACCTGGTGATACTGGACAAGACGTGGAATGAGATCGCTCGATTCGGAGCCAGCCAGTTCGGAGCGTTGCCCGGCGCCCGAGCGATCTACGTCGAGGATGGAGGCAGTATCTGGGTAGCCTGGAGCAATGCGATTTCGCGCATCGAATGGCCCTCGCGCGTTTCACTGTTCCAGGAATCACAGGGGATAGTCGAATCGCCCACCGGGGTTGTCGAGGGAAACCTCGGCATCATCGCCTATTCCAGCAAGAGTCTCATGCTCCTCGAGGATGACGACCGCACGAAAGACTTCAAGCGCATGACGCCGAACTACTCATGGATTCATGGCGTGGCCAACCAAGGCGGGGAACTGCTGGTCCTGACCGATGATGGGGTGCGAAATACCGAGGGCGGGCCCCTGACGCTGCCAAGACGACAGGTGTACACGCACTTCATGCAGTCAGCGCGTCCAGACGAGGCACTCCTGGGTTTGCGATTCGGCCTGGCTCGCATCCAGAAGCGTGGCTCGACCTGGGTCGAACTCGACGTGCGCGACGGTATCAGCTTCGACGTGTACGGGGTCATCGAGGATTCCAGCGGAAGTATCTGGCTGTCATCGAAACTGGGCCGCGTTGCGCGCCTCGTCCCCAAGGCCGGCAGCACCGCCCTGGCCGATGCTGCGCTGGTCGAGTTTGGTGAGGACGACGGCGTACCCCCAGGCGAGCTTATCCTCGCGCTCATCGGCGGCGAGGTCCAGATCGGCAACCTGCGCGGTTTCTATCATTTTTCCAATGGCAGATTCGAACCCAGCACCAGGCTTCCCTTCGAGCAAACCGGACCCGTCAAGCAGTTTTTCTCCTTGAATGCGAACGAAGTCCTGGTTGCCAACTCATCCGGTCGACTCAGACTGCTTTCCAGGGGCGTGTCCGGCGTCTACTCACGCCAGGAAAGCGTATTCGACGGAATCGCGGGGTTCGGCAACATCCGTGACATCACGATGGACAACGGCGGAATCGTCTGGCTGGCGACCGATTCCGGGGTCGTTCGCATTGACCCATCGGTCAACCTGCCTGATCCGAAAACCGTGCAGGTCCTGATCCGCGAGATCTCCAGTGGCGATAACGCACTTTTTTCGGGGCGCGGCACGCTGCCCGCCCTGAATCTGGCGGAAGGTGACAGCCTGCGTTTCAGCTTCGCCCTGCCAAGCTACCGTGCGCCGGAAATCAACAGTTATCGATCGCGGATTCGCCACGAGGGCGGCAGCGAGGAGTGGAGCAAGTGGAGCAACGAGGTCCGTAAAGACTTTACCAACCTGCCTGCGGGAAACCTGGTATTCGAAGTGGAGGCGAGGGACGTGGCAAGTGCACCCAGCGGTATGGCCTCGGTACCGATTACCGTCGTCGCACCGTGGTATCGGCGTACGTCGACCATGATCGCCTTCTGGCTGGCGGGCCTGGCCTTGCTGGTCGTTGCCGTCCAGTGGAGGCTTCGCGCACTTCGCATGCGCAGTGCAGAACTGGAGCGACTGGTTGCGCTGAAGACCGAGGCGCTTCAGCACGCTGCGGCGACGGACCCATTGACCGGTCTCTGGAATCGACATCATTTCGGTCAATGGGTTCTGGAAGAGGTTCCTGCGATCACCGAGAATGCAGCGCATGCCGCATCAGGTGACGCCGTCGACGTCATTGTCTGCGCGATCGACCTCGATCATTTCAAGCGCATCAATGATCTGCATGGTCATGCCGCGGGCGATGTCGTCCTCATGTCTGTCGCGCAGCGGTTACAGGAAATCAAGCGGGGAGGTGACCTCATTTTCCGTTTCGGTGGTGAGGAGTTCATCTACCTGGGCTTGAACCGGCATCGTGACGAGGGCGACGAGCTCGCCAAGCGGATCGTGGAGGAGATGAGGCAGACCACGATCGAACTGGAAAGCGGCGTGTTGATCGATCCCACGGCCTCGGTCGGCTGGTCGGTCTATCCGTTCTATCGCGAGCGTGCCGAGCTGCTCAATATGGATTTCGTGCTCAGCGTCGCCGACCGTGCGCTGTATGCGGCCAAGGAAAGCGGAAGAAATCGCGCAATCGGCTACCTGCCCAATCTCGCTGTCGACGAGATCGATCGCACCCAGGCGGACTGGCGCATCCAGGTCTTCAACCGCCACCCGGATCTTCTGAAACAGGTGTGATTGAGGAAAGGGCGGCCAGCCAGGACAGGATCGGGTTCACATCGGCGATGGTGCGGTCTTCAGCCACTGCATGGGTGAGGCCCGGCATCTGCGGGTGTTCAAGGGATGGACGCTCCCGACGTCCGCTAGATGGCCCAGAGCGTAGCCGGAATCGTGCTTGCGGTTATGCGATTTGGGAAAACCAAAGGTATCCTGCAGGCTCTGCGCTCTTCGGGCGCGGAACAAGCATCGGATCCAGGGGCCCTTCATGTGGAAGTTACTGTTCTCGCTGCTGCTGGCGACTTCTTGTACGTCGGTCGGCGCCGCGTGGCCAAACGATGATCGTCTGTTCATTTCGGTTCCCGATGGGGACGCCATCACGGGTGGCATCGTCACTGCGCTTGTGCAGGGCAGCGACGGACTGATCTGGATTGGCACTCAGGGGGGATTGATCCGATACGACGGCTATTCGTTCGAGCTGTATCAGGCCGATATCAATAACCCCGATTCTCTGGCGGGAAACTATGTGCGCTCGCTTGCATTTGGCGAAGATGGCAAGCTGTGGATCGGTACGCTGGGCAACGGGGTATCGGTGTTCGATCCGGCTCTCGACAGCTTCACCAACTACGCCAATGTGCCGGATGATCCGAACAGCCTGAGCAACAATCGGGTCGACGCGCTGGCCAGTGACCCCGCGGGCGGCATGTGGATCGGGACCAACGGCGGCCTCGACTACCGGTCGCCGGACTCGGAACATTTCATTCATCACAGGCATGCCGATATGTCGGGCACGCCCAATGATGATCGCATTCGCTCGCTGCTGGTCGATGCGTCGGGCGATTTGTGGGTTGGTAGCTGGAGCGGACTCAATCGCAAGCCGGCCGGATCGGACCACTTCGAGGATGTTGCCGAGTGGAACGAAGCGGCTGCCAGCCTGCGCGGAAGGAATGTCCTGCGCCTGTATCTGGATCAGGGCGGCACGCTCTGGTTCGGCACGCCGGAACACGGAGGCGGCTGGATTCAACCCGATTCCCGCCAGGTGGAGTGGTTGCCGCTTGCCGAGGCCGATGTGGATGGTCTGGCCCACCCATGGGTTACTGGAATCGCTGAAAGCGGTTCGAATGAACTCTGGATTGGAACCTATGGCGGGGGCATCGCGATCGTCGACCTGAAGACACGCTCGATCATCGGTCACCTGCGCAGCGATCCCAGCCTGCCGACCAGTGTAGGCTCGGATGAGATTGGCCCATTGATGGTCGATCAGAGCGGACTGCTTTGGGTGGGGAACTGGGGTGCGGGTCTGCAGTTCTACAACACGCGCAATCACGCCTTTCAGATGATCCACCCCAGCTCGATCCGCAATGACGGGCTCAGCCTTGCGGATGTCTCATCGATCATGGTCGCCCAGGACGGCATCGTCTGGGTGGGTACGGCGGGCAAGGGCATCGATCTGCTGGATCTTGACGTCGGCGTAGTCGGCAGAATCCGACCCGAGCCGGGCAAGCCTGGCGCGCTCACGGGCAGTGGCGTCACGGCAATGATCCAGAGCGAGGATGGTACGACCTGGGTAGGTACACGGCAGGAGGGTCTGTTTCGCCGCGATCCGGGCAGCAGTCAGTTCAGGCAGTACACCAGCGAGAACGGGCTCCTCGACAACTACATCCATCGGCTCAAGGTCGCGCGAGATGGCAGTGTCTGGATTGGCACCAGCGGAGGGTTGAATCGACTCGATCCGGCCAGCGGGAGGTTTTCGACCCTCGCAACAGAAATGGATCCGGAAAAGCCGTTCACCGAACAGATCGACGACATCGTCCTCGATACGGACAACAACCTCTGGGTCGGTGCCGAGACCGGACTGTATGTGCTGGCAAAGGGCTCCGAACGTTTGCATCGCATCGCCCACGATCCGGACGATCCGGCGTCCCTGTCGGACAACGACGTCAATGGAATGCTGATCAGCCGTGAAGGCATGCTGTGGGTGAGTACCGCCCGTGGCCTTGACAGGATGGTCGGCTGGGACGGAACACGCGCGCAGTTCGATTCCGTCACCAGCCGCTTGGGCCGCCCCGGCAGACCTCTGGGAACCAACCTTCTGGAGGACGGGCGAGGACGCATCTGGACTGATGTCGGTGCAATGGTCGACCCGGCCGACTGGACCATGCACTTTTTCGATTCGGCAGATGGAGTTGATCTGGGTACTTCCTGGATTCGTTCCTACGCTCAGGTTCCGGATGGACGAATGATCTACGGCGGCAGCAAGGGACTCGTGGTGGTCGATGCGGAAAAGCTTCGAATCTGGGACTACGATCCACCGCTGGCAATTTCAGAGGTCAGTGTGGACGGTGTGCGGCAGCGAGCAGGCAATCGGATGACGTTGCCAGCCGATTCGCGGAATTTCAGCGTCGGTTTTGCAGCACTTGACTATTCCAATCCAGATGCCAACCGCTACCAGTTTCGGCTGGATCCATACGATCGTGAATGGATAGATGCCCCGGCATCACGCCGGATTGCAACCTACACGCATCTTGATCCTGGTCAGTACGAACTTCGCATCCGCGGAAGCAATCGACTCGGCGCATGGGGCTCTCATCCGCTGCTGATCAGTATCCAGAAGGAGCCCGCCTGGTATCAGACGACCGGGTTCAGGGTCGCTCTGGCTGCTGCAATCCTGCTCTCCCTGTATCTGCTCTATCGACTGCGGGTTCGCCAGCTGATGGCAAGCAGGCGGGCACTGGATGCGAAGGTCAAGGAGCGTACCCGGGATCTCGAGCACGCCATGCTCAAGCTCGAAGAGGCCAGTCTGACCGATCCGCTGACCGGGCTTCGCAATCGCCGCTATCTGAGCAGCCATATCGAACCCGATCTCCAGATTGCCATTCGCGCCTGTCAGGACGCATCCAGACCGGATGCAGGCGATCTGGTTTTCTACCTGTTCGACATCGATCATTTCAAGGCGGTCAACGACCAGTACGGGCACTCGGCCGGCGATACCATCATTCTGCAATTCGCTGCCTTGCTGCGCGATGCCTTTCGCGCGTCCGACGTGGTCGTGCGTTGGGGGGGCGAGGAGTTTCTTGTCGTCTCGCGATTCGTGGACAGGAGCGGCGCAGCAGAAGTGGCAGAGCGACTGCGCCGCAGGATAGAGGCGCATGCGTTCGATATCGGCGATGGCCGTATCGTCAACAAGACGGTTTCCATCGGCTTCGCGGCCTTTCCGTTCGTGCCTGGCGATCCCGCGCGCGTAGGCTGGGAGCAGGTCATCGACATCGCCGACGTTGCGTTGCTCGCCGCCAAGCGAAGTCAGCGCAATGCGTGGGTCGGACTGTCGGTACGCGGTTCGCCCGCAGCTTCGGACATCGAGCAGCTCCTGCGGACTCCCGATACGGCTGTCGAGGGCATATGCGTGGTCGAAACCTCGATACCGGAGCGCCGGGAGATACGCTGGGTGGCATCGCACCACGGGTCCGCCTGACGCAGGTCGAGTTTCTCTCGACCGCCATGTGCCTGAACGTGCACGTCGACGCCTCCAGCCGGCCAGCGCCCGCCGTCGGCGATCGTGCGCACACGATTCATGCGATTCCTCGAGGCCTGGACCATGATGGCGGGTCGAACAAGTACACGGTTGAACCCGGACCCGCTGGATGAACTGGAATGCCGCTGCATGCCCGCCCAGGCAATCGGCTAGCCTCTCGAGGCAGGAGCGCGCAGGAGTTCCAGGACAGATGCCGCAGGTGTTGCGGTCGCGCGCTATCGCAGGTTGACATCACCTACCTTGTCGGCGTAATCCTCCTTCGGGTCCACCCCGAAGAGCATCTTGACCCCGGCCAGAAGGTTGGACTCATTGAGCCACACCTCGGCGTTCTCGGGATCGAAACGCAGCAATACGAGCTTCGGGTCGTCCTTGCCATCGAACCAGGCGGCGATGAACGGGTTCCATAAACGGTCAATCACCGCGCGATCGCGGGATGTGCTCAGCCTGCCATGGATACTTGCAAACAGGTCGTGCCCCTTCGAGCTGAAGGCGGCGATGGCGCGCGAATTCGGCCCGAGCTTCTCGACGACCGCATTGGGTTTCCCGGTGAAAAACCAGATCGGGCCCCGATCCTGATCATCCTCGATGCAGGCAGTCATGGGACGCGAATGCCCGTCTTCAGCGCCATCGATGCCAAGCATGACGGTCCGGTCCGACTTCAAGGCCTTCCACAGCTTCTTTTCCAGTTCTCTGGAATCTGCCATTTTCCGTACTCCCTTGCGTCGTTGCGGCGGGGAATTCCGTCGCGACTGTGAGCAAGTTGTAGTGCGTGCCGCATGAACATGGCGGGAATCCCGGGCCATTGGCATTCAGCAGGGATTGGGATAGCGTGTCCGGGTTCAACCCTTGCCGTCCGGGCGCAGAATGTTCATTGGTATCGGAGTATGGAAATCGTGCTGGAACAAGAGCCCATGCTGTTCGTCAAGCCATCTTTCGATCAGATTCACAAGCAGTGAATGACATTCCGAGTTCGATCGAATGATTGCGCTCATTCGAAAGTTGAGGCGACGCATGCTGGCCGAAGGACGTTTCAGCAAATATCTTGCTTACGCTGTGGGCGAAATCGTGCTGGTCGTGATTGGTATCCTGATCGCGTTGCAGATCAACAACTACAACGATGCGCGCGAGGAGCGCGCACGCGAGCTTCGCTATCTGGTGAATATCCGTGCGGATCTTGTCGCCAACATCAGCGAGATGGATCGCTATCTGGCCACTCGCACCGAACTCGTCGCCAGCGCGCAACGCATCATCCGTCATTTTGAGGGTGAAGCCATCGAAGATCTTTCCGCATTCAACGCGGACGGCGTTGGCATCTACAGCTGGCAACGCTATTACCAGATCAACAACACCTTCCGGGAACTGATCAATTCCGGGAACTTCGCCCTGCTGTCCAATGACAGGATCAAGCACGGATTGCTGGATCTGGAATCGCAATACCTGAAAATGAAGGGCGAGGAAGACCATTTCCGCTTCGATGCGGAAACTCTGCTGTACAACCCGCTGTACGAATCGATGGACCTCACCCCGATCGTGATGGACTTCGCCTATCGAGTCAGCAACGGCCAGGCGGGCAGGGACGGAATGCTGTCAGAGCAGACGTTCGCCGACTACCTCCAGAATCGAAAACTCAAGAACGGCTTTGTCATGACTGCGCTCGAATTCGAAACAATGAACGAGCAGATGAGGGAGATGAAGCGCTTGTCGCAATCCCTGATGGACGAGATTGATGCCGAGTTGCAGCGCTGAATCCGGCAATGCCCGCTGTTCGCACGTTCGCCAGAGTCAGCGCGAATCACGCTGATCCGGTAGAGGCCAGCGATCCGGATCGGTCATCCAGCCTCGAACCTGCTGCGCATCGTCGATGCGACTCAACTTGAGCAGCAAGGATTCTGCGCTGGCCAGCTGGTTGTCGCGAAATACGACGCCGTCTGCACGTAACCGGGCCATATCCACCATCCATTGATCGATGTCGGCGTCCATGATGGCGGCGGTGTTCAATCGTAGCTGTGTTCTCGCGTAGGCATCCGTCAGTTCCCGCCGGATTCCGGCGATGGCGGCACGGTCCAGGCAGGCACCACGAAGGCAGACGATTTCCGGGTCGAGCAGCGCATCGATGTTTTCGAGCGGGTTTTCCGGCATCAGGATCAGATCGGCCCGGGCGCCGACGATGACTTCGCCGAACTCACCCTCCATCCGCGACGCGATGGCGGCTTCCAGGGTCGCGGAACGCAGCGTTTGTGCTGCGGACATGCCGAGCGAGTGGAAGTCCTGCATTTCCTGGACCAGCACGCGGCCAAAGATCATGAACGGATAGCCGCCGCCCGAGTCGGTACCCGTCAGGAATCGTGCGCCATCCTCTAGCAGGGTGCGGAAAATGATATCGGCGTACGCGCGTGCGCCAAGCCGCACGCGCGTCACTTCGTCTAAGGGCTGTTCTCCTTCGATGCGCCATAGTTCCCGCTCAAGCGGCGACATCTGAACGGCTTCCGGATCAAGCTGGGCCTCGCGTGCCTCGCTTCCTCGAAGATGCGCACGATGTGCCTGAAGGGTAGGGGTATTCCACATCCCGCTGTCGCGGCTGGCCTCGCGCCAGTTGTTGTCGGCAATGGTCAGCGTTCGATCGTCCAGGTAACCCTTGAAGTGCTCAGCGGTACGGAATCCGAGCTCGACTGCGCGGGCTACCGTGACGTCATGCGGTATGTGACCCACCACATCGATATTCCGACTGGCAGCTTCGTCAACTATCGCCGTCAGCAGATCTGCGGGCAGGTTGTTGTGCACCTTGATGGCATCGTAGCCAGCTTCGGCGTGCGCACGAACAGCCGTGCGCGCCTGTTCCTCGGTGGTGACGACCTCGGCGTACCAGTCCATGGGGGAGGCATTGAGGATCGGACCGGCTACGATCATCGAGGGTGCGAACAACCTGTTGTTCGCCGCCTGCTCGCGTTGCCTGAGCATCCAGCGGAAACCGTCCATCTCCCGGACAGCGGTTACCCCGTGAACGATGTTGAGCAGAGGCTGTGCGGTCGATTCCAGGCCGTGTACATGCATGTCTACCAGCCCAGGCATGAGGACATGCCCGCTGGCCTCGACTACGCGTTGCGCACCCGAGACATCCAGTGTGTCTCCAATCTCGACGATTCGACCGTTCGCAATGCGAACATCCTGCGGCGGACCCATCTGGCCATCACGCATGTCGATGATCCGGGCGTTGCGAATTACCGTGGACTGGGATGGATACCGCCCCAGGAGGCTTTGCTGCAGCTGTAGAAGCTGTGCCTCCTCAAGCAGGCGCGTCCATTGCAGGAAACTGCTTTCGTCCCTGGCGCGAGTCAGGGCTGGATAGTCCATTGGCACCTGGCTCATGAAGCGCCACAAACCAAGCGTGATGCCCAGGGCGACGAGGCAGGCGAGGAAGACCCGGACCTTCACCGCGTCTTGCTCCGTGGTCTTGCTGATCGCCACTTTCGAATCGTTTCGATACCGTTGTGCCAGTGTGACGAGACCAGCCTTGCGGCAGCGGAAGCGTCGTTCTCACGCAGCGCCGCAACTACCGACGCGTGTTCGCGTACAGTCAGCTCGACGGCCGCAATGCCGCGATCGGCGCCGCCATCGTATCGACTGGCCAGGGCGCGCTGGCGCGCAATCAGTTCAATGAGACGGGCATTTCCGCAATGCGCGACAAGCAGAGAGTGCCACTCGGCATCGAGCGCGTGTCGTTGTCGCCCGGATGCTCCTGGCTTCGCAAGCCGTGTATTCAGTGCATCGAGTTCATCCAGAATCTGCTCCGGGTAGGTTCCGGTCGAGGTGATGGCGAGTCCTTCCAGCACCGCCAGAATCGGGAACAGTTCCTCGACGACTTCATCCTCGCTATCTGTCACGACTCGTCCCTTGTAGGGCTCATGTCGCACCAGACCTTCCCGTTCGAGCCCGGCGAGGGCTTCACGCAGCGGTGTCCGACTGACCCCAAGCTCGGCGGCCAGCGAATTCTCGTCGAGCCGTGTCCGTGCCGGGTACTCGCCGTCGACGATACGGGAGCGCAAGACACGCAGAACTTCCTGCGAGGTGGTGGATCGGCTTATTGCATTCATATTGTATATTGTATGCAATACTGCCCAACAAGGTCAAGTTCGAGCGGGCTCTGTCCGCACGACTGTCGAAAATTCGTGCATGGATCGACGCTTGCGCAACACGCCGGCACACGGTGTGCGTACGCAAGGCATGGCAGACCGATAGGGCTTCGCCGGGATTGATCAGATGAGAGTCCGGATGGGATCGCCGCTTTCAATCGACATCCAGGGCAACGCTGAACAAGTGGCCCAACCGTCATGGCATTCAGAAGGTCTGCCAGTCGTGCTGCGAGGCGAAGTGAAGGCGGGTGGCCTTGACAAGACTCGCGGTGCGGCTGGCGGGCCTCCTGAAAGCCACCTGTTTCAATAGAGAACCAATCGGTCAGGCGACGCCTGTCTGCGCGCAGCTCCTTGTTGCGCTGCCTTGAAGCGACTGCATGGATGCAGGAGGTAGAGGTCGCTCCAGCGCATCCTGCGCTCGCGACACTCGCACATCCCTGTGCTTCGCAACGCAGGAGCAGTTGCCGAGACGGCCGGTCCATCTGCGTCAGCGCGGCGCGATCTGCACGCAGACAGACGTCGTGACGGTTGCGCCACTTGTTCAGCGTTGCCCCAGGGAGCCGTTCCGGGTTATGTTCAGCCTGCCATCGCCTGCAACATCAGGCCCGTCATGTAGGCGCAATAGGTGCCGAGGGCGTAACCGAGCACGGCCATCAACACGCCGACCGGTGCGAGGTTCGGGTGGAACGCGCTGGCCACGACCGGCGCGCTCGCGGCACCGCCAATATTGGCTTGCGAGCCTACCGCCATGAAGAACAACGGCGCGCGTATCCATTTGGCAATCGCGAGCATGATCAGCGCATGCACCGAGATCCAGCAGAAGCCCAGCGCAAACAGGCGCGGACGTTCGAACAATGCACCGATATCCATGTGCATGCCGATCGTGGCGACCAGGATATAGATGCCGACCGAACCTACGCGTGATGCGCCGACACCTTCGAGTTCACGGGCGCGGGTAAAACTCAATGCAAGCCCGGTCGTGGTCGCAATGATCACCACCCAGAAGAATCCGGAAGTCAGGCTGTAGCGGGACAGCTCAGGCGCAACCTCTGCAATCCAGCTCGCCAGCGGGCTGCCGATTGCATGGGCGAGGCCGGTGGCGCCGAAGCCGACGCCGACGATGATCATCAGATCGTTCAGGGTCGGGATCTTCGCGTGCTGGGCCTGGTAGTTTTCGATGCGACGCTTCATGTCTTCGATGCTGCGGGTGTCGGCGCCGGTCCAGCGATCGAAGGCCTCCGCCCGGGTAGCCAGGAACAGGAGCACGGCGGTCCACGTGGTGCCTACCAGGATGTCGACCGTCACGAATTGTCCGAACAGGTCACTGTCGACGTTGAACACCTCCTTCATTGCAGCCTGGTTCGCGCCGCCGCCTATCCAGCTTCCGGCAATCGTTGTCATGCCGCGCCAGGTATCGCCGGCGACGGTCTGCGGCGAGATCACCTCGAACAGGCCGAACGCGAAAACGGCGCCGAACATGACGCCGGCGGTACCGGCCAGGAACATCACGATGGCCTTCGGGCCCATGCGCAGGATGCTCTGGAAATCGATGGACAAGGTCAGCAACACGAGTGCCGAGGGCAGCAGGTAGTCGCGAGCCATCGGATATAGCCCGCTGGCATTGCCGTCAATCAGGCCAATGCTGTTGAAAATGGAGGGAATCAGGTAGCAGAGCAGCAGGGCCGGTACATAGGTGTACAGACGCTTCCAGAATCCGTCTTTTCTCGACGAAGTCCAGAACACCAGCCCGAGCACACTGGCTAGCAGGCCGAAAACGACCGCGTCATCGGTGATCAGGGCAGTCGTGGAAGCTGGATCCTGCATGTCGTCGCCTCTCTTGTGGGTTGACCAGTCAACGGGAGCCTGGGGCTACTCGGATGTGCCGATTTCGGATTCGCGTGCCGCTCAATGTTCCCGGCCGGTCCGGATCGAGCTGCGCAGGGCAGCATGGGCAAGCACGAGATGTACCGGCAGCAGCAGCAGTATCCAGGCCAGGTTGGCCTGTACGAAACTGGAAAGGATCTTGCTGAACAGCGCGAACGCAGCGAGCAGGGCAATCAGCATTGCGATGCGACGTGCGAAGACGGTTGCCTGCCAGTCGGCGTGCCCCGATCGCCACCATGTCGGCAGCAGCAGGATGCAAAGCGGACTGAACAGCAGCAGGTTCTCGTTGGCCCATGCCGATACATGTTCGGTGAAGCCCCAGAGACCTAGCAGGATCAGTCCAAACAGCGCGCAGACCACGGAAAACAGCAGGGCCAGCGACGCGAATCCGATGCGCGCCCAGCGTCGCTCGCGCTTGATCGAAAGGAAGCCCAGTAGCGATGCGAACGCAAGGCCGATGGCGAAGAACGGCCAGCGCAGGTCGGGTGGCAGCGGCGGTGGAGACGGCAGTCGCGCTTCAGCCAGCTGGCGCTCTTCGGAGACCAGTGGTACCGAATTCCCGGCTTCGTCCGTCACCTTCATTTCGCGCATGTGATCGCGCAGCTGCATCGGCACGAAGCTGTCTTTCCAGAACGACAGGCGCTGGTCGGAAAACGGACCGAGCCCGATATCGATCACGCCCATCAGGAACGGATCCGGGCTGGTCAGGGCGTCAGCCAGCATGCGGTAGGTGAAGCCGCGCGACGGCGAGGTCATCTGCCGGCGCAGGTTGCCCTGCAATGCCGCGTCAAGCTGGTCGCGTACCTTGGTCGAACAGTTCGAGACGAAATAGTCGTAGGCGTAGTGCCGGTTTTCGGGCAGCAGATTGGTGTCCAGAGCCTGCTTCAGGGCAAGCGCCTGCGCAGGCGTCATGCGCAGGCGTTGCTGTGTAACCGAGCGACCTTGCGATACGTAGTAGTCGATATCGTCTCGGGCATCATTGGCAGCGATCTGGTAGCGCATGCGGCCACGGATGAAGTTGAGAAAGAAGTCCTCTTCCTCGAAATCGAAGATGCCGTAGTTGTAGCTGACTGCCTCGCCACTGCCCGGATCACGAATCACGATCGCGTTGTGTCCGAACCGCTCCCAGTAGACCTGACCTGGGCCGAATGTCAGCAAACTGACCTCGAGCGCCGGCGCGTCGTCGGTTTGAGCGAGGGCAGAGGCGGTTCCGGCCAGGACCTGCAGCAGCAGGAAGATCAACAGCCCCAGCAGCAGATACGCCATGTTCCATCCGCGATGCTCGGGCCGTGATGCGGGTTTCAGGCTCCCCGCATGAATCACGCTTCCTGGATCCGTACGGCAAACTGCTGCACGCGGCGGGCATCACCCTTACTGACGCGAAACAGGAAGCCGGCCAGCCTGATCTCTTCGCCCGGCTGGGGCAGGTGGCCGAACTCGGCCGTGATCATGGCGCCGATCGTGTCGTAGTCCTCGACCGGAAAGCGCGATTCGAAACGGTCGTTGAAATCCTCGACCGAGGTCATCGCATTGACCAGGAAGCGGCCGTCGGTCTGCGGCTGGATCAGGTTGGGCGTTTCCTCTTCGTCATGCTCGTCGTCGATATCGCCGACGATCTGTTCGAGCACGTCTTCAATCGTGACCAGTCCGCCGACCCCGCCGTACTCGTCGACGACGATGGCCATGTGGTGGTGTGAAAGGCGGAATTCCTTGAGCAGGATATTCAGGCGCTTGGCTTCCGGAATCAGGGCCACGGGACGAAGCAGGCGGCGGATGTCGTCACCGCCGTTCTCGGCAAAGCAGCGCAGCAGGTCCTTGGCCAGCAGGATGCCGATGATCTCGTCGCGATCCGTGCCGTGCACGGGAAACCTTGAATGGCCGGACTCGATGACGATGTCGAGGACATCCTTCAGCGAAGATTCCGCGGGAATCGAGACCATTTCCGACCGCGGGACCATGATGTCGCCGACGGTCAGGTCGGTCACCCTGATGGCGCCTTCGATCATCGAAAGGGTATGGTCCGACAGCAAGCCGTTGGCCTGGGCGGATCGCAGCTCTTCGATCAGTTCCTCGCGGCTGCTGACTTCTCCTGATAACGCGTGGGTCAGGCGTCCAAACCACGAACGCTGCGGGCTGCTACTGGGGGGTTCCTCGCTCATTTTCCGCTTGCACATGCCCATGCGGGCGTAGCCGCGGAGTGTATCAAATGCGCATTGCAGGTCGAATGACCGGGAAAGCTGAACGAAACGGGCCGTCGAGGGTCGGTCCGAATTGACCTGAGCGGGGCAAGCCGCTAACATCGCGCGCCCCAAATCCGGTCTCCGGCTCGTCCGTGCTGCCCGATTGAGGGTCGTTCCCAGAATAACTACATAGGCAAATCAAGCATGTACGCAGTCGTACTCATTTCCGGTAAGCAGTACCGGGTGACCCAGGGCGAGACCCTGCGTGTCGAAAAACTTGTCGGCGACGTCGACAGCACGGTCGATTTCGACCAGGTGCTGATGGTCGGTTCCGGCGAAGGCGTCAGCATCGGAGCCCCGCTGGTCGCGGGCGCAACGGTCGGCGCGAAGATCAAGTCGCACGGTCGCGCCGACAAGATCCGCATCATCAAATTCCGCCGCCGCAAGCACCACATGAAGCAGCAGGGGCATCGGCAGCACTACACCGAAATCGAAATCACCGGCATCACTGGTGCTTCGAGCAAGAAGAAAGCGACCCAGGAGTAAGTCATGGCACACAAGAAAGCAGGCGGCTCAACCCGCAATGGTCGCGACTCGAATCCGAAGTACCTCGGCGTGAAGATGTCCGGCGGCCAGGCGTGCAGCGCTGGCAACATCATCATCCGCCAGCGCGGCACCAAGTATCGCCCGGGCACCGGCGTGGGCCTTGGCCGTGATCACACGATTTTCGCGATCATCGATGGCGTGGTCGAGTTCAAGACCAAGGGCGTCGACAAGCGCAAGCACGTCAGTGTGGTGCCGGCTTCGGCCAACTGACATCGTTTCGCCCGATTCGTGACAGAGCCCCGCCCTGTGCGGGGCTTTTCATTTGCACGCTGGATATGACCCGGGAAGCGGCCGCAGGAAGCGGCTTCAGCCGCGATGCTCCTGCTCATGATTTCCACCAGCCTGATCTCCGGCAACAAGGAAGAGCGTCACGGCTGAAGCCGTTTCCTACAGTAGAACGCACGTTGCAGCGTGCGATTGCTGTACGCTTTTCCGAATCCCGACTCCCCAATCCCGACTCCCGGCTCCTCAATCATGCAATTCGTAGACGAAGCCACCATTCGCGTCCAGGCCGGTAACGGCGGCA
>NZ_JAWLAR010000025.1:0-34227 GCF_041395345.1 Dokdonella sp. | reverse complement strand
CGCGCCCGATTGGCCGCTTGCAGCTCGATGCCTCGTTTTGCCCGGTTCGCCGTGTTGCCTCTCAGGTGGACAGCGCCCGTCTCGAGCAGCGCACCGATCTGGACAAGCTCGTGCTTGAGATCGACACCAATGGTGCGATCGACGCCGAGGAGGCCGTTCGCAAGGCCGCCGAGATCCTGCAGGACCAGATTTCGATCTTTGGCGACTTTACTCGCCGCGAGAGCACCGACAAGGCAGCCGACAAGGGTGGAGTGGATCCCGTCCTGTTGCGTCCGATCGATGACCTCGAGCTGACCGTTCGTTCGGCAAACTGCCTCAAGGCAGAAAGCATCTACTACATCGGCGATCTGGTGCAGAAGACCGAAGTGGAGCTGCTGAAAACGCCGAACCTGGGCAAGAAGTCGCTGACCGAGATCAAGGACGTGCTGGGACAGCGTGGATTGTCACTCGGCATGAAGCTTGAGTCGTGGCCGCCGCCGGGCATTGCGCACGGTATGCAGCTCGGTTGATTTGGGCTTGGTTATTGCTTGGTCGTCGCGTAGTAGCAACACGACCATTGTTCTTAGTTGTTTGTGCGATCGTCCTTGATCGCCGTGTAGCAGAAACTAGGCCAGTGCACAGATTGCGGCTGGTTTAGGACCAAAAGCGGCCATCCTTGGCCGCACTCTTCACAAGAGCTTTTGCTCCGGTGGGGGTGTTTGAAAGCAAGCCTCCTGGTTGGGGCAAATAATAGCGGGTAACCGCGGGGAGTCGGACACAGGTGCCGGCTTTTCATAACAACAGAAGATAGTGAGAACATGCCATGCGCCACCAGAAATCCGGTCGCAAACTCAATCGGACCAGCAGCCATCGCGAAGCGATGTTCAAGAACATGGCTGCGTCCCTGTTCAAGCACGAATTGATCCGCACGACCTTGCCGAAGGCCAAGGAACTGCGCCGCGTCGCCGAGCCATTGATCACCCTGGCCAAGACGGATGGCGTAGCCAATCGCCGTCTGGCGTTCGCCCGTCTGCGTGACAAGCAGGCTGTTGGCAAGCTGTTTGTCGAGCTTGGTCCACGCTTCCGCGAGCGCAAGGGCGGCTATCTTCGGATCCTCAAGTGCGGTTTTCGCGTTGGCGACAGTGCACCGATGGCCTACGTCGAATTGCTTGACCGTCCGCAGGCTGCCGTCGAATCCTCCGAGGATTGAGATCGGCCGTCAGCAGATCGATGAAAGCCCCGTTAGCACGGGGCTTTTTTGTTTTCAGCGCGCCGGCATCGGCATTGCGAGCCAGGTGGAACCGAATTGAACGGTTTGGCAGTTGACGAAAGCAGGGAACCAGTCGCATTCGACTCTGGTCCCTAGACGGGATTATTCAGAATGGGTGGGAATTCAAGCATGGCCAAGGGTCTGACATCTCGGCGGATATTCGGTCTGATCGCACTCGTCTGTGCATTGCTGATCGGGTACGCCCTGTTCGCCGAGCATGTTCAGGGTTACCAGCCCTGCATGCTGTGCATGGTTCAGCGTGTTTTCGTGTGTCTGGTCGGGCTGACTGCCCTGGCCGGCTTTGTCCACGGCCCTGGTCGCGTCGGCTCGCGCGTGTATGGACTCCTCACAGCCTTGTTTGCCGTGGGCGGAGCCTATATTGCCGGTCGCCACGTCTACCTTCAGCAGCTTCCACCCGAGGAACTTGAAGGTTGCGCACCCTCGTTTTCCTATGCGCTCGAGAACTACGATTCGCTCAAGTTCCTGAAAACCATCTTCATCAAGGATCAGGACTGCGGTGTGATCGACTGGACCTTCCTCGGCCTTTCGATGCCGGCCTGGGTACTGGCGTGCTTCGCGGGCTTGTTCCTGATTTCGCTCTGGGCCGGGTTTCGACGGGCCTGATTTCACTCCAGTGACTGCTGTGGCATGATGGATGCCGCAGTGCAGCATGGGTGATAGGCAATGAAGCGCGAACGAAACGTGGTTGCGGTCCATCAGGCGGAGAACTGGAGTCCTTCGTCCTGGCGCGCATTCCCTGCCGTGCAACAGCCGACCTACGCCGATCAGGATGAACTCCAGGTTTCCCTCGACCAGCTTGGCGATTTGCCGCCGCTGGTGACTTCGTGGGAAGTCCTCGCCTTGCGCGGCTTGCTTGCCGACGCCGCCGAAGGGCGACGTTTCCTCCTCCAGGGAGGGGATTGTGCCGAAAGTTTCGACGACTGCACTTCGCCGCTGATCTCGAATCGGCTCAAGGTGATGCTGCAGATGAGCCTGGTCCTGACCCACGGCCTCAAGCTGCCGATTGTTCGAGTGGGCCGCTTTGCCGGTCAATACGCGAAGCCTCGCTCGACCGACACCGAGACCCGCGATGGCGTGACCTTGCCGAGCTACCGCGGAGACATCGTCAATGCGCCGGCATTCAGCGCAGAAGCACGGCGCGCTGATCCGAGGCGCCTGATCAAGGGTCACGCCCGCTCGGCGATGACCATGAATTTCGTGCGTGCCCTGATCGACGGTGGCTTTGCCGATTTGCACCACCCCGAATACTGGGATCTGGCCTGGGTCGAACATTCACCCTTGCAGGTCGAATACCGCCAGATGGTCGAATCTATCGGCAACTCTCTTCGATTCATGGAAACTCTGGCCGGGAGCGCAGTCGGCGAATTCCAGCGCGTCGACTTCCATACGTCCCACGAAGCCCTGCTGCTGCACTACGAAGAAGCAATGACCCGACAGGTTCCGCGTCATTGGGGCTGGTTCAACCTGTCCACGCACTTCCCGTGGATCGGCATGCGCACGGCCGATATTGGCGGAGCCCATGTCGAGTATTGCCGCGGCATTCGCAATCCGATTGGCGTGAAGGTTGGCGTATCCACGCAGCCCGATCAGCTGTTGCGCCTGATCGATGCGCTCGATCCGGACAACGAGCCCGGCCGATTGAGCCTGATACACCGGATGGGTGCGAAAAACGTGGCCAGGGCGCTGCCTCCGCTGCTCGATGCAGTGAAGGCTGCGGGCCGGAAAGTACTCTGGGTCTGCGACCCGATGCACGGCAACACGGAGTCACTGGGCAGCGGCGTGAAAACACGGCGCTTCGAGAATATCCGTGATGAGCTGGACCAGTCCTTCGACATCCACGCGGCTGCCGGGACGCGACTGGGTGGCGTCCATCTCGAATTGACCGGCGAGAACGTCACCGAGTGCATGGGTGGCGCGCGTGACCTGACCGAGAACGACCTCAACCGTGCCTACAAGTCGATGGTCGATCCGCGCCTCAACTACGAGCAGTCGCTCGAGTTGGCCATGCTGATCGTGCGCAAGCGTGGCGACTTCGCCATGCCTGCCTGATTGCAGCGCATGCGATCGATGCCAGCGGTCTGATCGATTGCCCGCATCATGGCGGGCATCTACTGCGGAAAGACGAGCAGGACGGAAGATCCGGCCATGGCTGTTGCGATCAGAATCGCCACGATGACGTCGCTTGGATAGTGCAGGCCGAGCACGACCCTGGAAATCGCAATCAGTGTCGTGAATGGCAACAGCACGGTCATCAATGGCGGATACCACGCAATGGCGACGATGCTGAAGCTGACAGCGTGCAGGGTATGTCCGGACGGAAAGCTGAATTCGTCCAGCGGTGCAATATGCGCCACGATGCCGGCGTGACTCCGGTATGGCCGCGGACGCCGCGTCCAGCCCTTGAGCAGCCGGTACAGGCTGGCGGCTATCAGTCCGATCACGGCCATGTGCAAGGCGGCCATTCGCCCGCGTTCTCCGCCAAGCAATGCCAGTCCAAGCATCAGCGCATACCAGACCGGGCCATCGCCCAGTCGGCTGACCCAGCGAAACAGGTGCAGGAGTGCCCGGTCAGCGACCCAGCGGTTGCAAGCGACGCACAGCCGCCACTCGCCACTGCGCAGCTCGAACTTCTGCCATCCACGCACGATGCTCATGCGGCCTTCTCCTGATTCAGCGAAGTCAGCAGGTTCGAAAAGCTGGCGCTTACGGATTCCGGGCTGAGGCTGGCAACACTCTTCCTCGCCGCGCGGCCGATGCGCGCACGCCTGTCCAGACTGTTGGCCAGCGCAGTTGCGGCTTCGATGAAGCCTTGCTCGTCGCCAACCGGCACACGACATCCATGGCGTTGGTCAGTGATGTGTTCGCGCGCAGCACCGTAGTCAAATGCGACCACCGGCAAGCCGCTGGCCATTGCTTCGAGCGTGACGTTGCCGAAGGTCTCGGTCGAGCTCGGAAACAGGAACAGGTCGCCACTGGCGTAGTGTCGCGCCAGGTCTTCACCACGCCGCAGGCCGGCAAAGATGAAGTCGGGATTGGCCCGGGCGATTCGCTCGCGCTCGGGGCCATCACCGACGATGACGAAACGGGCGTCTGGCTGCGAAGCCTGGATCTGTCTGAATGTGCGCACGGCCAGGTCGAGGTTCTTTTCGGCGGCCAGGCGACCCACATGGACGACCGCCAGGTGGCCCACCTTCAGTCCCCATTGCCGACGCAGGTCTTCGTCGCGCCAGACCGGATGAAACAGTTCGGTGTCCACCGCCCGCCGAAGCAGGCGCACGTTGAGGAAACCCTTGTTGCGAAGGAACTCGGCCAGTTCTGTGGTCGGAACCAGGGTGGCGGCAGCGCGATTGTGAAAGCGGCGCATGCCGGCGAAAACCAGGGGCGTAAGCCAGGGAAAACCGTAGTGGCCGATAAAATCGTCGAAGCGAGTATGGAATCCTGTGCAGGCCGGAATTCCGAGGCGGCGCGCGGCAGTCAGGGCGCCATGCCCGAGCGGACCTTCGGTGGCAACGTACATGACCTGCGGAGGCGTTTCGCGCCAACGCCGCAGCAGGCGGGCTTGCGAACGCATGCCGAATCTAAGACCCGGGTAGCGAGGCAAGGCGGCGCCGCCGACCAGCATTTCCTCGAACTCGCTCTGGGTCTCGGCGGCCGCGCCCTGCGCCGGCCGCGGTCGAATGACTTCGACCCGATGGCCGAGTCTGTCCAGCCCACGTGCCAGCGCCTGCACGGTCAGCGCGACACCATTGATCTCGGGCGGCCAGGTCTCGGTGACGATTGCTACCCGCATGACGCTCTCCTGCATGCCATGCGGGACATGCTGGGGCATGGATCTTAAGGGTGCGTTGCATGCGGGTGACAACGGCGTGACGCCTGCTCGGACCTGACGGCGACGGCCGCGGCCAGCAGCCCACTGCAAGGGGAGCGGGACTCAGTCGCCTTTCCGGGCCAGCGCACGGGCAGCGTGCTGCTTGATCGTTGCGAGCATCGAGGCGAGGCCGTTGGATCGGGTCGGAGACAGGTGTCTGGCCAGGCCGATGGAGCCAATGAAATGAGGTTCGGTATCGACTATCTCCTGTGCCGGTCGACCCGAATAAACTCGCAGCAGGAGTGCGACCAGGCCCGATACGATCGAAGAATCGCTGGCGGCCTGGAAATCCAGGCGCGCGGCATCGCCGCGGGCTGTCAGCCAGACTTGCGACTGGCAGCCGTTGACCTTGTGTTGCTCGGAGCGAAGTTCGTCGGGGAACTCCGGCAGCTTGCGGCCAAGATCGATCAGATACTGGTAGCGCTCGGTCCAGTCTCCAAGGAAAGCGAATTCCTCGGCGATCGTCTTCTGCGCCACTTCGGCGCTGGACTCTGCTGGCGGCGCGGCGGGCATATCCTGATCTGGATTCATCCTGGTCCCGTATTCGTGACGTTGCCCTCACGATGTATGGCCAGCGAGCGGTGCTGGCAACCCCCTGGCCGATTCATGCGGACTCGACTCAGCCTGTCGCCTCGCCCGGCTGCACCACTTTCCACCGACTGCCCTGGGCGCTGTCTTCGATGACGATGTGCTTTTTCGCCAGCTCGTCGCGTATTTCGTCTGCACGCGCAAAATTGCGCGACGAACGTGCAGCGATCCGTTCTTCCAGCAATGCGCTGACCCAGGCAGGGTCGATACTGTCGCCGCTGCCAGTCTGCTTGAACCAGGACTCCGGATCCTGCTGGAGCAGGCCGATGAGGCGCCCGGCACCGAGCAGCGCGGCCTTGGTCTCGTGGCGCTCGGATTCGGTGCTCGCCTTGCGGGCGCGACTGGCCAGGTCGGCCAATACGGCAAACGCGGCGGGCGTATTGATATCGTCGCAGAGGGCCTCTTCGAATTCCTGCGGTACGACTTCCTCGGTCGGGTCGACGCTGCATTCGGCCAGATCGCGCAGCACGCCATACCAGCCGTCGAGGGTCGCCCGTGCCTGAGCAAGCGTGCTGTCCGACCAGTCCAGCGGTTGCCGGTAGTGGGCACGCAGCAACAGGAAACGCAGCACCTCCGCGGGATACATGCCGAGCAGCTCATGCAGGACCATGACGTTGCCGAGCGATTTCGACATCTTCTTTCCGGCGAAGGTCAGCATGCCGTTGTGCAACCAGTAGCGCGCGAACAGCTTTCCGCCGTGGGCGCAGGTACTCTGCGCGACCTCGTTTTCGTGATGCGGGAACATCAGGTCGTTGCCGCCCGCATGGATGTCGATGGTCTCGCCCAGATGGGTAGCGGCCATGGCCGAGCATTCGATGTGCCAGCCGGGTCGGCCGCGCCCCCAGGGACTGGGCCAGCCCGGCAGATCGCCCGATGAAGGCTTCCAGAGCACGAAATCGGCCGGATTTTTCTTGTAGGGAGCCACTTCGACACGGGCTCCGGCAATCATGTCTTCGGTCGAGCGCCCGGAGAGCTTGCCGTAGTCGGGGTAGCTCGAGACGTCGAACAGGACATGTCCTTCCGCCGCGTACGCATTGCCCGAGGCGATCAGGCGTTCGCACATGGCGATGATCTCCGCCATGTGTTCGGTGGCATGGGGGATGAGGTCAGGCGGATCGACGCCCAGACGGGCGATGTCTTCGTGATAGGCCCCGGCGAATCGAACCGTGATGTCCGAAATCGGAACTCCAGCAGCGCTGGCGGCGGCGTTGATCTTGTCGTCCACGTCGGTGATGTTGCGTGCGTAGACGAGATTTTCGTAGCGCCTGCGCAGGAGGCGTGCAAGCAGACCGAAAACCACCGCCGGACGCGCGTTGCCGATATGGATGTAGTCATAGACCGTGGGCCCGCAGACGTACATGGTGACCCTGGAAGGATCCAGGGGGACGAAGTCCTCGACGCGGCGCGTGAGAGTGTTGTGCAGGCGCAGATTCATTGAGTCCGTGGACAGATATGGGGCAGCCCCGAATGATAGCAGTCCGCTGAGATGGCCCGAATTGACCTGCGGATTCGGGCGAACCCTTGGGTCAGCATTCAGTAAGCCTGTGCTGTAATTTCACGTACAACGTGGCCTTCGCATGCCGGATCGATGGACGATCCGGTCCCCAGGCGGACCCGAAGCAGGTCCGATGCGAGCCCCCGACCCCGATCTGGAGAGTGAAATGTTCAAGAGGTTCCTGATTGCCGCGGCTGTTGCCAGCCTTGCCACGGGTGCAATGGCGCAGCCCCCGCAGGGCAGCTACGAGGGTGATCGCGGCGCAGACAACGTCCGCCTGGCCTGGGCCGACGTGCTCCGGGTCGATCCGGTTTACGACAACATCCAGTCCAGCCGACCGCGCCAGGAATGCTATGAGGAAGAGGTTGGGGTCCGGGATAC
The DNA here is from genome assembly GCF_041395345.1 of Dokdonella sp. GTDB lineage: Bacteria > Pseudomonadota > Gammaproteobacteria > Xanthomonadales > Rhodanobacteraceae > Dokdonella. The sequence goes on along the minus strand of NZ_JAWLAR010000025.1, from coordinate 26,625 downwards.
GCGCGGCAACAACGCAGCCGGAACCATATTCGGGGCCATCGTGGGTGGCGCCCTGGGCAACCAGGTCGGCAAGGGCGATGGGCGCAAGGCCGCCACGATAGCCGGAGCCGTCATCGGCGGTGCGGTCGGCAACAATGCCGCGCGTCGCGACGACAGCTATGGCGTACAGACCGAAACACGTTGTCGCACCGTCAATGAGGTCTATACCGAGCGCCGCATCGTCGGCTACGACGTGCAGTACCGCTATCGCGGTGATGTGTTTCTGTCCCAGCTTGACTACGACCCGGGCGAGCGCATGCGGGTCCGCGTCAGTGTCTCACCGGCGGAATAGACCCGCCGGCAAGCGGATCGGATCGACGGCTCCAGCCGCGCTCGCGGACTCTTTCTGTTGCACTGCGGCAGAATTGTCGGTAACGTCGCCCGCATGAAGGCCGCTACATATGCCACCGTCCAGGTCCTGACCAGCGCCCGCATGGCTGCCGGCATGACGTCGCGTGCGCGCCGACCGATGATTCTCAATCCGGCCGGGTAGCTTTCGCGCGTTCCATGATTTTCGACGAAAACCCGGCCAATGCGCCGGGTTTTTTTGTTCTGCAACAAGGAATTCATCGTGAAGACAAGCCATTTTCTGAGCACCCAGGATTGGAGCCGCAACAGCCTCGACGCCTTGCTGGATCAGGCGCGGGAATTCCGGAGTTCGAAACAGGGCACAGCCCTGCAGGGCAAGTCGATTGCCTTGTTGTTCTTCAATCCTTCGATGCGAACGCGTACGAGTTTCGAACTGGGGGCCCATCAACTGGGCGGCAAGGCCATCGTGCTGGCTCCGGGCAAGGACGCGTGGCCCATCGAATTCGAGGTCGGCGCGGTCATGGACGGCGACACCGAGGAACATATCGCCGAGGTCGCGCGCGTGCTCAGTCGCTATGTCGATCTGATCGGTGTACGCGCCTTTCCGAAATTCCAGGACTGGTCGGTGGATCGTGAGGACAAGGTCATTCATGCATTTGCAAGGCATTCGACGGTTCCCGTGATCAACATGGAGACGATCACGCATCCGTGTCAGGAGCTGGCCCACATCATGGCCCTGCAGCAGCATCTGGGCGCCGACCTGAAGCGGCGCAAGTATGTGCTGACCTGGACCTACCATCCGCAGCCCCTGAATACCGCCGTGGCCAATTCCGCCTTGCAGATTGCGACGCGCTACGGCATGGATGTGACCCTGCTCTGCCCAACGGAAGACTATCTGCTGGACCCGCGGTACATGGATTTCGCCCGCGAGAATGCGGCAGCCAATGGCGGCAGCGTGACGGTCAGCCACGATATCGAAAGCGCCTATCGCGACGCTGATGTGGTTTATGCCAAGAGCTGGGGAGCGATTCCGTATTTCGGACGTTGGGAGCAGGAAAAACCCATCCGCGATGCGCACCGGCACTTCATTGTCGATGAAGCCAAGATGGCCCTGACCCGCAAGGCCCTTTTCAGCCACTGCCTGCCACTGCGCCGCAATGTCAAGGCGACCGATGCAGTGATGGATTCACCATCCTGCATCGCCATCGACGAAGCGGAAAATCGCCTTCACGTGCAGAAAGCGTTGATGGCTGCGCTGGCAAAGCCGGGAATGGGGAATGGGGAGTAGGGAATGGGTAAAGCCCGCTTCACGCACCACTGACCACCAGCCGACTCCAACCAGGAATGCCTCATGCCTTCTGCTTTGCCGACTCCAGATTCCCGACTCCCCACTCCCGAACGCAAGGACGTCGTCCTTGCGTTCTCCGGTGGCCTCGACACCAGCTTCTGCATTCCCTGGCTGCAGGAGCGCGGCTATGCGGTGCATACCGTTTTCGCGGATACCGGCGGGGTCGATGACGAGGAGCGTGCATTCATCGAGGCGCGCGCGGCGGAGTTGGGTGCCGCCAGTCACGTCACCGTTGATGGTGGTCCTGCTATCTGGGACGGCTTCGTCAAACCTTTTGTCTGGGCCGGCGAGGGCTATCAGGGCCAGTACCCGCTGCTGGTCTCTGATCGCTACCTGATTGTCGAGGCGGCACTGAAGCGGGCGAAAGAGCTTGATACGCGACTTGTTGCTCACGGTTGCACCGGCATGGGCAATGACCAGGTGCGGTTCGACCTGACCGTGAAGGCGCTCGGCGACTATGAAATCATCGCCCCCATTCGCGAAATACAGAAGGAACACACGGAGGTTCGCGCCTACGAGCAACGCTATCTGGAAGAGCGCGGATTCGGAGTGCGGGCCAGGCAGAAGGCCTATACGATCAACGAAAACCTGCTCGGATTGACCATGTCCGGCGGCGAAATCGATCGCTGGGAAGCGCCGGGAGCAGGCGCACGCGGCTGGTGCGCGCCGCGCGAGGAATGGCCAACAAGTGCGTTGACCGTGAAGTTGACGTTCAAAGACGGCGAAGCCATGAAACTCGACGATGAGCTTTTGGTTGGTCATGAAATCCTCGCCAGGCTCAACAGGCTTTTCGCCCCCTACGGCGTCGGCCGCGGCATGTACACCGGCGACACCACGATCGGCCTCAAGGGTCGCATCATCTACGAGGCGCCGGGACTCACCGCACTGCTGGTCGCGCATCGCGCACTGGAAGAAGCCGTGCTCTCGAAAGCGCAGAACCGCTTCAAGCCTGCCGTGGCCCGACAATGGGTTGAACTGGTCTATGAAGGATTCTTTCACGACCCGCTCAAGGCCGACCTCGAAGCCTTCCTTGGCTCAAGTCAGCGCTGCGTCAATGGAGAAGTCATGCTCGAGACCCGCGGTGGCAACGTGCATGCAACATCGATCCGGTCGCCGCACATCCTCAACGCCAGAGGCGCGACCTATGCACAGAGCGCGGACTGGGGAGTGGCCGAGGCTGAGGGCTTCATTCGCCTGTATGGCATGAGCTCGACGCTTTGGGCCGAGGTCAACAGGGAGCAGGGTTCGTGAGCGAACTGCTTGCCGCAACGCTGGATCACCTGCGCGCCCTGGTTGCGTTCGATACGCGCAATCCGCCGCGCGCGATCGATACCGGTGGCATTTTTGACTACCTGCGCGAAAACCTTCCCGGTTTCGAGGTGACCGTTGACGATCACGGAGCCGGCGCCGTCAGCCTGTTCGCCGTGCGCGGAAAGCCGAAGATCCTGTTCAACGTGCATGTCGATACGGTTCCGGATTCGCCGCACTGGACGGCCAGTCCGTTCGAGTTGCGCGTCGCCAGCGATCGCGCGATCGGCCTCGGCGCCTGCGATATCAAGGGCGCAGCTGCTGCACTGGTCGCCGCTGCAAACGCAACCCAGGGCGACGCGGCTTTCCTGTTCTCCTCCGACGAGGAAGCCAATGATCCGCGTTGCATTGCGGCGTTCCTGGCGCGTTGTCCCGTCTACGACGCAGTGCTCGTTGCGGAGCCAACCGCTACCGAGGCCGTGCTTGCCCATCGCGGCATCAGCTCGGTGCTGATGCGCTTCGCCGGAACCGCCGGTCATGCGTCGGCACAGCAAACCCTGGCCGACAGCGCCCTGCATCAGGCCGTTCGCTGGGGCAGCAGGGCATTGGCGCATGTCGATTCCCGTGCCCACGAACGATTCGGCGGACTGACCGGCCTGCGCTTCAATATCGGCCGCATCGAAGGCGGCATCAAGGCCAACATGATCGCGCCGGAGGCAGAACTGCGTTTCGGTTTTCGCCCGCTGCCCTCGACCGACGTCGATGGCCTGCTGCAGGCATTCCGCGACTCTGCCGATCCCCAGGCCGCCGAATTCCGCGAAACCTTTCGTGGTCCAAGCCTGCCCTCGGGCGCTATCGCAGACGCCGAATCGCGGCGCCTGGTCGCGCGCGATGTCGCCGATGCGCTGGATCTTCCGATTGGCAATGCCGTCGATTTCTGGACCGAAGCGTCGCTGTTCTCGCAGGCCGGCCACACGGCCCTGGTCTACGGCCCGGGCGATATCGCGCAGGCCCATACCGCTGACGAATGGGTGGCGCTCGATCAACTGAAGTCCTATGTCGAATCCGTCCACAGGATCATCCATGAATAGCGCCACTCGCCAGATCCGCCAGACCATCGTGCGCCTGCTTTCGAGCATGGCCAGCGCAAAGGAGATTTCGCAGTACCTCAAGCGCTTCTCGCAGGTCGACGCCAAGCGCTTTGCCGTGGTCAAGGTGGGTGGTGCGGTGTTGCGCGACGACCTGGACGCGCTGACGTCGTCGCTTGCCTTCCTGCAGGAAGTCGGGCTGACCCCCATCGTCATCCATGGCGCCGGTCCGCAACTGGACGAAGAGCTCGCGGCGGCAGGCATCGAGAAGAAGACGATCGACGGCTTGCGCGTGACCGGTCCCGAAGCGCTCGCAATCGTGCGCCGCGTATTCCAGGCGCAGAACCTCAAGCTCGTCGAGGCACTGCAGGAAGCCGATACGCGCGCAACCTCGATCACCGCCGGGGTGTTCGAAGCCGACTACCTCGATCGCGAAGCGCTGGGCCTGGTTGGCCGGATCCGCAGTGTCAATCTTGCCCCGATCGAAGCCAGCCTGCATGCCGGATCGATACCGGTCATCGCCAGCATGGGCGAAACCGCTGGCGGCCAGATACTCAACATCAACGCCGACTTCGCCGCCAACGAACTCGTGCATGTGCTTGAACCCTACAAGATCATTTTCCTGACCTGTACCGGTGGCCTGCTCGATGGCGAAGGTCGGGTCATCGATTCCATCAACCTATCGACCGAGTTCGAGCACCTTGTCGAGCAGTCCTGGCTGCACTCGGGCATGCGCGTGAAGATCGAGCAGATCAAGAACCTGCTCGATCGCCTGCCATTGACCTCGTCGGTGTCGATCACCAAACCCGCCGAACTGGCCAAGGAGCTGTTCACGCACAAGGGCTCTGGCACCCTGATCCGGCGTGGCGAGAAGGTGCTCAGCGTGGACAGCTGGGATCAACTTGACCTGGCGCGCCTGCGCACCCTGATCGAGTCGAGCTTCAGCAGGGCTCTTGCCGACGACTACTTCGAGCGCACGCCGCTGCTGCGTGCCTACGTCAGCGAGAACTACCGCGCTGCGCTGATCCTGCTCGAGGTCGATGGCACCACCTACCTCGACAAGTTTGCAGTTCTCGATGATGCACAGGGCGAAGGACTGGGTCGGGCGGTCTGGCAGGTCATGCGCAATGAAAACACGCGCCTGTTCTGGCGTTCGCGTCATGGAAATCCGGTCAATCCGTTCTACTACGCCGAGTCCGACGGCTGCTACAAGATGGAGCATTGGAAGGTGTTCTGGTACGGAATCAGCCGCTTCGAGGACATCGAACGCTCCGTCGAACATTGTCGATCCCGGGCGCCGACGCTGGGATCTCGAGGGGAGTTCACGGCATGAGCAAGCGCAGAGTCGGGATCATTGGCGCGCGCGGTCACACCGGCGCCGAACTGATCGGCCTGATCGCCGCGCATGACTCGCTCGAGCTGGCCTTTGTTTCCTCGCGCGAGCTGCAGGGTCAGAGCGTGGCCGATCATGTGCATGCGTATGTGGGCGATATCAGGTATGAAATGCTGGATGCGGATGCCCTCGCCATGCGGTCCGCAGATGCCATCATTCTGGCCCTGCCCAACGACGCAGCCGCGGACTTTGTCGATGCTGTCGATGCCGACGCACCCGAGACCGTGGTCGTCGATCTTTCCGCGGACTATCGGTTCGACGAATCCTGGTATTACGGTTTGCCCGAGCTGACCCGTGCCCGCTACGCCGGCCAGCGCCGGATCAGCAATCCCGGCTGCTACGCGACAGCGATGCAGCTCGCGATCGCACCGTTGAGTGAACAGCTCGCCGGGCCGCCGCAATGTTTCGGCGTTTCCGGGTATTCCGGCGCCGGTACCACACCTTCGGACAGGAACAACATCGAACTGTTGCGCAACAACCTGATGCCGTACGCGCTGGTCGGTCATGTGCACGAACGCGAAGTGTCGCGGCAGCTTGGCGTTCCGGTCGAGTTCATGCCGCACGTGGCACCTCATTTTCGCGGCATTACGGTGACGGTGAATCTCTGGTTGCAGGATCCGCGCAGTCGCGATGAAGTCATGGCTCGCTATCGGGATTTCTATGCGAGCGATGCGCTGATCCATGTCGTCGATGAGGCCCCCTGGGTCAGCCGCATTGCAGGCCGGCACCATGCCGAAATCGGCGGCTTCGCCATGGCGCCGGGAGGCAGGCGCGTGGTCGTCGTTGCAACGCTGGACAATCTCCTGAAGGGCGCGGCAACGCAAGCCTTGCAGAATCTCAACCTCGCATTGGGCCTCGAAGAACTGAGCGGGATTCCAGTCGATGCGACCGCGCTGGAGGAAACAAGATGAGCGATCTGCTCTGGCAGAAGAAGGGCATTGTGACCGACCCGCGCATCATGCAGTTTCTTGCCGGTGACGATGTCGTGCTCGATCGCGAGTTCTTCCTGTTCGACATCGAGGCGAGCGTGGCCCACGTGGAGGGGCTGGCCCGGATCGGAATCCTCAGCGAGCAGGAATCGAACGATCTGGTTCGAGAACTCGGACTGCTCGGCGAGGATTTTTCTGCAGGCCGATTTGTGCTCGACGAGCGCCATGAGGACGGTCACTCGGCGATCGAGGCGAGGCTGATCGAGCGTCTGGCTGATGTCGGGCGCAAGGTTCATACCGGGCGCAGCCGCAACGATCAGGTGCTGGTCGCAAGCCGGCTCTGGCTGAAATCGAAGCTGCTCGAACTGTCATCGACGTGTACGGCAGTCGCGAGTGTCTGCATTGATCGCGCCGAGACGGATGCATTGCCGATGCCGGGCTACACGCATTTGCAGCGCGCCGTGGTTTCGTCGACGGCGATGTGGTTCGCTGGATTTGCCGAGGCATTCGTCGACAACGCGTGGCGTGCTCGTCAGACGCTTGCCTTGATTGATGCGAATCCGCTCGGCACCGCAGCTGGATACGGCGTCAATCTCGCTCTGGATCGCGAGTACACGACGCAAAAACTCGGCTTCGCGCGCGTCCAGATCAGCCCGATCTACACGCAGTTGTCACGAGGGAAATTCGAAATGGCAGCTCTCGATGCACTGGGCGCTGCGGTACTCGACTTGCGTCGCCTGGCCTGGGATCTGTCGCTGTTCACGACGGCCGAGTTCGATTTCGTCAGGCTTCCCGCGCAATACACGACGGGAAGTTCGATCATGCCGAACAAGCGCAATCCCGATGTCATCGAACTGATGCGGGCGAGCTATGCCAGTGTCGCCGCAGCGCGCACCGAGATCGAACAGCTGCTGTCTCTTCCAAGCGGTTACCAGCGCGACCTGCAGGCAAGCAAGGGATCACTGGTACACGGCTTTCACCGCGGGCTGGACGCATTGAGGTTGTTGCCGGACTTGCTGGCGGGTCTTGCATGGAACGGTGATGCGATGCGTGCTGCCATCGAGCCATCGATGCATGCGACCGATGTAGCCATCGAAGCGGCCGTTGCCGGCGTGCCGTTCCGGGACGCCTATCGCGCTGCAGCGGATTCAGCCGCCACAGTGGGGCAGGATCGCACGCCGGAATCGAGTATCGCCTCACGCACCTCGCCGGGTGCTGGTTTGGACCTTCGACTGGATGCGCTGCGCATTCGTCTCGAGGGGTTGAGCCAGTGAGCGACAGGCGGCCGATCGAAATGTTTCATCAAAGCAAGAGTGAGCAGACTTGAGTAGCGTGGCGAATAAATGCTCCGGCACCCTGTTCAAGGAGCAGAAGTTGCCCGAATGGCGCCGTGCCGTTCTGAAGGTGGGCAGCAGCCTGCTCGCCGCCGATGGCACCGGACTCGACCCCGACTACGTGTTGGCCCTCTCGCGCTTCGTCGCCGCCAGTCACGCGGCAGGACGCGAGGTTGTCATCGTCTCTTCCGGCGCGGTGGCGGCGGGTCGGACCATAGTCTCCAGGCAGCCGGGATTGGGCAATGCCATGGCCGAGCGCCAGGCACTGGCCGCGCTGGGTCAGGTTCGCATGATCGGGCTGTGGCAACGTCTGTTCGAATGTCCGGTGGCCCAGGTCTTGCTGACCCATGACGATCTGCGCAATCGACGCCGCTACTTGAAGGCGCGCATGACCCTGCTCGAGTTGTTGCGGGTGGGTGCGCTTCCCGTAGTCAACGAGAACGACACGGTCTCGGTCGATGAACTCAGGCTGGGTGACAACGACAATCTGGCGGCGATCGTGGCGGCGCTGTGCGATGCCGACCTCCTGCTGATAGCAACCGATATTGATGGTCTGTACACGGCCAACCCGCGCGTCGATGCAGGCGCAGAGCCAATCCTGCAGTTGACACGCTTTACCCGCGCAACCATGGACATGGCCGGTGGTGCAGGGAGCGCGTCCGGAACGGGTGGCATGCGAACCAAGCTGGAAGCAGCGATCAAGGCGGCGAATGCGGGTATCGAAACGATCCTGTTCAACGGCACCAATGTCGAAACAGTCGGTCTGCTCTCTGAAAACCGGCTGCGTGGTACACGCTTGCGCCCCACGCGAAAGCGACTGACGGCACGCAAGTACTGGCTCAGACATGTCCCGCTTGCGCCGGGAGCCATTCTGATTGATGGCGGTGCCGCCCGGGCCCTGAAGGGCAAGGGTGCCTCGCTGCTCCCGCTCGGAATCGTCGGAGCACTGGGCGAGTTCGCGCGAGGCGACATGATCGAAATCATCTGCAGTTCGGAGGGCGGAGAGCGTCGGATCGGGCGCGGCCTGACCCAGTATTCTGCAGTCGACATCCGGCGCATCGCACAGCGCCACACGCGCGATATCGAATCGGTATTGGGCTACCACTATGGTGAAAGCGTCGTCCACCGTGACGACATGGTAACGGGATGAAATCAATGCCAACCGACATGAAAACCGCTGCGCTGAATTGCCGCGAAGCGGCAGACGCCGTTGCGGCGTTGAGTTCAAGCGCCAAGCGCGACCTCCTGGTCGCCATGGCCGAACGCATAGAGGCCAGCGTGCCAATGATTCTCGACGCGAATGCGCTCGACATGAGGCTGGCAGAGCAGCGCGGAATCGGATCCGCCATGCTGGATCGACTGCGTCTGGATGCCGAACGCATCGCGGGTATCGCGCATGGATTGCGCACGGTCGCCAGCTTGCCCGATCCGGTAGGGCAAGTGACTCGAAGCGACACGCGCCCGAATGGCATCCTCGTGGAAAAGGTGCGCGTGCCACTTGGCGTTGTCGCGATGATCTACGAGGCACGGCCAAACGTGACGGTCGATGCGGCCGCCCTGTGCCTGAAGGCGGGCAATGGCGTGATCCTGCGCGGCGGCTCGGAAGCCATACATTCCAATCGGGCGCTTGCCGGATTGCTGCAGCAATCGCTGGTCGAGGCCGGCGTTCCGGCCGCTGCCCTGACCCTCATCGATGACCTTCGTCGTGAAACCATGGTCGAGCTGCTGCAGCTCAACGACATTGTCGACCTGGCCATTCCGCGCGGTGGGGAAGGGCTGATCCGCTTTGTCGCCGAGCACGCGCGCGTGCCGGTCATCAAGCACTACAAGGGTGTCTGCCATCTGTATGTGGACCGGGATGCCGATCTCGAGCACGCACTTGCGCTGCTGATTGATGGAAAGGTCAGCCGGCCGAGTGCATGCAATGCGCTGGAGACCCTGCTCGTGCATGCCGACGTGGCCGAGACTTTCCTCGCCGCAGCGGGTGCAGCGCTTTCATCGCACCAGGTGGAAATGCGTGGCTGCGCGAGAACTCGGCAGATTCTCGATCGGATCGCGCCGGCCAGTGACGAGGACTTTGCGGTCGAATACCTTGATCTGGTCATTGCCATCCGTGTTGTCGACGACTGTGACGCCGCTATCGCGCATATTCGACGTCACGGTTCCGATCACACCGAAGTCATCGTGACGCAGGACAAGCAGGCCGCCGATGCCTTCGTGGCTGCCTTGCGCTCGGCCGTGGTCATGGTCAATGCCTCGTCGCGATTCAGTGATGGCGGTGAGCTGGGCCTGGGTGCGGAGATTGGAATATCAACGACGCGCCTGCACGCCTACGGACCTATGGGGATAGAGGCGCTGACCATCGAGCGTTACGTCCTGCATGGCAGCGGGCAAGTGCGCCACGCCTTGCCTCAAGTGCAATCGGGCGACGGCTGAGAGTCTTCATGGATCCTCTCGCTACGCGCCCACAAGCAGCGCCGGTGACGACGCCCAAAGACGAGTACTGATGCGAGAGGTGCCCGGGCTGATGCCCGGGCGTCCTGGGGGACCGACTCGGCTCAAATCAGGGCGATCCGCTTGTCGGCATCATTGACCGGGAGCCGGTCTAGTCAAAAGGGTAGATCTTCTTCCAGTCGTTCTTCATGCTGATGACGGTCCAGCCGTTCTTTTTCGCGTCCTTCATGAGTGCGTCGCTAAACGTGCCTATTTTCGAATCGGGGCCGTAGCTGTATTCGCGCTCGGCATCATCGTGGTGCACCAGCACCATCAAACTCGCTCCATCGCCAGCCTGGGTCCATTCGAGCATCTGCCGGTCGCCATCTGAATTGCCGAAGGCGGCAACCGGTCGCCGGCCGATGTGCTCGTTGATGCCGATCGGTTTTCCGGTCTTGTCGTCGATGAAGTTCAGTTCCGGCAGGCGCATCAGCACTGGTTTGCCCGAACTGTCGTCGAACTTGGTCTTGATGCTGCTGCCCACGACCTGCTCGGGCGGGATGCCGTAGACACGCTCGGTCCACGGGCGCATGAACTCGATCCCGCCACCGGACACGATGAAGGTCTTGAATCCGTTTGTGCGCAGATAGGCCAACAATTCGAGCATGGGCTGGTAAACCATCTCGGTGTAGAGCTTGCCGGTCTTCGGGTGCTTTGCAGTGGCAATCCAGTCGCTGACGATTTTCTCGAACTCGTCCGTGCTCATGCCAGCGTGGGTGACCATGGCGATTTCCATCAACGCCTTCTCGCCCCCGGCCAGTGCCGACTTCATGTCGCCCTTGAGCAGGGAAGCAAACGGCTCTCTGGTTTTCCAATCCGAATGCTCGGGAGCGAGCTGCTTGACGCGGTCAATCATGAACAGAAGCTGGAAATACGCGGGCTGTTCGGACCACAAGGTGCCATCGTTGTCGAACGTTGCGATGCGCTTTGCTGGCGGCAGGTAGTCAGTGCTTGATTCGTCCGTGGTTTTCTTGACGAAACTGACAATGGCCTGTTTGCTTGCCCCGTCGTTCCACGACGGGAGCGGGTCACTTGCAATTGCGAGCGGACCTGTAGCGAGCAGGGCGATCAGAACGAGGCCCTGTAGCCGTCGGGTGATCAATCTCATGATGAGGCCTCCTTGACATTCAGGATTGGCAGTCCCCCGCAGGGGCTCCTGAATAGTGATACAGGTGGTCAGGAAATCCAAGCCTCGGGCGCTGCAGGACTGCAGATTGAGCGTTCAGGATGTCTGTGCAACTGCATGGTTTCCGCGCCCGGAGTTCTGCAAATGTCAATTTGCAAACCGGGATGCTGATTGAGAGAGAGGGCTGTCTGGGACTCGCTGCGTGCGTGGCAAGGAATGCGCAGCCAGGCAGAGTTTCGGATTGCCGGGTCTCACGGGCACCCTGCCATTGTTCGCGCTCCGAATGGCCCAGAGGCTTCGCATCGAGGAATGTCCGGAGCGTTGCTTTGCAAGTCAGGCGTGTTCCCAACTGCTATCGTTCTGCCCATGATCAGGCACATGGACATCGACGAGCGGGACCGCCTGCTGATCCTGCTTCCACATCCGGATGACGAAACGCTGGCAACGGGCGGACTGATCCAGCATGCGCTGGCAGCGCAGGCTGCCCTCTGCGTCGTGATCGCAACCGATGGGGACAACAATCCCTGGCCGCAACGCTGGATCGAAAAATGCTGGAGTATTGATGCGGCGGCGCGAGCGCGCTGGGGCGCGCGGCGGCGCGAAGAAGCCCGGTCTGCGCTGTCTATACTCGGTGTCGAGGATTCTGCCGTGCATCATCTTGGCTGGCCTGATCAGGGCCTGACCGACCTGCTCATGCGCGATGCACTAGCGGAAGATCAGCTTGTAAGGCTGACCGATGACTTCTCGCCAAGCATGATTGTTGCGCCTGCCATTTGTGATCGGCACCCAGACCACAATGCGCTTGGCATGATGCTCGAGCTTGTTCTCGCGCGGCAAGACAGAACCGGTTGCCGCCGCTTCAGCTATGTCGTGCATGGCGAGACCAGGCCTGAAGAGTCGGTGCCACTTCGCATGACCTCGCAGGAGCAGCAGACCAAGCAGCGTGCCTTGCAGGCACACCACACGCAGTTGAGTCTCAGCCGGCGTCGGATGTGTCGGCTGGCACAACGCGCCGAACGATACCGTCCGCTGTCAGGGGGTGTAGCAGATGTAGCAGGTTGGCGGCACGCATGGACCCTGCCGCGCGTTTTCCGTTCCGCTGGAACCCATGCGCTGGAACTGCTGCTAATTCTATGCTTCAGCGACCGCGTCGTTCGCGCGCGCTTGCCGATTGAAACGCAGGATGGCGAAACACGGGTCGACATCGGGCGGGGGGCGGAACAGCCACTCGTGGTCAAATTGCGCAAGGCCGGCAGGTGTCTGGATCTGGAGCTGCCCGACGATGCACTCATCGAAAGGGGCTTCGCCAAACTCGAACGCGCCGGCCATCGACTGGTTGTCTACGACAGGGAAGGCTGGATCGAGATGGATCGTGCGCGGTGGCCCCCGGGCCGAGGCCGCATGCCCGCAGATCGCGAACCCGGCGTACAAATGGAGTAGGCTCTGCACGAGGCCGGACGGGCGAGTCGGAGTACCCAGGTTCGCTGTCTGCCAGTCGTCATTTTCTGCTGCGGACAGGTCGATCGGGAAAGGGCTGCTTCAATCGTCACGGAATTCGATGCCGGTTTGGCGCCATCCGGTCCAGTCAATCGATCCGGCACTCAGTTATCCAATGACGGCAGAAGCATGCGGCTGATGCGTCTTGTCGGTCTGATCAATGGAAGTGCGGGGCGGGGAGGATTGCATGGCCATGGAGCCACGACGGGCGGAATCTCCGAGAGAACACGACTCGAAGACCGCGCGCGCCCTTGAGCGTCGCCAGTTCGGATTGCGCCTGTTCCGCCGATTGATTGCGTATCACCTGATCCTGCTTGGTGGGTTGCTGTTCGCTGTCGTGGTCCTGCCGGACGTCGCCAGCTACCTGCCCATTGGCGGTGTCTCGGGCCTCGTGGAAGGCGGCGAGTTGACGGTTGGCAGGGTCGAGAATCCCGTTGCGACATCCGCGACCGATGTCGCCACCGCGCCGCAAGGATCGGATCGGTTGGGCTACGCCCGCCAACTGGCCATCATCCTGCTCGGCACCTGGTTGCTGATGCTGCCGATTGCCTGGGTCCACAAAGGCATTCATCGCGGTAATACCCACGATCATTCGCTGGATGAAACCGTGCTGATTCTTCCGGGTATCGTCGCCGCCATCGTGCTTGTGGTCCAGCACAGCCTGGCCCTGGCATTCAGCCTCGCCGGCATCGTGGCCGGGGTTCAATTCAGGCGCGCGTTGCAGGACACCTTCGATACGCTGTTCATCCTTGTCGCGATCGGAACCGGCATTGCGGCCGGTGTCAGCGCGCTGGAAATAGCCGCAATCATGACCGTGTTCTTCACCTACGCAACCCTCTATGTTCACTATTTCGGAGACGGTTTCGAGTCCGATTACCTGGCCAGAAAGAAGGCCATGAAGCAGGAGAGGAAGGAAGCGGAGGCGGATTCTTCGGCCAGAGGGGATGAGGACTGAAGGGCGTTGTCATGGGTCAGCTCGTGAGCCGGGGGAGAGTCGGAAATGACGCACTCGCCAGTGGTCGCCTTGTCGCAGACAGTGCTTGCTTTCGCTGGCCTGCTGGTTCTGGTTGCGGCGGTTCATGGGAGGTCCGGCGACAAGGCTTCGTCAAAACCGGCCAGGGTTTTCGATGCCGCTACCGACATGGTCGTCACGATCAGGGCGCCCTGGCGCGAACTGGCGCGAAAGAAGGATGAGACGCGCTACCCGGCGACCCTTGCCTACGTCGATGCGGCAGGGCAGACCCGGTGGCTGAATCTGACCGTCGAGCGTCGAGGCATCACGCGCCAGAACGTCTGCAGTTTCCCGCCGCTCAAGCTGCGCTTCGACAAGAAGGGTATCAAGGGTACGCCATTCCGTGGCAGCGCCTCGCTCAAGCTCGTGACCCATTGCGGCAGCGGCGGCAGGTGGGCGCCCTATCCTGTCATCGAACTGCTTGCGTATCGCATCAACAACCTGTTGACCGACTACAGCTTTCGCGTTCGACCCCTTGCGATCACCTACGTGGACAGCCGCAACGAATCCGCGGACGGACCCCGTTTCGGTTTTCTCATCGAAGACGACGATGATCTGGCCAGACGCAACGATCTGGAAAGGCTCGACGTTGCCCGGCCCCGGGTTGCCCAACTCGACCCGCGCGGCACCAGCCGTTTTGCGCTATTCCAGTACATGATCGGCAATACGGACTGGTCCGTTCTGAGCGGACCATCCGGCAATCGCTGCTGCCACAACACGGTGCTGATCGGTTCCAAGAGCGAGCCCACGATCCAGGCGGTGCCCTATGATTTCGACTCGGCCGGCCTGGTCGATGCACATTACGCCGCACCCAGTGAAAAATTGCCGATCAGCAAGGTCAGCGAGCGCATCTATCGTGGCTTTTGCGAGTTCAACCCTGAACTGGACGAGCTGAGAATCGAGTTTCTGGAAAAGGAAGCGGCGATCCTCGATCTGGTTCGCAATCAGGGCCAGCTCGAGCCACGCAGCAGGCAGAAAGTACTCGACTATCTGGCTGAATTTTTCGGCATCATGCGTGATCCGGCCGCGTTCGAGGAAAACATCAGGGCGAAATGCCGCAAATAGGCTGGTCCGATACGGTTGCGGCCGACTCCGAAGCCGGTGTCGAAGCGGAATCTTGGCCGGAATCTTCGGCAGAGGTGGCCGACGCCGCTACCTGCAACGCATCCAGCTGCTTTTGCAGGCCCGTATTTCCAGGTTGTAGGCTCATGACCTTCCTGAGGTAGTCGGGCCGTTCGGCATCGCTGCCGGGCAAGGCGACGCGCCCGTTGGGATAGCCGGCGTAGAGCGTATCGCCGCTGACTTCCAGATAGCCGACGTGCCCCCCGTAGTACTCGCTGAGTCCGGTGTCGACCTGGATGACGCGGGCCGAATAGCGCGGCCAGATCGCACCTTCGGTGGGCGTATGCCCGACCACGATGTGGCGGGCGCCGTGCTGGGCCAGAATGGCCTCGACGGTTTCGTCGGATGCGACGGGCTCGACGCCGGAGAGTCCGCGATACCAGAGCGGGCCAAGTTCGTCAGTGAGGATGTCGGGCGTTGCTGGATCGCTTTCGCGCAAGGCAGCGCGCGCCTTGTCGGTCAGTGAGGACAGGCTGTTCCTGCAGTAACCGCTGCTGAGTCCGCCGTGCAGGAAAACCAGATCGTTGATCTGGATTGCGACCTCGGTGTCCATCACCCATTCGAAGTACTCGCCCTTCGGATTCCACTTGGGATTCCAGGCCTGCTGGTGCTCGACCCAGCCCAGTGGATGGCTCCTGTTCCATTCTTCGCGATGGTTTTCGGGCAGGTTGGCGAATGCCGCCGGATCCCTGGCCTTGATGTCGGCCAGCACGTTCTCGTAGTAGCGGTCGCGCAGTTGCGCGGAATCGCGACCTGCAAAAGCGGCGAACTCGCCGGCCGACACATAGCGTAGATCGCCATAGGTATTCATGGCCTCGTGGTTGCCCATCAGATTGTGCACGTGGCCGCCTTTCCGTTTTGCCTGGGCCGCGAGTTTTTTCATGTGCGCAATGATCTGCAGCGTGTCGGCACCGCGGTCGGGGATGTCGCCGAGCTGGACCAGGTGCGTCTTGCCGCCGCTCCACTGATCGCGTTCGTCGATCAGGCCGGCTGTCCTCAGCGTGAGCAGATAGCTCTGGTAATCGCCGTGCAGATCGCCGATTGCGACGATCCGCTCGACACCGGTCCAGTGATAGGCGTCGACTTGCCGCGCGGCGGCGAAAGCCGCTGGGCCTGCAGGCAGCAGCATCACCAGCGTCGCAAGCAGAACCCGGACCCTGATCGTGGTAGCGGTCGTCACGGCTGGTTCGCTGGAATGGCCAGGATGTGCTCGCTCAGGCATGCCGCGGGTCTCCTTGCTGTTTCTCTCCTGCAGGCAGGCGTGCGCAGGCGGAGAGGACCGAATCGTGAAAACGGGATTGGACTCCGGCGAATGATACGCCGAGGCGTCAGGCCGGGTGCCGCGATCCGCCAGCGGCCTGGCTGGATGGTGGATCCGGACAGGTCCCGAAGCAGGCGAAGCGGACAGGACGGGCTCCGGCACGAATCCTGCTTGTCTCCCGGTTCCTGCGCCGGAAATCCCCGGGCAGGCCTGGCGTTCGCCTTCATTCGACTGCCAGGGTCTCGTATTCGCTGCAAAGTGACACGCACTGTCATTGCGCCGGATGCAAGGCTTCAGCGTTTGACCGGAGCGCGTTCGGGAGGCCCCTGGGCATGGAAGTCCCGGTGCGCCCTTTCTGCATTCCGGCTGCAAGGCCAGTCGCTGCACCCGAAATGGCAGCGGCGACCCAGGGGGGGAAACATGCACATGATCCTGTTGGCGGACACCTCGCAAACGCGACGGCGCGCCTTGTCCGCAGCATTGAGTCAGGCCGGCTACGGCGTAACCGCCGTGGCTTCGCTGGCCGACGCCTACGAGGCCCTGCAACGCACGCACACGGGATCATTCAAGCTCGATGCGGTGGTGCTGGGTTGGCCGGAATACTCGGAGGGCGTGGCCGAAGACGTATTCGGGCTGCTGCATGGCGAACGTTTCGAGCATCTTCCGGTCCTCGTGATGTCCGATTCAAGCAATGCCAGGGCCGTCAACTGGAGAATGTCCAGGCCGCGCACGGCGCTCACGCTATGGTCGGAGTATCTGGAGGCGCCGAGTGCGATCGCGCAACTGCTGCGACCGGCAACGAGCATCAAGCCCGCCACAAGTTCGCATGAGGAACAGATCAGGGTGCTCCTGGTCGATGATTCGGCCACCATTCGGGCCGGCTATTCACGCCTGCTGCAAAAGCACGGCTACTACACGGAAGTCGCCGAAAGCGTGGCCGAAGGCTGGAAGCGGATCTCCGAGCAGAAGTTCGATATCGCCATCATCGACTACCTCATGCCGGAGCAGAACGGCACCGCGCTGATCACCATGATCCGCAACAATGTCGAGACACAGCACATCCTCACGGCGACCATAACCGGCACCTATTCCGATGGCGTGATCGCCGAATCGCTCGCTTGCGGTGCCCTGGAGTGTGTCTTCAAGAGCGAATCGAAGGACCTGCTGTTGGCCCGCATTGCCTCTCTTGCGCGCACGATCAACGACCGCAAGGCCATCGACAATGAGCGCCGGCGCCTGCAGGACATCCTTTCTTCGGTGGGTGACGGCGTCTATGGCGTGGATGCGGAGGGCGTCATCCAGTTCATCAATCCCGCTGCGCTCGAGCTGCTCGGCTATGCCGAGGCCAGCGAACTGGTCGGCGTGTGCGCATTCGATGCATTCCACTATGCCGACGAGGACGGGCTTCCGATGCAGCGAAGCGCCTCCTACCTGAATCGCTGCTACGCCGACGGTAGTGAAGTGTCTTCCTGGCAAACCCGGTTCTGGGCTGCGAGCAAGCGAGGCATTCCGGTCGAGTGCAATATCCATCCGTTGAAGATGGACTCGGAGCTCAATGGCTCGGTCGTCGCGTTCCGCGACATCTCCGCACGCCGCGTACTCGAGGAAGAACTGCGCTGGCAAGCCGAACATGACAGCCTGACCAAGTTGCACAATCGCAGCTGGTTCGAAACGCAACTGGAGCAGGAGTGCAGCAAGGTCCGCCGAACCGGCCAGACCGCCATGCTGCTGTTCATCGACCTGGATCGTTTCAAGTACATCAATGACACCGCGGGTCACACGGCAGGCGACAGGCTGCTGGTCGAGGTCAGTCAGCGTCTGAAATCCCGCCTGCGCGGATCGGATCACCTGGCCCGGATGGGTGGGGACGAATTTGCGGTGCTGCTGACCAACGTCGGCGCGAGCGATCTCGATACGCTGGCCGAAGGGTTCCGTCGCGTACTCACGGCATCGCCCTTCACCTATGGTGGCAAGAGTTACCGGATTACCCTGTCGGTGGGCTGCGCGAAGATCGATGAGGCCACGCATTCGCCGAGCGATGTCATGGCCCATGCCGACATTGCCTGCCACATGGCCAAGCGATCCGGTCGCAACCGGTGCCAGATCTATTCGCACGAGACCGGTCGACTCGCCGCACTGGATGTCGACCTGGGCTGGTCGGTGCGTCTCGAGGAAGCGTTGCGAACGAATCGCTTCGCGCTCTGCTACCAGCCGATTGTTCCGCTCAGCGGCATGGAGGCCGACGGCAATGGCAAGGACAGCAGCAAGGATGTCTGGCTGCGTCAGCTGGCCAGAAATCCCTATTCGGAGGCACTGTTCGAAGTGCTGGTACGCCTGCGCGGCCAGCAGGGCGAACTCATTTCTCCGAATGCATTCCTTCCCGCCGCCGAACGATTCGGCCTCATGCAGGAAATCGATTTCTGGGTCATCAACAACGCACTCGCGGCGCTGCGCGAAAGCAGGGAGAGTCCGCGCCCGATTGCCCTGACCATCAACATTTCGGCGCAGACCCTGGAAAAGGGCGGGGTTGCGGAGTACGTGACCGGGCGGATTGTCGAGCACAACGTCAATCCGGCGGCACTCGTGTTCGAGATTACCGAGTCGCATTCGATCCATGATCTGGAAGGCGCCCAGAAGCAGCTGTCCGCGCTGCGTTCACTCGGATGTCGAATCGCTGTGGATGATTTCGGTACCGGGTTCTCCACGTTTGCCTATCTCAAGAAGATCGAGGCGGACATGCTCAAGATCGATGGTTCGCTGATTCTTGGGTTGCCGCATGACAATCTCGATCGCACCATCATCACGGCCCTCACCTCGATTGCCGAAGCTGCCGGCAAGCAGACCGTGGCCGAGTGTGTCGAGGACGTGGCCATGCTGCGGACCCTGTTTGAGTGCGGCGTCGACATGGCCCAGGGCTATGTGGTCGGCATGCCGCGCTTTCACCTGCCGAAGACCCTCCCGGGCGCGGATGCCGGACCGTATCGGGATCAGGCTACGCTGAGCAGCGTCGCCACACCCGGAATCAACACGATGACGGGGCAGATCGATCCGATTCCGAGTATCCAGGGCGACACGAGCGGGGAGCAGGCAAGGGTGCCCGGTTTCACCTGAATGCAGGATTTGGAGTAGCCTCGACACTTCCGGCGGCTACCCAGGTGATGCAGATGAAATTGGATATCAACGGTCGGCAGCATGAGGTCGATGTGCCCGATGACATGCCGCTGCTCTGGGTCTTGCGCGACGTCATCGGATTGACCGGCACCAAGTTTGGTTGTGGCATGGCCCAGTGCGGCGCCTGCACCGTGCACGTCGACGGGCAGGCGATCCGTTCCTGCGTGACGCCGGCATCTTCTCTGGCCGGCAAGAAGATTGCGACGATCGAAAGCCTCGGAATCGACGGCTCGCATCCGGTCCAGCGCGCGTGGATCGAGGAAGACGTGGTCCAGTGCGGCTACTGCCAGTCCGGACAGATCATGTCGGCCGTTGCCTTGCTGGCTGTCAAGCCCAAACCCGACGACGCCGATATCGACGCTGCGATGGCCGGAAACATCTGCCGTTGCGGTACCTACCAGCGTATCCGCTCGGCCGTTCATCGCGCCGCAGAGCTGAGCAGGGAGAACGGCAATGACGCATGAATCCGACACGCTTGCCGCACCATCGCGTCGACGCTTCCTGGCAACCTCGACTGCTCTGGCAGGTGGCCTGGTCATTGCCTGTTTTGTTCCTCTCGGCAGCCGCAAGCTGTTCGCCCAGGAAGGCGCTGCACCCGCGCCGGCGCCGATGGATCCCAATGCTTTCGTGCGCATCGCTTCCGACAATTCGGTAACGGTCCTGCTCAAGCATTCGGAAATGGGCCAGGGGGTCTGGACCTCGATACCGATGGTCCTCGCCGAGGAACTCGATTGCGATTGGGACAGGGTGCGCGTACTGAATGCGCCGAATGCCGCGGTCTATTCAAACCTGGCTTTCGGTATCCAGGGCACGGGCGGCTCGACGAGTACGCTCGAATGTTTCGATCAGATGCGGATGGCCGGTGCCACCGCGCGCGCGATGCTGATCGAAGCGGCTGCGAGGCAATGGCAAGTCGAGGCGGGGAATTGCCGGACCGAGAGAGGCTTCGTCATCTGCGGCGACAAGAAAGCCAGTTATGGCGATCTGGCCGATGCAGCGGCCGCTCTCAAGGCGCCCGCGAATGTGCGCCTCAAGGATCCCTCGAAATGGACCCTGATCGGCAAGCCGACCCCGCGTCTGGACAGTCTGGCCAAGGTCAACGGCACGGCCGGTTTCGGAATCGACGTAGCCCGGCCGGGTCTGCTGGTCGCGGTGCTTGCACGCGCGCCGGTTTTCGGTGGCAAGGTGAAGCGTCTTGATGCAAGCCGGACCAGGGCAGTCGCCGGCGTGGTCGATGTCGTCCAGATACCCCGCGGCGTGGCCGTTCTGGCCCGGCATACCTGGGCCGCGAAGCAGGGGCGGGAGGCGCTGGAGATCGAATGGGACAATGGTGCCGGTGCCTCGCTGTCGACCGTTGCCATGCGCAAGGACTACCGCAAGCTTGCGCAAAAGCCGGGACTCATTGCGCGCGAGGCCGGCAACATCGAGGCGGCACTGAAGTCGTCGCGCAAGCGCGTCGAGGCAGTGTACGAAGTGCCGTTTCTTGCGCATGCACCCATGGAGCCGCTGAACTGCACCGTCGAGATCAGCGAAGCCGGTTGCGAAATATGGACCGGTACGCAATTCCAGGGTGTGGACCAGGGCGTTGTCGCACAAATTCTTGGCATCACGCCCGAGCAGGTGAAGATCCACACCCAGTTTCTCGGTGGCGGCTTCGGGCGTCGGGCCAATCCCGTCTCCGACTTCATTGCCGAAGCCGTGCAGGTTGCCAAGGCGGCCAACAAGCCGGTCAAGCTGGTCTGGATGCGTGAGGACGACATCCGCGGCGGCTACTACCGTCCGATGTGGGTTTCGCGTCTCGCTGCCGCGCTGGGCAAGGATGGCATGCCGTCGGCCTGGACTCATACCGTCGTTGGCCAGTCGATCGCCGCCGGCACGCCCTTCGCGCCGATGATGATCAAGGACGGCATTGATGCCACGTCGATCGAAGGGGCTGCTGACTCGCCCTATCTCGCGGCAATACCTGCCGTGCGGATTGACCTGCACTCGCCGGAAAGCCCCATTCCCGTGCTCTGGTGGCGTTCGGTGGGTCACTCGCATACCGGATTCGTGGTCGAGAGTTTTGTCGACGAGCTGGCCCATGCGGCGAAGACCGATCCGCTGGCCTATCGCCGCCAATTGCTGCCTGCCGGCTCGCGCAACCTGAAGGCGCTCGAGCTGGCTGCGCGGGAGTTCGGCTGGGGCAAGCCGCTGGCCGAGGGCCATGCGGCGGGGATGGCCGTGCATGAGTCGTTCGGCAGCCATGTCGCCCAGGTCGCCGAGGTGTCGGTCGAGGATGGGCGCATCCGCGTCCACCGTGTCGTCTGCGCGGTTGATTGCGGCCCGGTGGTCAATCCGATGACGGTTGAAGCGCAGATGCAGTCGGCGATCGCATTCGGGCTGAGCGCAGCCTTGCACAGCGAGATCACGTTCAAGGACGGCAAGGTCGAGCAGAGCAATTTCCACGACTACAAGGTGCTCAAATTCGATGAAATGCCGAAGGTCGAAGTGCATGTCGTCAACAGCAGCGAGAAGATGGGCGGTGTCGGCGAACCCGGTCTGCCACCGATTGCTCCCGCGGTAGCGAATGCGATCTTTGCGCTGACCGGCAAGCGATTGAGAACACTGCCCCTTTCCATGGCCTGATAGGCAGGATCCATTCGGTCCAGGTAGGCAGATCCGGGTCATGCTTCCGATCGGGTGGAGCCGTGGCACCAGGCTGCGAGTCGGGGCAGTTTCAAGAAAAGTTGCATTTCCGTGTCGGCGTCGAGTCGGTTGCGGCGCTCGAATTGAAGGTGTGTCGGGTTACACTTCGGCCTGAAGTCCGCTCGGGGATAGGCACTTGGATATTCGTTCCAGCTTCGCCAATTCAGTTCGCGTCATTGGAATCCGCTCGATTCTTCTCGTACTGGCCCTGCTGCTTGCCGCGTGCAGCAAGGAGCCGCCGGCTCCACAGATGCAGGCCTTGCCGGTCAAGGCGATGAACGTCATCCAGCGACCCACCGCCATCTACAAGGAGCTGATTGGCGAAGTACGCGGCTCGCAGGAAGTCGAGATCCGAGCCCGGGTAGGCGGCATTCTCACCGGCAAGCACTTCCAGGATGGCGCGCTGGTCGAAAAGGGCCAATTGCTTTTCACCATCGATCCGCGCGAGTACCGTGCCGCCGTTGCCACGGCCGAAGCACAGCTGGCTTCCGCCGATGCCGCTGCGGCGCGCGCCCAGCTCGACGTCGCACGCTATCAGCCGCTGGTGGCCGAGAACGCGATCAGCAAGCAGGTCTACGACAACGCGGTGGCGGCTGCGCGTCAGGGCGAGGCGGAAGTGGCCGCACTCAAGGCCAACCTCTCGGCCGCGAAGCTCGGACTGGAGTACGCCAGCGTCACCGCGCCGATTTCCGGGCGGATCGGTGCTGCCGACATCTTCGAAGGCGGTTTGGTCAGTGCCGGCTCGACCCTGCTCGCAACAGTTTCCTCGGACGATCCGGTCTGGGTCTATTTCAGTGTCAGCGAACGCGATCTGCTCGATTTCCAGCGTCGCACCGGCCAGCTCGAGTTGCCGGACGATTCGCCATCGCGCCGGGTGCAGCTGACCCTGGCCGATGGCAATGTCTACGGGCGGGAAGGCCTGATCGACTTCACCGACCGGGCCCTCGATTCGCGTACGGCGACCTACCGCTTGCGCGCCGAGTTCCCGAATCCGGAACACATGCTCAAACCCGGCATGTTCGCGCGCATCCGCGTCACCGGGGAAACCATTCCTGATGCGCTGCTGGTGCCCGAGCGCGCGGTCACCCAGAAGCTGGGGTCCTACTTCGTGACCATTGTCGGCGCAGACGGCAAGGCCGTTTTGCGTTCGGTCACGCCAGGTCCGCGGCAAGGCAGCCTCTGGGTCATCAGTGAAGGCCTGAAGGCGGGCGACAAGGTCGTCGTCGAAGGGGCGCAAAAGGCCCGGCCGGGTACGCCCCTGAAGGTGATCGAGATTACCGAGGCGGATCTGAAGTCCGAAAAACAGCCGGCGGCATCCGCGCCGGCTGGCGGCTGAGGGGGGAAGGGCCGTGGCACGTTTCTTCATCGACCGCCCGATATTCGCGATCGTCATTTCGCTGTTCCTGATCCTGACCGGCGTACTCTCGATGCTCGGTCTGCCGATTGCGCAGTATCCGGATATCGCGCCGCCGACGGTTGCGATTCGTGCCAGCTATCCTGGCGCGAACGCCATCGTGGTCAACGAATCCGTATCTTCCGTGATCGACCAGCAGGTCAATGGCACCACGGACATGAAGTACATCAAGGCGGTGTCCGGGAACGACGGCTCGTCGAGCATCAACGTGACCTTCGATCTCGAGCGTGACGCCGATATTGCTTCGGTCGAAGTGCAGAACCGGGTCTCGCAGGTGACTGCGCGACTGCCACCGGAAGTGCGGGACATCGGCGTATCCGTGACCAAGAGTTCGCCGGATACCCTGCAGTACATCGCGATCTATTCGCCCCGGGAAACCTTCGATTTTCTTTTCATCAACAACTACACCTTCCTTTACGTCGTCGATTCCCTGAAGCGCCTGAAAGGTGTCGGCGACGTAACCGTATTCGGTTCGGAGTTCGGCATGCGCGTGTGGCTCAAGCCGGATCGAATGGCGGCGCTGGGCCTGACCGTGGCGGATATTTCCCGCGCAGTCCAGTCACAGAACGTGCAGGCCCCGGCCGGGCAGATCGGCATGGCGCCGGCCAGCTCGGATACGGGTTTCCAGTACACCCTGAGCGTGCAGGGCCGGCTCGTCGAAGTCGAGGAATTCGAAAACATCATCTTGCGCAACGAACCCGATGGCAGTTCGATCCGTTTGCGTGACGTCGCGCGCGTCGAGCTCGGAGCGAAGAGCTATGACGTCAGCGGACAACTCGACGGCTCGCCTGCATCGATTCTCGGCATCTTCCTCGCTCCCGGGGCGGACGCGCTGGAAACCGCAGAGCTCATCAAGCATGAAATGGTCCGCCTGAAATCTGGATTTCCGGAAGATCTCGACTACAAGGTCGTCTACGACACCTCGTTGTTTGTCGAGGCCTCCATCGAGGAGGTCATGCACACCTTCGTCGAGGCACTGGTTCTCGTACTCATTGTGGTCTTCCTGTTTCTGCAGAGCTGGCGGGCAACCCTGATTCCGATGATCGCCGTGCCGGTTTCACTGATTGCCACCTTCATTGTCTTCCAGTTCCTTGGCTTCTCGATCAACACCCTGTCCCTGTTCGGCATGGTGCTGGCGATCGGCATCGTCGTCGACGACGCGATCGTTGTAGTCGAGGCCGTGGAGCACAAGATGCACAGCCTGCACCTGAGTCCGAAGGAAGCGACCAGGGCAGCCATGGACGAGGTATCCGGACCGGTCATGGCCATTGCCCTGGTCCTGTCGGCCGTGTTCATCCCGATGGCCTTCGTGCCCGGCGTCACCGGCCAGCTGTACAAGCAGTTCGCCTTGACCGTCGCCGTATCGACCATGTTTTCCGCGCTTGTCGCGCTGACCCTGACCCCGGCACTGTGCGCGATCATGCTCAAGCCGAAGGACGATTCGGCCCAGGGCCTCGTCGATCGTTTCTTCGCCGCCTTCAATCGCGGCTTCGATCGCATGACCGAAGGCTATGGGAGGGTCGCTGCCGCCGGTGTCCGTCGCCTGGCGAGAGTGGTCGTCGTCATGGTGGTGCTGCTGGTCGGCATCAGCATGCTCGCGCGGGTGACGCCGACCGGTTTTGTGCCGGATGAAGACACCGGTGCGTTCTTCATCCATGTCGTGTTGCCGGAAGCCTCCTCGTCGGAGCGAACGAGTCAGGTGCTGGACAAGGTGCAGCAACTGGTCGACGGGCAGGAAGGCGTGGAGGCCGTCCTGACCATCAATGGCTACGATCTGATTTCCGGCTCCAATGCGTCGAGCGCAGGCCTCGCCGTAGTGCGCCTCAAGCCATGGGGCGAGCGCAAGGACAAGGCCCTGCACGCCGACGCGATCATGAAGCGACTCGGGCCGCAACTGGCCGCAATTCCCGAGGCCATGGCATTCGCATTCAACCCGCCCGCATTGCCGGGATTCGGCTCGGTATCGGGTTTCTCGATGATGCTGCAGGCGCGCGGCGAAAGCACTCCGGAGGAACTTGCGGGCACGGCACAGGCATTCATCGCCGCAGCCATGAAGCAGCCGGCCATAGGCCGGATAAGCACCACGTTTCAGGCCGCCACACCCAACTACAAGCTGGACGTGGATCGGGACAAGGTCGAGAAGCTTGGCGTGCCGCTGAGTGACGTGTTCGCCGCTTTGCAGGCCTACCTGGGTTCTTCCCAGATCAACGAGTTCTCCCGCTTCGGCCGCAACTACAAGGTCACCATGCAGGCGGACGCCGACTATCGACGCGACATATCAACCCTGTCCAAGCTGTTTGTGCGCAGCGCCGATGGCCGCATGATCCCGCTGGACACGATCGTCACGGCCGCGGAGTCGTCCGGTCCGCGCTTCCTGATGCGCTACAACCTCTATCCGACTGCCGAGATCACCGGCTCACCCGCACCCGGTTTCAGTTCCGGCCAGGCCATTGCTGCACTTGAAGCGGCGGCTGCGGAAACACTGGGCGATACCTACGGCTACGAGTGGTCGGGACAGACGCGGGAAGAAATCGAATCAGGCAGTGCCGCCGCGATGGTCATGGTCTTGTCCGTGGTGGTCGTGTTCCTGTTCCTCGCCGCCCTGTACGAGAGCTGGTCGATCCCGATGGCCGTGTTGCTGGCCGCGCCGCTGGGCGCGCTGGGCGCCTTCGCGGGAATATTGCTGAATGGCATGGATTTCAACGTGTACGGCCAGATCGGCATCGTCACCCTGATAGGGCTCGCGGCAAAAAACGCGATTCTCATTGTCGAATTCGCCAAACTCAATCGCGAATCCGGCATGAGCGTCTTCGATTCGGCCGTCAACGCGGCCAAGCTGCGCCTGCGCCCGATCCTGATGACCTCATTCGCGTTCATCCTCGGCGTAGTGCCCTTGCTGCTTGCAAGCGGGGCTGGCGCTGCATCCAAGCAGTCGGTCGGCACCGTGGTGTTCTTCGGCATGCTCAGCGCCACCGTGCTTTCGGTGCTGCTGGTTCCCGCGCTGTACGCAATGATCCAGGGCAGCTCGGAACGGTTTTTCGGGAGCAAGGTGGCGGCGGCAAGCAGTGCGCCTGCAGCATCGGGAGAATCGCCATGAACCCGCGCGCGACGCTGATGGCGACAATGCTGGCCCTGCTCAGCGGCTGTGCGGTTGGC
>NZ_JAWLAR010000024.1:0-44012 GCF_041395345.1 Dokdonella sp. | reverse complement strand
AACATTCCAAACGCCGCCTTCGGGCGGCGTTTTTCATGGCGCCACCTGATCAGCGATGCCTTAAAGTGGGAGACATGTCCGTCGAACGCATCTACCAGCTCGACGATCTGCGTATCGACCTTGATCGTCAGACCGTCGTTCGCGCCGGCGTACGCCTTGATGTGGCGGGGCTCAATTTTCGCCTGCTTGCACATCTGCTCGAATGCGGCGATCGCGTCGTCCGTTTCGATGCCCTGATCCAGGCGGTCTGGGCGCCCGCGATGGTGGGTGAGGAAACGGTGACGCAGCGTGTGAAGTTGCTGCGTCAGGCCCTGGGCGACGACGGGCGCCGGCCACGCTATGTGCGTTCGGTGCGCGGGCAGGGCTACCAGCTTTGCAGTGCACCGCAGCGCGTGGCCGCGACGCCGGGCACGGATGCGTCTGCAGCGGGATCGCATCGTCGCATGCTGGCCTGGATGGTCGCCGCAGCGGCGGTAGTGCTGATCGTCGCAGTAGCCGCTGCAATGTGGCTGTCGAGCGGGGTACCCACGCAAGCGCCGGATGCACGCGTCGGGTCTCAGGATTCCGCCACTACGCCCATGCAGCGCGCACTCTACTACGCTGGCATTGGTCAGGACGCCAACAACGAGCGGGCGATCGCGCTGTTCGAGGACGTGCTGGCCGGTGATCCCGAAAATATCGAGGCGATGCTCGGGCTCAGTCGCGCGTTGAGCGCACGCATGTGCCTGTACAACCGTGGCAAGGCTTCGACGGAGCGCGCGGAGTCGCTGGCGCGCGCGGTGCTCGATCTGGATGCGCGCAACAGCCGTGCGCACGATGTGCTGGGCTATTCCTACGATTGCCGAGGGTATATCGATCAGGCACTGACCGAGTACGAGCGCGCGGTCGCGCTGGATCCGGCAGCGCGCTTCGACAGCAGGGCCTCGGCGGCGTATCTCTATGCGGTCAAGGGAAGGCTGGCCGATGCACTCAGAGCCAACCTCGAAGTTTCCGACAAGCGCGGACAGCTGCGCTTTCACGACATCCAGGTCGCGCGCAACCTCGAACTGCTGGGATTCCTTGCCGTGGCAGAGCAGCGCTACGCGCAGAGTTTCAGGCTCTATCCGGACAGCGTCTACTCGAATGTGGCCTGGCCGCGCAGCCTGTATGTGCAGGGGCGACTGGCCGAGGCGCAGGCCGCTGTCGACGAAGCGAAAGAGCGTCCGCGCCACCCGGAGCTATACATTCTCGAGGGCGAACTCGCCCTGCTCAGAGGCGATGAAGGAGCGGCACGAGCGGCATTCGCGCAGGCACGCGATTTGCGCCCGCATACGAGTTGGCCGCAAACCCTTTTGCACCGGTACTCCGGCGGTGCGCCGGACACGGCCTGGCTGCAGAAACAGGCAGCCGAGATCCGCGCGGCGATCGAGGCAGGTGAGCACTCTCCGGAGATGTACATCGAGCAGGTCGTGCTCGCGCTTGGGCTGGGTTTGCATTCCGAGGCGCTGGACGCACTCGATGCGGCGATCACGGCCGGATTCCTCGATCGTGCCTATCTGCAGGTCTCGCCCTTCTTCAAGCCATTGGCCGACGAGCCCCGTTTTGCCGCAGCGATCGACCGCATCGGCCGAATCGTGGCACACGAACGCGCCATCGTGCTGGCCGCCGACTGGTTGCCGGCCGAACTGCTGTCCGCATCAACGCCACGCTGATCAATCCGTCATCCCGGCTTGCGCCGGGATGACGCGCAGTGCTCTGTTCAGCGTCGCCTCAAGGCATCGCCTCGAGCACGATCTCGGAGAAGATCTGCTGTGATTGCGGATGCGCGAATCGCTGGTTGTAGGCCGTGCTCGTCACGACCGCGACCAGATCCAGTGACGGCGCAATGAAGACGTAATTGCCGCCGTTGCCCGCCATGGCCCAGGTGTCGACCTGCTTGCCCTTGCGCGCAAACCGGAACTTCCAGATCTGGTAACCGTAGTCCGCGTCATCACGCGCCTGGGCACGCACGGTCAGCATCCTGTCGACCCAGTCCTTCGGCAGCACCCGCTGTCCGTTCCATTCCCCGCCCTTGCGCAGCAGTTCACCGAGCTTGGCCAGGTCGCGGCTGCGAAATCGGGTGCCACCGCCGCCGATCCCGGTGCCGTCCGGTGCCTGGTTCCATTGCACACGATCGATGCCCAGTGGCGCTTCGAGCACTTCGGCCGAAAACTCGCCCAGACGCTTGCCGCTTGCGCGCTCGATGACGGCGCCGAGCAGAAAGGAACCCGCCGTGCAGTAGGCGAACGAGCGACCATGCGGGCTGTCGGACGGTTTCGTGTCCCACGGTGCGAAACCCTTGATCGGCAAGTCCAGGACAAAGCCGATCCAGTCTTCAGTGACATACATGCGTTCTTCATTGCCCGAGGAGAATTGATTCTCGTCGTTGCATTCGAGCAGCGAACTCATGGTCAGCAAGTCTTCAAGCGTGATTGCGTTCTTGCGCGGATCGGGATTCTTCGGCGCCGGCCGATCCTTGAACGCATCGAACACGCGCTCGTCGACGCTGGCGATCAGATCGCGGTCGATGGCCGCTCCGACCAGCATCGCCGTGACCGTCTTGGTCAATGAGCGCGTGTCATTCAGATGTTCGAGACTGCCCTCGTTGTAGTAGCTCTCGTGGATCAGTTGCCCCTTGTGCGCGACAAGCAGGCTGGTCGTGCCTTTCCAGGTGCCGTCGGCAATCTTCTTGCCGGCCGATTCGAAGAGCCCGGTGTTCCAGCCCAGCTTGCCGGCGTCGGCCACCTTCCAGCCGTCGTCGAGTGCAGCAGGCGTTCCGTTGTCTGCCAGGGCGGTCGATGTCGCGAACAACAGTGGCAGGGTGATGCGGAGCAAGGTGTTCATGCGGTTTTCCTGAATGCAGGTACCACGGCATCAGGCCACGCCGACAAATGAAGTGTCGGAAGCCCGAATGAAGTTTTCTGAAGCCGCCGTGGCCAGCGCGGAATCCCCACATTGGAATGGACTGCACGGGCCCAGGGTGACTTCGCACCAGCAAAGGGCCATCCCTTTCAACTACGCACCAATACGGTGCACAAGCGCGCTGCATCCTGCGGCTTGTCGAGTTCAAGTTGCGGATAGCAAAGGATTTTTGCGTTGCAGCAAATCTGGCATGAGGGTTGCTATGGATTGAGTACAAGTCACTCATTCGAGGTTTCCCATGTCTGCGGCAAACGTACTCAAGCTGATCCAGGATCAGAACATCCGCTACGTCGACTTCCGCTTCGCCGATGTCCGTGGCGTTCAGGAGCACATCACCTATCCGGCCTCCTCGATCGACGAATCGACCTTCGAGGACGGCAAGATGTTCGACGGCTCGTCGATCTCCGGCTGGAAGGGCATCAACGAATCGGACATGGTCCTCATGCCCGATCCGGATACGGCGGTGGTCGATCCGTTTCTCGCCGATCCGACCCTGGTCCTCTATTGCGATGTGCTCGAACCGAACACGATGCAGGCCTACTCGCGCGATCCGCGCTCGCTGGCCAAGCGCGCCGAGGCCTACCTGAAATCGACCGGCATCGCCGACACGGCGTTCTTCGGTCCGGAACCCGAATTCTTCGTATTCGATTCGGTGCGCTGGCAGAACGACATGGGCAAGGCCTTCTTCGAAGTGGAATCGCAGGAAGCCGCGTGGTCGTCCTCCAAGCGCTACGAGGAAGGCAACAGCGGTCATCGCCCCGGCGTGAAGGGCGGCTATTTCCCGGTCCCGCCGGTTGATTCGCTGCAGGATCTGCGCGCCGAGATGTGTAACGTGCTCGAAGAGCTGGGCCAGGTCATCGAAGTCCATCATCACGAAGTCGCCAACGCCGGCCAGTGCGAAATCGGCGTGCAGTTCAACTCGCTGGTCAAGAAAGCCGACGAACTGCTGATGCTGAAATACGTGGTCAAGAACGTCGCCCACCAGAATGGCAAGACGGCGACCTTCATGCCGAAGCCGCTGGTCGGCGACAACGGCTCGGGCATGCATGTGCACCAGTCCCTGTCCAAGGGCGGCGTCAATCTGTTTTCGGGCGATCTCTACGGCGGCCTGTCGCAGACCGCGCTCTGGTACATCGGCGGCATTTTCAAGCACGCACGCGCGATCAATGCCTTCACCAATTCGACCACGAACAGCTACAAGCGTCTGGTGCCGGGTTTCGAGGCGCCGGTGATGCTCGCCTATTCCGCGCGCAACCGTTCGGCCAGCTGCCGCATTCCGTTCGTGTCGAATCCGAAGGCGCGGCGCATCGAGATGCGCTTCCCGGACCCGATGAACTCCGGCTACCTCGCGTTCTCGGCCCTGCTGATGGCCGGCATCGACGGCATCCTCAACAAGATCGATCCCGGCGCGCCATCGGACAAGGATCTCTACGACCTGCCGCCGGAAGAGGAAAAGAACATTCCACAGGTCTGCTCGAGTCTCGACCAGGCCCTCGAAGCGCTCGACAAGGATCGCGAGTTCCTCAAGGCCGGCGGCGTGTTCTCGGATGATTTCATCGATGGCTACATCGAACTGAAGATGGGTGAAGTCACGCGCTTCCGCGCTGCGACGCATCCACTGGAGTACCAGATGTACTACTCGGTCTAAAGGGGTTCGGGGCTGGGGAGTACCCGCGCTTCATTGGCCGACTGTTTGTGCGTTGCGTGTTTTCTCAAACCGTCGAGGTGAACAATGAAGAGCCGATTCCCGGTTGCGTGTCTGCTTGTCTCTTTTTCCGGACTGGCTGCCATGCCGCTCCATGCCGAAGAGCCATCCTCTCTCGGTGGTTCGCTGGATATCGCCAGCGACTACCGGTTCCGTGGTCTGACCCAGACCAACGGCGATCCCGCCCTGCAGGGCGGGATCGAATATGCCAGCAGCAGCGGCTTCTACACGGGTGCCTGGGGCAGCAACATCAGCTGGCTGTCCGATGGACAGGACAGTGTTTCCAGCAGTATCGAACTCGATGGCTATGCCGGATTCCGCGGCAGCTGGGGCGATGCGGTCAGCTACGACATCGGCCTGCAGTACTACTGGTATCCGGGCAGCTACCCGAGCGGCTTCAACGACGCCGACACCTGGGAAGGCTACGCCTCGCTGGGCTGGTCGATTCTCACCCTCAAGTACAGCTACGCCTTCACCGACCTGTTCGGCATCTCCGATTCCGAAGGCAGCGGCTATCTCGATCTGTCCCTGAGCCAGGGCTTCGCCGAAAAATGGACCTTCGATGCGCATGTCGGTCGGCAATGGGTCGACGGCGACAACGCGCTCTCCTATACCGACTGGAGCCTCGGTCTCTCGTATGACATCGGCAGTGGCTTCGGCGTGTCACTCGCCTACATCGATACCAACGCCAGCAAGGATCTCTACACCAATGCATTCGGCAAGTACGTCGGCGATGCCACCGGCGTGCTGACCCTGTCGAAAGCGTTCTGAAGCCGTCGGCCGGCGTGCCGCCGGCCGGCCCAACTCACCCAACGGGAGTGGCCATGAAACTGATTACCGCCATCGTGCGGCCCTTCAAGCTCGACGAGGTCCGCGAAGCATTGTCCAGCGCCGGCGTATCCGGCATCACCGTCACCGAGGTCAAGGGATTCGGTCGCCAGAAAGGCCACACCGAGCTCTACCGCGGCGCCGAATACATCGTCGATTTCCTGCCCAAGGTAAAGATCGAGACCGTGGTTCTCGATGATCGCGTCGAAGCCGTGATCGAGGCCATCCAGGGAGTGGCCGGCACCGGCAAGACCGGTGACGGAAAGATCTTCGTGTCGCCAATCGAACAGGCGATCCGCATCCGCACCGGAGAAATCGGCGCCGACGCCCTCTGACCCCAGTTAGCGAGGACAACATGAAAACCTTATCAAAGACATTTTGTGGAGTGCGGTTCTCCGGCATCGCCGGGGCCCTGTCCGGCCTGATGCTTCTGGCCCTGGTCGGTCCGGCATTCGCGCAGGAGGCGGCGGTTGTTCCGACCGTCGACAAGGGCGACGTGGCCTGGATGCTGACGTCCACCCTGCTCGTGCTGCTCATGACCGTACCGGGACTCGCGCTCTTCTACGGCGGCATGGTGCGTTCGAAGAACGTACTCTCCGTGCTGATCCAGGTCATGGTGATCTTCTCCCTGCTGATCCTGCTCTGGGCCGTATTCGGTTACAGCCTCGCCTTCGTCGGCGGCAATGCGGTGATCGGATCGTTCGACAAGGCATTCCTCAGCGGAGTCACGGTCGATTCGCTGGCCGACACCTTTACCGAGAACGTCAAGTTGCCGGAATACGTGTTCATTGCGTTCCAGGCAACCTTTGCAGGCATCACCGGTGCGCTGATCGTCGGTGCGTTCGCCGAACGCATCAAGTTCTCCGCACTGATCCTGTTCTCGGTGCTCTGGTTCACCTTCGGCTACGTTCCGATCGCGCACATGGTCTGGGGCGCGGGTGGCTATCTGCTCGATCTCGGTGCGCTTGATTTTGCCGGTGGCACCGTCGTCCACATCAACGCCGGCGTGGCCGGATTGGTCGGCGCCTACTTCGTCGGCAAGCGTCTCGGCTTCGGCCGCGAGGCGATCAAGCCGCACAACGTGACGATGACCTTTGTCGGTGCGGCCCTGCTCTGGGTCGGCTGGTTCGGTTTCAACGCCGGATCCAACCTCGAATCCAACGCCGGCACGGCACTGGCCTTCATCAATACGCTGTTCGCCACGGCCGCCGCCATCGTCGCCTGGGCCATCACCGAAGGTTTCACCAAGGGCAAGCCTTCCGCGCTCGGTGTCGCCTCGGGCGCAGTCGCCGGCCTGGTCGGCATCACACCGGCAGCCGGCCTGGTCGGACCGTTTGGTGCCATCGCCATCGGTGCGGTCGCCGGCGTGGTATGCGTGTGGGGCGTTACCGGCTTGAAGAAACTGCTGCGCGCCGATGACAGCCTCGACGTGTTCGGCGTACATGGCATCGGTGGCATCGTCGGCGCCCTGCTCACCGGCGTCTTCCACGCGCCGTCGCTCGGCGGTGGCGGCGGCGAGGACTACTCGATCTTCGGCCAGGTCGGTATCCAGGCACTGGCGGTCGGCATCACGATCGTCTGGATCGGCGCCGTATCGGTTGTTTCCTTCGGCATCGCCAAGCTCGCATTCGGGCTCCGTGTCAGCGAGGAAGAGGAACGCGAAGGTCTCGACATCACCTATCACGGCGAAACCGCTTACGAGACCTGATCACCGCCTGTCTTTGGGGAGGCTTCAGCGGCGTTGCCAGGCAAGCATTTGCAGCGGCGCCGCTGAAGCCATTTTTTGCGTATCTTCGCGGTTCGGTATGGGAGCCATGCGCCCGGCCTGGCCAGCGGCGGCTAGCCCGTGTTGGCCAGGGCATCGCGTCGCCAATTCCCGGCGAATTCGACGAGCTGCGGGAAGAAGCGCGCAAACGTCTCCTCCAGTTCCACTTCCAGGCGGGAAATCTCGATCAGGCCATCCGCCAGC
Organism: Dokdonella sp.; assembly: GCF_041395345.1. Taxonomy (GTDB): domain Bacteria; phylum Pseudomonadota; class Gammaproteobacteria; order Xanthomonadales; family Rhodanobacteraceae; genus Dokdonella. The sequence continues at coordinate 36,570 of NZ_JAWLAR010000024.1, read as the reverse complement.
GGATTCGCACGCTGCAGCCGCGAACTCACGCCGAGCAGAACCTCACTGATCATGTCTCGGCGCGCGTAGGCGGCCGGCAAGCGCCGCGAGTGCAGATAGCGTGTGAATCGCTGAAGCGAGTCGGGGAGTTCCGCCGACCTGGCCTTGAGCAAGGCGAGCAGGTCGTCGCTGAACCTGTCCAGTGGAACCTCCGACCAGCGATCGAAATCGCGCGCCAGCAGGTGATCGAACCAGATATCGATCAGGATTCCGGCAAAGCGCCGGTAGGGCGGCTCGAAAAGTGGGCGCAGTGCCCGGATCTCGGGGTGGCCGTCGGTGTGGCTGTCGATGGCGCGATGCAGCGCGATGCCTTTGCGAACACCGGGATCCAGCCCGGCATCGATGCTGCCGCGCACGAAATCCCCCATCATCCCGCCAAGCCTCAGATCGGCTTCGGGGCCCGAGAGCAAGGCGTGGGCCAGGTGGTTCATGCGGGTCGGGAGTTGACGGCAGGCTTCACGGTATCATGCGCGCCATGAATCAGAATCCCAACATGAACGCGCCAGAATCCTTCCCGGCGGAGTCCAGCACCTTTCTGCTGAAGGGCCCGGCTGGCGACATCGAAGTCGCGAGCGAGCCGGCACACCCCAAGTCACACGCAAAGTCCTGCGGTGTCGCCATCATTTGCCATCCGCATCCGTTGCACGGTGGCACCATGCACAACAAGGTGGTCACGATCATCGAGCGGTCCGTGCGCGAGCTGGGCTTCGATACCGTGCGTTTCAACTTCCGCGGCATCGGAAAATCGGTCGGCGAGTTCGACGAAGGCGAGGGCGAAAGCGAGGATCTCGCCGCTGTCGTGGAATGGACGCGAAAGGTGCGGCCCGGTGCGGCACTCTGGCTGGCCGGTTTCTCGTTTGGCAGCTACGTGGCCTTGCGCAACGCCAGATCACTGGATGCCGACGCCCTGATCACGGTTGCTCCACCGGTAGGCCGCTGGGAATTCGATTCCATCGAATTGCCCGACTGTCCGTGGCTGGTGGTGCAGGGAGAGGAAGACGAAGTTGTCGATCCCGAGCGGGTGTTCAGCTGGGTCGAGGGTTTGAGCGTGTCGCCGCAACTGGTGCGCATGCCCGAAACCAGCCACTTCTTTCATCGACGCCTCATGGACCTGCGCGGCGCGATCAAGAACGCCATGCGCGCGCATCTTCCGCAATCCGCCGATCCCGCATGACGGCTGCTCCACCGAAGCCGAGCGCCCTGTACGCGCAAGGGGTGGCTGAAGGTCGCTGGCAGAAGGATCCTGCGCAGGAGAGCGCACTGGCGGAATTCGACCGCATCCACGAGGCGCTTGCGCAAATCGCGCCGCCCTCGTTCTGGGAACGACTGCGTGGCCAGACGCCGCAGGTGCCGAAGGGTCTTTACCTCTGGGGCAGCGTAGGCCGTGGCAAGACCTTCCTCATGGACCTGTTCCACGAGAGCCTTCCGGGCGAAACCGGAACGCGCGTGCATTTCCACCGCTTCATGCAGGGCATCCACGCGGAACTGCGCAGCCTGAGCGGCAAGCGCGATCCCCTGGTCAGCGTGGCCGACCGGATCGCCGAATCCACACGCGTGCTCTGCCTTGACGAATTCTTCGTCCTCGACATCGGCGATGCGATGATCCTCGGCAACCTGCTCAAGGCCCTGTTCGCGCGCGGCGTCGTGCTGGTCACCACATCGAACACCGATCCGGTCAATCTCTACAAGGACGGCTTGCAGCGCGCCCGATTCCTGCCCGCCATCGCGCTGCTGCAAGCGCACTGCGAGGTCCGCGAAATGGTGTCGCCGACCGACTGGCGCCTGCGTGCACTCAAGCAGGCGCCGGTCTACCTGACCCCACCGGATGCGACGGCCGAGCGCACGATGCTGTCGATCTTCCATCGCATCGTCGGCGGGCGCGAACGCGAGCGCTTCATCCTCAGCGTGAACGACCGGCCCTTGCAGGTGCGCCGCGAAGGCGATGGCGCCATCTGGTTCGACTTCGAGGCGATCTGTGAAGGTCCGCGTGGCGTGGCCGACTACATCGAGCTGGCCCGCTCGTACCACACGCTGCTGATCTCCGGCGTTCCCGAATTCACGCCACAGACAGAAGACGCAGCCCGACGTTTCGTGGAGCTCGTCGACGAACTCTACGACCATGGGGTCAAGCTGGTGTTGTCGGCTGCGGTACCGATCGTGGAGCTCTACGACGGCCGCCAGCATCGCGCGATGTTTGCGCGCACCGAATCGCGCCTGATCGAGATGCAGAGCGAGGAATATCTCGGACGCGAGCATCACGGCTAGGCCGAAGCGTGGCGTATTCGTGGCGTTCTGCTCGACGTCCTTCGACCGGCTCGGGACGAACCGAACGAATCCCTTGGCATGCTCGAGATCGAATTGGGTTGCATCAAACGTCGTGTTGCTATTGACTGAATGCTGAATTCCGGAGACCACCATGCGCCATAGCCCGCTCGCCGTTGCCCTTTGCCTCAGCCTTTCAACTTCCGCGATGGCGGCCGAGCCCGCAACGACGGCGCTGGTCGAAGCACGCATGGAGCAGATCACCAGCATCCGGCGCGACCTGCACGAGCATCCGGAACTGAGCAATCGCGAAATACGCACGGCGAAGGTTGTCGCAACCGAACTGAAGAGACTCGGTTACGAAGTCAGCACCGGAATTGCGCATACGGGCGTGGTCGGAATTCTGAAAGGCGGCAAGCCCGGACCGAAGCTGGTCATCCGCGCCGACATGGACGGACTGCCGGTCACCGAGGAAGTCGATCTGCCGTTCGCCTCGAAGGCCAAGGGCGAATATCAGGGCAAGGAAGTGGGCGTCATGCATGCCTGCGGCCACGATGTGCACACGGCGTCCACGCTGGGCGTCGCCAGCGCACTGGCGAGCTTGCAGAAGGATCTGCCGGGCGAAGTGATGATGATCTTCCAGCCTGCCGAGGAAGGTCCACCGGCCGGAGAAGAGGGCGGCGCGCCGCTGATGGTCAAGGAAGGCGTGTTCAAAAACTTCAAGCCCGATGCCCTGTTCGGCATGCATGTCACTTCCATGTACCACGTGGGAACCGTGGCCTTGCGCCCCGGCGGCATCATGGCCAGCTCCGACACGTTCCGCATGGTCGTGCACGGGCGCCAGACACACGGTGCCACTCCCTGGAAGGGCATTGACCCGATCGTGGCCGGTGCAGACATCGTCATGTCGGCGCAGTCGATCGTCAGCCGGCGCATGGACATCAACAAGGATCCGGTCGTGCTGACCTTCGGCATCTTCGATGGTGGCCAGCGCTTCAATATCGTGCCCGATTCGGCAACCCTGCAAGGCACGTTGCGTGCATTCGACGTCGGCATGCGCGACCAGGCCCTGGCCGATCTGCGCCTGGTCGCCGAGCATGTCGCCGCCGCCCACGGCGCCACGATCGATCTGGAAGTACCGGTCGAGGATGCCGCCAATCCGGTCAACTACAATGATCCGGCGCTGACTGCGGATGTGACCGCCAGCCTGGTCAAGGTGCTGGGCAAGGATTCCGTCCTGGTTGCCGACCGCTGGACCGCCTCCGAAGACTTTCCGCAACTGGGCATCAGTGTCTCCGCGCCGAGTGTCTACTTCTTTGTCGGTGGCACACCCAAGGATCAGGACACCAGTACTGTTCCGTTCAATCACTCGCCACGCTTCTTCGTCGATGAAGGCGCGTTGAGGACAGGTACCGAGGCGATGTTGCAGGCGAGTCTGGATTTTCTGGGCTACTCGGCTCCGTAACTTCCGTTGGTAGCCCCGGCCAGGGGAGACATCCCCCGCGCTCACCTCACCCGGCGCGATTCCTCCGCCATTCCAGTAGGAGCGCCTTCAGGCGCGATGCTTTAGGCGAGGGTTCGTGCAAGGTTGCCATCGAGACGAAGAGCAAAGCCTTCACACGCTATCGGCGAGCGAACGTCTGCCCAGGGAATCGGATCGCAATCGCGTGCGCCATTCCCCCACCATGCCCGTAGGAGCGCCTTCAGGCGCGATGCTCCAGGCGCGGGTTCGTGCGATGTTGCCATCAAGACGAAGAGCAAAGCCTTCACACGCCAGCGGCGAGCGAACGCCTGCCCAAGGAATCGAATCGCAAGCGCGAGCGCAATTCCCCCGCCATGCCCGTAGGAGCGCCTTCAGGCGCGATGCTCCAGGTTGGGTCTCGCATAGTCGGCATCGAAACGAAGTTAAAAGCCTTCGCACGCCATTGCCGAGCGAGTCACTTCTCCTTGAGTGGCCAAAGAGAAGGAACCAGGAGAAAGGCCACCCCGACGCAGCCACCAGTCAGGTCGCCGCTTTCCTCTGCTTGTGATTTTTCCTTCTCCCGCCCTGCGGGAGAAGGTGCCGAAGGCGGATGAGGGGCTCTTGCACTGGCGAGCCATCGGCAAGCGGAGGATCTCGCTGCGAATCCCGCTGGACCGACTCGGACACAGAAAAAATTGCTCATGCCAAATGCGCGAGCGTAGCTGTCAGCCAACAATCAAGCGCGGAGCGGGCAAAATCGCGCAGGGCGCGAAAACTCAGTCCCCAGCCTGAGTCCACCCTTTCTTCAATTCCCCAACAACCCGAACCCGCTCCTTGCGCATCGCCTCCGCAATCGCCGGCCCCTGCAATCCGGCATCGACAAACGCAGCCGCCTTGACCTCGCACGCCGCAGAAAACACCGAACGAATCATTTCGCCCTGCGGGTAGTCGGAATCGGAAAGCCCAAGCCGTCCGCGCTTGTCCGCTTCGCAAACCGTGATGAACTGTTCGACGCGCTGCGGTTTGCGGAAGGCATCGAGCTTCTCCAGCAGGCCGAGCATGGTTTCCGCGCGCAGCTCGGCGAAACGATGCGCGAGCAGATGCAGGCGACAGCAGAGCACGCCCAGCTCCGCGTGTTCATTCGGCACGCGCAGGCGTTCGGCCAGGGCGCGCAGCGGTGCGACGCCGCGCTCCTCGTGCATGATGTGTTTCGGCAGTTCATGCGCAGGAGTCAGGGCCTTGCCGAGATCATGCGTCATCGCGCAAAAGCCGATCAGGTCATCGCCCGGGGCCAGCCTGGCGGCCATGTCGACCACCATCTCGTTGTGCACGCCGGTGTCGATTTCGGGATGGTATTCGGCGCGCTGCGGCACGCCGTACAGCGCATCGATCTCCGGGAACAACACGTGCAGGGCGCCGCATTCGCGCAGTGCGCGCAGGAATGCCGACGGCGTCGGTTCGGCCAGCGCCTTGCGTGTTTCAGTCCAGACGCGTTCGGCAACGAGGTGATCGACTTCACCATGCTTCACCATCTGCCGCATCAGGGCCATCGTTTCATCGGCAATCGTGAAGCCCAGCGAGGCGAAGCGGGCGTGGAAGCGGGCTACGCGCAGGATGCGCACCGGGTCTTCGGCGAACGCCGGCGACACATGCCGCAGCACGCGCGCATCCAGATCGCGCTTGCCGCCATGCGGATCGACGAGCGCTCCCGCCTCATCCTCGGCCATCGCGTTGATGGTGAGGTCGCGCCGCTCGAGGTCCTGTTCCAGCGTTACCGAAGGATCGGCATTGAAGGCGAAGCCGTGATAACCCGGCGCGGTCTTGCGCTCGGTCCGCGCCAGCGCGTATTCCTCGTTGCCTTGCGGATGCAGGAATACCGGGAAATCCTTGCCCACCGGCCGAAAGCCCTCGGCCAGCATCTGCTCCGGGGTGGCGCCGACCACGACAAAGTCGCGATCACAGGAGGACCGGCCCAGCAATCGGTCGCGAACGGCGCCGCCTACGAGATAGGTTTTCATGCGCTGATTGTGCCAGAGCGGGGCATGTTCGGCGGGCTGTCCGCTGCCGCCGTCGGCGGGGATCAGACGGGACGATGCTGCTCGCGGTAACGCGCAAGCGTGCCCTGGCGCTCATCGGCACTAAGCATGGCCGGTACGATCATCTCCATTGGCGTCGATACGATACCGAGTTCGCCAAGCCCATCCTTGTCGCCGACCGAGTCGATCAGCAGGGATTTGAAATTGTCACGCGATATCGGCTTGCCGGGCAGCCATTCGCCGACGCGTGCCTGAATCTTTCCGAGCACGTCCGGCAGGCCGATGACCCAGCGCCGCTTGCCGATCAGTTGCGCGGTCCATTGCACGATCTCGCGCAGGCTGATCACGCGCGGGCCGAACAATTCGTAGCTGTGGCCCACCGAATGCGGATGCGCCAGCGCTCGTGCGAAGGCTTCGGCGACATCGCCCACATAAACCGGTGCGAATTTCGCATCGGCCCGGGCCAGCGGCAAAACCGGCGCCACACGCAACAGGGAAGCGAAACGGAAGAACAGGCCGTCGCCGGGGCCGAAGATCACCGACGGCCTGAACAGGGTCCAGTCCAGGCGCGAATCACGCACACGCGATTCCGCATCGAACCGGGTGCGCAGATAGTGGCTGGCCCCTTCGCCGGCCCGCAGCGCGCTCATCTGCAGGAGCCGCGGGACGCCCGCAGCCTTGCAGGCGGCGACAACGGTTTCGGTCAGCTCGACATGGGCCTTGCGGAATCCGCTGCCATCCGAGCCGCGTTCATTGAGGATGCCGACCAGGTTGATCACCGCACCGGCACCGGCAACCTTCCTGGTGAGGTGGGCCAGGTTGTACACGTCCGCGTTTTCCACCCGAACGCGCGGCAACACAGTCAGCCCGAGGTTGAGCTCCCGATTACGCGAGAGCACCGTGATCTGGTGCCCATCCGCATGCAGGCGCGGCACCATGTGGCTGCCGACGAAGCCGGTTCCCCCGAGGATGACGATCTTTCTGGGCTTCATCTGCAATTCTCCTGACACACTGCTGCCATTTAATCCCTTCCAGGACGATCGAGGAAGGAAAACAACATGAACATGGGCTTTGAATCCCTGCAGCCTACTCTCATTGACACCGGCAGCAGCGCGGCATTTCATGCGAACCCGCACGCGCAGCAACGGAATCCGGCCGGCATCAACCGGGAATCGCGGCCCCACCAGCCCCCGCTGCTGATGCGTGCGCCTGGCCGAAGCGGCCTCGACACCGTCGGCCTCACCTCGCGACAGCAGCAGGGCGCCAGTGTCCGCGCCATGCGCCAATGGCACGGCCTGCATGAAATTCTGGCCCGACATCGCCGCATCGAGATGCTGGCCAGTGGGTCGGATCCGGCCTGTTCGCCGCTGGTGGCGCATGCCGGATTGGCCTTTCGCAGGAAATGGGTGCCCGCCCGTGCATCCGGCGGCATGCGCCTGCACGACGATCTGCACCTGCGCCATGTTGCCGAAGGGTTCGGATTCGAACCGTGTGACCTGCCCGAATCGATCCGCTTCGGCGGTGCCAGCGACGTGATCCACGATGCGGCGCTCGAAGTGTTGTGGATCGGCGTCGGGCCGCACTGCGAACTGCCGGCCGCTGCCGGACTGGCCCGCCTGCTGGATATCGATACGGTGCCGCTACGCCTTGCCGACCCCCGCTTCGAGCGACTCGATACCTGCTTCAGCCTGTTGCCGGGCGGCGTGCTGCTCTGGTATCCGCCGGCGTTCGATGCCGATTCACGTGCCCTGGTCGAATCAAGGATCGATGCGCTGCGCCGCATCGCCATCAGCGAAAACGATGCCCTGGCCTTCGCCTGCAATGCGATCAACCTCGGCAGCGCCCTCGTGCTGCATAGAGCCAGCGCCCGCTTGAAGCGCGAACTCGATGACGCCGGGTTTACCGTGATCGAAACGCCGCTGGATGCCTTTCACAAGCGCGGCGGCTCGGCCAGGAGCCTGGCCTTGCGCGTGGGCTGATGCATCGTTTGCATCTCCGAAAGCTCACTAGATCATTTTTCTTGGAGGCACAGTCAACTGGCCAGAAACTCGCGTGCGGAATATACATCAGCTCCAATAGTGTGATTTGCAACACACTAATTCACGTTGCGTGACCTTCAGCCTATTGACTAAAGTTAAGGAGTTAACTTAGAGCCGCTAAAGGATAAGGATATCTATATGAAAAATCCAAGTTCCGCTGAAGCCCACTCTTGTTTGAAGTTGTCCGACAGGGTCCGTTCTGCCCGCAGGAAAGCATCGATTTCACAAACGGAGTTTGCTCGAAGAATTGGCGTAAGCCCGAGCGCTGTAGCGCAATGGGAGCACCCGAATGGAACTCAGCCCTCGTTGCAAAGCGTAGTGCGCATTCTCGAAATAACAGGCGCTTGCCCAAACTGGCTACTCCTGGGATCAAGCAACAAGCAAGGCAAGCAGGGATCAAAGGCAGGGGAGGCCAGTGCGCTGGCGCTGGAGATGTACGCTCACTGCCTTGACGAAGAGAATCTGCTCACGATTTTCAGGAAGATTCCGACCAGTCGGCGGAGCTTGCTGATGTCCATGGCGGAAGAGCTTGCGGCTCCACGCCTGCCCGAATCAAGGAAGCCGCGCTAACAATTCCGAACTGAACGTACGCCCCTCCAATTGAGTAGCCTTTCCGGAACAACTGGGCCGGGAGTGTGTCATGAAGGGATTCCGTACTGCGCGTCATTCGTCGCTTTCGTTCGTCATTGCGTTGCTGGCAACTTTGGGTTGCGGCCTCTCGGCTCTAACGCCCTCTCAGCCTGCGTATGCCGCTGCAACAGCCAGCCAGCCGACAGCGGTAGCGCTGGACACGGCCCCACCTCATGAAGCTGGCACGGGGACTGTCGGCGGGCAGGCCGGATCTGACGGCGGTGCAGCAAGATACCGTATTCCCATCATCGTGCCTCCAGGGCGTGCTGGCATGCAGCCTTCGATTGCACTGTCCTACAGCAGTCGAAGCGGCAACGGAGTTGCCGGAATGGGATGGTCCATTTCCGGCCTGAGCTCGATCCATCGTTGTCCGCAAACTCCGGAGCAGGATGGCAAGACGCGTGGCGTTTCCTATTCTTCTGAAGATCGCTTGTGCCTCGATGGGCAACGTCTGGTAAAGGTCAGCTCGAATGGCAACTACGGGCAATCCGGCACCGTCTACAAGACCGAGCTTGACAGCTACGCACGAATCACCCAGCTGGGGGGTACGCTGACCGACGGCGCAACCACGTTCCGAGTCGAGCAAAAAGACGGCCGCGTAATCAGCTACGGGACGACGGACGATTCGCGCGTATTGCCAAGTGGATCGGGCGGCAAGCCGCTGAGCTGGCTGGTACACAAGATTCAGGATCGTGTCGGAAATTTCCAGACGTTCGCATACACCGTGCCTGCAACCGGGCATGGCGAGAATCTATTGGCCAGTGTGATCTACACGGGGTCGCCAACAGGCGGAGTCGGAAACAGAAAAGTCGAATTCGAATATCAAAGCCGTGATCAGGCATTGGGCGGCGCAGCAGGTAGTGCCAAGGATATTGCCTCGAGCGCATTGGCCGGTGGTTTGACGATGCAGACGCAGGCCTTGAAATCCATCAAGACGACCATTGGCGGGCAAACTGTCCGCAAGTACACACCGCGCTATCGGATTGCCAACTACAGTGATCGACTGTTGATGGTGGCTATCAGGGAGTGCGCCGGTGACTCCGCGCCGTGCTACCCGGAGACAACCTTTGCCTATAACGATGGGAACCTCAACTTCCGACTCAAGTCGCTCTCTGCGCTTGGGCTCGCTCAACCCGCGATTGGTGAGGCGGAATCCAACGGGACCTATCGCGTAAGAATGGGTGGCGACTACGATGGAGACGGCACGCGAGAAACCGTCATCTCACCGGCAATTGATGGATCTGCCAACGGTCAGATCCTTATGGCGCAATTCACTGCCAACCGCCAGGCGCATACACCGGTCAGTATTCCCTTATCTTACAACTTGCTGCGTTCGCAGGAAGCAGACATGGATGGCAGCGGGCGCTCGGCCTTGATCGACTTGGAGGGGAGCAATGGCAAAATTGCATTCGGACTGTGGAACTACGACCTGTTCCCTCGTGGCACGCCGGCGAGGTGCAATCCACCCGCAAGCTGCAACCCTTTCGGCAGTGTTCAGACAAACATTCCGTGGCCGGAAGTGCCTGGCGCGACAGCGCTCGGACAGCCGCGTCTGATCCATGCAGCTGACATCAACGGGGATGGCAAGACCGATATCATCACGGTGCGACCTGAGTCCACATGCCAGGCCGACGCGCTCGGACACAAGGATGCTGTCTTCTTGCATCGGAACATTGCCACGGCCCAGTTTGCTATTGGGCAGGATGTGGACTTTGCTCCGGAACAAAAATTGTTTTGCCTGCCGAGAGTCATAACCGGATTCAGTTACTACGAAGCAGCGATCGATCACATAGCGGATTTCAATGGAGACGGGCTTGCGGACTTCTACCTTGTACAGGGTGGATCGCACGGAAACGCCGGTAACTTTTTCGGCATCGAGTTGACCCAGCCCGAGGGTGCCGCAACACCTACCGATCGCAAGACCTGTTCCCAACTGGGGCTTGTTGACAATGGCAGCAATTTGAGCGACGAATGCAACTGGGGGAGCAACCGCTACGCAACCCGCTGGATGGACGTCAACGCCGACGGCCTCGAAGATCTCGTGCTCGCGCGTCCCGGAAATGCCGTATGGACGCTGCATCTCAATCGCGGTAATGGCCTGCTTGGGCCGGAAATCAATACGGGCAGCAGTGCTGGCCTGAACACGCATGACAGTGCGGGGCCTGTGTTCACCTATGCCAACGGCTTTCCGTCGATGGACGTCGACTCGGATGGAAAGGCTGATCTTCTGATAGTTTCACAGGAGAAGGGTAGCGCGGCATTTGCGCTGAAGATGTGCACGGTCAAGCGCGTGCACAAGATCAGCAACGCCGATGGCACGATGTGTCCGTCGGCCATTCAAACCATGAGTGCCAACTCGGTCCTGGCTCCCGGAGAGGGAGCGGTCTGCGCTGCGTACTCCTGCTCACCCAATCCGGATGGCAGTGATCCACTTCCACGAAACGGTTCCGCGCCTGGCGAAAACGCGGGTTACCCATTCCAGTGGAACAATCTTCCTGCGTTCAGCGCGTACTCGTCCCATCCGAATCACGGTCCGGGCGAAGACAACAGTACCTACCGTCTCGCGCAACTGAAGTTTGTCCAGACCGGTCCGAGCTCATTCGTCGGTCAAGTCAAGCCAACGACGTTGATCTCCAGATTGAATGACAGAACGGGTTTAGCAGATGATCTCTTCGGAGACGGATTGCCGGATCTGATTACGTCCGTCGGCTGCTCGGATGTTGTACTGAGACAGCGTGGCACCCAGTCTACGGCGCCATGGTCGCACCAGAAGTGCTCGGTTGTGGATCGAGAAACTTTCGGACCCTCACATCTCGACGACGCGACACCGACGGCATCGTTCGAGAAACAGGTCGTTCTGTACGCCAATATCAACCAGGGAATAGTCTCTCCGGGTGGCTCCACCGACGAACCTGATTTCTCGGCTTCGCAGTTTCCGACACAGCCAGAGCTGACATCGCCAGGTTCGGGAATCAATCTCTCATTGACGGTTCCGCATCTGCCGGGCTTGTTGGCAGGTGTGCTGAATGGGGTAGGCGACTTTGCCACCTGGGGCTACTTCCCGCTCTCGGTTCGTGCAACTTGGGGCACGGGCTCATCGGCGCTGCCGTTCTACTCGGTGCTGCCGCGAGGGCAGATTAACGGCTACACCGATGACAGCCACTATTACTTCCAGAGCTCGATGCCCGTGGTCTACGGCATGGCCCAGAATTCCGGCAACGGATCCGTGAACGGCTCAAGAAGCGCGTCCTATGCGTACAGTGAAGCCATGTATCACCATCGTGGTCGTGGATTCCAGGGCTTTCGGTCGATTTCATCGACGAGCTACGGGTCCGACGCGCGAAAGCTTCGTACGCGCACGACGTTTCATCAGAAGTTTCCTCTGACGGGCCGCGCGGAGTCCGTGGAGGTTCTAAACCCGGTCACCTCGGCAGTCATCAAGCGGGAAACCTACAACTGGATTTGCTTTCTGAATCGTAGCGCTTGTCCACAGGGCAATTTGACACCGGCATTCTCCGTGACCAACAACGGGGGGGCCGTGTTTACGCCGCTCCTTGATTCTCATCTGGTCGAGAATTTTGATCTGGGAACAGGGAAACGCTACAGCCGCACAGAAACCGTCAACGCGGCTTCTTCGGGAGCATCAGTGTCGGGCTGGGACTCACATGGCAACCTCGTTGACCAGGTTGTAGTCAACGCCGAAGTCGGCGCATACGCGGTAATTGCAGAGCACAAATCGGTTACGCACTCAACGTTCGAGTCCAACCCGGCGGTCGGTGTCTGGTGGCTTGACAAGCTGACTGAAACAGTGACAACGACGACGCAGACTTATAACAATGCTGCGGAAGGTCACCCGGTTCCAAGTTTGGTAACAATACCTTCGCGAATTCTGAAAACAGCCTATACATGGAACTCAGACAGGACCCCCGCCTCACAAACCGTGACAGGGGTCGCTGGCACGCCGAGTCTAACCACAGAGTACGCCTATGACTCGACGACTGCTTCAGGCTTGCCGAGTTCAGTCACGATTTCCGGATCAGAAATTGCGACATCACGCACAACGACGTTCATCTACACCGAGGATGGCAGTTCTCCCTCCAGCTCAAGCGCACCCAATGGCTACTTCGTACTGACGACCAGAAATGCGGCTGGACACGCGTCGACCACCACGCATTCGCCTCGCGACGGTCAGGTTGTCGAAGCGATCGATCCCAATGGCCTGAAAACAATCAACAGTTACGACGGATTTGGGCGCCTGGTTGGAATGTCATTCGTTGACGCGAGCAATGCGAGCCTCACGACACCAGTTGCTATCAGCTATACGAACTGCAATGCAACCAGTTGTGCTGGCTTCGGCGAAATAGGCAATCAATCCGGTGCAGCATGGCGCGTGGTTCGCGTCCAGCAGGGCTCGCCAACCATGGCAGACTGGTTCGATGTGCTCGGCAGAAATATCAAGCACACAGAGCGCGGATTCAGGGCCGGACCCGAGGAGTTCATCGGGACGCTGACCGACTACGACACCATGGGGACGGTCGCCCAGCAGAGCACGCCCTACTTCATCGGTGAGGTCCCCTACTTCACGGGGTGGAACTACGATCGACTCAATCGTCCAGTCGAGAAGATCGCGCCAGGCGCAGAGCTCGATTCAACACACGGTGACATCAAGACAAGTTACGTGCACGCGGGCCTGAAGACGACCATCAAGGTTCGTGGAACGGCCGCTGGCGTCCCATCAGCATGCTCCGATAGCAGCAATGTGTGTATGGACATGAGTCGTACTTACGATGTTCTCGGTCGATTGGCCAGGACAGTACAGGGCAATGGCACGAACTCAGCCTATGCAACGTCAAGCTACTGGTATGACGGTCTCGGCAATCCTGTTGGCGCGAGGGATCCCGGCGGAGCCCTGATTCGGGCTACCTACAACGATTTCGGTCATCGCAAGACACTGTTGGATCCGGATGCCGGGCATTGGCAGTTCACCTACAATGCCCTGGGGGAAATAATTGATCAGATCGACGCACGCAACGTCGTGACCCATCATGAGCACGACGTTCTTGGTCGCCTCACCGAGCGCTCCGCCAGTCATCCCAACGCGCTGGATACCAGTCTGCGTTATATCCGCGACAACTGGGACTACGATCCTCCGGGTGGTGATGGTTTGCTCGAATTGAGCAGGCGCCGGAAGGGATCCAGCGAGAACACGCTGCAACTGATCTGGAGCGAGAAAAACGATTACGCGCTCCATAGCAAGCGTCTTGAAACACAGACAACCGTTCTTCAAGGACTGGCGAGCAACTGGCAGACCCATTATGCCTACGACAACACCTACGGAAGACCAGAGAAAACAATTTATCCGAGCGGGTTGGCCATCAAGAAGGAATACACCGAGTACGGCGACCTGCGCCAGTTAAGCAACTTCGATAGTGAACTCGTGTATTGGAAGGCCGATGACAAGGATGCCTGGGGAAATCTCACGGCGGAAACATTGCTGGGCGACATCAACGGCGAGTACACAGCCTACGCAAGCACCGGTCAGAGCAAGCAAAGAAAATGGAGCAACAGCTCGGGGCCGCTGAATCAATTGGACTACCTGTACGACAGCTTCGGCAACCTGAGGACACAATCCACTTCCCTGGCCGGCATCAATGCCAGTGAATATTTCATTTACGATAATCTTCAACGCCTGACCAAGGCGATACGGTCAGGTGTTCCCGGCAGCCCTCCGGCAATCAGCTATGGCTACCACCCCAATGGCAATCTGGCCAGCAAGAGTGACTACAGCGATCCAATTCCCCAAGCCTATGGCTACGGTCAGAATGGTTGCGGGCCACATGCAGCCAGCAGCGTCATGCGGCCAGGCCCGGACCATGTGTATCAGTGTGATGCCAACGGGAATGTGGCCGGCGGAACGACCTTGCGCGCGAGCTACGATTTCAACAATCAGCCGTGGAAGATCGAGCGCCTAGACGCCGGTACTACAGCCGAATTCGCGTACACGGCTGATGGCGCGGTATTTAAAAGCCAGACACCGTCTCACAACACATGGTTTGGTCCGGAAGGCTATGAATTCACCATGGCCAACGGCTTGCCCACCCAGCGTCACGAGCTGGGGCCGGTCATCGTTGTCCGCCAAAACGGTACCGATACGCTCAAGGCTGCGCTAAGGGATAGGCTGGGGTCCAGCGTGATGCTGGTAGAGGGTGCCGGCGGCGCCGCGTTGAGGGCCAACCCCAACCCAAGTTTTGACGGAAATTATCAGGTGTCATGGCCGAACGTTCCGGGCGCCACCCGGTACGAGTTGTACGAACAGATTGGCAGTGCAACCGAGCAACTGGTGTATTTCGGACTGAATACTCAATGGAGTCCGCCCACGCGAGCGATAGGAGCTCATTCCTATCGACTCCGTGCCTGCGTCGGTGCCTGCGGCAACAATTTCAATGGCCCTCTGATCGTCTACGTAGTCCCGCCAGCACCAGCCACAATTACTGCAACAGCCCCCGCAGATGGCAACTTCACGGTGAGCTGGGGGGCGGTGTCAACTGCCGAAACCTACACACTCGAAGAGCAAATCGACGGGGATCCATCTTGGCGAATCGTGAGCCAAGGCTCTTCATCGCGCACCTGGCAGGCGGTCAACAAGCCGGCGGGTGGGTACAACTATCGGGTTCGAAGCTGCATTGGGCCAGGATCCGTCTGCGGGAATCCGAGCAACACCGTGAGCGTGAATGTTACCGGCTCAAACACGCCGGCAGCACCGACGATGTATGCGCCGGATCCAATTCAGAGCACGGGTGAATTCGATCTGAGCTGGAGTACTTCGGCGAATACATCGTTCTACAAGCTCGAGGAACGAGTCAGTCCGGGCGACTGGATAGAGGTGCTTGACGGCGATCTAGCAATCTACGACACCGACATCACGCTGACTCGACCGAATGGTGCATACGAATATCGCGTCAAGGCGTGTCTGATCGCCGACCGCGTTTATTGCAGCTCGCCATCAAATGTTGTCGTTGAAACCGTGTCGGGAAGTGGCATTCCGCAGATGCCCGCCGAAATATACAGTTCGCTGCAAGGCCAAGGTTGCGTGGTTGTAGATCAGAATGATCCAGTCAACTTCACGATAAGCTGGACGGCGAGCGCCATGGCAACAAGCTATGTCGTGCGCGAAAGAAAATCGTTTGGCGTCCCAGAGACGCTGGTGCACTCGCCCGTATCCGGGACAAGCATCAATTTGGACCGATCACGGCCACCAGGCCCTGATCAAGGTGACCTATGCCTTCGAGGTCAAAGCTTGTTCCGGCAGCGGTGCAGCGCTTGCGTGCTCTCCCTATAGGGGAACGGCACTTGTCTGTCTGAAGAAGGATGGGCCACTACCTGGACCCTATGCGCCCAATTCTTCAGAAACGAGATCCTACGATGCATTCGGAAAACCGAAATGGCAATTTCTCGACAGAGCTGACGGCACCTTAGATCTGCTCCCGGATACCGTGCGCGGATTCACCAATCACCGGCATCTCGACGATGTGCGCCTGATTCACATGAACGGGCGCGTCTACGACTACCAGCTCGGACGTTTCCTGAGCGTAGATCCAATGATTCAGTTTCCGACGAATACGCAGTCGATGAATCCGTATAGCTACATTATGAATAACCCGTTATCTGGGGTAGATCCGAGTGGGTATCAGCTCGAGGAAATCAAAGAAGGAGAATCCACCACCATAAACATGCATGACAATCGATCGGCGAATCCGTTTAGTGGACGAGTAGTTGTAAGCAACAACGGCGGAGGAAAGATATCAATTTCAGCCGTTTCGGGAATGCTTGTTCCAGGTTCGGTTCTTGCTAGCTTGAGCAGTGGGGCAGTTGGCCAAGGCGCTACAGGCGCCGGGGGCCGCAGCAATCAGAACGCATCAGCGGACCAAAAGGGAAGCGTGGCAAATCTGCCAAACGGGGCAGCTACTGAGTATTCCAGTTCAATGTCCAACAGGGCCGCTCATGCTCAGGAAATCGACCTCGAAGCTACGGCATCCAGCTACGGTTTGGAATTCACCGACATCAACTTCATAGGTGTGGAAGGCTCATATTCGTCTAGTAAGTTAAATGTTTACGTGAACCCAGAATCTGGATCGATTGTTCAAGTCATCGGTCCCGCCCAAGAGGCGGGTTCCGGGATCGTTCGGGGTGCACTTGCTTTAGGCAGAGCCGCCGGTATATTTGCGTCACGAGGCAGCAAACTTTCTCGGGCAATGGTCGCATCCGGAATGATGCGATCAGTTGGTGTGCATGCTCACCATATTGTTGCACAGGGAGCGAAAATCGCCGCACCTGCGCGAGCTGTTCTGACTAGGTTTGGTATCAACGTGCACGAAGCCTCAAATGGGGCATTCTTGCTAGCCTCACAACATGCGGGACTCCACACGACGCGGTACTATAAGGCCGTGAACAACATTCTTAGTCAGGCGACAACGAGACAGGAAGCATTGCAAATGCTTGCGGCAATCCGACAGGGCCTACAAGCAGGAACGTTTCCATGATGACAGAAGGACGTTCCTATTTACCTATACCTTTGGACGGTTTCGAGCTTTGCCATCCGCGCGAGCAGAGTGATTTCGAGATCGTCAATGTGCTTATTGACGGCACGCCGAGGGCTGCCAATTGGAGTCCCCTTGATGTAATAATTATCGACGACGAATTCGGTCGCAAACTGAAACGATCGGATGCGCCGTGGATGACAGATGGATGCCTTGTGTTCGGCGAGCGGGTTCTGGAGCGGCTTGGAGGCCTGCTTCGAGATCAAGGGGAGCTGCTTCCTCTTGCGTGTCGGCAAAGAAACCTGTGGGCCTTCAATCCAAATGCCGTCCTCCCGTGCCTTGACGAAGCGAAGAGCGAAGTATTGCGTCTGGACACGGGTCGGATTTTTCATGTTGCGCGCTATTCCATGAAAGAGCACGTTGTGGCAGGCCACCTTCTCTACAAATGTGACGTTTTCAGGGTCAGTCCCACTTTTGTTGGTCAAGAGTTCGTCGATGCTTGGCGCGCCGCTAATCTTGAGGGCCTGGAATTCGATGAGGTGTGGCGTAGTTTTTGAGCGGAGATGAAGGGGTCGCTTTGGACCACTCCGGGTGTTGCTGCTCGATGAAAATTGACCGGGTACTTTGGGGTGATCCACTGCTGACCGTAACGGCTTGCGAAGGCGCGCTCAATGAACGCTATTCGCAGTTCGCGAATAGTGAATATGGCTCATGGAGCTCAAGCCCCAAGATCTACTGGTGTTGTTAAAGGCCGCGACGCGGCCATACGAGCGGCTGACCTATGCCGCTCTGGGCAAGGCGTTGCCCATGAGTCCTTCAGCGCCTAGGGGTCACCATTTCGCCACCGCCTACGCCTGACTCAGCCGATGGCAAGGCCTATCCGAATCGAATTTGGCGGAGCGCTGTATCACGTGACGGCGCGTGGGGATCGTCGTGAGACGATCTTCGAGGACGATACAGATCGCGAGCGCTTCCTTGAACTATTGGGCGAGGTGGTTTCCGTATTCAATTGGCAGAGCCACGCCTTTTGCCTGATGGGCAATCACTAACATCTGGTGATCGGCACGCCGGATGGGAATCTCTCCAAGGGCATGCGCCAGCTCAATGGCGTGTTCACGCAATGGGGCAATCGGCGTCATCGGCGTGCGGGGCATCTGTTCCAGGGTCGCTTCAAGGCGATTCTGGTTGATGTCGACAGCTATCTGCTTGAACTGACGCGCTACGTTGTTCTCAACCCGGTTCGCGCTGGAATGGTCAGTCAGCCTGGTGATTGGCCGTGGAGCAGTTATTCCGCAATGGTCGGGGAGGCGGATTCGCCAGAATGGCTGGAGACCGACGGGTTGCTAGCCCAGTTTGGTACGCGGTGTTCGCGGGCGATCACAGCCTATCGGTGATTCGTAGTGGCGGGATTCGGTGCCGAGTCACCATGGCTGCATCTGAATCGTCAGGTGTTCCTGGGTGATGACGCTCTCGTCGAGCGCATGCAAGAGCGCGCGCAGGGGTGTCCCGATGACCTGAGCATCCCTAAAGTACAGCGCCGACGGCCGCCACCCTCACTGGCCAAGATCGCGAAGCAATATCCTGATCGCAATGAAGCCATTCGCGCTTCCCGGGAGACTGGCGAATACAGCTACTCGCAAATAGCCCAGCACTTCGGACTTTTCCTTACCAGCGAAGGTCGGATTGTTTGCGGCGGGCGATAGACACGCTTCAGCGCGTCCGCCGCTATGCCAACGCACCAGTCCAACAACCGCATGGGTGTGATGTTGGAACTTACCCCGTCGTTTTGCGCAAGTCGTCGTTCTGGTAAAAGCTCATCGAGCACTTGTCTATCGGCGAGATCTAGTGCGTCCACTACGCGCCAGCGTTGAGGCAGAAGCCCAGGCATTGAGTACGTTGTTGAACAATTCGGTACCCTCTGAGTTGACGGACAACTTAAGGCTGCCTTGGACAAATGTCTGTTCAGGCGGCGAGGGTGACTCAGTTCCGCAGGCGAGAACTTTTGTATCGTCTCGCTGGCTGGCTTCTATCGCGGTACGCCTGATAATATCGAAGCGCCTACTCCAGTTCGGATGGAAATAATGAAACCCTGCAAGGATGCTGTTCTCGTTGTAATTCACGTTCTAGCTTTCGTCGCGGCAGTTTTCCATTTGCCCGCGTGGGCACTTGACGCTGCCAACCAAGGCGTAGTTCCAAGCCAGAGTATCGCGTCTGGTTTCCAGCACACTTGCGCCATCTCAGATACAGGCGCCGTGAAATGCTGGGGTTCCAATCAGTTTGGCGAGCTTGGCGATGGAACATTCCTGAGTCGTGGTGTTCCGTCAACGGTGCAAGGATTTGACGAGCCTGTGATATCAGTCACGGCCGGCACCCTTCACACGTGCGCGGTCACGTTGAGTGGTTCGGTCAAGTGTTGGGGTAGCAACTCGAGTGGTCAGCTAGGAAACAACACAACCAACTCAAGCGCGATTGCCGTCGAACCCGTCGGTTTGCCTGGCAGTATTGTCAGCATCACGGCCGGGCGCGCGCATACCTGCGCGCTGACGAGTACTTCGGAATTGTATTGTTGGGGCTGGAATACAAGCGGCCAGTTGGGAGACCAGACAACTATTCAGCGACTGGCTCCTGTTCATGTCCTCAGTGGGCTGTCCAGCGTCTCCGCGGGTCGCGATCACACGTGCGCTACGACAGCTTCTGGCATGGCAGTGTGCTGGGGCCGAGGCGACCGTGGCCAGCTTGGCAATGTTGATTTCTCACAATCCTCATATCCGGTTGAAGTTACAGGACTGTCTTCCGGGGTGGCCGCCATTACCTCGGGCTACAATCACAGTTGCGCCCTTACGACGGCCGGCCAGGTAAAGTGCTGGGGCGGCAATGAATACGGACAGCTTGGCGATTCGACAACGATAGATCGCCCGACTCAGGTCGACGTGACTTCGATGGCCTCTGGCGTATCTGCGGTTGATGCCGGCAGCTATCATACTTGTGCAGTCCAGCAAGGAACTGTGAAGTGCTGGGGGTTCAACAATACCGGGCGGCTGGGCGACGGCGGTCGCAATGACAGTTTGATTCCAGTGGCGGCTGTAAATCAGCCGATGGGAGTGGAGCACATTGATGCAGGTGGCACGCAGAGTTGTGTCATCGCCAATGGAGGCCAGTTTTGGTGTTGGGGCAACAACGCCTACGGTCAGATTGGAATTGGTAGCCTGGGAAGCTTCAACAATCCCGTCGATGTCTCCAGTCTGGATGCGGGTACGAGTTCGATCGGTCTCGGATATCAGCATGCATGCGCAGTCAAAAACGGTGCAGTCTACTGTTGGGGAGGCAATCCACAAGGGCAACTCGGTGACGGGACGCACGACGAGCACCTGACGCCTGCACCTGTCTCCGGCCTCTCCAGTGAATCTACTTCGCTCTCAGTGGCCGCTGACCATTCATGCGCACTTGCCTTGGGCGGGAACGCAAGATGCTGGGGAGCAAACACGCGTGGCCAACTTGGTGACGGCACTCAGACAGCGCGAGCTGCGCCTGTCGACGTGATCGGCCTGGGTAGCGACGTTCGTCAAATCGCCACTGCCAACGCCCATAGCTGTGCCTTGACGGCCACAGGCGGAGTGAAGTGCTGGGGATCCAATGACACGGGTACGCTGGGCAACGGCACCACTGTGAGCCATTTGGTTCCTGCTGATGTAACAGGGCTAGCATCCGGAGTCGCGATGATTTCTGTAGGGTCCTATCATTCCTGCGCGTTGCTGGACACGGGTGGCGTCAAGTGTTGGGGTTCCCTTGATTCCGGTTCGGGCAGCGGACCGTATCTTGAGCCAGTAGACGTGCCGGGTCTTGCATCCAACGTGACCTCGATAGCGTCTGGCGGCAATTTTGACTGTGCATCGATCGACGGTAGCGCGCTGAAGTGTTGGGGATCGAACTACAACGGAAACCTCGGCAACGGGACCACGGACAATAGTCCTCTGAATCCTGTTGATGTCGTGGGGTTCAACGATGGCGTTCTCAGCGTAGCCGCTGCAGGCGCACATGCGTGCGCGGTCAATGGATCAGGCACCGCAAAGTGCTGGGGACTGAATGACATAGGTCAGTTGGGCGATGGCAGCCAGGAACTCATGCGACTCCTGCCAACGAACGTAGTTGGCCTTCAGTCGGGGATATCGGCTATATCGGCGGGGTACTTTGGCGGTTGTGCCATCACTGAAGCTGGGCTGGCCAAATGCTGGGGCGAAAATGTGTTTGGCCAATTGGGTAACGGTACAACTGGCTCGGTGCTTGAGCCGGAACTGGTGCTATTCGATGAAGTGGTTTTTCGAGCTGGATTCGAGTAGCGGAAACCCAGAAGCGCGATTCGCGAACGCAGATTCCTGCGACTACCAGGACAATCTGGAGTGTCTCGACTTTGTCGTGATCTAAGGCGAGGCTGAGATGCCTCCAAGCTTCAGAGCCCCCGAGGTTCGCTGAAGCTTGGCAGTTTGCTCGTAGCCTGTTTGCAGTGCCCTATTGAACGTCCGCACTTCGCCGAAACCGAAAGTACGTCGCTTCGAACGGGAAAGTTGGCTCAGGCCGAATTTCGAACCAGCGCCAGAACCTCCCTTCCAGACGATCGGCCGATGGCATTGCGCGCCAATTCCTGGATTCGATGCGCCACGGCGACTGACCAGGGCATCTCGATGATGTTGTGCAGGGCCATGCAATGCGGGCAGTCGGTAGCGCGACACTGCGTGCACGAGGTCGGATGTGCGAGTGCCTGGTGGGCCCAGTTCTGCAGCGTGTTGGCGATGTACGGCGTCCACTGCGCGTCGGCGATTCGCACCAGCGTCGAAGTCGATGCGCACGCATTCGGTACGGTGTTGAACATTTCGGCAACCTCTGAGTTGGCGGACAACTTCAGGATGCCTTCGATAAATGTCTGTGCATGCTTTGTGGGTCACATCAACTTCGTGAACCAGATCACACTAGCGATTCCTCGTGGATTTCAGCCTACAAATGAATGAACGAGATCTTGCGCAAGCAAGGGAATGGTCGCCACCAAGCGTTAAAGCAGGAGAATCGACGAATCGCTCGACGAACTTCCGGTGCAGCGAACCCGAACATCACTTTAGTGCTTAGAGCTCAGCGCGAAGATGCAGCCGCGTGATGACCGCAAGTCCGCCGGGTTTGGCGGAGGATGATGCTCTCGAAACAAAGGCTGAGGAGCGCTGGACGCGCTTAACCCGTTGATCGATATGGTGGCTATGGGTGGACTCGAACCACCGACCCCAGCATTATGAGTGCTGTGCTCTAACCGGCTGAGCTACATAGCCATGCGAGCCGAAGGCTCTGAGGGGGGTCGGATTCTAGAGGCTGGGCCAACGGTGTCAAGGGTTTGCGTGCATTTTCGCTGATGGATTTGAGCCGCGCTGCCTTGCTGCGGTCGCCGGCACTGTGGAAGAATCGAAGCGGAAGCAGTAAAGCGGGGCGGATTCAGGTTCCCCTTATACTGCGGCGCCCCTGCTCCGAAAGGCTTCAGGGCCAGCAAAACCGAGGGTTATTGGCGTGATTGATCCAGATGGCTACCGTCCCAACGTGGGGATCGTCCTGATTCGGGATGATGGCCGCGTGTTCTGGGCGCGTCGGGTCAACCGCGATGGCTGGCAGTTTCCGCAGGGCGGCATGCGCACCGACGAGACGCCGATCGAGGCGATGTATCGGGAGCTCGAAGAGGAGACCGGCCTGCAGCCCGAGCATGTCGAAGTGCTGGGGGCCACGCCGGGCTGGTTGCGCTACAAGCTGCCCCATCGCTATGTCCGCCACAACGTACGCCCCACCTGCGTGGGCCAGAAGCAGGTCTGGTTCCTGCTGCGCTTCATGGGCGAGGAAACCCATTTCCGCCTGGATGCCAACGAGAAACCCGAGTTCGATCACTGGCGCTGGGTGGATTTCTGGTACCCCAGTGAAAACGTGGTGGCGTTCAAGCGGCGCGTCTACGAGCAGGCCTTGCGCCATCTGCTGCCCCTGGCCGAAGCGTTGTGCCAGGTGCCTTTGCGGGAGGGCGGGGAATCCGCGCCCAGCGACTCGGAACCGGCCTTTTCCCGCTAGGATCGGCCCCGGGCGGCCCTGGTAGTTGACAATCATTCGTATTTGCAATTGAATAGCGTCATTCCCGCACGGGGTATGACGATGTACGTGTGTATCTGCAACGGTGTGACTGACCACGCGATCCGCGAAGCGGCTGCGCGCGGCGTCAGTTCGCTCGAGGAGCTGACCATGCGCACGGGCCTGGCCAGCGGCTGTGGCAGTTGCGCGGATGTGGCTCGCGATATCCTCGATGAAGCGCGTACTCCGCTGATTCGCCCGTTCCCGCTGCGGCTCGCGATCGCGGCATAGCGCGTTCCAGCGCCGCGCTTTTTCTGCACGCATCAATGCGTGCGATTCGCGTTACCCACCCGAATTTTCACAGGCGCTATAGTCGCGCCCTGTGCTGCGCGTTTGATTCTGCGCGGCTGCTTTCAACCCCCGAACGGAGAATGCGCCCATGAAAGGCGACGCCAAGGTCATTGAGCACCTGAACAAGTCCTTGCTCAACGAGCTGACTGCGATCAACCAGTACTTTCTGCATTCACGCATGTACCGCAATTGGGGTTACGCGGAACTGGCCGAGCACGAGTACAAGGAATCGATCGACGAGATGAAGCATGCCGATCGCCTGATCGAGCGCATCCTGTTTCTTGAAGGCCTTCCCAACCTGCAACAGCTTGGCAAGCTTTTGATCGGCGAGAAGCCGAGTGAGGCGATGGCTTGCGATCTGAAGCTGGAGCAGCAGGCCGTGCCGGATCTGAAGGCGGCTATTGCCTATTGCGAGAGCTGCGGCGATTTCGTCAGCCGCAAGTTGTTTGTCGATATCCTCGAATCGGAAGAAGAGCACATCGACTGGCTCGAAACCCAGCTTGAGCTGATTGCGCAACTGGGCGAGGCGAACTATCTGCAGACCAAGATTGGTAGCTAGGGTTTTGTTTCAGGGCGGTTGAACGCTGCGGTTGCGTGGCGATGCCCTTCGACGGACTCAGGGCGAACGGCACTGATTCGAGCGCCCGTCATCCCGGCGAAAGCCGGGAACCATTTTCGAAATCACTGAGATCAAGATGGATGACCAGCCATTCGGCTGGCGATAAGCGCCTCGGGCTTTCGCCGGGATGACGAAACATCGGAATCGGCGTCCAGTCAGTGCAATTCAACTCAGAGCCTCCCCCAGACCTTGGCAGGGGACGAACGGCTATGGACTTCCCGGCTTTGCTAGCGCAGGCCCAGTTCGTCGAAGGCGCTGACCACGCGCTGGAATTCGTTTTCGACGCGATGCGGCAGTGAGCCGAGTTCATCGCTGTTTTTGGCGCGCGCATTGGCTTCGGCGTTGCGGGCCAGCTCGGCCAGGGGCAGGGCGCCCAGGTTGGCGCTGGAAGATTTCAGGGTATGGGTGATTTCGGCGATGGCGTCGTGATCGGTCATGTCCGAGGCTTCGCGCAAGCGTGAAAGCAGGCGCGGGGTATCTTCCAGATAGATCTGCAGCAATCCGGCAAAGCCGTCGCCCATCACCTCGAGCAGCTCCTGGACCACGGCCTGGTCGATCGCCGGTGCCTGCCGCGCGAGTGGCGCTTTCGGCTCGGCGGCCACGGCGCGAACCGGCGGCGCCATTTTTTGTGCGGGTGCTGGCTGCTTCGGCTTGGCTCCGGGATCGCTCGATCGGGGAAGCCATTCGCCGAGTGTGCTGGCCAGCAGGTGTCGATCCAGCGGCTTGGTCAGGTAGTCATCCATGCCCGCTTCGATGCACTTTTCGCGATCACCGGCCATGGCATTGGCGGTCATCGCAATGATCGGCAGGCGCGGCAGGTTCCTCGCGCGTTCTTCGGTGCGTCGCGTGCGCGTGGCCGTATAGCCGTCCATCACCGGCATCTGGCAATCCATCAGGACGATGTCGTAGTGGCCGTGGGCAAGCTTGTCCAGTGCGGCCTGTCCATCACTGGCGACTTCGGATTCGAGGCCCAGCAGGGATAGCAGGCGCGCGGCGACCTGGGCGTTGACCGGATTGTCTTCGACCAGCAAGGCGCGGCCCTGCAATTGCGGCACGGCCTGCGCGGGTGCTTGCGCTTCATCGATCTCGCTGGTCTGGCCGAAGAGCGGCGCTTCGCGCGGCTCTTCGCCGTGACCCACGCCGAGCAGGCGCCCCAGCGTTTCGCGCAATTCGCGCTCGTCGAAGTTGGCGGACAATGCCGTCAGCCGATCGTCGCTGCGCAAATCCTGAACCTCTTCGTTGCTGCCCGCGATCAGGATGCACAGCGAATCGAGCGAGGGGTCGCGACGGATGTTGCGTATCAGCGCAACGGTGGGTGCGCCGACCGAGGCGACATCGATTATCAGAACCTCGTAGATCCAGCGTTCACCCTTGCTCGAATTTGCACGCAGCTTGCTCAGCGCATCCACCGCGAGATTGCTGTGCATGTGGCTCATGCCGAGCTGCGCCACGAGGCTGCCGGCGCGGCGCAGGAACGCGTCTTCGCCGCTCAGCAGCAAGGCGCGCACACCGGCCAGGTCGCTGCGCGAGCGGACATCGCCAATCGCCTTGCGCAAGGGCACGTTGAACCAGAAAACCGAGCCGCGTCCCACTTCGGATCGCACGCCGATCTTGCCTTCCATCAGGTCGACCAGACGCCGGCAGATGACCAGACCGAGACCGGTGCCGCCGAACACGCGCGTGGTCGAGGCATCGGCCTGCGAGAACGGTCGGAACAGTTTCTGCTTGGCCGCTTCCGAGATGCCGATGCCGGTATCGCGCACGGCGAATGTCACTTCGTGATGGCTGCGCGTTTCGGCGCGCTTGCTGACCTGGATGGTGACGCTGCCGCGCTCGGTAAACTTGATCGCGTTGCTGACCAGGTTGGTCAACACCTGGCGCAGGCGGATCGGATCGCCGCGAACCGCCAGACGCACGGCGGGATCGATGACCACGCCCAGGCGCAGTCCCTTGGCCGTGGCGCTGCCTTCCATCAGGGTCGCCACCGAGTCGACGACTTCCTTCAGGTTGACGCCGACATCCTCGAGTTCGAGCTTGCTCGCTTCCAGTTTCGAGAAATCGAGGATGTCATCGACGATGCGCAGAAGTTCCAGCGACGACTGGTGCGCGGTGGCCAGATATTCCTGCTGGTCGGGGCGCAGCGGCGTCGAGCGGAGCAGGTCGAGCAGGGGCACGATGCCGTTCAGTGGCGTGCGGATCTCGTGACTCATGGTGGCCAGGAATTCGCCCTTGGCCATGGTCGCTGCTTCGGCCTGCTGCTTGGCGGCGACCAGATCATGTTGCATGGCCCGCAGCGCTTCGAGTTCTTCCAGCATGGCAGGTGCCGGACGACTGCTTGCCGGCTGCCCGGATGCGCCGCTCGCCCCAGCATCCCTTGCCGAATCCGGAGCGCGCAGCCCGACCAGCGCGGTCACGGCAATCAGCGCCGAGACGACCACCAGCGCGCCGCTGAGGGCTGCGACAGGCAGATGCGGAAGAAAAACGAGGCCCAGGCCGAGCGCAAGCGCGAGGAAGGCGAGGAAGACGATCAGCCAGGCGGGCCCACCGATGCGTCTGCGCTGGCTTTGCTGTGCGATGCGTTGGGCGTGTCGGCGCATGCGGGGTCGAGGACTCAGTTGCCGGTCATATGGAAATCGTAGGAGGTATCGCGTGTGGCCTGGTGCACGAAATTGCCCTGGATCAGATCGATGCCGCTGGCCCAGAGCGAGGCGGCCACGCGGGCTTCCTCGACGCGCGGCGCAATCACGCGGCGACCTCCTGCATGCGCCAGCTTGACCAGTTCACGCAACTCGCTGCGCAGGCTGTCATCCGGATCGGCGGTGTAGCGTGGCGAGAGCTTGATGAAGTCCACTGGCAGATTGAGCAGCATCTCGGTGCCGAGCATGCCGGCTTCGAGGCCGGACAGGGTCAGGCTGACGCCAAGTTGCTTCATGGCCATCGCAAAGCGGATATACGCCGACAGCGATTTGGCGGCATCGGCGAGACGCAGTTCGACCGAGATCTGTGCCGCGGGTACACGGTGGGTATCGAGCGCGTTGCGCATCCACTCGACGCGCGTCGCATCAAGCACGCTGCTTGACGAAAGGCTGAGGAACAGGCGCAGATGGCGACCGTCGCGCAGGTGTTCGGCGATCGTGGCGAGGCAGCTGCCGAACATCCAGCGATCGACGTCGGAAATCAGCCCGGCTTCTTCCGCAGCCGGAACCAGCTCGGCGGCGGCATAGACGCGTCCATCTTCGGTCGACAGGCGCAGCAGGGCCTGGAATTGCTCTTCCTCTTCGCCATGCAGGGAGACTATCGGCTGGAAGACGACCCGGAAGCTGGAATCTTCGAGTGCCTTGCGGATGGCGGCGACGACGACTTCGGTGTTGTCTGCGCTGGCGGCGGCTTCGACCAGGGCGATTCCGCCTCGTCCTGCAGCCTGCGCGTCACGCAAGGCTTTTTCGGCGGCGTCGATCATGGCCTTGGCATCGCCGGCAACCGCTTCGAACGGGCAGATGCCCACTTCGATCTTCAGTTCCTGCGGAACCTTGGTGGTGCCGAAACTCTCGACCGCCACGCACGCGCGCAGGGCCTTGGCACGATCTTCGAGTCCCTCGGCGGACAGATCCGGATTGAGCAGCAGGAATCCATGTCCACCGGAACGGGCCAGCATGTCGGCGTTGCCGATATGGGCGGCCAGCAGGGTCGTCAGGCGTTCGATCAGGGTACGGAAGGCCGAGTGCCCGACGCGCTGCTCGCAGGTGGCGGCATCGGCGAGTTCGAGATAGAGCAGGCCACCCTTGCGCGTTGCCGCATCTTCCATCGACAGCATTTCAGCGAGACGCCGGGTCAACTGCGCCGAGTCATGCACGCCCTTGATCGCCTCGCGTGTGCTTGGCGCCGCGCGTCGACGACGCTCGAGCAGGCGGGCCCGCTTGACCCGGCTCGTGACCGCGGAAATCAGGTGACGCGGGGCGATCGGCTTGCTCAGGAAGTCGTCACCGCCGGCGCTCAGCGCTTCGAAATGCTTTTCGGTATCGCCTTCGCCGGACAGAAACACGATGGGCGTGGAAATATAGGCTTCGCGCTCGCGGATCAGGGCGGTCAGTTCCATGCCGTCGCACACCGGCATGTTCAGATCCATCAGGATCAGATCCGGCCGGAACTCGTCGAGCTTGTCGAGCACGACCGAAGCATCGTCGACCGAGAGCGCATCCATGCCGTTCTTGCGCAGGATCGACTCCGCGAACAAGGCCTGCGAACGGTCATCCTCGACAATCATGATGCGGAACGGATCGGCGTGTTCGGCGGCGGTCAACTCGCGCAGGCGCGCCATGACCGCGTCGGCTCCGCCGGGTTGGACGATGTATGCATCGCAGCCGGCGCGCATGGCACGCAGGCGAGCAGCCAGGTCGGTCTTTTCGGCGGACAGGGCGATCAGCAAGACGCGCTTGCCCGAGCGCGTCCGGGCGGCGCGGACCAACGCACCGATTTCCTCGATGGCTTCCTCGAAACCGCCTTCGAGCAGCACCAGCGACGGTGTTGCGCGGTGCATGGATTCCTTCAGCGCATCGACGGTTCGGAGGTTTTCGATCTCGTTGCCCTGCGCGCGTAGTTGCTGATCGAGTGCCTTGCCGAGATCCGCGCCATCACCCAGATGGAACACCTTGCGCGGAGCCGTATCGATATCGGCCTCGACGGCGACATCCGTTTCGGTTTCCGGCTCCGGTTCGGGCTGCGCCGGTGGCTTGATAGCGGCCGCCTGGGGCACGGCTGGCGCTTCGGCCACGGGATCAGGCGCGCTTTCCTGCACGGTTGCCGGCGCGGTCAGCGTTGCCGGTTCCTTTTTCGGCGGCTCGGGTGCAACGGTCGGTTCGGGGGCCGCGGTGCTTGCCGGCGGGGGCTTCGACGCGAATCGCCGCCAGTAGTCGGCGGGCGGTCGCACCAGCAGCGGGAATCCATTGGCCTCGGCAGTAGCGTAGCCGAACAGTGTGGTTGGCTCATCGTCGACCGGAAGGCTTTCCTGCTCGGACGAGGGCTCGGCGCTCGCCAGCGCTTGCAGGCGCCTGTCCATCTCCTGAAGGGTCTCGCTGTCAGGTACGCGCGGTGGATCCAGAACGGTCCAGAGACACTCGGCGAAATCTTCCAGGTTGCCGGCGACTGCCGCCCTGTCGAGCAGATGACAGCTGCTGGCCAGCGCCTCGGCATCCTCGGCCAGAAGCAGGGCCGCATTGATGTCCCAGCTTCCCTGGCGCAGCTGTTCCGCGCGCGCGCGCAAATCGCCGGTGCGTGCCGGAATCTGGTTGACGTAGGTCGCGCGGGAGCGCGGTCGTCTGGAAATGAGTTCCCTGGCCTGCATGGGTCCCCCTGTGGAACCGGTTGCGACTATAGCAGCGCGCCGGTCTGCCCTGAACCATTCAGGCGGCGTGCGAAGCGCATGCCAGTCCCCGCGTTGGCCCCCGCCCATGAAGGCACGGTGGTCAGAACGGCTTGACCACGACCAGAATGACGATCGCGATCAGCAGCACGGCGGGAACCTCGTTGAACAGACGCAGCCAGCGGCTCGATCGTGTGCAGCTGTCGTTGGCCAACTGCCGGGTCAGGCGCACCAGCATCAGGTGGTAGGCGATGAGAAGAATCACCAGCAACAGCTTGAGATGAAACCAGCCGCCCGTGGTCAGGGCCTCAGGCGCGTTGTGCATCCACCAGGCCATCAGGGCGATGCCGAACGCCAGCGCCAGCGCGCCGCCGATGTGGGTGATCATCAGCAAGCGCCGCTGCATGATCCGGAGGCGCTGGCGCAGCTCGGGCTCGCTGGCCTCGACGTCGTAGACGAACAGCCTCGGCAGATAGAAGAGACCGGCAAACCAGGTGACGACGAAGATGATGTGGAAGGCTTTCAGCCAGAGCATGCGGGTTCGACTCTTGATGGGGCGCAGGATCGCGCCGTGAACGTGGAAAATCGCGATGGGCAACCTGCTCGGTCAATCAGCAGCGGTACGGTCTGCAGGGGCCGCCATGGCCCAGCGACTTTCCGCAGCTTCGCCAAGGCAACGCCTGAAAGGCCGCCATTCCGGCGCGACCCGCCGATCGCCTGTCGAGAGCCGCCTGGATGACGGGACGAAGCCTGTCCGGCAAATGCTCGGGCCAGCGCCCTACGCGGTACCATGGGCGCAGTATAGCTGCGCTTGACGCCACTCCGCGGGGGTGGCTATAAGCGCAATCCCCTTGCGAACGCCCGTTTCGGCTCGGCGCGACTGTCCATGAGTACTCCGCATTTCGAGATTCGTCAGGTCAACCATGCGCGCTCGCGATGGGTCTGGCTGTTTGCCGCCCTGATCTGGCTGGGAACGCTTACCCTCGCCGTGGTCGGCACCAGCCTGTTTCTGTCGAAATCGGTGCAGGAGGACAGCACCAGGATCAATGTCGACAGCATGGATGTCGAGGCATTGAAGATGCGCATTGCGGTACTGGAGCGTTCCGAGCAGGTGGCCAGGGCGGCCCTGGTCGATCTGCAGCAGACCCTGCGCGAACGGGAGGAGGAGATCGCCGGCGTGCGTGCCGATCTGGCCTTCTACGGTCGCCTTGTCGGTGGCGCCAAGCGCGAGGGCCTGGCGGTGCATGCCCTGCGGCTGACTCCTGTTGCCGATTCACGCGCCTGGAACTTCTCGGCGACCCTGACCCAGAACTTCAAGCGCGGTGCGGAAACGACCGGTCGATTGACGCTTTCAGTCACCGGAATCGCCGATGGCAAGATCGAGACAGTGGAGTGGAAAGACTTGAGCCAGGAGTCCGAAAGTGCCGGAATCGGCTATGCGTTCAAGTATTTTCAGCAAGTCAACGGCATCATCATGCTTCCGGAAGGCTTCGAGCCGAATACCGTTCGCGTGAGCGTTGACGGTGGCGGGGGGCGAGGTGTTCAGGAATTTTCTTGGGAAGATGCGGCGAAAGCCGAGGAGTCAGACAATGTTCGGGAATGACAAGCGAGGCAATCGCTCGATGTCGGCGATCACGACCCTGGTGGCTGAAGGAACAGTCATCCGTGGTGATGTCGAATTCAGTGGCGGATTGCATCTGGACGGCGCGGTCGAAGGGGCGATTTCGGCCCAGGGCGACAAGGCCGTGTTCACGTTGAGCGAGAAGGGGCGGGTAGAGGGCGAGATTCGCGCGCCGAACGCCGTGATCAATGGCAAGGTCACCGGCGACATCATCGTCAGCCAGCGCCTTGAGCTGGCCGAGAAGGCGCGCATCGATGGCAATGTCTACTACAAGGTGCTGGAAATGGCCGCCGGCGCACAACTGAATGGCAAGATGATCTATCAGGCCGAACCGCCGCGGCAGCTCAGCGGGCCGGGTACAGTCAAGGCCGAGAGCGACGAAACCGTCGATGCGGAACCTGCGCGCGCTTGAATCGGACGCTTTCGCCACGATCTCCTGTAGTCAGCTGCAGGCTTTTGTGAGCGCCGGAAACAGATCATGAACAGTACAGCCACACCCACCTACCTGGATTTCACCGAAGCGCCGATGGTGTTCACCGCGGCGGCTGCGAGCAAGGTGACCGAGTTGATTGCCGAAGAAGGCAATCCGCAGCTGAGTCTGCGCGTGTATATCAGTGGCGGCGGCTGTTCCGGATTCCAGTACGGGTTCACCTTTGACGAAGAGCGTGCCGAGGATGACCTCGCCATCGAGCGCGATGGCGTGTTCCTGCTGGTTGATCCGCTCAGCCTGCAATACCTGACCGGGGCCGAGATCGATTATTCGGAATCCCTGACCGGTGCCCAGTTCGTCATCCGCAATCCGAACGCGAAGACGACCTGCGGGTGTGGATCGTCGTTTGCCGTATAGGCTTCCATCCGTGGTGGTCAGTGCGATGAACGACCTTGCCAGTTCCCGCAGGGCCGGTTGGCAACAGGGAGTCGCCCGTTGAGTGCCGATCAGCGCAGCCGCAACAATGTCTTCGCCGGGCTCGCGCTGGATCGCTGCAGCGAGCGTCGTCTCGATCTGGACTGGCTGCGCGATGTCGAAGGCGCGGCGCAGGCGCGATTTCTGGTCGTGGGACCGGATGGCAAGGCATTGAGCCATGCCGAGGGCCGCGGCTTGCGCCTGCTGGACGGTGGCGAACGCGCCGAATTGCTCTCGGACCTTGCGCCCACGTTGCTCGGTGTGGACCCGGAGCAGAATCCCTATTTCCTGCTGACGCCGGATCACGAGGCGTGCAGCCGCGCGGGCGAGCGCTGTGCGGGCCATTTCCTCGACCTGCGCCGGGCGGGAATTGCCATGCCCGCTTTCGAGGCGGGTCTGTTTGCCTACGCGCGCGGCCTGGCGCACTGGCAGTCGCGGTCACGCTGGTGCGGTGCCTGCGGCAGCGCGCTTTCGCTGGAGTGGGCCGGACATCGTGCCCGCTGCACCAACAAGGCCTGTGGCATCGAGCACTTCCCGCGTACCGATCCCGCTATCATCGTGATCGTCACCTGGCGCGACGCCTGCCTGCTTGGACGGCAGTCGTCCTGGCCGCAAGGGCGCTATTCCACTCTGGCCGGCTTCGTCGAACCGGGCGAGACGCTGGAAGATGCGGTGCGCCGCGAAGTCTTCGAGGAAGCCGGTGTACGCGTGGTCGACAGCGACTACCACTCTTCACAACCCTGGCCATTCCCGTCTTCGCTGATGCTCGGATTCACGGCTCGCGCCGACGATCCGCGGATTCAGGTCGGTGACGAGATCGACGAGGCGCGCTGGTTCGAAGTGGATGAATTCGTGCATGACGTCGAGTCGGGCGCGCTCGGCCTGCCGCCGCCCCTGTCGGTGTCCTACCGCCTGATCGAGCACTGGCTGAAGCAGGCCGGCGGTCTTGAACTCGGCGCACTGAAATCCCCCGCGACCTGGACCTGACTCCTTCAAGGCTGCTCTGAACGAGTCTTCTCTCTTCATCCCGGCGCCGGCCGGGGTCCCGTTCTGCTCTTGACTCGCCAAGATGGAAACAAGAGCTGGATCCGAGGCTGCGCCGGGATGACGAAAGGGTGAGGGTCGGCCTTGAGGCTGGCTCGGGCTACAATCTCCATGCCTCAACGCCAAAGTTGGAAATCATGGCCAAGACCCTGATCGCGATCGTCCTTGTGCTGGTGAGCATGCATGCGCTGCCTGACCTGGCGCGTTTCCGCCGATTTGCCTGGTTGCGCGGCTGGATGGGGGAAGATCAGGGTGGCTCGGCCCGCACCCTGCTCGTGCCGTTGCTGATCCTGGTGGTCATCTCGCTGATTCAGGCTGCCCTGCACCGCCATTGGTTCGGCCTTCTCGAGCTCGCCTTCATGGTCGTGGTGCTCTACATGAGCTGGGGTCCGCGCGATCTTGACATGGACATCGATGCGGTCCTCAAGGCACCGGACCGTGCGCAACGCAGCGATGCTGCGCAGATGCTGGCCAGGGGCGTCAGCGAGAAGCCGGTGTCGCTGAGCGCCTCCTCGCTGGTCGAGGCCAGTTTTGCTGCAGCCCTTTCGCGCCAGTTCGGCGTGCTGTTCTGGTTTGCCCTGTTGGGCCCGCTGGGGGCAGCCGGATACCGACTGGTGCAGTTGATGGCCCGCTCACCCTCGTTCCGCGAGGTGGTTGGCGAACGTCGCGAAGTGTTCGAACGCACCGCCCTGATTCTCGATTGGGCGCCCGCGCATCTGATCGCCTGGACGCTGGCCCTGGTATCGGATTTCGATGCGACGGTGCGTGCCTGGCGCGAATACCATCTGGCCCACGGTCAGGGCTATTTCACGCTCGATCTGGGCTTTCTGCCGGCGATTGCCCGAGCCGGCGTCGACGCGGACGTCGCGGCAGGCGACGGCGGCGAAGAAAGTGTCGGCGATCCGATGGCCGAACTTGCCGATGCGCGCGTGATCCTGCGCCGGGTGCTGTATGTGTGGCTGGCCGTGATCGCCGTGATCGTGCTGGGTGGCTGGGCGAACTAGTCCGAAATGCAGAAGTTCGCCTTCACGAGAGGCGACAGCTAGTCGGCAATGGTCCCGTGGGCATTCGCCTCGCGGTCGAGAATATCGGTGGCTTCATCGAACATCGCCTTGGCCTCGGCCACGGTTTCCGCGATGCAGACCACGCCGAGCTTGCCGAACTCCGACAGCGCACCGAGCAGATTGAACACGATGCCGCGCTGGCGCGTGTCGTCGAAGTGCAGGCGTCTGGCGACCACGATGTCGATCAGGTCCTCGGGAGTGAAGCAGCGGTAGTGGGGACGGACCAGGGTGTCGGTCGCGTAGTAGCAGCGGTTCTGTCCCATGGGCGTGACATAGCGTGCGCTTTCGGAGTCGTACTTGCCCGAAGTCAGGAATTGCAGCATGTGGAACGGAAGCGTGGTACCGCCCTTGCGCAAGTTGATCTCGATGGCGACATGTTGCCAACCCGCCGCGGTGCGATGGGAGACGAAGTCGATGGCGAAGCGGCCGAGCACGCCCCGTTCGCGCAGCACTTCACCGATGCGCCAGCCCGCCTCGTGCAGATCGCGCCGATAGGCTTCCCTGGCCGGAAACGTGCTTCCAAGGAATATCTGACCGCTCTCGCCGCCGAGAGTCTGGTCATGGGTGGAAATCAGTTCGAGGCGGTTCAGCGGATCCACGCGCATTTGCACCGAAGGTGAGCACTTGTCTTCTCCCTCGACCCAGGCCTCGACGATGCCGCCCATTTCGCGAAACTTTTCCGAATAGTGCTCGAAGCTTTCATTTGCCGCTTCGCAGCGAAGGCGACGCGGCAACTCCTTGCGTACCCATTCGGTGGTTATGGAAGAAGTCGCTTCGTCGAAATCAAACACGGCATTGCCTTCGCCCGAGAAGCCATCGTTGTGCTTGATCACGCAACGTCGCAGGCTCGGATTGCCTCGCTTGAGCGAAGCAATGGCAGCTGCGGCGTCGTCCATGTCGCGCAGGTCTTCCACGCCATCGGCAAGGTCAACGCCGGCGGCCTTGA
This sequence comes from Dokdonella sp., assembly GCF_041395345.1. Classification (GTDB taxonomy): domain Bacteria; phylum Pseudomonadota; class Gammaproteobacteria; order Xanthomonadales; family Rhodanobacteraceae; genus Dokdonella. The sequence goes on along the minus strand of NZ_JAWLAR010000024.1, from coordinate 1,573 downwards.
ATGCCCTGCGGCTGCCGCTCTTGTTGCCGAGGTGGGCGAGGTCGGGATCACAGGCAAACAGCGGAATACCGAGCTGAATGGCCAGCGCTGCCTCGAGTTCGCTGGCGTTGAACACCGACATGTGCGCAAACGCGGGATCCCTGATCGCTGCACGGATGCGTGCAAGCAGCCGCGGTCGCTCGAGTATCTTTCGCGTGAGCGTAACCGGCGAGGAATCATAGGCCGACAGCAAGGTCAGCCGGCTGCGTGCATGCGCAGTCGGCACTCCCTGCAGCAGGCTCAGGTAGTAGTCGACGACTACCGGATCCAGTGGCACGCTGGTCACGAACACGATGCGCGTATTCGGCAGGCGCAACCACATCAGCATGCTGAGCTGGCGTTCCTCGTAGTGACGTACGCCATCGATCTTGGCCAGGGTGTCGGCATCCAGGCTGAGCCCCGGTACGACGACAATCGTGCGCGGCGCAAGGCGGTCGTCCTGGAAGCGCTCGAACATCGGCCGCAGCTTCGTCTGAATTCGGGCCAGCGCCGCTCTATCGTAGTCCGTGAAGCTGGGCATCAACCCGATCTCCCCTGGCGGAGTTTGGCGGCAGCGCCCTGACGTGCATGGCGGGATGCTTGCCGCGGTTCGCTTCGAGTATATCGCCGGTTCCCGCACGTACCAGCGCGCGGCTTCCCGGTTGTGGTGCGATCCGGCACACTGTGGACATGGCCGTTGATACCTACACCGCGCCCTTTCATGTGCAAACGGGTGGAAGCCATGCCTTTCTGGTGTTGTGCGACCACGCCTCCAATGCCATTCCCGAGTCGTACAACGCACTGGGCATGCGTCCGTGCGATCTTGAACGGCACATCGCCTGGGACATCGGCGCGCGCGGCGTCAGCCTGGAGCTTGCGAAAAGGATGGACTGTCCCGCCGTACTGGGTGGTTCTTCGCGATTGCTGATCGACCTGAACCGCGACATCGACGACTCCGGCTCGATCGTTGCAGAGAACGACAATACGTTCGTGCCCGGAAACCTTTCTGTCAGCGATGAAGAACGCGCGCTGCGCGTACGCCACTTCTATGCGCCCTACCATGCCCACATCGAGGCCATGCTCGACGAACTGCTTGCGCGGCGCGTGAAGCCGGTCGTGATTTCGGTGCACAGTTTCAATCGGATGATGGGCGGCATCGAACGCCCCTGGCAGGTCGCCGTACTCTGGTCGCAAGCGCGTGAGCCGATAGTTCCGCTGATTGAATGGTTTGCCGGGCAGGGCTTTCAAGTCGGCGAAAACCAGCCCTACGACGCCCGCATCCTCGGCGGGCATACGATCGAACAACATGCGATGCATCGACAATTGCCGCATGTCATCTTCGAGATCCGCAACGATGAAATCGCGACTCCGCAGCAGCAGCAGGCGTGGGGCCAGAGACTGCACCGGGCGATCATCGAAACCCGATTCGGGCGCTCCGGCTGACGCGCGCCGCGTTCAGGCAGCTCGACATGGCCGGGCATGATCAACGCCTCATGGCCGAGCCAGACATCGTTGCCGACGACGGTGTCGCCCTTGCAGGGCAACTCGCCGGGCC
>NZ_JAWLAR010000023.1:0-47692 GCF_041395345.1 Dokdonella sp. | reverse complement strand
GAGACGCATCGTGCCGCCGAGGTCCGAACTCTCGTCGCGCTTTTCGACGTCACCCGAACTGGTCGTCCACTCGGTGATCAGGGCGATGACCGGGTCCTTGCAGGCGCGATCGTTCTCGCTGGAATTCGCGCCCTCGAGCCCGGCCACGTTTCGCGCGAATTCCACTACCGCAGCGTGCATGCCATAGCAGATGCCGAAATACGGCACGCGATTCTCACGGGCGAATTTCGCCGCCCCGATCTTGCCCTCGAAACCGCGCTTGCCGAATCCGCCCGGAACCAGGATGCCATCGACATCCCTGAGCGCATCACCGCCGCGGCGTTCGACTTCCTCGGATTCGACCCAGCGCAGGTTGACCCGCGTGTGCTGCTTGAGGCCGCCGTGCCGGAGTGCCTCGCCGAGCGACTTGTAGGCATCCTTGTGCTCGACGTACTTGCCGACGATGGCGATGCTGACTTCATCCTTGGGATGCTCGATCGCCTCGACCGCAGCTTTCCATTCGCCGAGATCGGCCGGCTTGGCCTTGAAGTTGAGCCGGTCGAGAACGATGTCGTCGAGGCCTTGCTGGTGCAGCCATAGCGGAAGGCGATAGATGATGTCGACATCGACCGCGCTGATGACCGCCTTTTCCGGAACGTTGGTAAACAGGGCGATCTTGCGCCGGTCCGATTGCGGCAACGGCTGCTCGCAGCGGCACAGCAGCACGTCGGCCTGGATGCCGATCGAACGCAACTCCTTGACCGAATGCTGGGTCGGCTTGGTCTTGATCTCGCCAGCCGCCTTGATGTACGGCACCAGAGTCAGATGCATGAACATCGACATTTCCGGGCCGTGCTCGATGCGTATCTGGCGAATCGCCTCGAGGAAGGGCAGAGATTCGATATCGCCCACGGTTCCCCCGATCTCGACCAGGGCAACGTCGTAGCCACTGGTGGCTTCGTAGATTCGGTGCTTGATCTCGTCGGTGATATGCGGAATCACCTGAACGGTGGCGCCGAGATAGTCGCCGCGACGCTCCTTGGCGATAACGCTTTCGTAGATCTTGCCCGTGGTAATCGAGTTCTTGCCGGTCAGGCGGGTGCGCATGAAGCGTTCGTAGTGACCCAGATCGAGGTCGGTTTCCGCACCGTCGTCGGTGACGTAGACCTCGCCATGCTGGAATGGGCTCATCGTGCCCGGATCGACATTGATGTAGGGGTCCAGCTTCATCATGGTCACGCGCAGGCCGCGCGCTTCAAGGATGGCCGCCAGAGACGCGGCAGCAATGCCCTTGCCAAGCGAGGACACCACGCCACCGGTCACGAAAATCAAGGGGGTCATGGAAAGCCATCCGCAGGAAAACCGTATTCTACCGGCTAAAGTCGGTGGCTGCGAGAGGCGGCCGGCTGTCGATGGCAAGCGGCAGGCAGGCTGCATGAAGGCGGCAAGGCGCTCCGGCGAAGCGAGTGACCTGCACGCCGCCGCTTCTCGCTATTCCCGCCAGGCGCGCGTTCGCTTGCCGCAGCCGGGCGACTCTTGCCAGTTCTGATGGTTCCCGCCACCATGCGCGGTCACCTTTCCAATCTCCCAATTCAATGAGCAGTCGCTACAACGCCGCAGATATCGAAGTACTTTCGGGGCTGGACCCGGTCAAGCGTCGTCCCGGCATGTACACCGACACGACGCGACCGAATCATCTTGTTCAGGAAGTCGTCGACAATTCGGTGGACGAGGCGCTGGCCGGCCATGCCAAATCGATCCAGGTGGTCGTCCACGCCGACGGCTCGGTCTCGGTCAGCGACGACGGTCGCGGCATGCCGGTCGACATCCATCCCGAAGAAGGCATACCGGGAATCGAACTGATCCTGACCCGGCTGCATGCCGGCGGCAAGTTTTCCAACAAGAACTACCAGTATTCCGGTGGACTGCACGGTGTCGGCGTGTCCGTGGTGAACGCGCTTTCCACGCGCGTCGAGGTCCTGATCCGTCGCGAAGGCCAGATTCATCGGATGGATTTCAAGGATGGCTTCCGGGCCACGCCACTGGAGGTGGTCGGCAGCGTCGCCAGGAAGCAGACTGGAACAACCCTGCGCTTCTGGCCGGATCCCAGGTATTTCGACTCGCCGAAGATCCTGCTCGGCAAACTCAAGCATGTACTGCGCGCCAAGGCCGTGCTTTGCGCAGGTCTGACTGTTGGCTTGACCGACGAAGCCAGCGGCGAGGAAACCACGTGGCACTACGAAGACGGCTTGCGCGACTACCTGCGCTCGATGATTGGAGATGCCGAACGCCTCCCGGCGGAGCTGTTCATCGGTTCGCAGCAACGCGAAAAAAGCGCGGTTGATTTTGTCATCGCCTGGATGCCGGAGGGCGAGTTGACCCAGGAGAGCTATGTCAACCTGATACCCACCGCGCAGGGGGGTACCCATGTCAACGGATTGCGTACCGGACTGACCGAAGCGCTGCGCGAGTTCTGTGACTTCCGCAACCTGCTGCCCCGCGGCGTCAAGCTGGCCCCGGAAGATGTCTGGGATCGACTCTGTTTCGTTCTTTCGCTGCGCATGCAGGAGCCGCAGTTCTCCGGCCAGACCAAGGAGCGCCTGTCCTCACGCGATGCCGCAGGGCTCGTGCAGGGCGCTGCGCATGACGGCTTCTCGCTCTATCTGAACCAGCATGTGGAGATTGGAGAAAGGATCGCGCAGCTCGCGATCGAGCGCGCCGCCCTGCGCCTCAAGGCCGAAAAGCAGATCGTGCGCAAGAAGATCACCCAGGGACCGGCCCTGCCCGGCAAGCTGGCCGATTGCGCTTCCAGCGATCTCTCGCGCACCGAGCTCTTCCTCGTCGAGGGCGATTCCGCCGGCGGCTCGGCGCGGCAGGCGCGCGACAAGGATTTCCAGGCCATCCTGCCCTTGCGCGGCAAGATCCTGAATACCTGGGAGGTGGAGTCTGGCAGCGTGCTCGCTTCGCAGGAGGTGCACGATCTCGCCGTCGCCATCGGCTGCGATCCGGGCAAGAACGACATCACCGGCTTGCGCTACGGCAAGATCTGCATTCTTGCCGATGCCGACTCTGACGGCCTGCATATCGCCACGCTGCTTTCAGCCCTGTTCCTCAGGCATTTCCCGGCGCTGGTACGCGAAGGGCACGTCTTCGTGGCCATGCCGCCGCTGTTTCGTGTCGATGTCGGCAAGCAGATGTTCTATTGCCTGGACGAGTCCGAGCGAGATGCGATTCTTGATCGCATCGAACGCGAAAAGATTCGCGGCACGGTCAACGTGACCCGCTTCAAGGGCCTCGGCGAAATGAATCCCAGTCAGCTTCGCGAATCAACCATCAATCCGGATACGCGCCGGCTGGTCCAGCTGACGATCGAGGGTATCGACAGCACCGATGACAGCACGCGAAAGATCATGGACATGCTGCTCTCGAAGAAGCGTGCTGCCGATCGCAAGAGCTGGCTCGAGGAAAAAGGCGATCTCGCTTCGCTGGACGTCTAGGGCAACGCTGAACAAGTGGCGCAATCGTCATGGCATTCAGAAGGTCTGCCAGTCGTGCTGCGAGGCGAAGTGAAGGCGGGTGGCCTTGGCAAGATTCGCGGTGCGGCTGGCGGGCTTTCTGAAAGCCACCTGTTTCAATAGAGAATCAATCGGTCAGGCGGCGCCTGCCGGAATGTCTGAAACCACTGCGCGCCGATTCAATCCGGTGCGTGCATGGCACGACGTACGACCCTGCCGATCGACAGTCCCTGCCCGAGTATCGAGAAGACCACGACGGCGTAGGTCATGGCCAGCACGACGTTGCGCTCGGAACCATGCGGCAACGACAGCGCCAGGGCGACGGAAATGCCACCGCGCAACCCTCCCCAGGTCAGCACCTGCCATGAGCCGCGAGGCAGGGCGAAAACGCGCCCCAGGGCGGCCACCGGCGCGCCGACAGCCAGCAAGCGGGCAAGCAGGGTTATCAGGACCGTGCCGAGCGCAGCGACCGCCAGATTCGGAGAATAGGGGATGACCAGCGCTTCCATACCGATCAGCACAAACAACACCGAGTTGAGGATTTCATCGAGCAGCTCCCAGAACATGTCGAGGTGCTGGCGGGTCTTGTCGGACATGGCACGGGCGCGACCGTGGTTTCCAATGACCAGACCGGCGACGACCATCGCCAGCGGGCCGGAAACATGCAAGTGCGTGGCCAGCAGATAGCCACCGAGTACGGCCGCCAGAGTCAGCAGCACCTCTTCCTTGTAGCTGTCGATGCTCTTGAGCAAACGAAACGTGACATACCCCAGCATCAACCCGAAAGCGATGCCACCCCCGGCCTCATGGAGCAGCAAGGTGCCTGCCTCGGCGGCCGTAGGTGTCTGACCCAGAGCAATGGCGCCGAGCAGGATCGAAAATACAACCACGCCGACACCGTCGTTGAACAGGGATTCTCCGGAGATCACGAGCTCCAGGTTCTTTGGCGCACCGGCAGACTTGAGGATGCCCAGCACCGCTATCGGGTCAGTCGGTGAAATGAGCGCACCGAACACCAGGCAATACATGAACGGCAACTCGATCCCGGTCATCGGCAGGAAGACCCAGACGCAACCTCCCACGATCATCGTGGAAGCCAGGGTGCCGAGGACCGCCAGCGATCCCACCTGCCAGCGATAGGTACGCAACTCGCTCAGATCGACATGCATCGCGCCGGCAAACAGCAGCACGGACAGCATGCCCTCCATGAGCACGTCGGAAAAATCGATGGATGCCAGCAAGGAGACTTCGAGATCGTGCAACTCGCTGAAGCCAAGCTTGTCGAGGCCGATCAGCGCCAGCGAAAGGATCAGGGCAATCGCCATGACGCCAATCGTCGTCGGAAGGCCGACCAAACGATGGTTCACATAGGCCAGCAGGGCAGTCAACACAAGGAAAATGACGGCAATTTCAAACACGTCTGCACCTCGACTTGCCAGACGCCTGACCGATACGGGAAAGTGGCCAGCCTGGCCTGGCGAGTGTGGCTGATCCCAGCGCCGCACGGACAACTGGCACACTGCGGGTCGATGGATTGCCGGGCCCCTGCGTGAATACCCGCGCCCGTCGGAATTCCCGGCTACCCTCCGAAGCTTGCGCAGGATGCCACTTGAACAGTGCTAGCGCCCAGGCCAAAAAAACCGGGGGCCCTGAGGGCCCCCGGTCGATGCAGCGATGCAGCAAATGAGTATCAGCGACGCGAGCGGCGACGCAGGCCGAACATGCCGAGCATGGCCAGGCCAAATGCACCGAGCAGCATGCTCCACTGTCCGAGGGTCGGCAGTTCGCGAGCCGGAGCCAGCGGCGTTCCGCCACCACCCACCGTGCCGACGATCTGGAACAACTGGTCAGGGTTCGTGCCGCCACCCACGCCACAGGTAAGAACCGGTGTGAATGTCGTGCAGCCCGAGCCGAAACCGTCACCCGGATTGGACCAGACGGCCTCATTGCCAGTCTGAGTTGTACGATTCGACCAGAAGATCTGCCCGTTCGTTGCAAAGTTGACGTCAACCTGTACGGCTACCCAGTAGGTACCTGCACCGATGGCGCAAGGCGCATTCAAGGTAATGGTCGTATTCGTTGCGGTCACGTTTGCAGCAGCTCCGGGAGAGCTGCAGGCGGGTGCTGCGGCCGGCAAACCGCCGGCGTCCGGGTAGATGTTGACCGTGGCGGTCGTCGCCAGTGGCGTGCCAACCGTGGAGACGATGTTCACCGTATCGATGGTCCAGCCGCCGGCCGGCACCACGAAATCATCCGCGCCTTCGGAGTCATAAGCATCATAGCTGGCTTCGAAATTCTGGACCGGAAAGCCGTTGCCTGCCGCGTTGTCGGTCTGGTCGTACAGCACCACCGATCCGCCATTCGGAGCTGGGAAATTGGGCTGAACTGCCGATCCTGGATTGCTTGCAACCGGCGCTGCAATACCCGCGCTGGACATGGCGAAGACGGCCGCAGCCACACCGCTGGCGAGCAGGTTTTTACGATTGATCATTTCTATCCCCAAAAGTAGTTGAATACGCTCCGCCGACCCCAATCAGGCGGGGCGGATCTGAAGTCGCTGGCGCAACCAAACCGAAACGTAGCAAAGTGTGATGCGGCGCGCAATAAGCACAGGCAAGGATTTGCGGGACTTCAGGCCTGTCGACAGGCGCTCAAGGCGTCTCGAAGGGGCGCCAATGCCTGCCCGTACTTCGCGGCACGAGCCGTGGTTTGACGCAAAGGCTGACGGACCTGGGCAGCGCTCGCCGTGCGTACGCTGCGCGTCGATTCATGAAATCTCAGGCAAGCCTCATCGAACGGCAATCCACAGAACGCGAGCAGTCGCGAAGTTGCTTCTCGTGGCTCGGCCAACAATTCTTCGTGTATCACCTCGTGGACCTGCCCCGGGTAGCGTTCGCTCCAGTGACGGCTCAGTCGATCGAAATCGGACCAGTAGGCAGCCAGTTCATCCATCCTGTAGCTGTATTCCTGACCGCGTGCGAACAGCTGATGGAAGCAGGAAAGGCACGTCTCGAGCGGGTCTCGGCGGCATATGACGACTCTTGCCGACGGCAACATCGCGAGGGCCGCCCCCACGTATTGCCAGTTGAACAGGCCCTTGTCGGTGGACAGGGGACGCTCAGTACGCCAACGGCGGGTCGATTCAAGATAGGACTCACCCAGTCTTGTCCAATCTTGCGGACTCGCATCGACCACCCAGTCGGGAAACGCGACTCCCCTGCGCCTGGATTCCCCTTCGATCACGTTGGGCAGGTCCGGGAGCTCACTGGCCCCCTCGACCTGCGGATGGGCAGCCAGAATCTGCTCCACCAGTGTCGAACCCGAGCGCGGAAGACTGACGACAAAGATGACTTCCTTGCCGTTGTCGCTCCTGCTTGCGGCGGAGACTCCAACGGGAAACGCGGACAGCAGTGCATCAACCTTGGCCGAAAACGCAGCGGCATCCCAGCTCAGTTGTCTGCGCTTGCGCGCATTGGCCAGTACAAGACCGGCAAAAGCGTCCTCGTGCCGACCCGCATCCTCAAGCGCCTTGACGCGGGCAAATCCCAGTGCAATCCGATCGTCCTCGTTCAGATCAGGCAGGGAGAGTGTGTGGGTCATGCGAGCCAATTCCTCGGCAGAGAATCGAACCGTCTTCAGATTGGCCAGTGAATACCATGCATTGCCTGACCTCGGATTCAGGCGAATCGCCTCCCGGAACGAAGCCGCAGCGCCGTCAATGTCGCCGGTGGCCTTGCGCGTATCGCCCAGCACGATTCTGGCTGGCGCGTGCTCTGGCGAGAGTTCGACCGCCCTTTCAAGTGCAACACGCGCCTCATCAAGATCGGCATGTGCCTTGCAGGTCTTGCCGAGGTTGAACCAGGCTGCGGCAAGACCGGGATCGAGCACGGTTGCTTGCCTGAAACTGGCCACGGCGGCCTGGACATCGCCTGACGCGCGCAGGGTGCTGCCCAGATTGTTGTGGATCAGCGGGTCATCCGGATTTTCGACCAGGGCAGCGCGAAGCGCGCGCTCGGCCTCGGCATAGCGTCCCTGGAGATGACTGAGCACCCCTTGCATGCGCAAGACTTCGGGATGCCGCGGCGCCAGGGCCAGCACACCCACCATGGCGCGACCAGCCTCCGTGAAGTTGCGGCTTTCGATGCCTGCCGCAGCTGCTTGCAGCATTCGCTGAGCCGCAGGATCCAGTCCCTGCAGACGCTGGCGCCAATCGGATTTTCCCATTCCCGGCGCACCGGACTTGCTGGACTTGCTGGACTTTTTGCGCTTCAAACGGTGACCGACCATGGCTGAGCCTGAGACCAATACTCTAACCGGAACGCCGCGCCGGGCACCTGCCACACTCCAGGAGCCCACAAACCCTTTGGGTCATCCGATCCGAAGCGTCGCTTTCCCGGGTATCCCGAAGGTCCCGCCAACGCCGCAATTGGCGCGCTGCTTTGGTGTCGAAGGCCTTTTCTATAGCCAGCATGCCGGCTATTCAGCGACTTCCATTTTCAGGCCCCCGCTGAATCGGTGACCGGCCTCAGTCGAATCCGTCGGCAAACAGTTCCGGCACCACACGGATGGATCCCATCATGCCCGATGCGAAATGGAAGTCGCAGAAATAGGGGTATTCGCCCGCTGCCACTAGCATGGCTTCGCCCAGGGTACCGCTGGTGAAGGGGCCAATCGGACTGGCAGGATCGATGGTAGCCACTCCCCCCGACACCGTGCCGCCGAACAAGGGGTGCATCCCGAAATTCGGCACTGCGCGGAACTCGACCAGCGTGCCTTCGCTGATGGTTACGCAGCGCGGCCGATAGCGGAACATGTTGGTGGGATCGTCATTGGCGATCTGGACGACAGCCTCGCCCCGCCTGTCCGCGAAATCATTGTCCAGGCAGTTGTTGAGGGCAAGAGCCGAAGTCGCAGCAGACTGCAGCACCACAAACAGCACTATTGGCAATATCCGGAACTTGCACAGTGATCGCGCAGTGTGAGCCATGCTGTGACTGGCCTCACATCGCTGCACGGTCAATGCCGATACTGTGCCGTTCCGGGATGCGGCGGAGCGGACGAGGGGCTGACATGAAGATTTCATTCTTGCGGGTTGCATTGTCTCTGATCCTACTCGGCCAGTTGCCGCAAGTCTGGGCTGGTGATCACGTCTTCGACGCGGGGTTCGAGCATCGCGCAGAAGGCCCCTACACCGATGCCGACGCGGCACGTTTCCTCACCCAGGCCACCTTTGGCCCGAGCCTCGAGGAAATTTCACGCCTGCGCGATATCGGCTATAACGCCTGGCTGTCCGAACAGGCAAGTCTCCCCGCCTCGCGCCACCGCCCCTATCTCGAAGCGGTCGCCACTAGCGGTGAAGACGTCTACCAGAACATCCGCCAGGAGATCTGGTGGCAGCATGGCATAACCGCGCCGGACCAGTTGCGCCAGCGCGTCGCCTTCGCACTCAGCGAACTGCTGGTCATTTCCGATCAGAATGGTGCGATCGAAGGCTATCCAGTCGCGATGGCCAACTACTACGACCTGCTGGTCGATGGCGCATTCGGCAACTACCGGACCCTGCTCGAACAGGTGACCCTGAGCCCGGTCATGGGTCACTACCTGTCGATGTTCAAGAACCGCAAGCCGGATACCGACCTCAACATCCGCCCGGATGAAAACTACGCGCGCGAGATCATGCAATTGTTCTCGGTGGGCCTGGTGCGGCTGAATCCGGACGGCACCGTGCAAACCTCCGGAGGTCAGCCGATACCTGCCTACGACCAGGACACGATCAGGGGCTTCGCCCATGTATTTACGGGCTGGAACTGGGCCAATTGTCCGCGTACCGATGGCGGTCAATGGTGGGAATGGGAATATTGCCCTTCCGGACCCGTGGACTGGCCCAATCCGGGCTGGGATGCCTGGTGGATGGTCCCGATGGAGCCATGGGAGAGTTACCACGCCTCCGAAGAAAGCAAGCAGTTGCTCGCCTATTCCGGGTCAACCCTGCCCGGCGGCGTCCTGCCTGCGGGCGGCACCGCCGACAGTGACCTGCAGGCGGCGCTCAACAACATCTTCAATCACCCGAACGTTGCGCCGTTCATTGCCCGCCACCTGATCAAGCGAATGGTCACCAGCAACCCTTCACCGGCCTACGTCGGTCGCGTGGCCGCCGTCTTCTCCAACAACGGCATGGGCGTACGCGGTGATCTTGGCGCCACGGTGAGGGCATTGTTGATGGATACCGAAGCGCGCACGCTGCCGAGCCTGGCCAGCAACGGCGGCAAGATGCGTGAGCCCCTGCTCAAGCTGAGCCACCTATGGCGTGCATTGGATGGCCGCGCCGACGATGGGCGCTATCGCGAGTGGTACAGCGATTACTACCTGGCCCAGGCGGCCCTGCGTTCGCCAACCGTGTTCAACTTCTTCCTTCCCGACTACAGCCCTCCTGGCGAGTTGTCCTCGCTGGGGCTGTCCGCACCAGAGTTCCAGATCACCACGGACACGTCGATTGCCAGTGTCTCCAATGGCCTCGGTTACAAGATTTTCTACGATTGGCGTGGCCACAACGGTCAGACCAGCGAGGATATCGTCGTCGACCTCGGGACGGAGCTCGCGATTGCCGCAGATCCGGTGCAGCTGGTCGATCGCTACGACCTGCTGTTCATGAGCAGGACCATGTCGGACTTCATGTTCGACACGCTCGTGACTCACCTGCAGACGTTGCCCAATACCAGCACGGGGCGGCGTCAGCGCGTCCAGGACGCGGTCTGGCTGATCCAGAGCTCCCCCGAATACGCAATCGAACGGTGATGCCATGAAACGACGTGACTTTATCCAGCGCGCCCTGTGCGCAACCGCATCTTCGGCACTGTTCACGAGCTTCGCCGGCAAACTGTCGATTGCCCACGCTGCGGCGATGTCCGGTCGCCGCCTGCTCGGCACCGACTATCGCGCCCTGGTCTGCGTATACCTGTACGGCGGCAACGACGCGTTCAACATGCTGGTTCCGACCAGTACCGCGCTTTACAACGACTATGCCGCGGCGCGCGGCGCCCTGGCTCTGCCCCAGGCGGAACTTCTGTCGCTGAATCCGAGCGTGCCGCCCGTCGGTGGCGGAACCTACGGCCTGTCGCCATCGATGCCGCTGCTGCGCGACCTGTTCAACCAGACCCAGTCTCCCCTCGCGATAGCGGCCAATGTCGGCCCGTTGCTCTACCCGATCACCAAGCCCGAGTACCAGGCCGGCTCGGTGCCGGTGCCGGCACAGCTGTTCTCGCACAGCGATCAGACCGTCGTCTGGCAACGGCCTGCGGCCGACGCGCAGGATCGCCGTGGCTGGGGCGGACGACTTGCCGACATGTTCTTCGAAACAAACAACAACCAGCAGCTTTCGATGAACATCTCCATCGATGGCGAAAATGTCTTCCAGGCCGGAGACGAAGTGGTTCCGTATTTCGTGGGTCAGAACGGTGCCGAGGGCGTTGCCTTCGTTGAAGACTGGCAACCGGAGCGCAGGGCCGCCTTTCTCGCCTTGCGCGATGCCCCGCATGGCAATGCCCTGCAGCGCCAGTATGCAACGGTCATGCGCCGCTCGATGAACAACGAGGTGATGATCAACGAGGCACTGGATGGCGAGACGCCGCTTGCGACATCCTTCCCGAATACGCACCTGGGTCGCCAGCTGCGCATGATCGCGCGACTGATCAACGTGCGATCCTCGCTCGACATGCAGCGACAGATCTTCTTCGTCGGGCTGGGCGGGTTCGACACCCATGACAACCAGCTCGCCGATCAGGCCGATCGGCTCGCCGATCTGGATGGCGCGCTTGCCGCTTTCCATGCGGCAACGGTCGAGATGTCCCTGGATGATTCGGTCACGACGTTCACGGCATCGGAATTCGGCCGCACGACCAGCGTCAATGGCGACGGCACCGACCACGGCTGGGGCAGCCACCACCTGATCATGGGTGGTGCGGTCAACGGCCGGCGCATCTATGGGACACCCCCCAACCTGACCGTCGGCGGCCCCGACGATGCGGATTGGGGCCAGATCATTCCAACCACTTCGGTTGACCAGTATGCGGCAACCATTGCCCGCTGGTACGGCGTGCCGCCGAGCGACATGTCCACGGTATTCCCGAATATCGGTCGATTCTCTACTCCGGATCTCGGATTCATGAGTCCCGGCTGAGGCCGTCAGGTCTTGCATGCACCCCCATGTCCGGCAGGCGTGTCTGCAACCGGGCAGAATTCGGGTGACTGGCTTTCTGCGACCGACGGCCGTACCACGGTGCTCGCCTTGCCCTAGGCCAAGGCGCCGACCCTTGACGCACACTGCTCTGCGTATTTCGTAGTCGGATGGTTGATCTCGTCAGCCTTCTCGAGACCCGTCTTCAGCCCGGCTGGACATTGGCGCGCCGGATATCTCCCTTGTAGTGATCCAGCACACGATGATCCATGACAGCAAACCAGATACGCGGGAAATGAACCACGGGGATCAGGGCGGCATAGCCGACCGGAAGCTGCGGGCTGTCGTCGAAGTGGCGCAAGGTCTGATAGGCGCGGCGCGGGTTCGCGTGATGGTCTGAATGACGCTGCAACTGGTACAGCATCAGATTGCTGACGATCTGGTTGGCGTTCCAGGAATGCTCGGGCGCGCAACGCACGTATCGACCCGTGTCGTCCTTGCGTCGCAACAGTCCGTAGTGCTCGATGTAGTTGACAGCTTCGAGCAGGGCAGCCCCGTAGAACGCCTGCACCACAAGAAACGGCAGCGCGGCCCAGCCGAATACGGCAACCAGCGCGGAATACAGCACAAGAGTCATCAACCACGCCTGCAGGATGTCGTTGTGCAGGCTGATCGCCGACTTGCCCTGAAGTGCCAGTCTGGCTTTTTCTATTCGCCATGCCGAACGCAGGCTTCCGATCATGGTTCGCGGCAGAAACTGCCAGAACGTTTCGCCCAGTCGCGCACTGGCGGGATCCTCCGGCGTCGCCACGTTCTTGTGATGGCCGCGGTTGTGCTCGACATGAAAGTGACCATAGGCCGCTGGCGCCAGACTGAGCTTGGACATCAGGTCAGCAAACCATCCGCGCTTGTGGCCCCACTCGTGTGCGGTATTGATGCCTCCACCGCTGACGATACCAACCGTGATCGCCAGACCCAGCCATTGCAGTGCATTCAGCTCTGCCGTCGTCGCTACCCAGACACCAATGACCGTGCCCATCATCTGCAGCGGAAAGGTCGCCAGCAGAACACCGCGATAGTACGGATCACCCTCCAGCCGTTCGATGGCGGTTTCCGGAGGATTGCCGGCATCGCTGCCGACCCACCAGTCGAGCAGCGGCACCACGCCATAGATGACAACGGGCCCCGTCCACCAGAACCAGGCTAAACCGCTGAGTTCAACCAGCCCGAACGCAATCAGGGCCAGCGAGGGAACCACCAGACTGATCGGCCACCAATAGCGGCGCCGGTCAACCCAGCCGGGACGGGCAGCGAGTTCGGTCATCATTTGACTCCGCGAAGATTCGGCAGCGGCATTTTCTCTGCAATCCGACATCCTGTCTGGTCATTTCCAGCCATGCTATTGTCAATTCCAGCCACGCTTGCGACCGTTCCCGATGCCCTCCTCTGCCCGAACCCGTGCTTTCCTGCCCGCACGCTACTACGCCCTGCTGGTGCACATGATCCATGGGCCCGACCTTCCGGCAAGCGAGCTGCTGGAACCGATCGGCCTGGATCTCGAAACGCTGGACGATGCGGAGACGATGCTCAGCCCGGATCAGGTTGATGCCTTGCTCAAGCGCGCCGAGCGCATGAGCGGCCGCGATGACCTCGGCATGCAACTGGGCCGCCTGATCAAACCCAGCAGTCATGAGTACCTCGGCTACGCGTTGATGACCTCGGCCACCCTGGGGGACGCCTTGCAGATTGCGGCCCGATACTGGCGCCTGATAACACCGGCCTTCAGGCTGAGTCTGGCCCGGGAACAGCATGGGATTCGCATCATTCTTGAACCCGTTGTCGCGATGAGTCTGTCTTGCCTGCGCTTTCATGTCGACACGATTGCGACAGCGTTCCACGAAGAACTTCGCTTTCTGCTCTCGGGACACGTACCCGCCTATGAGGTTCACCTGCCCTCTGAACTGACGATGGGTCCGGGTATCCGGCGCTGGCTCGCACCGGCACGCGTGCATTTCGACGCGCCGGGAATGACACTCCAAATGCTCATTTCCGAACAGGTCACAGCGCGTCCACTGGCCCTCGCCGATCGCTCGGCATTGAGGATCGCGCGCCAGCGCTGCGATGAAGCCATGGCACGCATGACCGTCCGGGGATCGCTCGGCGACTGGGTCAGGCTGATGCTTGAAAAGGCCAGCGGTCATCAGCCGCGTCAGCAGGAACTCGCCACCATGCTGCATGTTTCCACACGCACGATGAACCGGCGGCTTGACGCCGAAGGCACCAGTTTTCGCCAGCTTGGAACCATTGTCCGCCAGGCCAGGGCTCGACGCATGCTGATCGAAAGCGACCTCAGCATCACCCGTATCGCCCTGCAACTGGGGTATGCGGACACGGCCAACTTCACTCGTGCCTTCCGCATCGAAAACGGAACCACGCCCGCACGATTTCGCAGCCTGAATCGCTCGCTGCAATGAATACTGCCGTTCCGGCAGGCGCGAGACGGGTCAGCCGGAATGGCAGACAACCCGGCACTTGACGCGTGCGGACAGCCGAGTTCCGGTCCGAACCGCAAAAAAACGCGGTGAAACACGTCTAAACCTGCTGTAAAGTGCTTGGCGGCGGGTCCGGCATGCACTACATTCCGACTTGCTACTCGATGGCACCCTTTACACCTCAACAGAAAGAAATCAAATGACCAAGAAACCAGCAAAGAAAGCCGCACCGAAAAAAGCTTCCGCCCCGGCAGCTGCACCGAAGCCGATCAAGGAAGCGATGAGCAAGTCCGGCCTGGTTGCGCACATCGCCGCAGCTACCGAACTCGCCGCCAAGGATGTCCGTGCCGTTCTTGCACACCTCGAAGCGACCATCGCCGGCTCGTTGAGCAAGAAGGGCGTGGGTGAATTCACCCTTCCCGGCCTGCTCAAGATCACCTCGGTCAAGGTTCCGGCCAAGCCGAAGCGCAAGGGCATCAACCCGTTCACGAAGGAAGAGCAGTGGTTCGCCGCCAAGCCGGCTTCCACCAAGGTCAAAGTGCGTCCGCTGAAGAAGTTGAAAGACGCCGCAGCCTGATCATTCAAGGCTGGGGGCAAGGTTTCGCCCCCAGCCGATTTTCCTGCCTCCCGCAGCGGGATGTACGGCAGACATCATCACGCCACGCTTCACTTGCGGCAGATTTGAATCCGCTTGCGCAACGCATTCGGACTTCCCATCCCTGCCCGCTTGCGTATTCCCCGCAGTCCGCATTGCAGCTGGCAGCTCAACGGCATGGCCGGGCCGATTCAGAATCGATGTATCAGGATGCTTGCACAGTAGCAGGCCAGAGCCAGGGTGATGCCTGCAAGCGGAATCCGGAACCAGTAAAGCCAGCCCAGCACCAGAAATCCGGCGAGCATGGCGAAGCCCAGAGCGAGCAGGAAAACCGACCCGAACAGCAGTTCGCCATGGCTCCAGGCGAGATAGCCGTAAATCAGTCCAAACAGCATTGCGCCCATGCTGTGGCTGGCGTTGAATCCAACCCACGCCTTCCACATGGTCGTCTCTCCGGTAATGACCGGTGATACGGCCTGCATGCTTGCGCGCAAGGAAAGGTCGCGTGGCAGCAATTTCGGTCCAATAAAGGTATAGACGAGATGAAGGGTGCCGAGCAGAAGGAAGATCCCTGCGCTGCATGACATGAGTAGCCTAGCCATTCGAACTTCTCCGCGGTCGGAGGGATGGGAGGGCAATCAGATCAGGAAGAGGGTCGCCAGGCCAAGGAAGATGAAGAATCCGCCACTGTCGGTCAGTGCGGTAATCAATACGCTGGCACCCATGGCCGGATCGCGATCGTAGCGGATCAGGGTCATCGGGATCAGAACTCCCATGAGCGCGGCCAGCAGCAGGTTCAGGGTCATCGCTGCGGTCATGACCGCGCCGAGCGCGGCATTTCCGTAGAGCAGCCAGGCCACGATTCCGATCACGCCACCCCAGATAAGTCCATTGAGCACGGCCACGCCGACTTCCTTGCGTAGCAAGCGCTTGGCATTCGCCGGGCTGACCTGACCCAGCGCAAGCGCACGCACGATCATGGTGATGGTCTGATTGCCGGAGTTGCCGCCGATTCCGGCGACGATCGGCATCAGGGCCGCAAGCGCAACCAGCTTCTCGATGGATCCTTCGAAGAGTCCGATCACACGCGAAGCGACAAAGGCGGTAACCAGGTTGATCGCCAGCCAGGTCCAGCGATTGCGCAATGATTTCCAGACTGACGCAAAGATGTCCTCGTCCTCGCGCAGGCCGCCGCGACTCAGGGTTTCCGCATCGCTTTCCTCGCGGATGACGTCGACCATGGCGTCGATGGTCAATCGCCCGATCAGGCGGCCATCAACGTCGACCACGGGTGCCGAGATCAGGTCGTAGCGCTCGAACGCCTCTGCTGCATCGACGACATCCTCGTCCGGGTGGAAGGTATTCGCGTCCACCGCCATGAGCTCGCTGACTTCGCGCGCCGGGTCATTCACCAACAGCCACTTCAGCGGCAGCACACCGGTCAGCAGGTTGTCGCTGTTGACCACGAACAACTTGTCGGTCTGTTCGGGAATTTCCTTGAGGAAACGCAGATAGCGCAGCACGACTTCGAGGGTGACGTCCTCTCGAATCGTGATCATCTCGAAATCCATGATCGCGCCGACCTGATCGTCCTCGTAGGACATGGCCGAGCGCAGCTGTTCGCGCTCGGGAGCATCAAGTCGCTGCATGAGCTCATGCACGACGTCGTCGGGCAGATCCTCGGCCAGATCCGCAAGCTCATCGGCATCCAGCTGCTCGGCAGCGGCGAGGATTTCCGGACCGTCCATGTCCGCAAGCAGCGACTCGCGCACCGCATCGGAGACTTCCAGCAGGATTTCGCCGTCACGATCCGCCTTGACCAGATGCCAGACGCTGAGGCGATCCTCGGGTGGCAAGGCGTCGAGGATGTGGGCCACGTCGGCCGGGTGCAGTTTGTCGATCTCGCGCTGCAATTCGGCGAGGTTCTGCCGGTGCACGAGGCTGTCGACGACGTCCTGATGTGCACCGCCTTCACGATGGACCAGATTCTCGACCAGACGGTGCCGATTCAACATGTCCGTCACCCGGGCCAGATGGCTCTGCAGTGGCGTGGTCGAACGGCTGCTGGTCTCGATTTCAGTCATCATGCGCTCGCATTCCGCCATGCGTGCGCATGGCAGGGATCAGGTCAGAATGTTGGTGGGCCGTTTTCGCGGCATTGCAGTCGACAGTTCGGGATTGGCGGACCGTACCTGGCCTGCGAGCCTTGCTCGTCGACCGATCATCCGTTGCCAACAGTGGCGGACGCAAATGATACGCCGCAGCGGCGGCGCTGTCGCGCCCGAACAAGGAACACGCGAGGGCTGCTCGCGCCGCACGGATTATCAGCCCGACCTGAGTGATGCCGGCAGCCCGGCGAAATGGAGCAGTCGGCTGATCCGAAACCGGGGATCAGACGGGATGCGCTGGCTCATCCGTCATTCGTCTGCGCACGGCCTCCGAGAACCAGGAGACCCCCAGGCAGGCGGCCAACGCCATCGGCCAGGCCAGATTCAGCGTGCCCACCTGGGCCAGCATGCTGAAGGAGTTGCCGAGCCAGTTGCTGCCGTAGATCACGACGGCAGCCAGCGCGCAGACGCCGAATGCGGCCGACAAGCCAAGCAGCAGGAAACGTTCCAGTCTTGACTCTATTTCGGTGGCTTGCCTTCCGGACGCAGCCAGTGCGGCCACGCGCGCGGCAAAGTCGGCCGGCAGCAACGGCTCCGGCGCCTGGTTCAATGCCTGGGCGACAGCCAGATAGGCCGTGCCCAATGTATCGGACGCGGGGATCTCGAGACCCGCACGCTCACATTGCATGGCCCTTTCCTGCGCTTGCCATTCGCGTTCGTCGGGAATCATGCGGCTACTCCTATTCGATCACACAGTGTATCGCGCAACTGTTTGCGGCTGCGAAACAGATGGCTCTTGATGGTGCCCTCAGCGAGTCCGGTTATGGATGCAATCTCTGCAATCGGCATTTCTTCGAGGTGGTACAGGGTCAAGACCGTTCGTTGCAGGGGCGGCAGGCAATCGATGGCCTCGTGCAGCTTTCTCGCCGATTGTCCTTCGATGCAGGCAGCCTCCAGATCGAAATCGTCACTGACCCGATCCAGCGGAGATTCTGCGTC
Organism: Dokdonella sp.; assembly: GCF_041395345.1. Taxonomy (GTDB): domain Bacteria; phylum Pseudomonadota; class Gammaproteobacteria; order Xanthomonadales; family Rhodanobacteraceae; genus Dokdonella. The sequence goes on along the minus strand of NZ_JAWLAR010000023.1, from coordinate 29,831 downwards.
CGCTTCCGCCGACGGCTCGGCTATCGGGATGCGCTTGCGCTCCAGGTGACGCTTGGCGACCGAGTAGGCCACCTGCGCAACCCAGGACTTGAGGGCACTTTCGTTGCGGTACTGATGCAGATAGCGGTACACGCGCAAGAACGCCTCCTGGCACAGATCCTGGGCATCCTGGGGGTGCTTGACCATGCGATGGACGACATGCCAGCAGAGCTTCTCGTACAAACGCACCAGACGTTCGAACGCACCGGGGTCGCCGTTCAATACGGCATCGACCAGGGCCTGGTCCTGCTCAAGGGTGGTCGGTTCGCTGCTCACCTGGACTTTGATACGCCCCAAAGGGCAATGGTTGCAAGTTCATCGATTGCAACCGGGACGGCCCCGGCCGTATCTCCTCTCCTGCACCCCGATTACCCCTCAAAAGGCAGCTACCACGATGGAACTCGAACTCTTCATCCCGATTGTCCTCTTCATCTGCATCACCTACGCCATCAAGGCGGTCGTCGATGCGCGCGTCCGCAAGCAGCTGGTCGCCTCAAATGTCTCGCAGGAGCTGATCCAGTCCATCGTCGAAGCCGACGAGCTACGCCGCCGCCAATCCACCCTGCGCTGGGGTGCGGTCCTGATCGCCCTTGCCTTCGGCTTCGGGCTCATGGAGGCGTTTGCCTGGCGTGACGTCACCCCCGGCGTATTCGCCGTATTGCTTGGCGCAACCGGTGTCGGCAACCTGGTCGCCTATTATCTTTCGCGCAAGTTGCCGGGCTGAACGCAATACCTGGCAGCGAAAAAGGGCGGTCGCAATGCGGCCGCCCTTTTCGCGTTTCTCCGATCAATGACTGGCACGCCTAGAACGGAATATCGTCATCCTCGAAATTGTCGTTCCTGGCTGGCGCTTCTGCCTGGCGCTGGGCAGGTGCGGACTGAGGACCGCGCGGCGCACCACGCTCGCGACTGAAGTTGCCGCCGCCACCGCCGCCACCCGCTTCATTTCCACCACCGAGCATTTGCATCTCGCTGCCGATGATGTCGGTGCTGTAACGCTGTACGCCTTCCTTGTCAGTGTACTTGTCGGTACGAATCGAACCCTCGATGTAGACCTGGCGCCCCTTCTTGAGGTACTCGCCCGCGATTTCGGCCAGACGACCGAAGAGCTTGACCCGGTGCCATTCGGTGCGTTCCTGCTGCTCGCCGGTCTGCTTGTCTTTCCACGACTCGGAGGTTGCGACGCTGAGCGTGCCGATCGCCATGCCGCCAGCGGTGTACTTGACCTCAGGGTCCGCTCCGAGATTGCCCACCAGGATCACCTTGTTGACGCCCCTTGCCATTGCATCGCTCCTCTAGATCGAAAATTCGGTTCAACCACGCCAACCTCGCCTACGCCGGTCTCAGGGACCGCGACGCACCGGACAGGCATACCCGTGCATGATACATGGCGGACAGCCACGGATCGCCGCGCCCGGATACGGAATCGCAGCCACCGCAACCAGCATCGCCCCGTGATTCGCCCGTGCATCGGAGAAACTCGATGAAGATGCCGCCGCGGACTCTGCATGCAAGGATTCGGTTGATTGCCGTTCCAGTACGCGTCAGGCTGAGCCAGGCTGCGGCTTGTCTGCTGCATTGGTCCTGCCCTGGAAAAGCCGGGTTTCGGGCCGAGTGAATGGAATCAGGCTCCGCACCGTTCTAGTAGATCGTCAGGGGAGCGCATGTTTCCCCGCCATTTCGAGGATATGCCGTGTCACGATCCTGGGTTCGCTGGACCGTCGTCGTCGTGCTCGCCCTGGCCGCATTCGCGCTATGGCGCAGCGGACTGCTCGCCGAACTGAGCCTGCAGGGTCTCAAGGCCCGCCAGGATTCACTGGCCGCCTGGGTTGCCGCCCATCACTGGATAGCGCTTGGCAGCTTCTTCCTTGCCTACGTTCTGGTCACCGGTCTGTCCCTGCCGGGAGCCGCGATCATGACCCTGGCCGGGGGGGCGCTGTTTGGCCTGCTTGAAGGTACGGTCCTGATTTCGTTCGCCAGTTCGATAGGCGCGACACTGGCCTTCCTGGTCTCGCGTTTCGTCCTTCGCGACAGCCTGCGCAGCAAATATGGCAAGCGTCTCAAATCATTCGACGAGGGCATCGAACGCGATGGTGCCTACTACCTGTTCACCCTGCGCCTGGTACCTGCAGTGCCCTTTTTTCTGGTCAATGTCCTGGCCGGACTGACCTCGCTCAAGACTCGCGTGTTCTACCTGGTCAGCCAGGCCGGCATGCTGCCGGGCACGATAGCCTACGTGTACGCCGGCACCCAGCTGGCGCAGATCGAAAGTCTCTCCGATATTCTCTCGCCCGGCCTGATCGGTGCCTTCGTCCTGCTGGGGATCCTGCCGCTGCTGATGCGCTGGCTGACACGCTGGATCAGCGCACGCCGTGTCTACGCGAATTACCGGCGCCCACGCACGTTTGATTTCAACCTGATCGTGATCGGTGCCGGATCCGCGGGTCTGGTGTCTTCCTACATTGCCGCCGCGGTCAAGGCCAAGGTGGCCCTGATCGAGCGCCACCGCATGGGTGGCGATTGCCTGAACACTGGCTGCGTGCCTTCCAAGGCGCTGCTGCGCAGTGCCCGACTGCTTGCCGAGGCGCGCAATTCGCAGCGCTATGGCATTGCGAAGATGGCCGCCGAAGTCGAATTCGCCGACGTCATGCAACGCGTGCATGACGTTATCGGCAAGGTGGCGCCGCACGATTCGGTCGAGCGCTACACCGAACTTGGCGTCGAGGTGATCCGCGGCGACGCACGCATCGTTTCGCCCTGGGAAGTGGAGGTCGATGGCAAGCGACTGACGGCACGCAGCCTGATCATTGCGACCGGCGCCCAGGCGCACGTGCCGGAGCTAGATGGCCTCGAGCGCGTCGACTTCCGAACCTCGGATACACTTTGGGAGATCCGCGAGCTTCCGAAGCGCCTGGTCGTGATTGGCGGCGGTCCGATCGGCTGCGAGCTGTCGCAGGCTTTCGCGCGGCTCGGCAGCGAAGTCGTCCAGGTGCAGAAAGGCCGGCATCTGCTGCCCAGAGAAGATGCCGACGCCTCCATTCTTGTCGAGCAGCAATTTGCCGAGGAAGGCATCCGTGTCGAAACCGGATGCGAGGCCGTCCGCGTCGAGCCCGTCGGCAACGGCGGCAGGCTGTTCTGCCGACAGGATGGAAAGGAAGTCGTCTTCGATTTCGATCGTCTCTTGCTCGCGCTCGGGCGCAAGCCCAACGTCAAGGGATTCGGTCTGGAGGAGCTTGGTGTCGTGATCGGGAAAAAGGGCACCGTACAGGCCGATGCCCTGATGCGTACCAACTATCCGAACATTCTTGTGGCCGGCGACGTCGCTGGTCCGTACCAGTTCACCCATGTCGCTTCGCACCAGGCCTGGTACGCCTCGGTCAACGCACTGCTCTCCCCATTCTGGAGTTTCAAGGCCGACTATCGCGTGATCCCATGGGCCACCTTCACCGACCCGGAGGTGGCCCGCGTCGGCCTCTCGGAAAGCGAAGCCAGGGAGCAGGACATCGAAGTCGAGGTAACGAAGTACGGCCTCGACGATCTTGACCGCGCCATCGCTGATTCATCCGACCACGGTTTCGTCAAGGTGCTGACGCCTCCGGGCAAGGACACGATCCTCGGCGCCACCATCGTCGGCGATCATGCCGGCGATCTGCTCGCAGAGTTCGTGCTGGCGATGAAGCACGGCCTGGGCCTGAACAAGCTGCTCGGAACGATCCACATCTATCCGACCATGAGCGAGGCCAGCAAGTACGCCGCTGGCGCCTGGAAGCGCGCCAACGCGCCGCAAGGCCTGCTGCGTCTTGCGCTGCGCTTCTTTGCCTGGCGCCGGGGCTGACCGGTGCGCTGGCTGATCGCGATCACCGGCCTGCTCTTCGCGGCCACATCAGGCGCTGTGAACGCCGCCGATGCCGGCGTCCACGGCATCTGGAATGAGCTTGTCGCAAGGCATGTCCGCTGGAATGCCGAGGGCACGGCGAGCCGCGTCGACTATGCGGGTTTTGCTCGCGATGCCGGCGCCTTGTCGAACTACCTGGAGGAACTCTCCCGTATCGAGCCTGGCGCATTCGAGCGCTGGGCTCGCGATGATCGCGAGGCCTTGCTGATCAATGCCTACAATGCGGCCACGGTCCAACTCGTGCTGACCCGCTATCCGGACCTCGAGTCGATTCGCGAACTGGGCGGGCTTTTCAGCTCACCGTGGAAAAAGCGGTTCGTGGAATTGCTCGGGCGACGAAGAAGCCTCGACGAGATCGAGCACGAACTTCTGCGCGGCGCCGACGATCACGAGGATCCGCGCATCCATTTTGCGGTCAACTGCGCGTCCGTCGGCTGCCCGGCCCTGCGCGACGAAGCCTATACCGGCGCAAGTCTGAAGTATCAATTGCAAGACCAGACACGGCGTTTCCTGAGCGATCGCACGCGCAACCACCTTGGCAACGATGGCGATACGCTCGTTGTCTCCAGGATATTCGACTGGTACGCCAAGGACTTTTCCGCAAGCGCCGGCAGTGTGACGGCTTTTCTTGCCCAGTACGGCGATGCGCTCGATCTCGACAGCGGGATGACTGTGAAGCTGAAGAACGGTTCGCTGCGCATCCGGTTCAGCGAATACGATTGGTCACTCAATGCGCTGCAACGGGGACAGAAATCTGATTGACTTCGCCTGACTCCGCGCATGGCTCCCTTCCCCCCGGACAGGACCGGCGCAGCACAGGAAACTCTTCGGGAAAGCACATGAATCCATCCAGCACGCATGAAGAAGTCCGCCACTACTACGGCGATGTTCTGCAGTCCTCCGGCGACCTCAAGACCGGCGCCTGCTGCCCCAGCGAATCCATGCCGCTGGCGGTTCGGCTGATGCTCGCCGACATCCATCCGGAGATTACCGAGCGCTTCTATGGTTGTGGATCACCGCTGCCGCCAGCGATCAAGGGCATGACCATACTCGATCTTGGCTGCGGGACCGGGCGCGATGTCTACCTGCTCTCGCGCATGGTCGGCGAACAGGGTCGCGTCATCGGTGTCGACATGACACCGGAGCAATTGGCGGTCGGCGCCCGCCACCAGCTGTGGCAAGCCGAGCGCTACGGCTATGCCGAATCGAATGTCTCATTTGTCGAGGGCACGATCGAGCGACTGGACCAATGCGGCATTGTCGATGCCAGCATCGATGTGGTCGTATCCAATTGCGTGCTCAATCTTTCACCGGAAAAGGAAAGGGTATTCGCCGAAATCTTCCGTGTCCTGAAGCCGGGCGGCGAGCTGTATTTCTCGGACGTTTTCGCCGATCGCCGCATTCCCGCCGAACTGAGGACGGATCCCGTCCTGCTCGGGGAATGTCTTTCCGGCGCCCTCTACCTGGAGGACTTCCGGCGACTGCTTGGGCGACTCGGATGTGCCGATGCGCGTTGCGTCAGCCAGGCACCGATACCGCTGCTCGACCCCGCGATCGAGGCACGCATCGGCATGGTCGGATTCCGATCCATGACCATGCGCGCATTCAAGATGGACCTGGAAGATCGTTGCGAGGACTATGGCCAGATCGCGACCTATCGTGGTGACGTCGAGGGCCTGCCACATGCCTTCGTGCTGGATGACCATCACCGCTTCGAGACCGGCAAGCCCATGCGAGTCTGCGGCAATACCTTCGACATGCTCGCCAGCTCGCGGTTTGCCGGACACTTCGTGCTGCAAGGCGACAAGCGCGTTCACTACGGTTTGTTCGACTGCGGACCGGTTCCAGCGGCAGCAGTGCCGGCGAATGGCAGCTGTTGCTGATCGCGATGGTTCCTGGCGTAGACATCATTGTTCCCGCAGGGCCTGGCGATGACGCCTGGCGGGGCCTCCTGCCGCAACTCGCCGAGGCCAATGCGAACCGGATCGCCCTCGTGCTCGCCGGAAACGATGACCCCGACATGGAAAACCCTCCGGCCGGATTGTGTATACACCGGAGTGCGGCCGGGCGCGCAATCCAGCTCAACGCGGGTGCGCGGGGATCGGACGCTGCATGGCTGTGGTTCGTGCATGCCGATTCGCGGGTCATTCCGGCGACTCTGCGCGCAATGCAGCGCTTTGTCGACGACGACGCGGCGGCCATAGGCTATTTTCGCCTGCGCTTTCTCGACGATGGACCGCGCCTGATGTTCCTGAATGCATGGGGCGCCCACTTTCGCAGTCGTGCGCTTGGACTTCCGTTTGGTGACCAGGGCTTGCTGATGCCGCGGCGCATCTTCGATGTACTTGGCGGGTTTGACGAATCAGTGGCCGCGGGCGAGGACCATGACCTGATCTGGTCGGCGCGCACGCGCGGCATACCCCTGCTCCCTGTCCCTGCACCGATCTTTACCAGTGCCCGAAAGTACGCCAAGCGGGGTTGGTGGCGTACGACGCGCGAACACCTCGGCATGACCCGCGATCAGGCGCGCCGCTTTTCCCGACGACATGCGCATCCGGACTCGATTGAGCCGTCATGAGTTGCGCTATCGCCATCTTCGTGAAAACGCCCGGGCATTCGCCGGTGAAGAGTCGGCTGTGGCCCGACATTGGGCGTGACCAGGCCGAACGCCTGCACCTGGCATCGGCCACGGCAGTGGCTTCGGTGGTTGCACGCGCATGTACGGAATCCGCACTGGTCGGCTACTGGGCAACCGCGGAAGCCGCGGCCGGCGTGGCCGCCGACTGGCCGGGTCTCGAGCACGTCGAGCAGGGCGAAGGGAGCCTCGGACTGCGCATGGCTACCGTGTATAGCCGCCTGCTGGCGCGCCATGCTGCGGCCATCCTGATCGGCGCCGATGCGCCGCAACTTGAATCCGCGCAGTTGTCGCAGGCAGCGGACTGGCTGCGGTCCGCACCCGATCGGCTCGTCATCGGGCGCGCCAACGACGGCGGCTTCTGGTTGTTTGGCGGCAACCGCGAACTGCCGCACGCCAACTGGACCGGTGTCGAGTACAGCCGGGCGGACACGGCAACCGGATTCGTGCACGCGATGAAGGATTGCGGCGACTGGCTTGAACTGGCCACACTGCGGGACATCGATGTCGCAGCCGATATCGCACCGGTCCGAGCGCAACTGCATGCACTGGAGCAACCCACACCGGAACAAATCCGACTGGGGTGCTTGCTGGCCGAGATGGGCACCCGGCGGGAGCAACGCGCATGACCCGTTGGCTACTCGATAACGCCGGCATCCTGCGCTTCATTCTGGTCGGCGGCGTGCTGGTGGCCCTGCTCCTGGTCCAGCGTTGGCTACCCCGGCGCGCAGAAACAGGCGCGCGCTGGCGTCGCCTGCGCAACGTGGGTCTGACCCTGATAGCTGCGGCGACGATTTACCTGATCTTGCCCTTGACCGCCGTGGGTTTCGCGGCCGTGGTCGACGACGCCCGCTTCGGCCTGTTCAATCTTCTCGAGCTGCCCTCCCCGGTCGAATTCATCATGTGCATTCTCGCTCTCGACCTTGCCATCTACTGGCAGCATCGATGGATGCATCAGTTCGCATGGTTGTGGCGCCTGCATCGGGTGCACCACAGTGACATCCAGTTCGAAGTGACGCTCGGGCTACGTTTTCATCCGTTCGAGATCATTCTTTCGCTGCTGTACAAGTTTCTCGTCATCGCCCTGCTCGGTGTCGGTCCGGTGACTGTGCTCGCCTATGAGATACTGCTTGCCGTGTTTTCCCTGTTCTCGCACACAGACATGGCCCTGCCCAGCGAATGGGATCGCCGCCTGCGACGGTTGATCATCACGCCGGACTGGCACCGCGTCCACCACTCGGTGCATCGTGCAGAGACTGACAGCAACTACGGCAACTTCCTCAGCCTGTGGGATCGTCTGTTCAAATCCGCCATTGAGCAGCCACGCGATGGCCACACCACGATGCAGATCGGCTTGCACGAATTTCGCGAACCCGACTCACAATCGCTGCCCGCCCTGCTGATCAATCCCCTGGCTCGTTCCAGCCAGTCCGATCGTCCAAGGAATGATTCCGACCATGCGTGATACCTGGCCAAAACTCGAACACAGCGACTTTCCCTCGATCCGGCGCGGAACGATGACGACGCTGCAATTGAACCTCGGCTATCGCTGCAACCTCAGTTGTATTCACTGCCATGTCAACGCCGGACCGCGCCGCACCGAAACCATGAATCGCGCGACGATGGAACTGGCCCTCGAAGTCGGGCGAAAGCTCGGCGTCACGATTCTCGACATGACCGGCGGCTCGCCGGAGATGAACCCGAATTTTCGCTGGCTGGTCGAACAGGCCAGGAGCCAGGGCCTGCACGTGATGGACCGACTCAATCCGACCATCATGGAAGAGCCCGGCTACGAATGGGTAGGCGAGTTTCTCGCCGCCAACAAGGTCGAAGCTGTCGCCTCGCTGCCCTGCTACAGCCAGGAAAATGTCGACGAACAACGCGGCGATGGCGTCTTCGAAAGTTCGATCAGGGCGCTGAAGAAACTCAATGCGCTGGGCTATGCCCAACCGGGCAGCGGACTCGTGCTCAATCTCGTCTACAACCCGAATGGTGCATTTCTTCCTCCCGATCAAGCCAGGCTCGAGGTGCAGTATCACCAGTTGCTCGGGGACAACTTCGACATCCGCTTCAATCACCTCTATGCGCTGGCGAACATGCCTATCCAGCGCTTCGGATCCTGGCTGCTGTCGAAGGGCCAGTTCGAGACCTACATGGCCACCCTGCGCGAGGCGCACCAGGACAGCAACCTGGATTCGGTCATGTGTCGGTCCACATTGAGTGTCGGCTACGACGGAAGCGTATTCGACTGCGATTTCAACCAGATGCTCAAGTTGCCACTGGCCGGCCGCGAGACGAACACGCACCTGCGCGACTTGCTCGACCACGCGCTGCCACAGGAGATCGGCGTTGCCCGCCACTGCTTCGGATGTACCGCGGGACAGGGCTCAAGCTGTGGTGGCGCGCTGAACTGAACTCATTGCAGTCGACGCAGGAGCGCGGCGTCGCTACATTGTCACGCACATGAACGCCGACCCAACCCAGACGCCCGATCCGGCTCGAATCGTTGTCGAGCGAGGATCAGCGGGCGGAATTCGCGCCGTTGTTGAAGCTGCATGTACAGCGCTGGGCACGCCGCAATCACCGACTCTGGCCATCGTGCTTGAAACCACCGGCTCAACCTATGTCGGATCCGGAGCGATCGCCCTGTTCGCCGGCGCTTCACAGACCGGCTGGCTCAGCGGCGGTTGTCTCGAACCGGAAATTGCCCGTCGCGCGGCACAGGCGGCAAAGACTGCATCCATTGAATGGATGGAGGTGGACACGCGAGACGACGAGGCACTGTTCGGCGGCTCGGCCGTCGGCTGTCGCGGACGCCTGCGCCTGGCCCTTCTTCCGCTGCGGGCCTTGCGAGGCTGGTCCGCCCTGGCTGCCGCCTGGCTGGCTCGCCGTGGACCGATGGATATTTCGCTGTCGGCGGATGGAAAGCTCCGCTGCTCGGTGGACCAGGAATCGGCCAACTGGCAGTTGCCTGTCGGCGCCAGCGCCTGGGCCAGCGGACCGACGCCGCCAGTCTGGCAGGTGCGCATCGAGGCTCCTCCGTCCGTGCTCATGTTCGGCGCCGGCCCCGAAGCCCCGGTCCTGCTGCCCTTGCTCCGATCGATGGGATGGATAACCGGCGTCGCCGAGCGCCGCGAGCGCTGGATGGCGGCATCAGGACTGGCCGATCACTACTTCCGGGATGCCCCCGCGGAGGTCCTGCTTCAGGAGGCAGCCACTGGACTCCATGCGGCACTCGTCATGCACCACAATTTCGAACTCGACCTGGACGCATTGCTTGCCCTTGCCGAAAACCCGCCTCCCTTCATCGGCCTGCTTGGACCTCGCAGGCGCCGCGACGACCTGTTCAGGCTCTTGCCGGAATCTGCGCGAGAACGGCTCCTGCCGACCCTGCATTCGCCGGTCGGCCTGAATCTGGGTGGCCGAGGCCCGGAAGCCATTGCACTGAGCATCGCGGCCCAATTGCAGTCGAAACTGCATGACTGACAGGCGGCCAGAACGCTGTGGCCGGCTATACTGCAAGCCAACGATTTCGGGATGCCACACTTGAGTTCAGTTTCCAGCCCAGCCGCGACGGCCATCCGCAACTTTTCCGACGTCCAGGCCCTCGCCGCTGCCGACATGGGTGCGGTCAATTCGCTGATTCGTTCGCGGCTTGCCTCGGACGTGGTCCTGATCAACCAGATAGCCGAACACATCATCGGCAGTGGCGGAAAGCGTCTGCGCCCCATGCTCCACCTGCTGGCTGCACGGGCCGCCGGCTACAAAGGTGACGGGCACCTTGCGCTGGCCAGCCTGATCGAGTTCATTCACACCTCGACCTTGCTGCACGATGACGTCGTCGATGAATCGGACCTGCGCCGCGGTCGCAAGACAGCCAACGCGTTGTGGGGGAATGCGGCCAGCGTGCTGGTCGGCGATTTTCTCTACTCGCGTTCGTTCCAGATGATGGTCGAACTCGACGACATGCGCATCATGCGCATTCTCGCCGACACCACAAACCGGATCGCCGAGGGCGAAGTGCTGCAGCTGCTCAACATCGGCAACGCCGACACGACCGAGCAGGCCTACCTCGATGTGATCGAGCGCAAGACCGCCGTGCTGTTTTCCGCCGCGACCCGACTCGGCGCCGTTCTCGCCGATCTGCCGGGCGAACAGGAGCAAGCACTCGCCCGGTACGGCCTCGATCTTGGCTATGCATTCCAGATTGCAGACGACGTGCTCGACTATGTCTCCGACGCAGACACCCTCGGCAAGAACATCGGTGACGACCTCGCCGAAGGCAAACCGACCCTGCCTGTCATTCACGCCATCGCCAACAGCCCACCTGACCAGGCCGCCAGCCTGCGTCGTGCCATCGAGTCCGGCGGCCTCGACTCGCTCGACAACATCATCGCCGCCATTCGCGATTCGGGTGCAATCGAACATTCGCGCGAGCGGGCAGAACGCTACGCGCGTTCGGCCAGGTCGGCGTTGTCGGCCTTGCCGGCTTCGGCGGCACGGGACGCACTTGGGGTGTTGGCGGATTATTCGGTGAATCGGGCTTCGTGACTCGCGAAATTTTCTGGACAGCAGAGCCGTCTGTGCGCTTGTTCAACTCGCCGGCGCCGTATATAGCAGAGCAAAGCTTTCACACGCCTGCGGCATCAACCCAAAGCTTGCACTCGCCTCCGGCGAGCGCCCTACTTTCTCTTGCGTGGCCAAGAGAAGAGTAGGCAAAGAGAAGGCCACCCCACGCACGCGCCTTGCGCACAGTCCCTGTGCTCAAGGTGCGCGAGTCAGCTCCGGGGTTTGCTGACAGTCCATCCATGGACTGGCAGCAAACTGGCCCACGTCCTGTGGGCCATCCTTCGGACAATTCCTGCGCAGCCTCGCCACGTGCGACGGGACACATTCAGCGCGCGTCCTGCGCGCCAGATCCAAAGCCAAAGAAAAAGCCTGCGGAACTCTGCTTCGTCTTTGCATCGGCTCTGCTGCGCAGGAAGCGCAGTGACCGGGGCCCCTATGCAGTGGCGGAGTGGCGCAGGAAAGGCCCGAAGGGTGGGCGCGAGGGATCGCGCCCAGTTGGCTGCCAGCACAAGGATGTGCTGTCAGACAACCCCCGGAGCTGCGCCGCGAAGTCGTAGGGCAGGAGCCGGAGACCGCTGCGTCGGGGTGGCCTTTCTTTGGGTTACCTTTCTTTGGCCACGCAAAGAAAGGTGACTCGCGCGCCGAAGGCGGGTGAAAGCACTGCTTTTCCAATGCGCCGAAATATGACCCGCAAATCAGAAAAGAAAAGACAAACTAGATGAACAGGTATTCGGCAGTTGTGACTAGCTTCCAGACTCCGCCGGAATGACGTCCCAAAAATTGAAAGTCCGAGATCAACCCCCTCCCAACCTCTCCATCCGATAGCTCCCATCCAGTACCCGCCGAACCCACTGGTCGTTCGCGAGATACCAGTCGACCGTGCGCGCCAGTCCCGACTCGAAGGTTTCGGTCTGGCGCCAGCCAAGTTCACGCTTGATCTTCGAGGCATCCACGGCATAGCGTCGATCATGACCGGGGCGATCCTTAACGAAGGTGATCAGGGATTCGCGCTTGCGTCCGTCGGCGAGGGGGCGGCGCTCGTCGAGCAGCGAGCACACCGTCTTCACGACATGGATGTTCTCGCGCTCGGCATCGCCACCCACGTTGTAGACCTCGCCGGCACGACCGATTTCGAGTACGCGCAGGATCGCACTGCAGTGATCCCTCACATAGAGCCAGTCGCGGATGTTGCGGCCGTCTCCGTAGACCGGGAGGGACTCACCGGCAAGCGCCTTCTGGATCATCAGCGGAATGAGTTTTTCCGGGAACTGGAACGGCCCGTAATTGTTCGAACAGTTTGTGGTCAGCACCGGCATGCCGTAAGTGTGATGAAACGCGCGCACAAGATGATCCGATGAAGCCTTTGATGCCGAGTACGGTGAATTCGGCTGGTACGGCGATTCCTCGGTGAATCGACCTACCGGACCCAGCGAACCGTAGACCTCGTCGGTCGATACATGCAGGAAACGGAATACGTCCTGACCTTCAAGCGGCAAGGCTCGCCAGTAGGCGAGCGCACACTCGAGCAGATTCAGCGTTCCGACCACATTCGTCTTGACGAACTCGGCCGGGCCGTCGATCGAACGGTCGACATGCGATTCCGCCGCGAAATTGATGATCGCGGTCGGCCGATGCTCCGACAACAGCGCCTGGACACACTCACGATCACCGATATCGCCATGCATGAAGCGATAGTCGGCATGCGCGGCGACCTCGGCCAGCGTGTCGGGATTGCCTGCGTAGGTCAGCGCATCGAGATTGACGACTCGATAGCCTCCGAGTGCGAGCAGCTGCAGAATGAAGTTGCCTCCGATAAATCCTGCGCCACCCGTGACGAGTACTGTCTTCATTGAGCTTCGTAGTCCATATGGGTCATCGGTCACAATCCCAGTCTATTCGATCGTCTCGCCATCCATCGACCGTTCCGCATAGAAGGCGGCAACGAATGCGTCGAGACGGGACTCCTCGATGGCCAGGCGCAGCCCACGCATGAGGTCCTGGTAGTGGTGAAGGTTGTGGATCGTCGCCAGCTGACTGGCGAGGATTTCGCCGCAGCGATCGAGATGGCGCAGATAGGCGCGACTGAATCCGGACCGGCAGGTGTAGCAGGCGCAGCCGTCTTCGATGACCCGCGTATCACGCGCAAACTTTGCATTGCGGATACGCAGGGTGCCATGGCGCGTGAACAGGAATCCGTTGCGCGCATTGCGCGTCGGCATCACGCAGTCGAACATGTCGACACCGCGCAGGACCGACTCGACAATATCTTCGGGTCGCCCTACCCCCATGAGATAACGTGGCTTCTCCACCGGCAGGAACGGCTCGATGGTTTCCAGCGTTGCGTTGCGCTCGTCCTCCGGCTCGCCCACGGCCAGGCCGCCAATGGCGTAGCCGTCAAATCCGATCTCGATCAGGCCATCAGCGGAACGTTTGCGAAGATCCGGGTAGATTGATCCCTGGACGATGCCGAACAGGGCATTCGAATTCCCGAGTTCGTCGAATCCCCGTCGCGAGCGCAGCGCCCAGCGCAGGCTCAGCTCCATCGATTCGCGAGCTACCTGTTCGGTTGCCGGGTACGGCGTGCACTCGTCGAAGATCATCGCGATATCGGAATCGAGCACATGCTGGATGCGCATCGATTCCTCCGGGCTCAGGAACACCTTCGAACCATCGACCGGCGACGCAAAGGTGACGCCTTCCTCGGTGATCTTGCGCTTGTGCGCGAGCGAGAAAACCTGAAACCCGCCCGAGTCGGTCAGGATCGGCTTTTCCCAGCCAATGAATCGGTGCAGCCCGCCGAAATCTCCGATGATCTCGAGCCCGGGACGCAGGAACAGATGAAACGTATTGCCGAGGATAATCTCGGCACCCGTCTCTTCGACGTCGCGCGGCGTCATCGCCTTGACCGTGCCATACGTGCCCACCGGCATGAACGCCGGCGTCTCGATGCTGCCGCGATCAAACGTCAGCCGACCGCGGCGGGCCTTGTTGTCGTTGTTGAGGAGCTTGAAGTGCATGGCGTGGGATTCGATATGGGAGATAGGGGATTCGATAGAGCTCTCGACTCGCGACTCTCCTACGAATCCCTGATCCCTATTCCCGACTCCCGGCTCTTTGGCCATATCAGCATCGCATCACCATATGAGAAAAACCGGTAGCGTTGCTTCACGGCATGGCGATACGCGTCGAGGATGAATTCGGTGCCGGCAAGAGCCGAGACCAGCATCAGCAAGGTCGATTCGGGCAAATGGAAATTGGTCAGCAGGCCGTCGATGCTGGTGAACCGATAACCCGGAAAGATGAAGATCTGGGTTTCCCCCGCGAAAGGACTGAGTACGCCATCACGGGTGGCGCTCTCGAGCGCGCGAACCACGGTCGTGCCGACCGCGATAACACGACCGCCGCGCCCGCGCGCATGCCTGATTTTCTCGACGAGCTCCGCACCGACATTCAGCCATTCGCGATGCATGGTGTGATCTTCGAGCTTCTCCGCCCGCATAGGCTGGAAGGTGCCGGCACCGACGTGCAAGGTCACATGTGCCGACTCAATACCGCGTTCGGCGAGCCGATCAAGCAGGGCCGCGTCGAAATGCAGGCCTGCGGTTGGCGCGGCGACGGCTCCGGGCTCACGCGCGAAAACGGTCTGATAGCGCTCCATGTCGATCGCGTCCGGCGTGCGCTCGATATAGGGGGGTAATGGCATGCGGCCAAGTCGCAAGAGCAGGTGCTCAAGTGATTCAGCGGACTCGAAGTGCAGGCGGAAGAATTCGCCATCACGGCCGAGCACGCGCGCCAGCGTTCCATCGGCCAGCTCGATCGCTGCGCCCACCTTCGGTTTCTTGCTGACGCCGAGCTGCACGGTGGCTTCGTGGGCAGCGGTCAGTCGCTCGATCAGGATTTCCACCGCGCCGCCCGACTGCTTGCGTCCGAAAAGGCGCGCCGGCAAGACCCGCGTGTCATTGAAGACGAGCAGGTCGCCAGCGCGAAGCAACTCCGGCAATTCCCGAAACTGGCGATCCTGCATGCTCGCGCTGGCTGCATCGAGCAGCAACAGGCGGCTTGCAGAGCGTTCGGCCAACGGCTCTTGGGCGATCAGCTCGGGGGGCAGCTCGAATTTGAAATCGGACTTTTTCAAGTGGACGGCAGTGCTTTGCGGGCGCGCATTGTAGGCCGACTGCCTGCATTTCTCACCAAAACCCGAATGGCAACCCTGCCAGTGCCGGGAAAAAGCGAGCCAGTCAGAGCCATCCCTTCTGACGCGCGAGTCGATAGGCCTCGATGCGATTGTTGACACCCAGCTTGCCGATTGCCTCGGACAGGTAGTTGCGCACCGTGCCATGGGACAGGTTGAGCCGGCTGGCGATATCGCCCGCGCCGATGCCCTCGCCGGCCAAGCGCAGGACCTGGCGCTCGCGCTCGTTGAGCGGATCCGCCTCGGTCCAGGCATCAAGGGCCAACTGCGGATCGATCGAACGCCCGCCACGGTGCACGGTGCGCAATGCTTCGGCCAGATTTTCCGCGGGTGCGTCCTTGAGCAGGTAGCCGGATACGCCGGCATCCAGTGCGCGGCGCAGGAATCCGGGGCGCGCGAAGGTTGTCACGATGACGACCTTGATCGGCAATTCATGGCGCTGGATTCGCTGCGCCAGCTCGAGTCCGGTCAGGCCCGGCATCTCGATATCCGTTACCAGCACATCGGGCTTCAGCCGCTGCAATTCACGCCAGGCCATTTCGCCGTCTGCAGCCTCCCCCAGCACATCAATATCCGTCTCCAGATTGAGAAGCGCTGAGAGCGCACCGCGCACCATGGCCTGGTCTTCTGCAAGCACGACGCGAATCATCGGTTTCCCGGGTTCTGCATTTGACGGAATTCAACCTAGCATCAGCGCATCGATCTGCACAATCTGGACAGTATCAATGCAAGGCGATCGGTCGCTGGGCGGTCGCGGATTGGAGCGTCTGATCGGATAATTCCGGAGCAGGCAGTTCGAACTTCAGTCGAGTTCCTTTGCCGCTTGACGACTCGACGACAAGACTTCCGCCAAGTTGCTCGATGCGCTCGCGCATTCCGCGCATGCCGTTTCCAGGCTCCATCTTGCCGCCTCGACCGTTGTCGCTGACGTACAGGTGGACACGTCCACCGACGGTATCCAGAATGACTTCGGCACGGCGCGCCCGCGCATGCCGCTGCACATTGGTCAGCGCCTCGCGCACGACCAGTGCAAGCGCGGTTTCCTGTTCGGTCTGCAGGGCAACGTCACCCAGCGAATAGTTGAAGGCGATGCCGTCGGATTCCAGCAACTGCTTGGCCGAAGCCAGTTCGGCTGCGAGTCCGGCGACACGGATGCCGCTGACCGCGCGGCGAACCTGCGACAGTGCATCGCGGGCGACACGGGTGACCTCGCTGATCTCCCGGGCAGCCTTGGCAGGGTCTCGATCCAGCAGCTTTCCGGCCAGTTCCGACTTCAGCGCGATCAGTGACAGGGTATGTCCGAGCAGATCATGCAGATCGCGGCCAATGCGTTCGCGCTCTGCCAGCGCGGCAAGTCGTCTGACTTCATCGTGCGAGAGCTTCAGGGCCGCGCGCCTGCGCGACGCTTCGACGAAGAAATGGTTTCCGAAGAACACGGCAACAGAAATGATGGTAGTCAACGCGACCACGAACAGAGGCCCGTCAAGAAGGACGATTTCGATCAGAAACGCAGCCAGCATCGCCAGCACCCAGGCAAATTTATGCCAGAGGCTGGCATTGATCAGTGCCGCGAATGCACAGGCGAACACGATGTAGGTATTGGCGAAACCATTGATCGGAATCAGGCAATAGCCAACCGCTGCCATGCCCAGCATGCACAGGACTTCGGCCGCCCCGCTGCAGCGATAGCTCATGAAGTAGATCGGCAGGAATATCGCAATCGACAACAAGGTCGGCCACAGAATGCCCAGCGGCATTCCTCCGGAGACAACCTGCCCCGATCGGTCGAAGACGATCGGCATGAACAGGAATGCCAGATAGCCGAGTATGAAAATCGGCATCCAGCCCAGCTGCAGGTCGTCGGGTACCAGGCGCGCGCGGATCCGCAACAGGCTGGCATGCAATGCATTGCTCATCGTGTTCTCCCGGCACTTGTCATCTTTCTGGACCCGTCCAGTCGAGGGCGATCATGCATGTTGGGCCATCCTGCCCGGCAGAGTCTGCCGGGCCGATTGCGACAAGAATAGGCTGATCTTCGTGGATTGCCACGCCGCTCAGCGCCCCGAGCCGTCGCTTTCGCGGTCAAGACGCCCGCGTGCCAGAAACAGGCACAAGGCGGACATGGCCACCAGGAACCCGACATGCGCGAGCACGTTGCCGGAATCGGCATGCCCGACAACGCCCAGGGCGATCTGGCCAAGATGGTAGGAGGGCCACATCGGGGCGAACCTGGCAATGAAATCGGGCAGGACCGAGAGCGGCATCCACAATCCGGAAAGGAATGACATCGGCAGATAGATCAGATTGACCACCGCCGGCGCGGCCGAGCCGCTGACGAGGGATCCAAGCCAGAGCCCGAGCGCACAGAACGGCAAGGTTCCGGACACGTTGATCAGGAACAGCAGTATCCATTGCTGAGGTGCCAGCCTGACGCCTGCCAGCGTTGTCGCGAGCAGCGCAAGCAGTACCGAGATGATCGCGGCAAACAGCATGGCCATGACGAGCTTGGCGAAAAGGAAGGCTCCAGGCGGCATCGGCTGGGCGCGCTTGAGAGTAAGGAATCCACGCTCGCGCTCGATCGCAATGGTGACACCGAATCCGAACAGGGACGCCCCCATGATGCCGAATACGCCGTAGCTGGCCAGCAGATAGCCGGATACCTGCACGCCACCGCGTGACCCGGCCAGAACGACGCCAAACAATACGTAGAACAGTGCCGGAAACAGCAAGGTAGGCAGGACGAACGACGGCGTTCTGAGCAGACGCAGGAACTCGTGGCGCGCTTCACGCAGGTAGCAGGCCATCAGGTGCCCGATTTCGCTCCGGGCAACGGTGATCATGCTGCCTCCCTGGTCAGTTCCACAAAGGCCTCGGCCAATCCGCCGCGGTGAATTTCCAGTTCTGCCAGACGTTCGTCCTCGGCCAGCAATCGGCGCACGACCGGCTCGGCGACATCGGCGATGATTTCCATGCGACCCGCCCTGCACGAAACATCGCGCACATGAGCCCAATGCCGAACAGTGTCCGGTTCCAGTGATGTAATGCAGCCGATCAGGCGATTGGAGATCAGCGAACGCAAGCTCTCCACGCTGCCTTCGGCGATCTGCCGGCCGTGGTTCAGGACCACGACACGATCAGCCAGTGCTTCCGCCTCCTCGAGATAGTGCGTGGTCAGGAATACCGAGCATCCCTCGGCCACCATGGCGCGGATCGCCACCCAGAAGCCCTTTCTGGCTTCGATATCGAGCCCGGTGGTGGGCTCATCGAGAAACAGCAATTCGGGGTTTCCGCAGATCGCCAGGGCAAACTGGACCCGGCGCTGCTGGCCGCCGGACAAGCGTCCGTAACGGCGCTCCAGCAGGCCCTGCAGACCGGCCAGCCCGACGCATTCCTCAACGCTGCGCGGATGCCGATAGTAGCCGCGCGTGACCTCAAGCAACTCGCCTACCTTGAAGGCATCGGGTATGCCTGCCGACTGCAACATCACGCCAACACGGCAACGCGCAGCCAGCTTCCGCGGGGCGTCCCCGAAAAGGGACACCAGTCCCTGGTCTACCGAGGCGAGACCCAGCAGCGCGGCGACTGCCGTACTCTTGCCTGCGCCATTCGGCCCCAGCACCGCCAGCAGCTCGCCACTCCGAAGCCGCAGGTCCAGGCCATCCAGCGCGACCTGCTTTCCGTAACGCTTGCGCACGCCTTTCAACTCGGCCAGAACCGTGTGATTCGCTGAATCCATCGACCTTTCTCCCGTTCTGAAGCCAGACTAGTCAATGCAGATCCCGCCACGCAGTCGCAACAATCAGCGTTCGGGGGTGACAGCCGTCATGCCGGCGACGCGGACCTGGCCGCGGCCTTGGGAAAGCCGCCCAATTCGGTTTACGAAGTCGTCCGGGGTATCGAAAACGGCCCTGACGTGATAGTCTTGCAGGACGTTTTCCCTTATTTAATCAATGGCTAAGCCTTGATTGCCCGCGACGTTCCACGGCGCGGGCTTTGTGCTTTTCAGGAGATCACAATGAATGCGTTGTTGGTGAAGTTGCACGAAATGCGCGCTGCAGGTGGCCCGGTTCGTACCGCAGGTCTGAGCAATGACTGCCTCGAGACGCTGGTGGGCCAGTACCCGGAGCTTGCCGAGGCCATCGACGCGGCCTATGCCGCATTTCTGGCCCTGCGTTCGAGCAGCCCCGAGTTGCTCAAGCTCGATGAAACGGCCCAGTTCCACGCCATCCAGTCCGACTTCGTCAACTTCTACCCGGATGACGGCGTCAACCCCTATGTCGCCCTGACCGCGCGCGGCCCCTGGATCATCACCCTCAAGGGAGCTGTCATTCACGACTCCGGCGGCTACGGCATGCTCGGATTCGGGCATACGCCCAAGGCCGTTCTCGACGTGCTGTCGCGCCCGCAGGTGATGGCCAACATCATGACGCCCAACCTGTCGCAGTTGCGCATGGCCGAGGCGCTCAAGCGCGAAATCGGGCACACCCGCGGGGGCTCGCCCTACTCGCGATTCCTGTGCCTGAATTCCGGCTCCGAATCGGTTTCGCTGGCCGGGCGCATCGCCGACGTGAATGCCAAGCTGATGACCGACGAAGGCGGACGCTACGCAGGGCGTGAAATCAAGCGACTGGCCGTCAAGGGCGCCTTCCATGGGCGCACCGACCGGCCCGCCCTGTATTCGGACTCTTCGCGTAAGGTCTATGAGCAGAATCTCGCCAGCTACCGCACCGAGCGCAGCGTAATCACCGTCGAGGCCTACAACATCGACCTTCTGCGCAAGGTGTTTGCCGATGCGGACGCCAATGGCTGGTTCATCGAGGCGATGTTCCTGGAGCCCGTCATGGGCGAAGGCGATCCGGGTCGTGCGGTAACCGTCGAGTTCTACAAGGCGGCCCGCGAGCTGACCAAGGCACACGGCAGCCTGTTGCTGATCGACTCGATCCAGGCCGGCTTGCGCGCGAATGGCGTGTTGTCCTTCGTCGACTATCCCGGTTTCGAGAATGTCGAGGCACCGGACATGGAGACTTACTCCAAGGCCTTGAATGCCGGACAGTTCCCGCTCTCCGTGCTGGCCGTGAACGACCGCGCTGCCGATCTCTACAAGCGTGGCATCTACGGCAACACGATGACCAGCAATCCGCGTGCGCTGGACGTCGCCTGCGTGGTCCTCGAAATGCTGACTCCCGCGATCCGTGAAAACATTCGCGCCCGCGGCCGTCAGTTCATCGAACGCCTTGAAGCGCTCAAGGCCGAATTGCCCGGATACATCACCAAGGTCCAGGGCACCGGATTGTTGTTCTCCTGCGAGCTTTCGCCCGAGTTCAAGTGCTACGGCTCGGGCAGCACCGAGGAGTGGATGCGCGAGCATGGGTATGGCGTCATTCACGGTGGCACCAACTCGCTGCGCTTCACGCCGCATTTCGCGATCACCGATGCCGAAGTCGACCTGTTGATCGACGGTGTGCGTCGGGCACTGGTGGAAGGTCCTCGCCTGAGTCAGACCGAAGCGAAGCGCGACGCGGCCTGATCAGGGCGGTCAGGTGCTCCTCCAATGCGTCCCGGATTCAGGGGGCGTAGACTCGACGATTCCGGCACTGACCGGTGCCGGATTCAAGCGAAGGAGGAAATCGTCATGACATTCCGTACAACGCTGTTGATGGCGGTCGCACTGTGTTTCTCGGTCGCTGCATTTTGTGCGTGGGCTGGCGGCAAGGGATCCAGCAACGCGGACTGCAACGCGCAGGCGGCAGGCAAGAGCGGCGCCGAGCGCGAGGCCTCCATGCAGGCCTGCATGGGCAAGAGCAGCGCCGCTGCGCCCTCACAGTCGCCAGCGGCAACATCTGCCCAGCAAGGCAACAAGAGTGCCTGTCAGGCCGAAGCCCAGTCGCGAGGCTTGACGGGCAATGAGCGCAAGAACTTCATGGCCGATTGCATGAGCAACTCGGGCGGGCACTAGTCGCCGCAAATACGGGAATGCCCGCTACCGCGGGCATTCTTGCTGACGGTTCACCCATCGGAAACTCGCACGGCCTAGCGGAAGCGATCTGTCGCCTCGATCAGTTCGTGGGCAATGCCAGGCTCAAACGCAGAATGGCCCGCATCGGCAACGATGCGCAGGTCGGCCTCGGGCCAGGCTCGATGCAGGTCCCAGGCGCTGCGTGCCGGACAGACGACGTCATAACGCCCTTGCACGATCACGGCCGGAATGTTTTTCAGGCGATGAGCATTGCGCAACAGCTGGTCGTCGTGCTCGAAAAACCCGCCATGCACGAAATAGTGGCATTCGATGCGGGCGAACGCCAATGCGAATTCATCCTCCGCACTGCCGTCGATGTGCTCGGGATCCTGCAACAGATAGCTGGTGGATCCTTCCCAGACCGACCAGGCCTTGGCTGCGGCCAGACGGACATCCGGGTCGGAACTGGTCAGGCGCCGATAGTAGGCGCTCATGAGATCGCCGCGTTCCGCCTCCGGAATGGCCGCCAGATAGGTTTCCCAGGCGTCCGGAAAGATCGCGTCACAGCCCTCCTGGTAGAACCACTCCAACTCCCGTCGACGCAACATGAAAATGCCGCGCAATACGAGTTCGGTGACGCGTTCCGGGTGAGTTTCCGCGTAGGCAAGTGCCAGGGTAGAACCCCAGGAGCCCCCGAATACCTGCCAGCGATCCACCTCCAGATGCGCACGCAGGCGCTCGATATCGGCAACCAGGTCCCAGGTCGTATTCTCGGCAAGTTCGGCATGCGGCGTGGATTGCCCGCAGCCGCGCTGGTCGAACAGGATGATGCGATAGTGGGAGGGGTCGAAGAATCGGCGCACCTTCGGGCTGCTGCCGCCGCCCGGGCCGCCATGCAGAAAAACCACAGGCTTGCCATTCGGGTTTCCGCTCTGCTCGTAGTAGAGCTTGTGCAAGGGCGACACCTGAAGGAATCCGGTGTCGTAGGTCGAGATCTCGGGGTAAAGGCTTCGGCGGCCGCTGCGATCGGTACTCATGAGAGACAGTCTACCCGAACAGCTGGCGTGCTCGTGAGCTTTGCAAACTCGAGATCTGCGCCGCAAACGATTTGCAGCGGAGCAACCCCGCACTGGAAAAGCAGGACGTGGCCGGATCCGGAATGGTCGGGGCGGCGGGATTCGAACCCACGACCCCCTGCCCCCCAGGCAGGTGCGCTACCAGGCTGCGCTACGCCCCGACGAAGGCGGATCAGATGTTGCGAGGGGCGCGGATTGTATCAGGACTGTGCCCGATCGTGGACCCGCGCGGGAGATTTCGAACAAGTGGTGCGGGAATCAGCGTCGCAGGATCTGCAGAACTTCTTCAAGCTCCATGCGAACCTGGCGCACGATCTGTCCCGACATGCTCACTTCCATGCGCGCCTGCGGGCCTTCCAGGCGCTGGCGCGCACCGGTGATCGTGAAGCCCTGATCGTAGAGCAGCGAACGGATCTGGCGAATCATCAGCACGTCATGACGCTGGTAGTAACGTCGGTTTCCGCGACGTTTTACCGGCTTCAAGTTGGGAAATTCCTGCTCCCAGTAGCGAAGAACATGCGGCTTGACCCCGCAAAGCTCGCTAACTTCGCCAATGGCGAAATAGCGCTTTGCCGGAATCGCCGGTAGTTCGCTATTGCTCCCCTGATCCAGCATAGGCTTCTACTCGGACCTTCAGCTTTTGCCCCGGCCGGAACGTCACCACTCGCCTCGCGGAGATTGGAATCTCCTCGCCGGTCTTCGGGTTGCGTCCGGGACGTTCATTTTTCAAGCGCAGATCGAAGTTGCCGAACCCCGACAGCTTGACCTGCTCTCCCCTTTCAAGTGCATCGCGTACGGACTCGAAGAATGCATCCACGAATTCCTTGGCTTCGCGCTTGTTCAATCCAACGTCCACAAAAAGACGTTCTGCCATTTCAGCCTTCGTCAGCGCCATCCTACCCTCGCAACTTCGCGTTGTAACCAGTCGCCAGAGCGGAGACCGCCAGATCGACGCACTGATCCGCGTCCTGATCCGTTAGGGTGCGTGAACGGTCCTGTAAAATCAAGCCCATAGCGAGACTTCTGACACCATTTCCGAGATTCGATCCGGCGTATTGGTCAAACAGAACCAGATCCACCAGATGCTCGCCCACGGCGGCGCGAATGCTCGCCTCGATCTCCGAGCACGCCACGCTGTCGGAAATCAGCACGGCAATGTCCCGGCGCAGGGACGGGAATCGGGACAAGGGACGGGCCACCGGTACGCTGCGCCAGGACAATCCTTCCAGCTGCAGCTCGAAAACGTGGACATCGTCATCAAGATCAAGCTTCCCTTGCAGGCGCGGATCAAGCGCACCCACGAAGCCGATCACCCTGTCACCCCGCCAGATCGTCGCCGAGCGACCCGGGTGCAGCCAGGACGGGCCTCCCGACCTGAATTCGAACGAGGTCGCGTCGGCGCCGGTCAGCCGAATCAGCGACTCGACATCGCCCTTGATGTCGAAGAAATCGAGCTTTCGCCTGGCTGTGCCCCACTGCTCCCCGTCAGCGTCGCCGATCGCCACGCCTGCGATTCGCTCGATCTCGACGGGGGCGTCCTTCCCTTCATGATAGCTGCGCCCTGTCTCGAACAGGCGCACGCGGAGTTGCTGGCGCTTGCGGTTTCGGTCCAGAGCCGCGACCAGCCCCGGCAGCAGGCTGGTGCGCATGACGGCCAACTCGGCCGATAGCGGATTCTTCAGCGCAATCGCGTCCTCGCCCATGCCCCAGGTCTGCAGAAGTTCGGCGTCCACGAAGGCGAAGTTGATCGCTTCGGCATAGGCGCGCGCCGCCAGCTGTTCGCGAATCAGCGACAGGGCGACCCTGTCCTCCGGGATGGAAACGGGCGTGATCTCCCCACGTGGCGCCTGCACCGGAATCCTGTCATAGCCGTGGATCCGGGCAACTTCCTCGATCAGGTCTTCCTCGATGGCCAGATCGAACCTCGCCGAGGGTGGAATAGCCGACCAACCCTGTTCGGTCTTTGTGACTTTCATGCCAAGCGACTCGAGAATCCTGCTCACTTCGGAATCAGCCACCTCGATACCGAGAATCCGGCCCAGGCGACTTCTGCGCAATGCAATTTCCGAGCGGGCCGGAAGGTGCGCCGGCGAGGACTCTTCGATCAACGGTCCGACCGACCCGCCGCAGATCTCGAGCACAAGGGCCGTAGCGCGCTCGATGGCCTGGCGCGGCAGCTCCGCGTCCACGCCGCGCTCGTAGCGATGCGAGGCATCGGTATGCATGCCAAGCCGGCGTGCTCTCCCGCTGATGCTGCCTGATGCGAAGTGCGCCGCCTCGAGGAACACGTCCTGCGTCGCGTCGGTCACGCGCGTGTCGTGACCGCCCATGATCCCGCCCAGCGCAACCGGCTTGTCCTGGTCGGCGATGACGAGGAATTCCTCATCCAGCTCGACGGTGCGCTCATCAAGCAGCTTGAGTTTCTCGCCCTTGCCCGCCGCACGCACGACGATCGGTCCATGCAGGGTCGCCGCGTCGAAGGCGTGCATGGGCTGGCCCAGCTCGAGCATGACGTAGGCGGTCACGTCGACAACGGCACTGATCGGTCGGATGCCCGCGCGGCGCAAGCGGTCTATCATCCACTGCGGTGTTGCGGCGCGCGCGTTCACGCCACGCAGAATGCGCCCGCAATAGCGCGGGCAAGCAGCCGGAGCCTGCAGCTCCACCTTGAACACATCCTCGATAGCGGCCGACTGCTCGGGGATCTGCACCGGTCTGGCGGATATGCCGAATTCGGCACCGACTTCGCGTGCAAGACCGACCATGCCCAGACAGTCAGCGCGATTCGGAGTCAGGCCCAACTCGATGGCAGCATCCGGAAAGCCCATCCAGGCAGCCAGCGGCTTGCCCACGGGAGCATCTGCAGCCAGCTCGAACAAGCCATCGGCGTCGCTGTCGAACCCCAGTTCGCGCCCGGAACAGAGCATCCCGTTCGATTCGACACCGCGCAGTCTGGCCGTCTTGATCGTGACCGTACCCACGCGGGTACCGACGGTCGCCAGGGGCGCCTTCAGACCGACTCGAGCGTTCGGGGCCCCGCAAACGATCTGCAGCGGCGCACCCAGGCCCGCCTCCACCCTGCATACACGCAACTTGTCGGCATCCGGGTGTTTTTCCGCCGCCACGATCTCGCCGATGATCACGCCGTCGAGGTTTGCACCAAGGATTTCGACATCCTCGACCTCCAGGCCACTCATGGTCAGACGCTGCACGAGCGCCTCCCTGGCAACCGGGATGTCGACAAGTTCACGCAACCAGTTTTCGCTGAATTTCATTGGGAGCCGGGAATCGAGAATAGGGAATCGGGAATGGGACAAACAAGAGCGGAGCTCGTGGGACCAGGAACTCGGGACAGGGTGTCAGGGGGAAGATTTGCAAGCTGCAGGAAGCCAGCTTACCGACTCCCCATTCCCTATTCCCGACTCCCCGCCCTCAAGCAAACTGCCTCAAGAAGCGCAGATCGTTCTCGAAAAATGCGCGCAGGTCATCCGCGCCATAGCGCAGCATCGCAAAGCGGTCGACGCCCAGACCAAATGCGAAGCCGGTATAGCGCTCCGGATCGATGCCGCAATTCTTGAGTACATTGGGATGGACCATGCCGCAACCGAGCACTTCGAGCCAGCGCGTCTCTCCGTTTTCCGAACTCCAGCCGATATCCATTTCTGCCGAGGGTTCTGTGAACGGGAAGAAGCTCGGGCGCAAACGCATCTCGAAGTCGCGACCGAAGAACGAGCGCACGAAAGCTGCCAGGGTGCCCTTGAGATCGGCAAAGCTCGAAGTCTCGTCGATCAGTAGGCCTTCGACCTGGTGGAACATCGGCGAATGGGTCTGGTCCGAATCGCTGCGGTACACCTTGCCCGGAGCAATGATCCGGATGGGCGGCGTGCGTCCGGACATGCTGCGGATCTGCACGGGCGAGGTATGCGTGCGCAACAGCCGCCCGTCCGGAAACCAGAAGGTGTCGTGCATCGTGCGTGCGGGATGATCGGGCGCGAAATTCAGCGCTTCGAAATTGTGCCAGTCGTCTTCGATCTCGGGGCCATCCACGCGCTCGTAACCAAGCCGGGCGAAGATGTCGCAGATGCGCTCCATGGCGCGGGTCACGGGATGCAGATTCTCGCGGCTGGAGCGTCGGCCCGGCATGGTGACATCGATGCGCTCGCTGGCCAGTCGCGCCTCCACCGCGGCTTCTTCAAGAACATGCCTGCGTGCGGCAATGGCTTCGAACAGGTTGCTCTTGGCGATATTGATGCGCTCGCCCGCGGCCTTGCGCTCTTCGGCCGGCAGCTTGCCGAGTTGCTTGAGTTGTTCGGTTACAAAGCCCGACTTGCCCACTGCTGCCACGCGCACGGCATCCAGCGCCTCGAGACTTGAAGCGGAAGCTATCGCCTGCAGCGATTCGTCGATGCGGCTGCTCAACGGATCCATCGGTTTTCCCCCAGCAGAAACGAAATGGGGAGCAAGGCCAGAGCCTGCTCCCCACGTTCATCGAACATCAACGGCCGGCGTCAGAAAGCGGCGCCAGCGGACTTACGCAGCCAGAGCGGCCTTGGCCTTTTCTGCCAGCGCGCCAAACGCCGCGATGTCATGAATGGCGAGGTCAGCCAGCACCTTGCGATCCACGTTGATGTCGGCCTTCTTCAGGCCATTCATCATGCGGCTGTAGCTCAGGCCGAACATGCGGGCACCCGCGTTGATGCGGACGATCCACAAGGAACGGAACTGGCGCTTGCGCTGCTTGCGGCCGATATAGGCGTACTGCAGGGCCTTGATGACAGCCTGCTTGGCAACGCGGTAGACCTTGCGGCGGGCGTTGTAATAGCCCTTCGCGCGCGAAAGCAGCTTCTTGTGCCTGCGGTGGGCGGTGACGCCACGTTTTACTCGTGCCATGGGTCAGTCCTCCTACAAGTACGGCAGCATGCGGGCGACGCGGCCGGCATCTTCCGCGCGCACGTGATTCGTGCCGCGAAGGTTGCGCTTACGCTTGGTCGATTTCTTGGTCAGGATGTGGCTTCTGAAAGCATGGCCACACTTGAATTTTCCTGACGCGGTCTTGCGGAACCGCTTGGCAGCGGCCCGGTTGGTCTTCATCTTGGGCATGGGCCCAACTCCTTTTGTGGTTTTCGTTACTGGCCCGAGCGACGACTGGGTCGTGCTTTCCATCCTGCTCGTTCCGGTGTGTATGACCCGACAATCCGGGTCGCTCCTCATCTGCCAGCGGAAAATGCCGCCGGCAAAAATCCTACTTGTTCTTCTTTGGCGCGATCATCATGACCATCAGGCGACCTTCCATGCGCGGGTACTGCTCGATGACGGCTTCCTCGGCAATGTCCGCTGCGATCTTCTTGACCATGGCGTCACCAAGCTCTTGGTGAGCCATTTCGCGACCACGAAAACGAATCGTGATCTTGACCTTGTCGCCTTCATCGAGGAAGCGGCGCAGGTTGCGCAGCTTGATCGCGTAGTCGCCAACGTCGGTAGTCGGACGGAACTTGAGTTCCTTGATCTCGACCTGTTTCTGCTTCTTCTTGGCCGCATGCGCCTTTTTCTGCGCATCAAACTTGAACTTGCCGAAATCCATGATCCGGCAGACCGGCGGATCGGCCGTCGGCTGGATCTCGACCAGATCCAGGCCCAGCTCCTGAGCCATTTCCAGTGCCTCGTCGCGCGATAGAACGCCTACCTGTTCTCCGTCAGCGCCGATGACACGTACCCGCGGAACCCGGATCTCCTGGTTTCGGCGGTTTGCTTTTTCAGTTGCGATACTTCGTACTCCTGGCGATTAATCTAATCGAATCAATGACTTTCAGGCGACACTTGATTCGGACTTGAGGCGCCCGGCGAAGTCAGCGATCGAGAATGATCCCAGGTCCTCCCCTGAACGCGCACGCACGGCAACGGCCCCCGCCTCCTTTTCGCGGTCACCAACGACCAGCAGATAGGGAACCTTGTTAAGCGTGTGTTCGCGGATTTTATATCCGATCTTCTCGTTTCGCAAATCCGCTGTCACCCTGAACCCTTGCGCGACAAGGGTTTGCGCCGCTTCGGCGGCAAAATCGGCCTGCGCATCGGTAATATTCAGGACCACGGCCTGTACCGGGGCCAGCCAGGTCGGGAATTGCCCGGCGTGATGCTCGATCAGGATGCCGATGAATCGCTCCATCGAGCCGACGATGGCGCGGTGCAGCATGACCGGCACGTGGCGCGCCGAATCTTCGCCCACGTACTCGGCGCCGAGGCGTCCGGGCATCGAGAAATCCACCTGCATGGTGCCGACCTGCCAGGCGCGGCCCAGCGAATCACGCATGTGGTACTCGATCTTCGGGCCATAGAACGCGCCCTCGCCCGGCAATTCCTGCCATTCGACGCCCGAAACGCGCAAAGCCGAACGCAGGGTCTCCTCGGACTTGTCCCAGACTTCGTCCGAGCCGATGCGCTGATCCGGGCGCAAGGCCAGTTTCAGGGCGATCTCGGTAAAGCCGAAGTGCGCGTAGACCTGCATGGCCTGGCGATGAAAGGCCACGACCTCGGCCTCGATCTGGTCTTCCGTGCAGAAAATGTGGCCGTCGTCCTGGACAAAGCCGCGCACGCGCATCAGTCCGTGCAACGCACCCGACGGCTCGTTGCGCGTACAGGAACCAAATTCGCCGTAGCGGATCGGCAATTCGCGATAGCTGTGCAGGCCGTGATTGAAGACCATCACATGACCAGGGCAGTTCATCGGCTTGAGCGCGTAGTCGCGGTTTTCCGACGAGGTGATGAACATGTTCTCGCGATAGTTCTGCCAGTGCCCGGTCTTTTCCCACAGGCTCTTGTCGAGGATCTGCGGACACTTGATTTCGTGATACCCGGAATCCCGATAGACCTGACGCATGTGCTGCTCGACGATCTGCCAGATCTGCCAACCTTTCGGATGCCAGAACACGAGTCCGGGGGCTTCGTCCTGCATGTGAAAGAGGTCGAGCTGCTTGCCCAGCTTGCGGTGATCGCGCTTCTCGGCTTCCTCGATGCGTGTGATGTATGCGGCCAATTGCTTCTTGTCGGCCCAGGCGGTTCCATAGACGCGCTGCAACTGCTCGTTCTTCGCATCGCCGCGCCAATAGGCGCCTGAAATGCGGGTCAGCTTGAAAGCCTTGAGGAAGCGGGTGTTCGGCACGTGCGGGCCCCGGCACATGTCGACGTATTCCTGATGGTAATAAAGACCCATGGCCTTTTCGTCGGGCATGTCCTCGACCAGGCGCAACTTGTAGTCCTCACCGCGCTTCTTGAACTCGGCGATCACTTCGTCGCGCGGCGTCACCTTCTTGATGACGTCGTACTCGGTATCGATCAGCTCGACCATGCGCTGCTCGATCGCCGCCAGATCTTCCGGCGTGAACGGGCGCTCGTTCCAGATGTCGTAGTAGAAACCTTCCTCGATGACCGGGCCAATCACCATCTTGGCCTCGGGGAACAGCTGCTTGACCGCA
>NZ_JAWLAR010000022.1:0-65427 GCF_041395345.1 Dokdonella sp. | reverse complement strand
GTAGTCGCCGTTGTTGACGAGCAGGTTGCCGTGAATTCTTGTCGCAACGGATTCTCCGTCGCGCTCTAGCACGAGCTCGTCGCGACGCGTCGACAAGGTGTAGATCAGCAGGTTGTGATGGGACAGTTCGGATGGGTGCCTGGGCGTGCCGGCCCGTTCCAGATAGGCGGGTGAGGCGGTCAAGACAAGGCAGGCTGGCGCAATCCTTCGTGCGACCAGGGATGAATCCGCGAGCTTGCCGATGCGTATCGCCATGTCGAATCCTTCGTCGACAAGATCGACTGCACGATCATTCAGTTCGAGCTCCAGTTCGACCAGTGGAAAGCGCCGCTGAAACTCGGAAAATGCCGGAGCCAGGTGGTGAACGGAGAACGAAATGGGTGCACTGACGCGCATGCGTCCACGCGGCTCCACCTGCAATTGCGCTGCTTCGGCCTCGGCTTCGGCCAGCTGGCCAAGTATCTCGCTGACGCGTTCGTAATAGTTCTTGCCCGGATCGGTCAGGCTGATCCTGCGCGTCGTGCGATTGAGAAGGCGCACGCCGAGCTCTTCTTCGAGATTCTGAATCAACTTGCTCGCAAGTGCCCGTGATATGCCCATTTGCTCGGCTCCGGCAGTAAAGCTGCCGGAGTCAACCACCCGGGTGAACAACTGCATGCCCTGCAGCTTGTCCATCAGAGAATATCCAGTACCGACTCGGGTGGTCTGCCGATGGCGGCCTTTCCGTTGGCGACCACGATGGGGCGCTCGATCAGGCGCGGATGAGCACGCATGGCCTCGATTAGTTCGGCATGCCCAAGACGTTCGTCATCCAGACCGAGGGCGCGGTATTCGGCTTCATTGCGACGCATCAGTTCGCGAGGTGCGAGTCCCAGCATCTCGAGGATGCGTTCCAGTTCGACCGCGTCCGGCGGATCGTTCAGGTAGTCGACCACCGTGGGTTTGATGCCGCGCTCGGTGAGCAACGCCAGAGTGTCGCGCGATTTCGAACAGCGCGGGTTGTGCAGGATTACGACGTCACTCAAGGCCTGTTGCTCCGCAGGGTACCGGGGCAGACTTTGACGCGATCACGGCCGAGTGGCAAGGAACTCGAATGCGGCCGCTTGGTCTTGTTCAGGCAAACGACTTGCGGTGCAGCATCTCCGCGGGATTCGGGTGCGGACGAGTTACCCTCGCGCTTGCGTCACCCGATCAGAGTCTTCCTAGTAGGCCGGAGTACCGCTTCGGCGAGGAAGCTGGCCGAGTTCGCACATGACGATGAATTGCTCGGCTGAGCGGCGGTCGATGAAGCTGGCGATCGCCGCATCGCTCTGGGGGGCGCGCACCTCATAGTGCGGTGCAGCGCGGCCAAGTTCGAGGATCCTGTCGAGCTGGTAGCCGAGAATGTTGGCTTCGGTCTGGCGTTGTGAGGGCATGGCTGTCGGGCCTGATTTCGTTGTGCGCAAAGCATAAGGATTGCTTGTGTCGGCACGGTTAACCGTCGGTTTCGCGCAGGTTATGATCCGCGCGAGCGCTCAAGGTTCCATCGACACGTGTGAGCAAGCGCACACTCCGTACGTGACCGGATCGCCGGTGTCTATGGCGATCAAGCCTGCTTCCGGATGCCGGGCCCCTGTTAGAATGCACCCCGATCGTCGCATCTGGCTGAGAACAAGAGCCGCCGGCGTCGGGGGCAGAGGTACTCAAATTGCTCGATTCGACTGGGTAGCGAGAGCGTTGCAAGTCGAAACACATTGGGAGAGTTGAGATGAAGAAGGTATTTGTCGTCGCCGCACTGGCCCTGGCCGGGCTGGGGTTTGCGGGCATGGCCGCTGCGCAGGGTGGAAAACCCTCTGTTGGCGTGGCTGAATTCAAGAACGAGTCTGGCGCCGGCTGGTGGCGCGGCGGGGTGGGCTGGGAACTTTCCGGCATGCTGTCCAACGAGTTGTCGAGCACCGGCAGTTTTCGCGTGGTGGAGCGCGCCAAACTCGAGAAGGTGCTTGAAGAACAGAATCTCGCTGCTTCGGGTCGCGTACGCTCGGGAACCGGTGCGGATATCGGCAAGTTGACCGGTGCGGAATATCTGATCATGGGCACGGTATCGGCCTATGAGGAAAATACCGCGAGCACCGGCGGCGGAATCAGCTTCAAGGGTATATCCCTGGGTGGCAAGAAGAGCGAGGCCTACGTCGCGGTGGATATTCGTGTGGTCAACGCGACCACCGGCGAGATCGATTTTTCGCGCACGGTTGAAGGACGCACGTCCGGCGGCGGTGTGAGCGTTGGCGTATTCCGCGGCGGTTTTGGCGGTGCTCTGGCCAGTGAAAAGAACACGCCTGCAGGCAAGGCGATTCGCGCGGTTCTCGTCGAAGTCACCGACTACCTGAGTTGCGTCATGGTTGAGCGCAATGGCTGCGAAGCCGACTATGCCGCCAAGGAAGCCAAGCGCCGCAACAGCAACAAGAAGGGACTCAAGCTCGACTAACGGCGGGTTTCCAGCGAAGTCCCGGGAAACGGCGCGGCGCAAGCTGCGCCGTTTTTCCTGGTTCGAGCCAGCAACAGTCAGTCCTTCGAGCCCGGCCCCCTTCGGTTGCCGCCACCCTGCTTGCGCGGACCCTTGCGATTTCCGCCCGGTCCGCCATTGCCCCCACGTGGCGCCGAGTTCCCGCGCGGGCCATTTCCACCACGGCGGGCATTGCCGCTGGTGTTGCCGCGATTGCCCCAGATCCCCTGTTCGCGATTGCCGTCGGCCTGTGGCGCCCGATTGCCGCGTGCATCGTCCTGGGCCGAATTCCCGCGCGATGCCCGGTTGCCGGACGCATCCTGAGGATTGCGGCTGCGATTGCCCTGGGCCGGCCCACTGCGCTGCGGATTGCCGCGGAACGGCCGGCTTCCATCATTCGCTTCATGGCGCGGGTCGCGGTTGGCGTGTGCCACGGACCCGGTTGAGTTCGGATTGCCCTGGCCAGCCTGATTGCCTCGAGCCGGGCCACGGCCGCCAGAACCCCGCTTGCGTGCGCCTGGCTGCGGTGAATCAGGAAACCAGGCGCGCAGTACGGCCGGATTCAAGCCTGGATCGACATACTGGGAGCCTTCGTTCTTGCCGGGCTTGGCGCGCGGGCGGGAGGGGCGGGGGCCACCGCCCCCGCGCGAGCGCTTGCCCTTGTTTGACGAGGGCGACTTCCAGGGCTCATCGCGCATGCGGTCGAACTGGCCGAATTCACGCGCTTCTTCCGTACGCGTGCTGGTCCAGGCCTGCTGGGATTTCGGATCCGGACGAAACTCCGTGATCGAGCTGCGGCGCTGGCCGATGACCGGGGCCAGCGTGAGCGTGGCTTCGGGCTCCGCCGCCCCGCAAGCCTCGCGCAATGTCTTGATCTGATCGGGCTCGAGACTGGCGCTCTGCTCGCGCTTGAGCAGGCGAGGCAACTCGACATTGGCGTAGCGAATGCGCTTGAGTCGGCTGACCATGAGGCCGACCGCTTCCCACATGCGGCGGACCTCCCGATTGCGCCCTTCGCGGATCACCACGCGGAACCACGAATGACTGCCACCACGACTGATCACGGCAATCTCGTCGAAATGGGCCGGGCCATCTTCGAGATCGACACCGCTGCGCAGGCGCTCGATGACTTCATCGGGTACCTCGCCATGCACACGGCAGATGTATTCGCGCTCGAGTTCGGAGCTCGGGTGCATCAGGGCGTTGGCGAGCCCCCCGTCGGTGGTCAGCAGAAGCAGGCCGGTCGTGTTGATGTCGAGGCGACCCACCGCGATCCAGCGTGCGCCCTTCAATCTTGGAAGATGCTCGAATACGGTCGGGCGTCCCTCCGGATCCTCGCGCGTTGTCATCACGCCCTCGGGCTTGTTGTAGACGATGACCTGCGCGTGTTCGGTGTTGTCGCTGATGACGACGAACTTCTTGCCGTCGATTTCGACGCGATCCCCTGCATGGACGCTCAGGCCCAGCGTGGCAACTTCGCCGTTGACCTGGACTTCGCCGGCTTCGATGCGCCCTTCCAGCATGCGGCGGGAACCGAGACCTGCCGTGGCCAGCACCTTGTGCAGGCGTTCTTCGAGGGTGGCGGCCACATCTTCAGGGGCCGAGCGTTTCAGTGAAAGTACATTGCGTACAGGGGAAGTCATGCATCTTGCTCCGATGTGTCGGCGTCAACCATGGACGCAGACAAGGGCGGGGGTTGGCTGGCCGAATCGCCGGCATCGACGCCGCGCGGATCTTCCTGCGCGTCGTCTTCGATGGTGTCGGAAGGAATTGAAGCGGATGCTTCCTGCGCGGCATCCGCGAGGAGCCTGGGGTCGTTTGCGACGACGGCTTCGGCCTCTCCGTTGCCGGGAGGACCCAGCGAAAGCTGCGGGTCCATGTCATCGAAGTCGCGAATCTCTCCAAGCGACGGAAGCTCGTCCAGCGAACGCAGATTGAAGTAGTCAAGGAAGCCGCGCGTGGTTCCGAACAGAGCCGGCTTGCCTGGCGCATCGCGATGGCCGACAACGCGGATCCATTCGCGCTCTTCCAGAGTCTTGACGATGTGGGTGGAAACGGCAACGCCTCGAATCTGCTCGATTTCTCCGCGCGTGATCGGCTGGCGATACGCAACCAGTGCAAGCGTTTCGAGCAGGGCGCGAGAGTAGCGACTGGGTCGCTCGGTCCAGATCCTGGCTACCCAGGCGTGAACATCGTTGCGCACCTGGTAGCGAAAGCCTGAAGCCACCTCGACGAGCTCGATGCCGCGACCTTCGCAGTCGGCCTGCAAGGATTCGATGGCGCGAGAGATTTCGTCGTGGCTGGTAGCCTCGTTTTCACCAAACAGCGCAAGTATCTGCGCGGGGCTCAGCGGATTGCCGGCAGCCAGCAAGGCTGCCTCGATAATGCGTTTTAGCAATTCAAATTCGATCATGTGGGCAAGTTCAGTCGGCCGCGGCCAACGATTTGAGATAGATGGGCGCCAGCGCCTCACCCTGGGAGATTTCGAGCAGTTGCTCCTTGGCCAGTTCGAGAATGGCCAGGAAGGTGACGATGATCCCGTGCCGACCCTCACTCAGGTCGAACAGGCTTTCGAAGGGATGAAATTCGCCATTGCCCAGCGCACGCAACACATCGCTCATCCGGTTCCTGACCGACAGGGCCTCACGCTGAATGGCGTGATGGCTGAAAAGCTCTGCGCGATTGAGCACGTCCTTCAGGGCGAGCAGAAGCTCGCGCAAGTCGACCGGTGGGGGCAGGCGGATGACGTTTCTGTCGGGTACATGAGCCGATACCGCGGCCGTATCGCGTTCCATGCGCGGCAGCTCGTCGATATCGGCAGCGGCCTGCTTGAAACGTTCGTATTCCTGCAGGCGACGAACCAGCTCGGCGCGCGGATCTTCCTCCAGGCCTTCTGCTTCCGGGGGTCTTGGCAGCAGGAGTCTTGATTTGATCTCGGCCAGAATCGCCGCCATGACCAGGTACTCGGCGGCCAGCTCGAGGCGCATTTCCTGCATCAGGTCGATGTAGTCGACATATTGGCGCGTGATCTCCGCAACCGGAATGTCGAGGATGTCGAGGTTCTGCCGGCGGATCAGGTAGAGCAACAGATCCAGTGGCCCCTCGAAGGCGTCAAGAATGACTTCAAGCGCATCCGGCGGGATATACAGGTCCTGCGGCATCTGCAACACCGGTTCGCCACGCACCAGCGCCAACGGCATTTCCTGCTGCTGGGGCACCGGCGGGAATGCCGACGTGGGTTCTTCTTGCTGGATTTCGATTTCGGTTGTCGGCGTATTCATATCCGATCCGGTTGCCCGGCGCCTCACGGCGCGGGTCATGCTCAGATCTCACGTGAAAAAAGAGTCGGCCGGGTTTATCGGCCTGACCATTGCGTGGCCGGTGACAAGGCACCGGATCCATGCAAACCACAGCAAGCACGGCCAGCCATTACCAACCTGAGCCGCTGTGGATGAAGAAAAAGCGTATGTCGGTCCGCCCGGCAGCACAGACTTCCAACAACCAGAAACGCCCGGATCGAACCGGAAAGAAACCGTCAACTGGTTGCGTACAGGCGAATCGCCTGAAAACCCACCCGGCGCTCCCGCTCGGATCCAGGTGCCATGCAACAACGTGGTAACCAGCGGTGCGGACGCCCCTTGCCCTCGGGAGTCACGACAGCAGCGGGTGCTTTGCCCCGCTTTGCACTGATTCGGAAGCAAGCGTAAGGCTTGTAGATGCGGAAGTCCAGTAGGTTTCCCGTCGCGATCACGATGAAACCCGGCCATGACTCGCAAGCCTGCGCAGATCGATCTCCGTCCCCGGCACCGATCGGCTAACATACGCGCCCCTCTTCGGTAGCCTTTGCATGTGGTACGTGATCGTGGGTCAGGACAATCCGGGAAGCCTGGAGCAACGCAAGGCGAGCAGGCCCGATCATCTGCGTCGGCTCGAAATCCTGCGGGACCAGGCGCGCCTGCTGATTGCGGGTCCGTTTCCGGCTGTGGACGCGGATGATCCCGGGCCTGCCGGATTCACCGGCAGTCTGATCATTGCCGAGTTCGCCGATCTGGATGCCGCCAGAGCCTGGGCTGCCGAAGATCCCTACCTGCGGACTGGCGTCTACGCTTCGGTGGATGTCCGCCCGTTCCGCAAGGTTCTGCCATGATCGATCGGGTCGAAGCGATTCGTTCCCGTCTGGCCCAGGCGTTTGCCCCCTGCGAGCTGACGGTTACGGATGACAGCCATCGCCATGTCGGTCACGCCGGGGCTCGCGATGGCCGCGGCCACTTCAGCGTCCGGCTGATCAGTGCCGCCTTCGAGGGCATGGCGCCGCTGGCCCGGCATCGAGCCATCTACGCCGCACTCGGCGAGCTGATGCAGACCGACATCCATGCGCTATCGATTGATGCACGTACAAACGAGGAATCCTGATGACTGTAATATCAACCCCGCGCCTGCCAATCCTTGTGCTGGTTCTGTCGCTGACACTGTCTGCCTGTGGCGGCAGTTCGGGTCACGACGCGTTGCCAGCGGGCCTGCCGATCGTGGAGACAGTGAATGGACAGCCGGTTCCGCAGGTGCTGCTCGATGTACTCGCCCGCGAAAGAAAGCTGGACCTGGACGTTCCCGAGCAGCGCGCAGCCGCACTCACCGAGTTGCGCGACTACATCCTGCTTGGGCAGGCGGCCGAGGCCGGGTCCTACTTCGATGATCCGTTGTTCGCTGCCGAGGTCGAAATCAACCGGCTGCAGGGCATGGCCAATGCAACGCTGGGCAAATTCCGCAGCAGCGCCCAGGTGGACGACAGCGTGCTGCGCACCGAATACGAGCAGCAACTGGCAAAGGCCGGATCTTCCGAATACGATTTCAGCCAGTTGCTGTTTGACAACGAGGACGACGCGTTGAAGGCAGCCGGCGAAGCGATGAACCAGCCCTTCAGCGAAGTGTTTGATGCGTGGAGCACCAGGGCCAAGCAGGCGCGCGCATTCCAGCGCGTGCGTCCGGTCCAGTTGCCGGAGCCGATGGCCAGGGCGCTCACGTCGATGAAGTCCGGTGAAACCACCAAGGTACCGGTAAAAACCGACTACGGCTGGCATGTGATCCATGTTGGTGCGATCTCGCCGTTCGTACCCCCCACATTCGAGCAGTTGCGTGAGAGCATTCGCGAGACCCTTCTGGCGCAACTCTCGCAGCAGCGATTGATCAAGCTGCGCGAGGAAGCCAAGGTCACTACCGAGTCTCCGACCGATGCTGAGCCATCTGCCGATGCCGTTCCGGCTGACAAACCTGCCAACTGACCCATCAGGGACGAAACTGCTTCCATGCGACTGACTACGATAAAACTGGCCGGATTCAAGTCATTTGTCGATCCGACCACTTTGCACCTGCCCACCAACATGTCGGCCGTGGTTGGCCCGAACGGTTGCGGCAAGTCCAATATCATCGACGCAATTCGCTGGGTCATGGGTGAGAGCGCGGCCAGTCGGTTGCGCGGTGACTCACTCACCGACGTGATCTTTTCCGGTTCAAGTGCACGCAAGCCTGTCGGTCAGGCGGTTGTCGAACTCGTCTTCGACAATTCGGATGGCACGGTGACCGGTGAGTATGCGCAGTACAACGAAATATCGGTCAAGCGCCTGGTCAGTCGCGACGGACAATCGCAGTATTTCCTGAATGGCACGCGCTGCCGACGGCGCGATATTACCGATTTGTTCCTCGGGACCGGCCTGGGGCCACGCAGCTACTCCATCATTGAACAGGGCATGATCAGCCAGATCGTCGAGTCCGATCCGGAACAGCTGCGCGTACACCTGGAGGAAGCGGCCGGCATCTCGCGCTACAAGGAGCGGCGCAAGGAAACCGAGAGCCGAATCAAGGCGACGCGCGAAAATCTCGATCGCGTCACCGACGTACGCGACGAAGTCGACAAGCAGCTTGAGCACCTGAAACGGCAGGCGCGCGCGGCCGAACGCTGGCAGGCATTCCAGGCCGAGCACAAGCGCAAGGAAGCCGAGCTGAAGGCGGTCAATCTGCGCGAGGCCAGGACAGAGCTGGATTCCCAGTCCGGCAGCCTGCGTCAGGCCGAGTTGGCCATCGAGCAGAAACTGGCCGAGCAGCGTCAGCGCGAGGCGCAAATCGAGACGGGTCGCGAAGCCCATCACGCAGCCACCGAGCATCTCAATGCGGTGCAGGGAGATGTTTACAAGGTCGGCGCAGAAATCGCCCGCGTCGAGCAGCAGATACAGCACAGTAGAGTGCTTGCCGAGCAACTGCAGCGTGCGCGCGAAGAAACCGAACGTGCACACGCCGAACTGGCCGAGCACATCGCCACGGACACCAGCCAGGTCGAGTCGCTGCGATTGATCCTGAGTGACTCGGCGCCCCAGCGCGAAGCCCTTCACGAAGCGGTCGAAAAGGCGGCTGAAGTACTGAGCGTCGCCGAGGCCAGTCTGGCCGAATGGCAGGAGAAGTGGGATGCCTACGCCAGGTCCAGCTCCGAAGCGGGTCAGGCAGCCGAGGTTGAGAGAACCCGTCTCGACTATCTGGATCGCCAGTGCGCCGAAGCCGATCGCCGACGCGAAGCGCTGCTGGCCGAAAAACAGGCCGTGGACCTGACCGAGCTAGCCAGGGCACTGGAAACGCTCGATTCGGAGCAGGAGACCTTGCGCGAGCAGGTCGAGGCCCTGGCTGCGACACTCGATGAGCGCCGGCTCTCCCACGAACAAATCGTCGAAAGCGAGCAAGGCTTGCAGACCTTGCTGAGCACGAGTCGCGGAGAACTTGAAAAATCACGCGGCAGGCTGGCCTCGCTTGAAGCGCTTCAGCATGCCGCGCTGGGCGAAGGCGATGATTCCGCCCACGCGTGGCTTGAGCGTGTGGGCCTGTCCGGCTCGCGCCGTCTCGGTGAAGTGCTTGAGGTGGACAATGGCTGGGAGGCTGCGGTCGAGACCGTGCTCCAGGGCTGGCTCGATGCCGTGCTGGTCGATTCGCCCGGAAGTCTCGTGCAGGAACTTGCAGGGCTGGTCGAGGCAGACCTGACCTTGCTGGCTGCGGCTACCTCCGACTCCGGTTCTGCCGACGGAACACTGGCGGCGCATGTTCGCGGACCGAAGCCCATCCAGGACATGCTGGCGAGGATCCGCACGGCGGATTCGATGGACGACTTGCGCGCGGTTTCCGCGGATTTGCCGGTCGGCCATTCGGTCATCACGGCGCAGGGCGACTGGATGGGTGCCGGGTTTGCGCGCATCGCACGCGCCCAGGGTTCCCAGGTCGGTGTGCTCGCCCGCGAACGTGAGATCACCCATCTCGGCAAGCGTATCGAGGAGCTCGAAGCCGCCATCGAAGAGCATGCGGCCCGGCTTGAGCAGTCGCGGCTTGCCCGGATCGAAGCGGAGCGCGCGCGCGACGAAGCACAGCGCGAGGCGCACGCTGCCCACCGTCGACTGGCCGAGAATTCCGGTCAGCTGCAAAGCCATCGAGGACGCATGGACAGCGCTCGCGAGCGCCTGGTCCGGATCGACGGCGAGCTTGAAGAATTGATCACCCGCCTGGATACGGAGCACGGCCAGATACGCGAGGCACGCGGCCGCCTCGACAAGGCTGTCGAGCGCATGGGAGAACTGGAGCAGCAGCGCCAGCAACTGGACGCGGGACGTCGACAGTTGCTGGAGTCGCGCGAAGAGGCACGCATGAATGCGCGCGAAGCGCGCGACGTTGCGCACCAGGCCGCACTGTCGATCGAGTCGAAACGATCCGCACTGACATCACTCGAGCAATCGCTGCAGCGCATGCAGTCGCAGTTGGCCCAGCTTGAGTCGCGTCGTGGCGAGATTGCGGAACAGCTTTCCTCCAGCGACGATCCGCTGATCGCGCTGGAGTCGGAGCGGCAATCCTGCCTGAATCAGAGATTGCTCGTCGACAAGCAGCTCGTGGAAGCGCGCAAGGCGCTCGAGGAGCGCGACGCAGAAATGCGCAGGTACGAAGTCGAACGCAACGTGATCGCGGAAGCGCTGACCGAACGCCGCGAGGCGCTGGCGAATCTTCGCCTGAACGCGCAGGAGCGACGCCTGCATGCCGAAGCGCTTGCCGAGGCGATCGTCGAGGCCGGCTTCGAGGTTGACCGGTTGATCTCGGAGTTGCCGGAAGACATCGAAGCCGAACGCTGGAAGAGCGAACTGGAAGGTCTTGAGCAGAAGATCCGGCGTCTGGAGCCTGTCAATCTGGCCGCAATTCAGGAATATGAAGAGCAATCCCAGCGCAAGGTCTATCTCGATGCGCAGTTGACCGATCTGAGCACGGCGCTGGAAACCCTCGAGGGTGCCATCCGCAAAATCGATCGCGAAACGCGCCAGCGATTCAAGGACACGTTTGACCGCGTCAATGCAGGCGTACAGGAGCTCTTTCCGCGCCTGTTCGGTGGAGGTCAGGCCTATCTGGAACTGACCGGAGAAGATCTGCTGTCCACCGGCGTGTCGATCATGGCGCGGCCGCCTGGCAAGCGGGTCACCTCGATATCGCTGCTCTCGGGTGGCGAAAAGGCCATGACGGCCGTCGCCCTGGTGTTCTCGATCTTTCGTCTGAACCCGGCTCCATTCTGCCTTCTCGACGAGGTTGATGCGCCGCTGGACGAAGCCAACGTGGGGCGCTTCTCGGCGCTGGTGACCGAAATGAGCGAGAACGTGCAGTTCATTTTTGTTACCCACAACAAGTCGACGATGGAAGCGGCGAAACAGCTCTGCGGCGTGACCATGCGCGAGCCGGGCGTTTCGCGTCTGGTTCTCGTGGATCTCGCCGAGGCGGCCAAACTGGCAGGGGCGGCTTAACGGGCCGGCAACAGCACACCCATCCGGCAGCCGGGGGATATCATGCAATATCGGTTTCAGGAGTAGACATGGAGCAGCAAGCATTGAGCGCCACCGAGATGCGGGTGATCATTTTCGTGATCGGCTTGATCGTGCTTGCCCTGATCTACTTCTTCGGTCGGCCCAGAAAGCCGGGGCAGGGCAAGCGAACCCTGTTCCAGGGCAGGAAGGGGCAGCGAGTCGAGCCGACCCTGAGCGAAAGCAGCGATTTCGAGGAACCAGGTGAATTCGCCGACGCTCCGACGGGCGAGCAGTTCGACCTGCTTGGATCGACCCCGTCTGAAGTGGACGACGCATCGTCAGCGCCGCGCAAGAATGCCCGATCCCGGCGATCTGCCAAGCCACCCGTCGGGGCCCGACCCAGCGGCCCCATCGAGCACATTGTCACGTTGTTTGTGAGTGCTCGCGATGGAGCCACGATTTCCGGTAGCGACCTCGTCGTGGCGGCCGAGAAGGCGGGCCTGGAGTTCGGTGATCGCGGCATCTTTCACCGGATGGTGACTGGCCGCAACGAAGCCGGACCCGTCTTCAGCATGGCCAACATGCTCAAGCCCGGAAATTTCGACATGGCCCGCATCGAGACGCTGGATACGCCGGGACTCACATTGTTCATGGCCTTGCCGGGCCCGTTGCCAGCCCTTGATGCCTGGGACGCCATGTTGCCGACGGCACAGCGTCTGGCCGAGTTGCTGGACGCCAACCTGCAGGATGAAAAACACGGTGCGCTCGGACGCCAGGGAATCGCGCACATTCGCGACCAGCTGCGCGCCTGGGACCGAAAGCACGAAGGCGAATCGTTCCGCGCCAACTGGTAGGCGCGTTCGGCGGCTGGCGAATCCCGTCCCTGAATGCCGCCGTTGCCTGATCCTTGTGTAGTGTGAATGCTCGACTGCA
Source organism: Dokdonella sp. (assembly GCF_041395345.1). Classification (GTDB taxonomy): domain Bacteria; phylum Pseudomonadota; class Gammaproteobacteria; order Xanthomonadales; family Rhodanobacteraceae; genus Dokdonella. The sequence goes on along the minus strand of NZ_JAWLAR010000022.1, from coordinate 53,205 downwards.
AGCGGGGATGATGAGTCCATCGCCGGACTCTGGCGAATTCCAACCCCATGAGGAGAGGCATTGTGAGCAAGCAAATCAAGGTCAGAAAGCCTGCAAAGGCCAAGGTTGCAACGAATGCGGACAAGGCTGAGAAGCTTTGGCTTGCCGGCCTGGGTGCGGTCTCCGTCGCCCAGAAGATGGGCGCCGAGCTGGCTGAAAACATGATCAGCGAAGGCAAGGCCTTCCAGGTCCGCAGCGAAAAGTTCGCACGCAAGGTTTCGACCGATCTGCGCAAGAAGATCGAGAGCCGCGTGAAGCCGGTCAAGGCGCGTCTGCTGGAAACCCGCAAGAGCGCTGAAGCGACATTCGAGAAGGGGCTGGGTCGTGTGCTGTCGTACGCCGGCATTCCCTCCAAGGCTGACGTTGACGCACTGATCACGCGCGTCGATCGCCTGTCCAGGCAGCTGCGCGCGGCCAAGTAAGTACGACTCTCCAGCGTGCCATTGAAAACGGTCGCCTTGTGCGACCGTTTTTTTTTGCGTGTGGCTTGCTGCCCTGGAATTCGGCTAACGCAAGTAGGCGGCTGCGAGGGTATTCAGATGCAGACGCTCGGAATCGCGCAGGAACGGTGCGATCAGCATCATGACCTGATGGATGCCGCGGCCGACATCGGGCTGGCCTGATTCGCTCTTGCCGTGGCGAACGGCGTCGAAGTTGAGCCAGAACGTTGCGACCAGCACGATGTTTTCGGCGGTGGCGCGTATTTCGTCGGCACTTGCGCGAAATATCCCTGCAGCAGCCAGTCCTCGCATTACGCCCGCGGCATTTTCGGACGCGCGTTTGAGGATGCGCGAGAAATGCATGCGCAGCTTGCGGTTGCGGGAGAGAATGTCGACGAGATCGCGATAGACAAAACGAAAATCCCACATGCATTCGAAGATCTGGTGCAGCTGCAACCAGACATCTTCAAGCGTGGGCAGCCGATCGTCGGGCACCACAAGCGCTTCGTCGATGCGCTGCTCGTAGCGCGCGAACAGGTGACCTATGATGTCGTCCTTGTTGCGGTAGTGGTAGTAGAGGTTGCCCGGACTGATGCCCAGCTCGTCCGCGATGTGATTGGTCGTCACATTGGGCTCACCCTGCGTATTGAACATGGCCAGGGCGGTTTCGAGAATGAGCTCGCGAGTTTGACGCGCCATCGGGTGTCCCGTGCGGTTTGTCGCGATGGTCAGGCGCGCAGCTTTGCGACCAGATCGACATACTTCTGCTTGGCTTCGTCCTGATCGGTGCCCTTGAGCTTGGCCCAGGCCTCGTACTTGGCCGTACCGACAAAATCGAAGAATCCGGGTTTCGGCCCCGAGACATCGCCATCAGCCCCCTGCTTGTAGAGGGCATACAGCTTCAACAAGGTGTCGTTGTCTGGGCGGTCTGGCAGCTTCTTGATGTCTTCCGCGGCGTTTTCAAAGCTGGTCTGAAGCTTGGACATGTGAATTGGCCTGATTGGACGCGCCCCCTGCGCCGGAACTTTCTATCATGCACCCGGAGGGTGGTCAACGCGATTCAATCGTTCGTGGAAAGCTTGTCGACGGGCGACTATGCTGTATGCCGCCGGTGATCGTAGCCCTCGCTCCTGATGGGGTTGTCTGGGCATCCTGAAATTGGATTGGAGTGGGGATATGACATATTTCGTGACGGGCGCGACCGGATTCATCGGCCGCCATCTGCTCGAGAAGCTGCTGCTGCGCAAAGGCAAGATCTACTGTCTCGTACGCAAGGAGTCGATTCCGAAGTTCGAGGAACTGCGTGACCGCCTCGGCGCCGACAAGGAACGCATGATTGCGGTCACCGGAGATCTCGCCAGGACCCGTCTGGGGGTAACCCCGACCGCGCTGAAGAACATGAGCGGCAAGATCACGCATTTCTTCCATCTTGCCGCGCTGTATGACCTTTCTGCCGACGAAGCGGCCCAGGTCAAGGCCAATATCGAAGGCACCCGTCACGCATTGCAGCTTGCCGAAAGCCTGAAGGCCGGTTGTTTCCACCACACCAGTTCGATTGCGGCCGCCGGACTCTATCCGGGCGTCTTCCGCGAGGACATGTTTGACGAAGCGGAAGGCCTGGACAATCCCTATTTCAAGACCAAGCACGATTCGGAAGGTCTGGTCAGGGCGGAGTGCAAGCGGCCGTTCCGCATCTATCGTCCGGGCATCGTGATCGGCAACTCCCAGACCGGAGAAATGGACAAGATCGACGGTCCCTACTATTTTTTCCGCCTGATAAAGAAGATGCGCGAAGTGTTACCTCCGTGGATGCCGACAGTCGGCCTGGAGGGCGGTCGCCTCAACCTGGTCCCGGTTGACTGGGTCGCGGCGTGCATGGACCACATCGCTCATGTCCCCAAGCTGGATGGCCAGTGCTTCCACCTGACCGACCCTGCTCCGCGCAGGATTGGCGAGGTTCTCAATATCTTTGCTCACGCCGGCCATGCGCCAAAGATGACGATGCGGCTCGATGCGCGCATGTTCGCGTTTGTGCCCGCTGCCGTGCGCCACGCCCTGGGCAACCTGCCACCGGTACGGCGCATGCTCAACTCGTTCCTGCATGATTTCGGCATTCCCGCCGAAGTGATGCGCTTCATCAACTACCCGACGCGTTTCGATTCACGGGAAACCGAGCGCGCGCTGCGGGGTTCGAAGATCAAGCTGCCCAAGCTGCAGACCTATGCCTGGCGCTTGTGGGACTACTGGGAACGTCATCTGGATCCAGCGCTTTTCATCGACCATTCCCTGTCTGGCAAGGTTAAGCGCAAGGTGGTTGTCGTCACCGGGGGCTCCTCCGGCATTGGCAAGGCCGTTGCCCTGAAAGTGGCTGCCGCGGGGGCCAAAGTGGTCATCTGTGCGCGCGGAGAAGAAGAGCTCGCTGCGGCGAAAGTCGAAATCGAAGCAGCCGGAGGATCCTGCCACAGCTACGTGGTCGATCTGGCCGATCTGGCCTCCTGCGACGCCTTCGTCAAGCAGGTCACGGCGGATCACGGTGGCGTCGACATCCTCATCAACAATGCAGGACGCTCCATTCGCCGCGCGATCGCGTCGAGCTACGACCGCTTCCACGATTTCGAGCGAACGATGCAATTGAACTATTTTGGTTCGCTGCGTCTGATCCTGGGTTTCCTGCCGAAGATGACCGAGCGTCGTCGCGGCCATATCATCAACATTTCCTCGATTGGCGTGCTGACCAACGCACCCCGGTTTTCGGCCTATGTTTCGTCCAAGGCGGCCCTCGACGCATTCTCACGCTGCGCCCAGGCGGAGTTTTCCGATCTTGGAATCAACTTCACGACAATCAACATGCCGCTGGTCAAGACGCCCATGATCGCGCCGACGAAGATGTACGATTCCGTGCCGACCCTGAGCCCGGAAGAGGCCGCGGATCTGGTTGTGGGTGCGATCATCGAGCGTCCGGTCCGGGTCGCGACGCGCACCGGAATCTTCGCCCAGCTGTTCTACTCGGTATCGCCCCGAGCCTACGAAATCGTCATGAACACGGCGTTCCGCCTGTTCCCTGATTCCTCGGCGGCCAAGGGCATCAAGGGTGTACGTGAGGAGAAGCAGCAAGGGCCGTCCTCGGAGCAGGTTGCGTTTGCAGCCCTGATGCGCGGCGTTCACTGGTAGCGGGAACTCCCGGCCTGTGAACCGGACACGCTCGCTGTTTATTGGGCTTGTTTCAGTTTCGGTGTTGCCAATAGCCAAAAAGAAAGCCCCTCTCCGCCAGCGGAGAGGGGCTCTTTTTTAAACAGGGCGGGCCTTCAGGGCTGGCTACTTCGCGCTTTTCTTCCTGGCCGCGGCTTTCTTTGCCGCCGGCTTTTTCCTTGCCGCCGGCTTCTTTGCTGCTGCCTTTTTTGCGCTGCTGGCGCTGCGCTTCGCGCCTGCCTGCTTGAGCTGGGCGGACTCGAGCTCACGCGCTACATCGGCCAGTTCGTCCTTGACCCGGGAAATGGATCGGGTGGCGCCACTTCTTGCCGCAGCGCTGCGGTCGGCGGACTTGGCTCCGGACTTGCTATTGAGCTTGCTTACCTCGCGGCCGAGTTCCTCGACGCGCTTGGTCAGCTTGTTGAGCTCGGTGCTGCCGGGAACGCCAAGGCGGTTCAGGGCGCGGGATACGCGGCTCTCGAACACTTTCTCAAGCTTGTCCCAGGTTTCCTGGCTGCGTTCCTTGACCTGGCCAACAGCAGCCTCGACGGCACCGCGCGCCTCATCGGCCTTGCCTGCGGTGAGCTTGCGGGTCTTTTGCTCGAGGGAGACTCCCTCGCGCACCAGTGCCTCGAACAGGCGGGTACCCTCGTCCTGAGCCTTGGCGAATGCGCCGAGGCCGGCGAGCCAGATGTGTTGTGCGGATTCAACGATCGACTTGCCGCCTGCGCGAGCCGTGGGCTTGCTGGTCGCTGGCGCGGCTTTGGATTTCAGCTTGGGCTTGGTCATGTCATTTCCTTCGAAGGGTCAAGGGCAGCTGCCCCGATTGGCGGGAATAATAGTAGAGATCAATAGAGCAAGTAGTCGATGCCCCGCAGGCAGGTCAGGAGTGCGCCGAGGGCGAGCGCGCAGACCTGCTTTTCGGGCGCGCCGGCGCGCGGGTTCGTTTTGGCGACTTTGCGATGGTGCGTCCGCGTTCCAGGGCGCGATCAAGATCGTCCAGCGTGCGGTGCAGCTGCGAGGTGGCCTGGGATCGCCGTGCGGGCTTGCGCTCGAGTCCACTCAGCAAAGTGCGTCCCGGCTCATCCAGGATCTCATCGCGCAAGCTCAGTCCGTGGCGCCTGAGCAACGGGCCCAGTGAATTGCGATGCTTGCGCAGGTCGCTGATGGTGGACTGGTAGGCATGCTCGGCGAGTCGCTTGCGGTGGGCGAAACTGAAGACATTGGTGAAGAACATGTCGGTGTCGTCGTCGCCGGGTTCGATGATCAGCAAATCCGAGCCGGCATACTTGCCTTCATATTTCGGAATGCTCGCCTGCATCCTGGACTGCAGCAAGGTGCGGAACATCTGCGACAGCACCGAAGGCAAGCCGCCTTCGATCAGGCTTGCCGGAGAAATCTTGCCCATCGCACTTGCGTTGGTCGTGTCGATAGGAACCAGCGGATTGATGGCAAACACCAGATCGGCTCCCGCTTCCAGCGCGACCGAGGCATGGACCGTATAGCGCAGGGCGCCATCCACGTAGTATTTCCCGTTGATGTTCACCGGCGGATAGAGGCCGGGCAGGGCCGCGCTGGCTTCGATGGCGCGCGAAATGGGTACGTCGTCGTGGCCTTCTGTTCCAAACCGGACGGCTTGTCCGGTATCGAGTTCCACGGCAACGATATAGAGCTTGCGCGCAAGCTCACGGAAGTCATTGCTGCGCCCGTGTGCGGTGAACGCCGTGCGCAGGAAGCGTTCAATGGCTTCGTTGTCGAAGATGCCGGTGGGGAGAATGCTGCCGAGTCGCAGCAGGCTGTCGGATACATTGAGCTCCAGCGGGTGCTTCGCAAATTCGGCAAGTCCGGCCAGCAACATGCGCGGCACGCCGGCGAGGCGACTGAGGTACTCGAAAATGGCCGGGCGGATGAAGTCCTCGGGTCGAAAGCGAAACTGGTCGGAGTCTCCGGTGATGAAGATCCTGCACATTTCGGCTGTGCTCAGCCGATTGGCCAGGCTCGCTGCCACGAACGCGCCGGAACTGACACCGACATAGGTGTCCAGTGCATTCAGATCGAGACCCTCGATGGCGTCATCGAGGGCGCGAACGGCGCCAATCTCGAAAATGCCGCCGATCGGGCCGCCACCGGCAACAGCCAGCGCGATGCTCGGATGTCTGCCCTTGCGACGCGGTTTCCGGGCTGCCTTGATTGCCAGCATCAGCCGATCTGCTCGTCGAGATGTCGGTGAATCTCCTGCTCGATCATGGGTTTCATGACGCCCATCAGGAAACCGAGCTGTGCATAGACGTGGACCTCGCCTTTCTCCAGGGCGATGTGGCCATCGACGCCGCTGCGGGAAAAGGCCAGCGTGTTGCCCTCCCAGCCGCAATCAAGGTCGAACTCCTTGGCAATCGACTTGGCCAGCTTGTTGACCGCCTTTTTTGCTTCAGTCGTGGAAAGGTTGTGTTTTCGGCGGATATCAATGCTCGCCATCCAGTTTCTCCGGTTTCGCCAACATGAGGACGTTGCGCGACAGACACTATGATGCCCCAGGAGCCATGTCGGCAGAAGCCTTGGGCGGAACGAAGGTTCCAGTTTCCGGCCGCGGAACAGCTCGCCCCACCCGGCAGGAACCGGGAATCGGGACAATGGGGGAAGGTCATGCCGGTGCGCCCGCTATCAAGCCGGAGTCGCCTGCCGCTCATGGCGACCTCGGTGAACCGCCGCGGGGGCAGGTGCCAGTCCTGTCGCATCCTGCTAGAGTGCCGACAATTCCGACAACCCGTGAACCGATGCGTCTGAGCTTTTCCAACGGGGAACATGCCGATGTGCTCGTCGATAGCGGAGTCACCGGTATCGGGTCGGCGCAGGGCAATACAGTCATTCTTGACGCGGGCGGCGTGAAGCCGTGGCATGCGCGTCTGCTGGTCGACCAGCGAGGCATGATTCTCGAGGTCCTCGACGCGCAGGCGCGAACCCACGTGAACGCCCGTCCTGTGGTCGAAAAGGCTCTGCTCAGGCTGGGTGACGTGATCAATTTCGACGCCGTCGCCGCTGTTCTGAAACCCGATCACGACGAGATCATCGACACGCGCGTACCTGCCAGTACGCCGCGGGGCACTACTGCTGCCGTCTCGCGGGTGGTTCTGCGCGGCGTATCGGGTGCGCAGTTCGGCAAGACCATCAGCATCGGCGAGCAGCTTGTGATCGGCAACGGCAGCAGCGGACTCGATCTGGACGAGCCCGGCATGTCGGAGCGTCATGTATCGATCAGCGTCTGCGACGACGCCATCTATCTTCGTGATCTCGACTCCAGCCAGGGAACCGAAATCAACGGCGTGCGGGTGAAGAGTGCCGTCCTCCATCCCGGCGATCAGCTTTCTTTCGGCCGCAATCGTTTCGTGCTCGAGGCACCCGGGTATCCCGCAAGGGGTCAAAGTCTGCCGACCCCTGCAGAGATGGCGCCTGCCATCACGCAAACCCTGGATGCCATCCAGATCGACGATCCCGTCGTGGCAGACGAAAAGGAAGACGACAGTTCCGGGGTCTGGTGGCTGATTGCGGCCGCAGCCCTGATTGGACTGGGAATTGCCGGCTTGCTGTGGTTCGGCAACTACTGACCGGCATCCGCCAGAGGACAGGGCAAGTCTGCGGCAACCAGACCCGCGATCTTGCAGCCGGGAGCGCTGATGGCCTTCCCGGCAAGGCCTTGCTCGCGGGGTAGCGCTTGCGGTAATGCTGCAATGCGCCATATTGTTGCGACATTGGCTGATCGCCGTGGATCGGCCCCGAACAAGGAAAACGTCGTGACTCGTGGCTGCAATTTCAGCGCCGGACCCGCCGCGCTGCCCGAAGAAGTGCTGAGGCAGGCCCAGTCCGAACTGCTTGAATGGGGAAGCGCGCGGGCCTCCGTGATGGAGATCAGCCACCGCAGTCGCGCCTTCATGGACCTGGCCGAGGAATCCGAGCAGGACCTGCGCGACCTGATGTCGATACCCGACAACTATCGGGTGCTGTTCCTGCAGGGTGGGGCGACCCAGCACTTTGCCCAGATCCCGATGAATCTCGCGCGTCCCGACCAGTCTGCGGACTACATCGTCACCGGCGCCTGGGGAGAAAAGGCGGTCCGCGAAGGATCGCCTTATGTGCAGGCGCGCATCGCAGCCAGTTCCATCGATAGCCACTACACGCGGATACCTGCACGCAGTGCATGGGATCTCGATCCGGATGCGTGCTACCTGCACTACACGCCGAACGAAACGATCCATGGCGTCGAATTCCAGGACGTCCCCGAAGTGGGCAACGTACCGCTGATTGCCGACATGTCCTCGGACATCCTGTCGCGTCCGATCGACGTTTCGCGTTTCGGGCTGATCTATGCCGGCGCGCAAAAGAACATCGGTGCCTCCGGTCTCGTCATCCTGATCATTCGTGACGATCTGCTTGAGCGATGTCCCGACTCGATGGCGCGCATTTTCAGTTATGCCGAACACGCGGCTGGACGTTCGCTGTTCAACACGCCGAACACGTACGGCTGGTACCTGGCTTCGCTGGTCTTCAAGTGGCTCAAGGCCCAGGGCGGTGTGGTCGCCATGGGTGAGCGCAACAAGTCGAAAGCGGAATTGCTGTATTCGACCATTGATCAGTCGGACTTCTATTCGAATCCGGTTGAAGCCTCGGCGCGGTCCTGGATGAACGTGCCGTTTTTCCTGGGGCGCCCCGAACTCGATGCAGCCTTTCTCGCCGAGGCCGATGCAGCCGGGTTGATCGGACTCAAGGGCCATCGCGTGCTCGGCGGCATGCGCGCATCGATCTACAACGCGATCAGCCTGGACCAGGTGCGCACGCTGGTCGACTTCATGCGCGATTTCGCCAGCCGTCATGGGTAGGCCGCCTTCACCAGAGAACCTCTGTCCGTTTTCGGCGTCGCTTCAACGATTCCGTTCGGACCGCGAGACCGGGATGTCGGCCGTGAGACTCCACCAGGAACATATGCCATGAGCAACGAAGAGCAGCGCCCGACCACTTCGCCAGATCTCGGTGAGGTGCGTCAGCGCATCGACGGGATCGATCGTGCGATCCAGGATCTGATTGCCGAGCGCGCCAGATTTGCGCACCAGGTCGGCCTGGCCAAGGGGCCGCTGGCTGCAGCTGTCGACTACTATCGTCCCGAGCGCGAGGCACAAGTGCTGCGCATGGTCGTCGACCGCAACGAGGGGCCGCTCAGCGATGAAGTGCTGGTGCACGTGTTTCGTGAAATCATGTCGGCCTGCCTTGCGCAACAGGAGCCCCTGAAGATCGGTTTCCTCGGTCCGGAAGGAACCTTCAGCCAGCAGGCGGTACTCAAGCATTTCGGCCGTTCGGCTCATGGCCTGCCGTTGGCCAGCATTGAGGAGGTGTTTCAGGAGGTGGCCAATGGAGGCGCCGATTTTGGAGTCGTGCCGGTCGAGAATTCGGGGCAAGGTACGATCCAGATCACCCTGGACATGTTCCTCACCTCCGACATCAAGATCTGCGGCGAAGTCGAATTGCGCGTACACCAGTATCTGCTTTCGCGCAGCGGCCGCATCGAGGATATCGAGCGCATCTATTCCCACCCTCAATCCTTTGCCCAGACTCAGGGCTGGTTGCGCAGCAATCTTCCCGATGTCGAAAAGCTGCCGGTCAGCAGCAACGCCGAAGGTGCGCGCCGCGCACGCAATGCCGACGATGCCGCAGCCATCGCCGGGGAGTCTGCCGGGCTGGTCTACGGCCTCAAGAAGGTCATCATGCGACCTATCGAAGACCACGCCGACAACACCACGCGATTCCTGGTCCTCGGTCGACAGATCTTCCCACCGTCTGGTCATGACCGCACTTCAGTGCTGGTCTTCATCAAGGACCAGCCGGGTGCGTTGTTCAACGTGCTGAGTCCGTTTGCCCGGCACGGCATCTCGATGAATCGCATCGAGTCGCGCCCCTCGCATCAAGCCAAATGGGAGTACGCGTTCTTCATCGATCTTGCCGGTCACGTTGAAGACGAGCAGATGCAGAAGGCACTGGCCGAGCTTTCCGCGTTCGCCGCACAGATCAAGATACTGGGCTCCTACCCGGTCGCCGTGCCGTGAATTTCGACGCCGCGGCCCTGGCCAACGCCACCACGCAGGGACTGCGTGCCTATGATCCAGGCCATGATTTGCCAGCCCTGCGTGTCAGGTTCGGTCAACAGCTGGCTGAGCTGGGCTCGAACGAGAACGTGCTCGGGCCAAGCCCGTTGGCACTCGCGGCCATGCGCGATTCCCTGGCGGAGGTATTTCGATATCCCGACCCGCAGGGTGGCGCGCTCAAGCTGGCACTGGCCAGGAGACTGGGGACAGACACAAGCCGCATCCTGCTCGGCAATGGTTCGCACGAACTGTTGATGCTGCTGGCCCAGTGTTTTGCGGATGCCAGCACATCGGTGGTGTTCTCCGAATTCGGATTCGCGGTGTTTCCGATTGCCACGGCGGCTGCCGGCGCACGGGCGATTCGCGTGCCGGCGTTGCCCGGTGACCATGCCACTGCACCGCTGGGCCACGATCTGGCGGCCCTGGCTGCCGCGGTACGCGCCGATACGCGACTCCTGTATCTGGCCAATCCGAACAATCCGACCGGAACCTGGTTTGACGACGGCCAGCTCGAGGCGCTGCTCAAGCACGTTCCGCTGACCACCCTTGTGGTGGTCGACGAGGCCTATTACGAGTATGTGGATGCACCCGGGCTGAGCACCGCACTCAGGTTTGCCGGGCAGTATCCAAACCTCGTCGTAACCCGCACGTTTTCCAAGGCATACGCGCTGGCCGGTCTTCGCGTCGGCTATCTGGTTGCCGACCCGGGCGTCGTGGGCGTCCTTGATCGCCTGCGTGAGTCATTCAATGTCAACGGTCTGGCCCTTGCCGCGGCCGAGGCGGCGCTGTCGGATCAGGCCCACCTTGAGACTGTGCTGAGCTGGACCCGGGATGAGCGCGAATGGCTGCGCACCGAGTTGGCGCAGCGGGGCTATCGGGCGCTGCCGTCGCAGACGAATTTCCTGATGGTCGATCTAGGCGTCGATGCCAGTACCCTGCAGGCCCGGCTGTTCGAGCACGGCGTGATCGTGCGGCCAATGCAGGGCTACGGGCTCGGCAACACGATACGCATCAGCCTCGGCAGCCGCTTCGAGAACGAACGCCTGCTGGCGGCCCTGCCGTGAGCGCGAGGCTGGACTGGGCCAGTACCCGAGCCGGCCCCATCCGCGGTGAACTTCGGGTGCCCGGAGACAAGTCGGTTTCGCATCGCGCGATCATGCTGGCTGGCCTGGCCGAGGGCGTTTCCGAGATCGAAGGTTTTCTGGAAGGCGAAGACACGCTTGCGACGGCAGCGGCATTCGCCAGCATGGGCGTGCACATCGAAACCCCTTCGCCCGGGCGTCGAAGGGTGCACGGTGTAGGGTTGCACGGGCTCGCCGTGCCCGCGGGGCCGATCGATTGCGGCAATGCCGGTACCGGCATGCGTCTGCTTGCGGGCTTGCTCGCCGGACAGGCGTTTGACACCACCCTGATCGGCGACGCCTCGCTGTCGGCGCGACCCATGGGTCGAGTCATCGAACCGCTGCGTGCCATGGGCGCCAGCATCGAGGCGCAACCGGGAGGTTTCCCGCCGCTGCTGGTTCACGGCGGGAGGGCGATGCGTGGTCTGGTGCATGCGCCGCAGGTGGCCAGCGCACAGGTGAAATCGGCAATCCTGCTGGCGGGACTCTACGCCCGCGGAACAACCGAAGTACGTGAAGCGCATCCGACGCGGGACTACAGCGAGCGCATGCTGGCCGCGTTTGGCTGGCCGGTGGAATTTTCGCCCGGCCGGGTCCGGCTCGAGGGCGGGCATCGGCTCGACGCGACCGATGTCGTGATTCCGGCGGATTTCTCATCGGCGGCGTTCTTTATCGTCGCTGCCAGCCTGGTGCCTGGATCGGATTTGCTCCTGCGCTCGGTGGGCGTGAATCCCCGACGTACCGGCCTGCTTGCAGCACTGCGCATGATGGGCGCCGATATCACCGAGCAGAATCCGCACGAGCAGGGCGGGGAGAGGTTGGCCGATCTGCGCATCCGGCATGCCCCCTTGCACGGCATCGATGTGCCGCAAGCCCTGGTCGCGGACATGATCGACGAGTTTCCGATCCTGTTCGTGGCGGCGGCTGCCGCGTCCGGCAGCACCCGCATCAGCGGGGCGAGCGAGCTCCGGGTCAAGGAGTCCGACCGCATTGCCAGCATGGCGCGCGGACTGGCCGCATTGGGCGTGGAAGTCAGCGAACAGGCCGATGGCGCACTTATCCGCGGGGGCACCATCGGTTCCGGACGCATCGAAGCGGCCGGAGATCATCGCGTGGCCATGAGTTTCGCCGTGGCCGGGCTTGTCGCCGACGGGGAAGTGGAAGTGGGTGATTGCGCCAATGTGGCCACCTCGTTTCCGGGCTTTTTCGATCTGGCCAATGGCAGCGGCTTTTCGATCCGGGCGGTTTGAGTGCGTCGTCCCCGTTCGACCGGGAGATGATGCAATTCCTCAGCAACATCGGCGATGCCACGACGTTACAATCAGCACCAGATTCCAATTCCTGACCGGCATGCCGAACAAACCTGTTCCCGTTTTGACCATTGACGGCCCTTCGGGCTCGGGCAAGGGCACGATCAGTCAACTGGTGGCCGAGCAACTGGGCTGGCACCTGCTGGACTCCGGTGCCCTGTACCGGGCAGTCGGCTACGCCGCAGGTGCCGAGGGGCTGGACCTGTCGGACGAAGACGCCGTCAGCCGCTGTGCCGAGACGACGAAGATCCGCTTTCGGGTCCCCGCCGAAGGGGGGGAGACGAGGGTCATCGTCAACGGCCATGACGCGACCGATGAATTGCGAACCGAAACGGCAGGCGCCGCAGCCTCCGCCATTGCCGCCTTTCCGGGCGTTCGGCGCGCCCTTTTCGAGAAGCAGAGAGGCTTTCGCAAGGCTCCTGGCCTGGTCGCGGACGGACGCGACATGGGTACCGTGATATTCCCGGATGCCGGGCACAAGGTATTCCTTACCGCGAGTGCCGAGGAAAGGGCGCGAAGGCGCTATAAGCAGTTGAAGGATAAGGGGTTGAATGTTACCCTTGCCGCCCTTTTGCGCGAGATACAGGCGCGCGACGAGCGCGATGCCTCCAGAACGGTGGCTCCGCTCAGACCTGCAGTGGATGCTCTGACGATCGATACCACAGGTATTCCGGTCGCTGGCGTAGTCGCTGCGGTGCTCTCGGTGGTTCGTCCAGCCTGAAGGCGTGCAAAAGGGAAACGGTCCGGCATTCGTGCCGGTAATTCACGGTGTGCGTGTTTGCACGCCCTCGACAGGTGGGTCGAAATCGACGTTGCGTGAGCCAGAGTGCCACGCCTTGATTGCGGCCTGTTGTCTCCTCTGGATAACTACATGAACGCAAGTGTTGCCGAAACCGCGATGACCGAAAGCTTTGCCGAGATGTTCGAGCAGAGCCAGTCGATCGCCAACCTCAAGCCGGGATCGATCGTTCTTGGCACTGTTGTGGAAATTCGTTCCGACGTCGTCGTCATCAATGCCGGTCTCAAGTCCGAAGGCATTGTTCCGATCGAGCAGTTCCGCAACGAAGAAGGTGAGCTGGAAATTGAAGTGGGTGACGAGGTCAAGGTCGCCCTCGACTCCATCGAAAACGGATTCGGCGAGACCATGCTCTCGCGCGAGAAGGCCAAGCGCTCTCTCGTCTGGGACGAACTGGAAGAAACGCATACTGCCAACGAGAGCGTCATCGGTCGCATCTCCGGCAAGGTCAAGGGCGGTTTCACCGTCGACATCAAGGACGTCCGCGCATTCCTGCCCGGTTCCCTGGTCGACGTGCGTCCGGTCCGCGATCCTTCCTACCTGGAAGGCAAGGAGCTCGAGTTCAAGATCATCAAGCTTGATCGCAAGCGCAACAACGTCGTGGTCTCGCGCCGCGCTGTTGTCGAAAGCGAATTCAGCGTCGAGCGCGAACAGCTGCTCGATCGCCTGCAGGAAAATGCCGTCGTCAAGGGCGTCGTCAAGAACCTCACCGACTACGGCGCATTCGTCGACCTCGGTGGTATCGACGGCCTGTTGCATATCACCGACATGGCCTGGAAGCGCGTGCGTCATCCGAGCGAAGTCGTCAATGTCGGCGACGAGCTGGACGTCCGCGTGCTCAAGTTCGATCGCGAGCGCAATCGCGTCAGCCTCGGCCTCAAGCAGCTCGGCGAAGATCCCTGGGTCGCCATCAGCCGCCGTTACCCGAGCGGCACCAAGGCCGTCGGCAAGGTTTCCAACGTGACCGATTACGGCTGCTTTGTCGAACTCGAAGCCGGCGTCGAAGGCCTGGTCCACGTTTCCGAAATGGACTGGACCAACAAGAACGTCAACCCGGCCAAGGTCGTGCAGGTAGGCGACGACGTTGAAGTCATGGTCCTCGACGTCGATGAAGAGCGTCGTCGCATCTCGCTCGGCATCAAGCAGACCCGCGCCAATCCGTGGGAAGCCTTTGCCGCCATCTTCAAGAAGGGCGACAAGGTGTCGGGTCAGATCAAGTCGATCACCGATTTCGGTATCTTCATCGGTCTCGATGGCGGCATCGATGGCCTGGTCCACCTGTCCGACATCTCCTGGGCAGCGGCTGGCGAAGACCTCGTGCGCAACTTCAAGAAGGGCGACGATATCGAGGCGGTCGTTCTCGCCGTCGATCCGGAGCGCGAGCGCATTTCGCTGGGCATCAAGCAGCTCGAGCAGGATCCGTTCGGTCAGTTCATGGCCAACAATCCGCGCGGCAGCATCCTCAACGGAACCGTCAGGGAAGTGGATGCCAAGGGAGTCACCGTGGATATCGGTGAAGGCATCGAAGGCTATCTGCGCGCCAACGACATCGCCAAGGAGCGCGTTGACGACGCGACCCTGCATTTCAAAGTGGGTGATCCGGTTGAAGCCAAGTTCATCGGCATGGATCGCAAGGGCCGTGTATTGCAACTGTCGATTCGCGCCAAGGACGAGGAAGAGTTGCAATCCGTACTTGACGACTATCAGGGTTCGACCGGTGCGACCACACAGCTCGGTGCCTTGCTCAAAGAGAAGTTCAACCGCGAGTAATAGCGGGATGGCAGAATCGTTGCATTGGATCTGTCATTGAATCCATGGTGCCCACCACGGAGGTGGTGGGCACTTCTTTGTTCCGACAACTGTGCGACCAGCGATGACCAAATCCGAACTGATCGAGGCACTTTCCGCGCGCCAGCAACATCTGGCGGCCAATGATGTCGAGTTGGCTGTGAAGAGCATGCTGGAACAGATGACGCACGCACTGTCCAATGGCGATCGTATCGAAATTCGCGGATTTGGCAGCTTTTCATTGCACTTTCGACCACCGCGCATGGGACGAAATCCGAAGACCGGCGACGCGGTCGCCTTGCCCGGCAAACATGTGCCACACTTCAAGCCCGGCAAGGAATTGCGTGAGCGCGTAAACGGCGGCAAGCGCCACGTTTCCACGGACAACGCCCACTGATTTTCCTCGGTACACCCTTGCAGGCTGTTGTAGTGCGCTCAGACGACCGCGAAGCAGGGCAGAAGGAGTGGAAAAGCGCAATTTGCATGCGGTAGACGAGCAGCTGAGGCTCCTTTCGCCGCCGCATCGCGCCGACTGATTGGAATTTCAGCAGCCTGATAGACTCGCCGATTGGCGAATCTCCCCTGGAGACGTTGGTCATGCGACTTGGCGTGGTGGTGATGATCCTGATTTCGGTCGCTTTTGGCGCGACCTTTGGTGCCCTGAACTCCGAGCGTATCCAGTTCGATTTCTATCTGGCCGAGCTGCAGCTGCCCAAGGGTGCGGCACTGCTGGCGGCCCTGCTGCTGGGCTGGGTGCTTGGCGGCTTGCTGGTCTGGTTCTTGCGGGTGCGGCGGCTGCGAAGCGAATTGCGTCGTTGCAAGCGCATGCTTGGCGAATCCAGGGCCGAACTGTCTACCGGCGGCAATCCTGTTGGCGACGCATGAGCGAACTCTCCCTGCTTTTCCTGTTGCTGCCTGTTGCCGCTTTCTCCGGCTGGTACGTGGCCCGGCGTGGAAGTGAGCGCACCTCGGGCGCGCGTGTCAGCGAGCTTTCCAGCAACTACTTCCGCGGCCTGAACTACCTGCTCAACGAGCAGCAGGACAAGGCCATCGAAGTCTTCCTGAAGCTCGCCGAGTACAACCGCGATACGGTTGAAACGCATCTTGCACTGGGTAACCTGTTCCGACGCCGGGGCGAGGTCGACCGGGCCATCCGCGTGCACCAGAATCTCATCGCACGGCCAAGCCTGAGTGACGAAGAAAAGACAGTGGCTCTGCTCGAGCTTGGCGAAGACTACATGCGCGCCGGCCTGCTTGATCGAGCCGAGACCCTGTTTACCGATCTGGTTTCGATGAACGCGCTTGCGCCTTCCGCATTGACCCATCTGGTGTCGATTTACCAGCATGAACGTGACTGGAACAAGGCCATCGAAAACGCCACCCGGCTGGAGGCGGCCACCGGCGAGTCCTGTGGCGCCATGATCGCCCAGTTCCATTGCGAGCTTGCCGAGCAGGCGCGCGCAGCCCGCGACTGGAAGCGCGCCAAGGAATGCCTTGCAGCAGCCCTCGATGCCGAGCCTGATTGCGTACGGGCGAGCATGATTCGTGGTCATATCGAAGCTGCCAATGACAATCTCGACGCTGCCATCAAGGCCTTCGAGCATGTCGCCGACCTCGATGTCGACTATGTGCCGGAAATCCTGTCGCCGTTGCTCGATTGCTATGCCAAGGCCCAATGCATGCAGCGAGCGGAAGAATTCCTGCTCAACATGACCGAGCGCTATCAGGGCGTTTCGCCGGTGCTGGCACTGGCCAGTCTCTACAGCAGGACCCAGGGCGAGAAGGCTGCCGTCGAATTCCTGACCCGCCAGTTGCACCAGCGTCCGTCTGTGCGAGCCCTGGTCGCCCTGATCGACGCCAATCTTCACACCGCCCGCGACGAGGCCCGGGAAAGTCTGCTGATCCAGCGCGACCTGACCCGGAAGTTGCTGGAGGGGCAGGCCATGTACCGCTGCACGCGTTGCGGTTTCGGTGCCAAGGCGCATCACTGGCAGTGTCCGAGCTGCAAGAACTGGAGCACGGTCAGGCCCATCCACAGCGTGGTTGGCGAGTAGTCGAATGCAGGGCATCGATGCTGCCTGGTTCGCCCTGCTACCGGCTTTCGTTCTGCTTTCGGCCTGTCTGACCGGGTTGAGCATCGGCTACGCACACCGTCGTCAACTGATCGATCATCCTGGCCGGAGGCGATCGCATGACCTGCCGACGCCGAGGGGTGGGGGCATCGGGATCGTGATTTCGGTAGTGGCGGGACTGGTACTCCAGGGATTTGCGCTGGACGGTTCCCTGAACTGGGGCGAGAGCCAGGTCCATTGGGGTCCCTCAGCGTTATTGATGTTGATTGCAGCGATCTCGCTGGTCGCGATCGTTGGCTGGATCGATGACCACCGTGGCCTCGGTGCGGGATTGCGCCTGGGCGCGCATTGGGCGGCCGCGGTCCTGCTCGGCTTGCCGGCACTCCTCCTGCTTGCTGCAGAATGGGCGGCGAATCCGGCCGCTGGCTGGATGGCGGCCGCCATGCTGGTTTGTTGCGTGGCCGTCGTCTGGTCGATCAACCTGCACAATTTCATGGACGGCATCAATGGCCTGCTGGCCTGCCAGGCGGTGTTCGTCCTTGTCGTGCTGGCCTGGATCTGCGCGCAGGCGGGCCGCGGTGACGCTGCATGGACGATCGCCCTGTTTGCGGCGGCCACGCTCGGATTTCTTCCTTTCAATTTCCCGCATGCGCGAATCTTCATGGGCGATGTCGGCAGCGGCGTCGTCGGACTGCTGGTCGCCGTCGCCATCGGCTGGCAAATCGCGGCCACACCCGCACTCTGGATGGCGGGACTGATAGCGGTTTCGGCCTTCATGGTCGACAGCACCTGCACGCTGCTTTCACGGATGCTCAGTGGCCGACGTTGGTATAGTGCGCACCGCGAACACCTTTATCAGTGGCTGGTGCGTTCCGGATTCAGCCACAAGGGCACGGTTGGCCTGTATATGGGCTGGAATCTGCTGGTTGTATTGCCAGCCTTGTACTGGTGTGGCGCACTGAATGCGCATGCCGGAAACTTGAGCGGGAAGGTTCAGGGAAGCCAGGCCATGCTGGCCGTCTATGCACTTGCGGTCGTGGCCTGGATTTTCGGCAAGCGCTACTGTCTCGGAAAACGACGGATCAACGGATCGTGATCAACAAAGTCATCGCCAAGATCCATCCCCGCCTCGCCGTGGTCGTCCACGATCTGACGATGGTCTGGCTGACCTGGACCGCCATCACGTCATTTCGGTGGTCGTTCGAGGCGGAGCGCCCGGAACTCGGCCTGTTCGGTCCCGAGGTCTGGCTGGTGCTGGCTGCTCAAGGTTCGATCTTCTGGATGACTGGTCTGTACAAGGGGTTGTGGCGGTTCGCCAGCCTGCCAGACCTGTGGAACATCCTTCGCGCGGCGACCCTCGGTGCGCTGGCCATCGCCATCACCCTGTTTCTCTATAATCGCCTGGCCACCGTGCCGCGTACGGTTCTGCTGGTGTATCCGCCGGTTCTCGCGGTCCTGCTGGGACTGCCGCGACTGGCCTATCGCTACTGGAAGGACAGCCGGCTCGATTTTCTCTCGCGTTCGCCGGCGATGCGCGTTCTTGTGCTCGGTGCAGGTCGCGCCGGAGACACGCTGGTGCGTGGCCTCGTACGCGAGAATCGATACCGCCTGGTGGGCATCCTCGACGACAACCAGCAGATCCGCGGCGCACGCATCCATGGTGTGCCGGTGCTGGGCAATCTCGAACAGTTGCCCGAGCTCTCGCGCGAAACCGCAGCGCAGATGCTGCTTATCGCCATGCCCTCGGCGACCAGCCCGCAGATGCAGCGCGTGGTGGGCTTGTGCGAGCAGACCGGCCTGCCATTCCGGACCATGCCCCGACTGGCTGATGTCGTGGCCGGACGCTCGAGTTTCGGTGAACTGAAGGAAGTGGCCATCGAGGACCTGCTTGGGCGCGAGCAGGTGCAGCTCGACTGGACATCGATTCGGACCGGGATCTCCGGCAAGCGCGTCCTGGTGACTGGCGGCGGAGGTTCGATCGGATCGGAATTGTGCCGTCAGGTCGCCCGCCTCGGTGCATCGGCGTTGACCATTCTTGAGTTGTCCGAATACAACCTCTATCGAATCGAGCAGGAACTGCGGCGGGAATTTCCCGATCTGCTGCTTGACGCGCGGATTGGTGACTGTGGAGACCAGCCTGGCTGCGAGCGGGTCTTCGCGGTGGCGCGGCCCCAGGTGGTCTTTCACGCCGCTGCCTACAAGCATGTCCCCTTGCTGCAGGAGCAGCTGCGCGAAGCGTTCCGCAACAACGTGCTGGGTACGCAAGTGGTCGCGCAGGCCGCCGATCGCCACGGTGCTGAAAGCGTCGTGCTGATTTCCACCGACAAGGCCGTCAATCCGAGCAGCATCATGGGTGCCTGCAAGCGCGCAGCGGAAATCTATTGCCAGAACCTTGCAACCCAGTCGAACACCCGGTTCATCACGGTAAGATTCGGAAACGTGCTTGATTCTGCCGGCTCCGTGGTTCCGCTGTTTCGCGAGCAGATACGCAAGGGCGGGCCGGTCACGGTGACTCACCCTGAGATCACGCGCTACTTCATGACCATTCCCGAAGCCTGTCAGCTGATCCTGCAGGCCAGCGTGCTCGGCAAGGGCGGCGAGATCTTCGCCCTCGACATGGGCGAGCCGGTCAAGATTTCGTACCTGGCCGAACAGATGATCCTGCTTGCCGGCAAGCAGCCCGGCCGTGACATCGAGATCGCCTATACGGGTTTGCGTGCTGGCGAGAAACTGTTCGAAGAGCTGTTCCACCCGCTCGAGAACTACCAGGCAACGACCCACGCGAAAATCTACCTGGCGCAGCCGCGCCTGATGGCGTGGAGCCTGCTCGCGATGCAGATGCAGCAAGCCGAACTCGCGGTTCGCGAATTCGATGAGCCGCAGTTGCGCCGGATACTTGATTCTCTTCTGCCGGAATTCGAGGTGCGTGACATCGAGAGTTCAGCAGAGGTCCTTCCGTTTGCAGCGCGTCCTTCCTGATTCCGGTCCTGGAGATTGATTCGATGAGTAGCGGGCGCTTGCGCAAAGTGGTCTTTCCGGTAGCCGGGTTGGGTACACGATTCCTGCCAGCAACGAAAACGGTTGCCAAGGAGATGTTGCCCGTGCTGGACCGGCCACTGATCCAGTACGCAGTCGACGAGGCCGTGGATGCCGGCGCCGACACCCTGATTTTCGTGACCAATCGCTACAAGCATGCCATCGCCGACTATTTCGACAAGGCCTACGAGCTTGAAAGCAAGCTGGCCAGATCGGGCAAGGAAGATCTGCTTGCGCTGGTGCAGGGCACCCTGCCGAGGCATGTCCGCTGCGTCTTCGTTACCCAACCGGAAGCCCTGGGCCTCGGTCATGCCGTGCTCTGTGCAAGGCCGGTTGTGGGCGACGAACCTTTCGGTGTCGTTCTTGCCGACGATCTGATCTGGAACGGAAACCCCGGATCCGGTCGCCCCGGCGCACTGCGACAGATGTCGGAAGTGGCCGCGAGGGAAGACGCGGGTGTTCTTGCGGTCGAGGAAGTGCCGCACGCGGACACGCGCAAATACGGCATTGTCGATGCGGAGCCGATCTCGGAACGTGCCGCGCGTATTCGGCTGGTCGTGGAAAAGCCGGATCCTGCGGCGGCGCCGTCCAACCTGGCCATCGTCGGACGCTACGTACTCCCGTCGAACATATTCGGATTGCTTGAGAACACCCGGCCGGGTGCCGGTGGAGAAATCCAGTTGACCGATGCCATCGAGGCGCTGCTGCACGAAAAGCCGGTTCTGGCCTACCGCTTCGAAGGCACCCGGTTCGACTGTGGCAACAAACTGGGACTGGTCCAGGCGACTTTGCACATGGCCTTGCGCGACGCCCAGATAGGCGAGGAGACCGCCAGGCTTGTAAGGAGCCTGGCGCAGTGAAAGCCGTATTGGTCGTGATCCTGCTCAGCCTGGCTCGGGCCGTGTCGGCCGACTCGAACAGTGCGCAGGCCTTCGAGCAGCTGAAGAGTATTGTCGGCCAGTGGCAAGGCGTGACCGAGCGTGGTCGCAGCCTGAGAATCGACTATGCGACAAGTGCGCGCGGCTCGGTTCTTGTCGAGACCTGGCAGCCGGGCGCATCGGGCGAGACGATTTCGGTCGTGCATCTGGATGGCAGCAGGCTCATGGCTACCCACTACTGCGGCCAGGGCAATCAGCCGCGACTCGTCATGGGTTCAAGTGACGGCAAGCGATTCGTGTTCGAGTATCTGGATGCCAGCAACCTGGCCGACCCCGATGCCTCGCATCTGCACCGGCTCGAATTTGTCCGGCAGCCCGATGGCAGCCTCGAACGCATCGAGACCTACCTCAGCGGTGCGCACTCCGAGATCAGCAAGGTCAGACTGACCCGGCTCGAACGCATCGGCGACGAGGATATCCATGGACCTTAGCTACATCCTCAACCACCTCGGCGAGGAGCGCGAGAAATATCACGGAGCGGTGGTCCCGCCGATCACCCAGTCGTCCATCTTCGCCTTCCCGAGCGTGGCCGACATGCGAACAGGGTTCTCGGATGAATTTGCCGAGCACATGTACACGCGCGGCAACAATCCCACCGTCGCGATCCTGCGCAAGAAGGTGGCGGCACTGGAGGGCGCCGAGGACTGTCTTGCATTCGGCAGCGGTGCCGCTGCGATTGCCGCGGCTGTATTTGCCAGCGTGCGCAGTGGAGACCACGTCGTCTGTGTGGCCCGACCCTACAGCTGGACGCGCAGTCTGCTGCGTGACCTGTTGCCGCGATTTGGCGTAGCCACCACCTTCGTGGATGGCACCGATACCGGCAACTTCGAGCGCGCTCTCGAGTCCGCGACGCGGCTCATCGTTCTCGAGAGTCCGAACTCGATGACCTACGAACAGCAGGATCTGGCTGCCGTCGCCGCACTGGCTCGCGAACGCGGTATCCGGACTCTCTGCGACAACAGTTACGCAACACCGCTCAACCAGTCGCCGCTTGCCGACGGTATTGATCTCGTCGTGCATTCGGCAACCAAGTATCTCAATGGCCACAGCGATGTCGTGGCCGGGATGCTGTGCGGCAGCCGGGCGATCCTGCGCGATGTGTTCAAGGGCCCGTACATGACCTTCGGGGCCATTCTTTCGCCGCACGATGCATGGCTTCTGTTGCGCGGCATGCGCACCCTGGCTGTGCGCATGGAGCGCATTGCCGCGACAACCGCGAAGGTACTGGCTTTTGCCGAGGGGCACCCCAAAATCCGGCAGGTCTACCATCCGCAAGCCTCATCGAATCCGCAACTCGGCCTGTCCGAGCGCCAGCTCCGCGGCTCCAGCGGTCTGTTGACCATCGAGCTGGATGCCGAGGACGTTGCCGGCGTGGAGCGCTTCTGCGATGCCTTGCAGCGATTCCTCATGACCGTGTCCTGGGGTGGCTACGAATCACTGGCGTTTCCGGTTTGTGCGGTGTTTCCGCCCAACGCGCCGCTGCATTCGGCATCGCCGGTATCGCTGGATCTGGTCCGACTCTCGGTGGGTCTGGAAGAGGCGGACGTGCTGATTGCCGATCTCGACCAGGCACTGTCCCGAATCTGAGCCGGTCCCTGCTGTCTCCATCCCTTCATGACTTCGACAAGGAACTCCATGTCCAGTTTTCAGCCACCCGACGTCCTCCTGCTGGGACCGGGTCCTTCACCCGTATCTTCTCGCGTGCTTGATGCCATTGCGCGTCCGACCATTGGCCACCTCGACCCCCGCTTCATCGGCATGATGGAAGAGCTGAAGGAGTTGCTGCGCTACGCGTTCCAGACCCGCAACGCGCTGACCGTTCCGATTTCTGCCCCGGGTTCGGCGGGCATGGAAGCGGCATTCGTCAACCTGATCGAACCCGGCGACAAGGTGGTCGTCTGCCAGAACGGCGTCTTTGGCGCTCGCATGCGTGAAAACGTCGTGCGCATCGGAGCGACGCCGATCATGGTCAGTGATCCTTTCGGCAAGCCGATTGACCTTGAAAAGGCGGAAGCCGCACTCAAGGCCAATCCGGGCGTCAAGGCGCTCGCCTTCGTGCATGCGGAAACCTCGACGGGTGTCGAATCGGATGCCGCGGTGCTGTGCGCGCTGGCCCGGGAGCATGGAGCCCTGAGCATTGTCGACGCGGTCACCAGCCTGGGCGGCATCCCCTTGCTTGCCGACGAATGGGGCGCGGACGCCATCTATTCCGGGTCTCAGAAGTGCTTGTCCGCCCCGCCGGGGCTGTCGCCGGTAACATTCAGCGAACGGGCGGTAGAGGCCCTGAAATCCCGGCGCACACCGGTGCAGAGCTGGTTCCTCGATCTGAGCCTGATCATGGGTTACTGGCAAGGTGGCGGCGCGCGCGCCTACCACCATACCGCTCCGATCAACATGTTGTACGGGCTGCATGAAGCCCTGCTGATCCTGCGCGAAGAGGGACTTGACGCTGCATTTGCCAGACATCGTCACAATCATCTGAGACTCAGGAAGGGTCTGGATGCCATGGGCCTCGAGTTGTTGGTCGCCGAAGAGTCGCGCTTGCCCCAGCTGAATGCAGTCGTGGTTCCCGAAGGCGTCAGCGAGATGGAAGTACGCAAGCGTCTGCTCGACGAATTCTCGATCGAGATCGGTGCAGGTCTCGGCGAACTGGCCGGCAAGATCTGGCGGATTGGCCTGATGGGCGCAGGTAGCAACGAACGAAGCGTTGATCGCGTCCTCGAGGCACTGGCCGTCTGCACTGGACGCAAGGCCGCTTGAGTGCAGCAGCGTTTGCCTGCGCCTGGCATCGGTTCGTGGGCGAATCTGCCGGCATTGCCTTAAGATCACCGGCATGAGCACTCCGGTTTCCCCTGGTCCTCCTGAAGAACAGGTCTCCACGCAGAAGCTTGTCGTGGCGATTTCTTCGCGGGCGCTGTTTGACCTTGGCGACAGCCATGAGTTGTTCGAGCGCCAGGGACTGGATGCCTACGCGCGCTACCAGATCGCGCATGAAGACGAGTTGCTCGCGCCCGGCATCGCCTTTCCGCTGGTGCAGAAGCTGTTGCGACTGAACTCGCTGGCTCCGGAGGCCCCGAGGGTCGAAGTCATCCTGCTCTCGAGAAACTCTGCCGATACGGGACTGCGCATCTTCAATGCCATCGAGCACTACGGGCTTGATATCGTCCGCGCCGCTTTCACCAACGGCGCCCCCACTGCGGCCTATGCGCACCCTTTCGGCGCCAACCTTTTCCTTTCCGCGAATGTCGATGATGTGCGGCGTGCGCTAACGGCGGGAGTGGCGGCGGCAACCATTCTTCCATCCAAGGCGCCAGAACTGCCCTCGGAACAGTTGCGTATCGCGTTTGATGGCGATGCGGTGATCTTTGGCGACGATTCCGAGCGCGTCTCCCGGGATGAAGGACTGGAAGCCTTTCATCGCAACGAGACCGAACGGGTCAATGAGCCTCTGGCAGTCGGACCCTTCCGCAGCTTTCTCGAGTTGCTGCACAGTATCCAGGCCGCCTTCCCGATAGAGAATTCTCCGATTCGCACCGCGCTTGTCACGGCGCGGTCGGCACCGGCGCACAAGCGCGTCATCCTTACCCTGCGAAACTGGGGCGTGCGCCTGGACGAGGCGCTGTTTCTCGGCGGCCGTTCGAAAGGGCCGTTCCTTGAAGCCTTTGGTGCAGACATCTTCTTCGACGACTCCATGCTCAATGTCGATTCGGCACGACAGCACGTGGCTACCGGCCACGTTCCGCATGGCGTTCACAACAGACCGGATCAGTAGGAGGTTTGTTGAAATGAGCAACATCGACGACTTCATCATCATCAACGAGGCCGAACAGGGGCCGGCATTCGCGACGGAACTGTTCCAGCGCAAATACAAGCTGCCGGTTCCGGAATTTCCGCATCATGTGGTCGCCTGTTTCCGCGAGCCTGATGGCAGGTTTTCAGTGGCCTGCTACATCCACTTCACGGATTGCGGCGACATCCTGCTGGGTGGCGGCGCCTGTGTGGATGATCGCGTCCTGCGCAGGATGAGCGCCGAGCAACGCGACTGCGTCCGGGCTTCCGGCGGGCTGTACCAGCACACGCTTGGCTGGGCCCTGCGTCACTTTGGCCCGCGTTATTCGGCTGTATTCGGTTACTGCGGCGACGCCCTGGCCGAGCGCGTGGATCGCGCGGTCGGGTTTGAGTCGACCCGCCACGATCGTCTGCTCGTCTACTGGACGCGAGAAGTCGAGCGGAGGCTGCAGGACCAGATGATAGCCAAGGCACACTCCTTTGAACCGTTCTAGTGAGCACGATCATGCATAGCGGAGAACACTTCGATGCGCGCGAAGGCCTGCCGGAAAGCCTGCGCGAATTCATCACCATCACCGAGATTGACCACGGCGACTTCCTGGTCAGCGACTTGTTCAAGCGCAAGTTCGGCCATCCGCCGCCTGGCCAACCGCGACATCTCGTGGGCCTGTATCGGGATGCCGAGGGCAGCCTGCATCTGGCCGGTTATTCGCACATGATGCCGTTTGGTGATGTCTATCTGTCCGGAGGCTCATGCACCAACGGCGATACGGTGCGGCGCATGACAGAGGCGCAGCGAAGCGCACTGCGCGATGCGGGTGGTCTCTGGTTCCACATCGTGAAGTACGCATTTCGCAAGTATGCCGATTGCTGTGATGCCTTCTTCGGCCATTGCGGGGACCCCCGCGCGCTTGAGGTTTCTCTAGCCGCCGGCTTCATCAAGACCGAACATCCGCATGTCATCGTCAACTGGCACAAGCCATTGCATCCGAATATCCAGCGCGCCCTGATCGCCAAGGTGCATGCGCTCGGAGCATTCTGAGCCGCGCTTCCGGTTAGCCCGCAAGGATGTCGCGCAGCGCCTCGGGTGTTTTCCAGTGCCAGCCACAGATGTAGCGGGGCAGGTTCCAGCGGTCACTGTCCAGCGTAACCGGCACGGCACCATCGCCCATCGCGGCAAGCATTCCGTGTTCATCAGCAAATCGCGGGAAATACTCGGCTCGGAGGTATTCGGGCACATGGCTGAACGGATAGCAGAAGATTTGCGTGCGTGAAGGCGCGATGCGCTCATTGATGTAGTCGGTTGCCGCTGCAATTTCTGCCCTGGCGCGAGGGAGACTGTCCACTTCCAGGAACGAGCCGCGCTGCATGCCCTCGAGGCCGGGCAGCTTCACGGCCGGGTGGTTGTGATCCCAGCTGTGGTTTTCTATGCCGATCAGTCCGGAGCGTTGGGCGTCCTTCCACCATGCTTCGCTCATCCAGCCGCGGCCGGCGAGGCAGCCGCGGTCGATATGTTCGCGTGCTTCGGGCGATGCGATGACAAAGCAGGTCAGATGCAGATCGGGCTGCGCATCGACACCGAATTCGGCTTCAAAATCGAGAAGGCAGTTGTACAGACTGCGCTGGGGTCCGTGAATCGGATGGTCGAGATCA
This sequence comes from Dokdonella sp., assembly GCF_041395345.1. Taxonomy (GTDB): domain Bacteria; phylum Pseudomonadota; class Gammaproteobacteria; order Xanthomonadales; family Rhodanobacteraceae; genus Dokdonella. The sequence continues at coordinate 26,906 of NZ_JAWLAR010000022.1, read as the reverse complement.
TTGAAGTCGAAGTTCGAGCCATCGTCGCAGGTGAGGGCGACGCAACCTTCCAGATCGCGATTGCCGCTGCCAACGACCTGCTCGACAACCCACTGCAAGGGCACGATGCGCAGGCCGAGTTCATGGATCAGGCGGAGGTCGGCGGCAAACGCCAGCGGATCGTTGCTGGCGTAGTCGTTGCCGGCAATATTGACGGCGTGGTAGGCAAGAACGGGTACGCGCATGGGTCAGGGAGCATGGAACGGGCGGCCAGCATAGAGGTCGATGCAGTCATCGCCAATAGCAGCGATTCTCGCTGATGTGCAGGTTTGTCGCACAGACGGCAGTGTTCCCGCCTCGCCGCGCCGTTTACAATAGCCTGCTTTGCCACCCCCGGATCCCAGCCATGGCCGCTACACCGCTCAATCCCGTCGATCTCTACGATGTCCGTTCGCTGCTCACCGAAGAAGAGCAGGCCGTACAGGACACGGTGGCCCGCTTTACCGACGAGCGCGTGATTCCCATCATCGGCGACTGTTTCGACAAGGCCGTGTTTCCGCACGAACTCGTTCCTGAAATGGCCGAGCTGGGTCTTCTCGGTTGCAGCTTGCCGACGGAATACGGTTGCGCCGGCCTGAACTCTGTCAGCTACGGGCTGATCTGCCAGGAACTTGAGCGCGGCGATTCCGGCATCCGCAGTTTCGCCTCGGTGCAGTCGTCCCTGTGCATGTACCCGATTTTCGCCTACGGGACCGAGGAGCAGCGCCAGCGCTGGCTGCCCGACATGGCCGCCGGAAAGGTCATCGGCTGTTTCGGGTTGACCGAACCGCAAGGCGGGTCCGATCCGGGCAGCATGAAGACCACGGCGAAAAAGGATGGCGCCGACTGGATCCTGAACGGATCGAAGATGTGGATAACCAACGGCAACCTGGCCCATATCGCCATTGTCTGGGCGCAGACCGAGGACGGCATCCAGGGCTTTGTGGTCGAGAAGGATTTCCCCGGCTTCAAGGCCCAGGAAATTCACAAGAAGATGAGCTTGCGCGCATCGGTCACCTCGGCCCTGTTCTTCGACAACGTGCGTGTCCCCGAAGCCAACCGCCTGCCGAACGTCAAGGGCCTCAAGGGTCCGCTGGGCTGCCTGACCCAGGCGCGCTACGGCATCACCTGGGGCCCGATCGGTGCCGCTATCGCGTGCTTTACCGAAGTGCTGGACTATTCCAAGAATCGCATCCTGTTCAAGCAGCCGATTGCCTCGCGCCAGGCGGTCCAGCTCAAGCTGGCCGACATGGCCCGGCGTATCACCACGGCCCAATTGCTCTCGTTGCAACTGGGCCGGCTCAAGGATGCCGGCACGATGCAGCCAACCCAGGTTTCGCTGGCAAAATGGAACAACTGCCGCATGGCGATCGACATCGCCCGCGAAGCACGCGATATCCTTGGTGGTGCCGGAATCACCACGGAGCACTGCCCGATTCGGCACGCGCTGAACCTGGAGTCGGTGATTACCTATGAAGGCACCGAGACCGTGCACCAGCTCGTGGTCGGAAGAGAGGTAACCGGCATCAATGCGTTCTGATGGCCGGATGATGTTGCGGCGATGCCCACAGTGGAGAATGGAATGCGTCAGGCGATAACGACGTTCGTTGCGGCCCTGCTCGGTGTGCTGGTTGCCCAGTTCGCATTTCATTTCTACGAGCGCTACGAGGATGAGCGCGCGGAAGCCGCCCTTGATGCCGAACTGCAGGCCAGGGTCGAACAGGGCAGGCAGTTGGCGGAGCAGACCTTGGCCGAACAGCGTGCTGCACAGGCGATCCGGGAAGCCCTGATCGCGGCTTCCGGGGCCAAGGTTTCCGTTTCCGAGTACTACATGACGACCGGGCAAATGCCGGCCAGCAATGCCGAAGTGGGTCTCGGGGAACCCGACTCCTATCGGGGGCAAAGTCTGCTTTCAATGCAGGTAGCCGACGGCGGAAGAATCGTGCTTGCCTTCGATGCGGCTTCCGGAGTCGAAGGCGGAACGATCGAGTTGACGCCCGATCTGGCCGGGCATGAATCAATGGGGGTGCAATGGCTGTGCACCACGAACGATTTTGTCAACGTGGCTCGAGCCTGGCCCGGCTCGGGCTGCGAATACACCGGACAACAAGGAAGCGGTGCCGCTTCAAGCCAGTAGAACTGTCGATGGACGCGTCGCGCAATCGCATTGAAACCGAACGCCTGATCCTGCGTCCGCCGGAAGCGCAGGATTTCGAGCCCTGGGCAGCGTTCGCGGCCGATGCCGAGGTCATGCGTCACATGGGTGGCGCACAGCCGCGCTCGTCCGCGTGGCGCGGTTTCATGACCATGGCAGGCGCCTGGCAAATGCAGGGGTTTGCGATGTTCTCGGTGATCGACAAATCATCCGGCAAATGGATCGGTCGCCTCGGCCCCTGGATGCCCGACGGCTGGCCCGGCAGCGAAGTCGGCTGGGGAATCGCTCGCGAATACTGGGGCAAGGGGTTGGCGAGGGAAGGCTCGATTGCGGCCATGGACTGGTCGTTCGAAACGCTGGGCTGGAGCGAAGTGATCCATACGATTTCGTCCGACAACACGGCGTCGAAGGCGCTCGCCAAGCGACTGGGGTCGAACTACAGGGGCATCGGGCATCTGCCGCCACCGATCGACATGGACATTGAAATCTGGGGCCAGACGCGCGCCGAGTGGCAGGCCCGAAAGTGGGCGGGAGAACGCGAATGATGACCGTGTATGGCATGAAGGTCTCGGGCAATTGCTACAAGCTGCAACTGCTGTTGGCGCGCCTGCAGAGGCGCTATCGCTGGGTCGAGGTCGACAGTGCACGTGGCGAGACCCGAAGCGCCGAATTCCTGGCTCGCAATCCGAACGGCAAGGTTCCGGTACTGGAGCTGGAAGATGGTCGGGTCCTGACCGAGTCCAATGCCATTCTGTGCTTCCTGGCCGAGGGCAGTACGCTTATGCCGGAGGATCGCTGGCAGCGCGCACTCGTCCTGCAGTGGCTGTTCTTCGAGCAGTACAGCCACGAACCGTATATTGCCGTGGCGCGCTTCATCCGCTTGTTTCTGCCCGCGGATCACCCTCGCCGGGGCGAATTGCCGCGCCTGCTCGAGCGCGGGCACCAGGCACTGGCGGTCATGGAGCAGCACCTTGCCGAGAGTCGAACCTTCTTCGTCGGAGACTCGCCGACCATCGCCGACATTGCCCTGTTCGCCTACACCCATTGCGCTGCCGAAGGCGGATTCGACCTGTCGGGCTACCCGGCCATTCTGACCTGGCTGGCATCGGTGCGGGCGCAGCCCGATTTCATCGCCATGGCCAGCGCCTGAACGTGGCCTCGGCCGATGCGGCGTCTTCATTGCCTGCATCGGCAACGGCTGCCAAGCCGGCTACAATAGTCGACTCACCGAATCCCGAATCCTCACCCATGGCTGTCGTTACTCCGGTTCCGCGTCCCGTCATCGCTGCGCGCCATCGCGGCCTCAACCGCGCCGATATCTGCGATCAGAACTTCATCGAGTTCGTACGCGACTGGGATGGTCCGGTCGGAGCCAGGCCTTCCACGCGAGCGGCTGTTGTTCCCGGCAGCGCCTGCACGGCAGCCGACTTCCTTGATCTGTTCGAATCACAACTGATTTCGCGCCACCTGGATCTGATGGCGCGCGTGCTGAGGGTGCGCAATCGCGTCTTCTACACGATCGGTTCGAGCGGGCACGAGGGCAACGCCATGGTCGCCCGGCTCAGCCGGCATACCGATCCGGCCTTCCTGCATTACCGCTCGGGTGCGTTCATGGCCGAGCGCTTTCGCAAGCTGCCGGGCATGGATCCAATCATGGATTCAGCCCTGTCGTTTGCGGCGAGCAAGGACGATCCGGCATCCGGTGGCCGCCACAAGGTCTGGGGTTCCAAGCCGCTATGGGTATTGCCGCAGACCTCGACGATTGCCTCGCACCTGCCCAAGGCACTGGGTACGGCATTGGCGATCGAGCAGGCCGGACGCATTGGCCACGCCCTGCCGATTCCCGACGACTCCATTGTCATCTGTTCCTTTGGTGATGCGTCCTCCAACCATGCCACTGCGCAAACGGCGTTCAACGCCGCAGGCTGGACGGCCTACCAGAAATTGCCGGCACCCGTGCTGTTCGTCTGCGAGGACAATGGCATCGGCATCTCGGTGAAAACACCGGGCGGCTGGATTGAACGCAACTTCAGCGAGCGCCGCGACCTCGACTACTTCTACGCCGATGGTCTGGACCTCGCCACGGGCTACGCCGATGTCGCAAGAGCGATCGAGCACTGCCGCCGCACGCGCCGGCCGACCTTCCTGCATCTGCGCACCACACGCATCATGGGTCACGCCGGTACCGACTTCGAGATCGAGTGGCGCAGCGTGGAAGAACTGGTCCAGGTCGAGGCCAGCGATCCGCTCCTGCGTTCGGCGGCGATTGCTCTCGAATCGGGCTTGCTCGACAAGGATGAGCTGCTGGCCCGCTATGAGACGGTCCGCGCCCGCTGCTTTGCCGCGGCAGACGAGGCCGACCGCAGGCCCAAGCTGTCCCAGCTCGCGGAAATCGTCGCTCCGCTTGCACCCTACACACCACACGCAGTCAAGGCCGAAGCCGATCGCAGCGACTATCAGGACAGGCGTCTCGACATCTTTGGCGGTGAACAGAAGCTGCCGGAAAACCAGCCGCCGCGCCATCTGGCCATCCAGATCAACCAGGCCCTGCACGACCTGTTCTGCAAGTATCCCGAGGCGCTGATGTTTGGCGAAGACATCGCCCAGAAGGGCGGTGTCTACACGGTGACGAAGGGACTGCACAAGGCGTTCAAGAACAAGCGCGTTTTCAACACGCTGCTGGATGAGACCATTATCCTGGGCCTGGCTCAGGGCTACGCCAACATGGGCATGCTGCCGATACCGGAAATCCAGTACCTGGCTTATTTCCACAATGCCTGCGACCAGATTCGCGGAGAAGCGGCCTCCCTGCAATTCTTCTCCAACGACCAGTACCGCAACCCGATGGTCGTGCGCATTGCCGGTCTGGGCTACCAGAAGGGCTTTGGCGGGCATTTCCACAACGACAATTCGCTGACTGCCCTGCGCGATATTCCGGGCCTGGTGGTGGGCTGTCCGAGTCGCGGCGACGATGCTGCGCTGATGCTGCGTACGCTCGCCGCACTGGCCAAGGTGGACGGTCGGGTCAGCGTATTCCTCGAGCCTATTGCCCTGTACATGACCAAGGACCTCCATGAGGCCGGCGACGGGAAATGGCTGTTTTCCTATCCTGCGTCGAATCAGTCGATGACTTTGGGCGAGGGCAGGGTGTATGCCGCCGAAGCAACGGATCTGGTCATATTCAGCTACGGAAACGGCGTGCCCATGAGCCTGCGCGCGGCCCGCGAGATCGAATCCCGGCGAGGCTGGAAAGTGCGCGTCGTCGACCTGCGCTGGCTTGTTCCGCTGAATGAAGCCTTTATTGCCGAACAGGCTCGCGATGCCCGTTGCATACTCGTGGTCGACGAAGGCCGCCACTCGGCCGGAGTGGGAGAGGGCGTCATCACCGCCATTGTCGAGGCCGGATTTGGCGCCACACCACTACAGCGCGTGGTCGGCGCGGATACCTATACCCCGCTGGCCGGAGCCGCCCTGGCAGTGCTTCCGGCTGACGCGGATATCGTAGCGGCGGCTGATGTTCTGGAGCCGCTTCACTGAATGCCCTATCATCGGATGCAATGAGCGCAAGTTCCACGCTGACAATACTGTTTGCCGACGTGTCGGGCAGCACCAAGCTGTTCGAGCTGCGCGGCAACGTGGCTGCGCGCGACATTATCGCCGCGGTGCTTGAAGCCCTGACGGAAGTCGCCAACCGACATGGGGGCAAGCTGATCAAGACGATCGGCGACGAGATCATGTGCACCTTTCCCAGTGCAGTGCAGGGCTTGCTGGCTGCAACCGACATGCAGCGCCGGATGAAGTCCGATGAAGCCTTTGTCCAGGACAATATCGGCATTCGAATCGGCCTGCACCATGGCGAAGCCCTGGTCGAAGAGACCGACGTCTTCGGCGATGCCGTGAACGTGGCTGCGCGCATGGCGGCGCTGGCCAAGCGCGACCAGATCGTGGCCACGGCAAGTACGGCCCTGAACATCACCAACGCCGCTGGCGTGCGTGTGCGTTCGATAGGAACGGCCCGGGTCGCCGGAAAACTCCTGCCGATCGAGATCGTCGATGTCATGTGGCAGGAAGACGTGTCCCATGTCACCACCGTGCAGCGCGTCGTCCAGTTTGCCAAGGCCAAGCGCGTCGTATTGACCCTGCGCTACCTCGACCGGGAATTCCAGATCGATGAACTGGCCGATCCGTTCACGCTCGGGCGCGAGGAAAGCCATAGCCTGACCATCGAATCGGACTGGGTTTCGCGCGATCACGCCATGATCGAGTGGAAGCGCGGCCACTTCATCCTTTCCGACCGTTCCACCAATGGCACCTGGGTCAAGATCGGCAACGAGGAACTCCTCGTCCACCGGGACGCCTTCCACCTGCGCCGCAGCGGCACCATCAGCCTCGGCCAGGCCCACGCCGCCGGAGACGGCAACCTGCTGCATTTCGAGTGTGGAGAGGCTTAGGAGCCGGGATTGGGGATTGGGGATAAGTGATTCGGTAGAGGCTGGCTAGCCGACTTCTGACGAACTCCGCCAATGGCGCGCATCCACGTTGAACAACACAGTTGTCAAGGCGACGGCCATAACGTCGACCACCGATACGCTTACTCAGAGTTCGATTGGTGCAACAAGGGGAATCGATTCGGCACACGTGATCATTGCCAAAATCCCGGCAGCGAATACGAGAAGCGCGCGGACGGTCCTAAAGAAGATGAATTGCCTCTCCATGAACTCCTGAGCCTCCCATTCAACTCGGCATCTGATGAGCACGTGATGGCTGGGTGTGTGACAGGGTAGGCCGAAGCTGCTTTCCGAATCCCGAATCCCGAATTCCGACTCCCGGCTCTCAATCAAATCCACTCGCAAACAGCGTGTCGAAATTCGTCGGCGGCAGATCGGCGCCCTGGAAGATTCCCATGGGCGTGTAGCCGGAGTAGCCGGGGAAGACGTAATAGATGTTGGGGTTGGCCATGCGCCGGATCAGGGCTTCCGAGATGATGCGCCGGTAGTCCGTGGTGACGGCGACATCGGTGCCCTGGTAGAGGTTGGCATTGTCCAGGCCGGGGAATGTGCCGTAGACCTGCCCGCCGTTGACCGAGGCGCCCAAGGCCATCATCACGTTGCCATAGCCGTGATCGGTGCCACCGTCGGCGTTTTCCTGTACCCGCCGCCCGAACTCGCTGACCACGATCACGCTGGTCTTCTGCATGAGGTTGCCCGAGGCGCTGCTGGCCAGGTCCGTGTAGAAGGCGCTCAATCCCTTCGAAAGGCTCTCGACCTGGTTGCCGAAGTAGTCATAGGTATTGGCGGGATTGCCCTGGCCTACGTGCGTGTCCCAGCCACCGAGGTCGATGGTCGCGACGCGCATGCCGAGATTGGTCTTGATCAGTTGGGCGACATTGCGCAACTGATTGCCGAAATCCTGGTTGCTGGCCAGGCTGTAATCGGCGCCACCGCTGGGCTGGTAGCCACCCGGGTTGCTGGTCGCGTTGTAGAGACCGAAGTTGATCGGGCGCAGCAGGTCCAGCGAGGCGAGGGTCTCTACACCTGCGGCCTCGAGCTGGGTCGCGCTGCCATTCCAGAGCGCATGCATGCGTGATACCGCGCCGACCAGGCCGGCACCGGCATCGTCCTCATCCCACGACCAGTGAAACCCGTCGATGCGGAAATCCGACGCACTGTTCATCGTGATGGCGTCGGACGAACCGAGCAGGCTGCTGGCCGTGATATTGCCGAGCGAGGTCGCTGGCAGCGGCACGACAGCGGGAAGGCCGCCGCTGGCGAGATGCCGGGTCAGCCAGCCGATCTCGTTGCCAGTGCCGCCGCCAAAGCCGAATTCGAGATTGGCCTGCGCGTCGAAGTGACTGCGGATGACGGGAATTGGCTGGGATTGTCCTGCCGCGACAACAAAAGCCAGATGATTCTGGTTGAACAGGGTGCGCAGTCCGGTGGCGCGCGGATGCAGCGCCCATTGCGTTCCATTCAGGCTCAATGCCGCGCCCGTGCCGGTAGTGGGAATGCGTGTCGAATTGCGGGCGGCCTCGTAGGCTGCACGGTACGGGCTGCTGGCGCCGGGTGGCAGCAGGCTCAGGCCATCCATCGCGCCACGCAGGAATACGATGACGAGCGTGTCGTCGGTTGCCGTCGCCGGTGCTACATCCGGTGGGCCGAAATAGGCCAGGGCGCGGCTGCTGCTGCCACCGGCAATCGCGGCTACAGCACAGCCCTTGAGGAAATCGCGTCGGTCGAGTCTGGTCATGTCGGTGCTCCTCAGCGGCGCAGGAATTCGGGGCTGCACAGGATCAGGCCGATTGCGGTGCGTAGGCGGGCGATCGTGTAGTGCTGCGAGAGATTGCCGAGATTCCAGGTCCCGGTATTGGCCGGGTGGCCGTTGTCGGTGCCATCGGTGACCAGGTCGAGAACGGCCGAAGCGGCGACGTTCTGGCGCAGGAAATCAACGGCTACGGTATGCGTGGGCTCGGGCCGGTAGCCAAGGATGCGGTCGCACCAGTAGCCGATGATATTGGCTGCGGTGCGCTGGTTGGGCGCAAAAGCGCCGAGTGTCTGAGCGTGGACGTTGATCAGGAACGGATAGGCACCGTTGTAGCTTTCGGTCTGGTGCATCTCGAGAAGGCGGGGCAGCATTTTCAGGGTCATGCCCAGGGTACCGGTGCTTGACCAGGCGATCGGATCATCCGGATAGCCATTCGGCGCAGGCCAGTAGAACAGGCGTTGTCCGGCGGCCTGCAGGCGGCCCATGAATTCCTCGGTGGGCGTGTAGATGCTGCCGTTGTTGTCCGGCACCGGGGTGAAGTCGGCGCCGGTGGACCGCAGGGCGCTGACGGCACTCATGGCGGGACGCTTCATCGCGGTTCCCCAGCCACTCTTGAATTCGGCCGATTGCAGGATCACCTGCAGCACCTGCGCAATCTGGTTGCTGGCCTGCCAGTTCTGCATGAACACCGTTGTCGCACTGTCGACAAGGCCGGTTGACGGCGAGCTGCCGACAAAGCGCTTGCAGATCTTGGTCGCGACATGGCGGGCGGTGCGCGGGTGACGGGCCAGCATGTCAAACAGGTTGATACCGTCGGCCTGACCCTGCGAGGCAGGGAAGTAGCGCGCCAGAATCCGCTTTATGCCCTGGTCGTGTGCACTCGAGTCGTACACGAACTGTCCGAGTGGCACACCGTTGACCGGATCGTAGGGCCAGTTCGCGCCGGATATGGACCAGCCGGTCAGGGCGCGGGCGGTCTCGTAGACGTCATCGTCGACATACTTCAGTCGCTCGAATTCGCCGTCCGGCGCCTGGTAGTTGCCGAGCAGGGCCATGTTGGCCGGGCTGTCGGGATTCTGCACGATCCCGCCGTAGTTCTCCGCACCCATGGTGTGCAGTTCGAACAGCTCGCGCGCGTAATTCTCGTTCGGATGCGCGGCGTCGCTCGAGTAAAGATCGAGCATGTACATCATCGAGGCGGATTCGCCGACAGCCTGCAGCATCGTGCGGAAATTGCCGAACACGTGCGGTCGGATGGCAACCCGGTCGAACTCGGGGAACATCGGGCCGCCGTCGTAATCCCAGCCGAACACGCTGAAATGGTCATGCCAGAAGTCGACCATCACTTCCTTGAGCTGTCGTGCACTGTAGATCTGCCGGATGATGCTCATGCATTCCGCTTCGCGAATCGGCAGCATGCGCAGGTAGTAGTTGTTGGTGATCGAGTGGTGGTCGTTCCAGAGCTGGTTGCCTGTCTTGTTGAGCGTGATGAACCCGCCACTCGCTACACGCGCGTCGCACGCTGAATCCGGAATCGCCGCGGGATTCAGTTGCTGGTTGACCCAGGCAGTCCAGCGCGCGTCGTCGTTGCCGCCCAGCGCGAGAAAATCGACGTGATCCTGGATCGTATAGCCGAAGGTGCAGCGGGTCAGCCAGCGCACCGATTGCGGCGGGAAGCTCAGTGCAGCCGGGCCTTGTGGCAAGTCCTTTGGCAGGATGCCATTGCGACCGGGCCGGCGCCTGGCAAGGCTGACATCGACATCGACATCGACATCGTCAACGCCGGCACTGGAAAACAGGGCGCTGAACAGGCGTCTGCGCGAGGCAACGAAGGCGGCGCTGGCGGGGGCTGCGGCCATGGGACTCACTCCGGATTGTTGCGCTGGGCATTGGCGTGCCAGAGCCAGCGGAATTGACGAACGCACGCAATGCGCGCCGCATGGCATTGAAGCACGTTGGTAGTTGCGTCACTGTGACCCATCTCGCGCTGGAGCGCCCTGGCCGGCGCACGAAACCGGGCCTGCGAGGCAGTCGAAGTCGTTTCAGGCGCAGGCCTCTTCATCGCTTCGGCGGCAGGGAGCGTACAAACGCAAGGCTGCGCTGAATCCAGTCATTCAACGCACCGTCCTCTTCCAGACCGGCCTGATCAACGAAAACGTAGCCGCGCATCGGCTTGCCGGTGAAGTCCATGAGGCGCACATGGGGCCGCGCAAGCGCTGTCTCGTAGTCATCGGGCCCGACCCTCACCATCAGGGCGTCCCTGGCCAGGCCGATGAACATGTGCCCGTCGGCCAGAAAGGCGAGTCCGCCAAACATTCGCTTTTCGGTGATGCCGTGCCGGGGTTCGAGCTGCTCGCGGATTCGCTCGGCGAGCCCGTCATCGATTGCCATGTGTCTTCTCCTTCCGCAATGCGGCCTCGACAGAGGGTGACTCCCGATGTGCTATAGAACGAGTGGCTCGGGCTCCAGCAGAACTTCAAATCGTTCTTGCACTCCATCGCGGACGTGCTCGGCAAGTGCCCAGATCTGGCTGCCGGTGGCCTGACCAAGATTCACCAGGACCAGGGCGTGTTGTTCAGAAACCGCTGCATGTTCCTGCTTCAAGCCCTTGAAACCACAGGATTCTATCATCCAGGCTGCAGACAGCTTGAACTGTCCTTCGCCTGCTTCCCAGGCCGGCAACTGAGGATATCGCTTGCGCAGTTCCGAGACCTTGGACGCCTCTACCATCGGATTCTTGAAGAAGCTGCCCGCATTGCCGATGAGGGCCGGATTCGGGAGCTTGCGGGTGCGGATGCGCGCAATGGCTTCGGCGACGCCGGATGGTGTGGGCGAGTCCATGCCGAGTGCCGCAAGTTCCTCACGCACACCGGCGTAGTCCATCTGCAACGGGCGCCATTTCGGCAATTCGAAGTCCACCGCCGTGATGATGAAGCGATCACGTTGATGCTTGAATACGGAATCGCGGTAGCCGAACCGGCAGTCGGCATTCGACAGCGTCGTGAGACGACTGGAATCGCGATCCCAGGCTTCGACACTCGTGATGAACTCGCGCACTTCGACACCATAGGCGCCGATGTTCTGGATCGGTGCGGCACCGATCGTGCCCGGAATCAGGACCAGGTTTTCCAGCCCGCTGTAGCCGCGTGCCAGCGACCAGTGGACGAAGTTGTTCCAGTTCTCGCCCGCGCCGACGCGCACGCGGACGTTGTGCGAGCCTTCTTCGACCACCGTGATGCCGAGCGCGGCGATTGAAAGAACGACGCCGGGCCAGTCGCGGGTAAACAGGATGTTGCTGCCTTCGCCCAGCACGAGCAGGGGCCGTGTCTTCAACGCGGCGTAGCCAAACAGTTCGGCCAGCGCTTCAGGCCGACGCACGTCGATGAGCAGGTCGGCGCGGGCAGGGACACGAAACGTGTTGCGTCCTTCCAGCGAGGCGTTCTCGACGATCGTGTAGCCGACGCCTTCAGATATCGCCGCGGGTACCTGATAGCGCTTTTCGCTCACGCGGTGGCCCTGCTGCGCAGAGCCCGGATCGCTTCGACGCTGTCGCCTATCAGGGCAGGCCCTTTGTAGACCATGCCCGTGTAGAACTGTACGAGGCTTGCGCCGGCATCAATCTTTGTCGCCGCGTCGCTTCCGATGCAAATTCCGCCTACGCCGATCAGCGGCAGTCGTCCATCGAGCCGGTCGGCCATTCCGCGGAGCACGGCGGTCGATTTTTCGAATACCGGCTTGCCCGAAAGGCCACCCGCTTCGCCGGCATGTCGATGGCCCGCCACCAGTGCCCGCTCCGTGGTCGTATTGGTGCAGATCAGGCCATCGATGGAACTGGCCAGCAGGACTTCGGCTATCGAATCGAGTTCGAGCTCGCTCAGGTCGGGAGCGATCTTGAGCAGGATCGGCGTGCGTTTGCCATGCCTGGATGCGTGCGCTTCGCCAGCTTCGCAAATTCCGCCGATGAGTCGACGCAGCGTCTCTTCTTCCTGCAGGTCGCGCAGGCCCTGGGTATTGGGTGAAGAGATATTGACCGTGATGTAGCCGGCCAGCGCATGGACGCGTTCGAGACAGAAAAGGTAGTCGTCGATCGCGTTCTCGTTCGGGGTGTCCTTGTTCTTGCCGATATTGATGCCGAGGACACCCTTGAAGCGCGAGCGCTCGACATTGGCGACCAGCGCGTCCACGCCACCGTTATTGAATCCGAGGCGATTGATCACGGCCTGGTGTTCAGGCAACCGGAACATGCGTGGCTTCGGATTGCCTGGCTGCGCGCGCGGCGTGGTCGTTCCGACTTCGATAAAGCCGAAACCCAATGCGCCCAGCGCATCGATGTGCGCGGCATTCTTGTCGAGGCCGGCGGCAAGCCCCACGGGGTTATCAAACTTGATGCCAAAGACATTCGTAGGTAAAGCCCTTGGTCGTGTCGCGACGAGCGGATTGAGGCCGGTGCGATAGGCCGTCTCGATGGCCTTCAGCGACAGATCGTGCGCGCGTTCGGCATCCAGGCAGAACAGCAGTGAGCGAGCGAGTCCGTACATGAATCAATGCCATCCGCTGACGCCGAGGCCCAGCATCAGTATGCCGACGAAAATCAGGATGCCGATCAGGAACATGCCGAGCTGCAAGTAGCCAAGTATCAGTCCGGCGATGGCCAGGCCATCGCCCTCTACCGATCCTGCAGGTGCTCGCCGGATTTCGCCGCGTGCAATATGCCCGCAGATGACCGCGATAAGGGCGCCTATGAAGGGCAGGCCTACCCAGCAGATGATGCCTAGAACAAGACTCGTGATGGCGGTGCCGCTGGTTCGAACGGGTTGGTTCATGAAATCCTCCGGAGCCGTAGTCTAACGGTTGCCCGATGCCGGGGGCAGGGCGACGCCCTTGGTCGGACGCGATAGATGAGCAAAAAAAAGAACCGGCCGCCATTGCGACCGGTTCCGTGTTGCGGACTCGCTTGCCTGCTGGATCAGAATTCGAACTTGATGCCCTGGGCCAGCGGCAGCTCATCGGAATAGTTGATCGTGTTGGTCTGGCGGCGCATGTAGACCTTCCAGGCATCCGATCCGGACTCGCGCCCGCCGCCGGTTTCCTTCTCGCCACCGAAGGCGCCACCAATCTCCGCACCCGAGGTGCCGATGTTGACGTTGGCGATGCCGCAATCCGAACCGATCGAGGAGAGATAGCGCTCTGCGTGCTTGACGTTCTGCGTGAAGATCGCCGACGACAGACCCTGTGGTACGTCGTTCTGCATGGCGATGGCTTCATCGAGCGTCTTGAACTTCATTACGTAGAGGATCGGTGCGAAAGTTTCTGTCTGCACGACTTCGTCGTTGTTCCTGAGGCCGGTCACGACGGTCGGCAGGACGAAATTGCCCTTGCCGTCCTTTCGTGTGCCGCCGGTGGCGATGGTGCCGCCAGCCGCCTTCGCCTTCTCGATCGCAGCAAGGAAGTTTTCCACTGCATCCGGGCTGTTGAGCGGACCCATCAGTGTCCTGGCATCGGTCGGGTCACCGATCTTGCCTTCGACCTGCTTGTACGCCTTGACCACCGAAGCGACCACTTCATCGTGGATCGATTCGTGCACGAACAGGCGGCGCGTCGACGTGCAACGCTGGCCGCAGGTGCCGACCGCGCCGAAAACGATGGCCGGCAAGGCCAGTTTCAGATCCGCCGTTTCGTCGACGATCATCGCGTTGTTGCCGCCGAGCTCGAGCAGGCTGCGGCCCATGCGCTGGGCGACACGCTCGCCTACGGCACGGCCGACCTTGGTCGAACCGGTGAAACTGATCAGCGGAATGCGGCGGTCGTCGACAAACGCCTTGGCCAGATCGGTGCCGGCATCGTTGAACAGGAAGAACAGATCCGGGTAACCGGCATCCTTCAAGGCATCGTTGCAGATCTTCAGCGTTGCGATCGAGGTCAGCGGCGTCTTCGGCGACGGCTTCCAGATGCAGATGTCGCCGCAGATCGCGGCAAGCATGGCATTCCAGGCCCATACGGCCACCGGAAAGTTGAACGCGCTGATGATGCCGACGATACCGAGCGGATGCCACTGGTCGTACATGCGATGACCGGGACGCTCGGAGTGCATCGTGTAGCCGTAAAGCATGCGCGACTGACCGACCGCGAAATCGGCGATGTCGATCATTTCCTGCACTTCGCCATCACCTTCCGGCTTGATCTTGCCCATTTCCAGCGAGACCAGTGAGCCCAACGCATCCTTGTGCTTGCGCAAGGCTTCACCGCACAGGCGAACGGCTTCGCCACGCAGTGGCGCCGGTGTCGTGCGCCAGATCTCGAAGGCAGCCTGCGCACGCTTCATGATCAGGTCATAATCGGCCTTGCTCGAAGCATGCACTTCGGCGATCACCTCATTGGTTGCCGGATTGATCGACTGGATCACCCCGGCATCCGTGGTCTTCGACCATTCGCCCTGGCCGAGGTAGGTACCGGAATTGGTCTTGTCGAGGCCGTTGGCCTTGAGAATGTCAATGGACATGGAATCTCCAGAGTTGGGTTGAGCGATGTGCGCGCCGTGCAGTCGCGACAGGATTGGGGTGAAATGGGCATCCTCAAGGGAGCGGGTCCTGACTGGCGGCTGGCGTGCCCGGAACGCGCTATCACTCTCGAAGAAATGATTGGCGCGTAAATCAGGTCGAATCTCATCGATGCAGCCGCACAGTCTATCGGAAACTGGTTCCAACTGAAACCAATTGGGCTTGGTCTGGCGGGACCGGCAGGTTCAGATCGAGGCCAGCCACCGAACCCGGGAAATATTCGTGCGGCATGCGACAGTCCGGCATTTCAAGCGATGCCAGGTGCGATCCAGCCACAGGACACCGGCCTCCGATTCATTCCCCCCTCGAGTCTGATCAGTCATGACCGAAACCCTGCCAATCTCAGTCCCTCCGGCCCCGTGCGAAAGCGAGCGCCTCTCCGAACTGCTGCGAGCGATCCGCGCGTGCCAGCATTGCGCAGTTCATCTCCCACACGGCCCTCGGCCCATCGTTCAAGCCGGAGTCAGGGCTCGCCTGCTGATCATCGGCCAGGCTCCCGGGGCTCGTGTCCATGCCAGCGGCATCCCCTGGGATGACCCCAGCGGCGAACGCCTGCGGAGCTGGCTGGATATCGACAAGGACACTTTCTATAATCCTCAACAAGTCGCCATCGTTCCGATGGGCTATTGCTATCCGGGCAAGGGTCCCAGTGGCGATTTGCCGCCACGCCGGGAATGCGCCGAACTGTGGCTGGATCGCCTGCTCGCCTGCCTCCCGAGCATTGGCCTGACTCTACTCATTGGCCAGTACGCGCAGCGGCATTTCCTCGGCAAGTCCGCCGCAGGCGGAGTCGGCAAGACCGTTGCAGCGCACGCGCAATTCGCACCCGACATCGTCCCACTGCCGCATCCCTCGCCGCGTAATATCGCCTGGTTCCTGCGCAATCCCTGGTTTGACGCCGAGCTGTTGCCGAAATTGCGGAGCAGGGTACAGGCTGCGATTGCTTCAGAGGTGTCGATTTGAAGGGGCGGTCGATAGTCTGGTCTGGACAGCCACAACGTCTGTTCATTCCGATTGCATTGTCATTCTGCCAATAGGCACTCACCTTCAGGCGCCTTGCTATCGAGTTGGTGCAGCACTGCATTCCAATAGTCCAGGCAGTTGCTTTCGATTTGATTGATCACCTCCTTGCGGTCCTCACTGTCGATCTTGAGACGTGGCTTTTGCCGGTACTGGTCGACCAGTGCCTGCAGGCGATCGGCGAGCTCCGGCTTGACCCGCTGCATGCAGGGCAGCACGTTCTCGGCTATCCGACGCACTTCGGCATTGCATGCAGGCGCCTCTGAATAGGTCGTATCGACCAGTGCCTGCAGTGGGAGGTTGTCAACAACCGGACTTGCTGTTGAAGTCGTTGCATGGGTCACGCGGGAAGAGTCGTCAGATTCGGATTGGCTCGAGTTTTCTGTCGCGGACCGGCAAGCGCAGACGCCGAGGAGCATGCCGGTTGCAACAACGCGCAGAAGCATCGAAATTCGAGGGGAGTTGGGGACAAAGCGCATGGACATCATTCCTGGCCTGCTCATGGGTTCGATTCGTGCCGATATTAGGCGGCGAAGTCTGCGGCAAATCGGGCGACATCGATACCTGTGGGCGGGATTTGGCAGCGCTCACGCGGCGGCATGAGAAATGGATGCCGTGCGACAGGAGGCAAGCGCTGGACTTGGGACGGGCAGGGACGTCGTGCAGACCCGCCAGCATCAGCCATGAGACCCGCGAACGAGTCCTTGGCAATCCATCAGCACCAGATTCTTCGGAATGGCGTAGGATTGTTTCATGCCGTTGAAGTCGTTTGATTCCGCAAAGCTACCGCCGTGGAAACGCAAGCCACCGGCTGGAAAGTCGCAGCCCTTGAGCGCCACGCAGAAAGCGGCAGCGCGTGCACGTGCCGAGCAGGCGGGCCGCCGATATCCCAATCTGGTGGACAACATGTGGGCAGCGCGTCACGTTGCTCGCGGTGACGACTGATGGTGCACTATTCTCCGCAACTCCTGTCCGGCTTGGTTCGGCCGTCGTCGTCAAACCTGATTCAAGTCTGATGTGGAGAGCAGGCGGCTCCTGGCAGGCCATTCGACATGCTCAGGACGAACGGGTTTGGCAGGTGGGAGTGTCCTGGGTGAGCCGTAGTGGCCGGCGGGATTGCTCCTTGACTGGCTCGGAGCGGACGGCAGTGGCAGTCTGGATCGTCGTTCGAATGGATAGGGGCAAACGGCACAGGTAGGTAAGAGTTCCCAGCATGCGAACCTTTGTACTGCGAGCGCGAGCCGCACCGACCGACAGCAAGATGCTGCTGGCTTCCGTTGGCAAGGAAGCGCATCCGGAAATTCTGGCCCACACCCTGATGAACGCGATTTTCGTGGCGCAGTCGCATCGGGCGGATGTGGCCGTATTTCTGGTGCTGGAAAGTACACGGGACTATTCCCGAACCATTCACTTCGACGCCAAAGCCATGCACGACATCGGTGGCTTTCACGAGCAGGCGCTGCTTGCCAAGATTGCGAAGGCGCTCGATGTATCCATTGGCATGGGCAAGGAAGAGCTGCGCCCTGTCGAGTCCGGGGTGTCCGTCCGCACCATCAGTTTTGAACGCCTGGTGCAGGAACTGGCGACGGATCATCAACTGTTCGTGATGGACAGGAAAGGCAAGCCAATCGCCGAACAGATCTTCGAGGGCAAGCCTTGCTTCCTGCTGACCGACCACATACCGATGCCGAAGAAGACATTCCACAGCCTGGAGCGACTTGGCGCCACGAAAATCACGCTGGGATCGAAAATGCTGTTCGCCTCGCAATGCGTCGTCCTGATCCACCATGCCCTGGACCAGCAATAGCGCGGCCAGACGAGGCCGATTTTTTGCAGGCCAAGTCGGCAATGGAACAGCAATACCGGTCCAGGACGCGCTATCGGATCTGGGCTGGCCAGTTGAACCGCGCAGGCAAAAGGCGGCCGTCAGACTCGCGCAAAGACCAGGCTCGCATTGGTGCCTCCAAAGCCGAAGCTGTTCGACATCACCGTGTCGAGTCGGGCATGGCGTGTCTCGCGCACGATGGGAAATCCTTCGGCGCGCGGATCGAGCGTGGTGATGTTGGCCGATCCGGCGATGAATCCATCCTTCAGCATGAGCAGGCTGTAGATGGCCTCGTGAACACTGGCAGCTCCGAGCGAGTGGCCGCTCAGCGCCTTGGTCGACGAAAGCGCGGGCACGTCCGCGCCAAATGCTTCGCGCACGGCAGCCAGTTCGATGATGTCGCCCAGTGGTGTCGAGGTGCCGTGGGTGTTGAGGTAATCGATCGGCGCACGCAGCCCTTCAAGGGCCAGGCGCATGCATCGCGTTGCTCCCTCGCCATTCGGAGCGACCATGTCGGCGCCGTCGGAGGTAACGCCATAGCCGACCAGTTCGGCGTGGATCGTGGCGCCCCTGGCCCTGGCATGCTCGTATTCCTCGAGCACGAGGATGCCGCCGCCGCCGGCGATCACGAAACCGTCGCGATCGATATCGTAGGGACGCGAGGCTATTTGTGGCGTTTCATTGAAGCCACAGGACAATGCGCCCATGGCGTCGAACTGCGCCGTCATGCCCCAGTGCACTTCGTCGCCCCCGCCGGCAAACATCACGTCCTGGGCACCATGACGAATGAGATCGGCCGCAGCGCCGATGCAGTGTGCCGAAGTCGCGCAGGCCGCCGCGATCGAATAGCTGAGTCCGAGAATGCCGAATGCCGTGGCCAGGGTTGCCGAAACCGTGGAGCACATCGTGCGCGGCACCATGTAGGGCCCGACCCGGCGCACGCCCTTTTCGCGCAACAACTCACCCGTTTCGATCTGCCACTGGGCGGATCCGCCTCCGGAGCCGGCAATCACGCCGGTGCGCGGGTGGCACACTTTTTCAAGCGCCAGTCCGGCGTCGGCAATGGCGTCGCGCATTGCAATATAAGTGTAGGCAGCGGCGTCGCCCATGAAGCGCTTCAGCTTGCGGTCGATCAGCGCGGTCAGGTCCAGTTGCGGCACGCCGGCGATCTGACTGCGTAGCCCGTGGCTCGACTGTTCGGGTGCAGCCCTGATTCCGCTGATTCCGTCGCGCAATGCCTGAGAGACTTCTCCGACTGCGTTGCCCAGGCAGGAAACGATGCCAGTGCCGGTGACGACTACCCGGCGCATGTCAAAACCCCTCGGTTGACTGGAAGAGGCCTACGCGAAGGTCCCTGGCGACATAGATCTCGCGATCATCGACGAAGGTGTGGCCGTCAGCGATGACCAGGGCCAGCTTGGCTCGCATGACCCGACGAACGTGGATTTCGTAGCGGACCAGTCTTGCTTCAGGCAGCACCTGGCCGGTGAACTTGACCTCACCGACACCGAGCGCGCGACCGCGCCCCGGTTCACCGAGCCAGGGCAGGAAAAACCCGGCCAGCTGCCACATGGCGTCCAGGCCAAGACAGCCAGGCATCACCGGGTCACCGATGAAGTGGCAGTCGAAAAACCAGAGATCAGGCTTGATATCGAGCTCCGCGCAGAGCAGGCCCTTGCCGTATCGACCGCTCGTGTCGTCGACCTGGGTAATGCGGTCGAACATCAGCATCGGTGGTGCCGGGAGGCGCGCATTGCCTTCGCCGAACAGCCCACCGCGTGCGCACACCAGAAGCTGGTCGCGATCGTAGCTACCAAGTCGTGTCATCAAGTTTCCAGGGGAAAAAACAGGCTTGTCTGGTTGAGGATAGTCCGGGTACACCCCGCTGCAGGTCAAGCTGATCCGACCATGCGATGGCGTATGTTGCATTTGCAGGGAACTGACTGCAGCCATGAATCCGATCCAGGCGGACACGACGATCGGCGTGGATGGAGCAACTGCATGCCAATCCCCGAAATCAGGTATCTCGCAAGACACATCGTTGTGATGTGGCCGAGCGCATCCCTGCAAGAGAGCAGTCGTGCGGCCAAACGACGCAATACCCGGAGGTCGGGCGTCGGTGCAGAATGGCCACCGCTTCTCGGCGTGGCCAGGGCAGTGGCAAGTCGGCACGCTAGAATTGTCGTTGTCGCGTACACCGAATTCGGACGGCGACTGGATCGGTTACGGTAAGCCTGAGCCATCTCGGGCACTCAGGTATGGAGTAGAAGATGTCGGTCATGGCGCAGCACCCGGATCAGCAAACAGTCGATCGCGCGCGCCCGCGCGCTGTCGGTTGGTGGCTGCTGAGCTGTTGCGCCGTGCTGCTGGCTCTGGTCATGGTGGGTGGTGCCACGCGTCTTACCGAGTCGGGCTTGTCCATCGTCGACTGGAAGCCGGTAACCGGCATATTGCCTCCCATTGGCGAATCGGAATGGCAGGCCGAATTCGGCCGCTATCAGGAGAGCCCGCAGTACTCCGCGGTGAACCACGGCATGGACCTGGGCGAATTCAAGACGATCTTCTGGTTCGAGTACGTTCACCGTTTGCTGGCCCGCGTGCTCGGCCTCTGGTTCGCCTTGCCGCTGGCCTGGTTCTGGCTTCGGGGTGCGATACCCGGAAACTTGCGCTGGCCGCTGCTCGGAATACTCGTGCTCGGTGGTGCGCAGGGTTATCTGGGCTGGTACATGGTCAAGAGTGGCCTGGTCGACGTCCCGCGCGTCAGTCCGTATCGACTGGCAGCGCATCTGGGTCTTGCCCTGATCGTTTACGCACTGATGCTGCGGATAGCTCTGGGCTTGCTGCTGGCAAGGACACGGGCAGCCGTCGAAAATGCCGAGAGTGCCTGGCCGGGCGGCATTCTGCTCACCCTGGTGGCCCTGACCATCGTCTTCGGCGCCTTCGTTGCCGGTTTGCGCGCTGGTCTCATGTACAACACCTTTCCGCTCATGGCCGGGCAATGGGTGCCACCCAACCTGCTGGCCCTGCAACCGGCTTGGACCAACTTCTTCGAGAACCCGGTGACGGTGCAATTCGTGCACAGGCTGCTGGCCCTGACCACGCTGGCGACAACCCTGTGGATCTGGTGGCGGCTGCGCGGCAGGGCGCAGGATTGCGCGCAAGCCCGTTCGCGCCATGCCCTCCTGGCCATGGCTCTGCTCCAGGTCACGCTCGGAATCTGCACCCTGCTCTGGTTCGTCCCGGTCTGGCTTGGAACCCTGCATCAGGGCGGGGCGGTTCTCCTGCTCAGCAGTGTGCTGGTGGCCGGCTATTGCTGGACTTCCCGACCCGCACGAAAGATGTAGGCAAGGGGTTGCAGCCTGTCTGCGACAGAAACTTCGCCATCCCTACGCGGAATGCGCGATGAAGGATCCAAAGGAGTGGGCGTTGCGCCGGCGTTGACAAACGCTCCGGTGCAGCCGGTGGTTGATGCGTTCCGAGCCGAAATCGACGCGAGCTCTGTTGTCCTCTCGATTCGGGGCAATCAGGAGCGCCAACCGAGCGCGGATCCGTAGTACAGGAAAATGGAAGCCCGATGTGCAGGGATGCTGCGCTGATGTGATTTCGCGATTTGTCAGGATGATGTCACAAATTGTGATCAGATTGCTTGATATTATTTGGCAAATATGTTGGCGAGTAGCGCCCAAGCTGATAAGGTGCATACACATTCTGGCGGGCACCTAGAGTGGCTCCGCCCTCGGGGAGGAGAACGTCATGCGTCCTATCATGGGCACGGCTCCAGTTTGCGACAGCTTGCAGCTCAGGCACGAAGTGTTCTCGCTGCATTCCGGAAAGCGCGGCTTTGCATCGATCCTCGTGGCATCACTACTGTTCCTGAGCCTGGTTGCAAGCGGCGACTTGCTGGCGGGAACTCCGCCGATAGGGGCGATTGATACCAATCTTGTTCCCAACGCATCATTTCAGGGAGTTTCCGGATCGCCCGGCGGCACCGGCACAGTCAATGGGGACGTCCCTACGCTCTGGAGGGCGTTCTCGCAAGGTACGGGCGTACTCAACCTTGAGCGCCTCGACCTGGCCGCAAACACGTTGTTCCCGGGCAGCCCGCCGACACAGGCGGTCAAGATATCGGTCGCAACGTTTGGCACGGATCAGGCACTTGACAGCATTTTCGGACTGTTCCCGATTCAGCCCGGCCTCAACTACGACGCAAAGGTCTATGCACGAAGTGGCAATGCCGACAATTCGTCGCAGGGTTTCACCATGTCCATTCTTGCCTACGATGCCACCGTCACCTTCACCGGCAACGCTCAGAACGTGGTTGGCAATGCAACTTCCACCTGGACACAGTTCAGCGCCTCGCAGCTTACCGGCGGTGCTCCGGACCGTTTCGGGAAACTGATATTCCGGTTTACTGATGATGCAGGTGAGGATTCCGTCATCCTTGCCTTCCCTGAAGTGCAGGGGCCACCCGCTTCCAATACCGTACCGAACCCGGGCTTTGTTGGAAACAGTGGAGGTATTCAGGGCACGGTAACCGGCACCGTACCTGACAACTGGCGTGCATTTTCCGTCGGTGCAGGAACGATCAACCTGACCACGGTTCCGCTCGCAGCGAATGAACTCTTCAGTGGAAGTCCACCAACCAACGCCATGCGTGTCCAGGTCACCGGTGGTGACGGCAACGAAGGGTTTGATCACGAGTTGGTCCGGGCAGCCTTGCATGCCGGCTATTTCTACCGCGGCGAGGTCTACATGCGCTCCGGAAATGCCGGAATGGCACCGCAGGATGTCTCGATAGGCATGCCGATCTTTGATGCATCGGGCAACTTTACCGGACTTGCGCCAGGAACCATCAACACGACAGTCGGGCCGGAATGGTCTTTATTGGCAAGCAATCAGTTCGGTGCCTCGACGGGCCAAACCACGAATCTGGCATTCCGTCCGGGTACCACCGGAGACAGCGTATTTCTGATCGCAGCGCCGCGCATCGTTGATCCTACTGGTTTGATCTTCACCAGCAGTTTCGACTGATGTCCACCTTTGCGCAGGGTTCGTAAACAGGTTCGATAGCGGTCACTGTGCGATAGGTGCGCCAAGTGTCGAATGCGTTCCCGACGGCGACTTCACTGCGGACAGGTCCATCATTCCAGCAAGACTGACACGGGATCGGGAGTGTCCTCGTTGTCACCCGCGAATCCAGCAGCAGCGGGTGTACCGGAATGGCGATCGCGATATTCGGCTTTTCCCGGCACCTGTCCAGATCCGTCCGTCTCGAACGTCATGCCAGTGGTAGCCCGGGCTGCCTGACGTGCCGGTCAAGGAGACGAACAATGCATTGCCTCTTCGTTCTGTGGACCCATGAAGATGGCCGGGACGCACTCAGTGCTGAAGAGCAGGAGCAGGGTGCAGCAGCGTGTACCGCTTTCAGCGAGGCTTTGGACAAGGCCGGTGCTATCAGTTGCGAGAAGCGTGACAAAAACTGAAGGGCTTCCAGCGAAGAAGCGACATGCCAGCTTTCCGCACATTCGAATACCGTTGCCGATCAGGGCGCGTGTCGTGCGCGTGGGTGCCTGATTTTTTTAACCTCGATGCGAGCGTTGGACTATCATGCAGTTCGTCTTCCGGATCCGGATTTCGGCGACGGTCGTGGATTGACGTGTAGCACAGCCCAGTCGAGGAGAGCTCTGGTGTCTTTGAATGTCATCGGTGTTGGTGTTGGACGTACCGGTACCTATTCGCTGAAGCTTGCGATCAACCAGCTGGGTCTGGGGCCGTGCTTTCACATGGAAGAGGTTCTCAAGAACATGGCGGTACAGGTTCCGCTCTGGTCAGAGGCCCTGCAGGGACGCGCGGACTGGGAAACGATCTACAAGGGCTTTACTGGTGCCGTGGACTGGCCGACTGCCGGCTTCTTCCGCGAGCTGCTCAAGAAATATCCGACAGCGAAATTTGTGCTGACAGAGCGCAGTCCGGAGAGCTGGGCGGACAGTTTCGGATCGACCATCTTCAAGCTGGTTGCGGGCAAGGACAAGGCGCCACCGGAAATGCGAGCCTGGCTCGACATGGCTGAAGCGGTCATCGCCTGGACGGGATTTCCTCCCGATCTGGACAGAGAGGGCTTGATGGAGGCGTTCGTTGCGCACAATAGAGCTGTCAGGGAGTGCATTCCGTCCAATCAGCTGCTCGTGTTCGAGGTCAGGCAGGGCTGGGAACCCCTCTGCGACTTTCTGGGCACGCCAATACCGGCCGAGGAGTTCCCGCGATCCAATGATCGCGGAGAATTCTGGGATCTGGTCAACGCAGGCGCCTGAAGCTGATCGATGCAAACGGAGAAACTGAAGCAATTGATGAGCAAGGCCATCCGGCTCCATAAGGCCGGGGAACTGGAAGCGGCGAAGAACCTCTATGCCAGTATCCTCGGATTTCAGCCCCGGAATCCCGATGCCCTCCACCTGTACGGATTGGCCTGTCACCAGTTGGGCGATCACGCTACGGCGGTAGCGTACATCCGGCAGGCAGTGGATCTGGTTCCCGACCAGCCCGTGCTGCGGAACAACCTCGGCGATGCCCTGCACAAGTCTGGTGATCTGGCCGCTGCAGCAGAGCACCTTCGAGAGGCCTTGGCGCTGCGTCCGGACTATGCCGGTGCGCACATGAACCTGGGCTCGGTTCTGGCCGATTCGGGTGATCATGATGCCGCGCTAGAGCACACTCGCGAATCCACGAGACTGGATCCCGGGCGCGCCGAGGCCTGGTTCAACCTCGGCATGCAGCTGCTCGATCATGTCGAACTTGAGGAATCCATAGCCTCTTTCCGGAGAGCCCTCGCGCTTCGAGCGGCTTATCCCGCTGCAGCCAATAGCCTGCTCTACGTACTCAATCTCCTGCCCGATGCGGATCCCGTAGAGGTGGCCGACGAGCATCGCCGTGTCGCCTCGGACTTGTTCGGCAACGCTGAAATTCGGTCCAATCGGGCTGATCGTTCGGAAAAAATCCGCATCGGCTATGTCTCGGGTGATTTCTGCGCCCATGCGGTCAACTATTTTTTTGAACCGATCCTGGAACACCATGACAGGACGAAGTTCGAGATCTACTGCTACTCCGATGTGGCGAGACCCGACCGCGTGACGCAGCGCCTTCAATCGCATGCGGATCATTGGCGCGAAATTTCGGGTGCGTCCGATGATGACGTCGCGAAACTGATCCGGTCGGACAGGATCGACGTGTTGTTCGACCTCGCCGGTTATACCGAACACGGGCGACTGGCCGTTTTCTCTCGCAAGCCCGCTCCGGTCCAGGTCAGCTGTCTCGGCTATCCCAATACCACCGGTCTCGGTGCCATGGACTACCGGATCGTGGATCAATTCACGGCACCCGCGGATGAAGCGATGCCCGGAACCGAATCCCTGCTGCGCTTGCCCGATGCGTTCGCGTGTTTTCGTCCGCCTGGTCATGCGCCTGACGTTCGGGCAGCTCCGCTCGAGAAGAATGGCTTCGTCACGTTTGGCAGCCTGCACAAGCTGGAAAAACTCAATGCCACGGTAGTCGAGGCGTGGGCGAAAATTCTTCTGCAGAATCCGACGGCACGCCTGCTCATCGCGCGCGACCAGCTCGATGCCTGGCATCAACGCCGGCTGCATGAACGTTTCACCGCGCTGGATGTTGGGCCGGAACGCATCGAAATGGTGCACCTGTCCGATCCGGCACAGAGTTTCTTCGATGTGTTTTCCCGAATCGATGTCCTGCTCGATGTGTTTCCGTGGAGCGGACACACGATCGCCTGCTGCGCGCTCTGGATGGGAGTGCCCGTTGTCACCTTGCGCGGCAATTCCCACGCCGGTCGAATGGTCGGCAGCGTGCTCGCCGGCTTGGGCTTGAACGAATGGATCGCTGCTGATGTGGACGCCTATATCCGCATGGCTGGGGACATTGGCCGTGACCCTGCGCGGATTTCCGAACTGCGCGCCAGCCTGCGCAACCGCATGGAAGCGTCGCCACTTCGCGATGAAGCCGGATTCACGAGGGGGCTGGAGTCGAAGCTTGTATCCCTGCTGGGGCACGGTTTTGCATCATCGATTTGATTTCCCGATGACCACCGGCACTCAGGATGCCTTGCCGGCCCTGTACATGTCCCGTTCCAGGGCGATGGCAGCGCCAACGCATGGGCGCGCCACGACACGTTCACAGTAGGCTGTGAGAGCAGGCCAGGAACCGAGTTCGACACCCGCTGCCTGAATCAGCAGCAGCGCCCAGATCAGATAGGCATCGGCCACGGTGAATCGATTGCAGATCAGGTAGTCGCCGGTCTTGTCGAGTCGGCTTGCGGCGAACGAAAGAGGCAGGACCAGTTGTTCGCGTACCCAGGCCTTGACTGTATCCGGCGTGCCCTTCGCGAAAGTGGGGAACAGGAAACCCTTGTGCAACTCCGTGGCGACGAAGCTCAGCCATTGCTGCAGTTCGTAGCGGGCGGGGTCAAGCGCGGAGGGAGCCAGTCCTGACCCCGGGTTCAGATCTGCGATGACCTGCAGTACGGCCGCGTTTTCGGTAAGGATGCCGCCATCGTCGAGTACCAGCACGGGAACCTTTCCCAACGCCGATATCGCGCTGAGGCTGCCGGCTTCTCCAACGAGTGATTTGTCGCCGAACAATTCGACGCGGTGATAGTTCAGTTCGATGCCTGCCTCAAGCGCGGCAATCCGGCTCGCCAGCGAACACGCCATCGGGAAGAAGTAGAGATCAGCCATGGTATCTCCTGCACGGGCGAAGTTCCTTCGCCGAATCGGACGAAATGGGAAAAGCGTTGCTCAGGCGGCGCGGTCGGGCCATTCCAGGGTCAGGCCGGCGAAAGGCGGGGTCGAGTCGAGCAGATCCCGTGCACTGGTCCTTTCGAAGAAATCCACCGCTTGCTGAGCCGAACGCGGGGCTTCGGCGGGCGAGGTTCCCGAAAGTGGTGGCGCAGGGTAGTACTCGATGCCGAACTGGATGGCCTGCGCAATGGACTCGCCACCGATCAACTGGGCAAAGTGGAGTGCAGTGTCGATGCTGGCCGACACGCCTGCACCGGTCAGGT
>NZ_JAWLAR010000021.1:0-70708 GCF_041395345.1 Dokdonella sp. | reverse complement strand
TGAAATCCACCGAAGGAGGATCCGCCATGGCGCGATCTGTCATCCTCGCAACACTCACCGTTCTGATTGTCGGCGCACTTGGACTGAGCACGGCACCCCGTTCGATCGCGCAAAGTCAGGCAGGGGACGCGTCGAACGCCGCAGCAACGGCCACCGATCCTGATCCGGCCAACGCGACGACCAAGCTGACCGACGCCGAGCTCGGCGATCTGGTTGGCCGGATCGCGCTGTACCCGGACGATCTGCTGGCGCTGATCCTGCCTGCATCGACGGTTCCGCTGGAAGTCGTGCAGGCCCAGCGCTTCCTCAAGGAAGCCGAAGGGCAGAAGGATCCGCAACCGCCCGAGTCCCTGAGCGAGCCCGTCAGGAGTTTGCTCAACTACCCTGAAATCATCGACCAGATGAACAAGGATCTCGCATGGACGCAGCAGCTTGGCGAGGCCGTGTACGACGACCAGCAGGCGGTGATGGATGCGGTGCAGCGCTTCCGCATGTTGGCGTATTCGGCCGGCAACCTGAAAAGCGATGACAAGCAGAAAGTCGAGGTCAATGAACAGACCGTCATCATCGAGCCGGCCAAACCCGACGTGATCTACGTACCGCGTTATGAGCCGACCAAGGTGATCTATGTTTCCAGTTACCCGGTGTGGGGCTACTGGCCGACGCCCTACCCGGTCTATTACTACCCGTATCCTCCCGGCTACGCGTTTGCGCGCGGCGTCTTCTGGGGCGCGACCGCGGCCTGGGCCTTCAACTGGCATACCGGCGGTATCGGCTGGGGCAATGGCTGGGGCCACCACAACACCAACATCAATATCAACCGCAATACGAACATCAACCGCAACACCAATATCAATCGTGGAAGTGGGGGTAATTCCGGCACCTGGCGCCCGGGCAACAATGGCGGAGTAGGCGGCAACCGGCCCACGACGCGACCCGGTGACGCCGGCTTCCGGCCAAACATCGACAATCGTCCTGGCAGCGGGAATCGTCCGGGTACAGGTGCTGGAAATCGCCCCGGTGCAGGCGCCGGCAACCGGCCTGCCGCAGGCAGTGGCGGTGGCAATTTCCATGCGCCGACGACACGACCGGCGACACGACCGAGCACGGGTGGCAGTGTGCGTCCTTCGACGTCGCCGGCTTCACGCCCGGCCAACAATGCCGGCTTGCGACCGTCCACGTCGGCGGCATCGCGATCCAGTTCGGCGTATTCACGGGGCGGATCGGCTTCGCGCGCCACGTCGCCGCGGACCAGTTCCTATGGCGGCATGTCTGGCCGACAGGCCAGCGCAGCCAGCCATAGGGGAAGCATGAGCCGCGGAGGCGGCGGGCATCGAGGTGGCGGTGGGCGGCGGCGCTGATCGGCGCACGCACCATCTCCCGCCCACTACCCAGGAATCCAATCACATGAAAAAGCAAGAATTCTTCATTCGCCTCACTTGCCTCGCGACATTGCTTGTCCTGCTCCTGCCTGGCGCCGCCGCACTTGCGGCCGACGGCAAGAAGGACTTCCGGACACCCGACGAGGCCGCACACGCCCTGGTCGAGGCGGCTCGCAGCAATGACGATGAGTTGCTCAAGACCTTCTTCGGCAAGGACGCCGGCGGGATCGTGCAGGATGGCAACGATCCGGGCGTCAGGGCCGCACGCGAACAGTTCGTGGCTGCAGCAGACTCCGTGCTGCTGATCCAGGAGAACTCGCCGGACAATGTCACCCTGATCGTTGGAGCCGATGCATTCACTTATCCGGTACCGCTGGTCAGGAACGGAGAGCGCTGGGAATTCGACGGTGCGGCAGGTGCCGATGAACTGGCCAATCGCCGCGTCGGGCTCAACGAGCTGATGACCATGACGGTGCTCGAGGATTTGCCGAATCTGCAACAGGAATACGAAGCCGTTGCGCGAGACGGCTCGGACGTTCGTGCCTATGCGCAGAAGTTCCTGAGTGATCCGGGCAAGCACAACGGCCTGTACTGGGATGCTGCCGAAAACGAGGCGCAGAGCCCGCTCGGACCGATGCTCAAGGACGTCGACACCAGGGCCGTGAGCAGCTACTACGGCTACAACTACCGCATGCTGACCAGCCAGGGCGACGCAGCACCGGGTGGGGCCTATGACTACATGATCAATGGCAATCTGATCGGAGGCTTTGCGGCCATCGCCGTTCCAACCCGCTATGGCGAAACAGGCGTCATGACCTTCATCGTCAATCGCTATGGCGTGGTTTACCAGAAGGATCTCGGCGAGCAGTCGGTTGAAGCGGCCAGGAGCATCACCCGCTACAACCCGGATTCAAGCTGGACTCCGGCAAGGGATGAAACGGTGGAATCGGCGGCCGCCAGGTAGGTCCGACGCGGAACGACCGACATGCAGACCAGCCAGCCGATCGACACGGCTCGCACGCGCTGGCTGATCGCCGCTACGGCAGCGCTGCTGGCATTCCTCGCGTGGTCGGGCTATCACCCGTTCGACCGCGCTACCTGGTGGATGGAAGTGTTGCCGGTCCTGATCGTCCTTCCGTTCCTGTGGGCGAGCTACCGTCGCTATCCACTGACAACGTTGCTGTACTGCGGAATCTTCGTGCATGCGTTGATTCTGATGCTGGGCGGCGCCTACACCTACGCGCGCGTTCCGCTTGGTTTCGAGTTGCAGGAATGGCTTGGCTTGCAGCGCAATCCTTACGACAAGATCGGACACCTCGCGCAGGGATTCGTGCCGGCCTTGGCCGCGCGAGAATTCCTGATTCGCGGTGGTTACGTGGTCGGCCGCAAGATGCTCGTATTCGTGGTGATCTGCATCGTGCTCGCGATCAGTGCATGTTACGAATTGATCGAATGGGCCGCGGCTCTCGTCATGGGCCAGGGCGCGGACGAATTTCTCGGCACGCAAGGCGATGCATGGGACACGCAGTCGGACATGTTTTGCGCCCTGCTCGGCGCCATCGCCGCCTTGCTCTGCTTTTCGCACCTGCACGACCGCCAGCTGCGTCGCCTGATCTCATCCGCAGACAGCTAAACTCACCTCATTCCGCAGGAAATCGGCTGGTTCTGAACCTGCGCAGCTTCTCCAGTTGCGTGTCTTGCTCTTCGGCTGTTCCAGCTTGCTGCAATCCATCCGGCCCAGGCGGGTCACGGCGGCCGTTGCCGGTCAATCTGTCGTACAAGGCTTCGCGGCGGTCGAGTCGATTCAGCGCATTCTCCAGCGCGATGTCGATGTTCACCTGAGCCGACAGGCAATGTACCTCCGACTCCAGCGATGCCAGGGTCTCCTGCAATCGGGCCGCCGCTTCGAGCACGTTTTCCCGATGGCCGGCTTCGTGCCGAACGAGCCTGGCGAGCGATTGATCCCAGCTTGCCTGCAATGACGCGGCTACGGCCCTACCGGGTTCCCAACGCGGCAGCTCCGTGGTGATCCCGATCAGGATTCTCTGCTGCAGTACGCGACAGCGGCCATCCACTTCCTCAAGTCTCGAGATCACCTCGAACGTGCTTCGCGTGCTTCCGTGCGGAGATTCGCCGCCGGTCTCGGAGCGACGCTCAAGCTCGGCGCGGATGCTGCGCGCGCTGGTACCAGTCACCGTGTAGTAGGCCACATCATCGGCAATGCTCAGCTCGGGCAGCGCAGCCGCATCCAGCGCAACGGCGAAGGGAACTCCCGACAGCAGCACGCTCATCACGATTGAGGCCATCATCGATTGCCAGCCGCACTTCGCCATTCGCCTGATGCCTGGA
This sequence comes from Dokdonella sp., assembly GCF_041395345.1. Lineage (GTDB taxonomy): Bacteria > Pseudomonadota > Gammaproteobacteria > Xanthomonadales > Rhodanobacteraceae > Dokdonella. The sequence goes on along the minus strand of NZ_JAWLAR010000021.1, from coordinate 66,977 downwards.
CCGCGGCCGTGCCTCAAGGATCCGTTCCCCGGCTTGCGTCTCTGCGCTGCATGATTCTTGTGTAGTAGTAGAGCAACAGGCCGGCAATCATGCAGCCGATCGTCACGACTACCGATTTGAGCTGCACCTGAATCAGCAATGCCGCGCATACGAGCAATGAGAGGAGCATCCAGAACGGGCCACCGGGAAGTCGCAAGGCACCGGGCTCGCTCGCGTATGCGCGGCGCAGGCGCGGCATCGCGAAGATGCAGACGACATAGAGGATCAGGCGGGCGAGCACACTGAGTCCGGCCAGCCAGACGAACCCGCCGGTCACTGCAAACGCGAAACTGGCAGCGCCATACAGGAAGATGGAGGCGGCAGGCGTCCTGAAACGCGGATGCACATGTCCCAGCCTCGATGGCAGGTGCCCGTCGAGTGCCATCCGGTAGGTCATGCGCGGAGTCGAGAACATTGCGCCGAGCAGGTTTCCACCGACCGAGGCGATGATGCCGAGCAGCATCAGCAGCGCACCGGTTTCGCCGAGCTGTACCTGGGCGACGTCGACCAGTGGGCGCGGGGAGTCGGCCAGTTCGGGGAGGGTCGTCAGACTGACGGTCTGGATCAGCGTGTAGAGCAAGGCACAAAGAGCCAGCGCGGCGACCAGGGCCCTTGGAATGTCACGCGTGGGATAACGTGCTTCTCCGGCCGGCACAAGACCGCCTTCGAATCCGACATAGGCATAGATGACCAGGAACACCGCGGCACCCAGATCCTCGATCCCGACGGCATGACGCACATGCGGAAGCAGCTGTCCTGCATCGAGGGTGACAATGCCTATTCCGGCAAGAGCGATCAGCGGCACGATCTTGACGATGGTCAGCAGGCCCAGGGCACGCACTGCGCCGCGCGCCCCGACGACATTGAGCAGAGTCATCAGCGAGCAGACGACGAAGGCCAGCGCGACGCGCATCGACCCGTTCATTGCCTGCGGCCACAGATACCCGAGCGAAGTAAGCAGGAGATTCAGGTTGGCTGCGAACGACAGTACTCGTGAAATGTAGTAGAGCCAGCCCACCTGGAATCCGGCCATGGGCCCGAACGCGCGCGAGGCATACAGGATGGGGCCACCCGTGCCATGAAAATAACTGGCCATCTGTGCAAAGCACAGCATGATCGGCGCGATCATCAAGGCGCACAGGAGGAAAACCCAGACACTGCCCTCGCCAGCCAGTTTTGCCAACTCGCCGGGCAGTCCGAAAATTCCCGCACCGATCATGCCATTGACGATCAGCAACCAGAGCCCGACCACGGAAAGCTGCCGCAGCAGGCCCTCTTCCTGAACAGCGCCACCGTCATTCATCGAGTACAGCCTTTCGTCGCAGGTACGGACGATTCGAATGTAGCACTGCCGAGCCGGGCTACGCAGAATGGATAGCCAGGCACCACGGTACGCCCGCTACCCGCGAGCGGAAGCTCGCCGTTCCCGCCAGCCGGGACTCCTCTCCGATTGCGGACGCCGTTTCAGCTATGCTGGGGCCAGTTTGCCGAGCAGTGATCGCATGACTGTCGCATCCCAGTCACCCCGAAACAACGACCACACGCCGCCTTTGCGGACCCGGGCGCAAACGAACCTGCCTCGACGTGCCTACCCTTTCCGGATCCTCGGCATGGGGTTGGCCAGCCTGCCCCTGATGGTAGTCATGCATGAACTGGATGCATCGTGGCTCGCCTGGGTCTGGATCCTGCTCACCTGCCTGGTCTGGCCCCATCTGGCCTATCGGTTGGCGATGCGCAGCAGCGACCCGTTCAAGGCGGAGTTGCGCAACTTCATTGTCGACTCGGCATTTGCCGGAAGCTGGGTTCCAATGCTGCAGTTCAATCTGTTGCCTTCTGCCGTGTTGCTGACCGTCGTGTTCGCCGACAAGATCAACACCGGTGTCCGAGGACTCTGGGTCTGGTCGCTGCCGGGCATGCTGCTGGCCCTGGTCGTCGGCGCCTGGCTCAACGATTTTGCGTTCCAGCCCGAATCGGGCCTCTGGATCACGCTTTCCTGCCTGCCGATCCTCGTCATTCATACTCTCGCCGTCAGTGCCAGCAGCTCTCGACTGGTGCGCCGCGTGCAGCTGCAGAACCGGAAGCTCGAGGAACTCAGTCGTGTGGATACCCTGACCGGTCTCTACAGCCGAGGGCATTGGGAATCGCTCGCGGCCTCTGTCTTGCAGGATCGCGCCGCAGCGGCCGATTCCACCCTGATGGTCCTCGATGTCGATCGCTTCAAGGAGATCAATGACGAGCACGGCCATTCAATCGGCGATGACGTGCTGCGCGGAATCGCCGATCTCGTTCGGCGCAACCTTCCGACCGGCAGTCACGCGGGTCGCCTGGGCGGTGACGAGTTCGCCGCGGTGATGCCCTTCCCGCTGGTTGAAGCCGAATCCGCGGCAGAGCGGATCCGTGCGGCGGTCCATCAACTGCAATTCGCCAGCGCAAGCGCATTGCGCTGCACGGTCAGCATCGGAATTGCTGGCGCGCCCGACGCAGGAAGCGACCTGCGCAGCTGGACAGAAGCCGCCGACCGCGCGCTGTACCGCGCCAAGCAGACCGGGCGAAATCGCGCAGCCGTAGCCTGACGCCACCCAATCAGGTGTCGAATTCGATGATCTGTCGAATGGCCGTCCCGTCGGCCAGACGGTCAAAGCCTTCGTTGATGTCGTCCAGCTTCAATCGATGTGTCAGCAGGCGATCCACGGGCAGTCGCCCAGCCCGATACAGATCGATATAGCGTGGGATGTCCCGGCTGGGCACGGCGGATCCCATGTAGGAACCCTTGACCGTGCGCTCTTCGGCAACCAGGCTGACAGCCGGCACCGAAAACATGCGCCCGGGTGCCGGCAGGCCGACGGTCAGCGTCGTACCGCCACGGCGCGTCGCCGCGTAGGCCTGGGCCAGCACCGCTTCGCTGCCGACCGACTCGATCGCATGCTCGACGCCACCGCTGGTGATGTCCCGAATCTCGGCAACGGCGTCTCCGTGGCTGGCGTTGATGCAGTGGCTCGCTCCTAGCCTGCGCGCGAGCGCCAGCTTTTCTTCGACCACATCAACCGCGATCAGTGGCCATGCGGATGCGGCGTGCGCGCCGAGCAAGGCCGACAGACCTACTCCGCCGAGTCCGAACACGGCGACACTTTCACCCGATTGCACGCGCGCCGTATTGATGACAGCACCCACGCCGGTCATGACGGCACAACCGAACAGCGCCGCAATTTCGGCTGGCAAGTCCGCGTCGATGCGAACAGCGGACCGCGCCGAAACCACGGTGTATTCCGCGAAACCCGAGACGCCGAGGTGGTGCAAAAGGGGCTGCCCGGAGTCATCGGTCCAGTGGCTCGCACTCTCGAGCAGCTGGCCTTGCGCGTTCGCTGCAGCTCCGGGCTCGCAAAGGACCGGTCGACCGCTTGCGCAGGGCAGGCAATGTCCACACATCGGCACGAACGAAAACACGACGCGATCGCCAACCGCGAAATCACGAACATGGCCACCGAGCTCAACCACTTCGCCGGTCGCTTCGTGACCCATCACCATCGGCATCGGGCGCGGACGCGAACCATTGATGACGGAGAGGTCGGAATGGCAGAGGCCGGCGGCCAGGACGCGCACGCGAATCTCGCCATTGCCGGGCGGCGACAGTGTCAGCGATTCGACCGAGAGCGGCTTCGAGTGCGCAAACGGCCCTGCGTGCCCCATCTCGCGCAGTACGGCCGCACGAACCCTCATGCCGGCAGATCCCGGTACACCGCGCCGAGCGCGGTGCGCAGGCGCTCGGGGATCGGCGTCGCCTTGCGCGATTGTCGATCCACGAAAACGTGCACGAACCAGCCCACGGCCGAGGCCTCGTCATTACCCTCGCGGAAGAGGCCGATGCCATAGCGCACGCTGGAGTTGCCGAGATGCTCGACGCGCAGGCCGGCCTCGATGGTTTCCGGAAAGGCGAAGCCACCGAAGTACTTGCAATGCGATTCCGCACAGACACCGATCACGTCGCCGGCGTGGATATCGAGTCCACCCTCGGCAATCAGATAGCTGTTGATGACCGTATCGAAATAGCTGTAGTACTCGACGTTGTTGACGTGACCGTAGATGTCGTTGTCCTTCCAGCGTGTAGTGACAGGCCGAAACTGCGCGAAGTCGCTGCGTGCATTCATTTGCCGGCTCCACGAATCGATTCCTCGAGCTCGGCCGCCTGCGCCTCGCCACGCAGTGCTTCCGCAGCAGACTCGTCGCGCTCGAAGCCGACCAGAAGCAGGCTGGCCGCGATGCCGATGGCCAGACCGATCCATGGCTCGAACAGGGCCAGTGCCATGCCGATCAGGAGGGCTGTGCCACGCGATGCATTCGTCCTTGGAATCGCCATCGCGATGTAGGCACAGGCGAAGCCGGTAAGAACAAGAGTCAGCGTCAGCGCGATCCCGAGCAGCGGCTTCAGTCCGGTCAACAGGGGCAGCATGAAGTAGATGAAGGGCAAGCCCATCAGGTAGTAGGAAATCAGGCCGCTGTTGAGATCGCGCATCGCTGCAGGGCCCTGCTTCCAGCGCTGCACGATCACCACGTGGACGCCGGTCCAGAGCATGCCCTGGGTGGTGAAAAAGGGTGCGACCAGCGCCGAAATCGCATTGCGGAAGCCGAGTGCGAGATGGGAACGGCGAATATTGATGTCGACCGGATCGTCTAGACGCGATGGACGCGCCTCGCGCAATACTTCGGTACCGGTGACGATGTCGCCAAACTGGATCACATAGGTGATCAGCACCAGTGGAATGGCCTGCAGGAACATCGTCGCAGTGGGCCAGCCAATCGAGAACGGCGACATCTTTGCGACGGTCTCGCCAACCGGCGGAATCAGCCAGCCCCATTGAATGTCATAGTGCACCTCGCCAACCAGCGGTCCGACGATGGCGGCGACGATGAATCCGGGCAGCAGGCCCAGCGCAGCAAGCAGCATCAGGCTGTTGTGCTTCGCCTTGAGCTTCTGGAATGGCGCCGAAAAGACGCAGACCAGACAGACCAGGCAGGCCAGCGTTGTCGAAATGGGCTGTTGCAGCAGGTATTTCTCGGCATCATCGACAAAGACTTTCTTGAATGCGGCAATGGCTGCTCCGAGGATGATGCCGGCACGCAGGGTCGACGGCAGCCAGCGCATCAACCACGTGCCGAACCCCGATATTCCGAGCACGAAGACCAGCCCGGCGAACATCAGCGACAACGCGGTCATCACCTGGAAGCGCTGCATGGGATCGGGATAGCCGACGATGACATAGGCCAGCACCAGCGGCAGGGCGGGCGTGTTCCAGCCCGGCGCATACGGTTCGCCGAAGGTATGCAGGGAGGAAACGATGAACAGGCTGTACAACAGCGAACAGGTGCCGGCCTGTTCGAAGTTCATGCCGAAGTAGGCTTCGAGCACCGGCACCAGGGCCAGGCCGGTCGCGGTGGCGACAAACACTCCCTGAAGGAACTCCGGCCAGAGCAGTCGCGTATGCAGGAACGGCACACGCATCGTGAAGGGTCCCCAGCGCCAGCCTGCAGTTGGTTTGCTCATTTTTCTCCCCCGTGGAATTTCTCGGCGATGTGTCTCGTCTACGTCATTCGAAGCCGGATCAGTTGCGATAGCCGGAATCGAGCCGGTCAAGCTTGCGCAGCAGGGCGGGCCAGACGAAGGCGCCACCGATGCCATCGGTCTGTTCGCGTGCCGCTGCGGCGACGCCATCGATGATGCGCGGATCCACACGGGTCAATTCGCCCCCGGACTGCGCAGCAATCTGGATCTGGCAAGTCGTCTCGAGCAGGTACATGGCGAGGAAGGCATCGGCGATCGAGTTGCCGACCGTCAGCAGGCCGTGGTTGCGCAACACGAGATAATTCGCGGTGCCGAGATCAGCCTGCAGGCGCGGCTTCTCGTCATCCCGCAGCGCCACGCCCTCATAGTCGTGATAGCCAAGCGAAGCCAGTACGAAGGTTGATTGCTGTGAAATCGGCAGGATGCCGGCTTTCTGCGCACTCACGGCCACGCCGGCGCGCGTATGCGTGTGCAGCACGCAATGGGCGTCTTCACGCACGGCATGGACCGCGCTGTGGATGACAAAGCCCGCCTTGTTGACCTTGAACGGCGACTCGCTGAGCTGGTTGCCCTCCTGGTCAACCGCGATCAGGGACGAGGCGGTGATTTCCTCGAACAGCATGCCGTAGGGATTGATCAGGAAACGGTGCCCTTCACCGGGCAGGCGCGCACTGATATGGGTGAACACGAGGTCGGTCCATCCATGCATCGCAACCAGTCGATAGCAGGCGGCCAGATCGCAGCGCAGTTGCCACTCCTCTGCACCGACCTTGCCCTCAAGTGACGGAATATTCATGACGCACTTCTCCTGAATGGTTGGGCAGGGAGCTCGCACGGGGCGGTCGGCTCCCGGTTTACTCGGGTCGGCGCGTTCGGCATGAGTGCACCCGATTTACTCAATGTCGCAGACCGTGCGCAGTGGCAGCGCCATCATGCGCCGCAGCAAGGATTCGCATTCGCCGGCGATCAGCCGCCAGTCTTCCCGCGTGCTGTCCTCGAGGCAGGTGAATGTCGCTCGTACGCTCATGTGCGCTCCGCTGGCGTGATGCTGAAGACTGCGCTGGACCGTGCGATTCGCAACTCGCCGACGTGGATGAAGCAATTTGCATAGGCCAGTGTTCGCCCGACCTTGTGGACGTCGGTACGAACTTCGATCCAGTCGCCCTGTACGGACTTTCCGGCGTAGTCGATGCTGAGATTTGCTGTCACGATCGGCGTCGGCGGGCTAGTCGACAAGGCGGTGCTGTATCCCATGGCGATATCGGCGAGACTGCAAAGAACGCCTCCGTGGACTTGACCGCGTGCATTGCAGTGTTTGGCCTGCGCACGAATCGCGAATACCGGACCTGCCGTATCCGGCTTCTGATAGAGCGGCCCAAGCAGTTCTGAAAATGCACTGCTGCGGTTGACGCGCTCGAACCCGGGCGGAACCGGATCTGGCGTGTGCAGGGCTTCGACGCTGTCGGTTGATGTGCTCATGTCGTCATGTCGCAGCTTTTGCCAACTCCTTCTCTTGCAGCACGCGCCACAGCATCTTGCCAGCGGCATTCTTCGGCAGGCTGTCGACGAACTCGACCACATGCGGAACCTTGTACGCAGCCATCTGCTCGCGCGACCAGGCAATCAGGCCCTCCGCATCGACCTCCTGTCCGGGTCGTCGCACGACCAGCGCCTTGACGCTTTCGCCGCGATGGGCGTCGCAGTAGGCAATCACGCAGGCTTCAAGCACGGCGGGATGGGCGTAGAGGTAGGACTCCACTTCGGCCGGCCAGACCTTGAAGCCCGATGCGTTGATCATGCGCTTGAGTCGATCGACCATGAAGAAATAGCCTTCATCGTCAACGTAGCCGAGATCCCCGGTTCGAAAATACCGACGCCCTTCGATGTCGACGAAGGCGGCAGCCGTACGTTCCGCATCCTCGTGATAGCCGCGAAATACCTGTGGACCGTCAACGAGAATTTCGCCCGTTTCGCCCACCGGCATCGGCTCCAGCGTATCGATATCGACAACCAGAGCATGGACATCGAAGATCGGCAAACCGAGACACTGGGCCTTGGGCCGGTGTCTCGGGTTGAGGTGCGTCGGCGCCATTGTTTCGGACAGACCGTAGCCTTCGATGTAGTGGATGCCCCATAGAGCATGAATGCGCTCGGCCACGGCCTTGGGCATGGCCGCACCGCCGCCGGTCAGGCAAGTCAGCGAGGAGAGATCGCGCTGGTCGAGATCCGGCTGGTTGAGGAAGTCGAACAGCATCGTCGGTATGGCCGTCCAGGTGGTTACCCGGAACCGCTCGATCAGCATGGCTGCGCAGCGCTTGTCCCAGCGCGTCATGACGACGATGCTGACACCCCCATAGATCGGCGATGTCACACCGTTCTGCATGCCGGTCACGTGGAACATCGGCAGGGCGGCAAGCACCATGCACTCCTTGGGAATGTCGACCCACTCGGGGCCTCCGATGGTCGTGTGCATGACGCTGCGGTGGGTATGGATGCAGCCCTTCGGCGCACCCGTCGTGCCCGAGGTATACGGCATCACGGCCAGATCATCGGGACCAGCAAGTGCGGGATCAGGCATACACCCCGCATCGACCACGCTACGCCATGCTGCTGCGCCCTGAATCTCCATCGCCGCCGCACTGACAATATCCGGCAGCGGCAGATCCGTCCGAGGATCAATGTAGTCGGAATAGGTGGCGACGATGCCATGGGCGAGTTCCGCGCCCAGCAGCGGCGCGATGTTCCCTGCCAGCTCCTGACCGAAAATCGCGACCTTGCTGCCGCTGTCGCGCACGATGTGTGCGACTTCCTTGCCCAGGTTCATCGTGTTGATCGGCACGACCATCGCATCGGCACGCAGGATCGCGTGCATGGCGATGATGAATTGCGGACAGTTCTGCATGTACAACGCAACGCGGTCACCCCTGCGCACGCCGCAGTGCTGCTGCAGGTAACCGGCAAGACAGTCGACCTCCGACTTCAGGTCGGCGTAGCTCAGTTCGCCGCCGTAGTACAGCGTTGCCGCGCGATTCGGATAGCGCCGCGCCGACACTTCGAGGTTGTAGCAGAGTGACGTGGCGGGCAGCTCGATGTGTTTCGACAGACCCGGCGGCCAGTGGCTGAGATTCATGGTTGGCGCTGCCCTCCCGTCGTGCTTGATGACGTTGACCCCTGCATGGGGACTCAGTCGACCTGTTGCGGCAAGATCACAAGCTTGCCAACCGCTTCACGCGCCAGCAGCGCATCCAGGGCTGCGGGTGCCTGTGACAATGGATAACGCTTCGAGATCAAGGGATTGATCTTGCGCTCGTTGAGCCAGGCGAACAGCTGCGCCATGTTGGCGGCATTGACCTTCGGCTCGCGACGCACGAACTCACCCCAGAACACGCCAACCAGCGAGCTGCCCTTGAGCAGCAGCAGATTGATCGGAATCTTCGGAATGTCGCCGGCTGCAAAGCCGACCACCAGGTAGCGACCCCGCCAACCGACACTGCGCAGGGCCGGTTCGGCGAAGTCGCCGCCCACCGGGTCGTACACGATGTCGACACCCTTGCCTTCGGTCAGCGCCTTTATGCGCTCGCGCAGGTCTTCACTGGAATAATCGATGACTTCGTCGGCACCGCGTGCAACAGCGGCATCACGCTTTGCCCGGCTGGAGGCCGCAGCGATCACGCGCAAGCCCATCAGCTTTCCGATTTCCACGGCCGCCAGGCCCACACCGCCGCCGGCCCCAAGCACAAGCAGGGTTTCGCCCGCCCTTGCCTCGGCTCGATCTTTCAGCGCGTGCAGCGAAGTGCCATAGGTCAGCACGAAACTGCCGGCGAGTTCCAGATCGGCATCGCTGATGCCTTTGGGTAGCGGCACCACATGGGTGGCATCGACGACGGCTTCCTGGGCGTAAGCGCCGTGGCTGCCGAGACCGACCACCTTGTCGCCAACGGCCAGATGTCTGACCTCGCTGCCGACAGCGATGATTTCGCCGGCCATTTCGCCACCCGGAGAAAACGGAAACTCGGGTCGGAACTGGTACTTGCCGGCGACGATCAGGGCGTCCGGGAAGTTGACGGCCGCGACATGCACGCGCAGCAGCACCTGTTTCGGTCCCGGTTCGGGTGAAGGCATGTCGCGCAGTTGAAGGGATGACGGAGCACCCCAGTTGTCACAGATGATGGCTTTCATGGCTGTCCTTGAACATGCATGTCCCACTGGCGGCGACGGGGCCGGAAGAATCAGAATCGCCCATCAGTCCGCTCAAATACGGTATTGCGCAACGCAACCAGTTTCGGTCCGAAATCGTGGATCAGCTTGTCGCGCGTCATCACCGACAGGCGGCCACTGCAGTTGAAGGCCAGGATGCGGCTGCGATCGGCCGATACCATCGGCACGCCAACGGCAAATACGTCGGGGTTCCAGTCGCCCAGCGAGAAGCAGAACCCGTAGTTCTCGTAGTCCTGCCGGGCGCGCACGATTCCTGCGCGAATCTTCGGCCACAGGCTGGGTTCGCAGTCCTGTTCGATCGTGAGCAGGTGCTGATCGAAAAGCTCCTGCGGACGCGCAGCCAGGTCGGCACGCCCGAGTGCCGTCGTGCCGTGCGGCACGCGCGCACCCGGATCCAGCTTGAGGTGAAACGTCGCATCGCCCTGGCAGACTTCTAGCACCACCATGCGCATGCCGTCGGCGGCGCCGAGCATGACCGCCGCTTGCGTGTACTCGGCCAGTTCGCGCATCAACGGCTGCGCAATCGTGACGACGTCGTGGGTCTTCATAAAGGCATGGCCGAGCGAAAGAACGCCTGGACCGAGCGAGTACTTTTCCAGCTGCGGCGAGTATTCGAGGTAGCCCAGCGCCGAGAGCGTAAAGGTCATGCGCGACACCGTGGGCTTGGGCAGCTCGGTGCGTCGCACGATGTCCTGGTTGCCCAGGTACTGCTCGCCGTGCTCGAAGCAGCGCAGGATCGAGAATGCGCGGGCCACCGAAGTGACGAACTGCGGATTGTCCTCCTTGACCGTGTGTCCGTAGGTCCCTGCGGCGCGTCGTGGATTTCCCATGTTCTTTCCGTGGCCTCCGTTCAGTGGGCTGGACTGGATGGCATGGCGTGGCGCGCCAGTTCGAGCTTTGCAATCGTCGCGCGATGCACTTCATCGGGTCCGTCGGCAAAACGCAGCGTGCGCACGGCGGCATAGGCGTGCGCGAGAAAGAAGTCACCACTGACGCCGGCGCCGCCGTGGGCCTGAATCGCCCAGTCAATGATCTTCAATGCCATGTTGGGCGCGACCACCTTGATCATGGCGATCTCGGTGCGTGCCGCCTTGTTGCCGACCTTGTCCATCATGTCGGCTGCCTTGAGTGTCAGCAGGCGCGCCTGCTCGATCATGCAGCGCGCGTCGGCGATGCGTTCGTGCCAGATCGAAAATTCGCTGATCTTGCGGCCGAACGCGACGCGCGAACTGATCCGCTTGCACAAGGCTTCCAGCGCCCGCTCGGCAACGCCGATCGTGCGCATGCAGTGATGAATGCGGCCCGGGCCGAGCCGGCCCTGGGCAATTTCGAATCCGCGCCCCTCGCCCAGCAGGATATTCGACGCCGGCACCCGTACGTTGGTCAGGCGGATTTCCATGTGCCCATGCGGCGCCTCGTCATAGCCGAATACGGTGATGGGTCGAACGACTTCCACCCCCGGCGTGTTCGCAGGCACGAGAATCATCGATTGCTGGCGATGGCGGGCTTCTTCGGGATTGGTCTTGCCCATCAGAATGTAGATCTTGCAGCGCGGGTCGCCAGCGCCTGATGAGAACCACTTGAGTCCATTGATCACGTACTCGTCGCCTTCACGGCGAATCGAGCACTCGATATTGGTCGCATCCGACGAGGCCACGGCCGGCTCGGTCATCAGGAAGGCGGAGCGGATCCGGCCCTCGAGCAGGGGTTCCAGCCACTCGTCCTTTTGTGCCTCGGTTCCGTAGCGCTCGAGCACTTCCATGTTGCCGGTATCGGGCGCCGAACAATTGAAGACTTCGGGGGCCCACATCGTGCGCCCCATGATTTCGCAGAGCGGTGCGTATTCCAGATTGGACAAGCCTTGCGGGGCACGCTCGGAACTCGGCAGAAACAGGTTCCACAAGCCCTGCGAGCGGGCCTCGGTCTTGAGCTCCTCGAACAGGCTGATCGGTGTCCACGGCCTGCCGTTGCGCCGGTTCTCGGCGATCTCTTCCTCGACCCGCATTTCGTTCGGGGTGATATGGCGATCCACAAAGGATTGCAGTCGGGTCCGCATTTCCTCGACCTTGGGGGAATAGGAGAAATCCATGCAGCTTCCTGATTGGGAGGAGGTTATGTTCCGCCTGACGGAACCGTGTTCCATCGTTTCGAAATAGTAGGCGCGTCTTTCGGGATGCGCAAGTCGAGCGAGCGAAGAATCGCTTGTGCATCGCAGCAATGCATTTTGCCGTACTTCACGGCTTGTGCCTCTCCAACGGGCAAGCTAGAGTGCAAGGTATTCCAGAAACTCAATTCCACGATACGAAACTAAAGCCATCCTGCGAAGCCCCGCGACCCATGCCGAAACTCCATGTCCTGCTGAAAAGGGAAGAGCTCGACCCTGCCCGACTTGAAGGCAAGGTCATCATCGTGCTCGACATCCTGTTCGCGACCACGACGATCGTGCATGCACTCGCCCGGGGTGCAAGCCGCATCCATCCGGTGCGCAATCGCGAGGAGGGGCTTCGCGTGGCGGACGATGTCGGCCCCTGTGTGCTGGCCGGCGAACATCTGGCCCAGGCGATTGCCGGGTTTGGCCCGGCGACGCCGATGGCGCTGGCGGATACCGGGCTGGATGACGCCGAGATCGTCTATTGCACGACCAACGGCACCCAGGCGCTGGTTTCGGTTGCCCACGCCGCACATGTCTATGTCGGATCGCTGCTGAACGGCAAGGCGCTGGTCGACCTTGTCGTTGCGCGCCATGCGGAAAATTCCGTGCTGATCATCTGTTCGGGATCGCTGGACCGATTCAATCTCGAGGATTTCCACGGCGCCGGACACCTGATCGCCCATTTCATCGGTCGCGCCGACTACACCCTGACCGACGCCGCCATCGCTGCCCTGCACGCCTACCGCGGCAGTGATACGCGATCGGCCCTGCGCGCATCCCGAGTGGGCCGGATGATGGCCGAGCATGCGCTCGACGCCGAGATCGATTTCGCCAGCAGCCACGATACGCTCGACATCGTGCCGACCCTGGTTGAAGGATCACTGGTAAGAGCTGCCTGATGAAACCCGAAAACACCCGCCAGAGCGTGCCATTTGCTGCCGAACCCCTGCAGGCCTGGCTGCGCGATCGCATCGAAGGAATGCAGGGAAGCCTGGAAATCAAGCGCTTCAAGGGCGGTCAGTCGAACCCGACCTTCCTGCTCGAAAGCCCAAGCCATCAATATGTGCTGCGCACGAAACCGGCACCGGTTGCCGACCTGCTTCCGTCCGCACATGCCATCGAGCGGGAGTACCGCGTGCAATCGGCACTCTCCGGCAGCGATGTTCCGGTCGCGCGCATGTTCTGTCTGTGCGAGGACGAATCGGTTATCGGGCGCGCGTTCTACGTGATGGAGCATGTTGCGGGCCGGGTCCTATGGGACCAGGCATTGCCAGAGTCCAGCCGCAGCGAACGCGCCGCCATCTACGACGATTTCAATCGCGTGATCAGCGCCCTGCACCGCATCGATCCCGACGCGATCGGTCTCGGCGACTTTGGCAAGCACGGTGACTACCTGGCGCGTCAGATCCGGCGCTGGTCCAGCCAATACGATGCCAGCCGCACGATTCCGATTCCGGCCATGGACCGCCTTATCGACTGGTTGCCCGCGAATTTGCCGGAGGAAGACGACTCCGTCGCCATCGTGCATGGCGACTGCCGCCTGGACAACCTGATCTTCCATCCGACCGAATCGCGCATCCTCGCGGTCATCGACTGGGAGCTTTCCACCCTGGGCAACCCGCAGGCCGACTTCGCGTACCACATGATGAGCCGGCACATTCCACGCGGCGCCATGCGCGGACTGGGCGGCGTCAACCTCGAAGAACTCGGCATTCCCGATGAAGCGTCCTACATCGCCGACTACGAACGTCGCAGCGGACGCAAGGTCTCCGGAGACTGGAATTTCTACCTGGCCTACAACCTGTTCCGCCTGGCGGCCATTTGCCAGGGCATTGCCAAGCGCGTCGAAGACGGCACGGCCAGCAATGCAAAGGCAGCCGAGCACGGCGCCATGGCAAGCGGCCTGGCCGAGCTTGGCTGGCAGTTCGCAGTGAAGGCAGGGGCAAGCGAATGAGCGCCCTGTCCCGAAAAATCGACTATCAGGACGTGGCAACCACCTCGGCGCGTCCAGGCAGTTTCGTCACTGATGACGGCATCCGTGTGTCCTTTTTTCGATGGGGAACCGATGACACGCGAATTCCCGTGACTCTCCACCACGGGTTCGCCGCCAGTACCGAAGCCAACTGGGTCGGGACCGGGGTGGTTGCCGCATTGCTCGCGGCCGGTCGTTCCGTCATCAGCATCGATGCTCGCGGCCATGGCCAGTCCGACAAGCCGCATGATGCAGACCGCTATGGCGAGGCGCGCATGGCGCGTGACCTGGTCGGGCTGCTCGACCACCTCGAAGTCGGCGAGTTCGACCTGTTCGGCTATTCAATGGGCGCGATCGTCAGCCTGATCGTAGCCAGCGAAGACACGCGCCTGCGCCATCTGATCGTCGGCGGGATTGGCGAGGGCGTGCTGGCCACTGGCGGCGTTGACCTGCGCGTGATGGATCGCGATGCCGTGGTCGCCGCCATGCTGACGGACGACCCCTCGACCATTGCCGCGCCCGATGTCGCTGCATTCCGCCTGTTCGCCGAGAGTACGGGCTGCGACCTGAAAGCGCTCGCCGCACAGGCTTCGCGCATGTTCGACCAGGTCATCCCGCTCAATCGAATCGCCGCTGCGTGCCTGGTACTGGCCGGCGAAAAGGACACACTGGCCATCCACCCGGAGCAGCTCGCTGCAGCCATTCCGCGCGGCCGCTGCATCAAGGTTCCCGGCGACCATCTCGGCGCCGTGAGGCAGCCGCAGTTCATCGCCGCCGCCCTCGAATTTCTCGGCCACTGAAGCCGACTTCACTCACAGACTACGGAACAAGAATCATGCCCGTGCACACGACTCTCGAAAACGGCATCGCCGTCATCACTTTCGACCACCCGCCCGTGAACGGTTTCGGCCTTGCCGTGCGCAGCGGCCTGGTCGAGGCCATCCAAGCTTCGATCGAGGATGCGACGGTCAAGGCCATGGTCATCACGGGTGGCGGCAAGATGTTCTCCGGCGGCGCCGACATTACCGAGTTCAACACGCCTCGCGCAGAGCAGGCACCGAATCTGCATGACGTGATCGCGGCCATCGAAGCGAGCAGCAAGCCGATCGTCATGGCAATCAATGGCACCGCCCTTGGCGGCGGCCTCGAAGTCGCCATGGCCGGGCACTACCGGGTGGCCGCCAGGGACGCGCTGCTCGGTCTTCCCGAGGTGAAGATCGGCATCCTGCCGGGTGGTGGCGGCACCCAGCGCCTGCCGCGCGCCGTCGGCCTCGAAGCCGCCGTCAACATGATCGTCTCCGGCGAGCCCGTCCCGGCCGGGCAGCTCGCCGACACCCGCCTGCTGGACAAGGTGGTCGACGCCGATGTCGTGGCTGCTGCCGTTGCCTTTGCCAAGGGCGTTGCCGGCGATGGTGAACTGCCGCTGATCCGCGATCTCACGGTTGACCACGCCAATGCGGAAGGCTTCCTGGATGTTGCACGCAATACCGTTGCGGCGATGGCCGGGCCCTACCCGGCGCCGATGAAGTGCCTGGAGGCCATTGAAGCGTCATTCCAGAAGCCATTCGATGAAGGCATGGCGGTCGAGCGGGCCGGCTTCATCAGCCTGGTCACCTCCACTGAATCCAAGGCCCTGCCACCAACTGCGGCGAGCGTGCGGCGGCAAGGTCGCCGATGTCGCGAGACGTGCAGCCGCGCGAAGTCAAAGGCGTCAGCATCATCAGCGCCGGCACCATGGGTGGCGGCATCGCCATGAATTTCCTCAATGCCGGCATCCAGTGACGATTGTGAAACGAAACAGGAAGCCCTGGATCGCGGTGTTGCGACCATACGCCAGCAACTACAAGGCGCACGGCGAAGAAGGCAAGCTCAAGCGGAGCAGGTCGAGCAGCGCATGGGTTTGCTGACACCGACACTTTCTTTCGATGACCTCCAAGGACGCCGATCTCATCATCGAGGCCGTCTACGAGGAACTCGGCGTCAAGGAATCGGTGTTCAAGCAGATCGATGCGATCGCCAGGCCCGGCGCGATCCTGGCCAACGGCCTCCACACTCGATGTCGACAGGTCGCGCGTTCGACGTCCACAGGACGTCGTCGGCATGCATTTCTTCAGCCCGGCCAACGTGATGAAACTGCTCGAAGTCATGCGGCGAGAAGACTGCGAAGATGTGCTGGCGACGGTGATGGCGTTGCCGGGGCGATTCGCAAGACCGCCGTCGTCTCTCAGGTGTCTGCGACGGCTTTATCGGCAGCCGCATGATCGAACAATACGGACGCCAGGGCGGCTTCCTGCTTGACGAGGGCGAAACGCCGCAACAGGTCGACAAGGCCATGGAGAAATCGGATTTGTTATGGGCCCGTTCCGGGCATATGACCTCGCCGGGGCAACGATATCGGCTGGGCCATCCGCAGCGCCGCTATGTCGAGAAACCCGACATGGTCTATTCGGAAGACGGCGGACCTACCCAGAAGTCGGACGTTTTGGCCAGAAGACCGGCAAGGGCTGGTACGACTACAAGCGCCCGGCGACCAGTACCGCCTACCCGCTGTCCGACGAGGTAGCCGCGATTCTCGAGAAGAAACGCGTGACCTGGGCCTGAAGAAGCGCGACATCAGCGACGAGGAGATCGTCCAGCGCCCGTCTTTGCGCTGGCCAACGAGGGCGCGGATACTGAGGAGGTATTCTTCGTTACGCGCTGGACATCGACATCGTCTATCTCACCGGATACGGCTTCCCGGTGGCGTGGCGGACCGATGTTCACGCCGACACGGTCGGCCTCTGCTAACGTCCCTCGCGACCATGCGCGGATTTTCGCGCGGCTATCAGGGCGCGAGCTGGGAACCTGCACCGCTGCTGGTCGAGCTGGCCGAGGCGGGCAAGTCGTTTACGGGCTGACTGGGTGTGCTCAAGGAGAAACAGTCAATTTCACCTGCATGAGCGTGACAATCGATCATGTGATCTCCCGCTGGCGCGTGGAGAAGCGCCGACAGGCTGATGAGGGAGTCAATCTAGCGAATTCCGCCATGTTCGCCCAACATGCATCTCCACCTCATCCTGTTCGGGACCTTCTCCCGCCAGCGGGAAGATGTAACGAAGCTGCATTCTGCAATCAAATCGAGGTTCATCGTGAAACAAGCCGTCATTGTCTCCACCGCACGCACCGGCCTGGCCAAGAGCTGGAAGGGCGCATTCAACATGACCCATGGCGCGACCCTGCGGACATGTCGTCCAGCATGCCACTGAACGTGCCGGCATCGCCGTCGATGCAGTCGAGGCAGATGCTGATGGCTGCGCCTGGCCCGAAGGCGCGACTGCGCAACATCGCGCGCCAGATTGCCATCCGTGCCGGCTTGCCGGTCAGCGTGCCCGGTGCGACCGTCAACCGGTTCTGCGCCTGTGGAACCGGCCTGCAGACGATCGCCATGGCAGCCCAGCGTGATTGCCGGCGAAGGTAAAGCTGCTGCTTATGGCGGCGTCGAGAGCATCTCCTGCACGCCAACCTGCACATGATCAGGACGGCTGGATCATGGAACACAAGCCGGAGATCTGGCCGGCTCGAGCGCAGACCGCCGAGATCGTGGTTCTTCTTTTCAAAGCGCTACAAGATCGACCGCGAACGCCGCATCGCGGGGCGGAGAGCCAGATCCGCGCAGCAGCAGGCGGCCGCTGCCGGCAGGCGCTACCTGACGATGAATCGTGCCGATCACGGTGACCGCGGGAGCCCGCTGATCCAAACCCGCCAGCTCGGCATACGCGAAGTCACGATTTCGGCCGATGAAGGTGCATCCGTCCGGATACAACGTATGAAGGCGTCTCGAAGATTCGCACGGTCTTCCGGCGGCAGGCCATCACGGCCGGCAATGCCAGCGTTTTCCGACGGGGCGTCGGCTGTGGTGGTCATGGATGGGGATGTTGCGCAGAAGCGCGGCAGCATCAAGCCGCTCGGCCTCTTCGCGGATTTGCCGTGGCCGGTTGCGAGCCGGACGAAATGGGCATCGGGCCTGTCTTTGCGGTTCCGAAGCTGCTCAAGCGCGCCGGGCTCACGGTGGACGACATCGACCTGTGGGAACTGGAATGAAGCCTTTGCCGTGCAGGTTCTCTACTGCATGGACACGCTCGGCATTCCGCACGACCGCATCAATGTGGACGGCGCGCCATCGCAGTCGCGGCCATCCCTATGGCGCGTCAGCGGCGCACGCCTGGTCGGGCATGCCCTGATCGAAGGCAGATGCCGCGGCGCCAAGCTCGTCGTCGTAACCAGGCATCGGCGGCCAGGGTGCAGCCGGCCTGTTCTGATAGGTCCTCTGAGGCCGTGACCGATCTGCTGCTCTCGCGTCGCGATGTCGATTTCCTGCTCTATGAGTAGTTGATGTCGAGTCCCTGACGGCAGCCGCACGCCACGCCGACCACGGGCGCGAGACCTTCGACGCCGTGCTCGACACGGGTGCGCGCCTTGAATGCTTCGCGCCGCACTACCAGAAATCCGATCGCAACGAGCTCCCGGTCTGATGGCGAGACTTGGTATCGATGATCGCGAGGTGAGAAATCGGCACCGAAGCCTTTGCCTCGACCGGCCTGGATCAGCCTGCTCGATTACGAGCCGCCGGTGGCATGCAGGTGCCCAAGGGTTACCAGAGTTCGCGGCACTGGCCTGGCTGTGCGGCGAATGTCGGAACCAGTGTGCCTATCCGCTGCTGACCATGGGCAATGCCAGGCTGCTGCTGGCACACGGCACGCAGGCGCAGATCAATGCGTTTGTCCGGCCCGAGCTGGAGGGCGCTTCTTCGGCACGGCGCGTGCCTGTCCGTGGAACCGGTAGGTAGGGTCCTCGTTGTCGGATATCACGACACGCGCCGAACCGGATGGCGATTCCGTGTACGGGCCCCGCTATCGAATTACCGCAACAGATGCCGGATCTCAGTGGCGCACCACGAGCCTTCGGAAAACATCGTGCATCTCCGTGCTGGCCAAGGTGCCCGACGAAAACGGAAAGCTGATTGCAGGGGTCATGTGGGCATTCAAGCGATGCTGGTGCCGGGGTGAAGTTCCTGGTCAACGAGGATGGAAGTCTGGGCGAGCGCAACGACGTTCAGCTGGCCGGCATCAATCACAAGATGGGCTATCGCGGCACGATCAACTGTCTTCAATTTTGGCGAAGGCACCGCTACGCGCCCGAAGGCAAACCCGGCGCGATCGGCTACCGTGTCGGGTGCAACCTGCACCAGGGCCTGGCCTGCATGTTCCACATGATAACACGCACGCATCGGCGTCGGCATGGGCGCCGTCGGCCTCGCCATGTCAGTTACCTGCACGCTCGAATACGCGCGCAATCGTCCGCAGGGCCGACCGATCGGGCCGGAAGGAAGAGGATCCGACAAAGCCCGCAAGCGCAAACGCGCATCATCGAGCACGCCGATGTCCGATCGCATGCTGCTGGCACAGAAGTCGTATGTTGAAGGCGGGCTGCTTTCAACCTGTATTGCGCACGCCTCGTCGACGAAGCCGGAATTAGTGATCGACCAGCTGAGCGCGCAGTCAGCTGACCCTGTTGCTCGATCTGCTTACGCCCGTTGCCAAGAGCTGGACCTCGCAATGGCGGCCTTGTAGCACGATCTGGCCATCCAGGTGCATGGCGGCTGGGCGGCTACACGCGCGAGCAGCTACAAGGTCGAGCAGTTCTATCGCGACAATCGTCTGGTCCCATCCATGGCGGTACCCTATGGCAT
Source organism: Dokdonella sp. (assembly GCF_041395345.1). Taxonomy (GTDB): domain Bacteria; phylum Pseudomonadota; class Gammaproteobacteria; order Xanthomonadales; family Rhodanobacteraceae; genus Dokdonella. The sequence continues at coordinate 47,311 of NZ_JAWLAR010000021.1, read as the reverse complement.
CCAGGGTCTGGATCTGCTCGTCGCAAGGCTGTCGGGCGTGCACGACGGCGCGGCATCAGGTGATGTTCGCCGAACGCGTCGGCGCGAGCCTGACCCGCGCGTCGAAGGCGGAGGTGCCTGCTCGACCATGCCGATGCGCTTCAGGCGCGACTGCAGCGGTTGACCGAGGCCGTCACCGCGCAACTCTGGGCCGCCGGGGATGCAAACGTCACCCTGGCCAATGCCAGCCTCTACCTCGAAGTATTCGGACACATCGTCATTGCCGGATCGATCTGCCTCGAGCAGGCGCTCGCCGCCGAAGGCAAGTCCGGTGACTTCTACGACGGCAAGCGCGCCGCCACGCAGTATTCTCTTCCGCTGGGAGTTGCCCAGGTCGATGCCCAGCTCGACCTGCTCGCCAGCTCGATCGCACCACCCTCGACATGCAGGACGAATGGTTTTGATGAGCGGCCGTTTGATCCATGCGAGCCGACCGACCTCCGCCGTCATCCCGGTTTTCGCCAGGACATGGACGGCGCTCAAGATTGAAGTCATCCCGATGAGCGCACAGAACCATCAACGGACTGGCCGACCTCGGCATGGCAAGGAAATCGCTGTCAAGAATGGTTGCTTGTCGACCAGGCGCGCAAGCATCCAGGCCTTTGCCGACGCCACCGATGACCACCAGCGGATTCATCTCGATGTCGAGCGTTGCCGTCGCGAGTCGTCTTACAGGCACCGGATTGCACATGGCCATCTGGTCCTGTCGATGTTGCCGGCGATGTTCGAATCCAGCGTGCGCATCGACGGCCTGTCCATGTCGATCAATTACGGACTGGATCGGGTGCGATTGCCGGCACCGGGTGATTTGGGCAGCGTATCCGCGGCCGCCTTGTGCTGGAAACTCGACCCGGTCGCCGGCGGCATGTAGGCGCACTGGCCGCGACCATCGAGATCGAGGGCGGTGACAAGCCGGCCTGCGCTGCTCAGATGCTCGCGCGCTTGCATCACCTCGGCCCACAACACCTCAGGACTGAGAACTCACATGGATCTCGCATTCAACCAAGAAGAGCAGGCGTTCATGAAGAAGTTCGCGCTGCTCCTGCGCGACAAGCTGCCGGATGACATACGCCTTCGCGTCCACCTTCGGCGACCACAGCCATACTCGAGACGACATCGAACTGGCAAAAATACCAACGCACGCGGTTGTGCGCCGGCCTGGCCTGCCGAGTTCGGTGGCACCGGCTGGAGCAAGGCACGGCAGTTCATCCCCTGAAACCGAATGCGTTGGCCGATGCTCCGGCCCAGCTGGCCTTCGGGGTCAAGATGGTGGCACCGGTGATCATGCGTTTCGGCAGCAGCGAACAGCAGCAGCGCTTCCCGCCGCGCATCCTTGCCGCCGAAGATCGGTGGTGCCAGGGCTATTCCGAGCCGGGGTCAGGCTCCCGACCTGGCATCGCCGAAAACCAAAGCCGAACTGACGCGATCACTACGGTCAACGGACAGAAGGTCTGGAACATCGCCGACAGTTTAAGCGACTGATCTTCGTTCCGTCCGTACCGATGCCAGCGGTAAGCCGCAGCGTGGCATTTCGTTCCTGCTGATCGACATGAAATATTTGCCCGGAATCAGCGTGCGTCCGACGCGCCTGCTCGACGGTAGCTACGAGGTCAACGAAATCTGGTTCGACAATGTGCGCGTTCCGGTCGGCAACCGCATCGGCGACGAAAATGCGGGCTGGACCTACGCGAAGTACCTGCTCGGCTATGAAGGCACCAACATCGCCGGGATCGGCGCCAGCGCGAATTGCGCCGCCTCAAGCAAGATGGCCGGCTTGATCGAGCGCAATGGCCGTCGCTTGATCGAGGATCCGGTTTTTTCCCTGCGCATCGCCCAGGTCGAAACTCGAACTGAAGGCGCTCAACAGAATACTAACCTGCGCGTGATCTTCGCCGAAGAACAGAACCACGCGCCTGGACCCGAGGCTTCGATCCTGAAGACGCGGCACCGAAATCATGCAGCGCATCACCGAGCTGCAAGTGGAATCGCTGGGCGCCCGCGCCCTGATCGCCGATTCGCCGACCAGGATCTGGCGAAGATGTCTCAGCCACTGAGGCCTATCTGAACCAGCGCAAGCTGACGATCTTCGGCGGCTCCAACGAATCCAGCAACATCGACGCGCAGATGATCCTTCAGGTTTGACGGAATCCCCATGGATTCTCATTCAACGACGAACAACAGATGCTGCTCGACACGACGCAGCGTGATTCCTGTCCAGCGAATACGAATTGATCAGCGCCAGGAAGCTGCTCGATTTCGGATGCAGCTGGTCGCGCGAACTCTGGAAGCAGCTGGGTGAACTGGGCCTGCTTGCCGACATCCCCGAAGCCGATGGTGGCATCGGTGCCGGTCCTGTCGGCGTCATGCCTTCGTTTCATTGCGGCAGTCGGCCACTTGGGCCTGGTCCTGGAGCTGCCTTCGTCGAGCGCGATCGTGGCTACCCACAGGCCATCGTGCAGCTCGGGTCCGATGCAGCGGCGCTTATGCTGCCGGACATGGCCAGCGGTGAAAGCATCGCCGTGCTGGCTCATGACGAGAAGCGGGCGGGCATCGATTTTTCGAAGATCCGACACGCGCCACGCAGCATGAAGGTTGACCCCGATGGTGAAGCAAGAGCGTGGTTCATCACGCGCCGATGGCAGATCTGTATCTGGTCTCGGCACGTGTCGACGACGGCAGTCTCGGCCTGTTCGCCATCGACGCCGGCATCACGGCGTCAGCTTGCGCCCAAGGGCACCTCGTCGACGGACAGCGCGCCGCCGATCTCGCACTCGACAACGTCCTTCTCGAGCCCGATGCACGCCTCGGTGGTGATGTCGAGGAATCCTCGATCCGGGTCGTCGATCGCGGCACTGCCGCGCCTGCGCCGAGGCCTTCGGCGCGCTTGACCGCATCCTCAAGGCGACCATCGAATACAGTCGTTCGCGAAAGCAGTTCGGCATGCCAATCGGCAGTTTCCAGGCCCTGCAACATCGCATGGCCGACATGCTGATGCAGTTCGAGCAGGCGCGTTCGATGATGTATCTGGCGACCGAATCCTGCAACGACTCGAACGCGGGCGCGCGTCGCAGGCAATCGGAGCCAAGGCGCTGATTGGCCAGGCCGCCTCGGTTCGTAGGCCAGCAGGCCGTGCACTGCACGGTGGTGGCTGGTAGCGTCAGGTACAGCGTGCCGATCCGATGTCAGCCATTGCTTCAAGCGCTCGCTGGCATTCGAACTGCTGGCACGACCGACGAACATCTGGAAATGTACCGTTCGGCGTTGCAGGAAAGCTGAACCGATGTTCTCCCTGTTTGCGGAACGCAATCTCGAATTATCAAAAGGCAGGAAAAAGGTGGCGGCTGGCCATGAGTGCGAAACGAAACCTGTTTGATTCGATGGACGCACCGCGCTGATTAACCGGCGGCTCGCGTGGCCTGGGCCTGCAGATGGCCGGCACTGGGTGACTATGGTGCGCGTCTGGTCATCTCGGCGCGAAAGTCGGACGAGCTCGAGAAGGCCAGGCTCATCTCGAGGCACGCGGCATCGATGTCGAATGGGTCGCAGCCGACGGCGGCAGGGAAGAGTCCATCACTTCGCTGGTCGATGCCACGCTGGAAAGCTCGGCCATGTCGGCAATCCTGATCAACAGCGCTGGCGCGAGCTGGGCGCAGCGGCCGAAGACTATCCGGTCGAAGCCTGGGACAAGGTATTCAACCTGAACATCCGTGGCCTGTTTCTGTTGACCCAACAGATCGCCAAACGCTCGATGATCGGACGGAGGCAGCGGTCGCATCATCAACATTGCCTCGATCGCGGGTCTGCGCGGCAACCCGCCCGGCGCCATGAGGTGATCGCCTACAACACGACCAAGGGCGCTCTGGTCAATTTCACGCGCACGCTGGCCGGCGAGTGGGGCGCCTACGACATCACCTGCCGTCAATGCATTGGCTCCCGGATTCTTTCCGACCAAGATGTCGAAGGGCCTCATCGAAAGCGTCAGTGCGGAATACGCTGAAGAGCCTTGCGCCGCTCAACCGCTTCGGCGAGGAAGATCTCAAGGGCGCAACCCCCTGTTCGCTTCCCGGATGCAGGCAAGCACATTACCGGCCAGATTCTCGCCGTCGATGGCGGGGTATCGGCGGTATGAGCATTCAGGATTTCAGCGGCAAGAAGGTGGCCGTCATTACTGCCAGTGCCAGCTCGGGCTTTGGCCACGAGTTCGCCCGACTTGGAGCCGAACTTGGCATGTCGCTGGTGCTTGCCGATGTGCAAGCCGAAGCCTTGCAGGCCGTTTCGAGCAGGAGAACTCGAATCCGGCAGGGCCGTGTGCTGAACCAGGTTCTTGATGTTTCCGACGCAGCCCAGGTTGACGCCCTGGCCGAAGCGACTGCGAAAACGTTCGGCGAGGTGCACCTGCTGTTCAACAATGCCGGCGTCGGCACGGCAGGCCTGATCTGGGAAAACAGTGTCGCCGACTGGCAATGGACGCCGGTATCAACCTCTGGGGGCGTGGTCCATGGCATGCGTGCCTTCGTACCGCGCATGCTCGCGTCGGCCAAGGCGTCGCCCGACTACCAGGGACACGTCGTCAACACCGCATCGATGGCCGGCTTGCTCAACCCGCCAGCGAGCGGCATTTCCCAGAGTGCCGTCGTGTCGCTGTCGGAATCGCTTCATCACGATCTCTCTCTGGTAACCACGCAAGTGCATTGTTCAGTGCTGTGTCCGTTCTACGTGCCGACAGGCATCAGCACTTCACAGCGCGGAACCGGCCCGCGCAGCGGCTTGTGCGGAACCGCTTACGCGCTCCCAGCGGGTCGCTCAGGCAGCCATGGACAAGGCCGTCCATTCAGCGGGCAAGATCAGCGCGGCCGATGTGGCCCGCATGACCTTCGAGGCCGTGCGCGAGTCGCTTCTATATCGCCTCACACCCCCAAGGCGCTCGAAGGAGTGCGTCAGCGCGCCGAGGATATTGTTGCAATGCGCAATCCGACCGATCCGCTGGCGGCCTGCGCGAAGCAATGATCAAGGCGCTGCATGAGTAGGCTGGAATCGAGCAAAACAACAGGGATTCCGGGCTCAGGGCCGAGCCGATACGGACAGCCAGTTGGCGGTCTCGGGCGCGTGGCATGCCCCGGACGATCAGGGCCGACGATTCGACATGCTGCAGGTGCCGCAGAGAGGTGTCCCAAACGGCTGGGCGAAAGTTTCATTTTCGTTAAATGATCTGTGCTAGGTTCACCGCAACAGGCCGCAGGCCCTTCAAAGCAGGGCGACTCGGAACGTGAAACAGAGTTTCGAAATTGAACAGGATTCGATAGCAAGCGTCACAGGCATCACGTAGTCAGGCAGCCAAGATTCGGGTCGCGGGGATCCGGATGGAGGCACAAAATCTTCGGGGAGGATGAAACCGTAAGGGAAATCAGTCAAGTTGGGCCGCCAGGCCTTGGCGTGATCAATTGTTGTCGCTTTGGCCGGCGTTCCACTTTCTTGCGCAGGAGGATTCGGATCAGCGCAGAGACGACATGACGGACGACGTCACCGTGCTCGGCGGCACGGTCGTCACTGCACCGGCGCGAAGAGCAGTTGCAGGACGTGCCGATCACGATGAACGCGTGGTGCCCCAGCAATTGATGAAGGACGTGGGCCGCGATATCGGAACCTGCAGATCGTGGTTACCGGCCTCAGCGTCACCAGCACCAGCAACGAAGCGCAAACCACGGCGCGCGCATTCGCGGTGTCGGCACGGTTGGCGACAATCCGGGTCTCGAGTCTTCGGTGGGTGTCGTCATCGACGGTGTCTACCGCGCACGCACCGGTGTCGGCTTCGGCGATCTCGACCAGCTTGATCGCATCAAGTACTGAAGGGTCCGCAAGGCACGGTGTTGGCAAGAATACTTCGGCCGGCCTGATCAACGTCATCACCCAGGCACCGCTCAACCTGCGCCAGACGACAGCCAACGTCACCGTGGGCAAACTACGGGAGCCATCGGACTCGATGCCAGCTACAACGATCAGGTCGGTGAGAATTCCGCATTCAGCATCGCCGGCACGACGCGCCAGCGCGATGGTTTCCGTGGACGTGAACACACGGGCGTCGGTCCGCGCACCAAGACCGACGATGTCACCCAGAATTTCAATTCCGTTCGCGGACAGCTGATGCTGCGCCCGAACGACGCCGTCGATATCCACGCATCATCGGCGACTATTCCACGCGCGACGAATACTGCTGCGTGGGCGTGACCACGGTTCGCGGCCCGACCGCGGCCATCGTCAATGCCCTTGCAGGCGGCAACGGCATCGTTCCGGTCGCCGACCCGTCGGACTATCTGGCTTATGCCAACCGTGATACCAACCAGGAAATAACGGACCAGGGCATCTCGGCCAGGTCAACTGGTATACGCCGTGGTTCGGCGATTCCACTTTCACTTCCATCACCGCTGCGCGGCTGGGATGCCATCAGCGGAACCGACATCGACTACAGCGGTGCCGATATCCTCTATCGCGTGGGCGAAGACAAAGCATATGTGGAGTTCGAGACCTTCGGCCAGGAGTTCAGGCTGACCGGCTCGAACGGCATCGTCGACTGGATGGTCGGCATATTACGGCGACGAGGATCTGACCCGCAACGAATCGGTCACCATGGGCAATGCCTATGAACCCTATCTGTCGATTGCGCTGATCAACAACGTGGCCAGCCTGTTCCCGGCCGGCGTGGTCGACCTGGCTTAACCCGGGCGCATTCCTGGCCCAGGCAACCAGCCTGCCGCCCGGAACGCTGTATACGGGCCAGGGTTCGCTTGATCTCTACAAGCAGAATGCAAACGGCTTTGCGCTGTTCACGAACGAGACTTTCCATGCCGCAAACGCGCTCGATCTGACCGTCGGCCTGCGCCCTACACCGGCGAGGACAAGAAACTCACCTCGAACTGCAGCAACCCGAATGGGTCGACCGGCTGCAGCGCGGCACTGGGCAATCCCGAGCAACTCGGCGCCGCTCTCGTCGCCCGGTGGCGTCCGGCTGCGGCAGCGCCATCGGTGATCCCGACCCTGATCGGATTCATGTGTGCCTGCCCTGGGCCAATCCCTGCACAACGGCCGCAGCACCCAGCAGGATGAAAACGAGACGGAATGGTCGGGCACGTTCAAACGGCGTATCGCTGGAACAGTCGTTCATGACTTTCTTCTCGGCTGCGCGTGGCACAAGGTCCGGCGGCTTCAATCTGGATCGCGTGCAGACCTGCGACCGGCCTGAGCAGCGGCGGTGCCGGCATTTTCACCGTCGATGACACCTCATTCCCAGGCGAGTTTGCCGACAGCTACGAGCTCGGCTTCAAAATCGACTCTGGCCGACGGCAACCTGCTCCTGAACGGTTCGCTGTTCTACACCGGGATTCACCGACTTCCAGCTCAACAGCTTCCTCGGCACCAGCTACGTCGTGCGTTCGATTCCCGAGCTTACCGTCAAGGGCGCGGACCTCGATCTGATCTAAATACCGGCGTGGAAGGCCTCCAGCATGCAGGCGGGCATCACCTATCTCGATTCGAAGTATGGCGATGATCCCTTGCCGGATGCCGGTCTGGTCCTGCTCCCGGGCGCACGCGGCGGCTTCGCCCCGGTGGCAGGATTCAGAGAGTTTGCGCTCACTATGAATGGCCGTTCGCCGACACCTGATGATCGCTTCAACATCGCTGCTCGCTACACGTCCGAGTACAACACGGGCTCCGATCTCGATCCGGAAAAGCTGCAGGACGCCTACACCCTGGTCAATGCACGCATCCGGATTCGGTCGTGCGGATGGCTTGTGGATGCTGGAACTGTGGGGACAGAACCTGACCGACGAAACCTACCAGCAGGTCGGCTTCGACGCGCCTGCAAACCGGTTCGTGGAATGCCTTCCTCGGCGCCCGCGCACCTATGGCATGACCCTGCGTCTGAAGTTCGGTGATCACACCTGCGCGACACTCCCCGCGGCCGATGCCGGGCGCGGATTGCCCGCGCCATCGGGTCGGCCCGCAGGCCGATAGCGACGCCGCTGGGCTTCTGCAGTCCGTGCGCTGGTGGAACCCCAGTCGCGCACCGCATGCCGGCGTCACGACAACGTCCCTATAATGAACCAACGTTGCAGCGGGGCCTGATGTGGACGGTGGCAGCACTTCTCGCATCCAGTCATTGATCGAGGACAGCGCGCTCGGGCGCCTGGACGTGTGCCGGCCGCGCGCTGCGCTGGCACCCCTGGTCAGCCAGCTCTGGTTCGGCGAAGGCCAAGTCAACTATCGGCGCGATCGCATCCTGCCCGGCGGCGGCAGTTTCCTGGCTGATCAACCTGGGCCCCACCCAGTACCGCATCGAAGCCGGTCCACCGGAGCGCATCGCCAATATTGACATCTGGTTCTGCGGCATGCACCAGACGCCGATTGAAACCGAAGAGTCCCCTGATGGCGGATCGATCCTCCGGGATCGCCTTCCGCGGACACGGCGTTCGTCCCTGGCTGCATGTCGATGCGGATCATTGTGCGGATCGCGTCCTGCCGCTGACGGATCTGCTCGGCGACAGCGCGCTGGTGCTTCGCGGGTAGCAGTGCCCATCGACGAGCCGGCGCTTTGGCATGGTCGAAGAGTGGCTGATGCAACGCCTGCAGCCGCGATTCCGAGACCACCGGACTCGCCGTTGGGCGCTGCACCAAATTGAATCGAGCTACGGCAGGACCAGTGTCGACGCGCTGGCCAGGCAAGCCGGCGTCAGCCGCAGGCATCTGGGTCAGACCTTGCGCCGTGAAATCGGACTGGGCAGCAAGTCCTGGCCCGCGTGCACCGCTTCAAGTTCGCCCTGCAATGGCTGGGGCGCTGCGAGCGCATTCCTGGGTCGAGCTGGCAGCGCACTGCGGTTACTACGATCAATCCCATCTGATTCAGGACTTCAGACCTTCAGCGGCATGTCACCGGGCGAGCTGGTCCGCGTTGCGCGCGCGACCTGACAGCAGCATCGTTGTGGCGCCGTGAGTCGGGAATCAGGAGCCGGATGGCAGGATGGCGGAGGCCAGGGCGCGTCCGGGACCAAGCAGCCGAGCGCAGCAGCGTATCCAGGGCAAATCCAGCCCGGGAACTCGAGCCACGGATCGCCTGCACCGAACGGCGCCGCTACCGATCACATTTTCCAATACACGATGGCGCCAAGACTGCCGTCATGCTGTCCTTCAATCCATCCGACAGGAGACTACCCGTACCCGAGTTCAATATCTGGGCGGTCATCGCCGCCGCCTCTTGCCTTCGTGATTGGCGGACTGTGGTATTCACCGGCCTTGTTCGGCAAGGTCTGGCAGCGCGAAGCCAGCATCAGCGATGAAGAGTGCCAACATGCCGATGATCTTCGGCCCTGAGTCTGGTCCTGGGTCTGATCGCTGCGGTCGTGTTTGCCCTGTTCCTCGGCCCTCGCCCGCCGTTGGCGCTTGGCCTGGGCGCGGGGTTCGCTGCAGGCCTGTGCTGGGTCGGCGCCAGTTTCGGCATCAACTACCTGTTCGAAGGCAAGAGCCTGAAACTGTTCCTGGTCAATGCCGGCTATCACACCGTGCAGTTCACCGTGATCGGCCTGATCCTGGCCTTGTGGCCCTGAGCGGGGGCCTGCTTATTTGCGCCTGCTTTTGAGTTGATGGATGAGTTTTTCACAACCGGAGCACCACCTCACTCTCTTGCGTGGCCAAGAGAAAGTAACCAGTGCGCTGCTCCGGCAGCAGTGGCCACTCAAGGAGAAGTGACTCGCCGCAGCAGGCGTGTAGAGCACCTTGAAGTCTTCCGCCTCGGCCAGATACAGGCCTCGTCGGAATCTGGTCCTGGAAATTTCCAGAGGTTTGTAAACACCCTCTGAGACTCGAGGGAACTTGAGAGCTCAAAGCTCTCCGATTCCCGATTCCCGATTCCCACTCCCTATTCCCGGCTCCTAGTACAGGAACTCGCCCGGAACACCGGATCGACATCGTATTCCACGGCCCGTTGTACAGGGCCAGCTTGCACTCGGCGGGTGTTTCGTTGGCTTCGACGATCTCGTCAACGGGTCGAAAGTGGCTTTCATCAACGCCCTCGACACTCATGCGCGCCCGGTTGCGCAGTCCCTGCGCGGAAATCTTCAGGGCCTCGGCGGCGATGTCGCGCAAGCTGCCGTTACGGAATGGCAGCTTCAGCCCATGTTTCGGTACGCCATCACGCAGGGCATTGCGTTCCTCGCGGGTGAAATCCTTGACCAGGTCCCAGAGCGGCATCGAGCGCGCTGCGGTCATACAGCAAGCCGACCCACACAAGGCAGGCAGTGCGCATAGCCGATTCCATGGTCCGCCATCGGCGCCGCGCATTCCAGGAATCGCTTCATGCGAACTTCCCGGGAAGGCGGTGGTCATGTGATCGACCCGGTCCGGTCATGGTCGGGGTAGCACCCGGCAGCTGCCTGGATTCGCCGCGCATGAAACTTCTGAAGGATTCGCCGGCGAGGTCGTGGTAGATGCCATCACGATAGCTGAAGTACATCGGTACGTCGAGCATGTAGTCGACGTAGCGCTCGTAAGATCCGTCCTCGAAGACGAAATCGAGCATGCCGGTGCGGTCAGGATCGGTATCGTCCAGATGTGCGAGCGATAACTGAGGTATCCGTTGGGCTTGCCGTTGGTGAACGGCGAATCCGCAGGCAGGGCGGTCGCGATCGGCTGCAGCGCGAGCGAAGTACGGAACTTCCGCACCATGTCGGCTTCGTCCAGAAATCGAGGATGACTGAACCGTGCAGGTGCGCGTCATCATGTCGAGGCCAAGATCTCCCTGGTCGGCATGTAGCGCCGCGTCATGGCGTAAGCGACAACGCCGGCATCCACGGCATGTCCTCGCGTCGCCATTTCGGCTGGAAGCTGTACCGAGAAACCACCAGGGTTGTCAGCGACGGTTTCACTTCCTTGAGGTGTGTGTGTACTTCGCTGCAGGTCTGGTGGATGTTTTCCAGCGGGGCGCCCAGCCCCCTCGACTGCCCGGCCGGTTCCAGGGTCACGGACGCACCATTGCGCGACAGGGCAGCAGCTTGTCCTTCTCGACCACGCGCTGCCAGCCGAATCAGGTCAGCCGCCCAGCAGGGCGCCAATGCTTGCGGACCCTCCCAGGTCAGCGGCCTGAGATTGTCGAGTCGAAAACCGAATTTTTCGTGTTCGGTGCCGATGCGCCAGTCGCGCTCGGGCTTTTCACCGGCAGCGATATAGCCCGCAGTTGCTCGCGGCGAGTGATCGGCTCGCGGGTTTTTCCTGGGTCCGGACATGCCTGTTTCCTTCTCTGCCAAGACGGCGATATGGGGCCGCTGCGGCCGCGCGCAAGTGAGCCGAGTGTGGCGAGGACATGCTTTGGGACTGGCCGGGCCACCAGTGACGGAAGGCAGGTCGAGCCAGCCTGAGATGACCGCGCGGGCTTCGTCCAGGCCGGTCTTGGCGGTCGAGGAAAACAGCTGGACGCTGACGGCAGCAGCATCCGATGTCGCCGAGGTCGAGGTCCTTGCGCACGGCGCTCAGGGTCCTAGCAGCCTCATTGCGCGACAATTTGTCCGCCTTTGTCAGCAAGACGTGACAGGGCTACGATGCCGGCTGCGTAATCCAGCATCTGGCGATCGAAATCCTTCAGCGGGTGACGGCTGTCCATGATCAGGACAAGGCCCTTGAGTGCTTCCCTGGAACGCAGATAACCGTCGACCATGCCGCGCCACTGATCGCGCACCCCGACCGGAACCTTGGCGTAGCCATAGCCGGGCAGGTCCACCAGCCGGCGTTCGTCGTCCAGAGCAAAAACATTGAGCAACTGGGTGCGGCCGGGGGTCTTGCTGACCCGAGCCAGCCCCTTGTGGGTCGCGAGTGCATTCAAAGGCACTGGATTTGCCCGCATTGGAGCGGCCGGCGAAGGCCACTTCGGTGTGGTCGGCCGGCATGTCACGCAGACTGGCCACTCTTGGAATTTACCGTATGGAGGATATGCATGGGCTGGGTCGCTTGCTCGATCGGTTGAGGGCCGTTTGACCGGCCTCCGGCTGACCCGGATAATTCGGGGGTTTTTCGCCTTGGCGCTGCCCTCGAAATCTTTGGCACGCATGGATTTTCCGCCTATCCGGAGTCAGTGTATGAGTTTTTCCGCGAGTTTTTGCCTTGGGCGTGCTGTTCTGCGCCACACTGGCCCATGCCGAGACGCCCGGCAACCTCCTGCTTGGTGACGCTGAAGCCGGCGCATCCAAGGCCGCTGCCTGCGGTGCCTGCCACGGCATGGACGGCGAATTCCGTCGACGACCTATCCCAAGCTGGCGGGCCAGAACGAAGCCTACATCGTCCGTCAGCTCAAGCATTTCAAGAGCGAGCGCGCCAACCCGATCATGGCGCCGTTTGCCATGACCCTGAGCGAGCAGGACATGCACGATCTCGGCGCCTACTTTGCCGGCAAGCAGGCGACTCCTGGACGAGCCGACGAGGTTTTCGTCGAACGTGCCCAGCTGCTGTACCGGTCCTTTGACGCCAAGCGATGCCGGCCTGCATGGCCCTGCCACGGACCCGCCGGTCGCGGCATCGCCGGAGCAGCCTGCCCGCAGTTGTCCGGCCAGTGGACCGACTACGTCATGGCCAAATTCGGCGAATGGCGGCGGAACGGTCTGGGGCAGTGACGAGAATGCCAAGATCATGCCCGATATCGCCAAGCGCCTGAGTGAAGACGTCCGCTGCGCGCTGGCCTCCTGCGCACAGGGCCTGCACGCCGCGCCAACTGCCGCGAGAAGAAGTGACTTACACGATCGTTCAGCGCGCGCGCAGGCAGCTGCTGTGCAGCTCGCCCTCGCGCGCCCTTGTTGCGGAGCACACCTCATGCTGAAGACACTTTTCGCCCTGGGCCTCGGTCTGGGACTTGCCGCCGGGGCTTCGGCCCAGGCACCGACCGAATGGCAGGAAGGCAAGCACTACACCCTGATCGAGCCGGCGCAGGTCACGACCACCGGCGACAAGGTCGAAGTCCTCGAGGTGTTTTCCTACGCTGTCCGCATTGCAATGAAGTCGCGCCACTGGTTGCGGACATGAAGAAGCGTCTGCCCGCCAACGCGGAATTCGTCTCGATCCCGGCCCAGTTCGGTTTCGAGGCCTGGAAGACCTATGCCGCGCGTTCTATGGCACAGGCGCTGGGCATTCTCGACAAGTCCCACGATGCCATGTTCCGCGCCATCTACGTCGACAAGAAGCTCGACATCCGCTCGCCGACTTTCGCCTCGCTCGCCGAGTTCTACTCGCAGTACGGTGTCTCGGCGGGTTCGCCTCGCGTTCGTTCGCCATCGAAACGCGACTCAAGCTACAACGATGCCCTGATCAAGGCCTATGGCGTGGAAAGCACGCCGAATTTCGTGATCAATGGAAAGTACCTCGTCACCGGGCAGACCGCTGGCGGCTACGCCAGCATCGAACCCTGATCAAATACCTGATTGCCAAGGAAAGCCAGGGCAGCTGATTCACCGAGATCCCGCCCTGCGCGCAGCGGCGGGCCTTCTGCCGCCCGATTCGCTGTCTGACAGCCGTATCCGATTACCGAGGAGAGAGTTCCGATGCTGAAATACCTGCCCAAGATGCTGGTTGGCGCACTGCTTGCCCTTACCTTCAACGCCTGTGCCCAGGAGCATTCGGACCACGCCGCCGCGGCGCCGTGGCTGCGAAGCCGGCAAGAACTGCCTTCCTGATCGATCCGCCCCCGTGACTTCCAGCGGCGACAAGATCGAAGATCCTCGAGGTCTTCAGCTACGCCTGCATCCATTGCGCGCACTTCCAGCCGTACGCAGACGAGATCAAGTCAAGTTGCCGGCCTATGCGAAATTCGACTATCTGCCGGCGATCTTCAGCGATCAATGGGAGGCCTTCGCGCGTGCGTTCTCGGCACCAAGCCATGGGCATCCAGGAAAAGAAGACCCAGCAGGCCATGTTCGATGCGATCCACCGCGATCCGTCGTGCATTTCGTTCGTTTGGCGACATCTCGTGACGTTCTACGGAGAGCACGGTGCGGATATGAAGTCGGCCAGATCGCCTATTCCTTCGAAGTCTCCGAGCAAGCTCGCACTCGAAATGGTGCCCCGAAAACTCGGTGTGGACGGCACACCCAGTGTGATCGTCAATGGCAAGTACCGAATTACCGGTGCCTCGGCCGGTGGCCACCCCAGGTCTGCCCTGGTCGAGTATCTGGTCAAGAAGGAACACGACGAAAAAGCTGCAGCCAAAGCCGGGAAATAGGCATCTGCGGCAAGTTATCCTGACCAAGGCCGCCTGATGGCGGCCTTCGTTTTCAAAGGCCCCCGATGGCCTCTGTCGACGACAACAGCACCGACAGCGAGCTGATGACCGAGAACTGCCCACCCGCGATTCATCCAGCCCCAGCAGCCTGCGGGTACTGAGTTGCAACATCCTCGCTGGCGGTCAGGTCAAGCGCTATCGGGAGTACGTCACCCAAAGCTGGAAGCATGTGCTGCCAACGGGCAAGCGTGCCAATCTGAATGATCTGGCGGACGTCCTTTGCGATTTCGATCTGGTCGCCCTGCAGGAGGCCGACTTCGGTTCACTGCGCTCGGGCTTTCTCAACCAGACCGAATACCTCGCCGAGAACGCGGGCTTCCCCTACTGGAGCCATCAACCGAATCGGCGCGTGGCCAAGGTGGCTGCATCGAGCAATGGCTTGTTGTCGCGAATCAAGCCAGCGGAAGTGCTCGATTACCCCCTGCCCGGGCGTATTCGGGGCCGTGGCGTTCTGTTTGCGCGCTACGGCAGTGGCAAGCACTCCCTGGTGGTGCTGGTGGCGCATCTCTCGCTCGGCCCGCAGGCACGAGCGCATCAACTCGGCTATATCACCGAGCTGCTTGAAGGCCACCCCCATGCGCTCCTGGTCGGCGACCTGAACACGCCCATCGAAAGTCCCGAGTTGCGCGCCCTGTTTGCGCGCACCTCGCTGCAGCCACCGGAAAACCCGCCCGCCACCTTTCCGAGTTGGGCCCCGAACAGGGCGATCGATCACATCTTCGCGTCTTCATCGCTGCGGGTCGACGATCTCAGAACCCTTCCGCAGCTGGTCTCGGATCACTTGCCGATCGCCGCCACGATCCATTTGCCGGCTACCCTGCGCATGGAGCAATCGGCAAGCAACGCCGGAACCGAATAGGCCTGACCTGGCAACGCTCACTGCCTTTGGTCATCCCGGCGCAAGCAGGACCGAGAACGAAGAGGCCGCAACGAACATTCGCGTAGCGGCTGGCCCGACAAGCGTGCTTCGGTAGCGGTATGCAATGCGAAGTCTTCCGAGGGGCAATGGACCTGGATATTCAGCCTGCACTTGCTGTTGTCCGAGCAAAAGCATGGACTTGATGCTGCGTGAAGGAATTGCGAACCCTTGGTGGAGTGTGGTTCGGGCAGAATCGAGAAGTCACGCATGGTTTCTTCATCCCGGCGAAGGACGGGATCCATTTTCGGGATGGACAGAGTCCAGATGGATACCGGCTTTCTCCCGACTGCAATGAGCCTGGGCCGAAGCGCTTCACAACGGCGAATCCGGTCAGTGGCCAAGGTCCGACCAGGGCCATTCCTGCCTCAACCTCAAGCCATCACGACACGATTGCGACCCTCCTTCTTGGCCTTGTACATGGCCGCGTCGGCGCGCTGCAGCAGTTCCATTGCGGAAGCATGATCATTCGGCATGCTCACCACGCCGCCGATGCTGATGGTCAGGCGCAGGGATTCGCCCTGGCTGGGCAACGCCGATTCGGCAAGCCTGATCCGGATCGACTCGGCCAGGCCTCGTGTCGCGGTCTTGTCGAAGCCGGGAAGGATCACGACGAATTCCTCACCACCGTAGCGAATGACGCTGCCATCCTGCCCGACAAGCTGCTCGATGTGTCGTGCCACGATACGCAGGCAATCGTCGCCGACCAGATGCCCGGCCTCATCGTTCACGTTCTTGAAGTGGTCGATGTCGGCCACCAGCAGGGCCAGCGATCGCGAGCTTGCGCGGCACTCGGCAAGTACGGTTTCGAACGCCGCGTCGAAGTAGCGCCGGTTGTAGACGCCGGTCAGGCCATCGCGCAGGCTCGATTCGCGCAATCGATCGTTCGCGACCGCCAGTTCGGAGAGCGTGGTGGAGAGTTCGCGGGTGCGCTCGCCGACCCGCTGCTCGAGCTCATTCCTTGCCGATTGCACGATACGCACGTTTTCCTCGCGCAGTTCCGCAAAACGGTAGGCCAGGGCAAACGAAAGCAGGATCATCTCGAGCGCGGAACCGAGCTGGATACCGTACTCGGTCGCGAAGACCTTGGGCAGCAGGCCGAACGAAACCATCGCATAGGCGGTCACGCCGACCAGCAACATGCTCCAGGCGAAGAGGAGGATTTTCGCCGCAGGGTCACCGCGTCGGGCGAGGATCAGGCAACTCCCCAGCATCATCGCGCTTCCCGGAATCACGGATGCCGTTCCGAGCAGAATCGCCACCCGGTAGTCGATGAACATCGACAGCAGGAACATCACCGCATGGAAGGCCATGAATCCGAGCAGTATGCGATTGCCTGCCGGAAGGCGCGTGCGCAGATCGAGGAAACGGCGCACGAACTGATGCATGCAGAGCATCCCGAGCGACATCGACATCGGAACGGCGACGTTGGCCAGCCACGGCGATTGCGGCCAGAAGAACTCGAACGCAAGACCGTTCAGGCAGAACAAGGCCATTCCGGTACCGCTGACATGCAGCACGTAGAAGAAATAGTTCCAGTCTCGCAGCGACAGGAACAGGATCAGGTTATAGAAGAGCAGGGCGAGCAGGATGCCGTAGTAGAGCCCGACGCCGAATTGCGAATCGCGGGCCAGCTCGAAGAACGCTTTTTGCGAATAGAGCGTCAACGGAACCTGCATCGAACTCTTGCTGCGCACGCGGACGAGCAGGTCGGCCTGCTCGAAGTCGGCGAGGTCAACAATGAAGTTCGGTTCGCGGTAGCTGAAGGCGCGATCGCTGAACGGACGAAAATCTCCCGATGTCGCATGCGTGATCGAGCCATCGGCACGACGGAGATAGACGTCGATTTCATCGAGCAGGACATAACCGAGTACAAGCACCTGTCGATGCGCCAGCGGGTTTTCGTTGATCAGCCGGACATGAAACCAGTAGGTGCCATCGACAAACCCGAACGTGGCGCTGCCATTTGGCAAGGGCTGGAATTCCTCGCTGCCGAGCTGCCTGAACAGATCCTCGGCACCGGCACTGGAATCGGGGTCGACGAGATAGGAGGTGCCGGGCGCAAGGTCAACAATCTCCTGTCCCGGCTTGAGCACCACGGGTTTTTGCGCAGCTTCGGTGGCGCCTGCCAGCAGCAATCCGATTCCGACCATGGCGAGCAGGCAGACGCGCCATCCGGACCGCAGCTTGTTCCATCTCCGGGATGCTGGCCTTTTCACGCCTCCCCCTGTTGGAAAGTGCCTGGCGCACAGCGACCGGGGCCGCCATCTCCGCATCCGATGTTACGCGTTCTCGTCAGGGTCACGCCACAAGTCGGCCCAGCCGCGTGGTCCCAGCGTGCGCAGGGTCGCCATGTTGCGCCGGTATATCTCTTCACTGTCGGCCATCGCGTCGACCGCTTTCTCGATGCTGGCTTCGCGCAACAGGTGAAGGACAGGGTGCGGAGAGCGGTTGCTGAAATTCTCGATGTCATCGGCAGAGGTACCGGCAAACTGGTAGTGCGGATGAAAGCTGGCGACCTGGATTTCCCCTTCCAATCCGAGCACCTCGATCGCAGCGTCGGCCTCGTCCAGAAAGTCGTTGAAATCGAGGAAGTCCGCGAGCACATGCGGAATGATCAGCAAGGTCGTCTCGCAATCGGACGCATCGGCCGCACGCAGGCTTTGCAGTTCACTGCATAAATCATCGAGAAGCGCTTCGGTATCGACGGCCTGACTGACCCGGTAACGAATTCGTTGCGAGACATGAGGCGCACGAGCGAACGGGCACAGATTGAGGCCAATCACGGCGCGCTCGATCCATTGCCGGATGCTCGCGATGGCCGTGCGGTCGCCTTCGGACAACTGCTCCTGATCCGCTTCGCGAGTCATTCCTGCTCCGTTTCGGCAGCAAATACACGCTGGATGCCGCCCGGGTCGAGGGTGCGCCATGCGCCCTCTTCAAGGCCGTCCAGAGTCAGGCCTCCGATGGCGACGCGATGCAGGTGCAAGACGTGGTTTCCGACCGCAGCAAACATGCGCCGGGCCTGGTGGTAGCGGCCCTCGTGCAGGGTCAGGCGTGCCTTGCGCGGAGCCAGCGCTTCGAGCTCGGCGGGCAGTAGAGGCGTCTGTTCGGATTCGAGCATGAGATTACCACTGGCAAACGTGCCCACTTCATCGCCACGCAGATCCTCGGCCAGCTCGGCCTCATAGACTTTCGCGATCCGTGACCTGGGCGAAATGATCCGGTGCAGCAGCGCGCCATCGTCAGTCAGCAGCAGCAGACCCGTGGTTTCGCGATCCAGCCGGCCCACGGTCGACAACTTCGGATTGCGCAGGGCAAAGCGTTCCGGCAGCAATTCGTGGACAAGCCGTCCTGTGTCCCTGGTCGAGCAGGTCACCCCTGCCGGCTTGTTCAGCACCAGGCAAAGTCCCTGGGGCGGATCAAGCGGCTCACCGTCGAGGCGGATCTCGGCGTGCTCGCGCTTGTCGTCTGCGTACAGGACCTCGCCGTCGGCATCGGTTACGCGGCCCTCGCGAAACATCATCGCGACTTCGCGACGACTGCCGTATCCAAGGTTGGCAATCATCCTGACCAGCCTCATGCGCGGACTCCGCTGGCCTGAAAGACCTTGAAGCCGTCCTCGAGTGCGCATGTTTCCACATGGGAGAAGCGGGCTCTCAGCGTCGCCTCGTAGGGCAAATGACGGTTGGCCACCAACCACAGGCTGCCGGATGCATTCAGCGCATCCGCGGCGACGGCAATGAAAGCCTGCCCCAGTTCGGGTTGGTCGGCACGGCCCTGATGGAACGGCGGATTGCTCACGATCGCATCGTAGCGACGCGACAGTCCTGCGGTGACGTCGTGCCAATGCACGTTGATTTCGATCTCCCTGCCGCTTTCGGCGCGTAGTGCCTCGAGATTGCCGAGCGCCGGTTCTATCGCCCGCGCCTCGGCCTCGTAGAGGTCGAGGGCGGTAACTCCGGGGCATCGGCGCAGGACTTCACCGGCAAGGTAGCCATAGCCGGCGCCCAGGTCGGCGATCCGACCCGAGAGATCCTTCGGCAAGTGGGCGGCCAGCAAGGCCGAAGCCCGATCGATTCGGTTCCAGGCGAACAGACCGGGCCTGCTCAGGTAGCGACCGCCGGCTATGGTTCTTGGTGCGTCCAGCGCCAGCCACTCCGAGAGCAGATCGTGGTCGATATTCGAGTCAACGGGCGAACTCCAGAAGACCCGACAGTGATGCTTGGAAAGCACCTGCGCGGAGCCAGCCAGCTTGCGGAAGTCGGATTCTCCGGTACGCGCACCCTCACTGTTGGCCATCGCGGCAAGCACGGTGCCACCGGGCAGACCATGCAAGAGCGCGCGTGCCAGCAAGGCCCTGGCTTCATCGCGTTGCCTCGGAGGCAATACCAGCACCAGCGGGAATTTCTCGCCCTCAAGCGGTTCACGTACCTGAAGTCCCGAGCGTTCAAGCGCTGCGGCGAACGGCTTGAAACTCTGCTGGCAGACCCATTCCTTGCGCGAATGTCCGTACCACCAGTGCCCGTCGCGGGCCCGCAGGAACAGCACGCGATCGTCTGCGGGCCAATCAACCACGCCTGCGCCGAGCGCGTGGTGCAAGGCATCCAGCGCAGCGTCCGAAGTTGCAGTGGAAAGTGTCGCAGACAAGCGGGGGGTTCTCGGCGCGTCGGGAGTGCCGCAATTCTAGCCGTTGCCCGGCTCCTCGAGTCTGAAAACTCTTGCAACGCGGTTGCCGGCTTGCAATCGAATCCCCTTGGGACCCGATCCGGCGGCGCGATACACTGGGCCGATGAGAAATCGAAAAGTCGCGACACCATCCCTGTACGCAACCCTGCTCTGTCTCTTTTCCATCGCTACCAGCCATCAGGCTCTCGCAGCCAGCGACCGCAGCGAGCAGCGCCAGCATTACCGCAACGCCATGCACGCGATCGAACGGGGTCCGGCCGACGCCTGGAAGCCGTACGTGGTCGACCTTGCCGACTACCCCCTGCTTCCCTATCTCGAACTGGCCCTGCTCGAGCGCGGCAATGCCACACCTTCCACCGCCCAGGTCCAGGCCTTCAACACGCGCTGGCCGGACACCCTGGTCGCGCGAACCCTGACCGAAACAACACTGCGTGCACTTGCCGACAAGAGCAACTGGCCGGCCTTTCGCTCGCTCTGGGTGGACAGCCAGGCCATCGACCTTCGTTGCGCACACCAGCGCGCGCGCATTGCTGCCGGAGAGAAGCCGACCTACGCGGAGGATATCGAGTCGCTCTGGATGCAGCCGCGCCCGACACCGTCGATGTGCGAACCCCTGTTCACCTGGGCACGTCAGAACGGCGAACTCGACGATGCCGAAATCTGGAAACGCATCGAGGCGGCCGCCGAAGCCGCCAATCCCGGCACCGTATCCACCATTTCCAGCCTGTTCGATGCAAGCGACAGGGCCGCGGCGCAACGCATTGCCGCCAGCGTGCGCGATCCGGCCGGCGCACTCGCCAAGGCCGGCAGCTGGACCGATACGCCGCGCAATCGCGATGCCGTTTCACTCGGCATGTATCGCTATGCACGCAAGAACAGCGCTGCAGCAGAAGCACTCTGGGACAAGCTCGAGAGCAAGTTCAGCTGGACGCCGCAACAGAAGAATCGGGTCGTCAATGCGATCGCCATCTATCGTGCGACGAACTACGGCGACGATGCTCTTGCGCGACTCAAGGCCTTGCCGGACGACGCGCAGGACGATACATCACGCGAATGGCGGGTGCGTGTAGCACTGGCCAAGCTTGACTGGAATGAAACCCTGGCCGCGCTTGATGCAATGGAACCGGAACAACTCGCCGATGCACGCTGGCGCTATCTGCGCGCACGCATGCTGAGCAAGCTCGGTCGCGACGCCGAAGCGGCACCCGAGTTCGCCGCGGTCGCAAGCGAGGCCAACTTCCATGGCTTCCTCGCCGCAGACTGGATCAAGGCCCCGTATTCGATTTGTCCGTCGACGATCAATGCCGACAAGGCCGCTGAGCAGGCGATGGCCGTACAGCCCGACCTCGCCCGCGCATTCGAGTTTTACGCCATGGGCGAGCTCACCCCGGCGCGACGCGAATGGAGTTTCGCGCTGACCAAGTTCGATGCACAGGAGAAGCTGCTGGCCGCGGATCTGGCCTACCGCAACGACTGGTACGATCGCCCGATCTTTCTGCTGTCCTCCGACAGCGACACCCTCACCTACTACGAGCAGCGCTTTCCGCTCGCGCAAAGGCCACGAGTCACCCGGGTCGCCCGCGAGGTCGGTGTCGACCCGGCCTGGTCCTACGCGATCATCCGCGCCGAGAGCGCCTGGATGAGCGATGCACGCTCACACGCCGACGCCTACGGACTCATGCAGTTGCTGCCGAGCGTTGCCAACAAGGTTGCCAAGTCAGCGAAGCTTCCCTACTCCAAGCCCAGTGACCTGTTCGAACCCGGACTCAACATTCAGCTTGGCACGATGTTCCTCGGCCAGATGGCACGCCAGTATCAGGGCAGTCCGTGGCTTGCCAGCGCCGCCTACAACGCCGGCGGCGTCCCGGTCGGACGCTGGCTCGGCGCACGCCCCGATCTCGAGCCGGACTTCTTCATCGAGACCATTCCGTACAAGGAAACACGCGACTACGTCGCCCGCGTGCTCGCGTTCAGCGTTCTCTACGACTGGCGTCTGAACGGCAAGGTCATACCGTTGGCCACGCGCCTGCCCAAGATCGGCCAACCGTACAAGGCACCGAAGGACGACGCCCAGCGCAAGGCGGTCGTCTGCGCCGCGCCTGCGACGACTGCGGCGAATCCGCAGGGTGGCGATTGATCGGCAAGGTCTGGCCCGGTTCATCCCGAAACGCTCTACCCATGCAGCTCGCCCAAGCCCCGCATCGAACTGGCGTGGCCGAGTGCGAACCGATCCGTACCCATGAGCTGGCCAGCGAGACAAGCTGGCCGCTGCCTTGCGCACGCATGCATGCAGTCCAGGCACTCATCGCGTAGCGGCGCATCGTCCATGGCGCCAGCCATCCCCTCATGGCAAGACGACGACGATGCAAAAGACCAAAGGCAGCATTCGGCTGCTGAGAACCCGCACGCCAACGCGCTTCGACTGCTCGGGAGGAAGGAGCGGTTCGGCCAGCCGAGGCCTGGGCCATCCGCGAGGCTGGGACAGGCCACGCCTCGGCGGAGAGCACGTGTCACGGGCTCTAGAAAGCAGCGACGCCCAGCAGCACGCCTGCCACCGCCAGTGCGAGCAGGACCAGGAATATGAAGAAGATGATCTTGGCGATGCCTGCGCTGGCACCGGAGATACCGGTGAATCCCAGTGCGCCTGCAATCAGCGAGATGACTCCGAAGATGATCGCGAGTTTCAACATGGTGAACGCTCCTCTGGTTGTGCGGGAGAATACGCATCCTGTTTGCTTTTTCCCTATTTACTTATGTCTCTAGTTATCTAGACACGCATTTCATTCTGCCACGCGGAAGCAGCGCAATGGCAATTTAGCGGGAAGTCATTCAGGGCCCAGCATGAAATTCGAGGGGCGGGGTTCAGCCTGAAGATCGCGAACGCCTGGATCGCTTTTGTACGGACGCTTTGGAGTCGCGAAGAAACCTGAACTCAAGGAGCCTCGGCAACACCCGGTCGGGTGGGTCCGGCATGGCCAGGCTGGAGACCCTGCTCATGACGGTACGCTCGCAGCGGGCTTGCAGGAACCTGCTGGGCGCTGCGCGAGAAGTCGGGCTTGTGGCAGTCGAGCCATGCGCGAGCGCGAAATCCAGGACCAAATACCCGCCCGCTGCCAGGCCTGCGGACAGGAGCATGCCAGGACTCAGGATCCGGACGAATCCAGTGCTCGCTCGACCGCTTCGACAAAATCCGGATCGGTCTTGCCCATCGTTTCGGTGCGGGCAACGATCCGGCCTTCTGCGTCGAGCAGGATCAGTACGCTGGTGTGGCTGAATTCGCCGTCGTCGAGCTCGCGGTATCGGATGCCGAGCACTGCGGCGAGCTTGCGTACGTTAGCGGCGTCTGTGCGGGCGAGGGTCCATTGCGTCGTGTCGATCTTGCGTTGTGCCGCCAATGCCTTCAGCGCGGCGGGATCGTCGCGCTTGGCATCCATGCTTACCATCAGCACGGGCAGCTTGTTTTGTTGTGCCGGATCGAGTTTTCGATCGGTCATGCGGGCGGTGTCGATGATCAACGGGCACATGTACGGGCAGGATGCGTAGAACATGCTGATGATGCGTGGTTGCCCGCGCAGGGAAGGCAAGGCGTGCGCTTTGCCATCCTGATCGACCAGCGGAATATCGAGCTGGTAGATCGAATCACCGGGAAGTGACTTCGACGGCTCGGCATGCGCCGGCGCACAAAGCAGCAGCGTTGCCAGAATGACGTGGGCGGCGAGCCGTCGAATCATCTTGCATCTCCGTGGGCGGGGCGTACGCAGCGAAAGCCCACGTTGCCGGTGACATTCGCGGCCTGCAAAGATGACAGCATGGCGATGCGCATCAGAATCGCGTAGTTGTCGCGGTCCTGCATCGACAGGGCGCCTGCGCCACAGAATTTTGTCGTGTCCGGGTCGCCCTGTTCGCGGTTGTCTGCGCTGACGATCAGTGCGTTGAAATCATCCACCCATTCCCAGACCAGGCCGTGCATGTCGCGCACACCGAAGGCATTCGGCTCGCCGCCGATGCTGGCGGGCTCGGTTGCAGAAGACCGCGAGTACCAGGAAAGGATGCGACTGCGCCATTCCGGATCTGCGCGCGCGTCGGTGCGCGTGGCATCGGCAGCGGCGACATATTCCCATTCGTGCCAGGTCGGCAGGCGGCCGCCTTCGCCTTCGCAGAAGGCCTGGGCAGCGAACCAGCTGACCTTGGTCACCGGTTGCCGAGATTGCACCTCGGCAATGGCATCGGCTTGCGGCCATTGCTCCAGATAGCGCGACTCGGCGAAGACAACCGGCACGCGATCGCGCCGCCACTCCGGGTTTTCCTTGACGAATTCGAGGAACTCGGCCTGGGTGACCGGCTCGGTGCGCATCCGCAATGCGCCAACATTCACATCAAGCGGCGTATCGGCGGTAGGCAATACCGACTGGAACGCACCTGCCGGGATTTCCACATACTCGGCAGCCTGCAGCGACAGCGCGCTCAGGACCAGAACCATGGTGCCAACGATCTGGCCCTATTTCCTGATCGTTGGCACGGCTGCGTTGGAGACGCAGTGAAACAAGAGGTTCTCTTGCCAGCTCAGTGCGCGGCACCTTCGGCACGCGGCGTCTCGCCGCGAACCTTGGCCACCTGCTCTGCACTGACCACACCGTCATCATTGCCCCAACTGTTGAAGACATATGTGAGGATGTTGGCAATTTCGTCATTGTTCAGTTGGCTCATCGGCGGCATCACCGAGTTGTAGTCCTGGCCGTTGACCTTGATCGGCCCGGTCAGGCCATTCAGCACGTAGCCGATCGCCGCTTGCGGGTCTTTGGCGAGGAAGTCCGACTTCGCCAATGGCGGGAACACGCCCGGCATGCCTTCGCCGTTGTCCTGGTGGCAAACCGAGCAGGTGCCGGTGTAATGCGCCTTGCCGGCAGCGATCTGCTGCTCGAGGGTCATCGTGCCGGTGCTAGCGGCATCACGCGCAGCGGTAACCGGAGCCAGGTTGGCGGCCTTGTCGCCCAGGTAAACGGAGTCGACTTCCTTGCCCGAATAGATGGCCTTGTTCTCTTCGCCATCCACCTTGAGGATGGCCAGGGCACCCTTGTTGAAGGCACGGAAGATAGAGTGATCGACCAGCACGTAGCTGCCAGGCACTTCGACGTGGAAATCCGCGATCATCGCGCCACCGGACGGAATCAGCGTGGTCTGCACGTTTTCCTGGAAGTGCGTGCCGCCTTCGTACCAGACCTTGTCGAAGATCTCGCCGATGACATGGAAGCTCGATACCAGGTTCGGTCCACCATTGCCGACAAACAGGCGAACGTTCTGTCCGACATTGGCCTTGAGCGCGTTGTCGTTGATCAACGCGCCTTCCGAACCATTGAACAGGACATAGGTTGCGTTCTCATCGATGGCTTTCTGCATGTCGAAAGCCTGCAGGCCCTTCTCGCGATACTTGCCGACCGTGTAAAAATCGCCCTGCATCACGTAGAACTCCTTGTCGACCGGCGGCAGGCCCTCGGGTGGCTCGACCAGTATCAGGCCGTACATGCCATTGGCCACATGCATGCCGACCGGCGCCGTCGCGCAGTGGTAGACATACAGGCCGGCATTGAGTGCCTTGAAGGTGAACTGCGATTCGTGGCCGGGTGCGGTAAAGCTGGAGGCTGCGCCACCGCCCGGCCCGGTCACGCCGTGCAAGTCGATGTTGTGCGGCATCTTCGAATCGGGATGGTTCTTCAGGTGAAATTCGACGGTGTCGCCCTGACGCACGCGGATGAAGCTGCCGGGTACGGTGCCGCCGAACGTCCAGAAGGTGTAGGTGACACCTTCGGAGATCTCCAGATCCAGCTCACGTACTTCAAGGTTGACGATGACCTTGGCCGGCTGGGTGCGCCCGGTTGCCGGCGGAACCAGTGGCGGCGAGGTCAACTCGGCGACAATCGGCTCGCCCTGGGGCGGCCCGAAATCACCCTTGGCCGAACCACCGGTATCTGCCCTGACGGCGGTCGCTGATGAATCAGCGGGGGCCGTCTTGTCTGCCGCGGGAGAACAGGCGGCAAGCAACAAGGCCGAAAGTGTTATGGACAAAATCATGCGTGTCATGGGTTGTTCCCCGTAATGGGTGTTGCTCGATGGCGGGAATTCTAGTCCTCACGCCCTGTTCCACCCTTGATATGCGTCAAGAGGCAGGGCACTCCGGCAGGCATTCTGCACGCGCAACTCAAACTTGGCAGAATCCATCCTGATGGTGATGGGCCAGCACTCTACATGCGGCAATCTGTCACTGCCGACACTAGTTTGACTGACGTCAAGGGAAACTTCTTGCCGCACTGCCACAATACGCCTGCCGGAATAGGGGAACGAGTCATGTCATCCGCGGAAACCTACAACGATAAAGTCGTCCGCCAGTTCACGATCGCCACGATCGTGTGGGGCGTCGTCGGCATGCTGGTCGGCCTGTTCATCGCCGCACAGCTGGCCTGGCCCTGGCTGAATTTCGATATCGCCTGGCTCAGCTATGGTCGATTGAGACCCCTGCACACGAATGCAGTGATCTTCGCCTTTGGCGGCAGCGGCCTGTTCGCGACCTCGTACTACGTAGTTCAGCGCACCTGCCACGCGCGCCTGTTTTCCGATCGGCTGGCGGCCTTCACGTTCTGGGGCTGGCAGGCAGTCATCGTGGGCGCGGCGATCACCTTGCCGCTGGGTTTGACCCAAAGCCACGAATACGCGGAATTGATCTGGCCGCTGGACCTTCTGATCACGGCGGTCTGGGTGGTTTACGCCATCGTGTTCTTCATGACGATCGTCAAGCGCCAGATCAAGCACATCTTCGTCGCCAACTGGTTCTTTGGCGCCTATATCCTGACCATCGCGGTGCTGCACATCTTCAACAACCTGCAGGTCCCGGTGTCATGGACGGAATCCTACCCGATCTATTCCGGCACGGTCGATGCGATGGTGCAGTGGTGGTACGGCCACAACGCAGTCGGCTTTTTCCTGACCGCCGGCTTCCTCGGCATCATGTATTACTACGTGCCCAAACAGGCACAACGGCCGGTCTATTCCTATCGCCTGTCGGTGGTGCATTTCTGGGCCCTGATTTCGATCTACATGTGGGCCGGCCCGCATCATCTTCACTACACCGCGTTGCCGGACTGGGCGCAGTCGATCGGCATGGTGTTCTCGCTGATCCTGCTCGCTCCGAGCTGGGGCGGCATGATCAACGGCATGATGACGCTGTCGGGTGCCTGGCATAAGTTGCGCACCGATCCGATCCTGAAATTCATGATCGTTTCGCTGTCGTTCTACGGTATGTCGACCTTTGAAGGCCCGATGATGTCGATCAAGACCGTCAACGCACTTTCGCACTACACCGACTGGACCATCGGCCACGTGCATGCCGGCGCGTTGGGATGGGTTGCCTTCATCACCATGGGCGCGATCTACAGCATGCTGCCGAAGCTGTATGGCCGCGAGCGCATGTATTCGATCAAGGCGATCGATGCGCACTTCTGGATCGCGACAATCGGCATCGTGCTTTACATCTCGGCAATGTGGATCGCCGGTGTGATGCAGGGCCTGATGTGGCGCGCGACCAATCCTGACGGCACGCTGACCTACACGTTCATCGAATCGGTCAGCCAGACCTATCCCTATTACGTGACCCGCGTATTCGGCGGACTGCTGTTCTTCATCGGCATGCTGATCATGGTCTGGAATGTCTGGAAAACCTGTCTCCCGGCGCGCGAGGTTCCGATTGTGCGTATTCCCGCCCCGGCCCACGCCTGAGGAGAATCCTGATGAAGCACGAAATAATCGAAAAGAATGTCGGGCTCATGGCGGTGCTGATCGTGATCGTGATCGCAATCGGCGGCCTGGTCGAAATCATTCCGCTGATGTTCCAGGCGCAGACCGTCAACGCCAGTCCGGGCGTGAAGCCCTACCCGCCACTGCAACTGGCCGGTCGTGACATCTATATCCGCGAAGGCTGCGTCGGTTGCCACTCGCAGATGATCCGCACCCTGGCTTCGGAAACGCAGCGCTACGGACCGTACTCGCTGGCAGGCGAATCGGTTTACGACCGCCCGTTCCTGTGGGGCTCCAAGCGCACGGGGCCGGATCTGGCCCGAGTCGGCGGACGCTATTCCGATGACTGGCATCGCGTGCACCTGCTCAATCCGCGCAACGTCGTGCCGGAATCGAACATGCCGGGTTATCCGAACCTGACCGAGGCCCTGATCGATCCGAAACTGATCGAAACCAAGATGCGCACGCTGGCATGGATGGGCCATCCGTACACCGAGGCGGATTTTGCCAGCATCAACGAGAGTGTTGTCGGCAAGACCGAGCTGGATGCAGTCGTCGCCTATCTGCAAGGCCTCGGCGTGAAGTCGGACACCGGCGTAGAGGAGGCCCAGCCATGATTTCCGGAATCTACACCGCCATCCTGTTGATCGTTTTCGTGGGCATCTGGATCTGGGCCTGGAGCAAGAAGCGAAAGCCCGATTTCACCAGGTCCGCCAGGCTGCCACTGGAAGATGATGCCTCCCCGACCAAGGAGGACGAAGCATGAACGGTGCCTGGAGCTGGTATGTGATCGTGCTGACCGTGGCCAACATGGTCGGAATTCTATGGTTGCTGCTGGCAACCGCAGCCAAACCGAAGAATGACAAGCCTGCGGCGGAGTCCATGGGCCATGTCTGGGATGGCGACATCGAGGAGCTCAACAATCCGTTGCCACGCTGGTGGTTCGGGTTGTTCATCCTCACCTTCATCTTTGGCATTGCGTATCTGGTGTTTTATCCGGGCATGGGCAATTTCGCCGGCACTCTGGGCTGGACCTCGGATCGGCAGGTGCAGGAGAATCTCGACGCCAATCAGGCCAGGCTGGAATCGCTGTACGCGGGATTCCGCGGCAAGTCGCTGAGCGCGCTCGCGGCCGACCCTGCTGCGACCAAGGTCGGGCGCAACGTGTTCGCCAACAACTGCGCGGCCTGCCACGGCTCCGACGCCCGCGGCGCCAAGGGCTACCCCAATCTGGTCGACAGCGACTGGCTGTACGGGGGCGAGCCGGAAACCGTGCTGGCCAGCATCATGAATGGCAGGAATGGCCTGATGCCACCGATGGGCGCAACCCTGCCCGGCAATGGCGTCGCCGAGGTGACCCAGTACACCCTGAGCCTTTCCGGCCTCGAACATGACAGCAAGCTCGCGGCAGCGGGCAAGGCCAAGTTCGAATCCATCTGTGCGGCCTGCCATGGTGCCGACGGCAAGGGCAATCACGCACTCGGCGCACCCAATCTCACCGACGGCATCTGGCTGCATGGCGAGGGCACGGCACAAGGTGTCAGCAACATCATCCTGCACGGCGTCGGCGGCGTGATGCCCGCCTGGGGTCCGATCATCGGCGAAGATCGCGCTCGTCTGGCGGCCGCCTGGATCCTGGCGCAGGCGACGGCGGCGACGGAGTCCGAGCGCGAGGATGCCGCCCACAGCGGGGCCTCGCCGTGACCACCTACCACCCGCCACCGGGCGCACTGCGTCCGCTCGAAGACAACCCGCACGACTCGATGGTGCGCCGTGTCGGCGCGGTGGTCTGGCCGTCCTTTTTTGCCGCAGGCGTGGCAACGATCATGTTCTTCGCCATCGTGGACCCGGTCGAGCTGGCCGGGATCACCTGGCCGAACATCGAAATCACGCGCATGACCGGCTACTCGATCGGTTTCTTCATGTTCTGGCTGTGCACGATCTCGGCTTGCCTGTTTACGGCCATGCTGGTCGCGCCGCCGTTGCCCGACGGCAATGGGGGCAAGGGTGGTCATGGGAAAGGTTGAGACGTGTGGTGGTGGTTTGATCGGGCTTGAGGAATCGCGCTCTTTGGCTCGACATGGATGTTTGCGCGCTTGCGCTCATACGCCTGTTCGACGCGCGGCATCGGACAAAGGCTTTCACACGCCTTCGGCGCGCGCCCTACTTTCTCTTGCGTGGCCAAGAGAAAGTAGGCAAAGAGAAGGCCACCCCAAAGCGGTGGTCTCCGGGCTCCTGCCCTCCGACTCCGAAACAGGGTTCCGGGGGTTCGCTGACAGCACATCCTTGTGCTGGCAGCAAACTGGGCGCGATCCCTCGCGCCCACCCTTCGGGCCTTTCCTGCACCCTGTCGCCACCGCTTACGGGACCCTGTTAGCGCGCTTCCTGCGCGCCAGAGCAAGAACGCCCTCATCCCCCTCCGGGACCTTCTCCCGCGAGGCGGGAGAAGGAAGATCAAGGGCAGCGACAGAGTCACAAACTTGCGGGAATCTGCTTCGTCCTGGCTGTGCAGGATGCGCAGTGAATGGGGCCCCTTTGCAGTGGCGGAGTGGCGTAGGAAAAGCCCGCAGGGTGGTTCGCAGGGATGCGAGCCAGTTGGCTGCCAGGCCATGGATGGACTGTCAGACAACCCCGAAGCCGCTTCGCGCAGTCGCAGGGCAGGATGCCCGGAGACCGCTGCATCGGGGTGGCCTTTCTCTTGGTTACTTCCTTGACTCCGGGCTTCCTGCCCTACGCCCTTCGGGCCAGCTGCGCTGTTCGCGCCGCTCCTGCGGCGCAGTGGCCAGTCAAAGAGAAGTGACTCGCGCGCCGCAGGCGTGTGAATGCTTTGCAATTGAAGAGCGCAGCAAAGCGGCAAGAATTGGGGCGGTGAACATTCCGTGGCGGACACGCCAATGAGCAACAAATCAAAACTCGACATCAAGGTCGTCGACGGGTCCGGCTCCCTGTACGCGAAGGAACCCAAGGTCTACCCTCGCGAGATCGAGGGTCGATTCCAGCGCCTGCGCACGATTGCCGTGTTCTGGTTGCTCGGCATGTTCTACGCGTTTCCGTGGATCAGTGTCGGTGGCCAGCAGATCGTGCTGTTCGACCTGCCTGCCCGGCGCTTTCATATTTTCGGAATGACTTTCTGGCCGCAGGATTTCTATCTGCTGACCCTGCTCCTGATCATGGCTGCGTTGAGCCTGTTCTTTTTCACCGCGGTAGCCGGCCGCCTCTGGTGCGGGTACGCCTGCCCGCAAACCGTATGGACCGAAGTGTTCCTCTGGATGGAGCGCAAGATCGAGGGCAACCGCAATGCGCGCATGCGCCTGGATGCAGCGCCGTGGACGGCTGAAAAGATCTGGCGCAAGTCGGCCAAGCAGCTCGTCTGGATCACCTTCGCCCTGTGGACCGGTTTCACGTTCGTCGGATTCTTCACGCCGATCCGCGAGCTCGGTGCGGAAGTGGCAACGGGAACACTGGGTGGCTGGGAGACGTTCTGGATTCTCTTCTACGGCTTTGCAACCTACGGCAACGCCGGGTATCTGCGCGAACAGGTCTGCAAGTACATGTGTCCATACGCACGTTTTCAGAGTGCGATGTTCGATCACGACACGCTGGTCATCAGCTACGACGAAACACGAGGGGAACCGCGCGCGCATCGCAAGCGCAATGCGGCCCGCTTTGCTCCCGCTTCGGCTTCCCTGGACGCCGCCAACCCGCTCGACCCCGAAGTACCTGCCGGACAGCAACGGGTGCTCGGCGACTGCATCGATTGCCTGGCCTGCGTGCAGGTATGCCCGACCGGAATCGACATTCGCAATGGCCTGCAGATCGAATGCATTGCCTGTGCCGCCTGCATCGATGCCTGCGATGCGGTCATGGACAAGATGGAATACCCGCGCGGGCTGATTCGCTATACCACCGACAACGCCCTGCTCGGTCGACCCAAACGGTTGCTGCGTCCGCGCACGATGATCTACGCGGGCATCCTCGCCGGCGTGATCGCCGCGTTCTCCTGGCTGGTTGGCGCCCGCGATGCGGTGATCATCGAGGTGTTGCACGATCGCAACGCCCTGTTCCGCGAGATCAGTCAGGGTGCGATCGAAAACAGCTACAACGTCAAGCTGGTCAACAAGACTGATGCGGACAAGACCGTATCCCTGCGCACCGAATCGGATCTGCCGCTTCGCATGATCGGCAAGCCTTCGGTCACCCTGGCTCCGAACGAAGTATTCTCTCTGCCGTTGACCCTGCGCGCCGACCGCGGCACGACCTCGGGACGCCAGCCCATCGTGGTGCTGGTGCTGGACGCGCAGGGCACCGAGCTTGCGCGCGGCGACTCACATTTCTTTGCACCGGAACAACCATGAGCAAGCACCCCGTCGGCACGCCGTTCCTGGCCTGGTACAGGGTTCCCGAGCTGTGGCTGATCCTGATCATGCTCGGCGCTACGGTAGTCGGTTCGTTTGCCTTGCTGGCAACGGCGATACGAACATCCGATACTCACGTCACCGTGCCCAATGACGTACCCAGACCCAGCCGCATTCCGCCAAGCGAGGCCGCGAAGCCGCCAGCCGAAGCGACCCGTGGAGAGAACGGAAACACGCCGTGAACGCGGAGCGTTGTTTTCATTGCGATGAGCTGAACCCCGCTTCGCCGCGCCTGCTCGCGAACGTGCGCGGCGGCGAGCATGCGGTCTGCTGCGTCGGCTGCAAGGCAGCCGCGGAATGGATCGAGCAGCTCGGCCTGGGCGCCTACTACACGCTGCGCAGCGAGCCTGCCTTGCGCCACGATGAAGTGCCGGATTTTTCAGCCTGGGAGCGCCCGGCACTCAGACGTCTGCACGTGCGCGATGTCAGCGAGGAACGTTGCGAGGTTGTCGTGCTGGTCGATGGACTGCGCTGTCCGGCCTGCGCATGGCTGATCGAACGGGCAATGCGATCGACGACCGGAGTCCTTGATGTCGGCGTGAATGCGCTGGCGCGTCGGGTCGTGCTCGCGTTCAACCCGCAACAGACGGGATTGGCCGAGTTGCTCGGGGCACTGGCGCAACTGGGCTATGCGCCCTCTCCGCTGACAGCCGACATGATCGATTCGCAACGTCAGCGCGAATCGCGCGGCGCACTCAAGCGACTCGTCGTGGCCGGCCTCGGCACGATGCAGGCCATGATGATGGCAGTGGCACTGTATGCCGGCGTGTTCGACGGCATCGATCCGAATGTGCGCGAGTTCTTTCGCTGGCTCGGCTTTCTCGTCGCAACGCCGGTCGTGCTCTACTCGGCACAGCCCTTCTTCCAGGGTGCCCTGCGTGAATGGCGTTCGCGACAACTGTCGATGGACACGCCCGTGGCTCTGGCCATCGCACTGATCTACCTGGCCAGCCTGATCGGCATCCTGGCCGGTGGCCACGAGATCTACTTTGATTCGGTCAGCATGTTCGTTTTGTTTCTGCTGGTCGGACGCCACCTGGCCATGCGCGCACGCCACCGGGCCAGCGATGTCGTCGATGCACTGTCGCGCCTGCAACCGGTGCATGCCGACCGGCGCGAGGGCGAGCACTTCGTGACTGTTGCCATTCACGAGTTGCAGAGCGGTGACATCGTGCGCGTCGGTGCAGGTTCGGCTCTTCCTGCGGACGGACTGCTGCTCGGCCCGGCCTGCCGCATCGACGAATCGCTGGTCAGCGGCGAGTCGGCACCGGTGCGACGCCTTCCCGGAGAGACCGTCATTGCAGGCAGTCACGTGATTGATGGTCCGGTCGAGGTGGAAGTGCGCCATGTCGGCGCCGACACCGTGCTTGCCGGCATCGTGCGTCTGGTGTCACGCGCTGCCAGCGAACGCCCCCGACTTACCCGCCTGGCTGATACGCGGGCGGCACGCTTCGTGTTGAGAGTGTTGATCCTGACCATCCTCACTGCGGCCGCCTGGGCCTGGTTCGATCCCGCGCGCGCACTGCCTGCAGCGCTGGCCGTGCTGGTGGTCAGTTGCCCTTGTGCGTTTGCGCTTGCGGTACCGGCAGCATTGACCCGGGCCATCGCCGTACTCGCCAGGCGCGGCATCCTCGTGATTGATGCCGACGCGCTGGAAGCCCTGGCAAGGGCAGACCACTTCGTGTTCGACAAGACCGGCACCCTGACCGAACCCAGCTTCGACCCGGCAGCAATCGAAGTGCTTCGCGGCTCCCGTGAGCAGGCGCTGAGCATTGCCGGCGCACTGGAACATGGCAGCAGCCACCCGCTGGCCATTGCACTGCGCCGCATCGCTGAAAGCGCGCCCGATTTGACCGCTGCCTCATTGCGACAGATTCCCGGCGCGGGTGTCGAAGGCGAGATCAGCGGCGTCCACTATCGTCTCGGACGCAGCGCCTTCTCCCTGTCCTCGCCTGTCGGAGACGAAAGCAGTGCCTGCGATGCACTGATACTTGCCGACGGCGAGGGCGTGATTGCACGATTTCCGATGCAGGAACGCTTGCGCCCGGGCGCACTCGCGCAGATCGATGCCCTGCAACAGATCGGTATCGGTTGCGAAATTCTCAGTGGCGACAGCAGCAGCCGGGTGGCGTCCATTGCGCGCCTGTTGAATATCAGGCAGACCACGGCGACAGCAACGCCTGCGGACAAGCTCGCGCGTCTCCAAGCGTTGCGGCGTGAAGGGCATGTCGTTGCCATGATCGGCGACGGCATCAATGATGCCCCGGTGCTGGCCGGCGCCGACGTCGCCATCGCTATCGGCGAAGGCAGCGCCGTCGCGCATGCCGCCAGTGGAATCCTGCTCGCGTCGTCGCGACTGGACAGCCTGGCCGAGGCGCGCGCAATCGCTGCCGAGATGCTGGTGCGACTGAATCAGAATCTCAACTGGGCACTGGCCTACAACCTGGCGGCCGTTCCATTGGCGGCACTCGGCTTCGTGCCGCCGTGGCTGGCGGCGATCGGCATGTCTTCGAGTTCGATCCTGGTCCTGCTCAACTCCCTGCGCATTGGCCGAGGCGTTGGACGAGGTATCGATGCAGCTCACAGCGACCGTCGAGTCCACGCGGGCTCAGGCACCGCTGGTGTTGTCACATGAATATCATCCTTCTGCTTATCCCGATCAGCCTGCTCCTGCTCGGCCTCGGCGTCTGGGCCTTCTTCTGGGCGGTCAATCATTCCCAGTTCGACGACCTCGACACCCCCGCCCTGACGCCGATGAGCGAGGAGTCCGACCCAGCCGCCGAGGTGAGCGAAGAGCCGGAATCGTGAACAGTCCGATGAGCCTTTTCGCTGCTTTCTTCCTTGGCCTGCTCGCCAGTGGCCATTGCGTGCTCATGTGCGGCGGCATTGCCGGCGCCCTCGGGGTCGCAACCGACAAGGATGAACGAGGTCAGCCGCGACGGCACTTGCTGGTGGGCTATCAGCTCGGACGCATTCTTTCCTACACCCTGGCCGGATTGCTGGTGGGCGGCGCGGGTGGCGCGCTGATCGCGCTGCTCGATGTCAACGAGGTTCGCCTGGCCCTCCGCATCGCCAGCGCTGCGGCCTTGCTGCTTGCTGCGCTGGTCATGCTCGGCGTGCTGCGCGACCCCGGCTCGTTTTTCGGCAATCGGCTCTGGCCCAGACTCGCGCCGATTGGAAAGCGCCTGCTGCCGGTCAACACGCTGCCGCGCGCGATCGGTTTCGGCGCAGTCTGGGGCTGGATGCCCTGCGGTTTCGTCTACACCATCCTGCTGGTCGCGGCGCTCGGTGCGCAACCCATCCAGTCGGCGGGCGTGATGGCCGCATTCGGCCTCGGTACCCTGCCGGCCATGCTGGCCACATCCTGGGGCGCGCCGAAGTTGATGCGGTTTTCTTCCAGCCTCGGCTTGCGTCGCTCGGCCGGCGTCGTCTTGCTGGCCTGCGCGGCGATCACGCTCGCGGCGCCGATGCTGGTCGGACACGCACCCTGGCTGCAGCGCTGGCTTCCGTTCGACTGCAGCTGAAACCCGGGTCGATCAGCCGTTGTCGTCGTCCGCTTTTTCGGCCAGTGCGGAAAGGCCCGCCATGTCGAGAATATGCACGGTGCGCCGCTCGACCCTGAGCACGCCTAGTGCCTGCATACGCGAAAACAGCCGGCTGACCGTCTCGATCACGAGGCCGAGATAGTTGGCCAGCTCCTGGCGCGACATGGACAGATTGAGCACGCTGGGATCGTGGTCGATGCCTTGAAGGCGCTCGGACAGGCTGCGCAGGAAAATCGCCAGCCTCGACATCGCCTGCTTGCGTCCCATCATGACCGGGTGTTGTTGTTCGCGATCGAATTCGCGACCCATGATGCGGAACAGCTGGCGCTGGAGTCCGGGGACGCGTGCCGCCACATCGGACAGGGCGTCCAGTGGAACCTCGCACACGCTGGAGTGCTCCAGTGCCTCGGCCGTGCAGTGATTGCCGTTACCGGCCAGACCATCGAAACCGATGAGCTCGCCGGCAATATGGAAGCCCAGGATCTGCACATCACCTTCGGGCAAGGTGGTGTAGGTCTTCAGGGATCCGGCTCGGATTACGAACAGGGCCGCGTGCGAATCGCCTTCGCGATACAGCCACTCGCCGCGTTCCAGTGGGCGGCGCTGCTTGACCACCGAGTCCAGCCTGAGCATGTCCTCGCCGCCAATCGATGCCGGCAAGCAAAGCTGGTTCAGCGCGCAGTCCGCACAGGACTGGCGCAGTTCGCGAAGATTGATGACTTTGCCGGATTCACGCATGGCGCGCATCTTCGCACAAGCCGGTGCTCGCGCCATCCCTGTTAAGTGCTTCCGACAGGCACAGTGGACGGGTTGGCGCGTCGATCAGGGCGAAATCGCAATGTTAGTCAGGACTGCGCGCACCCCTTTCGCTCCGGGGAAAATCCTGGACTTGATGGAGCGTGGAGCAAGAACGAATCCCTGGTTGATCGCCATTCGCGGACCTGGCCGACTGGAGTCAGGAATCGATAGGGCGTCGGCTTCGTTCTGTTCAGAGTGCCTTCGAGTAGGCAGGTGCCGCTTCCAGGGTCCTTCCAAGATAGGCATCGAAGTTCATGGCGACAATGCGCATGAGGA
Organism: Dokdonella sp.; assembly: GCF_041395345.1. Classification (GTDB taxonomy): domain Bacteria; phylum Pseudomonadota; class Gammaproteobacteria; order Xanthomonadales; family Rhodanobacteraceae; genus Dokdonella. The sequence goes on along the minus strand of NZ_JAWLAR010000021.1, from coordinate 10,543 downwards.
ATCGACCGCGCGCCGTTATCCGGATTCCATTGGGCCGCGTGGTCACCAGACCATCCGCTTCGAGTCTGGAGAGGCGACGCATCTCAAGGGCGAAGTAATCGCCAAAATGAATGCCGTGATGCCGCTCGAAGACTTCAATATCGAGATCACCGTGACACATGAGTTGCTGGATGAGATCGGCGCGAATCACGTCATCGTCGCTAAGTTCCATGCCACGATGCACAGGCAGGTGGCCTGCTTCGATGGCGGCATAGTAGCCGTTGAGGTCTCGTGCGTTCTGGTGGAAGCTGCGTCCGACATGACCGATCGAACTCATGCCGAGTCCGATCAGGTCGCAATCGCCGTGCGTGGAATAGCCCTGGAAGTTGCGTTGCAGGGTTCCGCGACGCTGCGCTATCGAAAGGTCATCCTCCGGCAAGGCGAAGTGATCGAGACCGATGTAGCGGTAGCCGGAACCGGTCAGGGTTTCCACGGTCTGGCCGATCAGAGCCAGGCGCGTTGCGGCGTCGGGCAGCTGGCTTTCAATGATCTGATTCTGGGCGCGGAAGCGGGCCGGCATGTGCGCGTAGGAATACGTTGCGATGCGGTCGGGCTTCAGCGTCAGCACTTCTTCAAGGGTTCTGGCAAAGCGCGCAGTAGTCTGCAGCGGGAGTCCATGAATCAGATCGACGCTGACCGAGCGAAAGCCGCACTCGCGCGCCGTCTCGATCACTTCCCGGGTCTGCTCGACACTCTGTATGCGGTTTACCGCACGCTGGACCTCGGCATCGAAATCCTGGATGCCCAGCGAGATCCGGTTGAATCCGACCGCGGCCAGCATGCGGATCGTGTCGGCATCGGCATAGCGCGGGTCGACTTCGATACCGAACTCGCGATCACTCTCGTCAGAGAAACTGAAGCCTTCGGCGAGCGCCCCGAGCAGGCATCGCATCTGCTCCTCGTCAAGGAAGTTCGGCGTGCCGCCGCCGAGATGCAACTGGTTGACGTGGCGGTCATTGTCGAACAGCGGCGCAGTGATGGCGATTTCACGCAGCAGGCGCTGCATGTATTCATCGGCCTTGCGTCGGTCGCGCGTGATGATGCGCGTACAACCGCAATAGAAGCACGGACTCAGGCAGAACGGCACGTGCACGTAGATCGACAGCGCTCGTGGAATCGGATCCTCGTTGGAGGCCTGTGCGATCCTGCGCAAATCGACTTCCGAGAAGCGATCATGAAATTGCGGCGCAGTCGGATAGGAGGTGTAGCGTGGTCCGCTGACATCGTAGCGCGAGATCAGCTCCGCATCGAAGACGGGCGCGCGCGAGAGTTGTGGGTGCAGTAGCGTCGGCGATTCCATGAGCGCATCCTGCCGTCAAGCCGGCTGCGCCACCTTGATCCACGTCAATCGAAGGCTCGGTCATTCCAGGGACCTGCCTGGGCGTCGACATTGCCGTGTGCAACCGCCCCTGTCGCTTGCCAGGAACCCCCGTGATCGAGTGGCCCAAAGCCCTGTTCGCCCGGATCGGCCTACTTGCCCAGCGGGATGGCAAGCGTGGCGAACACCGCATGGCCTTCCACGCGATTCCTGGCCCAGAATTCGTAGTAGCCGCGCACATTTGTATAGGCCTGTTTGCCGCCCATGGCAAAGACATAACCGACTTCAGGGCCAATTGCCGCAACCCGGGACTTGAACGGGCCCAGAACCGCGCCAGAGCCACTGTCGCCGGTTAGCTGGTAGTACACATAGCCCGCAATGCCCACTTGCCAGTTGGCTGACAGGAATTGCGAGGCCGCCCAGTCAAGGTGCGAGTCGACGCCGTTCCTGTAGTTCGTATCCTCGTTTTCCCAGTTGTAGGTCAGGCCCAGTACGGCGGAGAACTCTCGCCCTGATTTCTCGTCGAGATAGGTATAGCCGCCACCCATGTCCACGGCCGCATGGCCAATACCCAGATTGGCAAGTCGATTGCTGTCGTAGGACCCGATCGGAATATCGCCGGTGATGTAGACCATGGCATTGTGCACACCGTGGTTCCAGGCGAGGCTGGCGACGGGATACAGATCCGTGCCGCCACGGGTGGTGTCGCTGCGGCCGAACTCTGTCCCGCCCGGGGTGATGGAAACGTCGGCCCTGGTCCTGTTCTGACCGTAACCAAAACCCAGCCCGAGTGCCGCCTGTCCACCCCACAGCTTCGTCTTCGGCGCATAGGTGGGCTGAACCAGAATGAGCGGACTCGTCGAGCGGACTCCGGCGCTGATGCTGTCTCCCTGCTGGAACGACCTCGTCGCAGACGCATCACCGCTGTAGTAGTACCCCTGCACCGGCAATGTCCATCCAGGCGTTGCCGGCACGGCGGCCAGACTGGCGTAGGCCCCGGAAAACCAGAACGGAACGCCACCTTCATCGGCCCGGGCGAGACCGGTCGCACCGATCGCGAGATACAGCGTCGAAAGTGCAGCCGCCAGGCAAGCAGGTCGGAACGAGCAGTGCATCATCGTGGACCTCGACATCGGGTCTTCCCTGAAATTGCCAGCATGGCAGCCGCCCCTACTATGACTACGCAACAATCGGCACTCAATAGTCTCCCGACAACATCACTGCTGCCGAGCCCTTTACGGCAGTGCGCCAGAGACGACCGTTTGCGCCCGGCCGATTGTGAACCGGATCGCCAGGATCCACGTAGCTTTCGGAGCCTGGCGAATAGCACGATGCGGCATACCCTCGCCCAGGAGCGGGCGCACGCCGGTGGTCTTCCTACGAGGGCGGGGCCGACAAAGCGGCGAGGAGACTGGCGCGCCCGGAGGGATTCGAACCCCCGACCACCGCCTTCGGAGGGCGAACTGCCAACCATGGCTAGATCGACCCAGATTGGTCTTAATCTGTTATACCCTGTATTTTCATTAAGTTGCGCTGACTCGACGGATCTGTCCGAGGACAGATCGACACCGTTTGGGCCCTATTCGTGTCACTAGTGATAAGGCATGATGTGGCATTTTATTGAGTATCGGCCTACATTGTGAGGGCAAATTCAGGGGTTTCGGAACTAGAGTTTCTATCGCGCCCGCTGCTTTGCTGGCAGGCAGCGAAGTCGAGGATCGAGGACCCGACGGAGAAAATATCCCGGGCTGAATTCGTACCGGCCTCAATGCGCTGGTTCGATGCACGCAGTGGGATGGGATTCTCATGACAGAACTAATGCGGGTAGCAGCTCTCTCAGACCTGATTCGCTGGTCGCCCATCTGTACCGCTGCTGGCGATCCTGGCTACACCCTGCCTTTTGCTGAATTCGTGGCTGCGGATTTGCCTGTGGAGTATTCCCTGGCGCGGCTGGCCCCGTTGTTGGAGCAATGGCCAGAGACGCCACCAGCTCTACGGAAAGCACTCAGCTCAGGTACTCCGATAGACAGTCTTCCGCGCGTGCAACCCGGGCTTCAACCGACCAAAGGATGGATTACCAAAATGCCTCTGTACTGCGCACTTTGGGCGCAGCCACTGGCAGCTTTTGAGCGAGCAGGTCGGGTGGCGCAGGCCGCAGTTCTGCTTGCCGCAGCCATTCTTGAGGAGGATGAAACCGGTCTGGTCTGGTTTCCCGCAGCCGCCCAGACGGCCTGCCTTTCCGTAAGGAGGATCGGACAGAATGAACATACCCCGACGGGGTTTTCTGAAGCATTGGGTCGCGCTCAATCCTTGGTTGAAGTGCTTTGCGCGGTGGAATTCACTCGTCGCGATGGTTTAGTCCTGACCCCCCGGCAGAATGCGTTGCTGGCTGGAATCAGCGTGCTCGTCAAAGATGCGGTGGACGAGCGGATGCCCCGTTCCCGAAAGAGTTCGGGCGGGCGTCGCCAGCGGATAGCTGCCCCTGCCGCAGAAATCGATGACTTGGTTGCTCAGCACTCTATCCATGAGCAAATAGAAGACGGTCTCCCGGACTTGGGAGACATAGCCGAAGGCACTGCCGCCGTGGCCGAATCGCCACAGCGATCGACCATCACCGTCAGCGTGCCCCTTACGGTTCCAGCCGCGTTTGTGGGTCCTCAGCAAATGCTCTGGCGGGCAACGTACGCGGCTCGTGGCATCAGGACCTCCGCGCAATCACTTCTGCTCGCCGGCGATCGATTGCAGCTCGTGGATCTCGAAGCGGGCGAGCGATACGCGACCGAATTGAGAGAAGGCGGTATTCGATCTCCGTCTGTCGAATCGACCCAAGGGGCCATTGTGGCCGCCGCCATGCTTGTCACGGGTCTATCCATGGAGGGCATCCGCGACCTGCAGGTCGCCAAGACGTTGGCAGACGTACCGTCTGTCCCGACGAAGCACTACCTAGTTGCGCCCGACGCGCTCCTCGTCATCCCGGGACCGCGACTGAAAGGCGGGTTTGTCCCATCCGACAATGACAGCCAGCACTATCGCCCCGTTCTCAGTCGCCTGACCTTGAAGCTCCCTCAACGGCTCAACTGGATTCAGCTTCTGCTTGACTTCGCCAATCAGCAGATTGGCAACCAACCCTTTGGCGAGCCGGCATATGTCGAGTATGTGGGACTGTTTACGCAAGCTGTCAACGATCGGTTTGGTTCGCGGCTCACTCCCGCACGAATCAGTCAATTTCTGGCGCGCCAACTTGTTGCCACGAGTGGAGACCGCGCTGATGCTGCGCTGATCACCGGAGGAATGGCGGACGCACGCCTTTACTACTACGCCCCAGTATCGCCCATTTGCGGAAGTGCCAACAATCGATCTGGGAAGGCATCTACAGGGGAATGGGATTGTTCGTGAGGGATAGCTCGAACGAATCAACGCGGACAGACCAGGAATCCTCGATCGAACCAGCCGGCCCCTACCTCGGCAGTGGCTGCTGCCCGACTGATGTCGGCGTGGCCTCGATGGTTCAAGCATTGATCAATCACTTTCGGAGCACGTTAAGAGGTCGCCGTGATCTTGCGCGGACTCGCCGGGTGCACAACGCTCTCGTTGCCTACACTTGCCAGTTAGTCATGTGGCATACCGGGATTCGGGCCGTGACCGATGGAGTGGAGATGGCTCTCTACGATCGATCAACGGGAATGCTCGGCGTTTCCGACAAGAATACAGACAGCTACTACTCCTCACGCGTCGTATGGATCCCGCCGATTGCTCAACGTCAGATCGATACCTACCTTGAGCATCTGGAGGTAATGCAGGCACTGTTTCCGGACCTCGCTGGGCAGGGGAAAAAGCTCTACTTCATCGATGACGATGCTCATGCTGTTCCTGTACGAATCGATACGTTGAAGCGCGTTGGACCAAAGTCTCATGTGTATCCGATGAACGCACAACGGCACTACTTGCGAACTCGACTACGTGAGCTGGATGTCCCTGCGCAGTCAATCGACGCATTGCTTGGTCATGGAGCACATGGGGAAGAGCCCTATGCACGGCATAGTTGCTATTCGGCCGTGCGACTTCGCAAAGACATTGAGGCACCCCTACAACTACTATCGGAGCACGCGGGATGGAAAGTTCTCCCCGGACTGAAGAACTGACCGATTCGATTGCCTCGCGCAAACACAGCCGCGCACTGGCTGCCTCACAACGTAAGAAACGTGTGCGGCAAATCGTTGCGCGACATGCCCCGCTTCTGTGTGCAAGAGAAGAAGGTGTTGGCGCTCGTTGAAAACTGACCATCTCTGCTCGTTGAAAATTGACCAGGGATGGAAGCCGAGGGAGAGTTCCCTCGGCTTGGTCGGAGTGTAGCCCCGAGCGTGGCGTCAGTGGGATCAGAAGGGTTCTTCCATCACCTCCTTGTTGGCTCGCTGCTTGGCCTGCTCACGCGACTTGATTCGGGCTTTGGCCTGTCCGCTGCTCTGATGGAATCGGTAGGATTCATTGCCCGTCTCGACGATGTGGCAGTGGTGGGTCAGTCGGTCGAGCAGCGCCGTGGTCAGCTTGGCGTCGATGAACACGTTGGCCCATTCGGCAAACACCAGATTGGTGGTGATGATGACGCTGGTGTGCTCGTAGAGTTTGGATAGCAGATGAAACAGCAGCGCGCCTCCGGCCTGCGAGAACGGCAGGTAGCCGAGTTCGTCGAGGATGACGAGATCGAGGTGCATGAGCTGGTTGGCCAGTCGACCGGATCGTCCCGCGGCCTTCTCCTGCTCCAACTGATTGACCAGATCGACGGTGGAATAGAAGCGCACGCGCTTGCCGTGGCGGGTGATCGCCTGGATGCCCAGCGCGGTGGCGAGGTGGGTCTTGCCGGTCCCGGTGCCGCCGACCAGGACGATGTTCTCGGCCCGCTCGGTGAACTCGGTGCTGGCAAACACGCTGATTTGCTGGCGATCGACTTTGGATCGATCAAATTCGAATCCGGCGAGATCGCGATGCACGGGGAACTTGGCCGCATGCATCTGGTAGCGAATCGAGCGCAGACCGCGGTCGGTCTGCTCGGCGGTGATCAGATGGCGTAGCAGCCACTCGGCCTGTTCGGTGCCGCCGCCGGCGCTGTTCTGCAGTACCTCGGCATAGCTGCTGGCCATGCCGTACAGGCGTAGCTGCTTGAGTTCGGATATCAGGTCAGACATGGGTCATCTCCTCGCGCAGGGTGTCGTAGCGACGGGTGTCGGTAGTCGGTGGCTCTTCAACAACGAGCGATGTGCTGACCGCTTCCGGTGGCGGCCCCTCACTCAGTCGGGCGAGGACATTGAGCACGTGCTCGGCGCTGGGATGCCCTGCTTCGAGCACGAGATCCACAGCGACCAGCACCCCCTCCAGCCCATGCCGCGGCACCGCCGCCAACACCTGCGCCATCACCCGATCACCACCTGCGCGACGCAGCAGCGCTCGACTGAGCCGCTTGAGCGGCTCGGGCATGTCGGCGAACGGCGCGCCGTTGCGCAGCGCGCCGGGCTTGCGCGCGATCAGCGGCACGTAATGCTGCCAGTCGTAGACCACGTGGTCGCGCTCGGTCGCCCGCGGGTGCTCGGCGATGACCTCCTGGTCACCCACGATGACGATGCGCTCCGGATACAGCCGCACGCTGACCCGGTGACCCGCAAAGGCGCAGGGCACCGAGTAGCGATTGCGCGCCGCCGATACCAGGCAGGTGCTCGATACCCGTGCGGGTGATTCGATATAGCCATCAAACGGCGCCGTCATCGGCATGAGGTGCGGTACCTCGTGCTCCAGCGCTTCGGCAATGCTCATGCCCGGAAATTCCGGATGCGCTGCGCTGCGGCCTTCGATGCACTCCGTGGCCAGCCACACATTGAGCTCAGCAAAGCTGGAAAAGCGCTGCTCCTGCGCTCGCTGCCAAATACGGCGGCGGGCGTCCTGCACGCCCTTCTCGACACGCCCCTTCTCCCAACCCGACGCCACATTGCAGAAGTCCGGGTCGATCAGGTAGTGGGCGGTCATAGCGGCAAATCGTGCGTTGACGATCCGCGCTTTGCCTCGGCCCGGCACCCGGTCCACTGCCGTCTTCATGTTGTCGTAGATGCCGCGTCGAGCGATGCCGCCCAGTCCGGTTAGACAACGCAGGTGCGCATCGAACAGCATCTCGTGACTCTGCGCCGGGTAGGCCACCAGCCAGAAGGCCCGTGACGCGCACAGCTTCATGTGCGCCAACTGCACCTTGCGCCAGACGCCGCCAATGACGATACCTTCCTCGCTCCAATCAAACTGGAACGCCTCACCCCACTCGTAGCGCAACGGCACAAAGGCCGAGCGCGCCGTCACTGCGCCGGACTCGGCACGCCAGGCGCGGATCGCCTCCGTGACCCGGGTGTAGCTGCCGGCAAAGCCCTCCGCCTGCAGTTGAGCGAATAGCCGCAGCGCTGTCCGCCGCTCCTTTCTTGGCCGACGGGCATCGATCTCAAGCGCCTGTCGCAACCACTCTCGATGCCCATCGAGCTTCTTCGGACCAGCCTCGCGCCGGTAGCTCATCTCACTGCGGGTCGACTCCCGCAGCCACGACTTGATCGTATTCCTCGACAGACTCGTTCGTCTGGCGATCTCGCTAATCGACAGCCCCTCGCGGAGCCGCATCCGTCGCACCTTTGCGTACGTTGCCATGGTGTGCACCTCGTCTCCCTACCGGTCCAAAAGGCCGGCAGGTTAGGTCAGAACACCCTGGTCAATTTTCAGCGAGCAGAACCCTCGATTTATGGTCAATTTTCAACGGGCAGCAACAATTCACTACTTCCGCCCGTTCGGCGGTCGCAAGTTGCTCTTTGTCTGGGAGGCGATCGAACGCGACATCAAGCGCTGCTCCCTCGCTGAGGCTATTCCGATGGCCGGTGGGGGTGTCGCTCATGGCTAACGTCAGTTGCCGGAAGGACACCGGCCTCTTGCTTCTAGACTTCCGCTACCAGGGCCAGCGTTGCCGGGAACATACGCGACTTCCGGACACAACGGCCAATCGCGTCCGGCTCGGCAAGTTGGCAGATCGAATCGACAAGGCCATTCGCCAAGGTACCTTCGTGTATGCCGACTACTTCCCGGATAGCTCTCGCGCCAAAGTCCCTGCCGGTGGCAACACGGAACTCGGCGGTTCGACCACCCACGAAGCACGATCCACAACCGAAGCGGCTTCCACCACACCGACATTCCGCGAGTTCGCTGAAGTGTGGTTCCACGAATCCGAGCCACGCTGGCGGCAGCGATATCGTCTGGCCATTCGAGCCACGCTGGACAAGATTCTGAATCCCTCCTTTGGCGACAAGCATCTGTCGCAGATCGGTCGCGCCGACGTGCTGGCATTCCGTGCGCAGATTGCGAAGCGGCCAGGGCGGGCCGGCCAGAGCCTTTCGGCCAAACGCATCAACAAGTTGATGATGCAGCTCAAGGCCATCCTTGCCGAGGGCTGCGATCGTTTTGGACTGGACTGCCCGGCACGCGGAATCAAGCCGCTTAAACAGAAGCGTTCCGAGATCCGCCCTTTCTCGCTGGACGAAGTTGCAGCTCTGATTAGCGGCATCCGCAGCGAGTACACGTTTTATGTCACCGTGCGTTGCCTCACAGGGCTGCGCACAGGCGAAGCCAACGGATTGCAATGGAGCGACTTGGATTTTGAGCGCAATGTGTTTCGCGTCGAGCGGACCCATTCCCGCGACGGCGACGGGGACACCAAGACAGAACTGTCGAAACGGGAGATCCCGATGGTTCCCCAGGTTCGAGCCGCCTTTGAGCAACAGCAGTTGCGCGCCGTCGAGGGATGCCCGTGGGTATTCACGACGGGTCGTGGTGGTCCTATTGATGCCGTGAACTTCACCAACCGCGTCTGGTACCCGTTGCTTCGGTACCTGAACTTGCCGAAGCGGCCTCCCTATCAGATGCGACACACGGCGGCGACGCTCATGTTGGCAGCCGGAGAAAATCCGGAATGGGTGGCACAGGTTCTGGGCCACTCAACCACCGAGATGCTGTTCCGCTTTTATTCGCGATTCGTACCTAACAACACGCGCAACGATGGCCGCGCATTCTCGGGATTGCTCAATGCACGCGAAGTCACGGCGGGATCCAATAACGACTGCGAAGAAATGTCAACGACGGTGGAAAGCATGACCGCTACGCAGAAAGCAGCGCTGTTTGCGGAACTGTCACGTCAGCAGGCGAACGGAGGGTTCAGCTGATGAATACATTGGCCTACATATGCCCGACGGGGCTTGTGACGTGTGCCGGACAGGCACGCCGAGCGACCACCACCAATGACCGATCAAGCCAGGGGACAAGGCGCACACCACCCTTCTCCTTCGCAATGTCGGCGAACGACATAGAAAGGATGCATGAACGCGTGGTGCATAGCCTGCCGAATGCCAGCCAGCCTGAGTCAGGCGAAATGAATCAAGGAGCAACGTCATGGAAGCAGTAATGGCAGCGCCGTCCACGATCGGCTACACCGCGATTCTCGAAGCGCACGAGCCTGCGGACCGGGGCAGCGCGGCTCCGTTCCGCATGAAGCTGTGTCGTGGCAAAGGGATCCATAAGGCATGGACCTGGATTCCGCCCAAACCAGTGGGCGCGGAAAGGATGCGAAAAGTCCATGTGACCGAGGTCGATGCGCTCGCCGATGATTTCTCTTGGTGTCCCGTGATCACAAACATGGTGGCTGCACAAAACGCACCGATTCTCCCGTTGATTTTCCCCTCTTGCAGCAATGCGACGGGCCTTGCTGATCGCCTCAGGAACGTCGTTGAGACAGTCGAAGCGATTCCACTCGTTGACTTCATCGATGACGTGTTCACGCTTAGTCAGGTCTACCGACACTTTTTTACCTGTCCGGCATCGCAGGACTACCACCACGCACTTCCGAGCGGGCTGGCCGTGCATTCAATCGAAATGGCCGAACGGGTAGCCCGCACCCCTTTCACATCGCCCAACGACCGCGATCTCGCTATCGTCTATGCTTTGTTCCACGATGTCGGAAAGATTCTGTGCTACGGGAAGGAGGGATTTACGTCTTCTCAAGAACTGGGTCACGAACTTGCCGGCGTCCTCCTTCTCAAAGACCCACTCGATGCACTTGAAGCCCTGCGCACACCGATGGAGTTGATCACGGAAACCAACGAATCATGATCACCGGACCGA
>NZ_JAWLAR010000020.1:0-74678 GCF_041395345.1 Dokdonella sp. | reverse complement strand
GGCCAAGAATCGGGATGACGCTCGGGCGCGCCTTGCCGAAGTGATCCGCGCCGCGCAGTTCGTGCCCAAAAAGCGCGTGGCAACACGTCCGACGCGCGCATCGAAGGAGCGCCGGATCAGCGCCAAGAAGAAGCGCGCGACGATCAAGTCCGGACGTGGCGCGCAGAACTGGAGCAGTGATTGAAGACTTCCGCGCTGCCGGCTCGCCTGCCACCTTCCGTTCCCCAGTTCGCACCAAGTGCATGGCGTCGTTTCATGGGCCGTCTGTTTGTCGGCTGTGGCTGGCAGCTGGCCGGCGAGATGCCTGACGTGCCGCGGGCGATCCTGATCGCCGCGCCGCATTCCTCGTGGTGGGACGGCGTCTGGGGCCTGGGGGTCAAGATCGCGATCGGTGCCGATGTCTCGTTCATGGCCAAGCGCGAACTGTTTTTCTGGCCGCTGGGCTGGTTCCTGCGCAAGCTCGGCGGCATCCCGATCGAGCGCAGCGCGACCCGCGGCGTCGTCGAGCAGATGGCCGCACGCCTGCGTGACAGCACTCAGCTCTGGATCGGCATCGCACCGGAAGGCACACGCAAGAAGGTCTCCAAGTGGAAAACCGGTTTCTGGCACATCGCCCGCAAGGCCGATGTGCCGATCGTGCTGGTGTACTTTCACTATCCCGAGCGTACCATCGGATTCGGCCCCCTGTTCCACACCACCGATGACATGGAAGCCGACCTCGACCGCCTGCGCGATTTCTATGCGCCGTGGCGCGGCAAGTACCGCAGCATCGGGTGATTCAGATCAGGGTCATTCGACTGCGCTAGTGTCCACTGCTTGACCATCCATGCAGAGGGAATCGCAACCCATGAGTACACGCATCCTTGGCCTCTCCGGAAGCCTGCGTCGCAAATCGCTCAACACCGCCTTGCTGCGCGCGGCGCAAACGCTGATGCCCGAGGGCGATGCCCTCGAGGCCGCGACCCTGCATGGCATTCCACTCTACGACGGAGATGTCGAGGCGCAGGATGGCATTCCATCGGCCGTTGACGAGCTCAAGGAGAAGATCGTTGCCAGCGACGGAGTGCTGCTGGTGACACCCGAATACAACAACAGCATGCCCGGTGTGTTCAAGAACGCGATCGACTGGTTGTCGCGACCACCGGACGATGCGGCACGCATCTTCAAGGGCCGTGCGGTCGCCGTGATCGGCGCTTCGCCAGGCGGTTTCGGGACCATCCTCTCGCAGAACGCATGGTTGCCCGTGCTGCGCACGCTCGGCGTCCGGCACTGGGCCGAAGGCCGCCTGATGGTCTCGCGCGCCAGCAAGGCATTCAACGAGGATGGCGAGCTGGTCGACGAAAACACCCGAGAGCAGTTGCGCAAGTTCCTCGCCGGCTTCGTGGACTTTGCGGCGAACAATGCCTGAGGGCTTGGCCGCTCCAGGCTTCGGGAGCATTTGACCGACGGGTGGCTGCCACTGGCTCTGGGGGAGGGACCCGCCGTTTCTGCTTTCTCCCGCCGCACTGCGGACGCATTCGAGCCATGGAGACCCGCTGGGTCGGATTGCTCGGATACACGGGTGATTGTTTCGGGGCGGCAATGGCGCTCCTGACGAACCAACGGTGAATTCCGACCTGCTAGAGTTCACCCCATGTCCGCCCCCGAACAATCCGCCATGATTCTGTTGCGCAACGCCGAGGTGTTCGCGCCGGAGCCGTTGGGCCGCCGGCATCTCCTCATCGGTGGCGGCCGCATCCTCGCCGTCCTGGCTGCCGATGCGGATGCTCCGCATGTCATGCCCATCGAGGTCATTGATCTCGATGGCGCGCGCCTTCTCCCCGGCTTCATCGATGGCCATGTACATGTAACGGGCGGGGGCGGCGAGGGCGGCTTTGCCACGCGCATCTCGCCGCTGCCGCTGAGCCGATACACGCACAGCGGGGTGACCTCGGTGATCGGCCTGCTCGGCACCGACGATTGCGCGCGCAGCACGCGCGAACTGGTGGCCAGCCTGCTCGCCCTGCGCGAACAGGGGCTGGGCGCCTGGGGCTACAGCGGCGGCTATCATCTGCCGCCAACGACACTGACCGGAAGCGTGCGCGGCGATATCGCCTTTGTCGATCCGCTGATTGGCGTCGGCGAACTCGCCATCAGCGACCACCGCAGCAGCCAGCCGAGTCTCGACGAATTGTTGCGCATCGCCTCCGAGGCCCATGTCGGCGGACTCATGAGCGGCAAGGCCGGCATCGTCCATTTGCACCTGGGCGATGGGCCGCGCGGGCTCGATCTTGTCCGTCGCGCTGTGGCCGAAAGCGAGTTGCCGGCACGCGTATTCAATCCGACCCACGTCAACCGTCGCCGTACCCTTTTCGAGGAAGCCATCGAGCTGGCCGGGCAGGGCTGCCACGTCGATATCACCGCGTTCCCGGTCGAGGACGGCGAGGATGCCTGGAGTGCGGCCGATGCGCTGCAGCGCTATCTGGACTCCGGCGCACCTCCTCGTTGCGTGACGGTCAGTTCCGATGCCGGCGGCTGTCTGCCGTGCTTTGATGGGGAAGGTCGGCTCAGCCACATGGATGTCGGCACGCCGGGAGCATTGCTGGTCACGCTCCAGGAACTGCTGGGCCGTGGCTTGCCGCTGGAGCGTATCCTTCCGGCCTTCACCAGCAATGTCGCGAGCCTGCTGCGCCTGCCGCGCAAGGGGAGCATTGCCGTCGGCAGCGATGCCGACCTGCTGGTTCTCGACGACAATGCGGTTCTCCGGGACGTCATGCTAGGGGGTGAGTGGCACCTGCGCGACGGCGCGTCCCTGCGACGCGGGCCTTTTGAACCGGTACCATCCGCAACCCACGACAAGACTGGTTCGAATTGATGTGTCCAAGCAAGGTGGCAGACGGTGAAGAGCGCGGCTGGATCATTCCGATTGGCGGCGCCGAGGAAAAGGAGAACGATCCTCGCATCCTGAGCCGTTTCGTTGATCTTTGCGGTGGCGAAGAGGCCGACATCGTTGTTCTGCCGACGGCCAGCCGAATGCTCGATACCGGTCCGCGATATGAGCAGATTTTCCGTGATCTCGGCGCTGCGCAGGTCGAGTCGATCGAATTCGACACACGACGCGATTGCGAGGAAAAGGGCCGGCTCGAACGCATCGAACGCGCCAGCGGCATCTTCTTCACCGGCGGCAACCAGTTGCGCATCACCACCCTGCTTGGCGGCACTCCGGTGGCCAAGCTGATCCGCCAGCGCAACGCCACCGGCGTGCATGTGGCCGGCACCAGTGCCGGCGCGGCCATACTCAGCGAACACATGATCGCCTTCGGCGAGGAAGGCGGCTCGCCGCGCGCCGGCAGCGTACGTCTGGCGCCGGGGCTTGGCCTGACCAACCGCTTCATCATCGACCAGCATTTCCGCCAGCGCGACCGCCTCGGCCGCCTGGCCACGGCGCTGGCCTTCAACCCCTTCGCCATCGGTATCGGTCTCGACGAGGATACCGCCGCCTTTATCGGACCGGACAACACGCTGGAAGTCGAGGGCAGTGGCTCGGTTACCGTCGTCGACGCCGCCGACCTCCAGTTCTCGTCGATGGACCGCGCGGATGAAGGCGACGCCGTCTGCCTGCTCGGCCTCGGCGTGCACATGCTCGTACATGGCGCTACCTTTAATCTGCACACGCGTCGTGCCGGAGCCGGAACGCTGATCTCTGCCAAGGAGTAATCGCAATGCGCATTCTCGATCGTTCGGTGTATGTCGGCCCCTCGGCGTATGCGCATTTCCCGGTTATCCGCCTGATTCTCGACCTCGAAGCACTCGAATCCTGGCCCACCGGCAAGCTCGGCGCGGCTTATGTCGACGCCCTTGTCGAAGCCCTTCCAGGTCTTGCCGAACACGGCTGTTCGTACCGTGAGCCGGGCGGTTTCATACGACGCATGAAGGAAGACGAAGGCACCTGGCTCGGCCACGTCCTCGAACATGTCGCGATCGAACTGCAGAACATCGCCGGCGAGGACGTCACCTTCGGCAAGACGCGCAGCATCGATGACCGACCCGGCGTCTATTCGGTGGTCTACGAATACGCCCAGCGCGAGGAAGGTATCGCTGCGGGCGAACTGGCCCAGCGCCTGCTCTGCTCGCTGTTGCCGGCCGAGATCCGACCCGCCGACATCGTGCCCGAGGACTGGAACTGGCCGGAAGCGCGTGACGCCTTCATCCGCTATGCGCAGCGTCGTGCACTCGGTCCGTCGACAGCTTCGCTGGTCAAGGCAGCCGAGGAGCGCAATATTCCGTGGCTACGCCTGAACGACCAGTCACTCGTCCAGCTGGGGCATGGCAAGTTCCAGCAACGCATCCAGGCCACGATCACGGGGCGCACCTCGCAGATCGCGGTCGAATTGGCCGGCGACAAGGAGGAAACCAACAAGATCCTCGGTTCGCTCGGCCTGCCGGTGCCGCGCCAGGAACTCGTGCAGTCGTCCGAACAGGCGCAGCGAGCGGCGCGCAGGCTTGGCTATCCAGTCGTGACCAAGCCTTACAACGGCAACCATGGTCGCGGCATTTCGATTCGCCTGAACACTGATCTCGAGGTGGCCGCAGGATTCGCCAAGGCCCGCGAGCACTCGCGATCGGTCATAGTCGAGACCTTCCTTGAGGGCGATGACCATCGCCTGCTCGTGGTCAACGGCGAACTCGTTGCGGCGACGCGACGCACGCCGGGTCATGTGATCGGCGATGGCAAGCACACGATCGCCGAGCTGGTCGAGATCGTGAACCAGGATCCGCGTCGCGGCGTCGGGCACGAAAAAGTACTCACCCGACTTGAACTCGATTCCCAGGCCGAAATGATGATGGCGCGCGCCGAAGTCACCGCCGACAGCGTGCCGGCCGAAGGCCAGGTCATCCACCTGCGTTCGACGGCCAACCTTTCCACCGGCGGCACGGCCACCGATGTCACCGACGTGATCCACCCCGACAACCGCGACATGGCGGTGCGTGCGATCCGCGCAATCGGGCTCGATGTCGGCGGCGTGGATTTCCTGACCACCAATATCACCGAAAGCTACAAGTCGATCGGCGGCGGCATCTGCGAGTGCAATGCCGCACCGGGCTTCCGCATGCATGTCGCCCCGAGCGAAGGCAAGTCGCGCGACGTTGCCGGTCCGGTCATCGACATGCTGTTCCCGACGGGTACGCCCTCGCGCGTTCCGATCGCCGCGCTCACCGGCACCAACGGCAAGACCACTACGGCACGCATGCTTGCGCATATCGCCAAGATGGCCGGCTATACGCCTGGGCTGACCACCACCGACGGCGTCTACATCGATGGTCAGCGAACGGTCGAAGGCGACATGACCGGCCCGGTTTCCGCGCGCATGGTGCTGGCCGATCCCCAGATCGATTTTGCCGTGCTCGAAACCGCGCGCGGAGGCCTGCTGCGCGCCGGCATGGGCGTGCCCAGGGTCGATGTCGGTGCAGTGCTCAACGTGCAGTCCGATCATCTCGGCATGAAGGGCATCGACACGCTCGAACAGCTGGCCGAGATCAAGCGCATCGTGGTCGAGGTTGCCGAAGAGTGCGCGGTGCTCAACGCGGATGATCCCAATGTGCTGAAGATGTCGGGCTACACCGATGCCAAGGTCATCTGCTACGTCACGATGAATCCGCAGCACGGCCTGGTCCGCGAGCATATCCGCGCCGGCGGTCGCGCCTGCGCGCTCGAAGCCGGCATCAACGGGCAGATGATCACGCTCTACGACAAGGGCAGCCACATTCCATTGCTGTGGACGCACCTGATCCCGGCCACCCTCGAAGGGCGCGCGATGCACAATGTGCAGAACGCGATGGTCGCCGCCGCGATGGCGTTCTCGATGGGCATCAGGCTCGATGCGATCCGCCAGGGACTGCGCACCTTCGACAGCACCTTCTTCCAGGCACCCGGACGCATGAACGTGTTCAGCGAACATCCGTTCAAGGTCCTGTTCGACTACGGCCACAATGCGCATGCAGTTGGCGTGATGGCGGATCTGGCCCAGCGCCTCGATGTCAGCGGTCGGCGCATCGTCGTGCTGGCCGGGCCCGGCGATCGTCGCGATCAGGATCTGCGCGAAATCGCCGACGCGGTCGCCGGCCGCTTCGACCACTACATCTGTCGCCGCGATGATTCGCTGCGCGGGCGCGAGCCGGACGAAGTACCGAAACTCCAGGCCGCGCGCCTGCGCGAGCTCGGCGTTTCCGAATCGGCGATCTCGATCATTCCCGATGAACAGGAGGCCATCGATGCCGGCCTCGGCATGAGTGAATCCGGCGATCTCCTGCTGATCTTCGCCGATGCCCTCGTTCGTTCGTGGAAGCAGGTGATCAAGTTCAGGCCAAAAGGAGTGCCGGAAGCTCCCGTGGTCGAAACACCGCCTGCGCCTCAGGCCGCGCACGCAGTTGCCGTCGCGGAGCAAGCGTTCGTTCCCAGCGAATGGGACGGCGTCGTGCGCGACGAGCGCGGCATCCATCTCTCGCGGGAGCAGGACGACTGAGCGCCATCGTTTCCCTTTCCTTCGAGGACTCGCGTCGGCTGACCGGACCCAACCTCTACTTCGCCGAGCCCGGCGCAGTGCTGGAGGCGGTCGGCGAAGTTGCCGACAGCGCCGTCGCGGCGTGGCGCGCAAACATCGCCACGATGCGCGAGCATCTGGGCTGGCCCGAAGCGACGCTGTGCGTGCGGGCGCATCATGGTGGCTTGGCGCTTGCGTTCGCGGCCCCGATCGACCAGTTGTTCACGGCCACCGAAGTCAATGAATGGGCCTGGATGGCGGCGATCGGCAAGACCGAGTTGTTCGCGCCCGGCCATCCGCACGGCACCGATCCGGATTCGGCATTGCAGATGCTGCTGCGCCATTCGGCCGCCGAGCGACGCCCGGACCTGTTCGCCCTGATCGAGATCGCCAGCAAGCGCGGAGTGCCGGTGCTGCTCGACGATGACTGCCTCAGCATCGGCTCCGGCAAGCGCAGCCAGATCTGGCCGCTGGCCGCGCTCCCGCATCCTGATACTGTCGCATGGAGCCGGCTGGGCGGCATCCCCACCGCCCTGGTGACCGGTTCCAACGGCAAGACCACGACCGTACGTTTACTCGCAGCGATGCTGAACGCGCATGGCCTGCGCTGTGGTTTCAGTTGCACCGATGGCGTGTTCATCGACGGTCGCATGCTCGAGGCCGGTGACTATTCCGGCCCGGCCGGTGCGCGCAGCGTGCTTCGTGCACCGGTCGAAGCCGCCATTCTCGAAACCGCGCGCGGCGGCCTGCTCCGGCGCGGCCTCGCGGTCGGTCGGGCGGATGCGGCTATTGTCACCAATATCAGTGACGATCACTTCGGTGAATACGGCATCGACGATCTCGAAGGCCTGACCGACGCCAAGCTGATCGTGGCCCGCGCGCTCGATCCACGCGGCACGCTCGTGCTCAACGCCGACAACGAACTGTTGCGCAAGCGCGCACAAGGCCAGCCCTGCCGAGTGGCCTGGTTCTCGCTCGACGACAGTCACCCGCTGCTGCGCAGTCATCGGGCGAATGGCGGTACGACCTGCGGCGTTCTGGACAATCGCCTCTGGCTCAGCCATGGCGACGCGCGTCTTGATCTCGGCGCGGTCAGCATGATGCCGCTCAGCGCAAATGGCCACGCTGCCTACAATATTTCCAACATCGCAGGCGCGAGCTTGCTGGCTGACGCGCTGGGAGTCCCCGCTACAACCATCAGCGATGTAGTGCTTCGGTTCGGCCTGGGTCGCGAGGACAATCCCGGTCGACTCGAACGCTGGCAGTTCGGCGGCATCAGCGTTCTGATGGACTATGCGCACAACCCGGAAGGACTGCACGGTCTGCTTTCGATCGCCCGGGCGCTGGGCGGCTCCGGTCGCCTGGGCCTGATCCTCGGCCAGGCCGGCAATCGCGGCAACACCGAAATCCGCTCCCTCGCCGCGATGGCGGCCAGGTTCGAACCGGCCATCGTCGTGCTCAAGGAGATGCAAGGCTTCATGCGCGGACGTGCCAGAGCCGAAGTGGCGCAGCTACTGCGCGACGCGCTGCTTGCACTCGGAATGACGCCCGAATCCCTGCCCATGATGCCCAGTGAACAGGCCGCAGCGCGCGAGGCTCTGGCCTGGGCACGACCCGGCGACACGATCGTCCTGCCGGTTCACGAGAGAGCGGCAAGGGATGCGGTCAGGCGATTACTCGATCATCTGGAGGAGACCGGTTGGCAAGCCGGTCAAGCGTTACCCGGCACTTCGTAGGAAACGGCTTCAGCCGTGATGCTCTCCTTTCACGGGCCGAAAGGCATCGAGCCTGAAGGCTTCTCCTGGGGCTTCATTAGCCGAATGGCTGGTAAAGACCGATAGACGACGCGGGGTTTCGACCACCGTCCTCGCGCTGCTGCTTCGTTGTTGACTTCAGTCGCGATACTCTTGACCCGGGTTGCAGAAACGCATCGCGACTGAAATCTGCTCCTACGGTTTGCTCCTGCGGTCTGCTCCTGCACGACGCAAGTTCCGGTCTCAGCGACTCTTCGATGATTTGTAGGGGCGGGTCTCAGACCCGCCCGCTCCATGCTTCTCAAGCAATCAGGGAAAAAACGGAAGGGTCTTGGACCCTCCCCTACACATGAACCGGCGATCATCGCCCGTTGCAGGAGAGTGCAGGAACGCACCTACTCCTTGTGCGTCTTTATCGAAAGCCCTTCCGCCGTATTGCTGAGGATCTCGAGATCGATGTTCGGCTGGCGACTGCGCCGCTTGATCAGCACATCTTCGCCATCGTCAATCTCGATCTTGTAGCGCTCGCCCAGGGCTGAGCTCTTGATCGCCTTGCGGATCATTCGGGCCGCACTGTTTTCGCGGGTGCCCTTCGGAATGTTCACCGTGACTTCCACCGCATCCTGGCCTTCTGGGGTCAGGCGCAACACGATGACTCCCGCTTCCTTGGCCTTGTGATTGCACTTGATGCGCCACTTGTTGGACGGGCTGGCCGAGGCCGCCGTGGCCAGCAGCACACCGAGCACGAAGACGGCCCATTTCTGCAACAGGCGATGATTGATCGAGTGGGTCATGGCGCGCTCCTCTGCTTCCTGTTCCGGTTGATTTGACTGCGTCGAACTTTACTTTGACCCGGGTTGAAACGCGACTCGGGTCAGCTTTGCGCCGATTGTTCCAATTGGTGAACAATCTGTCCTCAAGCGATGGCCTACTGTCGACGCCGGTCAGGCCCTATTGTGGGTGCATCGAAGACGCTGCAGCACGCGCGTCCACCGGGAGATGAGCATGAAGAAGATACTGGCAGTCCAGGATGCGCCGGCGCCCCACTGGGTCGGAGACGGCTTTCCGGCGCGATCCATGTTTTCCTATCACAGTCACGCCGCACAGCTGAGCCCGTTCCTGTTGCTCGACTATGCAGGCCCGATGAAGTTCGAGCCGGCGACGCGCCCGCGCGGCGTCGGCCAGCATCCGCATCGCGGCTTCGAGACGGTCACCATCGTCTACAAGGGTGAGGTCGAGCACAAGGATTCCACCGGTGCCGGCGGCAAGATCGGCCCGGGCGACGTGCAGTGGATGACCGCGGCCTCGGGCATCCTGCACGAGGAATTCCATTCCCGGGAATTCACGCGCGAAGGCGGCGTGCTCGAAATGGTCCAGCTCTGGGTCAACCTGCCGGCAAAGGACAAGATGTCACCGCCGCGCTACCAGACCCTGCTCGATCGGGAAATTCCGGTTGTCGAACTGGCCGATAACGCGGGCAAGGTTCGCGTTATCGCCGGCGAGCACGCCGGGCAAAAAGGCCCTGCAAAAACGTTCACCCCGATCGATGTCTGGGATATCCGCCTCCATCGTGGTGGAACCGGCACGTTCGAGGTTCCACCCGGGCGCACGCTGGCGCTGATCGTGCTGCAGGGCACGATCATGGTCAACGCCGAAAGCGTCGCGCGCGAAGCGCAGATGGTCGTGCTTGGCCGCGATGGCGAGCAGGTTTCGATCGAAGCCAACACCGATGCCACGGTCCTGCTGCTGAGCGGAGAGCCGATCGCGGAACCGATCGCCGGCTATGGGCCGTTCGTGATGAACACGCAGGCCGAAATCCGCCAGGCCATGGATGACTTCAACAGCGGAAAGTTTGGCCAGATCTCACGCTGAAGGGAGCGAGCCGGGCCGCAAGGGCCCGGCAAGCACCTACGGGATCAGCGCGTAACCGGAAGTCTGCAGATCGGCCAGTGTTGTCATCGCCGACAAGGCCACCTGCACTTCACTGCGCACTTCGTCGCGTGCATAACCTGCGTGAACCATGGATTGGCCACAAAGATAGAACTCGACGCCCGCTTCATGCAGCGCGGCGAAGAGCGCCGAGTTCGGATTCGGTGAACCGAAACGTGCCTGGTAGGCGCTGTCGGTGAGTACGCTTGGCGTGGTCTTGCCGTGGATCACGACGGCGAGCTTGAGCCTGTCGGCTGGCACCTTGGCCATGGCATAGAGGTTGA
Organism: Dokdonella sp.; assembly: GCF_041395345.1. Taxonomy (GTDB): domain Bacteria; phylum Pseudomonadota; class Gammaproteobacteria; order Xanthomonadales; family Rhodanobacteraceae; genus Dokdonella. The sequence continues at coordinate 64,190 of NZ_JAWLAR010000020.1, read as the reverse complement.
CTGCGCGGGCAGCCGCTTCGATGCGACGATTCTGTCCTGCGTCGTTGACATCTCCCGTTGTCGCGTCGATGACGACACGATGCATGACGCCCGTCGCCGGCAATGCGGCAGCGCCATCCAGCGCATACACGCCGCCGCCAGCCACAATGCGCGGAAACAGCAGGGGCGGTCTTGAGGGTTCCTTCGCCACCGTCCTCTCCGTCTCCGACTTGGCAAGCTGTTCGCGCACGGCAGGTTCCAGTCCCTTGAGTCCCCAGCTCGTGCCGAGCGCTATCGCATCCTCGGTGGACTTTCCGTGCAGGGTCGCAGCGCGCAGCGCGATCAGGGCGCCGACTCGATTGCTCGAACCGCAATGAATCAGCGTCGGTGCATTGCCCGAGGCGGTGACGAGCTCGTCGAAGCGCTCGACGTTCTCGCGAGTAAGGCCGCTGGCGCCATCAATGGGCAAGTTGCTATAACGCATGCCGGCTTCGCTGACGGCCGCTGCCTCGTCGAAGTCGGGCGTCTCTTCATCGTCGCTCAGATCAATGACGACTTCGATACCCGCCTGCAAGAGCGCGCCGATATCGTCGGCCCCGAGGCGACCGCTGGCGATGAAATTCGGCGCGTGTCGACTCATGTTGGGCAAGCCTTCGAGTGACTTGTGATCCAGAGTGGCTGCGGCCATCGCTGGCGTACAGAGCATGAGCATCGCTATCGGAACGAGCAGGCGCATGGGGGAATCCTCGAATGATTGTTTCAGGCACACCGCGTACGGCCGCCGCTGCATGGCGCTGTCACGGTAGCACCGATGTCTGGTAGCCGGCAGCCCGCGCGGCGAGCGCGGACCAGGCAGTTCAGCATCCGAAGGACGGGCGACGCTCAGTGTCCTGCCTCGGGCTCCGCGGTACCGCGGTCTGCCTGATCAGGCAGCTTGCTGCATCCCGGTTGGTCGCCAAGGCGCGCATTCAGTTCCAGACAGAGCTGTCGTGCCTCCTCGATGCGGCCGTCGCCCTCCAGCAGACGAGCCAGAGCCAGCGTAGCACCCGGATGCAGGGGCGAATGAGCCAGCGCGCGTTTGTACCAGGCCTCTCCTTCGTCGCGCCTGCCCACTTCGACGAGACGGTCGCCCACCAGCACGGCAAGCTCGGTGTAGTACGGCAGGATGTGCTGCTTCTCTTCCGCATAGCGACGCGTCATTGCCGCGTGGGCGTCGATCATGGCCTGGATGGACTGCTCCCGCTTGCCGGTCAGTTCCAGCGCTTCGGACAGGTTGATCAGCGCGCCCCAGGCGTCGGCATCCAGTCGCAGTGCGGTCCGATAGGCGTCGATCGCATCATCGAACTTCGACTGTGCTGCCAGAACCAGACCCAGTGCCCGGTAGCTGAGGCTGTCGCCGGGAGCAAGCGCAATCGCGCGCCGCGCAAGCAATTCGGCGCGCTCGAGAATCCGGGTTGCCGAGGGTTCCTGCAGGTGGCCATCGGCCAGCGATGCGGTCAGTGTCGAAAACGTTTCCGATCCGCCCGATGGCCTCGAAGGCCAGCGGATCTGGCGTTGGGTCAGGGCGTTGGCCAGCCCGCGCAAGGCGGCCACATTGTCGGGCTCTTTCGTCAGGATGCGTTCGTACAACTCGACTGCCGCTTCATTGTCTGCGCGCGAGTAGCGGTAGTAGAAATCGTCCGCACGCTCGACAACGGTGGAGTCAATCGAATCCGCCAAGTCGGGCGTCTCGGCTGAGTCGCCAAAAGACAAGGCAAGCGTGATCGCAATCGCAGCCGCAGCAAGGACAACGATGGCGACGCCCCAGCCGCGCCACCTGGAGTGCGTGACATGGTGGTTCGGATGGGCGGATTTCTCCGCCGTCGCCGCAATGCCAGGGCTGTCCTGGCGCGTCGACTCGTCTTCGGCAGTCGTCAGGGTCTCGACCGGCGCAATCAGTCGATAGCCGCGTTTGGGTAGCGTCTCGACGTAACGCGCCGCCTTGGCGTCGTCGCCGAGAGCTCGGCGCAACTTGAACATGGCGCGTGCCAATGCGTCGTCGGCGACGACAACATGTGGCCATACCGCTTCCAGTATTTGTTCGCGGCTTAGCACCTTGCCCGGGTGATCGGCCAGCAGGCGCAGCAAGTCCATGGTCTTGGGCTCGAGCCGTTCGACTTGATCACCGCTCTGTATTTCGCCCGTGCGTGCATCGGCGTGCCAGTCGCCAACGCGGAAGCGCTGCCTGGTTCCTTCGCAAGTTGTTGATGGTTCGTTCAAAATCTTTTGGTCAGGGATTCAGGAGGATTGCGTTCTGGCAGTGTGCCGGGGCAGTCTGTCTCATGCCAGTGCGTTTCGCCATCGACGCGGTTTCACGCACAGGAGATTTTCATGCCCCCCTTTACCCACCGATTCGCCGTCATCTTCGCTGCCTTCCTGCTGCTTGCAGCGCATGCCTCGGCAGAGACGCCCGCCAGCCCCGCGAAAGAGGGTTCGATCCATTCGGCGGAAGCGGCTCGCTCCGACCTGAAGCAGCTGTACGAGACGCTGCAGGTTTCGCACTTCGACTTGTTCGTCCACCGTTCCAGGTCGGAGTACGACCAGCGCTACGAATCCTTGCTGAAAGCGCTCGATTCGCCCATTTCGCAATTCGAGCTGCAAGTTGCCCTGCAGAAGTTCATGGCCTTCGGGCGCGTGGCCCATTCGCGCATCGACTTTCCCTCGCTGGAATTCGAACGCTACCGGGCCTCGGGGGGTGGGATCCTTCCGCTGCAGGTGAAGTTGCGGGACGGACGCGCCTGGGTTGTCGCCGATCTTGGCGAAGCTGCAGATCCCGAGATCGCCGCAGGCGAAGAGATTGTCGCGATCAACGGAAGCTCATTCAAGCAGTGGCGCGAGCGCCTCGTGGCGCACGTTTCGGCCGACAATGATCGCCTCGCCGATACCTTGCTGGAGCTGCGTTTCACCGCCCTGCTCTGGCTCGAACTCGGCCCGACCGAATCGTTCGAACTCGCCATCCGCGACCAAGCCGGCAAGGTTCGTACGCTGCAGCGGCCTGTGCGCAGTCGCGAGCAGATGCAGGCAGCCGCACGCCGTCAGCCGAAGCGGCTCGAGCTCGACTGGAGCACGCGCGAAGCGCGGATGCTGGATGCGAATGTCGCCTATCTGCGCCCGGGTCCCTTTTTCGATGCGCGTCCCGACGCGCAGGACATGTGGGACACCACCGAATTCGCGGCGTTCATCGATACCAGCCTGGCTGAGTTCGCGGAGTCCGGGGCCCAATCGTTGATCATTGATCTGCGCGACAACCCGGGCGGTGACAACTCCTTCAGCGACCTGCTCGCACGGCGCTATGCCGATCAGACCTTCCGCTTCGCCTCGGACTTCAAGATCAGGGTCAGCGAGGCGGCCATCGCATCCAATGCAAAGCGGCTGCACCCCGGGAAGAACACGGGCACGGCAGCCCAGCTCGCCAATGCCTATGCAGGGCACGAACCGGGAGAGATCATCGATTTCCCTGTTCCCGGCGTCGACCCGGCCGCCAAAACGCAGCGCTTCCAAGGACGCGTGTTCGTCCTGATCAACCGCTACTCGTACTCGAACGCGGTCATGCTCGCCGCGCTGAGCCAGGACTTCCATTTCGCCACCATCATCGGCGAGGAAACTGCCGATCTGGCCAGTACCTACGGCGCCATGGAGCAATTCACGCTGGATCACAGCGGCATCGCCGTCGGCTTTCCCAAGGCACATATCGTCCGCCCGAGCGGCGACGAAGCGTCGCGTGGCGTGGTTCCGGATATTGTCATCGAGACACCCTTGCTCGAAGGCGAGAACGATCCGGTGCTCGATCGCGCCATCAGGATTGCGCGGGCGGACAACTGATGCCGCAGACCTGAAAATCACCGCGACGGTAGCCTGAACGCGTGAATGCCTGCGCGGCTTCCCTGTCATTCGTGGCCAGGCAGGCTGTCGGGTCCCGAGCGTGCCGGTGCTTGCCGGGTTTCCCATACGCCGACAATCTGTTCATGCCCGCACTCTTGGCTGTGCGTTTCCGGTCTCCATCTGTTGAGGAACCCGACGTCTGGAAACCCCATGAGCGCGCACTTGCTACCGACCGTCTTCCTGCCCCACGGCGCCGGACCCTGTTTCTTCATGGACTGGCAGCCTGCCGGCACCTGGGATCGAATGGCGCGCTGGCTGGGTGGCCTGAGCGCGCAACTCGGTGCGACGCCGAAAGCGCTGCTGGTGGTTTCCGCCCATTGGGAGGCGCCGGTCTTCACTGTCAACGCGCAGGCCGCACCGGGTCTGCTCTACGACTACTCGGGATTTCCCGAACACACCTATCGGCTGGAGTGGCCCGCACCTGGCTCACCCGCGCTGGCAACGCGCGTGGGCGAACTGATAGCTGCGGCTGGAATCGAGCATGCGGAGGAGAGCCAGCGCGGACTGGATCACGGCGTATTCATTCCGATGAAGCTCGTCTTTCCCGAGGCAAGGGTACCTGTCGTGCAATTGTCGTTGCAGCAAGGGCTCGATCCTGCCGAACACCTGGCATTGGGCCGCGCACTGGCTCCCTTGCGCAGCGAGGGCGTTCTGATCATCGGCAGCGGCATGAGCTTCCACAACATGCAGCGCTTTCGACGCGACAATTTCGGGGTCGATTCCGAATCGCTGCGCTTTGATGCCTGGCTCAGCGAAACGATGTCATTGCCGGGCGAATTCCGGGAACAACGCTTGATGGACTGGGCGAACGCGCCCGGTGGTCGGGATGCTCATCCGCGCGAAGAGCATTTGTTGCCCCTTCATGTGATCAGCGCCGCCGCGGGCGAGGAATCGGGCGTCAGGCTGTTCGAGGATCGCGTGCTGGGCAGTGTGCAGTCGGCCTATGCTTTCGGCTGGGTGCCAGGCTGACCTGCCGGGACGGCCACCGCTCGTTGCCAGCGTGCGAGCTCCGACCAGTGAGACTCCTCATCGCGCCATCGAAGCCTGCTCCGGCAAACGCATGACCGCAGCCATCGTGGCAATGCCGTTCCAGAGCATGCCGACGCGCAGGTTCTCGTTCTCCGCATGCTGGTTGTTGTCGGGATTGGCCAGTGGAATGACCAGGGTCGGTGCACCGGTGATCTCGGTGATCAGGAACAGCGGCAGGCTGCCACCCATGGTCGGCGTCATCAGCAACGAATCTCCAGCAACGCTGCGCATGGCCGTGGCGACGTCGCGTGCGACCGGCAGATCCATCGCCGTGCGCGAGGCTGGATAGCCACCGGGTTGCAGCACGACCGTTGCGATCTTCGCATGGGCGAGGCGCTCGGCATCAGTCGGTGCGCGATCGATCACGAAATACCCCTGCTTGCGGATATGGTCTACGAGGCGCTGGTACTGGCCTTCGACGGTATTGCCCTTGACCATGCGCAAGTCCAGCGTCGCGCGCGCTTCAACGGCAATCACGTTGCGCGCCTGGCTGCCGACATCGGCGGAACGAATGCCGTTGATGTTGAGCGAGGGCAGATTGATCGATTGCGGAAGAGACACGCCACGCATCTCGCTTTCGGTCAGGCCAAGATCGCGCAGCAGTCCGGCTTCGTCATCCGGTGCCGCCGCCAATGCAGCCTCTTCGGCCTCGCCGAGTGGTTCGACACCCTCGTACCAGCCCTCGACCAGTACGCGTCCGTCTTCACCCTTCATCGAACTCAGCAGCCGGGCCAGGCGCAAGGCCGGATTCGGCGCGAAATTGCCGTAGTGTCCACTGTGCAGCGGCCGCTTCGGGCCGTACACGGTGATATCGACATTGGCGTCGCCACGCACCCCGAAAACGAGTTGCGGGCGACCACTGATATGCACCGGCCCATCGCAGATCAGCCAGGCATCGGCAGCCAGCAAGTCGCGATGGCGTTCCAGCAGTTCGCGCATGTGCGGCGAGCCCTGTTCTTCCTCGCCATCGAAGAAAAACTTGATGTTCGCGCTGGGCTGCTGGTTCGTGGCCTTGAGCGCGTCCACCGCGGCAAGCATCGCAAAAACGCCGGCCTTGTCGTCGGAGGCCGCGCGCGCGTAGAGGCGCCAGTCCGGATCAATCGGATGATTCCTGTCCCGGTCGACAATTTGCGGCGAAGTGTCCAGTCGTCCCTTTCGCCACACCGGCTTCCACGGATCACTGGCCCATTCGCTCGCATCCACGGCCTGACCGTCGTAGTGCGCATACAGGACCAGGGTGCGCGTCGCCCCGGGCACCTTCCACTCTCCGTATACGGCCGGTGGCGAACTGCGATCTGCATTTTCGAGCAGGCGCGGCGACAGGCCACGACGCTTCATCATCGCAAGCAGCGCATCTGCATTGCGGCGAATCGCGACCGCGTCGGTGGCCACGTTGGGCAAACCAAGGAAGGCCTCGTACTCATCGAGCAGTGCATGCTGGTGCGCTGCGGTCCATTCGGCGATGCCGTCGACCGGGGCGGCAACTGCAGAGGGTGGCAAATGCATGCAGAGCAGGACAACAAGCGATGCAGCGAACCACGTACCCGAGATTTTCATGTGCCTTTTCCTTTCCGAAATTGCATGCCGACCCATCCTTGCATGTTGCACGCGCGTCAACCAACCTGCTGCCACATTCAAAGCTGCCGCGCTACCAAGCTGATCGAGCCGTCGCGAGGAACTGATCGCGAGGTTGGGTAGAAGACGAAGGAAGATTCAACGGCTCACTACGCGTGGCATGCGGCTTGGAGTCACTTCAAGGGCTCGATGCTAGCACTGCCTGCCTGTTCACCGCATTGAGCTGGAACGGCACCGTCCATGCTCAAGTCATCGGACTGCGTGCGCGATGCAGATCTCCTCAATGTATTTCCTGCAGCACTGCAATATTCTCCCGTGATAGGCTCAACCCCGAATTCCCGTCACGACAGCGGATTGGCAGCTTGGAGGCAGCGTGAAGACTGGACGTCATGGACATCTTTGGGGCGTGATTCTCCTGTTTCTCGTCCTTCCACTGGCCGCTTGCCAGCAGGCGCACAAGGGCGAAACACGGCCATTATCGATACAGTCCGGTGTACCGGCATCACTGCCCGCCATCGTCTCGGCACAAACACGAGACGGTCGCGGAATTCCGAATGGCAGAAGCGATTCTGATGAGCCGTACCTCAGACTCCAGATGCCGGTTGCCACCGCGCCGGACTTCGGACTAACCGAGCACAATCCGGTAAAGGTCGGGCCGTTCGATGAAACGATGCCGCACCTTCTTTACCTGAATTCACTACGCGGTCCCAATGGCGAGCCGTTGGATTACGAGCGCCTTGGGGCCTGCTGCCCGTTCGACATCGACAACGAATTGCAGGGTGGGCTGCTCGACATCTACCGGCTGCGAGTCGATGGACGGATCGGTGAGACTTACCTGTTCGTCGACATGTACCGCAGCGCACCGCTGCAACTGCCAGCTGGATTCACCCAGCGCGAGTAGCGTCCTGCCCCCGCATTCATTGGGTCCTTCTGCCGAAAGCCGGACCCGCATTCGCAACGTTCGTGACAGTGTCCATTCAAGGAGGAAGACGGTGGCCCACTTCAGGGATTCGGAAAATCTGACGCGCTGGGTCCGGATCCTGCTCTATGCGCAGATTGTCGTCGCCATTGCCTCGCTGATCTCGGGTTACCTCGAGTACCAGCTGCTCTTGAGCCTGCAGAACGGAACCTTCGAGGCCGTGGAAATCGCCTTGGCCGAGAGCGCAGCCGGCGATCGACGCCAACTGGTGGTCGGGGTCGTCTATCTGATCCTGCTGATTGTCTCGGCCGTCGTGATTCTCAAATGGATCCATCGGGCCAACTACAATGCCAGGCAACTCGGCGCGAAGGGCATGGATTTCACGCCTGGATGGGCGGTGGGCTACTACTTCATCCCCATTCTGAATCTGTTCAAACCCTATCGGGCCATGAAGGAGATCTGGAAGGCGAGCAAGAATCCCTCCAGGTGGGCAACCCAGCCAGCCAGCCGAATCCTGCCACTCTGGTGGGGTCTCTGGATCACTTCCAACATCCTGGGCCAGGTCATCTTCCGGCTTGCGCGGCGTGCCGAAGAGATTCCGGAGTTGATCGGCCTGAATCTGGTCTCGCAGATCTCGGATTTTCTCGATATTCCCCTGGCCCTGGCCTTGCTGGTCCTCGTCAATGAGATCCATGCAATGCAAACCACCCAGCGCAGGCGAATCGAGTCAGAGGGTGAGGTCGAAGCAGTCGAAGTTCCTGTGTGAGCCGGATGGCGCGGGCAACCGCGCTCTGCTTGCACCGGAACACGCGGGCTCCACAAGTCTGTGTCACGACTACCCGTTCGCCGAGGTCGGATTCCCTGCCTGTCGGCAAGCTATGCCCGGTCGCTGCCTGATCCAACCTCAATTTCCGCCGTCTGCTAACCTTTGATGGTCAACAGCAGGAGCGGCACATGGTCCGGTTTCGTTCGATCCAAACGCCTGCGCGTGGCGGTATTTGGCTGATCACGCTGATAGCCCTGTCGAGCACGTCGGTGCTGGCCCAGCGCACCGTCAAACCAGTGTTGCATGGCGAACACTGGATGGCGATCACCGGCAAGCCGCTCGCTGCGACCGCAGGCGCACTGACCTTTGCCCGCGGTGGCAATGCAATCGATGCGGCCTGCGCGATGCTGGCGGCGACTTCAACCATGTGGGACACGCTCGGTTGGGGTGGCGAGACCCAGGCCCTGATCTACAACCCGCACACCGGCGAGGTGAAAGGCATCAATGCATTGGGCGTTGCGCCGACGGGTGCGACTGCGAAGTTCTTTCGCGACAGGGGCATGGTCTATCCGCCCGAATACGGACCGCTTGCCGCAGTGACGCCGGGCACGCCGGGCGGCCTGATGGTGATGCTGGCCGAATACGGCAAGTTGAGCCTGGCCGAAGTGCTGGCCCCGGCAATGGAAATGGCCAAGGGCTATCCCATCGAGCAGTCGCAGGCCGACAACATGGAGAAGCGCCGCGACGTGCTCGCACAGTGGCCGGGATCGACGAAGGTGTTCCTGCCGCATCTCGACAGCAAGGATGCGAGCAAGCGCGCTGCGCCCGAAGCCGGCGAAATATTCCGCCAACCCGAGCTGCTGGCCACGCTGCAGAAGCTGGTCGATGCCGAAGCCGAAGCGCTGTCCGCCGGCAAGACGCGCAAGCAGGCCATCCAGGCCGCCTACGATCGCTTCTATCGCGGCGACATTGCCAAACAGATCGTTGCCGGCTCGGCCAAGTTCGGCGGCCTGATGACGCTCGAGGACCTTGACCGCTGGCAGGTCCACATCGAGGAACCGGTCAGCACCGGCTACAAGGGCATCGAAGTCTACAAGCTGACCACCTGGGTGCAGGGACCGGTGATGCTGCAGGCACTGAACATGCTCGAAAAGCTCGATCTCAAGAGCATGGGCTACAACAGCACGCGCTACATCCACACCCTGTATCAGGTCATGAACCTCGCCTTCGCCGATCGCGACTTTTATTACGGCGATCCCTACGTGGCGCCGGTCGAGCCGATCGCCGGGCTGTTGTCGAAGGAGTATGCCGACCAGCGCCGCGCCCTGATCAACAATGAACGTAATGACCCGGACGTGAAGCCGGGTGATCCGTATCCGTTCCAGAATGGCAAGAATCCGTATCTCGACTTGCTCAAGAAGTGGACGCCCATCCCGCCCAAGGCGATCGCCGAAGGTGCCGAGGGGTTTCAGCAATCAAGCCTGATGAGCAAGGATGAAGGTTTTCTCGCCGGGACGACATCGATCCAGGCCGCTGATGCCGAAGGCTGGGTGATCTCGGTCACCCCGAGCGGCGGCTGGATTCCGGCCTTCATCCCGGAAGGCACCGGCATCGGCCTGAGCCAGCGCATGCAGAGTTTCGTGCTTGACGAAGCGCTCAATCCATTCAACGTGGTTCAGCCGGGGCAGCGCCCGCGCGCAACCCTGACCCCGAGCCTCGCACTCAAGGACGGCAAGCCGCTGATGGCTTTCTCGGTGCAAGGCGGTGATACCCAGGATCAGAACCTGCTGCAGTTCTTTCTCAACATGGTCGAGTTCAACATGAACGTGCAGCAGGCCGCCGAGGCGCACAACATCCTCAGCTACCAGATGCAGAGTTCCTTTGGAGCGCATCAATCTCAACCTGGTCGACTCCAGCTGACCCCGAGAGTCTCCGAATGGGATCGCGACGAACTCGGCCGCATGGGCTACGAGGTCGAAGTCGTCGACCGCACCTACAGCCCGATCACCGCGATCTGGATGGATCAGAAGAATGGAACGATGTGGGGTGGCGCCAGTGAGCAGGGCGATGACTACGGGATTGCGTGGTAGATGGGCAATCCAGAACAGTGCGTTCTCGGAGCGCTACGCAGTTTCTGACGGAAGAGCTTCAGGTAGTTCGGCCATTCAGAAGCCACGGTGATCGACAGGCCCCATGCGAACTCCGAACACGCTTACTGCGTGGAGCACTTGACCGGTGTAGTGATCTTCGGCGCGATTCTCGACAAGCTGACCGTGGCCCCAGTTTGTCTTCATAGCCGACAATCCAATTATTTGCTTATAATTTAAACGTGGCAAAGACGGAATGGGTGCATTTTCAGCATCAGAACCCATCAAATGGAATCAAGGAGAGAGCAATGAATGCTGGAAGATTGGCGATGCGCTTTTGTCTGGCGTTGGGGCTTGTATCGGTCGCCTTCGCTGCCTCGGCCGGCAGCGTCAGCGAACTGCGCAAGCAGGCCGAAGCCAGCATGTTGTTGACCGGGTCGGTGGAGGTGACACAGGAAGGCACGTTGCGCCGCTTCGAACTGGACCACCCGGAGAAGATCGATCTGGCCGTTCGCGATTTCGTCGAGCGCAACATCAAGTCCTGGTCGTTCGAGGTCGGGTCGCTGCCAACAGGCGTGCCCGCCAACGCCACGATCCTCAACAACATGAGTATTCTGGTCGTGGCCAAGCCTATCGAAGGTGACACCTTCTCACTGAGGATCGCGGCCTCGTACTTCAGCGCGAAGGAACCCGAGCCGGACACAGAAGTGCGCTATAGGAGCGTGAAGCCACCGGAGTATCCGTTCAGCGCGGTGCGCGCAGGCGTCAGCGGAAAGGTCTTCCTGCTGGTCAGGATCGATCGCAATGGCAACGTCGAAGAGGCCATGGCCGAACAGGTCAATCTGCAAGCGGTTGCCGACAACGAAAAAGAGATGGAACGTTGGCGCAACGTGCTGGCCCAGGCGTCGCTCAAGGCGGTAAAGCGCTGGAAGTTCACCATTCCCACGCGTGGCGAGCAGGCGCTTAGCGACGCCTTCATTGCCCGAGTACCGATCAGTTTCAACCTCCGTCGCAAAAAGGAGGCGGAGTATGGCCAATGGACTCCCTATATCCCGGGTCCCCGGCATTCGAATCCGTGGGAAAATGCGGATGACAATCCCGGCTTCGCTCCCGACGCACTGGCTGCCAATGGAGGTGTCTACTCCAACAATGGCTTGCGTCTGAAGTCGCCAATGCTGGGAATGGCCGACGGTAGCTAGCACGAATACTCGGCAGGAATCCTGCCCATACAACGGCTGAGCTAGCCAGTCCGCAACCTGGGTTGACCAATCACGCCTACGCGTTCCGAAAAGCGGTGGCGACGCACATGCCAAGGTGCCCGCCGATCTCGAGCAAGCATATCTGTCATCTCCCCGGATTTCCTCGTCGCGACTCCAACTGGCCGCAATACTCGATCTGCACCGACTCTCCCATGTCCAGGCGCGATGTAGCCTAGAACGAATTGAACACCTCGCCCATGTGCGGGTGCACCGAGTCTTTTTCGACGATCCCTGCTTCCATCATCTCGGCGAATACCTTGCTGGCAGTGGCCGATGCAGCGTCGGATGCCGCCTGATCCAGATATTTCGCAATGACGACGCCCTTGCCGTTGCCATACGAGATCAGGTCGATGAAGTCGGCGCCGAGGCTTTCCAGCTCGCTGCGCATGGCCTCGGTAAATTCTCCCACCTTGCCCATGTCGGATGCGGCAAAACGCGTGATTCGATAGACGGCCAATTGATACTCCCGGTTCAGTTGTGGTCTTGCGGGGCATTCCGCTCGAACGGTCAGGGTATAGGAAGATCCTGTACCCGTCTGCGCCCGACAGTGGCTGCAGTGCATTCGGGCGCTTTCGGCTCTTCCCACAAGGTGCCCCAGGTCGCCAGGACGCCTGTCCCTTGTTTCGTGAGTGGCGCGGTTGCCTGAGCGAAATACGGCAACGCCGCAATACCCGAGTTCGGGGCGAACCAACAGATCTCTTCGTTGCTCCGCTGTCAACCGAGTGTCGGGCGTAGGCTTCTTCATGACACTTGAGGCTCAGTCGAGTTCGCCGAAATCGCGACTTGCCTGCATCTTGCGTGTCCAGTCTTGTCTTGTGGGTACTCCATATTTCTGTTAATTGATCAAGACAGAACATTTTCCACCCAGGGGATATCACCATGCGAGGATTGCTCCGATCATTCATCGTGTTCGGTCTGTTGCTGTTCGTGCTGCAAGCGGCCGCTTCGGCACCGCAGAATACTCAGGCGCCTTACCTCACTGTAGTGGGCGAGAAGGTCGAGCACTTGCCACTGGCCTCGACCCAGGTGGATGTACTGATCGCGGGTGTCATCGCCGATGTCACCGTCAAGCAGGTCTACGAGAATCGGGGCAATGTACCGATCGAGGCCTTGTACGTGTTTCCAGGATCACCTCGCGCCGCCGTTTACGGCCTGACCATGCGTGTGGGTGATCGCCTGATCACGGCAAAGATCGCGGAGAAAGAGGAGGCGCGCGAAACCTACGAGGCAGCCCGTGCCGAGGGCAAGACCGCCAGCCTGCTTGAGCAGCTCGACCCGAGCATCTTTCGTATGAATGTGGCCAATGTGCTGCCGGGCGACCGCATCGAAGTAGTACTCAAGTACACCGAACTCCTGGTACCTGATCGCGGCACCTACGAGTTCGTGTTTCCGAACACGATGGGCAGTCGCTACGGCGAGACGTTGCCCGTGAAGACATCCTCGGACAGCGAAGTCGTCGACTATGCCTTCAGCATACATGCGCGAATCCGCAGCGCCATCCCGTTGCAGGATGTCAGCAGCCCTTCGCATGCGGTCGACGTCAGTTATCCGAACACGATGGAGGCAGACATCAATCTGTCGGAGGCGGAGTTTCAACGGGCCGGCGCCGCCGACTATGTCTTGCATTACACCCTGGCCGGCGACGCCATCCAGACCGGCATGCTGATGTATCCGGCGGGCGACGGAGGCTACTTCCTGATGATGGCCCAGCCTCCGACCCGGGTCTCCGCGAACGCAGTCACCGCGCGCGAGTTCATTTTCGTGATCGATGTCTCCGGCTCGATGAACGGACAGCCGCTGGATGTCTCGAAGAGACTCATTCGTGATCTGTTCACCAGCCTGCGGTGGACCGATCGCTTCAATATCGTGCTGTTCGAGCACGGATCCCGCGTGCTTTCGCCGAAGCGGTCGTTGACGGCGAGTCCGGACAACCTTGATCGGGTGCTCAATGCCGTATCCAGCGAGAATGCCGGCGGTGGCACCAATCTGGTCGCTGCACTGGAGACCGCCTATGCCCTGCCGGAAGAACCCGGCATGGCGCGCTCGGTGATCGTCATTACGGATGGCCAGATCGCCGCTGGCGGCGAAGCATTTGCCGTCGCTCGATCACAACTGGGGCGGGCCAACACGTTCGCTTTCGGTGTTGGTGGCAACGTCAATCGACCCGTGATCGAACTGCTGGCACGCGCTGGCAATGGCGAGCCATTCATTCTCGAAAATTTCAATGAGAGTGACGCGGTTGCAGAGCGTCTGCGCAGCTACATCGATCGCCCCTTGCTGACAAATGTGAGCTTGCGTCCCGAAGACCTCGAAGCCTATGACCTGGAGCCGAGTCAGGTCGCCGACCTGCTCGCCGAGCGACCGATCATCGTGGTCGGCCGCTATCGGGGCCCGGCGCAGGGCGCCATGCTGGTCAGTGGCGTTTCCGGCAACGGTCCCTATCAGGCAGCGGTCAGTCCCGATGCAAATTCCATTTCACCGCAGCTTTCCGCGCTTCGTCTGCTCTGGGCACGTACGCGCATGCAGCGTTTGCTCGATGAACAGTCGTCACCCGGTTGGGGATACTCGGGAGGAGAGCCGAACGCAGCCGAAATCACTGAACTTTCGCTGGCCTACGGACTTCTGTCGCCATACACGTCCTTCGTCGCTGTCGACGAAGTAGTGCGTGCCGATCAGGCTGCGAGATCAGTCCAGCAGCCGGCCATTTCCAAGACACTTGAGAGTCCGGAGGAACCCCCGCTCGTGGCAGCATCACCGCCGCCACCGCCAGCCCCAAGTTACAGGAGCGCGGGAACAGGTAGCGCATTTGGCCTGACACGCACCATTGGTGCTGCGCTCGGCGCAAGTCTCGTTCCCTCTGGTAGCGTTACAGCCGTTCACACCATCGGCAAGCGAACTTTCGAACTTCGCGATGCTACCTGGACCGATCTGAGCTATCGGGATGACATGACCTTGCTGCGCCTGCGTGCCGACAGCACGGCCCTTGCCCGCCTACTTGAAGCCAGACCCGAATGGGCCGCAGCCGTTGCACTCGGCACGCGCGTCATCATTGTCATCGGAGATGTCGCGTTGCTGATCGCGCCAGAAGGGTTCAGCGATTATCCGGAAGCGACGCTGCAATCCCTGTTGCGTGGATGACACGAATTCTGCTCGCACTCGGTCTGCTGGCAGCACTGACAGGCGCCGCAGCCGAACCGTCCAGACGAGATGCCGTCTTCATTCTCGGCGAGGACACGGCGGATGCAGGCAGCTTTTACGCGCCTGCGACGGCGTATTACAAGGAGCGCATGCGCTCGGACACCGACTTGCTTGTGGTGGGTGCTCGATCGTTGCAGGAGGCACGCGAATGGCTGGTACGCTCGCACAAGTCGGATGACCCGCCCTGGGGGCGCATCATCCTCGTTGCGCACGGCTCACCCTGGGTGGGGCTGGCCGTTCCACTCTATGCCGACGGCACCCGTGCCGATCTTCCGGATCTCGAACGCGCGCTGCAACGCGGAGAGTTTCCGGCCCTGCCGCGCAGCATGTTCGACACCCGGACTCGACTGCTCATCGAATCCTGCGGAGTCGGCCGGCGTGTCGACCTGCTGGATCTCTATGCACGTCTGTTTGGGGGCGCAGATGCCAATCGGCGCGTTGTTGAGGCCAGCTACAACTGGATCGAGTTCGGCCAGACTGTTGATGCGGATGGTGGTGCCAGGAACTGGCGCAGCGAGCGCCTGTTCGAAGCGCAAGTGGCACCGCGCGCAGAGCTTGACGCCACTCGCGAAGAGCGCATTCGCAAGCAGCTGACTGCGCGGCTTTCAGAAGCGGCCGGTGAGACATCTTTCGCCGGCGAACTGACATGGCGCACGGCGCCGGTTCGCATCGAGCTGGCGATTACCGACAACACTGCGTGCCGGTCGGATCGTGCGGTTCGACGACTCAGTTCGCATGCCTCCGTCATCGACAAGCTCAGGGCCTACGGTCTCGACAGGGGCGACCTCGCCTGGCATGTCGATGCCGCGACATCGGGATGTACCCTGGTCGGTCAGGGCACCCTGGCGGTTCTTGGCCAAGGCAGTCTTTTGGGCGAGCTGTTGCCAGAGTAGGTCGGTTCGGGCTTCGCGCCAGACGCGTGAACGCGCTCGGATCATTGCTCGATTCCGATATGTGCAATGCATGGCATGGACAAGCTGTCCACTGTCGCGCCCGTTCTCGTCCGGTGATCATGGCTTCCTCGCTTCGCAAGAACACATTGCGCGTGAAACACTTTGTGGAACAAGTGGGGTCATGCGATGTTCACTGCTGGTCCTGTAGGGTGAGTGTCCTGCATAGGCAGGAAAGCATTCACTCGCCACGTCGCCGATGGCTATTCGGCTTGACTCCGTGGCCAAATCAAAGGAGCTATCCCATGACGACTACCCGGAATGAAATCCGTTTTGAAAAGATTGGCACCCTCAACGAACTGATCGAGGCCACGCGCGACAGCGCGAATTTCTATACGGACGCCGCCAAATCCGTCGACAACCCGGAGCTCCGCCGCCTGTTCGACCACATGGCCAGTTCCAAGAACGGGCTGGTTGGCTCGATGTCGAAGGAGGTTCGTGCGGAAGGAGCCGAACCGGCCAAGGCTGGCACGTTCCGTGGCGCCCTTCGTGAAGTCTATGAAGAGGTCCGCACCAGCATGGGCCGGGAAAAGAGCGACTACAGTTACGTCAGCGAACTCGAGAAGAGCGAAGATCAGCTGATGGAGGCCTTCCATGACGTGATCAAGAGCGACTCCGCGCCGAAGGAAGTGAAGGAATCCCTGCGCAGCTATCTGCCAACCGTGCAGGCGCACCACGACACCTTGCGCGACCGCAAGTGGAAGATGGAAGCGAGGCATTAAGTTGGGCCAAGTCCCTGCGTCCTCGGGCAATGGCGTGATGCAAATGATCTGACCAGGGATTCTGGCTACGTCGGAAAACAGAAATCCTGGTGTCAGAAGTAAACGCGGGACGGAGCCGACAGCTCCGTCCCTTTTTCTTTTCGCTCGGGTCAACCAGCAGGATCGAGGGTGCCAGTAGTGGAGTGCGCTACTCGAAGCCGTCAGCGAATAGCACGTCGTTGCTGGGTGGCGACACCGCGTTGCCGCCATTGCCCGTGCTATCGGTGTTGTTGCCGAGGTTGACGTCCAGCTCGTTGGCATCCACGGTCGCGGTCAGGTTGAAAGCACCGGCCTGATTGATCTGGTAGATCAGTGTGATGTTTTCCTCGTCGAACTCATTGAGCCGGGAAATGGTGCAATCGAGGTTCAGGCACAGATCCCCGAATGCGCTCAGCAAGGTCAGGTTTTGTGGATTCGCACTGATGTCGACCGATGTCGCGGCATTGGGGCCGCCGTTTGGAATGCGCAGGGCATATTCGATTTCCTGACCGGCGTAGTAGGGCGGTGGACTGACCAGGACCAGTTGCGCGGCGACATCTGCATTGGGAACCAGTGGCCTGATCAGCGCTGCCTCGTTGTCGGCGAGATTCGGATCCTGTTGCCCGGGTATTGCATACACCTGGAAATTGAGAGCGTCGACGGTGCCTGGAACGGCAATTGGGGCGAAGAACTGTGCGAGCAAAATGATCTGGCTGTTCGCCGCCAGTTGCGGGATCACACAGGGATAGCTCGCACAGCCCTGAATATCGATCAGCTCGGCGCCGGGAAACGTGTAGTTGAGCTGGATGTTCGAAGCCGGATCGTCGCCGGCCTGTATGGCAATTTCAAACTGCAGGTAGCGATAGCTGTAGTACGGCCCGGCATCCAGTAGTGCCAATGCCACGGCAATATCGGCCTTTTCAACGCCGCCGCCATTGTTGAGGTTGTCGATATTGTTGCCGAGGTTGATGTCGACCTGATTTGCGTTCACTGAGGCGATGGCATTGAACTGATCGTCAGCGACAACCGCCTGGATGGCAACGGTGCGTGATCCACCGCTGCCGATATTGGCCACGTCGCAGGTCAGTCCCGACACCGACGTACAGCCGGAAAATGCAATGTTGTTCAGGCTGTCCGGGGTGAATCGCAGCTCGACTCCACTGGCTGTTTGCGGTCCGAGGTTTGCGATGTGCGCCTCGTATTCGATCGTCTGGCCGACAAAGAACGGCGCATCGGTCATCAGGTCCATCACCAGGGAGAGGTCGGAGCCCTGGTAGATCGGGTGCAAGATACTGAAGAAGTTGGTGCCACTCGGATCGTCTTCGTCGGCGTCTTCGTAGGTCGAATCCACCGTCGTGTGTGCGTTCAGATCGAGCGTGAACGGACTGTTGAGATAGCTTCCCAGGGTCATCTCGATCGGAATGGTCAGCGTCTGCCCTGGCTGAATGCTGGTGATGACACAGGGAATCGTATTGCAGTAGGCCGAGTTCACGCTTGCGACAAAGGCATGGGTGGCATCCATATCGAAACGCACGTTGGTAGCGGGGCCGGGGCCAGCGTTCTCCAGCTCGGCAAAGACGACGATGCGCTGACCACTGACATAGTCCGGGCCGGGCTCGATACGGGCATCGACCGATACATCGGCAAACCCGGTCGCTTCATAGGCACCGATATCACAAAGCGTTCCGCGTAGCTGGCCACGCTGATCGACCGGCTCGCAATAAGTTGGATTGCCGGCATTGATCGCTCCCGAATCCGGCCTGCCAATTGCGCGTGTCATGGTCAGTCCGCCGTTATCGGCGAGCGGTCGCAGGAAGACATTCTCGGGTAAATCACCCAGGCAATTGGCAGGATTGGCCGTGTAGTTGGTGGCATACAGATTGTTCGTGTTGAGGATCACGTTGGTGCTGAACAATTCGCAGCTCAAGAGAAGCGAATTGCTTGCACTGAGAATGGAGTCCGTGAGTCTGAACTTGTAGCTGCTGGTCACGTGGTTGAGCGTTACGGATGAAGAATTGGTGAAGCTGAATGCAGTCGGTGGAAAATCCGGGTTGGGAATGCTCGAGGAAAAAGTCGTATTGATGATCTCCGCGACCGACTGGCTACCGCCAATGCCAAATTCCATTTCGTCAATCAGGCTGCGCTCGACCAGCAGAGTGCTGCTCGACACGCCGATCGCGCCTTGTGAGTTCTGGAGGAACAGGGAATCGACCACATGAACAGAAGCATTCTGGGCGGAGACAGCGGAGCCGCTCTTGTTCGCCTGCACCCTGGTGCGCTCCAGAGTGAGGTCGCCGCCGGTTACATAGATTCCGCTGCCCTGCCCCTGGGTGTACTCGTTTGAAATCACAACCGAATCAACCAGCTGGACGTTCGCGTTTTCGATACGAATGCCCGCGCCGGCACCGTCCAGCAAGCCGGTCTTTCCGCCGCCAATCTCCACGCGCAGCAGGGTCACATCGGTGTTGTTGCCGACGATCTTGAGCACCCTGCGTTGATCATTCCCCAATATGTAGAAGATGCCTGCGGCACTGGCTGAACGGATGGTCATGTCGGAGGCAATGGGAGGCAGGTCCGAAGTGAGGGTGACCACCCAGCCATCGGGGGCGATGATGACGTCGCTGCCCGAACCGGCCGCGCAATTGCCGATCGGTGCGTTCACATTGGCTGCCGTTATCGCGTCCGCCAGCGTACAGCCGTTCGGCCCGATGTTGATATTCGCGGCCATCGCAGCCCCTGACAGCGAAGCCAGGCACAGGCTCGTAATCATGCGTCTCATGTTTGCTCGCTGCGCAACGAAAGGAACGACGAGCATGGCTGGCTGACGGGGGATTTACCTTCAGGAATCCTGAAATTGTCGTGAAATCTGGGCGCCAGGCATTGATATGGCGAAATCGGCGAGCTGATGGCACCGGCTTGAAGCTGGACCCGCGGCGCCCTCCGACTCATTGGCAAAACGGCGCGTTTCTCGATGCCAACTGGAATGCCCAGATGGATCTCCATCTCGTGCTCTCTTTCATGGCACATGGTCTGCCCGCAGGACGGGTTGCGAACTGTTCGAGATGCGGGCCGCCGACATAGCATGGCGCTGGCTCACAGCTCGTGAAGGGCTGAAAGGATGCCCTCCCCAGGGATTGAGCCCAGGTCGATTCTCGCCTTGGCGGCCGCCTGGACCGAGGGCTTTACAGCTTGCGTGCCGACACCACCGGCACTTGCCAGACAACATCGTTCGGCGGCGTTTCAACGCGCCGGGTTCCGAACCGGGCCAGGAATTCGCCGACATGGACGCAGACTTGTGCAAGGCATTGACGGTTGGACGCCCGATTGCGAAGCAACCTGCAGAGCGGCTCCCTCGCAAGGAAACAACCAACGCAGCATAGTCCGACGTGGCTGCACAGGCAGCCACGCGCTTTCGCTTTTCTACGGACTGCGCGGCCGTGATGTCGCCAGTGCCTCGTCGAGCATTTTCACCAGCGCATCACGGTCATACGTGTAGGGTTGGCCTTCATTGAGCTGGACCAACTGCTCGATCTGCTTCCGGATCGTGATCTCGGCTTCGCGCTGGTTTGGCACCACCATGTAGCGGCGCTTGGGATTGTCGCCAAACAGGGCCAGCTCGGCCGCGGCGGCCACTTCATCGGGTTGCTTGTACTTGCTGCGATCCGCTATCGGAGAGTCGACTCCCGTTCGCTGTGCCGCATTCTTGCCTATCTCCGAATCGTAGTTGCCCGGCTCGATCACGCTGACTTCCACGCCGAGTGGCTGCATCTGCTTCGCCAGTGAGTCGGTAAACGCTTCCACTGCATGCTTGCTCATGGCGTAGGCACCCAGCCTCTCCGAAGCGAGAATGCCCGAGATCGAACCGATCGTCGTGATGCGCCCCTTCTGTTCGATGATCATCGGCGCGAACGCGCGCGTGACAAGGTAGGGGCCGTAGGCATTCACCTTCATGACGAGGTCGAATTCTTTCGGACTGGTTTCGGTCAGAAATCCCAGGGTCGCGACTCCGGCATTGTTGACGAGCCCATGCAGCCCGCGGCCGGCGTCCTCGATCGTCTTGACTGCGGCATCGATGTCAGCCTGTTTGGTCACATCGAGCTGGAGCGCTTGCACGTTCTCGATCGCATTGAGCATGTCGATGTCGGCCTGCTTGCGAGCGCCTGCATAGACGAAATAGCCCTTTCCAGCGAGATGCTCGGTGATCTTCTTGCCGATGCCGCTGCTCGCGCCGGTGACCAGCACGGCCTTGGCTGGCTCGGACATCGTTTTCGCCGAGTCTTCCGATTGTGCATGGGCCGCGAGTGAGGAGAATCCGAATAGCGCGGCGATTGCAATCAACGTAATCCGCATGAGCATGGTCTCCGGTTCGTGATCCGGTGCGAAGCTCCCTCCGAGCTTCGCAACCCTGGGGTAGCAATGATCTCGAGCATGGCATAGGCGCGATGTGCCCTCGCGCATTCGTGCCAGTGCGTCTGCTACGGCGACGGCCTGGTCTCGTTCAGCAGATAGCGCTGCAGGAACAACATTGACGCCGCGGTGAAGTAGTCGCTGTTGGTCTTCTTCCTGAAGCCGTGGCCCTCATCGTTGTAAAGGAGATACCAGACCGGCTCACCATTGTCGCGCACGGCCTTGACGATCTGCTCGGCTTCGGTGAACGGCACGCGCGGATCGTTCTTGCCCTGGGCGACAAACAGAGGTGCGCGAATCTTCTGCGCGTTGTTCAGTGGCGAGATGCGCTCGAACACCTTCTGCATGTCCGGATCGCGTTCGTCGCCGTACTCGGCACGTCGCAAGTCACGGCGGTAATCTTCCGTATTCTTGAGGAAGGTTCCGAAGTGCGAAATGCCGACGACATCGATACCCGCCTTGATGCGCTCGGGATAGTTGGTCATCGTGGCCAGCACCATGTAGCCGCCATAGCTGCCGCCGAATACCGCCACACGATTGGCGTCAAGTTCGGGCTGCAGGGCAACCCAGTCAAGCAGGGCGCCAATGTCCTTTACCGAATCCTCGCGCTTTTCGGCATTATCCAGGCGCAGAAAGGATTTGCCGTAACCGGAAGAGCCGCGCACGTTGGGGTAGATCACGGCAACGCCGAGCTCCCCGACCATGTATTGGGTGGTCGAGCTGAAATACGGTGTGGACTGGCTTTCCGGCCCGCCGTGGATGTTGATGACGACGGGCACTTTGCGGGTGGCGCTGGCATTGGCCGGCTTGTAGTAGAAGGCCGGGATCGTGCGAGCCTTTCCGTTGACCTTGTCGAAGGTCGGAAAGCGGATCAGCGTGGGCGATGCGAATTTCGCGGTGTCGAGGCCGCCGACTTCGCTGCGTGTCCAGCGTGTCATGCCGGCTTCGGCCAGGTCGATGACATAGGCGTCACTCGGCGAAGTGGCCGAGTTCAGGGTCAGCGCCAGCCGCTTGCCGTCCGGCGAGAACGACAAGCCGCCTATCAATCCCACCGGCAGCGTCGGCAGGGCGATCTCGCGCTGCTCCGGCAAGCTCAGGACATGCAGGGTGTCGATGCCGTCTTCGTTGCTGACAAAGGCGAGATGGGCACCGTCGTCGGAGATTTCCAGCGCATCGACATCCCAGGGAATGTCGCCGCTCAACTGCTTGTAGTCGCCGCTGGCCGGATCGTGGTAGCGCAGCGTCTTGAACTCGCTGGGCTTGCCCTTGAACGGTTCGTCCGAGACGAAATACACCGCATTGTCCTTGCCGGCGAAGCGGAAATCGCCGAACGCCGCCTTGTCGCCGTCAACCGGAAACATCCTGAGCTTGCCCGTCTCGAGATCGACCTCGCCCGGATAGGATTCGTTGATAGAAACATAGTGAATGACGAGCAGGCGCTTTCCATCGGCGGAGAAATCCATCGCCCCCCAGGCGCCGCCCTCGGTCACAACGGTCTTTGCGGTACCTGCCTGCATGTCGCGAATCCAGATGTCGTAGTCCTTGCCGGTGCGAGAGGTGCTCGTGTACGCAAGCAGGTTGCCGTCTGCAGAAAACAATGGGCCGCTGTTTTGCGAGCGTTTGCCATCGGTCAGCAGCGTGGTGTCGCGTGTACCAAGATCGAACCAGTAGAGTTGCGAGAACTCGTCGCCACCGGCATCGCGCGAAAAGACGAAACCCTGGCGCGCGGAGGCAGCGGGTGCGGGCGTCAGGCTGCCCACCGGCTCGCTGTAGAACGTGAGCTGTTCGCGCATGCCCAGTGGTTCGCATACGCGATGGGCCTGGTTGGTCTCGGCAAAGCGGGTACTGATCAGCAGACACTCCGAATCCAGCCAGCCGGCAACAGGCGCGCCCCGCGTGTTCTGATAGCGGTTGAGCTGATCGGTAAGCGTGGCTGGTATCGGCGGGATATTCTCGCTGACGCGATTGCCCACTTCCTCGCGGCTGACGGGGTTGTCCGCCAAACCCAAGGACGGCAGCATTGCCAGCGTTGCAGTGAAGCCGGCAACAGCGCGAAAGGCAACGTTCAAGGTGCAAGACCGCATGGGCATTCTCCGCAGTATTTTGTCGGGAGCCTAACCCATCGCAGCGATCATCGCGACAACGCCGGTCCGGCCTCGTCCGACGTCTCGGCTGCTGCGACGGATGCGCTCATAATCAGCCCATGGCCAGGCACGATCCCGACGACCTCAACCGACCGATCCGGATCAAGGGACGCGGCGCGGGCAGCAATCGCGAGGGGCGCTTCGAGGCGTTGTCGAAAACACTGGAGGATGACGGCTGGTATCGCGAGGAAGAAGCTGCGACACGACCGCCGACGCGCGTTTCGATTGAGCGGGCGCGCTCGATCATCAGCCACAACGATTCCCCCGACATTCCGTTCACGCAATCGATCAACCCGTATCGTGGCTGCGAACATGGCTGCAACTATTGCTATGCGCGGCCGACGCACGCGTACCTGAATCTTTCGCCGGGGCTGGATTTCGAGACGCAGCTCTACGCCAAGACCAATGCCGCCGAACGCCTGCGTGCCGAGCTGGCCAAGGCGGGCTACGTCTGCGAGCCGATCACCCTGGGCGCGAACACCGATGCCTACCAGCCGATCGAGCGGGAGTATGGGATCACGCGCGAGATCGTCGAGGTGCTGCACGACTGCCGGCATCCATTGACCATCGTGACCAAGAATGCGCTGGTCGAGCGCGATCTCGATCTGCTGGCGCCGATGGCGCGTGAAAACCTGGTCCAGGTGTTTGTCTCGATCGGCATTCTCGACAACCGTCTGGCAAGCACGTTGGAGCCGCGCGCAACCGCGCCGCACCGACGCATGCAGATCGTTGCCAATCTGCACGCGGC
Source organism: Dokdonella sp. (assembly GCF_041395345.1). Lineage (GTDB taxonomy): Bacteria > Pseudomonadota > Gammaproteobacteria > Xanthomonadales > Rhodanobacteraceae > Dokdonella. Next base: position 40,468 of record NZ_JAWLAR010000020.1, on the reverse strand, counting down.
CGGCGTGCCCTGTGGCGTGCTGGTCGCACCGATCATCCCGGCGGTCACCGACATGCACATGGAACACGTGCTCGAACAAGCGGCCGCGCTCGGTGCGAACATCGCCGGCTACACCGTGTTGCGCCTGCCGCTGGAATTGAAGGATCTGTTCCGCGAGTGGCTGGACCTGCACGTGCCCGATCGCGCCGAACACGTGATGAGCCTGATCCGGCAGATGCGCGGCGGACGCGACAACGATGCGCGGTTCGGCTCTCGGATGCGCGGCGAAGGTCCCTATGCCGACCTGATCCGGCAGCGCTTCGCGCTGGCCTGTCGCAAGCATGGCCTGAAGCGTTCGCGCGAGTTGTCGCTCAATCGCTCGAAGTTCGTGGCGCCGCGTCGGGATTCGGCGCAGGGCGACTTGTTTTGAACTTCGGTTTAGCGCGCTACGGCGCATCACATGCAGGGCCCCGATGTTTGGTCCTTCTCCCCTTGGGAGAAGGTGTCAAAGAAGATGGAAGCTGCCCGTCTGATTGAAGTCCGGGCTTCGCAGGAACCCTCATCCGGCCTGCGGCCACCTTTTCCCGTTGGGAGACGGAATCGGTCTCGCATCCTTCGCACTTCGGGGCACCCTCTCCCGGCGGGAGAGGGAACCAAGGTCAATAGCCGGTCGTGCGCAGTTCCTTCATGACTTCTTCGTGCGTGGCCTGCACCTGCGCCGAAGGTCCGCGTGTAAGCAGGCTGACCGCGACGATGGCAATCGTCGCTGCGATGAAGCCGGGGATCATTTCATACAGGGCACTGCCGGATTGCTTCCACAGCACGACCGTCAACGTGCCGACAACCATGCCGGCCAGGGCGCCATTGCGATTGACCCGCTTCCAGTACAGCGAAAGCAGGATGACCGGACCGAATGCGGCACCGAAACCGGCCCAGGCATAGCTGACCAGGCCGAGCACGCGGCTGTCCGGATCCGAGGCGATGGCGATCGCGATCAGGGCCACGATCAGAACCGTGGTGCGACCGACCCAGACCAGCTCCTTGCTGCCCGCACTCTTGCGCAGGAAGCCGCGATAGAAATCCTCGGTGAGGGCGCTCGAACAGACCAGCAACTGGCAGGACAAGGTACTCATGACGGCGGCCAGAATGGCTGACAGCAGGATGCCGGCTATCCACGGGTTGAACAGTTGCTGGGCAAGCAGGATGAAGACGCGCTCGGAGTTGTCGTTGACTTCGCCTGCAAAGGTCGGGTTGGCGCCAAACCAGGCGATACCGAAAAAGCCGACGGCGATGGATCCGGTCAGGCAGATGATCATCCAGGCCATGCCGATACGGCGCGCAGCGGGAATCGACTTGACGCTGTCGGCGGCCATGAAGCGGGCCAGGATATGCGGCTGGCCGACATAGCCGAGTCCCCAGGCCATCGACGAAATGATCGCGATGACGCCGCCGGTACCGACCCACTCCAGGCGTTTCGGGTCGACCTGTTCGATCACGGCCAGGCTCGAATCGAAGCCGCCGTTGCCCACGATCACCATGATGGGCGTGAGAATCAGCGCGAACAGCATCAGGGTGGCCTGCACGGTGTCGGTCCAGCTGACCGCAAGGAAGCCGCCGATCAGGGTATACAGGATGGTGGCGGCGGCGCCGTACCAGATCGCCTGTGCGTAGGGCACGCCGAACGTGCTTTCGAACAGGCGCGCACCGGCGACGATACCCGAGGCGCAATAGACCGCGAAGAACAGCAGGATGATGACGGCGGAAAAGACGCGGAGGATGCGCTTGTCGTCGGCGAAACGATGAGTGAAGTAGTCGGGCAGGGTGAGCGAGTTGTTGGTGCGCTCGGTGTAGACGCGCAACGGTCCGGCGACATAGCGCCAGTTGGCCCAGGCACCGAGAATCAGTCCGATGACAATCCAGGCTTCCGATGCGCCACCAACATACAGCGCGCCCGGCAGGCCCATCAGCAACCAGCCGCTCATGTCCGAGGCGCCTGCCGACATCGCCGTGACATAACTGCCCAGCGAGCGACCACCGAGGATGTAGTCGTCGAAGGTGCGCGTGGAGTACCAGGCATAGAAACCGATCGCGATCGTCGCGAACAGGTAGACGGCGAAAGTGACGATCAACGGCGTACTGGCGGTCATTGCAGCTCCCTGGGCAGGCGAGAAAAACGGGCCCGGAAGGCCCGCTCAAGTGCGACAGCTTAACGCGTGTCCACGGGTTGATGCCCAACGTGCGGCTCGTGTGGCGCGCGCGAGAGAGTTCCCGTTCGTCTGTAGGAGCTCCCTTCAGGGGCGATGCCTTTCGTCTTCTTGCCCTTTCGGGCAGAAATGGCTCAAACACCGGATCTTGTTCGCAGGTTGTTGAAAAGCATTGCCCCTGAAGGGGGCTCCTACCCGGATAGAGGCTCCTCGTGTCACGCGTAGTCAGGTCGAGATGGCCAGGCGCTCGCCGTCATAGATGCGCGCAGTGATGAAGTAGACCAGCACGGCGGCGAGCGAGGTGCAGGCCACACAGAGCGCGATCTCGGAGCTGGCCACGAATTCGCCGCGCATCAGGCGCGTGATCGTGACCTGCTGGCCGACCAGCGGCACCGCGTACATCCAGGTTTCGGTCTTGAACGGAAATACCGACATCAGCAGGGTCGGCACGGCAGGCACGAACATCAGCAGCGAAAGATAGGTCTGCGCTTCGCGGAAGGTCCTGGCGAACGCGGCAGCGAGCGTCTGCAGCGAGGAAATGAGGAACACCAGCGGGAACATCACGAGCAGGGTCAGCAGGGCGAAGCGGGGGCCGATCGAAAGCGTCATTCCGAGCTTCTCGGTCGGCATGAACTGACCGGCGAAGGAGAACGCAATGATGCTGAGCAACAGGGTGGTCAGCGCGAACATGCCGGTCGCACCGAGCTTGCCAAGCAGGATCTTCGAACGCGCGACCGGATTGGCGAAAAGCGGTTCGAGCGACTGGCGCTCGCGCTCGCCGGCGGTGGTGTCGATGGCCAGGGCCATGCCGCCAATGAAGGCACCGAGAATGAAGAAGTAAGGAAGCATCGAGAACATCATGCCGCCACGCGCCTGCGCGGTGGACTGATCCCGATTGGCCACGACCAGCGGTCGCATGATCGAGGGGGACAGGCCACGTGCGAGTACGCGCATGGTCGAGGTGCGTTGGCCGTAGCCCTCCAGGATCGCGCGCAGCCGGCCCACCGAACCCTGCGCATCGCGCTGGGATTCGTCGTAGATCAGTTCGACTTCCGCCGGTTCGCCCTTGCTCCAGGCCTCTCCGAAGCGTTCCGGAATGCGCAGCACGAGATCGACTTCCTGTTCGCGCACGGCGCGTTCGGGCTCGGCGATGGCCTCCTTGATGATGATGCCGCTCTGCTTGAGCGCATCGATCAGGTTGGCCGCATGCTCGGCACCGATCACGGGCACCGGCAAGGGTTTCTCGGCCTTGTCGAGTTCGCGCGAAACGATGCCGTTGATCAGCAGGACGAAGATCAGCGGCGCCATCAGCGGGCCGGTGACCAGGGTGTTCAGCACGGTGCGACGATCGCGGATGTTCTCGCGCACTTCCTTCCAGAACACGGTCAGTATGGACTTCATGCGGCGAGTCCTTCTGCGGATCCGATCACCTTGACGAACGCATCTTCGAGGTTTGGCGTACCCGCCTGTTCGCGCAGGGCCTCGGGCGAGGCGTCGGCGACGACGCGACCCTGCGCAATGACGACGATGCGATCACACAGCGCAGCGACCTCCTGCATGATGTGGCTGGAGAACAGCACGCAGCGTCCTTCGTCTCTCAGGCGACGCAGGAAGTCGCGCATCGCGCGGGTTGCCATGACGTCGAGACCATTGGTCGGCTCGTCGAGGATGCAGTTCTTCGGATCGTGGATCAGCGCGCGTGCGATCGCCGTCTTGACGCGCTGGCCCTGGGAGAATCCTTCGGTGCGGCGTTCGGCGATCTCGTCCATGTCGAGCGCCTTGATCAGCGCATCGCAGCGCGTTCTGATCAATGCTTCGTCCATGCCTTGCAGGCGACCAAAGTATTCGATGTTCTCGCGCGAACTGAGACGCTTGTACAGGCCGCGCGCATCCGGCAATACGCCCAGCCGGCGACGTACCGCGATCGGATCGGTGGCGGCGTCGATGCCGTCGACCAGCACCTGGCCGCGGTCCGGCTTCATCAGGGTGTAGAGCATGCGCAGGGTTGTGGTCTTGCCTGCGCCGTTCGGCCCGAGCAATCCGGTGATTTCGCCATCGCGTGCAATGAACGACACGCCATCAACCGCCTTCACGGCAGCGAACGCCTTGTGCAGATCCTTCAGTTCGATCATGGCGCGGCTCCGTTGAAATCGATGAAATGGGGAATCTGGCCGAGTTCGTCGGCACAGGCGACATCGAGCGCTGCCGGATCCAGCGTGTCCATGAATTCGCTGACCAGTTTCGGCAGGCAGCCACGCCCGATCACGTTGTGACCCTGGCCTTTGACGACGATGAGTCGTGCCGCTTCGAGTCCGGCGACAACCTGCTCGCCGTAGCGTGGCGGTGTGACCGGATCGAGCTCGCCTTCCAGCACCAGCACGGGCGTGTCGCCACGCGCCGGCTCATTGAAATCCGGCGGTCGTTCGCCATGCGGCCAGATCGCGCATTGCGACTGCATCATCTCGACCATCTGGTTGCCCAGCAAGGTGTCCGCAACGCTGGCATCGGCAACGAGGCGATCAGCGTCCTCGGCGCAGACCACCGAAAGCTGCATGCCACTGCCGGCGAGCTCTTCCACGCCTTGCGCGATGACGCCCATCTGTCCCATCAGTGCGGCGTCATTGCCGGCAAGCGCTTCGGAAACCGTATGCGGAATCAGCGCGGCCGTTTCCGGTGAGTAGGCAAACAGACGGATCAGCCCGGCCAGGCCGAAGGCATCGAGTCGCGCGGTTTTGGCTTCGAAGCTGATCGGATCGGCGTAGTGCACGTCGCGCGGCGCTTCGCGCAACTGGTCGCGCAGGCGCATCAGGTCGGTGTAAGGGTCCGGAAAGGCCGCTGCACAAGCTGGATGAGCCGCACAATTGGCGAACTGGGCCTTGAGTGCGTTATCGAGGTTGATTGCGAACTCGCCGCCGAGCGCGAGCTCATTCGGCACGACACTGTCCAGGACCATGCTGCGCACGCCCTCGGTGTGGCGCCTGGTGTAATGCTGGGCGAGGCGGGTTCCGTAGGAGACGCCGACCAGATCGAAGCGCGGCGCGCCCAGCGCCTGGCGCAGCTCTTCGAGATCGGCCACGGCATCGGACGTCGAGTAGTAGCGCGGGTCGGCATGCATGCCGACTTCTTCCGCACAGGCGCGGGTCTGTTCTGCCATGCGCTGCGGATCGAACTCCGGCATGGCGTCTCCGTCAGCAAGCGCCGCGCAGTTCAGTGGATTCGATTCGCCGGTGCCACGCTGGTCGAGCAGGAGTACGTGCCGGTGCCTGCGCGCAAACGCCAGTGCCGGTGCGATGCGCGGCCAGCTGTCGACGGCGGACTGACCCGGGCCACCGGCAAGGAACACGATGAAGTCGTCATCGGCCGCGCCGTTGGCCGCGACAAGGGCGAGACGAAGCTGGATCCTGCGGCTGGCCGGATCGGCTCGATTCTCCATGACCTCGAACGGCGCGCAATACGCTTCGGTGGTCGCGGCCGAGTGTTCCTGGGTCAACGCGCAAGCCTTGAATTCGAGGCTGCCAAAGCGAAAGGATTCGGCATGCGCGGAAATCAGGTACTGGCCACGCGATGACGGGGCAGTCGTATCGGCCCCGGTCGACTTGTGCAGCCTTGAATAGGCCACTACCGCGACGACAAGCGCGACGGCAACGGCAATCCGGTGGTTCTTCTTCATCGATGCGGCGTCTCAGGGGTCGGGGGTGAAAATCGCTTCGATCGCTTCGCCAAACAGGCGCGCGATGGCGAAGGCGAGCGGCAGGCTGGGATCGTATTTGCCGGTTTCTATTGCGTTGATGGTCTGTCGTGACACGGCCAGGCGCTCGGCCAGTTCGGCTTGCGACCAGCCGCTGGCGCCGCGGAGTTCGCGGACGCGGTTGTTCATCGATAACGCGCCTGAGCGAAGAACCGGGCGATCAGATAGGTGACCGACAGGGCCGGCAGGATCCAGGTCAGGACGGTCTTGCCTTCGATCGCCAATACATTTGCTCCCACCAGCAAAGACAGACTCAGACATCCGAGCCCGACCGTGATCGCGGCAACCGCCAGCGCCTCCAGATCGATTCGGCGCTGCAGTTCGTCGCTGGCCCGAACCAGGCGCAGCACCTCGCGTATCGAGAAGCCAATGGCTATCACGGGCAACAGACTCACGCCGGCACGCAATAGGGTCGGCGCCTCGGCCAGTGGCTGCCTGAGCAGCCAGAGACAGAGCGCGGTAGTGGCGAGATAGGCCAGGGCCGCGATCAGGCAACCGTGCAGGCGTCGCGGCGAAGGTTGTGGGGCGTTCATGTGTCGACCTGTGTCAAGTAAGCTTGACATCAAGAGTAACGGCCACCAGGCGATGTGTCAAGGACACTTGACATTTGTCGCCTGGAGCACAAGGACTCTGCAGGACCGGGCTTCAGCCGTGATGCTACGGAATCCAGGCCGTTGGGCAAGCACCGAAAGCCCGTTCAACGCGAGGAGATGTATTTCTCGCGGCGGATATGCGGCACCGGCAGGCCAGCCTCCTTCAGCATCGCGAAGCTCTGGTCGACCATGTCGGGATTGCCGCAGAGGTAAACGATATCGTTCTCGATGTCGGGCTGCAGGGTTTGGAGCGCCACCTGTACGCGACCGTGGACGTCGCCCGGCCTCGGTACGGCACGAGGTTCGCGGCTGAAACACGGGTGGAAACGAAATCCCGGCGTGGCTTCGGCGAACGCCGCGAACTCCTCGCCATACAGCAGGTCGGCTTCGTTGCGCGCGCCGTAGATCAGTTCGAAGGTACAGCCACGACTCTGCACAAGGCGGGCGATCAGCGGCAGCATGGCCCGATAGGGCGTGACGCCTGTGCCAGTGGCGACCAGCAGGTAGCGCGAATTGGTATCGGCATCCATCAGGCAGAAGCGTCCAAAGGGGCCACTCGCATCAACTGTTCCGCCGACTTCCAGATTGCCGAGCAGGGCCGTTGCCGCGCCGCCGTCGACATAGGACACGGCAATCTCGATCAGGCTGATCGGCGTGGCGTCGCCCTGAGCAACCGTGCCCACCGAATAGCTGCGCTTGGTCGGCTTGCCGTCTTCGTAGTTGAAATGGATCTGGATGAACTGACCCGGGATGAAGGCGAATGGCAGGCCATCGGCGCGTTCGAAGGCCATGTGGCGCACGGCCGGTGCGAGCATGTAGGCGGAGACGAGGCGAAGCGGAAAATGGACGATGGCCACGGCAAATACGGGGACGGGGAGTAGCCCGCTATACTATCAGGGCCGAGTTGGCCTCTTCGCCCCATCATTCCTGAAATTGTCCATGAGCACAGTCCCCGCGCTCGAAATCCACGAGCTGCGCAAGATCTACGCCGGCGGCGTCGAAGCCCTCAAGGGCGTTTCGCTTTGCGTCCAGCCCGGTGATTTTTTCGCCCTGCTCGGTCCCAACGGTGCCGGCAAGTCGACCCTGATCGGTGTCGTCAGCTCGCTGGTCAATGCCAGCTCGGGCTCGGTCAAGGTGTTCGGCGTCGATATCGAAGAAGACCGCGAGGCGGCCATGCGTTTGCTCGGCCTGGTCCCGCAGGAAGTCAATTTCAACTTCTTCGAAAAGCCTTTCGACATCCTCTGCAACTACGCCGGCTTCTATGGCATTCCTCGCGCCGACGCAAAAGTCCGCGCCGAGGAGGAACTGCGCCGCGCCCAGCTCTGGGACAAGGCGCACACGATGTCGCGCACGCTTTCGGGTGGCATGAAACGGCGCCTGATGATCGCCCGCGCCATGATGACGCGGCCACGCCTGCTGATCCTCGACGAACCCACGGCCGGTGTCGACATCGAAATCCGGCGCGGCATGTGGCGCACCCTGAAGGAGGTCAATGCGGCAGGCACCACGGTCATTCTGACCACGCATTACCTTGAAGAGGCGGAAAGCCTCTGCCGCAACCTTGCCATCATCGATGGTGGCAACATCATCGAGAACGGGCCGATGAAGACCCTGTTGGCCAAGCTCGATGTCGAGGGATTCCTGCTCGATATCGACGGCGAGCTGCCGGCCGAGTTGCCGCGCATCGACGGCGTCACCATCCGCGCCGAAGACAGCCACACGCTGGATCTGGAAATGCCGCGCGCACGCGATCTCAACGGCGTCTTTTCGAGTCTCGATTCGGCCGGAATCCGCGTGCGCTCGATGCGCACCAGGACCAATCGCCTCGAGGAGTTGTTCGTCCGCCTCACCGGTGGCAAGGAGACGGCGGCATGAGCAAGCCATCGGCACACCCGAACCTGACCGCACTGTTAACGATCGCGCGTCGCGAAGTCATGCGCATCCTGCGCATCTGGGGCCAGACCCTGGTCCCGCCGGCGATCACGATGACGCTCTACTTCCTGATTTTCGGCAGCCTGATCGGCAGTCGCATCGGCGACATGGGCGGCTACGACTACATGGATTTCATCGTGCCCGGCCTGGTCATGATGTCGATCATCCAGAACAGCTACGGGAATATTTCATCGAGTTTCTTCGGCGCCAAGTTCGGCCGCCACATCGAGGAAATGCTGGTCAGCCCGATGCCGAACTGGGTCATCCTCGGCGGCTACGTCGTCGGCGCCGTGCTGCGCGGCCTGCTGGTCGGCATCATCGTGCTCTGCATCGCGATGCTGTTCACCAGGGTGCGCATTCCGCATCCGCTGATCACGATCGCCACCGTATTGCTCGGAGCGACGATCTTCTCGCTGGCCGGTTTCGTCAACGCCATCTATGCGAAGAAGTTCGATGACGTCGCCATCGTGCCAACCTTCATCCTGACCCCGCTGACCTATCTGGGCGGCGTGTTCTATTCGGTCAAGATGCTGCCGGACTGGGCCCAGACCATGACCCACGCCAATCCGGTGTTCTACATGGTCAACGCCTTCCGCTACGGCCTGCTCGGCACCAGCGATATCCCGGTCGGCGTCGCCTTCGCACTGATGATCGGGTTTGTCCTCGTGCTGGGCACGCTGGGATTGTGGTTGCTGAAGCGCGGGATCGGCTTGCGAAGCTGAATTTTGGTTAGCGGGGGAGCGGTTAGCGGGAAGAGCTGTTCTGGCGGCTAAAGCCCGGAGCCGTGTCGGCAACACGCCAAATGCCACAACGTTGATTCCGCCATCCGCCTGTTTCCTTCTCCCGCTGACCGCTTATGGCTCCCCGCCTACCGTCTACCGCTAGCCGCTCCCCCACTCACGACAAACTCAGATCCCGAAAAACGCCCGGCTCGTTGCCGTCGCATTGGCGGCAGTGAGTTCAACCTCTTCACCACGATCCCGAGCGAGTTCCTCGACGATGTGCCTGAGATACATGGGTTCGTTGCGGCGGTGCGAGGGTTTCGGCGTGACCGTGCGTGGCAGCAGGTAGGGCGAGTCGGTTTCGATCATGAGGCGGTCGGCCGGGATGTCGCGCACGAGTTCGCGCAGGTGGGTACCGCGGCGTTCGTCGCAGAGCCAGCCGGTGATGCCGATGTGCCAGCCGGCATCGAGGTAATCGACCATTTCCTCGCGGGTGCCGGTGAAGCAGTGCACGACAACCTTGCCGAGGCGGCCATCGAAAGCCTTCATCATGGCCATGAAGTCGGCATGCGCGTCGCGCTGATGCAGGAACAGCGGCTTGCCGCAGCCTGCGGCGATCTCGAGCTGGCGCTGGAAGGCTTCGGCCTGGGCCGCCGGTGGCGAGTAGTTGCGGTGGTAGTCGAGGCCCGTTTCGCCGACCGCTCTGACACAGTCGGACAGACTCAGTTCACGCAGCAGCGCGTCGGTGGCATCGTCATAGTCCACTGCATGGTGAGGGTGCACGCCCGCAGTCGCGAACAGCCGGCCCGGGTGGGACTGGGCCAGGCTCAGGGCCGTGCGGCTGCCGGCTGCACTGGCCCCGGTGACGACCATCCGGGTCACGCCTTGCGCCTCGGCACGTTCGAGGACCTGATCGAAATCCGGTCGAAACGACTCGTGGGTCAGGTTGGCGCCAATATCGATCAGCTGCATGGGAAGCCTGCATGGAGTGAAACGCCATTATGCGGACTGGCTCCCGATCCGCCCAGATCGCGATTTGTAAAAATGAGGTTCATTGCCAATTCACCGGGTCACTGCGAGACTCGCCCTGAACATCCCCATCCATGCTGGAGTGCTGCAATGAAGTCCCCTGTCAGATTCCTTATGGCCGTCATGGTGGCAACAGCCTCCATGTCCGCTTTTGCCGATCCGCGCATTCCTGTTGCTCAAGACCCCGACCGCGCCTCCCGCGTCAGTGCAGCGCAACAGGAGCGCATGTTGATGTTGACCAGGCGCGCGGAAGGTGCCGCTCCGAAAGCGGTTGAGGCGATCAACTCCGCGACACCCTCGCTGCCGACGCCGAATCCGCTTCGAGCCTACCCCCCATCCTGCCTCGCTGATCCCCTGCCCGATGTGCCGAGCGGTCCGCTCTTCAGCACCACGGCCAACCTCGCCGCCTACAACTCCAACGACGGAACCTATGAGCTGGAGGGTGTAACCATCACCATCTGGCGCGTCGCCTGCAGCAGCGCAATCTTCTTCAACTCGGCCACCCTGATGCGCATCCAGCGCCAGGGGCAGTATGAGGGGGACCGGGTTATCTATCCGTTGTTTCCAGTCATAGCTATCGAGCAGAGTACCAACGGCTTCGACGAAATCCCGCGACTTGCGCTTGATCCCAATACGGTGGTCAGCGACGTCCTGCCGGACTCTCCGATTATCGACAGCACGACGTATGTCCTCGAAAACTATGCAGGTGCTGGCGCAAACTACTTCGACTACAACCTGCCGTTCAGCGTTCAGTTCGACAACCTTTTTCCAAGCGACAATCTCTTCTATATAGACAATATCCCCGCCTACAATCCGAGCAACCTGACCTATCCAGCCGCGTTCCAGAACCTGCCGATTTCGGGCTATCTGGCTACCGCGTACTACGACCCGACCGCCAGTGGCGAGGGTATCGTGATGCAGGTCTTCCAGCGTCCGGGCGAACCCAACACCTTCGTGCTCAACTTCACCTGGTCGGCCTATGATCCCAGTGGCCTGCCATTCTGGCTGACCGGTCAGGTCGACATCGTACGCGGCGCCAAGGTGGCGACCACACCGATGGCCTATGTGACCGGCGGCGGTCTGGGCGGCGATGCCGGCGCAGCCGATCCGCCGACCATCTGGGGCACGGCAACCGTCAGTTTCCCGGATTGCAATCACATGAATCTGTCCTATGCGTCCAATCCGGGCTTGCCCGCGTTTGTCCCGCAAGGCAGCGGTTCGCGCAGCTGGATTCGCCTGGCCACCCTCAACGGGCTGCCCTGCGAGTAAGCCTGTCCTTCAATGTGCGTAGAGAAGACGGCGCGACTGGTTCGCGCCGTTTTCATTTTTCCGACCCGGATCGGCGATGATGAGAGTGCTTCCGCCGTACTGAACTGTCGTGCCGCCCATCCACTTCCCGATTGAAGAAATCCTGCCTGAGCTTCTTGAATCGCTGGTCGCGCATCCGCGACTCGTGCTCGAGGCGCCGCCCGGCGCCGGCAAGACCACCCAGGTACCGCCCGCCCTGCTCGACGCTGCCTGGCTGGATGAACAGCGCATCCTGATGCTTGAACCGCGCAGGATCGCGGCCCGTGCTGCGGCCGAATTCATGGCCGCAGCACGGAGCGAGCGCGTCGGTGAAACGATCGGCTATCGCATCCGGCACGAGTCGAAGGTATCGGCAGCCACACGCATCGAAGTGATCACCGAAGGCATCCTCACCCGGATGCTGCAGGATGATCCCGAGCTGCCCGGTGTCGGCGCGATCCTGTTCGATGAATTCCACGAGCGCCATCTGCACGGTGATCTCGGTGCGGCGCTTGCGCTCGATGTGCAGGCCAACCTGCGCCCGGAACTGCGTCTGGTCATCATGTCGGCCACACTCGATGGCGAACGCATAGCGCGCTGGTTCGATGCGCCACGCCTGAGCAGCGCCGGACGCAGTTATCCGGTACGCATCGAACACCCGCCTGCGCGCAGTGGTGAAGCCTGGCCCGAACGCGGCTGGACCTCGCATCTGCGCCGCGTCGCCATGCAGGCGCTGGCCGACCAGGAAGGCGACCTGCTGGTGTTCCTGCCCGGCCGACGCGAAATCGAACAGGCACGCGCCGTGCTCGCCGATTGCGCGGCCGAGGTACTCCCCCTGCATGGCGAACTGAGCCTGGCCGACCAGCACGCCGCGCTGGCTTCGGCACCCGCGGGGACGCGCCGCATCGTGCTGGCGACCAATGTGGCCGAATCGAGCCTGACCCTGCCGGGCATCCGCGTTGTCATCGATACGGGCCTTGCGCGCGAACCGCGCTTTGATCCGAACTCGGGTTTCTCACGCCTGCAGACGGTCACCATTTCGCAGGCTTCCGCCGATCAGCGTGCCGGTCGCGCCGGTCGCCTCGGCCCCGGTGTCGCGTACCGGTTGTGGCCGCAGAGTCGTCGCCTGGATCCATCGCGGACGCCCGAGATTGCCCAGGTGGAACTCTCGCAACTGGTGCTTGAGCTGAAGGCCTGGGGCAGCAGCACCCTCGACTGGCTCGATGTACCGCCGACGGGCGCCGTGGCGCAGGCCAGCGAACTGCTCGTGGCACTGGGTGCACTCGATGCCGACTCGAGCATCAATGCCTTCGGCCGCGCGTTGCTCGCCTTCGGTGCGCATCCGCGTCTGGCGGCCGCCGTGCTGCGCGCCGACGAGCGCGAGCGCGATCTCGCCTGCGATCTGGTCGCCCTGATCGAGGCACGCAATCCCTTGCGCGGTACGGCTTCTCGCGATGACGATTTCCGGATTCGCCTGCGCGCGCTGCAGGCATGGCGCCAGCGCGATGCGCAGGCCAGTCGCGAACTCGGTGCGGATCGCGCAAGTCTCGCTGCGATCGCGCAGTCGGCCGATGCCTGGCGTCGGCGCGCACGCGCTGGATCGGGCAACCCGGCCGCCAGCGGCCTGAGCGCTGCCGGTGACCTGCTCCTGCACGCATTTCCGGATCGCATCGCGCATCAGGATCCGGCCAATCCGCGTCGCTACCGACTGGCCAACGGTCGCGGTGCGCGCCTGCTCGACGAGAGCAGCCTGTACGGCGAGCCGTGGCTGGTCGTGATCGACCTGCGCTACGAGGAGCGCGACAGCCTGATCCTCGCCGCTGCACCGTTCGACGAGGCCCTGCTCGAACGCGAGTTTCCGCACTCGTTTCGCGATCAGCGCAGTCTGCGCTGGAATCGTGACAGCCGCGCCATCGAAGCATTCGAGGAGCGCTGCTTTGCCGGCATCGTGTTGAGCCGGCGCGCCGTGCCGGCGCGGCCCGGGGATGCGCTGCCGGCCCTGCTCGCCGCGGTGCGCGAGCTCGGCCTCGACGCGCTGCCCTGGAGCGAACCGGCACGTGAATTGCGCCTGCGCGTGGAATTCCTGCGCGAGGCGATGCCGGACTCGGGCCTGCCTGATTTTTCCGATGCGCAGCTGCTGGCCACGCTTGAACACTGGCTGGCGCCTGCGCTGGCGGACAAGCGCCGACTGGACGCGCTGCGTGCCGAAGAGCTGTCCAATGCGCTCGCTGCACAGCTCGACTACGCCACCCGGCGCCTGCTCGATGAACACGCGCCCATGACGATCAGCGTGCCGAGCGGCATGGATCGCCGCATTGCCTACGCTGCCGATGCGGGACCTGTCCTCGCGGTCAAGCTGCAGGAACTGTTCGGTCTGTCAGACACGCCACGCATCGCAAAGGGCCGTGTCGCGCTGACCCTGCACCTGCTCTCGCCAGCCGGTCGACCGATCCAGGTGACCCAGGATCTGCACGGCTTCTGGGAGCGCACCTACCCTGAAGTGAAGAAGGAACTGAAAGGCCGCTATCCGAAACATCCCTGGCCAGATGATCCCTGGACTGCGGTCGCCACGCACCGCGCCAAGCCACGACGATGAACCAAGCGCGGGCAAAAGGGTCGGAGTGTGCAAGGGTTACGCAACGTGTGCGGGTTTTCGTGCATCCAATCAGAATGGGCGACATGTGCGGTCAGTCGTGTCCACGCCGAAGCTCGAATGTTTCCGGAACCAGGGATCACGTTCTTGAACGGATTGAGTTTGACGCAGCATTTCCTTCTCCCGCTGGCGGGAGAAGGTCCCGAAGGGGGATGAGGGTGGTGCTTCTGATTGGCGAATTGTTGCACCGTGCTACGCAAGCCCACCCTCATCAGCCTGTTGGCAGATTCTCCCGCTGGCGGGAGAAGCACTGTCTTCGGCACGTCAAGTGCCAGATCAACAGTACATGTCGGGCCTGGAGTACTGGAGTGACCCGATCGCAGGATGGATTTTCCGGGACGTCTGCCGATGTGCCCGCACCTTGTCGGAGGAGAATCATCTAGTTTTGGCTCCAAATGTTGACAGGCCGAACAACCCGTTTCGCTACAGCCTTCCCCCATTCAAACCGAGGTTCTCATGTCCCGATTCAACCGCGCCCTGTTCTGGATGACCGCCTTTCTCGCCCTGGTGGCCGTGCTGGGTGCGCTGGTCGGGTCGCGACTGGTCGAGATCTTCCTCGCCAATCCGTTTTTCAACGGCGTGATCCTGAGCGTCCTCGCAGCAGGCATCATCGTGAATATCCGACAGGTCCTGATGCTCGCCCAGGAATCACGCTGGATTGAATCGTTCCGGCGTTCAAACCCCGAACGCGGCACGATCGGCAAGCCACGCCTGCTCGCGCCGATGGCGCGCATGCTTGGAAATCGCGAACGCGGCAAGGCGGCCTTGTCGGCACCTTCGATGCGCACCATCCTCGACAGCGTGCAGTCACGACTCGAGGAATCGCGCGATCTCTCGCGCTATCTGATCGGCCTGGCGATTTTCCTCGGTCTGCTTGGAACGTTCTGGGGGCTGCTCGTGACGATTCGCTCGGTGTCGGAAACGATCAGCACACTGAACGTAGGCAATGACGCACTGACCATGTTCGGCGCGCTGAAGGAAAACCTCAAGGAACCGCTGGGTGGCATGTCGACCAGCTTCTCGACGTCGCTGTTCGGCCTGGCCAGTTCGCTGGTGATCGGCTTCCTCGACCTGCAGGCCGGCCACGCGCAGAACCGCTTCTACAATGATCTCGAAGAATGGCTCTCGGGCATGACTCATCTTTCCTCGGGCAGCGCGCTGGAAGGCGATGCGTCGGTGCCGGCTTATGTGCAGGCACTGCTCGAACAGACTGCCGACGGCCTCGAGCGCATGCAGCGCGCGATCGTCGAGAACGACCGCGAGCGGCGCGGCATGAACGAACAGTTTGCCGAGATCGCGAGCCAGCTCGGTCGACTCAACGACCTGCTCGGCCGCGATGCGCGCGAGCGTCAGGGGGCCCAGCAGGTGCAGGAAGAACTGAAGACCGTGCTGCGCCAGATCGCCAGTCATCCGGCATCCGACTCGCGCCTGTCCGATGAATTGCGCAGCGAATTCAGGCTGCTGTCGCGCACGATTGCCGCTGCCGTCGGTCGTGGTGAGCCGCGCGCATGAGTGCACTGATTCGCCGGCGCCGGCGCGCCTTCGACATCTGGCCGGGCTTTGTCGATGCGCTGACCTCGCTGATCATGGTCATGATGTTCGTGCTGCTGATTTTCGCGATCGGCCAGTTCGTGCTGTCCGACACCCTGGCCGGCAAGAACAAGGCGCTGGATTCGCTCAACGCGCAGGTTGCAGAACTGGCACGCACGCTGTCCCTCAGCGAAGAACAAAAGAACGCACTGGATGCACGCGTGGCCGAGCTCAGCGCCTCGCTCGGCGCGACCCAGGCCGAGCGCAACCTGCTCGGCGGCGAGCTCGACGCCGCGAATGTGCAGGTGGCCAGCCTCAGCGCCGATATTGCCGCGCTCGATGCGCTCAAGACGCAACTCGAAGCCGAGGTGGCACGACTCAGCACCCAGCTCGACAGCACCCATCAGGATCTGGTCAAGCAGACCGAACTCGGCAACGCGGCCACGGCCCAGGTCGAATTGCTGAATCGGCAGATGGCCGCGATCCGCGAGCAGCTGGGCAAACTCGAAGCTGCGCTGGGTATCGCCAACCGGGATCTCGATGCAAAGGACGCGAAGATCGCCGACCTCGGCAAGCAGCTCAACATCGCCCTGGCCAATCGGGTCGGCGAACTCGAGCGCTATCGCTCCGAGTTTTTCGGCAAGCTGCGCGAAGCACTCGGCAATCGCACGGATGTGCAGGTCGTGGGCGATCGTTTCATCCTGCCCACCGACATCCTGTTCGAGTCCGGTTCGGCCGAACTTGATGGCAGCGCACAGGCGCGCCTGGAATCGCTGGCCACGACGGTACGCGAAGTCTCGGCGGAAATTCCCTCCAGCATCGACTGGGTGCTGCGCATCGACGGGCACACCGACAAGCGCCCGATCCATACCGATCGGTTCCCGTCGAACTGGGAACTCTCGACCGCGCGCGCGGTGGCCATCGTCAAGTATCTGGTCGTGCAAGGCATCCCGGCGCACCGCTTGTCCGCGAACGGGTTTGGCCAGTTCCAGCCCATCGACAATGCGAATACCCCCGAGGCGTTTGCGCAGAACCGGCGCATCGAATTGCAGCTCACCAACCGATAGCGACATCGGACGTCAGCAGAGCGCGCGCCGGACATGCGCTGCATCGATCGCCGGATTCCCCGCGTGGAAACGGCGACACGGTGTCGGAGGCTCGGCGACCCGTCGCGGTGTCTGATCCGCCGCTCAGGCTCGCCCGCAATGCAGATGGAAGTCCCAATGCACTTCGCGGACGCGATCCGGGCTACCCCAGGCACGGCGCAAGTCGGCCTCGACCAGCGAAACGGGGTCCTGCTCAAGCGCGCGCATGTAGCGCTGGCTCGCCGACCATGAGCGCAGGTAGGCCAGATAGCGATCCACGTTCCACTGCATGCGCAAGTAGAAGTTCGGAGCTTCGATGCGCTCGAATGGAAACGGCAGACTGGCGTAACCGCTTTCGACCAGGGCGCGCTCGGGTGGCCAGTAGGGCCCGGTCAAGTCGATGTAGACGCGATCTTTCTGGGCATCGACTTCGGTATCGACCTGGCAATCGGCATAGCTCCAGAACGCGACCACGCCACCGGGCTTGAGCACGCGCCGGGCTTCTTCGTGAAACCGCGGCAGATCGAACCAGTGCAGGGCCTGTGCGACACAGACCAGGTCGACGCTGTCGTCTGCGATCGAGGACTGTTCGGCGGGCTCGATGCGATACTCGATATTGGGCCGCGGCGTGGCGTTGGCGATCTGTTCGGCACTGGGATCGGTGCCGATGACCCTGTTGAAGTAGCGGCTCAGATCGACACTGGCCTGGCCATTGCCGCAGCCGGCATCCCAGGCGAGCTGCGGCGTGGCGACCTGCGCGACAAGAAACTCGAACAGTGCCGCCGGATACTGCGGTCGCGCTTCCCGATAGATCGCGGCGTGGGCCGAGAAATGATCCTTGAAGTTCACTGTCGAATCCTCAGTCGGGGGCCACGACTCGCGTGTGCCCGGGCGGCAGGTCGCCGAGCTCGTGATCGCCTACTCGCGTGCGCACCAGTCGCAGGGTCGGCAGGCCGACCGCGGCAGTCATGCGTCGCACCTGACGATTGCGCCCCTCGCGAATGCGCATCTCCAGCCACGAAGTCGGCACGGTCTTGCGGAATCGCACCGGTGGATCGCGTGGCCACAGCCATTCCGGTTCGCCTTCGAGTGCACGCACCTGCGCCGGCAAGGTCGGGCCGTCTTTCAGAGTCACACCCGAACGCAAGGCATCCAGAGCACGCGCATCCGCTTCGCCCTCGACCTGGACCAGGTAGGCCTTGGCCTGCCGGTGGCGCGGATCGGTGATGCGATGGGCCAGCGCGCCATCGTCGGTCAGCAAGAGCAGGCCCTCGGAATCCTGATCGAGTCGTCCGCCCGCATAGACGCCTTTTTGGCTGACGAAGTCGGCCAGGGTCGGTCGGCCCTCGCGATCGGTGAACTGGCAAAGTACGCCGTAGGGCTTGTTGAGAAGGATCAGCATGAATCCTGCTGTCCCGGAGAGGTGTCGTGGATGGATGCAGCCGGCCACCGTCGGTGACCGGCTGCATGCCCAGGCTCAGTTGCTGGCCGGGGTGGGCTTGTTCTTGTCCGTGCCCTGCTCGAAGATCTGGTCGCCTTCCGGCTTCACGAACTTGAGCGTCATGCGGTCGGACTCGCCAATCGCCAGATACTTGTCGCGATCAACATCCTTGAGTGCGAGTGAAGGCGGCAAGGTCCAGACACCCTTCTCGTGATCCTTGGTGTCTTTCGGATTCGCGTTGATCTCGCTCTGCTCGACCAGTTCGAATCCGGCGTCGGTGGCCAGCTGGATCACCTTCTCGGTCGGCACGTAGCCGGACCCTTCGAGTGCCTTGGCATCGGCACCTTCGGCGGCGCGATGCTCGACCACGCCCAGCGTACCGCCCGGCTTGAGCACGGCATTGAAGGCAGCGAACATCGCCGGTGCGCCCTCGCCCCAGTTATGCACGTTGCGGAAGGTCAGGACCACGTCGGCGGAACCGTCCATGCCGAAATTCGGCGCCTTGGGATCGTATTCGACACTCATGGCAGCGGCATACTGCTCGGGCCCGTCGGCCAGCTTGGCGCGGAACTTCTCGTTGTTGCGCTTTGCATAGTCCGAGGCGGAGTCCACCGGAAAGGCGGCGACGTAGGTTCCATTGCCCTTGAGCAGGGGAGCCAGGATTTCGGTGTACCAGCCACCGCCCGGCGTGATCTCGATGATGGTCTGGCCTGGCTTGACGCCAAAGAAGGCCAGGGTTTCGGCGGGGTGGCGATAGGCATCGCGTGCCTTGTTCTCATCCGAGCGCCAGTCGCCCGCGAGGACGACGGCTACCGGGTCTGCGGGCATCGCTTCAGCCGGAGCGGATTCGACAGGCGCAGCGGCCGGTGCAACGACTTCGGCGGGCTGGTCCGAGGCCGCTTCGGGTGCGGCCGACTGTTCTGCGGCCGGTCCGCAGGCGGCCAGAGCGAGGGTCAGGGCGAGCGTGAGGGGAAGCTGTTTCATGTTCGACTCCAGTACGTTGCCGACAGGGCGGCAGGGGGCCGCCAAGCGTACATCAACGCGCAAATGAATGAACAGCAAGCCCTGCCGGACCTGCCGGCTGGAAGGCGTCGCGACCGCACGGCCACTTGGCCGGAGCCTGCCTGAAGATGAATGCCAGCCATCGGTTCAGCTAGCAGTCGGGAGATTCTCGGACGGTATTCAGCTGACGAGGACTAGTGTGTTCACCACTCCACGCGATCGCCGAGCCGGTCCCGGTTCGCGATGGACGCCCCAAACAACAAGGAGATTTGTCATGCTGCACTACGCCATCGTATTCCTCGTCATCGCGCTGATCGCCGCCGTCCTCGGATTTGGCGGAATCGCCGGCGCGTCGGCCGGTATCGCCAAGATCCTGTTCCTGGTGTTCCTGGTCCTGTTCATCGTGTCGCTGGTGTTTGGTCGCAAGAAGCTCTAGTTGCGAAACAGCATGACCTGAATTGGGCCCGCCTTGCGGGCCCGTTTCGTTTCAGGCCTGCCGGTTTCCCCCGGCAGCTGCCGCCACGATCCGCTCACTTCAGTCGTGTTGCCTTGAGACGGGAAGATTGCGGATAGGGCGGAATGTCGCTGTAGTCGCCGCGTGCCAGGCCTTCCTGCACGCCACGCCACCAGTCCGCGTCGAAGATCTCACCGTGACGTTCGATCAGGGCCAGACGCAGGTGCGCCGGCACGCCGAGAAAGCGCGGGAACATCTCCGGGAAGACATCGCCTTCGCGCACGGTGAGCCACTCTTCCAGCGGGCGGGTCTCGTCTTCTTCCCGGGCTTCCGGAATATGCCGGAACGTGCAGGCATCCAGCAGGCACAACTCGTCGTAGTCGTAGAAGATGGCACGCCCGCCGCGAGTAATGCCGAAGTTCTTCAGCAGCAGGTCGCCCGGAAAGATATTGCTGCGAGCCATATCCTTGATGGACTGCCCGTAGTCGAGCATGGCCTGCAGCGCAGCCTCCGGCTCCGCTTCCCGCACGAACAGGTTCATCGGGCGCAGGCGTCGTTCGACGTAGCAATGCCGGACCAGCACATGCTCGCCATCGAGCGACACGGTCTCGGCGCACTGACCCAGCAATTCCTCGAGCATGCTTTCCTCGAACTGGCGCTGCGGAAAGCGCAGGTGGCGGAACTCCTGCGCATCGACCAGCCGGCCGATGCGATCGTAACGAAACACGAGCCGGTACTTCTCCTCGACCTGACGCCGCGCGATGTCTTTCGGATAGGCGAACTGGTCACGAATCACCTTGAATACCAGCGGGTAGTCGCGCGGCGTGAACACGGCCATGACCATGCCACGTTCGCCGTCGGCGCGAACCAGGCGCTCATCCGCATGCATGGAAAGATGACGGAACAGATGGCGGTAGCGCTCGGTCTTGCCCTGCTTGGCGCGACCCAGCACGGTGTAGAGCTCCTCGATGGGCTTGTGTGGCAACAGCCCGCCAAGAAAGACCACGATATCCGCCACGGTGGGCAGGTCGACATGGAAATAGCTGCGGGTGAAGCTGAAAAGCAGCGAGACCTGGTCCACTTCGGTGATCACCGCATCGGCACGCACGCCATCGGCGTCACTGACCAAAGCGATCACCACGGGCACTTGTTCGTGCCCAGTCAACGCACGACCGACCAGATAGGCGCGGCGCTCGCGAAAGAAGGCCGTCTTGATCAGCTCGATGGCATGCGGGCGCTCGACGCCGCGTTCACGCATGCGCTTGCCCAGCGTGCGCGAGATCGAACGGATGCAACTGCCGATGTCGGCATAGCCGTTGGCGAACGGGTAGTCGGCCAGGATGCGTTCGCAGACTGCGGTCAGTCCGTCGCTGACCGAGTAGCGGTGCAGATCGGCCGCATCGTCTATGCCCGCCGTCGGCTCGCTGTCGAGCGCCAGGAACTCGATGTCTGCGGCCACGCCATTGGTATGGAAGAAGCGGCGCGACAAGGAGTTGTAGAAGGTTTTCGGAAATTCGCGATCGAGCAGCGGCTCAATCAGGATCTGCAACTCGTCGCGCGTCGCCGACCATACCTGGCGGGAACGCACGCGCTCTTCGAGCAGCAGTTCAAGCCGGCCGAGGGTTTCGCGAACACAGACATCGTAAAGATCGATACGCGCCGCCGCGTCGACACGCACGTACTTCCAGTCGCGTCGCTCGAAGCGCCGCTTCGCACGACGCGTGATATCGGAAAAGCGCGCGTTGTAGTCGAGAAAGGCGTCGAGGATCAACGCCGCCGCGCGCTGCTGGATGGTGGCCGTCACGTTGGGACGGCCGGGAGTCGGGAGTCGAGATTCGGGATTGGCAAGAGCAGCCTCGAAGCGGTTCGCGGATTTTCGATCACTCCGAATTCTCCATGCGAGCTCTCAAATCGATTCTGCCGCATCCCCACCAAATCCCGGGGCAAGCCTGAATTTGTCTCTGCTCGTCATCCCGGCGCAGGCTGGAATGACGGGCCATTCAACGTTTCCCCATTCCCGGCTTTGAACAGCCGCATGGCTGTTCATCCCGAATCCCTATTCCCTATTCCCTATTCCCTATTCCCTATTCCCTATTCCCGAATCCCGAATCCCGAACCCCGAACCCCGTCACCAAGCTACATCGCCGCAATCATGCGATCGGCGAATTCCGAGCATTTGACCTCGGTAGCGCCATCCATCAGGCGGGCGAAGTCGTAGGTGACCTGCTTCTGACTGATCGCCTTGTCCATCGCGGCGATGATCGCGTCCGCCGCTTCGTTCCAGCCCATGTAGCGCAGCATCATCTCGCCGGAGAGGATCACCGAACCCGGGTTGACCTTGTCCATGCCGGCATACTTCGGCGCGGTGCCATGCGTCGCTTCGAACACCGCATGACCGGTGACGTAGTTGATGTTGCCACCGGGCGCAATGCCGATTCCGCCGACCTGCGCCGCCAACGCATCGGAGAGATAGTCGCCGTTGAGATTCAGCGTCGCCACCACGTCGTATTCGGCCGGACGCAACAGGATCTGCTGCAGGAAGGCATCGGCGATGGCGTCCTTGACGATAATCTCCCTGCCGGTCTTCGGGTTCTTGAACTTGCTCCACGGTCCGCCGTCGATTTCGACCGCGCCGAACTCGTTGTGCGCGAGTGCATAACCCCAGTCGCGGAAGCCGCCCTCGGTGAACTTCATGATGTTGCCCTTGTGCACCAGGGTCACGGATTCGCTGTCGTTGTCGATGGCGTACTTGATGGCCGCGCGCACGAGACGCTCGGTGCCTTCCTTCGAAACCGGCTTGATGCCAAAACCCGAGGTTTCGGGAAAGCGAATCTTCTTGTAGCGGTCCGGGAAGTTCTCCTTGATCAGGGCAGCGAATTTCTTCGCGTCGTCCGAGCCCTGCTGGAATTCGATGCCGGCATAAATGTCTTCGGTGTTCTCGCGGTAGATCGTCATGTTGACCTTGGACGGATCCCTGACCGGCGACGGAACGCCATTGAACCAGCGCACCGGGCGCACGCAGGCGTACAGGTCGAGCATCTGGCGCAGGGCGACGTTCAGCGAACGGATTCCTCCACCGACCGGCGTGGTCAGCGGGCCCTTGATCGAGACCAGGTATTCGCGACAGGCATCGACGGTCGCGTCGGGCAGCCAGTTGCCGGTCTCGTTGAAGGCTTTTTCGCCGGCAAGCACTTCCATCCAGCGAATCTTGCGCTTGCCGCCGTAGACCTTTTCCACGACCGCGTCGAAAACGCGCACCGAGGCGTTCCAGATGTCCGGGCCCGTGCCGTCACCTTCGATGAACGGAATGATCGGTTGGGCTGGAACGTTGAGGATGCCGTCGGCGATGGTGATCTTCTCGCCACCGGCGGGCGGCGTGAGTTTGGTATCGGCCATGAAAGTCTCCGTAGATGATCGGGGAGCGCCGCGGACCCGCCTGGAGGTGCAAGTACTGCGCGCTGGGCCGGCTATTGTCGCCGGATTGTGCCGATGGCGCCACTTGATCGGCGTTGCCTTGATCCAAAGCAAACGAGGCGCGGATCTTTCCGCGCCTCGTTCGGTCTTGTTGCTGGCGTCGCAAGCTTACATGGGAGCCTTGACTTCGAAGCTCTGGCTGGCAACCGGAGCGCCGTCGATCATGATGTCGACCTTGTAGCTGCCTTCCGGAAAACCGTCCGGCTTGGCGATATGGAAGGTCGTCGTGGCCGCACCATCGGGTGCGATCGACTGGCTGGTTTCATCAACGAGCTGGCCGTCACTGTAGGTCCAGCGCGCCACAATGGCGGCGTTCGGTGCCGCACCCGTGGTCTCGACGGCCGCGTAGACGGTGTCGGTGGGCGCAAAGGTCGTGGCGGGAGCGGTCACCGCCTGGTTTGCATCGACGGCATTGCCAAGTGAAAGCCTGGAAAAAGTGACCGCTTCAGCAACCGGAGCCGGCGGCGGCGCGGTTTCGACAGCGGGGGCTGGCGCCGGCGCGACAACCGGTGCGGGGGCTTCTTCCTTCTTGCCACAGGCGGACAAGCCAACGGCGATGCCCAGGACCAGAAGTGCAGGCGCAAAGGGTGTGATTTTCATGGTGTGATCTCCTTGATCAGGGTTTGGCAACTGGAATCTTGAGCACCTGTCCAATCTGGATCAGGTCGGGATTGCTGATGCGGTCGGTATTGGCTTCGTAGATCACGCGCCACTGGCTGGCCTTGCCGTAGAACTTCTTGGCAATCCCGGACAGTGTGTCGCCGCGTGTGACCGTATAGGTCTGCACCGTGCTGGCCGATTCAATGACGGGCGCGGTCGAGGCCACGCCGCTGCTGACATTGCCGAAATCGGGTTTTTCCGGGGCCGGCTTGGCGGTTGATTCGCTGCCGCTTTTCACATTGGAAAAGTCCGGCTTCTTGGGGTCATTGGACATCGTGGGTCATCTCCGGGGCGAAACAGGCGCCCAAGGTACACCGGAGTCGCGTTAAGAAAACGTTTTTCCGGCGGCCGGATGTGAACAGTAGTTACGCCGTGTTCAACTGCGCGTCCGGATGGCCCTACTGGCGTGGCTGGCGCGGATTGTCGGCCGTGGCGTTCTTTCGATTGCTGCGCCAGGGGTTGATGTCGATGCCGCCGCGTCGCGTGTAGCGGGCCTGGACCGTCAGCCATTGCGGCCTGCAGCGTTCCAGCAGATCAACGAACATCCGCTCGACACACTGTTCATGAAAGTCGTCGTGGTTGCGGAAGGAAACCAGATAGCGCAGCAAGCCCTCGCGATCCATTTTCGCGCCGGCATAGGCAATCTGCACGCTGGCCCAGTCGGGCTGGCCCGTCACCGGACAATTGGACTTGAGCAGATGCGACACCAGGATCTCTTCGGTTTGTGTTTCGCCGGTCGTCAGGTAGCCGGCGTTCGGCGGCCCGTAGTTATCGACGCTGATCTCCAGCGCATCGATGCATTCACCGCCCAGCGAGCGCAGCATTCCGCTCTCGACTGTATCCGGATCTTGCAGTCGCACACCCACGGCGGCGCCCGCGGCAGCCGACAGGTCGCGAGCAAGGGTCTGGCGGAATTTCTCCGGCGAATCGCAACGATGCTGGTTGAAACTGTTGAAATAGAGCTTGAGCGACTTCGATTCGATCAGGTTCGGCGTAGTGCAGGGCACGCGCAGCTCGCCGATCGCCACGCAGGGCTTGCCGCGTGCGTCGAGCCAGGACAGCTCATAGGCATTCCAGAAATCGACGCCGTCGAAGGGCAGCACATTGCCGATGCCCAGCGCCTCGCGACCGCCTGCACGCGGAATCGGAAACAGCAGAGCCGGGTCGTAGACGGCACTGCCGGCTGCCGTCTTTCCCAGCGGCGAATCGTGGACGTTCGGATTCATCTGCGCATTCTACCGGGGCGCGTGCATCCGATTGTGCATGCAGGGACCGGCCGTGCGCGGCCGTGTCCCGATTCAGTGGGCCGCAGGCTGCGCTGCGGGTGCATCGTCCTCCAGCCGCTTGACCGACTCGCCATGGTGATCCTGAGCCAGCAACAGATAGAAGGCCGGCACCACGAACAGGGTGAACAGTGTGCCGATGGTCAGGCCCGTGGTAATGACCAGGCCCATGTTGAATCGACCAGCGGCCCCGGCGCCGGTCGCAATCACCAGAGGCATCACGCCGAGCACCATCGCGGCCGTGGTCATCAGGATCGGGCGCAACCGCGTTGCCGCGGCCTGCTCGATGGCCTCGCGTTTGGTCTTGCCGGCGCGCTGCAGCTCATTGGCGAATTCGACAATGAGAATGCCATGCTTTGAGATCAGGCCCATCAGCGTAACCAGACCGACCTGAGTGTAGATGTTGAGCGAAGTCGCCCAGCGATGCGAGAGAGCGCCCATGCCGACGAAACCCGGCAGCAGATTGATGAAGATCATCGCTCCGAACATGGCCATCGGCACCGACACGAGGATCACGATCGGATCACGCAAGCTGTTGAACTGCGCGGCCAGGGCCAGGTAGACGATGATCACGGCGAACAGCAGGGTCAGTGCGAATCCACCGGTTTCGGCCATGTACTGGCGCGCCTGGCCGCTGTAGTCCACCTGGTAACCCGAAGGCGCGATCTCGCGAATGGTGTTGCGGACCAGTTCGATACCTTCACCCTGGGTGACCGAGGGAACACCGGAGAACGTGACCGAGTTGAGCTGTTGGAATCGGGTCAGGGACTGCGGCACAACCGTGTCCTTGATGCTGGCAACGGTCGATGCCTGGACCAGCGAGCCATCGGCCGCGCGAATGTAATAGTCCAGCACCTGGTCGGGATTGAGCCGGTCCTTTTGCAGCACCTGCGGAATGACGCGATAGGAGCGCCCGCCAATCGAGAAGTAGTTGACGTAGCCGCCGCCCAGCGCTGCACCGAGTGAGGAGCCTACGTCGGCCTGGGTCAGGCCCAGCGCAGTGACCATGTCGCGGTCCACTTCGAGCGTGGCCTGCGGCTTGTCGATCTTCAGGTCCATATCGACAAACCAGAACTTGCCGCTGCTCTTGAGCTTGTCGAGGACGTTTTTCGATACCTCGTAAAGATTCTCGAACGGTTCGGTAGTCGACATTACGACCTCGACCGGCTGGCCCTGCGCACCCGGCAATGACGGAAACTGGAATGCGAAGGCATTGGTCGACGCCATTGCGCCCCATTTCTGTTGCAGCTCCTGCTGAATTTCTTGCGCGCCGCGCGAGCGCTCGCTCCACGGCACCAGCTTGGCACCGGTCAACACCGAAGTCGGACCGGCAAATCCGGTGAACTGGAAGGTCTGCTTGACCTCGGGGATGCTCGCGGTGATCTCCTGCATCTGCGCCATCACCTTCTTGATCTCGGCCGGCGCCGTATTGGGAGCGGCCGTGGCAACGCCGATGACGATTCCCTGGTCTTCCTGCGGGGCCAGCTCGGACTGCGAGTTCATGAACAGAAACACGGTACCGGCAAAGATCATCCCGCCCATGACAACCATCACGATCCAGGTATCGAGCGTACCGTGCAGACGACGCTGGTAGCTCGAGTGTAGGCGATCGAACTGGCGATCGATGAAGGCGACCAGGCGGCTGCCCTCATGGGTCGGCCTGAGGAAGCGCGAACACATCATCGGGCTCAGGCACAGAGCGATGATGGCCGAGACCGTGACGGCGCCAGCGAGCGTAAAGGCGAACTCGGTGAACAGCGCACCGGTCAGGCCGCCCTGGAATCCGATCGGCACGTACACTGCTATCAGTACAATCGTCATCGCGAAGATGGGACCGGTCAGCTCGCGCGCGGCGACAAGGGCTGCCTGCAGCGGTGTCTTGCCTTCCTCGGTGATATGGCGGTCCACGTTCTCGACCACAATGATGGCGTCGTCAACGACCAGACCAATGGAAAGCACCAACGCAAGCAGAGTAATCAGGTTGATCGTGTAGCCAAGCACGAGCATCACGAAGAAAGCGCCGATCAGCGACAAGGGCATCGCGATGACCGGGATCATCACGGCGCGGATACTGCCCATGAACAGGAAGATCACCAGAGTCACGATCACCAGCGCTTCGACCAGGGTCGTAATGACTTCGTCGATCGAGGTGGTGATGAAGTCGGTGGCGTCGTAGGCGATCTTTCCTTCCAGGCCGGTCGGCAGCTGCGCCTCGATCTCCGGGAATACATTGCGAACACGCTCGGCGACATCCAGCACGTTGGCGTCCGGCGCGGCGTTGATTCCGATGAACACCGACTGCTTGCCGTTGATGGCGACGAAGGAGTTGTAGTCCTCGGCACCCAGCACGACATTGGCGACATCTTCCAGGCGCACGACTGCGCCATCCTGCGATCTCACCGCAAGCTTGCGGAACTCGTCCACCGAATGCAGATCGGTGGCGGCGGTCAACGGCACCGTGACCGAATTGCCCTTGGTCGCGCCAACGGCAGCAAGATAGTTGTTGGCATTCAGGGCCTGCGACACATCAGCGGCCGTCACGCCCTGGGCTGCCATGCGCACCGGGTCCAGCCACGCTCGCAGGGCGAACTGGCGGCCACCGATCAGCTGTGCTTCCTGCACGCCTTCGAGCGAATCGAGTTGCGGCTTGACCACGCGCAGCACGTAGTCAGTGATGTTGTTGGTCGGAAGAGTCTCGCTGTAGAAGCCGATATACATCGCCGAGGTGGTCTGGCCCACCTGCACCGTGATCACCGGCTGCTGGGCCTGCGGCGGCAACTGATTGGTCACCGCACTGATCTGTGTCTGGATTTCGGTGAGTGCACGGTTGGAGTCGTAGTTGAGCTTGAGCGTGGCTGTGATCGAAGACACGCCGCTCTGGCTCGATGACGACAGATAGTCGATGCCCTGTGCCTGGGCAATCGCTGATTCCAGCGGCTGGGTGATGAAGCCTGCGACGGTTTGTGCATCGGCACCGTAGTAGACCGTAGTCACGGTAACCACGGCATTCTCGGTCTTCGGAAACTGGCGCACGCTCATGTCGATGACCGAGCGCAGGCCGAGCACAAGAATGATCAGGCTGACGACGATGGCCCAAACCGGTTTGTTGATGAAGGTGTCAGTGAATTTCATGGATGTTCGCTATGTTTGCGAGGACCGGACGCGAGCTGCACTGAGGACAGGCATTGAAACGATCATGTTCGAATGCCGGTGCCGCTCGATCACTTTTCTTGGGGAGTCGGGTCTGCGTCGTCGGGCGGCATGCTGCTGTTGTCGATGATCAATGGCGTTCCGTTCTTGATCTTCAGCTGCCCGCTGGTAACGACTTCATCGCCTTCCTTGATGCCACTGAGCACGCTGATCTGATCGCCACGCTTGGCTCCGGTCGTGACGAACACCGACTGCGCGGACGGCAGGTTGGACTTGCCGTCCGCGCCCTTGCCGGTCGATGGCTTGACCAGGAAAACGGTTTCGCCATACGGATTGAAGGTAATCGCCGACTGCGGCAGGGTCAGATAGGATTTCTGCTCGCCGACCTGCACGGCGACTCTCGCGAACATGCCGGGCTTAAGCAATTCCTCCGGGTTGGGTACGCTGGCTTCGACCTGGGCATTGCGCGTGGCAGGATCAAGTTTCGGGCTGATCGCGGTGACCTCGCCGAGAAAGGGGTGATCGGGAAACGAGTCCAGCGACAGCACCACTGCCTGACCCGTCTTGATCTCGCCGAGCTTGTCCTGCGGCACGTTCAGGTCGACGAGTACGGGATCGAGTCGCTGCAGGGTGACCACCGGATCGCCCGCTCTTACATAGCTGCCGGGCGTCAGGCTGATGATGCCGATGCGGCCGCTGAACGGCGCCCTCAACTGGCGCTTGTCGATCAAGGCCTGCTGCTGACTGACACCGGCAACGGCTGCCTTGTAGTTGGCTTCCGCGGTGTCGACTTCGGCCTGGCTGATGCCCTTGTAGGAAAGCTGCTTGCGGGCCCGGTCCAGATTGAGTTTGAGCAAGGCGGCGTTGGCTTCGAGCTGGCGTCGCTCGGCGACGATGTCATCGGCATTGAGTTCGATCAGCGTCTGGCCCTTCTCGACCTGCTGGCCTGATCTTGCCTTCACCGCGGTCACCACGCCGCCGACATCGAAGGCAAGGTCCGCCCCCTGGACGGCACGCAGCGATCCGACACTGCTCTGCTCGGGCTGCCAGGACTGGGTCGTCACCTTCATGGAGGTCACCGTCTGCGGCGGCACCGGCATATTGGCTGCGGCTTTCTGGCCCATGATCTTGCCAAGAATGTTCCAGCCGATCAGCGCGGCAAGCAGAAGGCCGACGATTCCAACCATGATGATCATGCGCTTGGTCGTGCTGGGCTTGCGTTCGTTGCGCGTCTTCATGCGCAGTCCTCATTGTTCGATGAATGGGCATCGGAAGCTGCCTGGGAGGCAGCGAACCGATACGCCGGGAATGGTTTTGTTCGATGTTGCATGTCTGGCAATGAACGATGCCTCAGGGTGACGCGGGTGTGTCGATCGGGAACTGGCCGACTTGTTCTTCGCTGTAAGCGCCGCCGAGTGCGGCATACATCGCGGCCGTGTCGGCAAGGCGATTGGCACGCGCCTCGATGAAGAGAACGCGTGCCTGTTCGAACAGCCGCGATTCGATCAGCACTTGCAGGTAGCCGACCGACCCGTCTTCGTATTGGCGACGGGCGATGGCCAGGCTATCCGCAGTGGCCTCGAGCGCAGCTGCGCGCGAGGCAAGGCTCTCGGCATCGAGCTCCAGCGCGCGCAGGCTGTCGGCGACGTTCTGGAATGCGGTCAGCACGGTGCTTCGATAGTCGGCGGACGCCTGGTCCAGTCCTGCTTCGGCCGCGCGCTTCTGCGCACGCAGGCTGCCGCCGCGAAAGATCGGCTGGAGCAGGTTCAGACCAAGGCTCCAGGCTTCGCTGCTGCCACCAAACAGGTCGCCGCGTTCCAGTGCCTGCGACCCGAGCGATGCGGACAGCACGATATTCGGGAACAGGTTGGCGGTGGCGATACCGACTGCTGCCGTGGCCTGGTGCAGGCTGGCTTCGGCTGCAAGTACGTCAGGTCGTGCACGCACCACGGCCGACGGCAGGCTGACCGGCACCTCGAGCGGCAGTTGCAGATCATCCAGGGTCAGGGCTTCAAATTCGGCCTCGGAGGGAAACTGTCCGAGATAGACGGCCAATTGGGTCTGGGTCTGCGCCAGCAGCTTGCTCAGGGTCGGCAACTGCGCACGCGCCGCTGCCACCTGGCTGCGAGCGAACAGCACATCACCCTGGGACTTCACGCCGGTCTCGTACTGGCGATCGGTCAATTCGTACTGTTCTTGATAGACGCGGGTGATCTCCTCGTTGGCGAGGATTTGCCCGCGCAGCGAAGCTTCACGAATGCTCGTGGTCACGACGTTGGCAGCAAGACTCAGATAAGTGCCCTGCAACTGGTAGCGCTGAAGGTCGGCGATCGCGTCTTGCGCCTCGACCGAGCGGCGCACGCCGCCAAACAGGTCAAGCGTGTAGCCGACATCAATCGACGCGTTGTAGATCGTGTAAGGCGAGGCGGAACCGGAGACCGGCCCGGTCGAGAACGGACTCTCCTGCCGGTTGGCACCTGCTGCCGCATCGACCGAAGGAAACAGACCGCCCCTGGCGACGTCGGATTGCGCCACGGCCTGGCGCAGTGCCGCCTGGGCCGAGGCGATATCCGGGCTGTTGGCGAAGGCCTGCTCGACGCGGCGATTCAGCTCCGCGCTGGCAAAACTCTCCCACCATCGAGCCGGAACCTGAGCGCCTTCGACCAGACGTTGCGCCGCGCCGGTGGGTGCCTCGGCGGATACTGTCGACTCCGGCAGGTCGTCGGTCCGGTAGCCCGCGTTGTCGGGCAGCACCGGCGCGCGAAAGTCCGGTCCGACCGCACATCCGCTGGAAAATGCCAGGGCAGCGATCAGCAAGCCGGTCTGCCATGACCGTGTTGACGAAAATACGCGCCCGCCGGACCGGTCGATCCGGAGGCGCGAACTGTAAGCACTCATGCCTGAACCCGTCTAATTCAATACTTGCGAGTTCAATAATAGGGCCGATCGCTCGAACAGACAAGCCTCGAAAGTCATGCAGGGCTTCCACTCGGTTCAGGTTCAGGAAAGATCGAGCCCGCGCCCGCAGTTGTAATCGCATAGCAGGCGACTTCCCGATCTCGTTCTCCTGAAGATTCCTGCTACAGCGGTATCGGGTCGAAGTCGTCGGCAAAGATCCGATCCGTGATCGGCGCATCATAGGCGATTCGAACGCCGCAGAATCGGAGCGTGCTGGTGTTCTGATCACCGAGATTAGCGACAACGTTGATGGCTGCGCCAAACGGGTCGACTTCGTAGCTGAACAGCGGTGACAGGCTGGTACCGTAGCCACCTGCCCCGTTGCTGGAGCCGACGCTGGCATGTTCGACGAAATTGCCTGCCCCGTCGTAGCTGGTGAAGTACGCGGTTACCGTACCGGTCGAATCGTCGAAGTAGTAGAGACGCAGGTAGCGCACGAGGGTGCCTTCGGGCAACACCACCTTGTGTGCGAACCGGTTGTCAGTGCCGCCGGTCTTGGAGATGCAACCGTTGCCCGGATAGCTGTAGGTGGTCGCGTTGTCGAGTGGATGAAAGGTTGATCCGGCAATCCACAGATAGCCGAACAGGGTGCCTGCGGGCTGGTCGGCCTGGGCCGACTGCGCTGAGTGCGGATCGACCGGGTGATCGCCGGGTGCGGCGACAGCCGGAAGGGCAAACGAGGCAATCAGCAATCCCAGCCAGGCGGCGGACAGCGCAGCGATACGTCGCAGTGGAGTAACTCCCTTGTTGATGGTCATGGTCGTCTCCTTACGGTGAATAGAACACGCGCATGCCGCAAAGGCGCTGGCCGGAATTCATCGTTGCCGTCAGTACATACGACTGCCCGGCATAGTCGATGGACAGGGGAGTCGACGCCGCGAAGTACTCGCTTGCATAGCCGGTGTCTTCCGACGAACTGCCGGTGAGCAGGTCACTCGTGCCGCCAGCGCCGGTATAGGCAGTCAGGAACAAGCCGACGCTGCTGGGCAAGCCGTTGTTGTAGTAGTAGAGGCGCACGCCCTGGACCGTGGCCCCTTCGGGCAGTTCGAGACTTGTGGTCAGCGCGTTGTCCGAGAAGCTGCAACCGCCGCCCGGATAGCTGACCGTCTGACTGCTGGTCCGCGGCGTGAATGCAGAGCCCGCGAGAAACAGGTACTGGGTGCCTCCTGAAGGTGCGGCGCTTCCGTCGGACGCCAGGTCGGGCCCTGGAGCGTGGTAGTAGCTCACATTCTGTGCCGGAGGAAATCCGTCGGACGTCGCTTCGGTTGCAAAAACGGGGAAGTGGCTGCCAAACAGCGCTGCCACGACAACTACACCGGGTATCTTCTTGACCATGTCTTTCTCCTTTTGTCAGGGGTGCGACCCGCAGGTCACGCAACCAGCCTAGACAGTCGACTGTGCGGCCACCGTTGAGCAGGTCGCATGCAAACTGCCAACCCGTTGGCATTGCCGGCGCGAGATTCGGCACGGAAAAAACCAGTCTCGGCAGGGCTCCGTCGGCGGCGATGCGATCCCGCCCACGCGAATCTGTGGCACGCTTGCCGAAACCCCTTCGAGAGCCGGCCCGCATGACCTCAGACGCTTCGCACTCACGCGATCACGCAAGCCTGGAAGGCGAGTCCGCGCTGATCCGTGCGGTTGGCGGAATCGCACTCGGCGCCGCCATCATCAACATCATCGTCGGCGCAGGCATCTTCATGCTGCCGGCCATCCTCGCCACGCGCATGGGCAGCTCGGCACCGATCGCCTTTCTTGCCGGCGCCGTCGTGATCGTTCCGGTCGCCCTGTGCTTTGCCGCAATCGGCAGCCGCGTATCCACCACCGGCGGACCCTATACCTATGTGACCGCAACATTCGGCCCGTTTTCAGGATTCATCGCGGGCGCCCTGATGTGGATCTGCAATGTCTCCTCCAGTGGTGGCGTGGCGTCGGCGCTGGTATCGCAGGTTGCGCGCGCCTGGCCACAGTTCGACGAGACGGGCTGGCGCAGTCTGTTCCTGGTCGTGGTGTTCTCCCTGCTGGTCCTGCTCAATGCGTTCGGCGTCAAGCTCGGCGCGCGTGCGATTACCGTGCTTGCGACGCTCAAGCTGACACCCCTGTTCCTCCTCGCGACCCTGGGCCTGCTGTTCGTCGACTGGACCCAGGTGAGCTGGATCACGATTCCATCCTGGACCACTCTTGGCGCGGCGATGGTGCTGGTCATGTTTGCCTACTCGGGCATGGAAACCGCACTGATCCCTTCGGGCGAACTGCGTGATCCCGCGCGCAGCGTGCCGCGCGCGACCATCGCCGCAATTCTGGTGGTTGTCCTTCTGTACATGGGCATCCAGATCGTGACCCAGGGTGTGCTGGGTGTCTCGGTCGGTTCGAGTACTGCACCGATTGCCGATACCGCAGGGGCGATCTGGACACCCGGCCTTGTGGTGTTGCTGATCACCGCCGGTGTCTCGATGACCGGGTTTCTGATGGGAAATCTGCTGGCTTCTTCGCGCTTACTCTATGCACTCGGTCGCGACGGCTACCTGCCGTCGGCCTACGGTCGAGTGACGGCGCACTACCGCGTCCCCCTGCTGGCCATCATCAGCCACGGCGTGATCGCCTGCGGCTTGGCCCTGGTCGGAAATTTCGAAGCCCTGGCGCTGATTTCGGGCGGAGCGATCTGCCTGCTCTATCTTGGCGTCTGCCTGGCGACCTGGTTTGCGCAGAAGCGTGACTTGCGCAGTGGCGGCACACCGATGCTGCTGCCGGGAGGCGCGCTGATTCCTGCGCTCGGTTCGCTGGCCATGATCGCGATCCTGTTCACCCTGAGCAGTGCCGAATGGGTGTCGATCATCATTGCGCTCTTGTCGCTGGTAGTTCTTTATGTCCTGCTTCGCTGGCTGCGCCAGCAGCGTTTTCGGCATCAGGGTGGATGAGTGGTATTGATGAATAGCCTGATCGGATGAATTGACCTACGTTCCGAAGGTTGGGTCGATCGAGGAACTGAGCACCGCGGAAGCCAGTCTTGTCCACGGAGACGATGTGTGTGGCCGTCCGGTGGATGACCGCCCTTGCATGATCCATGCGTCCCGCTGTATTCGCGACGGACGGCACGTCAGGCTTGCAACATGATTTCCTTGAAGCTGGAAGGCAGTCGGGAAATCCATCGGCGGCCTGGCGATACGCCTGTCGCGATTCGCCGATCCCGACCTTGCCAGACTCCGTTTTCGCGCTGCACACCGGACGGGTGGTGCAGGATCAGCTCCTGCGGGCAGAAATTGACCCATCTGCTAGGGCTCACTGGTCGTATCCAGCGCTGCGAGGCGGTTGCTCAACTCGACCACGCTGGTGGCCGCCGGGTCGGCGCCAAGCTCCAGGAGTGAATCAAGTGCTGCCCGATAGTGCGTCTTCGCCGACGAAGGTTCGCCCATGCGCTGAAAGTGTTCGCCAGTGGCCATTTCGACTTGCCACGTACGTGAGCGGGCATTGCCCGACTCCGAATGGGCAATGCGGGAGGCCGCATCGAATGACGCCTTTGCCAGCTTCTCTTGGCCATCCATCGACTGCAGGGTTCCCCAAAGCAAATCCCTGCGAATTCGCTGATGGTTGGACAGCTCCGATTGGCCACTCCTGATCAGCGCATCAGCCTCGAGCAGGCGTGCCCTCGCCTGCGGTTGATTCAGTTCGAGAGCTATCTCCGCACCGATCAACAAGGTATCTATCTGCTCTGCAGGCCGGAACGCATCCCAGGCATGTTCGCGTGCCCGATTCCACTCCACATTTGCCTGCGGATCGGCTGTGGCGGCAGCCCGTAACAGAGCCACGCTGCGCCGGGCAAGGCCACTGCGACGATCGTTCTCGCCGAACTGTTCCAGGGCCAGGGCCAGCGCTTGCTCAACCAGAGGCAGTCCGCGCGCTGAATTTCCCGTATCGTGCAAAAGCAATCCGCGATTGTGAAGCAGCGCCGCAAACGCTGCACTTCGTTCGTCCCCAAGTTCGCGATAGATCGACTCGGCGACCGCAAGGGCGGCCTCTGCTGTGCCAAGCTGATCATCCACACGCAGCATCGAACCGAGATTGTTGTAGGTGCGCGCGCGGTAGCGCGTAGACCCGGGATACAGCTGATCGGCGATTTCGACGGAACGACGCGTATGCGCGATGCCTTGCTCGTGATTTCCCAGCGCGAACAAGTCGTTGCCAAGCTCGACTTCAAGGGCCAGCTCATTGGCGGCCGTGGTCGGCTGCTCGGCGAACTCTCGGGCCGCCGCCTGAGCAAGGTCCAGTCGACGCTGGATGTCCCTCGTGACCAATGCCTGGCCCAGCAGCAATTCGCCACGCTGATTGGCAGAGTAGTTCATTTCCACATTGGACAACTCGTGCTCGATTCGCTGGCGCGCGACATCTTGCTTGCCGAGATTCTTCATTGCGTAGGCCCAACCTGAAAGCACTGCGACGCGAAACGACGGGTCGGATGCACCGGCCTGTTCACGCGTTTTCAGCGCGCGCTCATAGAGCATCCCCGCCCTGGTCGAATCGCCCGTGGCGTTGGCCAGGTTCGCCTGTGCCAGCTCCACTTGCGCGTGCAGCTTTTCGTCGGTGGTCCGTTCGGCGCTCGCGATCGCCTCCTCCAGCAGTCGCCGGGCGCGCTCGTGGCGGCCAATGGCGATGTCGATACGCGCAAGGAGAGTAGCCATTTCCGCATGCAGCTCGGGCCTTTGATCAAGCCGGGACAGGTTCCGGGCGCCGCGTTCGACCAATGTCGAAACGCGGGGGTCTTCGCCTTCGGTACGATCGAGATTGCCAGCCTCAAACAGGTCGAACAGGAATTCGCGGGCCGCTTCGGCACGTGCACTCTGCCGAAGCGCCTCGCGAGCCTGCGCTTCGGCCCGACGCGCCTGCCATTGAGTGGCCGCGAGTCCGGAAACGAGCACAAGCAGAATGGCGGATGCCGCCGCAACCGCGCCGCGGCGGCGGCGCAGGAATGATCGCATTCGGTAGCCAAGACTGTCCGGCGTCGCTGTCACGACATTGCCCGACAAAAGGCGGCTGAGGTCATCGGCGAGGGCGCGCGCGTCGGGATAGCGGCGATCGGCTTCGACACGCGTGGCCATGGCGACGATGTTGCGCAAGTCATTCGGCAACGCGGGGAGATCGGCACACAATCCGCGCAGAATCACGCCGAGCGCATAGACGTCGGTCGCGGTGGTTATGGGTCCACCGTCCAGCTGTTCCGGAGCAGCGTACCCGGGCGTCATCGCGCGCAAGCCCGTGTGCGTCGCCTCTTCCTCGACGTTCAGCAACTTGGCAATGCCGAAATCCAGCAAAGTCGGAACGCCTTCATCTGAAACGAGAATGTTCCCGGGCTTCAGGTCGCGATGCACGAGGAGGTTTCGATGCGCGTGGGCAACAGCCGCACAAATCTCCACGATCAGGGCCACGCGCTGTTCCCAACCCAGTCCTCGTTCGCGACAATGCGTAGCAAGATCGCAGCCGGGTACCAGTGGCATGACCAGATAGGGGGTACCGTCCTCCCCCAGACCGCCATCGATGAGCGCGGCGATGTGCGGATGGTGCAAACGGGCTAGCACGCGTCGTTCGCGCTCGAATCGCTCCCGACCCAGTGTGCCGAGAGCAGCGAGACTCAGAAGTTTTACCGCGGCGACCTGTTCGAAGTCTGCATCGATGCGACGCGCGCGATAGACCACCGACATGCCACCGCGGCCTATCTCCTCGATCAGCTCCCAACCGCCCACGCGACGGCCTCGCAATCCGTCACGAGCAGCTGCTCCAACTGGCGCCGTTGCCGCGAGTCCGGCAAGCGCGCCCATCGGCTCGTCGATGTCCTCGTGGTTGGCAATCAGTCGCTTGAGCGCAATAAGGATTGTGGTTTCCATGCTCTGGCGAGTCAGCCAGTCTGCGCGGTCCCCGGGCTCGATCTCCAGCCACATCGTGAATAGCCGGTCGGCCTCCCGCCAACGCTGCAGCCGATCACAGTCCATCGGCGCTCAGACGAACCTTGAGGAAGGCGCGAGCGCGCTCCCAGTCACGGGACACTGTTCGCGCAGACACGCTTCGCAACTCCGCGATGGCTGGCAGTGACAATCCTGCGAAATAGCGCAGTTCGACCAGCCGACGCAATTCCGGATCGATCCGTTCAAGGTCGTCCAGAGCCAGATCGAGGTCGCTCAGGCCTGCTGCAGAGGCCTGCACCTCACCGTCTCCCAGTGTTACTTGCTGCAAGCCGGCATTGCGCTTGTCAGCCTGCGCCAGTCGCGCCTGGTCGACAAGGATCTGGCGCATGGCCAGTGCCGCGCACGTGAAAAAATGACGGCGATTTTCCAGCGACAACTTTTCTGCGCCGGCGAGCTTGATGAATGCCTCGTTGACCAGTTCGGTCGCCCCCAGCGAATTAGTCGACGCAAGCTGGCCGACACGCGCCAGCGCGATGCGCTTCAGATCGGAATAAAGCTGCTGGAAGACAGGGCCGAGATCAGGTGTCTGACTTCCTTCCTGCGCCCTCAGCAGTTCGGTAATTTCAGTCAAGAAGGAATCCTCTGCGATTCGCAATCCAGTCTATACCAAACATTCACAACAACGAGTCGCGCGAAGACGCTGGCGTATACGGGAAGGGCTGCGCACCTTTGATGTTGCGCGGCACACGCGACGCGCCGCTCTGGCCTGTCGTCAACGCAGCTACCTCGCCAGATTCGACGATCCTGGCGCGTGTCGGCCACCCGCGCGTCGGCAACAGTGTGGTGCCGACATTGAACTCGTCTGCCGTGAATGTGCATTCACTGACGGGTGCGCACGCGGTCAATCGGGTCTGCGTACTCGATATCCACGAGCCCACCGATCCAGGAGGGCATCGAATCGCGCTTGGCGACACGACGCTATCCAACGATTCGGAATGATGCCGCACTCGACCTGCTGGCCGATTGATTCGTGTCTCTCGAGTTGGAGGGATTTTTCGACGGATTCACGTAGCCAGCTTTGTCTGCCGCCGCAGAAAAGAATTCCTGGCAAGACTGGTCGGTTTATTGCGTATGTCAATTCAGCCCTGCCTGTTGCACGGCGCCAACGACCGGTGATCCCCATGCCTAAGCGAAACAAGAGACTCTCAGCCCGACTTTTCCTTCTCGTTGCATGCCTGGCAGCGTGTTCGAGCATGTCGGCCCATGCGTTGACACTTACGGTCGGCAGCACGGGCTGCGACTACAGCGACTTGGCTTTCGTGGTAGATGGCCTGACCGGCGTACCCGGCCCGCACGAGATTCGCCTGCGCGCTCAGACTTTTTCCGTGCCGGATGGGCTTGAACTCGATGCCAGCGCCGCCAATATCTCGATTCGCGGGGGCTATGCCAGTTGCAGTGACTCGACCCCGAGCGCCGGTCAGCGTTCGATCATCGACGCGAGCGGAGGGGTCAATGGGACGGCGCTTGCAATCGGGGCTGCGCCCGACTCACCGATCCACCTGGTTACGCTCAGGCGCATTACGGTGCGCGGAGGCACCCCGGCTGGCGGCAGCTCGGCGCTTGGCGGTGGCGGTCTCCTCATTCTCGGCAAGGTGTTCGTGGTTCTGGATGATGAGACTTTCATAGAAAACAACGAATCCGGCAACGGCGGCGGCGTATTGATCGCCGGCTGGAACTCCAACAACCGACCAACGCTGCAGATCCTCTCCGATTCACGCATTGCCAACAACAGTGCGCAGCTGAGCGGTGGCGGCATCTACTGCTACGACTATGCGTCGGTGTACATCGATGGCGGCGTGGTCGCGCAAAACACGGCGATGGAGACCGGTGGCGGCGTCTATCTGCACAAGAGTTGCGTTCTGGATTCGATCGTTGTTCCGGGCAGCGTGACCGGCCTGTTCGAGAATCAGGCGCAGCGTGGCGGCGGGATCTTTGCCATCGGGAACTCGCCGCTGACGATACAGGGCGACGCAAGCGCGCCGTTCTGGCTGGCCGGCAACAGGGCCTCGATTACCGGCGGCGGGATCGAGGTCAGGAGTAGCCCGGGCGGTCGCACCGCGGTCAATCTGCTGACGAGCGTCTTTGTCGGCAATGAGGCGGCGTCGCGCGGCGCGGCCGTTTACATCGCAGGAGACGTGGACTTGGCGATGCGTCCACTGGACGGCCACGAGCGCTGCGCCTTCCCCGACGTGGGTTTCGAAGCATGTTCGGCCGTGATCGGCAACGTCGCCCCATTCACGGACGGCTCGACGAGCCCTGGCAGTGTCATCGAGTCGGTCTACGCAAGCCCGGGCAGTCCGAGTCTCAACGTGAGCCGAACCGCGATTGTCGACAACGAAGCCGATGTGCTGCTGCATGGCCTGCTGCGCTCGGCGGACTACGGCATCGATATCGAAGGATCCCTCATCACCCGAAACAACGTGACCCGAGGATTGGTCCTTCTCGAAAATCTGGAGGAATTCTTTCCAAGCGAGAACCGGATCGCATGGTCCACCGTTTCCGGCAACACGAAGGCTCAGGCCAGCAGCTATGTGCTTGCGCATTTTGCCTCGCCGTTGAACCTGACCGGGTCGATTGTCTATGAGCCCGATTTCGTCGATCGGAGTTCCAGCACCGGCAGCGTCACTCATGGCGGCTGCCTGCTGGTCGATGATGCAATGAGCTGGCCTTCCACCCCCATCCCGCCGCGCGTAGGCAATCCGAACCTGAATGGGGGAATGGCGCCATCACCGACATCGCCTGCCATCGACATTTGTGCGTCGGCCCAGGCACCCGCCACGGACTTCAACGGCTCCCCGCGAAGCTTCGATCAGCCGGCGGTACCGAACGTCTACGGCCCGGTCGACCTCGGAGCAATCGAACTCCCGTTTGATGACACCATTTTCGCCAATGGATTTGAATAGGAGTGCTGTGCGGCGGATGATCGGAAATGATTGAAGGAGTGACTTGCGACACTTCAAGCCGGACAGGCAAGCACGCAGGATCCATCATCGTCTTCACTGCGGAGTCCGACATGCGCCGGGGATCCATTGCCATTGCACCGATCATCGCCATCGCGA
The DNA here is from genome assembly GCF_041395345.1 of Dokdonella sp. Taxonomy (GTDB): domain Bacteria; phylum Pseudomonadota; class Gammaproteobacteria; order Xanthomonadales; family Rhodanobacteraceae; genus Dokdonella. Next base: position 274 of record NZ_JAWLAR010000020.1, on the reverse strand, counting down.
TTTCCTGCCTGTGCATGAACAGCTGGGCGCATTCCATGAGCCCGGCAACATTTGCCGACAAATTGCTCGCACAGGATCGCGAATTCGCCGAAAGGGCTGCAGCCGGCCGTTCGGCCGACGACCTGTTCGCACAGTTCGCGGATGAGGTGATCATGCCCGTGCCAGGCAAGGGTTTTGCCAAGGGCAAGCAGGCCGCTATGGAGGCGTTCAGGGCGCAGCCCGACTTCGAGTCTTCACGCATCGAGTGGACGCCTTTCGGTGCGGGGGTCTCCGT
>NZ_JAWLAR010000019.1:0-89640 GCF_041395345.1 Dokdonella sp. | reverse complement strand
CGCGGTTGCCGAGGTAAATCGCGTGCCGTTGCGCTGCGCATCGAGCAACTCCGGTCGATAGCCGCCGATACCGGGTGACTTGATGATGCAGTCGAATGCGGAAAGGTCTGCCGCCGTGGGCGCCGTCGTGACAAACCGGTCCAGCGGATTGCCATCGATCAGAAAATGGGCTTCGGCGTCGCTGCAGAACACCGTCAATGGCAGTTCGGGCAGGCGCTGACGCAGCGCGCTGTGCGCTGCGTGGCCTTCACGGCCGAGACCCCAGATCGCAACCCGCAAACCGGCGAGATCGGCGATGCGCATGACTCAGCCCCGCTCGACTTCGGCGAGCAGGCGCGAAGGAATGGCATGCTCGCCCTCGACCTGCAACAAGGCATCGATCGACAACTCCAGCGGATCGAGCTGGGGCAGGATTTCATGAGCAAAGCGCTCGACAATGGCATCCTCGCGCCACTCCGCACGCTGGCTCAACGTGGCCAGTGCGGCGCGTGATTCCCGGCCCTCGCCGACGCACTCGAACGGCTTGTGATCGCGATACTCGATCAAGGCATCGAAGCCGGCGGTTTGCGCGGTATCGTCGAGCAGATTGCGCCCGAATATCCCGAGCAGGCGAGGCTTCGGCATGAACGGTGCCAGGGCCAGAAAGACGAAATGGCATTTCGGACACTGGCCGCACCAGCGATCCGAAGGCTTCGGTCCGAGTATGCGGAAATTCCGATTGCAACTGGAAAACACGTCGTCATATCGGCTATTGCGCGCAAACCGCGAAGCCACGGCCAGCTCGGACAGCGGTCGCAACAACGAGTAGTAATCGAGGTCCAGCGCTACCCGCGTGTGCACGAGCTCGCGAAAGCCGCGCTCGAACTCCCAACCCTTGCTCCATTGGTGGTTGATCGGCACGCCGTCGTATTCGAGCGTCGCACTCGACGCGGATCGTTCGTTCGAAAAAGCGATCGCATCGTGTCCGTAGAGAATCGCGGCGACCACGAGGATGGCCGAGTTGATCGCTGTCACCGGAATGTGGCCGTTCAGCGCACCGGCCCGGTTGTACTCGAACAGTACGGGCGAAATGGATCGCGAAATGTTGAGCATCGGCAATTCGGTTCGCTGCGCGCAGGATTCGATCAGGGCAGAACTGCCGATCCATGCAGCCGTGGCATTTTCTCCGACGGCCCTGAGCATCTCCACGCTGACCAGCGAATCCTTGCCGCCGCCTATGGGCACCAGAGTGCTGCGTGGCAGGTCGATGGATTGCGCCGATGTCCATGCCCGCCCCGCTGGATCGACGGGGAATCGAATCCTGCCACGCAAGTCGATCCTGTTCTGATAGGCAAATTCACCGAGACCGTGCAGGTACAGGGCATCGAGGAAGCTTGCGGTCGATGCATCCAATTGCATGCATTCGACAGCGATCGCACCCGGCACCCCTGCCTTGTAGTAGCTCACTCCCGCGATCAGGTGCAGCAGGTTCAGCGCAGCCTCAAGGGCGGCCCGGCGCTGCGCAGGCAATTGAGGCGCATCCGGAAAACCGATCCGCTCGACCAGCTCGGGACCCTCATCGAACGCGTAGACCAGGCGCACCTCGCCCTCGGCATATTCGTTGCGCACGAAACGGAAGCTGGTTGCGGAACGTGGATTGGCAAGACTCACAGGCACACCTCGGCAGCAGGTTCGCGCATGTTGTAGCGCGAGCCCATCACGGCACCGTAGGCACCCGCTTCCGCAACAAGAATCACGTCGCCCTCCTGGCATGCAGGCAAGCGCCGGTTGTTGCCGAGCACGTCGCCGGTCTCGCAGATCGGGCCGACAATCTGCACAAGCTCCTCGGGCGGCGCATCGAGACGATCGAGATTCACGATCTCGTGCCAGGATTCGTAGAGCGCCGGGCGGATCAGTGAATTCATTCCGGCGTCGATGCCGACATAGTGCACCTCGCCCTTGCGCTTGGTCTGGGTCACTTTCGCCAGCAATACGCCGGCTTCGGCAACGAGATAGCGACCGGGTTCCATCCAGAGTTGAAACTGCGGATAGGCCTGCTTGACCTCCTCCAGCGCTGCACCCAGCGCAGCCAGATCCAGTGGCACATCCTCGGGACGCGATGGCACACCAAGGCCGCCGCCGAGATCAAGCACCTCGATGCGATTGAACTGTTCGGCCAGGCTGGCGAGCTGGACGTAGACGCTGCGCCAGTGCTGCGCATCGAGAATGCCCGAGCCGAGATGTGCGTGCAGGCCGACAATGCGTGCGCCATGTTCGCGAGCCAGATTGCGGAAGGTCGCGATTTCGCTGAGTGAGACGCCGAACTTGGATTGCGCGCCGCCGGTCTTGACCTTGTCGTGATGGCCGCGACCGGCGCCAAGATCGACGCGCAGAAAAATGTCGCGCCCGGAAAAATCTTCGCCCCACTCTGCAATCGGATGCAGGGCATCCAGGGTGACCCGGACCCCGGCTGCGAGTGCAGCGCGATATTCCTCGCGCGGCGCAAAATTAGGCGTGAACAGGATGCGTTCCGCGGGCAGCTCCGGCAGCACGCGGCGCAGCGCCGCGATCTCGTTCCAGGAAACGCATTCGAAGGCAAAGCCCTCGGCATGCAGGCTGCGCAGGATGTCCGGATGCGGATTGGCCTTCAATGCATAGTGCCAGCGATCGACCGTGCCGAGCGCGCCAAGGCCGCGCGCCTGTTCCCGCACCTGGTCGAGACAGTAGACATAGCGCGGCGTCGACTCCGCCGCCAGTGCAAGCAGCTTTCCACGCTCGCGTCGCCACCAGCTCGTTCGATGAACAGCCGCAGCGTCTTCGGCCAGCTCGCGCCAACTCGGCCCGAAGATTTCAGGATCTCCGATACGCATGACTTCGGCACGAATGAGCAAGGCATGCAGGCGGGGTATCAGCGAATCCACCACGGCCTCGTCGATGACGAAGGTCAGATTGAGATTGTTCGAAGACTGCGAGATCAGATGCACATCCAGGGCACCGAACTCGGCAAGCACCGCTGACAGCCGGTGCAGCATCGCGCGCATGCCGCGCCCGACCAGGGTGATCGCCGCACAGGGTGCAATCACCTTGACCCGACAGAAGGCTTCGAGATCCGTGCACAGCCGGGCCAGCACGTCCGAATCGAGCAGGTTGTCCGAAGGATCGAGCGACACCGTGACATTGGTTTCGGCCGATCCGATCAGGTCCACCGACAAGCCGTGGCGCTTGAACACTTCGAACACGTCGGAAAGGAAGCCGACCTGCTGCCACATGCTGATCGATTCCATCGATACCAGAGTGATGCCCTTGCGCGAGCTGATCGCCTTGACGCTCGGTGCGCTCGACTGTGTGTTCCAGACGATTTCGGTTCCGGGCAGATCGGGGCGATTGGTGTCCTTGATCCGGATCGGCACGCGTTCGTCGCGCACCGGATGGATGCAGCGCGGATGCAAGACCTTGGCTCCGGTCGTCGCGATTTCCTGCGCCTCCGCATAGTCAAGCCTGGAGAGCAGACGTGCATCGGGAACCTGGCGCGGATTGGCGCTGAACATGCCGGGCACATCGGTCCAGATCTCGACCGCCTCGGCCTTGAGCAGGGCCCCAAAGTAGGCAGCCGAAGTATCCGATCCGCCGCGACCGAGCACGGCGGTCGCGGACTCGCCGCTGCGCGCAATGAAGCCCTGCGCGATGAAGACATTGCCGCGTGCGGCCAACGCTGCTGCCGTCTGCGGATCGTGACGCACACGCACGGATGCCGACAGCCATTTGCCCCAGTCGGCCTGATTGGGCAGGGCCTCGGCACGCAGGCACTCACGCGAATCCAGCCAGTGCGTGGTCAGGCCCAGCGAGTTGAGGTATGCAGCACCCAGCGTACTCGAGGTGAGTTCGCCCAGCGCCAGCACTTCCGCCTGCCAGGCCAGTTCGCCGGTATTGCGGCGCGGATCGGCCAGCAATTGATCGAGTTTCGCCATCCAGGCATCGACACCATTGCGCCTGGACAGACCCATTTCGCCAAACAGCGCGTGGTGGCGCGCAACGATGGTGTCGCGCAGATCGGCGCAGCGCGCCGCGTCTGCAGGCGCCTCACCGATGGCCTTGAGCTGGTCGGTGATGCCGGACAGCGCGGAGACCACGATCAGTACCCGTTTGCCAGCCGCCAGATGCGTAGCCGCAATGCCCGCAATATTGTCCCAGCGCGGTCGTGTCGACACGCTGGTGCCACCAAACTTGACGACGACCCACGGAGCGTCGTGCGGAAGGAGTGTGTCGGACGGATTCACGGCTCGAAGTGCATGAAGGATTCGGGGACCTGCGATCCGCCATTCTTCGATGCATTGCAGCAAAAGGCAATGCGGCTGGCTGCGACCAGCCCCTTGGTGGTCCGACTAGCATTGCTTGCCGAGTCCCTAAGCCACTCGTAGGAGGCCCGTCAGGGGCGATGCTCTATTCGCATCGGGTTCGCTTTCAACAGCCGAAAGGCTGGTCAAAGCATCGCCCCTGACGGGCCTCCTACGAAAGAATTCCTGTTTGACGCATCCTGAATGCACCGCGCTGCTCAAGGCGCTATGTCGGAATCAATGATGATGCTCGTGCGAGTCGCCGCTGGACCCGTCCGCCGCCCGCACTTCGAAGTCTGCCTGCAGCTGTTGGCCATCGGAAAGCTCGAAATCGATGGTGATCGAATCGCCCGGCGCGACTGCGGAAACAGGGTCCATCAACATCAGATGGTTGCCACCCGGTGCAAACGTGAACGTCTTTCCCGGTGCGATGACAACATCCTGCAGGGGACGCATCCGCGCCATGCCGTCCTCGACCACGGTCCGATGCAGCGAGACCTCGCCAAAGCGGGCGCTTTTCGCCGAGACGACACCCACCGCCTCGTCACCGGTGTTCTTCAGATCCAGATAGCCGGCCATGGCGCCTGCTCCTGGCGGTGCCTGCGGAATCCACGCATTGGAGACTTCGAGGGTGCCGGCAGCGTGCGCTGCGCCGAACGGTATCAACAGAGTCAACAGGACGCCCAGGTGTTTCTGGAGATTCATGGCTGCCTCCGGAGTAGAGGTTGCATGATATCGCCGCATGCGTCCCGAGCACGGGTGCGAATTGCCGCAGTGCTCGGGATCGCGGAAAAACCCGGGAGCTGGCTGACCTATACTGCAATTCCATACGACACCGAATGGCCAGCTGTATGCTTGCCTTGGGTCGGCGCTGCCGCAATGCTGACAGCCGCCGTTTCTCTTTCCGATTCCCCTTTCCAGAAATCGAAGGCATCCCCATGTCCGTACTCGAAACAACCCGCCACGGCGATATCCACGAACTGCGCCTTTCGCGGCCACCGGTGAATGCCCTGAACCCGGAACTGGTCGGCGCGCTGCGCGAGGCGGTCAAAGAAGCACCCGGCCAGGGAGCGCGTGGCATCGTGTTGTCGGGTCATGCGGGCATGTTTTCGGCCGGCCTCGACGTGCCCACCCTGCTGCAACTCGATCGCGTGGCGATGGGGGCTTTCTGGATGGAGTTCATGGGCTTATGCGAAGCCCTGGGTCGTTGCCCGATTCCCGTTGTAGCCGCCATCACCGGGCACAGCCCGGCCGGCGGCGCCGTACTCACGCTCTACTGCGACTACCGCATCATGGCGCGCGGTGAATTCCGCATTGGCCTGAATGAAGTCCAGGTCGGACTGGTTGTGCCGGAAATCATCCAGGCCGCCATGCGCCGCCTGCTGGGTGCGCATCGTGCCGAGCGGCTGATGGTCGCCGGCGCCATGGTCGATGCCGAGGAAGCACATCGCATCGGCCTGGTCGACGAACTGGTCGACACCGAACTCGTCGTCGGCCGCGCCATCAGCTGGCTACGGGAATTGCTGGCCAAACCGCCACAGGCCATGAGCGAAACACGCCGCATCGCCCGCGCCGACCTGCACGCCGAATTCGACCGCGTCGCCGACATCAGCAACGAGGTATTCGCCGATCGCTGGTTCTGCGACGAAGCGCAGACCGTGCTCAAGGACATGGTCGCGAAGCTCAAGGCCAAGCGCGGTTGATCGATGACCAGGAGCGACCTTGTACAAGTGCCTGATCCGTCACGGCGACTGTCCGATTTCCTGGCTTGAGACGCAGCCCTTGTTCAGCGCCCGACTAGACCGGCCGCAGTTGCTCGTCCAGCGAGCGCGTCTTTTCGTTGACCGTGTCTCCGGTGTGCAGGGTCGACTTGCGCTCGATCAGCATGAGCAGGCAATCGCCGGTCGTGCTCGGATTGTGTCGCACGCCCTTGGGCACGACGTAGAGATCGCCTTCGGCAAGATCCACGCTTGATCCATCTTCGAGATCGATATGCAGCGCGCCTTCGAGGATCAGGAACATCTCGTCTTCGTTGGCATGACTGTGCCAGTCGAGTTCGCCATTGACCCTGGCCACCTTGACGTAGGAGTCGTCCACTTCGGCAATGACCCGCGGGGACCAGTATTCGGTCAGGGACTTGGCGATCTTCTTCGGTGAACTCACTTTTGGCACGACATCTCCGATCGTTGGGTCAAGGCAGGTAGACGTAGTAGATACCGCTTCGCCCGCCTTGTCCAAACTACTGGCGTTTGCCTGTTTCCCGGACACGTTGGGCCCTGACACAACCCAGGCAAAGCTGAGTGAGTCGTCATCGACCAGCTTCGCTGTTGTGAAGCAACTCATCGAAGTTGGTCGACGGGGTGCAGAGCACTATTCAGCGCTGCCTCGGTTACTTGTGCGCCCCTGAAACTACATCTGTCTGAACAGGTGCAGGTAATTTCGGCTGACCGGCAACACGTCATCGCGTCCGCGCAGATGGATGCTGGCGGTTTCGTTGTCGCCACGGACCACATGGCTGATTGCATTCATGTTGACCACAACGGCGCGATGCACCTGGGCGAATTGGGCGGTGTCGAGTTGCGCCAGCAGTTCCTTCAGTGGTGTGCGCACCAGCGCTTCGGCCGGCTTGCCTTCATCACCGCGCCAGGCGATGCGCGTGTACTTGGAGTCGGAGCGGAGGTAGTCGATTTCCTCGACTGCGATCATGCGCACGGTCTGGCCGACCGACGCTCGAATCCAGCGCAATGCGGCAGGGGCAGATCCCTTTCGCAGGCGTTCGGCCAGTTGCGCCACCAAGGCGTCGGCATCCATCACCTGCCCCGCACGCAGCCGTTCCTGCAGGCGCGAGACGGTATCGGCGAGCCGATCCGGCTCCACCGGCTTGACCAGATAGTCCAGCGCGCCGCTCTCAAATGCCTGGACGGCGTAGCGATCGAAGGCGGTGACGAAAACGAGCTGGGCACGCCGGCCGATGAAGCGCGCCGCCTCCACCCCCGACAGACCCGGCATGTGCACATCGAGAAAGCAGATGTCAGGGGACAGGGCTTCGAACCGCTCGACCGCTTCGCGACCGTTGCGTGCTTCGGCGATCACCGCCAGTTCCGGCCATGCCTGCTGCAGCAGGCGCTTGAGCGAAGCGCGCAGCAGCGGCTCGTCGTCCGCGATCAGGGCAGTCGGATTGGCGTGGCTCACGGCACACCTCTGCGCGCCGGAAATTCGAGCTCGGCACTGACTCCCTGCGGAACCAGCGGATTCAGGCGCAACCGCGCAGCATCACCAAACATCAGGCGCATCCGCTCTCGCAGGTTGGCCAACCCGGTACCGATGTTGTCGAAGCTGTCCTGCATGCCGACACCCGTATCGATGACCTGGCAGCGGCATTGGCCATTCTCCTCGGTGACCCGCACTTCGATGCGGCCGCCCGCTTCGCTTGGATCGATGCCGTGTCGAACCGCATTCTCGACCAGGGTCAGCAGCGCCATTGGCGGGCAATGCAGGGTCAGGGATGAATTCTCCACCTGCAGCATGTACTGCAACCGATCCGGCATGCGCATGTGCATGACTTCAAGATAGGCTCGCACGAGTTCGATTTCCTGCTTCATCGTGGTAGCAGGTTCGTGCAGGCGAGGCACCGCCGCGCGCAGATAGGCGATCAGGCTGTTCAGGACCGCAGACGCCTGTGCCGAGCCGGACTCGACCAGCTCGCGAACATTGGCCAGGGTATTGAAAAGGAAGTGCGGCTCGACCTGGGCCTGCAGCAGGCGCAGCCGCGCCTGGGTGGCCTCGCGCTCCAATTCGCTGCGTTCTAGCTCGAACGCCAGCGCCTGGCGTTGCGCCTTGCCGCTGATCTGTCCTATGAGCGCAGAGACCGCCATCCACGGTGCAATCAGCAGGCTCAGGATCGTGAACGTCGCAAACCCGATCATCCGGTCGCTGTCCTTCCAGAACGGGACCGGGTCCGCCTGCGTGGTGATGAAGTAGGCGGTCCAGGTGGCGATCGGCACGACAACGGCCACCGCAATCACCTGCAGGACCCAACGTGCGATCCAGCGTGGCGGTTTGCGCGGCCAGCGCTCGAACACGCCGAACGCCAGCAGGCAAAGCGCGCCGATGTAGAGCCAGCGGAAAATCAGCACGGCGTAGGAAACCTTCCAGCCCGGCATCATCAGCAGGATCAGTGGCGCGCAAGCAATCAGCACGCTGCGCACGCGCCGCCAGGCGAATATGCCGGGCAAGGATTGTTGCGATGAGGATTCCAGGTTCATGGTCCGAGGTTATCAGTGAAGGCTGCTTAAAGCGCCCTGTCCATGGAGGTGCGCGGATGCGGCATTCCTGCGCGATGTCGCCGATCATCTTCAGTCAGTGTCTGCAGACACTACCGCCATGAACAGTGGCGGCATGACCAGCGGCAGGCCGGCAGGGACCAGGCACGCCCTGCAGCGACAAGCCGGGCTAGCTTCGGTAGGGCGCGAGCAGGGATTCGTCGTCCAGCAGCGCGGGCGGAACCAGAAAGCGGGGTACGCGACCGGCAGCGATGTCAGAGCGAATGCGCGTGGCGGATATCTCCAGCGCGGACACCTGAATGTCGATGATGCGTCCGGCCGGCGCCTGGGCAAGGTCCGCAACAACCTCGGTCCTGCGGCCCGACGCATGCGCGGACAAACTGCTCGACTCCCGGGCCTGGTGACCTGCTCGGGTCAGCACGCCGATATGGGCCAGTTCGAACAGGTCCTTCCAGCGATGCCAGTCCGCAAGACCTGACCAGGCATCGGCGCCGACCAGCAGGATGACGGGGCGGTCTGTGCCGATTTCATCGCGCAGCTCGATCAGCGTATCCACCGTGTAGGACGGTCCCTCCCGGCGCAATTCGCGATCATCGAGCACCAGTCGGCTCTGCCCGAGCAATGCGGCCTGCAACATGGCGACGCGTTGCCCGGCGCTGGACACCGGCTGCGGCCGATGCGGTGGCACGTTGGCCGGCATCATGCGTACTTCGGCTTCGAGAAATTCGGCCGCTTCCCAGGCCACGCGCAAATGACCGAGGTGGACCGGATCAAAGGTGCCGCCGAACAGGGCGAGCGTGCGGGCTGCGGGATCAGGCATGCCGGATTCGATCGACCTGGAAATCAGGATTGCGCGCCGAGCAGGTCGGCACCCGCGCGCGGACTCGCAATGGCCGAGATCAGACGCTCGATCTCGCGCCAGGCATCGCCCTGGGCGCGGCCTTTCGAAATGCGGTCGATCAGTCCGGCCTGGACGATGCAGCGTTCCCAGTGAGCAGCGTTTCCGGCCTTGAGCGCGCGCCGGAATCCGGCCTGCTTGGCGTCCCAGATGCGCTCGGCCTGGAATGCCTGGCTGATGTTGCCGCCCGCACTGGCGAGCCGCGACAGCACGCGCAACTGACTCAACAACCAGCCGATCAGCGGAATCGGTTCCGCGCCTTCCGCTTTGAGCCCGCCGACCATGCGCAAGGCGCGGCTGGCGTCTCCTGCAATGGCCGCATCGGTCAGGCGGAATACGTCGAATCGCGCATCGTCGGCGACGCTGGCCTCGAGCGTCTCGACATCCAGCGTTGTCTCACCAACCAGGAGAGACAGCTTGTCGATCTCCTGCGCAGCAGCCAGCAGGTTGCCTTCGACCCGCTCGGCCAGCAGTTCGACCGCGTCACGCGTGGCCTTGAGTCCGCGCGACTTCATGCGCGCGTTGATCCAGCCCGGCAATTCCTCGCGCTTCAGCGGCCAGACCGGCATCGCCACGCCGACCTTGTCGACCGACTTGTACCAGGCCCCCTCATGCGCCCTGCTCCATTCCTGCGCGGTAATCAGCAGCAATGTATCGGGCGGCGGATCGGCACACCAGGCGCTGATAGCCGCCGAGCCTTCCCTGCCGGGCTTGCCGGTGGGCATGCGCAACTCGATCACGCGACGCATGGCGAACAGCGACATGGCCGCACCCGACATGGCCAGCTCGTTCCAGTCGAAGCGATGGTCGACATCGTGGATCTCGCGCTCGGCGTAGCCAAGCTCACGGCAACGGGCACGCAGCTGGTCGGCAGCTTCCATGACCTGCAGGTGTTCGGCCCCGGCAATCAGCCAGACGGGCTTCAGTTCAGAAGCCGCAAGCAGGCGGGACAAATCATTGAGTCGGGAGGGCATGGATGGATTGTAGCGGAGACCGCGATGCGCCATTCGGTCTGAACGATCCGATGCGTTCATGGCCACGCTGCGGCACGCAAATGCCGGATAGCAGTGCATCCGAGCACGTCCGGTGGTGGTTCATCGCCTTGCCAATGCGCATCCAGTCGGCGCGCCAATATGGGCAAGTGGCAGGTTGGCACTGCCGGATAAAGATGATGTTCAAGATGGTTGAACAGATTGACGGTCAGCGCGTTGAGCAGAATCGAACGACTCGTCCGAGCCCGGAACCTGCCCTTCTCACAATTGCGATGCACCGCCCAAATGCCGACGAGGGGCGCGCTGGCATTGGCAAAGTAGAGACTCATGGCCATCACCTTGAGCGTGCTGTTGTCGCTGAGCCAGATCGCTGCGTGCAAGAGCACGACCGCTGTGAGCTCCAGGACTATCCAGCGCTTTTGACGGTTGGAGCCCCGGCGCATGGCGACCCAATGAATCTGCATGGGATAGATCGGACTGTGTAATACGGCGCTCAAGAAACCGAGATGGGCGATGTGGCCCTCGACGTCGTCGTCCGCAAGGCAATTCCGATGGTGACGAAGATGGGTATATTCGATCGCATGCATCGCGCCGCCCAGTAGCACACTGAGCGCAAACATGACCAGATCGCCGGCACTGCGCGAGATACCCAGGTTTCGGTGGAACGCGTTGTGGGTGATGCGCAAACCCATCATGAACATGATCAGGGTCGCAAAGACGACCCAGCCACGGTGTCCGGCTGCGCCGGCCATAGTTGCGGCAAGCAGCCAGGGCAATGGCAGGCACAGCTCCATCGCCACTTCGCGACGGGTCAGTGCGACCAGGTCACGCCATTGGACGCCGGGTTCACGCATTGATGCCGCTCGATGCCGCCTGGCGACGGCGCAAGCCGGGGCGACGAGCTGTCAGCCACAGGTAAACGCTTTCAGCCACGAGTCGGCCCGGTCGACAACGCCGCAAGGCCCACGCCAACAGTCGGAAGCCGCGCAGGCGCTCCCACATGAGCAGATGTGCGTCGAAGCCGATGTGCAGGAACCCGCCGGTATCCCGCACATGCAGGAGTCGAAAGGCGGCATCAAGATCGAGCGAGGGATCAGTGTCTTCAGCCAGATCCTGCCAGCGGATTCCGCCGCACCGGTTCAATTGACGATACAGGGCAACCTCACGGCTACAGACCGGACAGAGTCCGTCGTAGTACACAAGGATTGGACCATTGCCTGACATGGGTGCTGTCTCCATCGGGAAAGTGGAGACATGTTGCCGCCTTGCGCGACCGCGTTCTTCCGCAATGACAATTCAGGCAAGGAAATTGTCCGAATCTTGAACAACCCCTTCAAATCAACAACTTATTTGCCTCCAGATTGATCATTTCGGAATTCGGTCAGCCCCGGAGGCTTGTTGGCTGCGGTAACGGCCCGGTACCTCGCCGGTGATCTCGCGAAACGCCGCGTAGAAGTTCGATTGCGACGTGAAACCCACGGAGAGACCCACCGACAGCACCGAGGCCTCGGGCTCGGCAAGCAACATGCGCTGAGCGGCTGCGACGCGATGTTCGCGGATATAGCGGGAGTAGCCGACACCAAACTGCGTATTGATCAGTTCCGACAATTGATGCGGCGACAAGTCGAGCATTCCGGCCAGACTGGCCAGCTTGAGCGACTCGTCGGTGAAGACCTGCTCGTCCATAAGCTGGCGAAGGCGGCCGACCGCCCGCTCGCGATCGACCTGGGCGAGCGTGGTGACCGCATAGGTACTGACCACGGCATCACTGGCTTTTTCGCCAATATCGGGAAACTCGATGAGGACGTGAATGGCGAGTGCGAGAGCAAGTCCGATCAGGATCGAATAGGCGAGGACGAACCCGTTGAAGCCATACAATGGCAGGCTGATCCCGAACGCGAGAACGATCAGGGCTATCAGGGCGAACAGGCCCATGCCGACCAATTCGAGTCGGAACCGCTGGCGCTGCCCGCGCAGGCGAAACACCAGCACACCCAGGTGAATCGCATAGGCCGAGCCCAGCGCAAATGACAGCGGTACGGCGATGGCCACATCCAGCCATGGCGCCAGCAGGACCGGAACGAAGCAGGCAAGGATCCACGGACTTTCCTCGCGCCGCAACTGAAGCACGCCGCGAAAGAACAGATAGAAAGCCGGCGCCACGAGAAACAGAAGCGCTACGTAGATGCGGGATCCGGTACCGAAGGTTTCCCTTCCGGCCAGGCTCTGCAGGTGGGCGAACTGCAACAAGGCAAGGCCGCCAAGAAGCAACACAGTCCACAGCCGCGACAACCAGCCGCCAGCCAGCCGCGATCGACGGGTGAATCCGGACAGCAGCAGGATAAGAACCGCTACGACCGAAAAACCGGCCATGAGCCTGGCTGCGGATTCAAGCATCTGCACGGCCTCGTGGAACTGCAAACACAGTTACGCTACTCGCCACGCAACCATTTTCCCGCCCTGCCTTTCCCCGACGCTTCGGCATGGCGATCAGGTTGCGCTGGCTTGGCCGATCACCTCGAGTCTGCGCATGATGGACTGCACCATCTCGCGCTGGAGTTCCTTGGTCAGCACATCCTGCTCCGCGGCGATACCGATGGCCTGGGTCGCGTCGAAGGTGAAGATGCGGGTCAGCTCGATGGATTGTCTCGGCAGCAGGGAGGCGCCATCTGCACTGACCACATCGAGTTCGACCTGATAGCGCAGGGTGTACTCGTTGGCGCGTGCGTTGCCGCCCACGGTCAGCACATCGGTGCGAAATCTGTTCGTGCCGATCCGTACCACGGTGGGCTTGCCCGATCCGTCTTCGACGACCACCGCACCCGCACGCACCAGAGCCTTGCGCAGATCCCTGCCGAGCGGGCTCAGAGCGTCGGCGCCCTCGATGGCCAGGCGTTGCATGCTGCTGGGCAGTACGACCTCTTCGCGCAAATGGAAACCGCAGGCGGCCAGGGCCAGGGCGAGGAGGACGACGGCGAGAAGACGATGGAGATTCATGGGAACCTGTATCCGATGGCAAGGGCGAAGCATAACTGAAGTTCCTGGCCGGGCTTTGCGGATAAGGGATTCCGGAAGTCGCGCCGAGCATTCCTTCTCGCCCCGGGAGAAGGACGAGCTAGACAACGATGTTGACGATCTTGCCGGGGACCACGACCACCTTGCGGATGGTCTGGCCTTCGACATGCGGCAGCACCGACGGCTCGGCCAGGGCCGCGCGCTCGCAATCTTCCTTCGATGCCGAAACCGGCACTTCGATCGTGCCACGCAGCTTGCCATTCACCTGCACGGCCAGCTTCAAGGCATCGCGGACCATCGCGGCCGGGTCGGCCTTCGGCCAGGCCTGGTCTTCGATCAGCGTCTCGCGGTGACCGAGCGCCTGCCACAGTGCATGGCAGATGTGCGGCGTGATCGGGTTCAGCAACAGGACGATGGCTTCGAACGCTTCGTGACGAACAGCGCGACCCTGATCGCTCATGTCATCGAACCGGGCCACGGCATTGAGCAGCTCCATCAGGGCAGCGATGGCCGTATTGAACGCATGGCGCCGACCGTAGTCGTCGGACACCTTGGCGATGGTTTCGTGGATCTGCCTGCGCAAGGTCTTTTGCGCAGCGTCCAGCGCCGCCGCATCGACCTCGGGATGATCGGGCTGCGAGACATGCGCATGCAACTCGCGCCAGAGTCGCTTGAGGAAGCGCGACATGCCCTCGACGCCCGCCTCGTTCCACTCGAGCGACTGGTCCGGCGGTGCCGCGAACATCGAGAACAGGCGTACCGTATCGGCGCCGTACTTGCGCACCATCGACTCCGGGTCGACGCCGTTGTTCTTCGACTTTGCCATCTTTTCGATGCCGCCGATCGACACGGGCTTGCCATCGGCTCTCAGTACCGCACCGGTGACGCGCCCCTTATCGTCGCGCTGCATGTCGACTTCGGCCGGATTGATCCACTCCTTGCGGCCCTGCGCGTCTTCGCGATAGAACGTCTCGGCGACCACCATGCCCTGGCAAAGCAGATTGATGGCGGGCTCGTCGCTGTCGACCATGCCGCAGTCGCGCAGCAGCTTGTGGTAGAAGCGGAAATAGAGCAGATGCAGGATCGCATGCTCGATGCCGCCGATGTACTGATCGACCGGCGCCCAGTAATTGGCGCGACCATCCACCATCTCGCTGGCGCCCGGGGATGTGTATCGGGCGTAGTACCAGCTCGATTCCATGAAGGTATCGAAGGTGTCCGTCTCGCGTTCGGCCGGACTGCCATCAATCGGGCTGACCGTCTTGCGCCATTCCGGATCGGCCTTGATCGGAGATTTCACGCCGGTAAATTCGACATCCTCGGGCAGCAGCACGGGCAGCTGATCCTCGGGCACCGGATGGGCATTGCCGTCCTTGTCGTAGATCACCGGAATGGGGCAGCCCCAATAGCGCTGGCGCGATACACCCCAGTCGCGCAGGCGGAAATTGATCCGGCGCGCACCCTTGCCTTCCTTTTCCAGACGCGTTGCCAGCGCATCGAATGCGGCCTTGAAGTCGAGGCCGTCGTATTCGCCTGAATTGACCAGGGTGCCGTACTCGGTGAACGCGCCTTCGGTGATGATCTTGTCCTCGAAGGCGTCGAGCACGTCGATCTCGCCGGCCGGTTCGACCACGTCGATCGCGCGGCTCTCGCCGAGCGCGGCCGACATCGCGTCCTTGTTGCCGGCGGCATCCCGGCCCAGTTCTCTGATCGCATCGCGCACGCCATCGCTGACGATGACCATGCGGATCAACAGATCGTATTTGGTCGCGAATTCCCAGTCGCGCTGATCGTGGCCGGGCACGGCCATGACCGCCCCGGTGCCGTAGCTCATCAGCACGAAATTGGCGACCCAGATCGGAACGGTCTCGCCGGTGATCGGATGGATGGCCTTGAAGCGCGTCTCGACACCTTTCTTTTCCTGGGTCTCGATGTCGGCTTCGGCGGTTCCCCCGTGGCGGCATTCCTCGATAAAAGCGGCGACTTCGGGCTGCGACTGTGCGGCCTTCTGCGCCAGCGGATGTTCTGCGGCAACGGAAAGAAAACTGACGCCCATCAGGGTGTCCGGGCGCGTGGTGAACACGGTCACCGGTTCGGATTCGCCCTCGACCGCGAACTGGATCTCGATGCCTTCGGAACGACCGATCCAGTTGCGCTGCATGGTCTTGACCGATTCCGGCCAGCCGGTCAGCGTATCGAGGCCATCGAGCAGTTCCTGCGCATAGTCGGTGATCTTGAGGAACCACTGCGGAATCTCGCGCTTTTCGACGATCGCACCCGAGCGCCAGCCACGGCCATCGATGACCTGCTCATTGGCCAGCACGGTCTGGTCGACCGGATCCCAGTTGACGATGGAGTTCTTGCGGTAAACCAGCCCCTTCTGCATGAGGCGGGTGAACATGCGCTGCTCGTGAACGTAGTAGTCCGGCTTGCAGGTGGTGACTTCGCGCGACCAGTCATAGACAAAACCCAGCCTTTGCAGCTGACCGCGCATGTAGTCGATATTCGCGTAGGTCCACTGGGCCGGCGCCACGTTGCTCTTGATCGCCGCATTCTCGGCCGGCAGGCCGAACGCATCCCAGCCCATCGGCTGCAGCACGTTCTTGCCCTGCATGCGCTGATAGCGGCTGATCACGTCGCCGATGGTGTAGTTGCGCACATGGCCCATGTGCATGGAACCACTCGGGTACATGAACATCGACAGGCAGTAGAATTTCTCCTTCGAAGGGTCTTCTGTCGTCTCGAAGGCGCGCGTGCTCGACCAGTAGTGCTGGGCAGCAGTCTCCACCGATTGCGGGTCGTAGGTTTTCTCGGTCATGTTCAGGGTACGCCGGGGATCGGCTGGGCATTTAAAAATGTGCGCCAGACTAGCGCAGCGGGCACTTTTGCGCCATGTACGCGATGCCGCAATAGTCGAGGCAGAGCCGCGGCGTTCGGGTCCGCGAGAGGCCGGATCAAGGCGGAATTCATGATCCTGTGCCATGCTCTGCCTGCGTTCCCGATGACAACGGAGGGAGTTCATCATGGCTATCGATACCAAGACACCGCTGGCCCTGTACAAGGCCAATCTCGAACTGGTGCTGCGACTGGGCACCCTGCTGCAGGAAAACCGGCGACGCTGGAACCTGCTCGGCTCGTCCAGCACCTCTGCGGCAATCGAGCGGACCCTGGCCGAAACCGAACGCATGCTCACATCGAACGACTGGACTTCACTGGCGGCCATGCCGGGCGAGGAGTTCTGGAAGTCGCTGAAGGGCGATGCCGGTCCCATGCAAGGCACCGCGCAGGCGGCCGCGGCCAATCAGGCGGCGTTCGCAGAGGGTTTGAAAGAAGCTTTTGCGGCATGGCAGCAGCAATCGATGGATGCGCTGGGCGAAAGCGGGCTGACCGCGGGCAAGTTCGACATGGCCAGTTTCATGAACCTGTTCCAGGGACCGACAGCGGTCGCCCGGGCGCCCGCGAAAGACTCAAACCGGGTCAAACCCGCAGCGACCAGGAAAGCTCGGGCCAAGGCACCGCGCCCGGCAGCGAAAAAGAAGGCCCGTTCGGCAAAACCCGACGCAACGAAAAAGAAGGCTGGATCCGCAAAACCCTCAGCTACGAAGAAGAAGGCCAAGGCGGCAAAGCCGGCTGCGAGGAAGAAGGGTCCTGCAGGCAAGGCAAAAAAGGCTCCCGGCAAGCGCCGGTAGTCCCGACTGGCCGGTCAGGTAAGTGGCGCTTGCTTCTGTGCTCGTCGTCCCGGCGGCTCTCGACAGCCTGGCGGCTGCTCAAGTCGGGATGACGAATTACTGGAATCGACGTCAAGTCAGCGCCATTCGACTCAAGGCGGCGCCGAGCACGTGACGCAACCCGCCGAATCGGCGTCTGCAGTATGATCCGGCAGGGGATTTTCCGGGGAGCTATATGCGCAAACTGGTTTTCATGCTGCTTGCGGCACCCGCCATCGGCTTGGCGGCAGGGTTTGAAGGCAGCGTCAGCCTCGTGGTCGACGGCAAGCCACTGCGCCCCGAAGAGGCGGCCGAGGCGGTTGTCTATTTCCGCCCCTCGGACATGCCGGACATGGAATTCCCGGCAGTCGAATACACGATGAGTACGCGGAACAAGCAGTTCGAGCCACACATCCTGCCAATCCTGGTCGGCAATTCGGTGCGCTTCCCGAACGAGGACACCATCCTGCACAACGCCTTCTCCTCGTCACGGGGAAACGCGTTCGATGTCGGCCTGTATACCGAGGGCGAAGGCAAGACGGTCGAATTCTCGAAACCGGGCTACGTCCGTGTCTACTGCAATGTCCACCACGCGATGATCGGCCACATCCTGGTGCTCGACACGCCGTACTTCACTCGGCCGGGCAATGATGGCCGTTTCAGGCTCGAGGATCTTCCCGAACAGGCCGGCGACCTGGTTGTCTGGCACGACAGATCCAAGCCCTGGCACATCAAGGCCACGCCGGGCGAATCCGCAGCCATCGAGGTCACCCTGGATCTCAACCTGCGCCGCATTCCCCAGCACAAGAACAAGTTCGGCAAGCCCTATGGTGGAAAGAATGCGGGTTACTGACCGCCGCCGGCAACTGGGCCGGATCACGCTGCCACTGGCCCTGCGCCTGTTTCTTGGCATGGTCCTGCTGATCGCGTTCGCTGTCGGTGCGGCCGTATTCGTCACTTATGTCCAGGGCCGGCAAATCGCCCAGCATGCGGTCGACAAGGCCCTGGCCACGAGCACGGCGGTACAACGCGAATTCGAGCAGCGCCGGCTCGACCAGTTGCAACTTGCCGTTCGCCAGATCGCAGCCGATGCCAATTTCATCAAGTACATTGCAGACGCATCCGGGTTCGGCGGCCTGCCCGGACTCGGCGGCGAGGACGATGCACCCGATACCGGTTCGATGCGCGACTTGCTGGTCGAACGTCAGACCGCCTTCGATCTCGATCTCGGCATCCTGCTTGATGCGGATGGCAACTTGCTGGCACGCACCGACGAACTGGAATCCTTTGCCGCATCAATGGCGGACGATCCGCTGGTCGAACCGGCGTTGCGGGAAGGCATGCCCATCAGCGGCTACTGGCGCCAGGGCGACCAACTTTTCCAGGCCGCGATCATGCCGCTGGCGCGCGACCAGGACCTGGTCGGCTTCCTGATCGTCGCACTGACCGTCAGCGATCAGCTCTCGCAGGCAGTCGCCAAGGTCAGCAGTGCGGAAATCGCGTTCTTCCTGCCGGAGAAGGACGATATCGTGCTGATCGCGAGCTCGCTTGCGCCGGCAGCAGCGAGCGAGCTTTCGGGCCTGGTGACACAGCGTCGTGCCGAATTCCTGCCGGCTGTCCAGAACGGTACCGAGATCGACCATGTTCCGATGCACTTCTCCGGACAGGAATGGAGCGCGCGGCTCGTTCCGGCAGCGGCGCCGGGCGAAGGTCGTCTGGGCAGCGTCGCCATCATGAGCTCGACCGAGCAGATCACCTCCAGCTATCGCGACATCCTCAATCGCGTGGTCCTGGCCGGATTGATTTCGATCGGCATAGCCATCCTGCTCTCGATCCTGCTGGCGCGACGCATCCTGCGCCCGATCGGGACCATGGCCGAAGCCGCCGAGGCGGCTGCGGCCGGCGATTACCAGACCCATATCGGCAGCGAGGGCAACGACGCGCTGGGACGATTGGCGAGCGCGTTCGATTCACTGCTCTCCGACCTGCGCGAGAAAAAGGACATCGAAGGCTATGTCGGCCAGATGGCGCGCTTTCTGCCCGAACCGGCCGCCGAAGCCGTCGCGGCACCGGTGCCGGCAAGTCCGCGCATGCCACCGCAGCACGAAGAACTGGCCCTGCTCGAAGTGGAGTTTCGACACCTGCTGGCTACGGTCGATGCGCAGTCCGATCCGGTTCAGCGCGCCCGCGCCCACGCTGGCGTGCATGATCTCCTCGACGCGATTGCCGCGGGACTCGACATCGAGGTTCGCGCCATGGATGGAGCACGCTGGCGCCTTGCCTGCGCCGGCGCAACTCGACTGCAAACGGCGGTCAAGGCATGGGCGACGATTCTGCGCGACTGCTCGCAGCTTGGCCTGCCCGCCCCGGCGGGCGCGCTGACCGACGGCTCGATCGTGCGCGCACTCGGCATGAGTGGTCGACCAAACCAGTCCATCGCGCTTGGCACGCCGGTCGCGCATGCGGACCGGCTGTTGTGCGACGCCGCGGCCGGGCAACTGCTGTTCACGCGCGCGTCGGGGGACGTCCTCAAGCAAACATTGCCGGAAGGCTCCCTCAGCGTCGTGATCGGCGGTTTCAGCGGCAAGAAGTACTATGCATTGTCGACCACCTCTCTGCCCGCACTGGTCACGATGACACGATCAACCGTCGTGCAGCCGGCATCGACACCCACCCTCACTTCGCCGGTTCACAAGCCGTCCGTATCCGGATCGATCGCGAACGGATCGATACTCGGTGGACGCTACCGGATCATCTCGCAGCTCGGCGAAGGCGGCATGGGCGTCGTCTACAAGGCGCACGACCTCGAGCTCGACGACATCGTTGCACTGAAGATGTTGCGCTCGGGCCTGCTCGTCGATACCGAGCAGGTGGAAAGACTCAAGAGCGAGATCAAGCTGGCGCGTCGCATCACGCATCCGAACGTGCTGCGCACGTTCGATTTCAGCGAAGTCGACGGGCGCCCCTGCATTTCAATGGAGTACGTGCGCGGACTGACCTTGCGCTATCTGCTCAGCGAGGCAAAGCGCGTGCCCTACTCCGCTGCCCTGCGCATAGCCCGGCAACTCGCCGCCGGTCTTGCCGCTGCGCATGAGGTCGGTGTCCTGCATCGCGACATCAAGCCTGAGAACCTCATCCTCGAAGCCAACGGCAATGCCAAACTGATGGATTTCGGCATCGCCCGGCCGCTGCGCCGCAGTACTCCCGGACAGACCCAGGCGGGAACGTTTGTCGGTACACCCGACTACTGCCCGCCCGAGCAGCTTTCCGGCGGCGACATCGACGAACGTGCCGACATCTACGCTTGCGGCGTTCTCATGAGCGAGATGTTCTGTGGCGGCATGCCGTATGTCGGTGGCAATACCATGGACATCTACCAGGCCCAGATCAACGATGCGCCAAGGCGGCCATCCGAATTGTGGCCCGAGATTCCACCCGATCTCGAGGCACTCATCCTGCGCTGCGTGCGCTCTGCCCGTGAGGAGCGTTTCGCCAGTGCGACCGATCTTGGCGAGGCTCTTTCGCATCTGCGCAGTTGAACACCGGAACATTTCTGCGAAGGGAGCCATGGAGCCCGCAATGAAAACAAGATCCGGATTGTTGGCCTCGGGCCTGCTGCTGGCGCTGTCTCTGGCCACGCTGCTGGCCTCGTCATTGGCCGCGGCTCAGGAAGAGGAATACGAAGCAGATCCACTGTTGGCCAGCCTGCCCGAGGAATCCGCTTCAAGTGTGACGTTTCTCGGCAATTTGTGGCTCGACCAGGATCATGTTTCCGGGCTGCCCGCCGATCGCCCCGATATCAATCGCACCCGCGGTCGCTTTCGCTTCGGCCTGTCCTGGGCGTTTGCGCCGTCCTGGGAACTGGTCGCCGTTGGCCGTATCGGCCAGGGCACCGATTCCAACGACGACAACCGCCGCAACAACGACAACCAGCGCAGCGACGACTATGGCATCGACGAGTTGCTCGTGCGGTGGCGCGATGGCGACGAGGCCATGCTGCAGTTCGGCAAGTCTGCGTTGCCGATCGACCTTTCGCCGATGCTCTGGGATCCTGACATCCGCCCAGCCGGAATCGCTTACGAGCGCGCGTTCTCGCTCGGCGAACTGGATCGCCTGACCCTCGTCGCCGGTTATTTCGAAGGCCAGCACTTGTACGGTGACGAATCCTTGATTGGAGCCGCGCAGATCGCCTGGGACTGGCGTGCCGGAGCCCCGCAGCGTGCCAGCGTGGTCCTGTCATGGCTGGATTTCTCGCAGCTGGACGAGCTGGCCATGCAAGGCCTCGGACGCACCAACCGGATCGCGGCCGGCCAGTACGTCAGCGACTTCAATCTGATTGATCTGCAACTCAACGGACACGCCGAATTCGGTAGTTGGCCGATCGACCTGAGCCTGGAATACGTGCACAACCTCGGCGCGGACGACTCGCAGGACGGCTGGCGCATCGGCCTGAGCGCGGGTGATCGACAGATACCCGGCGGACTCGAGTTCGGCATCGTCTGGCAGCGCATCCAGCGCGACGCCGTTCTCGCCGCGTTCAACTCCGACGACTGGTGGTTCCACAGCTACATGCACGGCCAACTCGCCTGGGTCGGCTATGGCATCGACCGGACCTGGAACCTGCGCCTGTTTGGCACGCGCGAGCAGAGGGATGGCCTGTCCGACTACACCCATCGCGTGCAGCTGGAGGTCAACGCGAACTGGTGATGCGATTGATGACTGCGCAGTTTGGCACTGCTCACGGGATTGAAGTGCCGTTTGCTACACCCGATCAACGTTCCCCGATTGGCGCCATATACATCCCGGCGCTCCAGACGCGGTAGCGCATTTCGACAGCTTCACTCATTCATGCAATGAGAAACCTTATTATGAGAATACTGATTGCTGCGTTATTATTGCTGGCGAATGCCAACAGTCATTCGTCACCGACGCCTGAAGGCTGCCTGGATCCTGTAGCTCATGGATGCGGCATGCCCCCTGGTGATTGTTCTGTCTACGACAGTGACGATAAAGAGTATCAGTGCTACCTGCTCAGCCAACAATTGTACTGCTGCACCCACAGTCCTGTCGGCGCTGCCCCCGCCGCACCACCGAATGACAAGGAAAGTGCGGCTTCCCAAGGTGGGGAGAAAAATCAGCAGGATGTCCCGCCTTGATTCCAGTTCTTGTCCATCGAGCCCCGCTCGAATCGGTCGCCAGCTGACGAGTCAGCCTCAGCCCTCGTCAATCGAAAGCATCTCCGCTGAAGCGCTCCAGACGCGGTAGCGCACTTCGACCTCTTTCGGTGCGTAGACCACGATCGGCAGTCGGCTGTTGTAACGGACCAGATACGGTTCACCGCCCAGGCTGATGAATCGCTCGACTTTCGGCGCGTCCGGATCGATCGCCATGCGCGTGCCGGCCATCGGCCCCAGATCCTTGATCACATAACGCGTAAAGCCCCAGCCGTCGATGTTCTCGGCTTGAATGCTGCCGCCGAAGAAATACCGGTTCTCCTTGTCGAGTTTCACGGTCTGCCCGGCGATCAGTTCGACCTGGAGAAGGGATTCATCGTTCTTTTCAGGTAGCTGCAGCACGTGGCGGACCATGCCTTCTTCGGCCGGTGGAAATGCTTTCATGTCATCGGCAGCTGAAACTGGCAGGGCCCATGAAAGCACGGTCGTCAGGGCAAGCGCGAAAACGGTTTTCATCGGAACTCCTTGGGCTTGGCACGCAAGTTAACAGAGAATGGATCAAGCAGGGTCTGGCGTTTGGAAAGTATCAGGCATGCAGACAACAGCAATGAGTCTCGTCACGTTGCCACCATCACGAGCGAAGCGGCCTGGCCGTAGGAGCGAGCTTCAGCTGCGATGCTTCCAGAGCATGTCGGGAATGGAGCATCGCAGCTGAAGCTCGCTCCTACAAAAAAAGCGATTTGAGCCGTCGCGTTCTGGCTCAGTCTTGACCGGTTTCAGGAGCGCTCAGACTCCCAATAAAACACTTCACCAATCGGTCGATCAAATGCGTTGGCGATGCGGAAGGCGAGCTCCAGCGAAGGCGCGTATTTGCCGGCTTCCAGTGCAATCACGGTTTGCCGAGTGATACCGACGTGATCGGCCAGAGCGCTCTGGGTCATTTCGCCCGCATCAAAGCGCAGGCGCCGAATGTTGTTGCCGACTGGCGTACCGCTCACAGCCGATCCCGACGATAAAGCCATAGCGTAACCAGGCATCCGGTGAGGCTGGACAGCACGAGCAGGAAGATCAGCAGATGCGAGAGGACGACAGGCCTGGCCCATTCAAGCCGGTCCGATGGCGTCAGTCCAAGCGTTACGGCGAGACCAACCACGAGCAAACACACCGCACCGTGCGCCCAGCTGTCTGCGCGACGCTCGATATCCCGGTCGCGCTCGTCCTCCTGCACGCCGGCCCTCGCCCGCTGGCGCAGCACCGAGGAGAAGATGATCCAGCCGATGATGAGCATCGCAAACGTGCGACCGACTCCATGCAGATCCGCCATGCTTTCTGCCTGCAGTATCCGACCCGCGCTGAACGCCAGCAAGGCAGCGATGGCAGCAGTGAAAACCAGGGCGACCCAGGCCCTGACCTCGCCCGGAGGTATGGCTGATTGCGGATCTGTGGGGAGGCGCGTCGACCACCCGAGTCCCACCCAGGTGGTCAGCAGCAGCAGAGCAGTCCCGATCGCGGGCGTTTCAAATCCGAGCCAGTGGGTTGGCGTTGCCAGAATCAGCCAGAGGGCGAGGCACAGCGGCGCAATCAGCCAGAAAAGCCGTGGGTGCGCGAGATTCATGATGTAACCTATTCAATACAAGATGTACGTTACACATTACATTTCGCGTATTCCGTCCGTCAACACCGGGTTACTCTGTTTGCCTTGATATTCTTGGCGACGTCCCGATCCTTGCCGGACCCCTCTCGACACTGGAGCCCACGTGCCCGATACCGAATCCGCAGCCGTCAGCCAGGGCGTTGAAATTACCGCCGTCAATTTCGAAGCCGAGATCCTGCAGGCATCGATGACGAAACCCGTCCTGGTGCTTTTCTGGACGCCGCGCAGCGAAGTCAGCGTTTCCCTGGGCACCCTGCTGGCGAGCTTGACCGGTGAATATCGCGACGAGCTCAAGCTGACCAGGATCGAGGTCGACGCCGAGCCGCAGGTTGCCGCGATGTTTGGTATCCGCAGCGTGCCTACCGTCGTCCTGGTCCGCGAAGGCCAGCCGGTCGACGGCTTTGCAGGCAACCTGCCCGAAGCCGAGATCCGGGAATTTCTCGGCAAGCATGTCGCCGCCCCCGAACCCGCGGCCGAGAGCGAAGCCGATTCGGAAAAGCCTCGGGAGACTCCCGAGCAGGCGATTGCCCGCTTGCAGCAGGAAATCATCGAGAAACCGGACAAGGCCGAGCTCAAACTCGATCTGGCCGTTGCGTGGATGCAGGTCGGCGATGCCAGGTCGGCGCAGGCCGAACTGGAAAACCTGCCCGTCGAGCTGGAGGGAGACGACCGTGCGAAGCGCGTCCGCGGACAGCTCGAGTTTGCCAGCGTGCTTAAGGATGCCCCGCCGATCGCAGAGCTCGAGGCGCGTATCGCTGCCGACCCCGAGGACCATGTTGCACGTGACCTGCTCGGCGTGCGCCTGCTCATGGCTGGCCGGACAGAAGCGGGGCTCGAACAGTTTCTCGCCGTGCTCAAGGCCGATCGCAACTGGAATGATGGCCAGGCCCGCAAGCGCCTGATTGCCGCCTTTCTGGCTATCGATGATGCCGAATTGGTCGGCAACTACCGTCGCCGCATGTCCTCGCTGCTGTTCTGACCCGACCGGAGCAGCATTGTGAAAACGCCACGCAAACTGCGCCGCTTCATGAATCTGTGGCCGCCGATGCTGTTCAGCGGCATCCGCGTGCTTGAATTCTCCGACGACTGGCGTCATGCCCGCGTGCGCCTGCGCAAGCACTGGTACAACGGCAACTACGTCGGCACCCACTTCGGCGGCAGCCTGTTCGCAATGACCGATCCGTTCTGGATGATCATGGTCATGAATTGCCTGGGTCGCGACTACATCGTCTGGGACAAAGCCGCCGAGATCGAATTCGTCGCACCCGGTCGCGGCGACGTATTTGCCGAATTCCATGTCGAGGAGTCGGTACTGGATGAGCTGCGCAAGGCCGCTGCTGGAGGAGAAAAGGTCCTGCGCTGGTTCGAAGTCGATGTGAAGTCATCCAGCGGCGAAGTCATCGCGCGCGTTCGCAAACAGCTTTACGTGCGGCTCAAGCGACGCGACTGACACCGTCGGACCGGCAGCGCCGCTTGCCTCTGCAGGTTCCGCTCAGCGGGACAGGGGTTGTGTCGCGGCAGGCTGACCTGAGCGGACATCCCTGCCAGCGACGAATGGCACCGATTCAAGGCCCGACATCCTGGCCAGACATTGGAATCGACACCTAGTCCGTGCCTCATGTCAGGGACTCCTCTGCTCCAGCGATGATTCGGGGCTCGACGTTTCCTCGAAGCGTGCCCCGAGTGCCAGATACAGGTCGATGCGATTCATGATGCGCGCGCTGCGCAACTTGATCACCGATGCCGCGGTAAGGAACTCGGCCGACTGCAATTGCGCCACCCAGAGCAGGTCGCGCTTTCCGGCACGGTACTGAGTGTCGGCGATGCGCACGACTTCGGTGCGATCGGTCAGGGCCGCCTCCTCGAAGTTCAACTGGGACTGCAGGAACTGTTCGCCGGCCAGGGCATTTTCGACGTCTTCGAACGCACCGAGCACGCTCGCCCCATAGTTCGCAATGGCCTGCGCCTGTTGCGCACTGGCGATTTCCACATTGGCCTGGAGCGCGCCACCGGTATAGATCGGAATCGACAGGCCGATGTCGGCAATGGCCAGCCATGGATTCAATCGCAGCAACGAAAGCACCTGATCATTCAGCCTTCCGCCGGAAAGCGAAAACGAGACATCCGGCAGCAAGCTGAGTCGGGCCGATTCCTGCATGCGGAAGGCCGCCAATGCGGTGCGCTCGGCCGCGGCAATATCCGGCCGTCTTCCGAGCAGGGCCAGCGGCACGCCCACGCCTTCAAGTTCGGACAATGTCGGACTGCCTTCGGAAACCGATATTTCTGCGGACGGATAGCGCCCCAGCAGGATCTCCAGTGTGCGTCGCGATTGCGCATAGGCGCTCTGCGCAGAGGCCAGATCACTGCGTGCCGTTGCCACTTTCGCGCGCACGTTCATGACGTTGAGGTCGGAATCCTTACCCGACTTGCGACGCACTTCGACCAGCTCGAGGAGCTTCTGGAATGTCTCTACGGTCTGTTCGGCCAGCTCGACGAGCTCGCGTGACGCCAGGGTCAGGTACCAGCTCTTGGCAACCAGGGCGGCCAGCGATTCGCGCGCGTACCGGTAATCAAGTGCCGCGGCCTCTGCACCGAACACCGCTGCAGAACGCTGCGAGCGCAGACGACCCCAGACATCCAGTTCCCAGGCCATGCCCAGCATCGCGCGTGCAGAATCGAAGTTCCTGTCGGCATCCTTGTCGCGGATGTTCTGGGCACCCACCTGGGCACCGAGCTGAGGCAAGATCCCGGCTCCGGCCAGCACGACATACTGGCGTGCGATGCGCACCTGCTCGGCGGCGACACGCAGATCCGGATTGTGGGCCAGCGCCTCGTTCACGATGGCATCAAGGGCGGGATCATGGAAATCCCGCAACCAGCCGGAACGGACTTCGCTGCGCGCATCGCTCGCGGTCCAGCCTGCAGGGATGGTCGTTTCAGCGGGCAAGGCAGCGGACACGATCTCGCCGCGTTGCGGCACCGGCTGCAATGCGCAGGCCGAAAGCAGCAGCGTCGATGCCACGATGGCGGAGACCGGGCGCATCAACCGGAGAACGGGTAGAGCCAGTTGAACCACGAATAGGCACGAATGCCGACCCGGCGCAGGACCACAAATCCGCTGTTCGGATTGGTGTAGATGGCCGCCCTGCCTTGCGTGCCAATCGGAAACATGGACTGGTCCGCGCCATCCATCTTGATGGCGACAGCGAACTGACCCTGCGGCAATTCCGTGGGAATGTAGTGGAATGTGGGAAGTCGTCCGCTGGGCAGCATCTGTCCGGCACCACTGCCAGGCCATATGGCCTGCACCTTGCCGGTGAAGATCTGTCCCGGATACAGGTCGATCGCGACTTCGGCCTGCTGTCCCGGTTTTACGTATTTCAGATTTTCCTGAAAGTAATGCGCCAGCAGATAGCGGTCGGCATCGCAGACGAAGGAGGCAATCGCGCCAAACCGGATATCGCCGGCCACCATGCCTGGCCGGACCTGCAGGTTGATGACGTGGCCATCCTCCGGAGCCAGCATGGTGGTGTTCTCCAGATAGTAGCGAGCCTCCGCAAGTTCGGCCTCGACCTGTGCAACCGATGTATTCACGCCGTCGATCTGCGATTCGTAGTTGAGCCGCGCACGCTCTTCCTCGGCCTCCGCTTCCTTGATGCCGGCTTCGTTCGCCGTCACCTGTGCCGCCCATTTCCTGGCGTCTTCAACCGGCCCCGCACCATCCTTCGCGAGTCCTGCGGAGAGTTGGGACTGGTACTTCGAGTAGCTGAGCTCGGCCTTGAGCTTGGCGACCTTTTGCACGCTGACGTCGATATCGGCCTGCATCACGCGAACGTTCTGCTTCGCGTTCGCCAGTGCCGCTTCGAGCTGGTCGACCTTGTACTGGTAGGGTCGCTTGTCGAACTCGAACAGCGGCTGGCCCTTCTTGACCGGCACATTGGGCTCTACGAGCACCGCCGTCACCAGCGACGGTTCGGACAGGCGCGGTGTCAGCTGGATCGTGGGCTGGATCATGACCGCATGCGTGGCATACGGAGTGGAGAAGCGCAGACCGATCAGGAAGATGATCAGCAGGTGCAGGCCGACCGAAACCGAAACGATGCCCCAGACGATCGAAAACTTCATCCACTTGAACTTGAAGAAGACAAGCCAGACGGCCAGGGTGTAAACGAACAGCAGGACAAACCCGAATAGCATTGGACTTTCCTCTACTGGTCTTTGCGCTGATCGCTGGACGCCTTGGCCGGCGCCGATGACACGTGCTGGTCGGCACTCGTGCTCGCGTGTCTGGCCGAATCCCTCGGCGTTCCTCGCAGCCGCTCGATTTCCTCATCGATTGCCTTGGCTTCGGCCTTGGGAAAACGCCGGATATCGACGATATCGGTAGGCTTGAATGCCCAGATGAAGGCCTGGATCCAGGGCAGCACGGTCGGCAGCAACCCGGCATAGCCCATCCACTTCACGGCCTCGGCGTCGGGATGCTTTCGCGCAATAGCGATGCGTCCCGGCAAGCCGGCGATCCAGAGCAGGATCGAAAGAAAGGCGATGGCCGCAACCATGGCCGAAAGGAAGGTGACGTAGTCCCAGAAGCCGAGCTCAAAACCCATTGCTGCCTCTCCCGCAGTTGGCGCTGGCTGTCCTACTTTGCCACGATTCCGCCGTCAACGACAGGAAAGCGGGCCGCCGCGACGCTGGCTGCTTCCACGATTCTCCCCGCACTTGCACCGCTGTCCAGCAATGATCATTTCGGCCCGCGCCGAATCTCGCACCGCTTGCAATTGCTACACGTGCTGATCGACCAGGATCGGATTTCCATCCGGATCCAGGGCAGTAAAGCTTGCCGGACCCGAGCTGTTCTCGTCGGCCTCGGAAACCAGCGTCACGCCGCTGGCCTTCAGCTGGCGCTGGAGCTCGCGGATGTCGGTGAATGCAGGGAGCGCAGAGGCGTTCCTGTCCCAACCGGGATTGAAAGTGAGGATATTCCTCTCGAACATGCCCTGGAACAGGCCGATCGTGTGATCGCCGTTTCTCAGGATCAACCAGTTTTGCGCGGCAACACCGCCAACCGTTTCAAACCCGAATTTTTCGTAGAAGGCGCGCGAGGCCTCCAGATCCTTCACCGCAAGGCTGATCGAAAATGCACCGAGATTCATGGTCTTCTCCTTCTTCTGTTCTGGATACGGGAAAATCGGGAACCTGGTCTGTCCTGTTCGAATCTTGCAGCACCGATGCTGGCCGGGGCATGGCTGCGCCCTGCTCTGCCCTGCGTCGGCAGACAGCCGACAAGGCGGGGCGAAGGCAATTCAGAAGCTCGATCCCGGGCCCTTGAGGAACTCGACTTCCTCGACGCTGGACTCGCGTCCAAGGATCGCATTCCGGTGGGGATAGCGTCCGAAGCGGTCGATGATGGCCTTGTGCTTGAGTTCGAACTCGAGGTTTCCGGCGGGCGCATGATCGCGGTACAACTGCTCCGCCCAGGCGTGGATGACGCGTGATTCGCTGTGCATGAAGGGCATCAGCAGGAAATTGCATTCAACCGGCGCTAGCGCCTTCATTGCATCTGCTGACACGGCTTCCTGCGCAAGTATCAGTGCGGTTGTATCGCTGGAAAATGCCTGCGCGCTGCCACGATGAATATTTCGCGAGAACTGATCGAGCACGATGATCTCGGCCAGCCGACCGCGTGGACCGGATCGCCAGGCGTACAGTTCACCCTTCGAAGCCTGCTCCAGCAAGCTGCCGAAGCGCTCGACGATCAGCGCGTCGAATGCGGGGTCCGCAACCCACCACTGTTTCTGCTCGATCTCGTCGAACCAGAATGAAAGTACGGCTTCAGGCTGCATGAACTCTTCTCCAGTTGAGCGTATCGGATGAAAGTCGGCTGTGGTCAATCAGGTCACGCTGGGCTTTTTCGGCAAGCTGTCAGCGACGAGATTCCATGGCACTCGCGTTTCGAAGAACACGTGGGCCTGCGGTTCGCGATCGACGGGATCGCGAAACGATGCGCGCGCGACATGCAATTCTCCGGGCCAGCGATCGGACTTGAAAAACATCGGACTTCCACAGACAGCGCAGAACCCGCGACTGCCACCTTCGCTGGCCACAAACCAGCGCAAGTCACTCACGCCGGCGATTTCCACCTGAGCCGAGGGGAAGCCGACCCAGGTCACGAATGCCGCCCCGTGCGCCCTCTGGCATCGTGTGCAATGACAATGTGCCGCCCACAACGAGGGGAACGCGGCGCTGAACGAGACCTTGCCGCAGAGGCAGCTTCCGCTGGATGAAGACTTCTTCATGCTCGGGACCCCAACTTGCCTTCTGATGATGTGGCTACCCTGATCATTGGCATGCATTCAACATAGGATTCTATTCGCCCGCCAGCGGGAGAAGCTGTCGACCGATCGAATCCGGGATCCGGATTGTTGCTGCACCGAACCAGTCTCTGCGCGTCAACCCGGCGGCGTTCGACCGTCGAACGGATGTTGAACAACGCTGGAAAGACGGCTTGTTCAGCGTTGCCTCCATATTACTCCCGCGTGTAGACATTCCTGCCCGCCACCCAGGTCTCGAGTACCCGGGTTTTCCAGATCGCCTTCGAATCGATCGCAAAGATGTCCTGGTCAACAAGAATGAAGTCGGCCCAGCGGCCCGGCTCCAGCGTCCCCACGGCCTTCTCCTGGTGCGCGGCATAGGCTGCATCGAGAGTGAAGGCGCGGAATGCTTCGGTGACGGTCAAGGCCTGTTCCGGGAACCAGCCACCGGCTGGCTGGTTGTCGTGATCCTGCCGGGTCACCGCTGCATGCAATCCGAAGAAGGGATTGGCTGACTCGACAGGAAAATCCGATCCCGCGGCGACGCGCGTGCCCTGCTTGAGGAAGCGCTGCCAGGCGTAGGCCCCCTTTATGCGTTCGGCGCCGACGCGATCTTCGGCCATGTTCATGTCCGAGGTCGCATGCGTGGGTTGCATCGAGGCGATCAGGTTCAGCGTGACGTAGCGTGGAATATCGTCCAGCGATACGACCTGCGCATGCTCGACACGGTTGCGCAGCGCCTTGCCGTCATGCGTCTTGTAGGCTGCAGCGAGGCTGTCGAGGACTTCGCGGTTGGCCTTGTCGCCAATCGCGTGGATCGCGACCTGGTAGTCCTTGCCGATGGCCTTGTCGATCATTGCCGTCAGTTCTTCCGGGGTATGGAACAACAGGCCGCTGTTGTGGGGATCATCCGAATACGGCGCCAGCATGGCCGCACCGCGACTGCCCAGAGCGCCGTCCGCGTACAGCTTCACGCTGCGCACGGCAAGAAAATCCTTGCCGTAGCCGACCAGCGGTCCGCTCTTGCTGATCACGTCGAAGTCATCGCCGGCACCGCCGATCATCGCGTAGATGCGTGTGGACAGTTTTCCTTCATCGGCGAAACGCTTGTACAACTCGAACGTCTGCGCATCGATGCCGGCGTCGGCCACGCTGGTCAGGCCAAGACTGGCCATCTGTTCCAGCGCGGATTGAAGGGCCTCGCTGCGCTGTGCTGCCGTCGGCGCAGGCATCTTGCCGGCCACCAGATTGATCGCCTCGTCGACGAATACGCCAGTCGGATTGCCTTCGGCATCCCTTTCGATACGTCCTCCGGTTGGATCCGGCGTGTCCTTGTCGATTCCGGCCAGCTTGATTGCCGCTGTGTTGGCCCAGGCTGCGTGGCCATCGATACGTTTGAGGAAGACCGGTCGGTCGGCGACTACGCCATCAAGCTCTGCGGCTGTCGGGAATCGGTCGAGCTTCCAGATCACCTGGTTCCAGCCACGCCCGGTGATCCAGGCATCATCCGGATGCGCCTTCGCGAAGCTGCCGACCTTGGCCAAAGCCGCTTCGAGCGACGAAGTGCCGACCAGGTCGGCCTGCATGGTCATCGCACCCAACCCCATCACGTGGCCGTGCGCGTCGTACAAGCCGGGCAACAATGTGCGACCCTGGCCATCAATCACCTTTGCACCGTGGGCGCGCTCCTTCATGGCCGCTCGCGAACCCGTTGCCACAACCTTGCCCTTGTCGACCAGCATTGCTTCGAAGCGCTGCAGCTTTCCGTTGCTGTCCAGGGTGTAGCCATTGACGTGATCAACCAGCAAGGACGCAGCCAGGACTGGTCCGGCAACCAGGAGCGTCGAAAGCATGAAAGTCAGGCGTAGCACGAAGGTCATGGCGTTTGTTCCGGCACAAGGATCGTCAAAGATACGACATCATCGGGCATCAACCTATTCGTTGGCACATTTGTGCGCACGGTCATGCCACGCAGCGCCAGATTCACCTATCCTGCTTGGAGAATCGCCAGCTCTGGATGCGACGGCCGGTAACCGGCTCGAACTGAGGAACGATATAAGGAATTGAGCAATGCTCAGGTACATGGCCTCATTGATACTTCTGACGGCAGTGTGGGTGGCGAACCCCGCCAGCAGTGCGGTACCTGCCGACTTCCTGTATCGCAACACCGGCCCGGGCGACACCGGCATGCCCTACCGAATTTTTTTGCCGCCCGGCTATGACCCAGGCCAGAACTATCCGTTGATCGTTTTCCTGCACGGTGCCGGTGAAGCGGGCACCAACAACACCTCACAGCTCAACAACAATGCGAACGGCGCGCTGAAACTGGTCAGCGATGCCAACCTGGCGATCCAGCCGACCTTCATGGCCGCCCCGCAATGTCCGACCAACAGCAGTTGCTGGGGGCAAGCGCAGTCACTCCAGCGTCTCAACGCGATGCTCGATCAGATCGCTGCCGAATTCTCGATCGATGCTGATCGCGTGCATGTCACCGGACTGTCGATGGGCGGCCACGGAACCTGGTCGCTGGTCCAGAATCGTCCTGACCGATTTGCCAGTGCCGTGCCGATGTCGGGCTATGGCGGAGGGTCGGCCACGGCCATGAGCGGCATTCCGTTCTGGTACTTCCATGCTGCCAATGACGGCACCGTGGGTGTAGCCGGTTCGCGCAACCAGGTCAATGCGCTGCGTGCCGCGAATGCTCGCGTCATCTACACCGAGTATGCGACCGGAGGCCATGGCATCTGGTCGAACTCCTACGGAAACGCATTGCTGTTTCCGTGGATAATGGCGCAGTGGCGCGGCAACCCGAGTCTGACAACGCCACCGGTCGTTCGTATCGAGCAACCGACACAGGAGCCCGTCTGGATCACCGACCTCGCTCAGACACCTCTATCCGGCGTCTTCGACAATGACGGCGCGTCGATCGCGTCGGTTGCGTGGTCGCGACGCAACGGACCGAATGGCACGGCGAACGGCACGACGCTCTGGAATACCCCTTCGATCGATCTGGAGCTCGGCATCAACGACTTGATCATTACGGGGACGGGCTCAAGCTACTACGCGAACTATGGCGGTGCGACGACCATCAACGCGAACCTGCGAGCCAATCGTGTCACTTCGATCCCGGAACCGGGCGACACCGTGATTGCGATCAACTCGGCGGGACCGGACTACAACGCGATCGATGGCACCGCGTTCGTCGCGGACAGCGCGTTCGAGGGTGGCAGTACCCAGGTCTCCAGCCATGTCATTGCCAACACGGCCGATGACACGCTCTACAACAGCTGGCGCTGGGGCAATTTTGCCTATCGCATCCCGGTGGCCAATGGTCGCTATGAAATCGATCTGCATTTCGCGGAGACCTACAACAGCGCGGCAGGACAGCGCCGATTCAATGTCACTCTCCAAGGCGTGCCGATCCTGCAGGAATTCGACATCGCGGCCGAAGCGGGCCTCGACACCGCACTCGTCAGGCACTACGTCATCGATGTCGACGGCGGCGAAATCCTGATCCAGTTCAGCAACGGCAGTGTCGGCAGTGCCCGCGTCGATGCCGTGCATGTCGTGCTTTCGGATGACGTGCTGTTTGCATCCGGATTCGATCCGGACTGAACCTCCTGGCCCGAACATTATTCGAGCCAACGGCTCGGGATTTTCGCTGGAGCAGGCTTCTGCCGCGACTCTCCTTGCCGCAACATGCAGAAAGGCATCGCGGCTGAAGCCTGCTCCTGTGAAGTTCTTGAGCGCTTTATCCCAAGTTCATTTTGAATCGACGATTCAATCTGAATGCTCCCATTACGAGATTGCGGTTAAATCCCCGTTGTTCAGTGTGGGTACGTTTGTACTTGGCGAGACTTGCCGCCAAGCCGACCGACCGAGCCCGACAATCTCGATCGGCTGGCACATCGATCCGCAACGCGGATAACTTCCAGCAAGGAGAAATACCCCATGAAAAGCACAGCTATTGCCTTCAATCGAATTGTTCTTGGCCTTGCCTTCGTAATTGGCGCACCCGCCGTTGCCATGGCCGATGACATGAACAAGGGTTCAGCTGAAATGGATTCCGAGCAGCCCGTGACCGACACCTGGATCACGACCAAGGTCAAGGCCGACCTCGCCACCACCGACGGCATCGAAAGCACGGATATTTCCGTTGATACCGTCAACGGTGTCGTCACCCTGACCGGCTCGCAGCCGAACGAGATGGCGGTGAAGAAAGCCATTGCCGTCGCGAAGGGCATCAAGGGCGTCGTCAAGGTTGACGCTTCGGCTCTCACCCAGACTACCAGCATGAAGTCTGCTGACGGTGACTCCGACCAGCCGGTGACGGACACCTGGATCACGACCAAGGTCAAGGCGGACCTGGCGACCACGGAAGGCATCGAGAGCACCGATATTTCCGTCGATACCGTCAATGGCGTGGTCACCCTGACCGGTGTCCAGCCCAACGAACTGGCCGTCAACAAGGCTGTTTCCGTGACCAAGGGCATCAAGGGTGTCGTCAAGGTTGACGCCTCGGCACTCAACGCCAAGTAATACTGCTTCAGCTCTCCAGCATTGAGCCCCGCACTGCGGGGCTCTTTTTATTGGGCCGGGGTGCCCGGCGGTGGGGCCTTGGCGCCACTCTTGCCACCCAGGTAGGTGGCCAGCCAGTCACCCACTTCCTTGTAGAAATACTTGCTGTTCTCGCCGCTCAGGATCCAGTGGTTCTCGTCCGGAAAGATCACGAGCCGGCTTTCGACCTTCTGGCGTTGCAACGCGGTCCAGTATTCCAGGCCGTTGTTGAGCGGCACACGGAAATCCTTCTCGCCGAAAGTCACCAGCACCGGTGTCTTGAAATTCGCCGCGAGCCTGATCGGATTCTGCTCGCGCCAGATTTCGTTCTGCTCCCACACCGGGCCGCCCATCGCGACTTCACGGCTGTATGACACGTCGCTCGTTCCCCATTGCGACTCGAGATTGACCAGACCGGCGTGACTGACCAGGCAGCGATAGCGCGTCGTCGTGCCCTGCAGAAAGTTGGCCATGTGACCGCCATAGCTTGCACCGATGGCGCACTGGCGTCCGGAGTCGATGAACGGGAAACGCCGGATAGCTTCATCCGCCGCCTGATTGACGTCATCGGTCGGACCCTTGAGCGGATCGGCCTGGATCGCCTGCGCAAACGCCTCGCCCGAGCTGGTTGAACCGACGTAGTTGGTCAGCAGCAGGACGTAGCCCTGCGCGGACAAAAGGTGGTAGTTCCAGCGCAATACCCACTCATCGTAGAACTGGGAATGCGGGCCGCCGTGCATGAAGACCAGCAACGGGTACTTCTTGCGCGGATCGAAACCCGGCGGTCGAATCAGCATGTTGTGGACGCGCTGACCCCGGCTGTTGGTGAACCAGAAATTCTCGACCGGCGGCAGATCCAGATTGGCCACGCGGCCGCGCGCGAATGCGCTGAGCACGCGCATGCCGCGCCCGCTCGCGTCAAGGCTGACGATCTCGGGTGGTTCCGCCACGCTCTGATAGGCCGCGATCAGCACGGGAGAGCGTGCTCCGCCGATGCTCATGTCCGAATAGACGCCCTTGGCCGGCGTGCTGAACAGCTCGGCGATGCCGCCCTGGGTCGATCCACGATAGAGCCTGATCTGTCCCGCATCGCCGCCGAGGACGTACACGCTGCGACCATCCGGTGCGATTGCGTAGTCGGTGATCTCGCGTGCATCGGGCAAGCTGATGCGGCCGCGTTCTCGCATCGACGGCCAGTCGAATGCGACCAGCCTGCGTGCGTTGTACACGTTCTTCGTGCGCGGTTCGACCAGCGCGAACAGCAGCGAACCATCGCGACTGAAGCGCGGTGCGCTCCAGGAGTCCGCCGCATCGAGTGCGTCCGCACCGGTCAGGCGACGCGGCTCTCCACCCTGTGCCGATGCCAGCCAGAGATCTTCGTGCGTGAACGACCATGCCGAGCGATCGCGATTGCGGCTGGCCGCGAACACCACGGACTTTCCATCTGGCGTCCATTGCGCGGATTTCGGCGCAAGACTGAATCCCGGGAGACCGGCCAAGCGGGTGCCGGCCAGAAGGTCGCGCCCGTCCTGCTCGCCAATGCGCTGCACGAAAAGATGCAGTTGCTTGCCGTCAAGCCAGGCATCCCATTCGCGAATCGGGTAGGAGGTGTAGGCACGCGCGTTGTACTTCCTCTCCTCTTCTTCCTTGGCCAGGCGCTGACTGTCGGCATCGTTTCTGCTTTGCTCCGGCACCTTGCTGACGTAGAGCAGGCGCGTGCCATCCGGTGAGAACTGCGGCGAGGCGGCTCCCGTGGATATCCGGGTAGCGCGTTGCGCCTCGCCACCTCGCGCAAGATCCATCACGTAAATCTCCGCTTCCTTGTCGTCACCACGCTTGGCCGAGAATGCCAGCAGACGGCTGTCCGGACTCCAGGCCGGCTCCAGCTCGCTTCCCTTTCCGGAGGTGATCCTGCGCGGACCTTCATGGCCATCGGTCGGCACGATCCACAAGTCACTGACCTGTTCTTCCTTGACATAGGAAGGTTCGATCACCGGAAACACGGCGTACTGGCCATTCGGACTCGTGGCGGGTGCGCCGACTCTCGGCATCAACCAGAGATCCTCATGCGTGATCGCTCGTTTTTCTGCCGCGATCGAGAATGCGGATATCAAGAGGAGTGGGAAGGTGTACAGAAAGCGCATGATCAACTCGCTCCGGGAGGAGACCCTACTGATACGCGAGGGTCGGGACAGGATCAAGCCTGTCGTGAGTCATGCAACGTCACGGCAGGCGCAGCATCTTTGTCGTTCGTATCCGATAGGGCAGCGCTGATCGATTCTCTTCTCGCCATCCCGCCACTGGCCGGGATCCGCTTCGGCTCTTGATTTGCTGAGTCAAGGACAAGCACTGGATTGACGCCAAATTCAGCGTTGCCTCGAGGTCCGGACCACTGCCTAGATCGGCAGGCCAAGACGGGCAATGCATCCCGACGCGTCGGTGCGATTCTCCAGAGCCAGGGTCCCGCCATGCGCCTCGATGATCTGGCGCGCGAGTACCAGTCCGATACCGGAACCTCCCGGTTTGGTCGTGAAAAACGGTACGAACAGATTTTCGCTTTGCGGCAGGCCCGT
Organism: Dokdonella sp.; assembly: GCF_041395345.1. Lineage (GTDB taxonomy): Bacteria > Pseudomonadota > Gammaproteobacteria > Xanthomonadales > Rhodanobacteraceae > Dokdonella. Next base: position 52,163 of record NZ_JAWLAR010000019.1, on the reverse strand, counting down.
TCCGGAGTCGATGATTTCCAGGGACAATCGATCGGCATCGACCCGCCAGCGCAAGCAAACCCTGCCCGATGTGGGCAACGTCGCATCGACCGCATTCTTGAGCAGATTGATCAGGGCCTGCTCGATCTGGTCCGGATCCGCACGAATCTCCAGATCGGGACCGGCATCGATACTGACTGCGAGGCGCTGCTCGAGCTGGACCACGCGGCGCGCCAGTTCGCCAAACGCAAACGTGCGTGGCTTGGGCGGAGGCAGGCGCGCGAATGCCGTGTAGCGCGCCATGAATCGGGCCAGGGCTTCGGCGCGATCGCCGATGACGCCGAGCGCGCTGCCGGCATCTTCGCGCCAGTCTTCTGCCAGCGGCTCGGTGTCGAGCAACTTGCCCAGCGTGGCAGCCATGGACCGGATCGGCGCCAGGGAATTGTTGAGCTCGTGGCCGAGCACGCGCAACAGCCGCTGCCAGGCCAGGCGCTCTTCCGCACGCAAGGTGCGACTGAGGTCGGTGACGACCAGAAGATCGTGCGGCCTGCCATCTTCGCGGAATCTCGCACGGCGAACCTCCCAGCGTCCGCTGCCACCCGGAAAGCTGCGCTCGCTGATTTTCGGTTCGCTCAGTTGCAGCCAGTCACCCAGACCCAGCGCTTCGGCGGAGCGTCCATTCAAGTGCCGGAACGGCGAACCCAGCAAGCGTTCGGCCGCCGGGTTGGCCAGTTTCAGAAATCCCTCCGCATCGAAGGCCAGCACGGCGATATCCAGAGCCGCGATGACCTTGGCCAGCAAGGCACTTTTTTCCTCAACAGCCAGGCGTTGCTCGCGCAGGGTTTGCGAAAGCGTGTTGATCTCGACAATCACTTCGCCGATTGCATCGTCCCTCCGGGAGTTGGACCCGCGCAAGCTGTAGTCCCCTTCGCGCAGGGCTTCAAGCAGGTTGGACATCGTGCGCAGCGGATAGATCGAACGACGCCGATGCTCCATCGCCAACAGCAAGGTCAGCGCAAGCACGACGAAAAACGTGATCAGGGCCGTCTTGTCGCTGCCCTGGCCGCTCCAGAGCACGATGACCAATCCGAGCAGAGCGGGTGCCGCGACCACCAGCGCGCTGATGAAGATGCGCGTCTCGTAGTTCAAGCGCCGTGGACGTGCCCGGTTTCCGTGCGGATCAAGCGGCATGTTCCTCACCTCGTCCTTCGCCACCCAGGCGAAGGAATGCCATCGCCGATCAAGGCCTGCATGCTACTCGATACCGTACTTCTCCATGCGCCGATACAGCGCAGGTCGGCTCAGGCCAAGCAAGCCAGCCGCGCGCTGGATGTTGCCGCCGGTCCTTTCGAGGGCCTGGCGAACAAGGCGCTTCTCGGTCTCCTCGACCGTCATGGGCGCCGAGCCCGCCGGCGAAACCATCGCTCCGCTGCCTGCGGCAACCGATTCGGCATTGAGATTCAGCGAAGACGCATCCAGCGTGTCGCCCGCCGTCATCAGCACGGCACGCTCGATGGCATGCGACAGTTCGCGCACGTTGCCCGGCCAGGCGTAAGCGCCCAGAGCATTCAGCGCAGAAGGCGCAAACTTCAATCCATCCCGCTGATAGCGTCTGGCAAATCGATCCAGGAAGGATCGCGCAAGCAATGGAACATCTTCACCGCGTTCGCGCAGCGGTGGCAGGTGCAGTTCCACCGTATTCAGGCGAAACAGCAGGTCCTTGCGGAAGGACCCTGCTGCCACTTCGCCGGCAAGATCCGCGTTGGTCGCCGATATCAGGCGCACGTCGACCTTGAGCGTACGCGAAGAGCCCACCCGCTCGAGTTCGCCGTCCTCCAGTACACGCAGCAGCTTGGGCTGCTGGGCTACGGGAATGTTGGCGATCTCGTCGAGGAACAGGCTGCCGCCATCGGCCAGCTCGAAGCGGCCGATACGATCACTCTTGGCATCGGTGAAGGCACCCCGGACATGACCGAACATCTCGGCCTCGAAGACGGATTCGGGGATGCCGCCCATGTTGACCTTGACGAAACTTTCCTCGGCCCGCTTCGAGGCGTCATGCAGCAGGCGCGCAATGACGCCCTTGCCGGTGCCGTTCTCGCCGAGGATCAGCACGTTTGCATCCGAAGGCGCGACCCGCGCGAGATTGTCGAGCAACCTGCGCATCGAGGGCGCCTCCGCAATGAATCCCTCGGCCGCCGGCCCGCGCAGAAGGACATTCGCCGCCTGCAGGCGCTGACCCTTGCGTTGCGCCCTGCCCAGCGCATGCTGGTTGCCGAGCACGCTCATCAGACGCTGGTTGTCCCAGGGCTTCTCGATGAAGTCTCCTGCGCCCAGGCGCATTGCCTCGACAGCCACGTTGATCGTGCCCCAGGCAGTCATGATCACGACGGGAAGATCTTCATCGAGCTTCTTCAGTTCGCGCAGCAGTTCGAGGCCTTCGGCGCCCGAAGTCGTATCGCGCGTGTAGTTCAGGTCGATCAGGGCGACATCGAAGTGTTGTTCACGTACGGCAGCCAGGGCATCAGACGGTCCTTCCACCGCCTTGCAGTTCCAGCCCTCGCTCTTGAGCAGGAGGCGCAAGGCCTCACGCACGTCGCGCTGGTCATCGGCGATCAGGATGTTCGGTTTGTCTGCAGCCGTCATGCCTGCCTCCGGAAGCGGCACATTTGCTCGCCGGGCCATCCTGCGTCCGGCGGGTCGCTTCTGCAAGCCGTGATCATTCCCGTTCAATCCAGCCATCGCGCAGCTTGACGATGCGCTGCGCTTCACCGGCAAAGGCTTCGTTGTGCGTGACGTGGACAATGGTCATCCCTTCGCCATGCAGTTCGGCCAGAAGATCCATGATGATGCGTGCCTGCGCCGAATGCAGGGCCCCGGTGGGCTCGTCGGCCAGCAGCAACTTCGGACGGGTGATCACCGCGCGAGCCACCGCAACCAGTTGCTGCTGGCCGCCGGACAGCTGGTTTGGAAACAGGTCCTTCTTGCCGACGATCTGGAAGCGATCAAGCAAATCGGCCACACGCGCCGCACGCTCCCTGGCTGGCACATCGCGATACTGCAGGGGCAGATCGAGGTTTTCCCAGACCTTCAGATCATCGATCAGATGGTAGTGCTGGAAGATGAAGCCGATCTTTTCACGCTGCAGGGCCTGGCGCTGCTTGCCGTTGAGCTTGTCCACGACGACGCCGTCCAGCGCATAGCTGCCCTGCCAGTCGTGATCCATCAGTCCGAGCACGTTGAGGAGCGAACTCTTGCCCGCGCCCGATGGACCCATGACGCTGACGTACTCACCGTCGGCAATGTCGAGATCGACATTGCGCAGCACCCAAGTCCGGCCGCCTTCCAGCGGCCAGGATTTTTCGACTTTTTCGAGGTGGATCATTTTTCTTTCCCGGTCAGATCTTGAGGCACCGCAAGACTCGTCGTCCCGAGTCAGTCTCTGCCCCACCGGCATGGCCGCGGGGCGCGCGGTGCAGCGTTTGCTCATTCGTTGCGCAATGCCTCGGTCGGGTCGTTGCGGCTGCCCGCCGCGCCGGCAACCAGCATGCGACAAACGCAATGGCGCCGAGCAGCGCGACGACCATTGTCAGACCCGGCAGATCGATACTGCCGACCCCGAACAACGGGCTCTTGAGCACGATGCCGAGCGCGATGGCACCGACAACACCCCGTCCAAGCCCCATGCCTGTCAGGTCTGCTGCATTGAATACCGGTCGCGCCATCAGCGTGCGCGCGGCATGGCGAATATCGTTGCTCAGGGTATCGAACATGAAAGTCTCCTTATTCGTCTCGCAATGCCACCACCGGATCGACACGCAAGGCGCGTCGAACCGGTACCAGCACCGCCAGTACCGTCGCCATGATCAGCACAGCGACGGCGGAAGCGGCCGTGATTGCGTTTCCGTTGCCGAACTCGGCGGCAGAAATCCCGTTGACGGCAACATCCAGCTGCTGTGCGAGACCCAGGCCCAGACCCAGACCAATGGCGAGCCCGATGCAGACCAGCCAGCCGGCGCGCCACAGCACCTGCTTCATGACACTCCCGGCAAGGGCGCCGAGCGCGCGGCGGATTCCGATTTCACGCGTGCGCTGACCCACGTTGAAGGCAATGATTCCATACACACCGGCGCCGGCCAGCAGCAGTGCGATGATTCCGAATACGCCGAACATCCTGGCCAGAATCCGCAAATCGAAGGTCGCCTCGCGGATCACCTGTTCGTAGGTGCGCACCCAGTAGGCCGGCGTATCGGCGTCCACCTGGCGCAGCAGCTCGACCAGGCGCGGCGCGAACGCAGCCGGATCGCCCTTCACGCGCATGGCGAGGCTGAGGAAACGCGCCGGCTGCTGGCGCAGGGGCATGAGCAGGGCCGGTCGAATCGGGTCGCCTGGGCTGTCCATCCATAGTGACGGGATGACACCGACGACGGTGACCACAGGGCCGTCCTCGTCGCGCGGATCGATGCGGAAACGCTGTCCAATCACACTGCCACTGGCGGCGTGACGATCAGCGAATCGCCTGTCGACAATGGCGACGGGCGTCGAATCCGCGCTATCGCGACTGTCGAAACCGCGCCCTTCGATCAGGCTGACACCGAACGCGGAAAGAAAATGGTCGTCCACGGCAGCGAAGTTGATGCGCGGCAGTTGCTGATCCGGATCGACAACTTCGGCTTCGCTCACGTATTCACGGTTGAAGCCGTCAACGCCCGGCACGTTGGTAGCGGCCGTGGCGTCGAAGACCATGGGGTCTTCACGCAACTTGTCGGTCACACGCCTGACCATCTGTACCTGGTCCGCACCGGTCGGATAGGTGTCTTCGAACAAGCCGATACGCGCGGTCAGGATTCCCTTCTGGTCGATACCGAGATCCGAGCGATCGAGCGCTGTGACACCGCGCACGACCGTGCCAACGGCAATCAGCAAGGTCAGCGAAAGCGCGACTTCGCCGACCATCAGGGCGCGACTGACTCTCGCCATGCCTCCCGTGGTGCGTGTACCGTCGCGCAGGCCACCCGCCAGAGCGCGTCCGCCGGCGCGAAGCGCGGGCAGCAGCCCGGCAACCAGTGCCGTCAATAGCGCAACGCTAAACGTCATCAACACGATGCGCGTATCGAGTTCGAAATGGATCCACAGCGGTGGACCGTCATCGATCGTCTTGAACGCGAGATCGGTGGCGCGAGCTGCGGCCTGCGCCAGGAAAAGGCCGATGACAGCCGCCACCAGGGTGAGCAACAGACTCTGGGCAAACAGATGCAGGGTCAGTCGCCGACGATCCGCGCCCAGGGCAACGCGAATGGACAACTCGTGCTGGCGCGACAGAGTCCGCGTCAGCAGCAGGTTGGCCGCGTTCGCACAGGCGATCAGCAGCACGAGCAAGGTGGAAACCAGCAAGATCGTCAGTACCGACCGCGTACCGGCATGCACGGCCAGCAGGTGGAGTGACTGCATCGCGATCCTGGATCGACCCAGATGTTCCGGATCGGCACGACTCGCATCGGCGAACCAGTTTTCCAGTGCCGCCTGGATGGCAGCCTCCGAAACACCGGGCAGTGGCCGTATCACGCCGGAGAGGCTTGTCTCGGACCTCCCTCCCTGTTCCAGGCTCGCCGGCATCCAGACGGTTTGCCGGCGCGGATAGCTGAAGTCTTCGGGCATGACGCCAACAATGGTTCCGGACTTCGAATTGACCCGGATTCGGCGACCGATGACGCCGGGATCCGCGCCATAGCGGCTATGCCAGAGGGTGTTCGACAACATCACCACCGGCTCTGCGCCCGGGCGTTCGTCTTCGAGATTGAAGTCGCGACCGAGCATGGGTGCCACACCGAGCACCTTGAAAAGGTTGCCGGTGACAAAGGCGCCATCGAAGCGTTGCGGCTGGTCAAGGTCGCTGAGGTTGATCGTTGCGCTCTGGAAGCCCGATAGCTCCGCGATACCCTCAAGCTGTCTGCGCAGCTGCAGCAGGTCATCGCCCCGCAGTGGATCGAGGCGTCCTATACGGCTGTTGCCGCTTTCGAGTCCGACAGTCTGCAGCGCTTGCGCATCGGGAAACGGCAGCGGTCGCATGACCAGGCTGCCGATCACGATCAGCATGAAAATGACGCAGGCCAGTCCCATCGCGAGCACGCCGACCACGAGCGTCGAAAATGCAGGCTGCGCGATCGCGCCGCGCAAGGCGTGGCGGAATTCCTGTATCAGGGCATTCATCGGTTCGATCTCCCGTTCAGCGTTGGCGGTTCACTCGTGCCGCAGCGCAACGACCGGGTCGACGCGCAGGGCACGTCGCGCCGGAACCAGCACAGCGAAAACGGTGGCCAGACTCAATACGACGACGGCGGTCAGGACGACCAGGGTTTGACTCGACTGGATCGTCGGCAGGGCGCCGGACAACATGCGTGCGAAGGGAATGCCAAGACCGAGGCCTATCAGGAGTCCTGCCGACAGTTGCCAGCCAACGCGCCTGGTCAGGTCTTGCAGCACGCTGGCATTGCGTGCGCCCAGTGCCCGACGCACGCCGATTTCACGCGTGCGCTGGCCGACATTGAAGGCCATCACCCCGTACAGTCCGGCAGCGGCCAGCACCAGTGCGATCACTCCCAGCGCAGCAAACACCTTGGCCAGCAGGCGCTCGGCAAAGGTGGCTTCACGAATGGCGTCGGCATAGGTACGTACCCAGTAAGCCGGCGTATCCGCGTCCACCTCGCGGATCAGTTCGGACAGGCGCGGAGCAAATGCCGCCGGCTCCCCCTTCAGCTTGATTGCGAGACTCACAAAGCGCGCCGGCTGCTGGCGCAGGGGTACCAGCAGGCTTGGCCTGTGCGGACCCCCGGGTTGTTCCATGGTCAAGCCGGCGACAACGCCGACGATAGTGACTTCGTGGGCTTCCTCATCACGCGGATCCAGCAGGACGCGCTGGCCGACAACCGAGCCGTTTCCTGAATAGCGCTCCGCGAAGCGCTCGTCGACCAGGGCGACCGGAGTGCTGTCCGCCGTATCGCCCTGGTTGAACGCGCGTCCTTCGCGCACGCGCAGGGAATAGGTCTCGAGGAAGCTGGAGTCGACGGCCGAGAACAGCAGTCGCTTCATGTGCGTGTCGCCCGGATCCTCGCCCGCCAGGGCAAACTCCCGTCGCCAGTTGTTGATCGCGGGCAGATTGGTTGCCGCGGTGACCTCGACGACAGCAGGATCTTCTCGCAGGCGTTCGGAAACGCGTTCGAAAAAGCGGACCTGGTCGGGACCGGTCGGGTAGTTGGCGGGAAACAGGCCGACACGGGCTGTCAGGATTCCGGTCGGGTCGATGCCAATCGAGTTGCGATCCAGTGCCGAAATGCCGTTGACCAGAGTACCCACGGCGATCAGCAAGGCACAGGACAAGGCCACTTCGCCAACCACCAGCGCGCGACTGACACGGGCGAAGCCACCGGAAGAGACACTGCGCGTGCCATCGCGCAGATCGCCGGCCATGGCATCGCTGCCGGCACGCAAGGCGGGCAGCAGGCCCGCCGCCAGCGCGGTGAGCAGGGCCACGACAATCGTCATCCAGATCACATTGGGATCCAGCGTGAAGTGCAACCAGTGCGGAGGACCGTCGTCCGAAGTCCGGAACGAACGTTCGGTCCAGTTGGCCGCAGCGCTGGCCAGCGGGATGGCGATGGCGACCGCCATCAGGGTCAGGATCAGGCTTTGGCAAAGCAGATGCAGGAACAGACGCCCGCGACTCGCACCCAGCGCGATTCTGACCGCCAGTTCCTGACGCCGACCCAGGGTTCGGGTCAGGAGCAGGTTGGCCGCATTCGCGCAGGCCACCAGCAGCACCAGGATCACTGCGATCAGCATGATCCCCAGAATCGTGCGTATGCCCCGATTCACCGCCATCCAGCTGAGCGGCTCCATCGCCACGTCTATTCCGCGAAAATAGTCGGGCTCCGCCCGTTCCGCGTCGGCAGCCCAGCCGGCAATGGCCGTATTGATCGACGCGACATCGGCGGTCTCGGCCTGGCGCAAGACCACCATGTACTGGTATTGCGACGGATTGCCCTGCGCAAGATGGACAACGCTCCAGATCTCCTGCCTGAGTGGAAAGCTGAAATCCGGTGGCATGACGCCAACAATGGTGGCGGGTTCCGCATTGACACGGATCTGGCGCCCGACGACGCTCGGATCCGCGTTGTAGCGACTGCGCCAGATCTTGTCCGACAGCATGACCACCTTGGCCGCACCTTCCTGCTCATCGGCGCGAGAGAAGTCGCGCCCGAGCGCAGGAGCGGTGCCGAGCAGGCTGAACAGATTGCCCGTGACCATGGCACCCTCGAAGCGTTCCGGTCGATCGAGATCGCTCAGGTTGATCGTGGCGGTCGTGTAGCCACCGACATTGGCCAGGCCATCGAGGCGCCGGCGCAAATCGATCAGGTCGTCTTCGCGCATGTCATCGAGCTGGTCTTGACGACCGGGCCCCATTTCGTAGCCGACGTAGTGCAGGCGCTCGGCATCCGGAAACGGCAGCGGCCGCATGATCATGCTGCCGATCGCGATCAGCATGTAGATCACGGAGGTCAGCCCGGCCGCAAGTACGCCGACCACCAGCAGCGAGAATCCGGGCTGACCAAGAATGCTGCGCGTGGCCTGCTTCAATTCATGCGTAATGGCTTGCATGGCACTATTTCCTTGACTGCTTGTTGGGAGGGGAGGCGAGTCCGAGCTCATGGAAGCGCTGATCGAGTCTCTGCTCGTCATCCCGACGCAGGCTGGACTGTGCAGGCAGGATTCGGAACCGAACATTCGCGTAGCGAGTGGCCCGAACGGCTCGATGCAGGAGCAGCCTGCAATCCAGTTCTGCCCTTGAATTGCAGAAACAAGAACAGGAACTGGATGCAGACCTGCGCCGGGATGAAGGCTTAGGGCAACGCTGATCAAGTGGCACAACCGTCATGGTGTGCAGAAGGTTCGCCAGTCGTGCTGCGTGGCGAAGTGAAGGCTGGTGGCCTTGACGAGCCGCGCGGTGCGACTGGCGTACCTTCTGTACACCACCCTTTCCATTGAAAACCAACCAGTTGGGCGACACCTGTCTGCGCGCAGCCCCTTGTTGCGCTGCCTTGAAGGACGTCCAGTCCATCTGCGTCAGCGCGCCGCGATCTGCACGCAGGCAGGTGTCGTGACGATTGCGCCACTTGATCAGCGTTGCCCTAGACAGCGTTGCCCTGATCTCATTCATCTCGCAGGACCTCCATCGGCGCGATGCCGGACGCGCGCAGGCTCGGAACCAGGCAGGCGAGCAGGGCCACGCCGGTCAGGATCAGCACGACCGTCAGTAGCAAAAACGGATTGCCGGCACCGATGCCGTAAAGCTGTGTCGAAATCAGCTTTCCGAGCGCAAGCGCACCGAGCAGACCGATGCCGATGCCCGGCACGATCATGCGCAGGCCGAGCCCGAACATGAGTCGGTGGATCTGCATGCGACTGGCACCGAGCGCCTGGCGCAAGCCGATCTCGCGACGCCGCTGGCCGACGGAAAAGGCAATCACGCCATACAGGCCAATGGCTGCCAGCGCCATCGCGACCGCTGCGAACACGCTCATCAGGCTCATGTTGAAGCGGCGCAGCCCGAGGGTCGAGCCGATCACCGAATCCATCGGGCAAACCGCGTAGACAGGAGCATCGGGTGCGACCTCGCGCATGGCATTGCGCAAGGCGGTGGCGTGCACCATGGGCTCGGCACGCACCTTCAAGCCAATGCTCATGTCGCCCTGGATCGCCTTGGTCACCGGAAAATAGAGCTCGGGGTGGGCATCGCGATCCAGACCGGCCTGTCGAACATTGCCCACGACACCGATGATCCGGATCGGCGCATCGCCAAAGGTGATGATTTCACGACTGAGCGGATCGACACCGGAAAGATACTGATCCGCAAACGCCTGGTTGACGATCAGCTCGGTCGGCAACAGCGCGCGCGTACCGTCGAGCGCGTTGAACGCCCTGCCCGCCGCAACCGGAATGCCATAGGTCCTGAAGTAGTCCTTGCTGACAAAGCGATACTGGACTTCGGATTTGGACTTCGGCTGGCCGACGATCTGGAAGCTGCTCGACCAGTTGGCGTTGCCCGAGGCCGGCAAGCCGAAACTCACGGCCACGGATTCGACGCCGGGCAGTTCGGCAAGCCGCTGCTCGATGGCTTCCAGTTTCGGATCCAGTGCATGCGTCGCGTTGGCAGCCCATTCGTTCAGGTCATCGCCGGGCTGAAGTGCCAATGTGGAAATCGAAAACTGGGCGGTAAGCACATTGTCGGCATCGATGCCGGAATCGACCGCGGCAAGTTTCTGCAGGCTGCCGATCAGCAAGCCTGCGCCGGCCAGCAAGGTCATGGCCAGGGCGATCTCGACCGAAACGAGAATGGAACGTGCCCGCACCTGCCGGACACTGCCGGTCTGGCTGCGCGAGGCGCCTTGCAAGGCCTTGACCGGATCCGCCGCGGCGGCGCGCCAGGCGGGAATCAGTGCGAATGCCAGCACCGTAGCGAATGCGAGGAGGCTTGCGACCACAATCACGCGCAAGTCGATGGCCGGCAGGTTGTAGGTCGGCAACAGATCCGGCGCCAGCGCAATCAGGCCGGCGATCGCCGGCCGGGCGACCATCAGGCCGGCAATGGTGCCGACCATGGCCACCAACAGGGATTCGGCGAATACCTGTCGCATCAGACGTCCCTGCCCGGCGCCCAGGGCTCTGCGCAAGGACAATTCCTGTTCGCGCGATTGTCCTCGTGCCAGCGCGAGCCCGGCCAGGTTCGCGCAGGCAATCAGCAGGACGAGGGCGGATGCGGCCAGCAACATGCCCAGCGCCTTGCCCAGCGGCGCACCGATCTGGTCCTGCAGGGTCACGATGGACGCCTGCATCGGCGACTCGTCCACAGGAAAGGTCTGCACCTGCCAGTCGATGACGGACTGTATTGCGCTCTGCGCCTGTTCCGGACTGACTCCTTCCCCGAGACGTCCAAGCACGCTCAGAAAGCTGACGGTACGCCGGCTTTGCGCATGACCCGGCGTGAAGGTAGGAATCCAGGCCTCCACGTCGTCAGGAAAGGCGAAGCCCGGCGAAGCCACGCCTGCGATGCGATATACCTCGTCATTGAGTCGGATATCCGTGCCGACGATATCCGCGCGACCGGCGAACCGGCTCTGCCAGAGACGATCACTGAGCACGATCACATGGACATTGTGACCTTCCTCCTCATCTCCCCAACTGCGCCCAAGCCCCAGCGGCTGGCTGAAGACATCCCAGAAGCCCGGCGTCACCTTGTAGATCGCCAGACGCTGTGCGTCGCCTTCGCCATTGCCGGCGAGGTTCATCGTTTCCGGCGCATACGCGCCGAGTGCCGCGAACGCCGTGCCGGACCGCTCACGCCATTCGTCGAAGACCGGAACCGAGGCCGTGCGCTGTACTGATGCACCGTTCACGCGCTTGATCTGCACAATGCGCTCGGCGTCGTGGAACGGCAGCGGTTTGAGCAGCACGGCGTCGTAGACAGTGAATATCGCCGTCACTGCGCCAATGCCCAGGGTCATGGTCAGCACGGCGGTGATGAAGAAACCGGGTCGCGCCCGCAGAACGCGAATGGCCTGTCTGAGCTCTGCCAGGAACATGTCGTTTCCTCAGCCGATGCGCGCCGGACGCACGAGCCGCTGGTCTTCCTCGTGGCGCAAGCGGTGCATGGTTTCCTCGTCGACGACCCGGCCGTCGAACATGAAGATCTTGCGATCGGCGAAATCCGCATAGCGCGGATCATGGGTGACCATGCAGATGGTCGACCCGGCCTTGTGCAGCTCGTCCAGCAAGGCCATGACCGCCTCGCCATTCTTGGAATCGAGATTGCCGGTCGGTTCGTCGGCGAGCAGGATGGATGGTGCGCCAACCAGCGCGCGTGCCACGGCCACGCGCTGCTGCTGGCCGCCCGAGAGCTGAGCCGGGAAATGCTTGACGCGATGGGCCATGCCAACCCGCTCCAGGGCCGCAACCGCGCGGTCGCGGCGTTCCGCCTTGGACACGCCATCCCGGTACGTCAAGGGCAATTCGACGTTCTCGAAAACCGAGAGATCGCCGATCAGGTTGAACGCCTGGAATACGAAACCGATCTCCTTGTTGCGGATGGCGGCCCGTTCGCTGGCATTGATATCGGCAACCTGGCGACCGTTCAGTGTGTAGCTGCCGTCGGTCGGTGTATCGAGCAGGCCGAGGATGGCGAGCAGGGTCGACTTGCCACAGCCTGATGGCCCGGTGATCGATACGTACTCGCCCTGGGCGATGTCGATATGCACGCCGGCCAGCGCGTGAGTCTCGACCTCGTCGGTCAGAAACACCTTCTGGATGTTGTCGAGGTGAATCAGCGATTCGTTGATTGCGGTCATGGGTGTCTGCCCTTTTGATTCGAATGACGAGTGATGCTCAAGCTATTCTGTAGGAGCGGAGTCAGCCGTCCCGAAACGGGACTTCCCTTGGTCGCGATACGCTTTGTTGCGCATCAGGAACAAACGCATCACGGCTGAAGCCGTTTCCTACAGCAAAAAATGTTTGACGTTCTCTTCATGTCAGTCCAGACGGATCCTGTCGTTCTGGTCCCAGGCGCTGGTGTCGGAAAGAATCACGCGATCTCCCACCTGCAAGCCATTGCGGATTTCCATGAGATTGACCGAACTCCGGCCGAGCTGGACCGGAACCCGCGCCGCCACATCATCGGCATCCAGCTTGAACAGGCGCACTTCCGAATCAGGCTGACCAAAGGCGGGACGACCGACATAGAGCACATCGGCAAGGCGTTCGATTTCGATGGTGCCGTCGACGGAAAGATCAGGTCGCGCACCGCTGGGCAACTCGCCTTCAAGTTCGACATCCACCTGCACCGTGCCATTCTGCACGGCAGGGTCGACGCGCAGCACCTTGCCGCCGACGATGCCATTGCGCGTGTCGATGCGAGCAGGCTGGCCAATCACGATGTCCTTGGCCTGTGTTTCGGCAATGCGCAGCTCGGCCATGAGATCTCCGGGCCGGGCAACGCGTGCGAGATTGTCGCCGGCAGCGACCTGGGCGCCTTCCTCGACCGGCACGCGCTGCAGCACGCCGGCTATACCGGCGCGTACCTTGAGGCCATCGGCCTGGCGCTGACGCAGGTCGCGCGTATTGGCGAGCTGGTCAAGCCGTGCCTGTTCGGCCGACATCTGCGCTTCGATATTGCGCCTGAACTCGGCCACGCGCTGCTGCTCGATGTCGACACGGAACTTGAGCTGCTCGAGCACGACCAGGCTCTTCTGATACTGCACGGCAGGAATGATGCCCTTCTCGGCCACGGACTTTTCGGACTCGGCCTGCATGCGCGCTGTTTCGTAGTCGGTCTTGGCCTGTGCTTGCGCTGCCTGCTGGTCGAGAAGACGCGATTTCAGTTCGGTCCGGCGCGCGGCCAGATCCGATTGCGCGGCAACCAGGGCCGAGGTAGCCGCGAGCAACTGGTCATCCACCTCCGGATTGCTCAGCTCGAGAATGATCGTGTCTGCGTCCACCGCCGCACCGGGCTTGACCAGGATGCGCTCGACGCGTGCCGGGGTCTCGGCGGATATCCAGCGAATCTCCTTCGGCACCAGGGTTCCTGGCCCGCGCACCTCGCGCAGCAACTCGCCGCGCTTGACCACGTCGACCAGCACGCTGCTGCGTTCGACCGACGGCATGGCCGGTCCCAGCGCCATGAGGCCGGCGGCGGCGGCAATGAGGGTGATTCCGATGGCGCTGCCCATCAGGACCTGGCGGCGGCGCTTGCGTTGCTTGAGTTCGGGGCGTGCGATATCCATGGCCAAGCTTGAGCAGGACCCGTGCCAGCATTCGAGGACACACGTAACACATTGAATACGTAGCGGTTGTTGGGTTCGATCGGACCAAAAGCAGGCCCAATGTGTCCGCTACCGTACAGCGTTTTCCGCGCAGGCGATCACTCACCGCGGCACAGCCGGCTGCGCAATCCGTGCGCGAGGGGCGGACGCGAATCGGGGCGACGGTCCGCGCGTGTCAACGCTGCGAGGCATTGCACGCTGAAGTGGCGGGCGCTGGTTGTCGCGGCCTGACAGTTTTGTTCGCTGCCTGATTCGCGGGTGACTGCATTCTTCATCGCGTACGGCCGGTTCTGGCATGGGGTGCTGCCTTAACCAGTGCAATTACAGACACTTGCAAGCCTTTGTCGTTGCAGCCTTCTGGCCCCGCGCCACGTGCCCCAGCTTGGCACGGCGATTGCTGTCCTGATCGTGAGAGACAAGAACGATCAACCATCAGGGGGTTGAACATCATGGGCAGCATCTTCAGCTTCGCCAGGCACAAGGCAACCAAGCCTGCTTCGATCATCGGCTGGGAATCACGCTATGACGGCGTGCTCTCCGTGGCAGTCGTCAACAGCATTCCAGTCGCCGGAATATCCGGACCCTGGCCAGACGGGAATTACGCGCTGACCTGGTGGTCGACCGATGAAGTCGATGCGCCGCCAAGCCTGGAATTCCATCCTTCGATGGATGTCGCACGTGCGCGCGTGGAAGCCATCGCCGGACTGCCGCGACAGGTAGCGGCCTGAGGCGGGACACAATCGGCGCTGCCTGAGCCGCCGTTCAATTCTGCATCGGCGAGGCCAACCGCATATCCGTTCGCGCTGACCTCCTGCGCGCCAATCCGTCGATTGCAGGTACAGGAATCACGAGCGCTCGCGATACTGTCCGACCTGGTGCCCCTGCCCTCGGCTCTAGGGGCCTGGAACCGGCTTCAACAGCAGATCCTGGTAGTCATAGCTGAAGTCAGCGAGCGGCGAGACCGCCTTCAGCGTGATCTGACTCACCTTCCCTTCGGCATCCAGCGCAAACGTGACATAGGCGTTTTCGATCGTGCGGTCGTCCCAGACCGTGCGGAAGGTGTCGTACTGAAAGTGTTCAAGCGTACCGATCATGCCCGGGCTCAGGGTGAAGTTGATCCTGAGCTTGCCCTTCTGCTGCGTGATTTCGACAGGACCGTACCAGGGATCGGCAAAGGTCCCCGCATATCCCGAGAGTGCAAGCGACGGACGCGAGCGCTTCGCCGCGACCGGCTCCGACGCGAGCGCATCCAGCGCTTCAAGTGCAGCGGCGACCCGTTCCTTCTTGTAGGTCGCGAAATCCGAAACCCAGTCGCGTGACGGTGCACCAAGGTAGTGGTCAAGCAGTTCATTCATCATGCCGCGCAACACCACGCCATCTTCCGAGTTGATCTGCAGGTAGAAGCCGACGTCTTTCTGCGGAACGAGCACAACCAGCGTTTGAGCGCCGAATACGGCGCCGCCATGCGTGATGATCTTGGTACCGCGATAGTCTTCCACGTCCCAGCCGAGGGCATAGGCCGAGAACTGCGGCGTGGCATCGGCAATCGGCTCCGGGAATTGCCGGATCGGTATCAGCACTTGGGGTGTCCACATTTCCCGCCCTGCTTCTTCGCTGAACAATCGTGGCTGGTCCGCGCCTGATCCAGGCAGCGCACCATGCCCCAGCTGGATCGCCAGCCAGCGCCCCATGTCGTTGGCGCTGGACAACACGCCGCCAGCAGGGGCGGCCGCGTCGGAGATGACACTGGTTTTCTCGTCGAGCACTTCCTGATTGCCGATGCCGCGCATCTTTCCATCGAGACGGGCGTGTGGCTGCGCGCGGTTCTCGCGTGCGAATCGCACAACGGACTCCGTGGTCGAGTCGTTCATGCCGGCCGGCTTGAGCAGGCGATCCCGAACAAACGCTTCCCAGGTCTGTCCACTGACCGATTCGATCAGCTGTCCGGCAACGATGTAGAGCAGGTTGTCGTAGGCGTAGCCGCTGCGAAAGCTGGTCGCCGGCTTGATGTAGCGGAGTCGATGAACAGCGTCTTCGCGACTGCGCGACGTGCGCGGAACAAACAACAAGTCGCCGGCGCCCAGGCCCAGGCCGCTTCGATGCACGAGCAGGTCGCGAATCGAGATTTCACGAGTCACCCACGGGTCATACATCTGGAAGCCGGGCAGATGATTGACGACCGGATCATCCCAGTCGATCTTGCCGTCATCGACGAGCACGGCCAGCGCCGCACTGGTGAATGCCTTGCTGACCGAACCAATCGGGAAAATCGTATCGGCATCGACGGGCTCACCGGACCCCAGCTTGAGGACGCCGTATCCCCTGGCGACGACCGTCTTGCCTTCCTCGACGATGGCAACGGCCATACCGGGAACGCCCTGCTCGCGAATGACGGTATTGATGCGGGCATCCAGATCGGCAGGAGGCGCCGCCGACACGAATGCAGACCACACCAGAGCACTCGCAATGCAGAAGACTGGCAGGGCGCGGAATTGGGTGGGCATGGGAATCTCCTCGTAAAAGAAACTAGGATTGCAGCGCATTCGCGCCGCCGCGTGTGCACCAAAGGCGCCAGGCACCGAAGGTCAGCAGTGGAAGGACGTAGACGCACAGAAACAGCCATGCAAGTGCGCGGTAACCCCTGGCGATAAGGTCAATGAGGCCGAAGCGATCGGCTACGAACACCGAACCAATCAGCACGATCGTAGCCATGACGATTCTGTGGCTGTTCGGCATGGCTGCATTCCTGCGCTGCTGCCAGGCAGCAGCCGCGCGCTCGTTGATGGCGTGAACGGCGCCGACGCCGCTTTCAAGCAGGGCAAGGAAGATCATCGACTGGAACGCGATGTGGAACCAGGGACGATCAAGCTGCCTGAGAATGAAATCGGAGGGCAAGGCCTGCCCCGCAATCTGCGGAAACCAGGCAATCATGCAAACGAAGAAAAGGATCGCCGGCAGCATTGCCAGCGGACCGGCCAGCACACCGGCAATCATCGCATCGCGCCTGCAGGTGAAATGCCGCGCAATGGGCAGGATCACAACCGCAGCGACGATGTTGTAGCTGGCATAGGTGAGACCACCGGCTGCCCAACCTTCAGCGTCGATCTGCAGGGCGAACCCGTCGGCGATGCGATCGCCAAAGGAGGTCAGGGTGAAGATCAGGAACAGCGCGTACACGGCGTAGAGGAAGAACGAGGCCCACTGGAACAGTCGTTCCACCAGCAGGTTGCCGAATGCGGAAAACAGGCCGATCCCGAACATCAGCATCAGCGTTCCGACCAGTGCTGGCAACCCGGTCATGGCCTCGACGATCGCCCCTGCAGCCGCCGCGAACACGGCCAGGATCAGGACCATGAAAATCAGATAGGCAAACTCGAAAACCGGCCAGAACCGACCCAGCAAGGCACGGAAGAATGCACGGTACTCGAACGAAGCGGTTGCCTGCGCGAACATGAAGGTCAATGCGCATACGACGCTCCAGATGAGCATGGCGAAGACCATTCCCATGATTCCGCCTTGCGGGCCACTGGGCAGGAAGAATTCGGCCAGCTCGCGCCCGGTTGCGTAGCCGCCACCGATGACGACGGACTTGAATGCCAGACCCGGCAACAGGAAACGCTGGAATCGCGACGAGCCGACACTCATGTCGGCGCTCGCATGCTGCCTGCGTGATCTCCTAGGCGAGACACGCGTCGACCAGCTGCTCGAACGCGGCGCCTCCCCGGACGGGATCGGCCACCGCACAGCCGAGCCTCTCGCACTCCGAAGCAATCAGTCGGCTGGCGCTGGCTTCGTCAAGCTGGGAAGTATTGAGGCTGACACCAGCGCAGCGGATCGCCGGATTGGTGCGTTTGCCGAGCAGGATGGTCTGCGCAATGGTGTCTTCGACTTCGGGCATCGGAAAATCGGGAAAGCCCAGCATGACCTTTCTCTCTGGCGCGTGGCAGACCACGAATACGTCCGGCTGGCTGCCGTGCAGCAAGGCGAGGGAAACGCCGGCATAGGCCGGATGCGACAACGAACCCTGCCCCTCGATCACGTCCCAGTGCCCGGCGTCCGCAGCCGGAGACAGCATTTCGGCGGCACCGGCCGCGAAGTCCGCGACAACGGCATCCATCGGAATGCCGCTGCCGGCGATCAGGATTCCGGTTTGTCCTGTTGCTCGAAAATCCACGTCGATATTGCGCTTCCTGAAGGCGCGGGCCAGCGCCAGCGCCGTATACTTCTTGCCCAACGCACAATCCGTGCCCACGGTAAGCAGGCGCTTGCCGCTGCGCGGCCTGCCGCTGGCGATCGGGATGCCAGCCGGCGGACGACGCACATCGACGAGGCGGCAGCCGTGACGCAAGGCCGCCGCTTTCAGCTGTGGCACGTCTTCCAGATGTACGTGCATTCCGCTGACCAGGTCCAGACCTGCTTCCAGTGCCTCGGTCAGTGCCGGAATCCATTTTTGCGGAATGACCCCGCCAGCGTTCGCCACACCGATCACCATCGACTGGGCCCCGGCGGATCGTGCCTGTGCCGGAGTCAATGTGGGCAGGCCGGTGCTGACGGTCGCCCCGGGACAGGTGAATTCGCCAATGCAAAGATCACCGGCCCAATCGCGCAGGCCCAGGGCGGTCTTGGCATAGGCCAATTCCGTGACATCGCCGAGGAACAGCAGGTAGGGCTGCTGCAATGTCGTCGCCACCGAACTCTGGGCCAGGGAGAGCGCACGCATCGGATGGATTTTCCTTTGGAATGTGAATTGACAGGTCAGCCCGCCGACGACGTTGGCACGTCAGCGGACCGACCCTTGCTGCGAACCAGGGACCCGGTGTCAGAAGCGGTAGTCGACCTCGAAGCCGAACGTGCGCGGCTGGATCGGTGCGGCGATCAGCTTGTTGGTCACTCCTGTCACCGCACTCGTGATATCGGAGATGCTCTGATAGGCGCGCTCATCCGTTGCGTTCTTGACGTAGGCGCGCAGGGTCCAGTTCTCGTTGGCGAAATAGGCGTTCAGATCGAGTGCCCAATAGCTGTCGAGCGTGAGTGGATCGGTCACGTCCGACACCAGCAGGGTGGGCGGCGCCGTGGCAGTGTCATAGATGTTCTGCGTGTCGGTCGTACCGGAATCGCGGTCGCCGATGTAGCGCAAGGCACCACCGAGATGCCCGGTCCAGCCGTTTCCTACCGGAAAGTAGTAGTCGCCCGTGGCCGACCATGACCATTTCGGCACGTACGGCAACCGATCGCCGGCCTGGCCGCTGATGATCTCGACCAGAGTGTCCGGACCGGCACCGTCCGGGATCAGGATCGACGGATAGTCGTCGTCGAGCACGGCATCGGTGTAGGCACCGTTCAGGCCGAGGTCGAAGCGCTCGGAAACCTTGAATACGCTCGAAAACTCGATGCCTTGTGACGTCGCCTTGCCGGCATTGACCAGACCGGAAATGCCGTCGACCACCGAGGCCACCTGGATATCGGTCCAGTCGATATAGAAGCCGGTCAATTCAAGGATGACGCGATTGTCGGCCAACTGTGACTTCAGGCCCATCTCGTAGCTGGTCAGGGTCGAAGAGTCGACCGCCGGGGGCAGACCCGTGACAATCACGTTCGGGCCGCCGGGCTGGTAGCCCGTGGCGATGCGCGCATACAGCATGTTGTCGTCGTTGAGGAAGAACTGCGGGCTCAGGCTCCAGGTGAATACGCCTTCCGAGGAACTGTTCGGAGTCTCGCCGATCGGAAGAAGCAGGCCCGCCGTGACGTTCTGCGAGAAGTCCTGATCGTTTTCGGCGTAGCGAATGCCGGCACTGAGCTTGAACAGGTCATTGAAGCGATAGCCGCCATTGGCAAAGAACGCCGTTTCCTTGTAGGTGCTGGGTATCTCGAGAATGGCCAGCGTACCCGCAACCTCGTCGAATGGTGGCGGCAGCGGCATTCCATCCAGCTGGTTGAGCTTGAGGTCCTGCGACTGCGTGCCCTCTTCCTTCGTGTAGAAGAAGCCGGTCATCCAGTCGAATGGACCGTCATCCTTGGACGCAAGTCGAAACTCCTGAGTGAACTTGTCGAAATCAAAATCGGTGTCGAAGTAGGAGCTGCCCGGATCCTCGAGACCGAGCACCTGGGTGAATTCGCCATAAAGAAGCGTTGTATCCTGACGATTCCTCGTGGTCATGTCGGTATAGCCGGTGGCCGAAATGAAATTGCCCCAGCCCAGATCCCAGTCGATCGTGGCCGCGTACAGGTCGACATCCTTCTTGAACGGCTCGTTGACATAGACGCTGTTGACCAGATCGCCGTAGAGCGGCTCGTAGGTCAATGGATCCAGTGCGACCTGGGCGTTGTTCTCGGAATCGATGGTCTGGCGCATGGCGAGCAGATCGAAGCTGACGTTGTCGGTCTGCCAGAGCAGGTTGGCGCGGATGCTGGTCTGCTTGCCGCCATTGATGGCCTCGTCACCATTGACTTCATTGTCGATGTAGCCCGGAATCTCGTTCTGGGCGTAGCTGAAACGCAGCGCCAGACTGTCCTGGATCAGCGGCAGGTTCGCGCCGAGTCGATAGTTCCAGCCCAGGCTGTCGCCGTTCTCGACACTGGACAAGCCGCCGCCAACTCGGAAATCGTAGTTGACCAGGTCCGGTTCGACGGTCACGTACTTGAGCAAGCCGCCCATGGTACTGGCGCCATACAGGGTGCCTTGCGGCCCGCGCAACACTTCGATGCGGCTGATGTCATAGGGCAGCAGGTCGAGCATGAAAACCTGGGCTGCCTGGTAGAGGCCGCTGGAACCCACCGGAATTTCGTCGACATAGGTGCCTACCGTCGCGCTGGACGAGAGCGGCGAGATACCGCGCAGGGTTACGCCCACCTGTCCGGGCGAACCATCACTGTTGATATAGAGGCCCGGAACCGTGGCCTGAAAATCGCTGAGCTGGGTCGCGTGCAGGTTCTCGATCTGTTCCTCGTTGATCACGCTGATCGACGAAGGGACTTCGAGAATGTCTTCCTCGCGCTTGTTGGCAGTGACGACGACCGTATCCAGTTCGTCCGAGGTCTCGGCACCGGATCTCACAGCCGGATTGTCCTGGGCCAGCGCTTGGCCGGCGGGTAGCCAGGTCAGGGCTGCCACGATGGCAACGACCAACGGCATGCGCCGGCAGGCCGGATTGGATTGACGGATGTTCATGCGCGATCGCCTCTTGTAGTTGAATGGTTCATGGTCTGTTTCCCCCTGATGCCCCGCTGTCCTGGCTTCAAACCCAGATTTCCCCCAGCAATCGACGGAAGTTGCCGCCCAGCACGAGCGCGATGTCGCTGTCGGAGTAACCTCGCCGGATCATCGACTCGGCCAGGTCGAACACCTTCTTCGGATGGTCGAAACCGTCGATGTCGATCTTGTCGCGAAACGCGTAGCTGGCCTTGTAGGCGCCGCGAAGTTGCTTGAGCTGGTCGGCCGGCA
This sequence comes from Dokdonella sp., assembly GCF_041395345.1. Lineage (GTDB taxonomy): Bacteria > Pseudomonadota > Gammaproteobacteria > Xanthomonadales > Rhodanobacteraceae > Dokdonella. Next base: position 30,875 of record NZ_JAWLAR010000019.1, on the reverse strand, counting down.
TGTCGTCGTAGCCATTGAGGTCAGCGTCGGATCCAATGCCGACATGTTCGATGCCCACGAGCCTGGCCACATGTTCGATGTGATCGACCATGTGCTCGACCGTGGTCGGGTCCTGGTCGCGGACGAACATGCGTACCCCGGTGATTCCCATGACGCCGCCCTTCTCGGCCAGCTTGCGAATGGCATCGTCGGTCTTGAGGCGGGGGTGGTCGACCAGTGCGCGACAATTGGAATGCGTGATCGCGATGGGGCGTGCGGACAGCTCGATCGCATCCAGCGTGGTTCGATCTCCACTGTGCGAGACATCGATCAGCATGCCGACTTCGTTCATCGCCTTGATGATCTCGACGCCGAAATCGCTGACCCCACCATCGACCCGATCGGTGCTGCCGCTGCCGATCAGGTTCTGGCTGTTGTAGGTGAGCTGGGAGCAACGCTGGCCGAGCTGGTAGAAATCCTTGACGTCGGCGGGCTCGAGAAAATGCTCTGAGTTCTGCACGCCCATGATGATCGCAACCTTGCCCTCGCGCTTGGCACGATCGAGATCGGTGGCCTTGTCGACCACGCAGAACAGATTCGAATTGCGCCCCACGAAACCCTGCCAGGCCGCAAGGAAATGCAGTACCTCTTCGTGCGCTTCCGGACCGCCGATGCCGATGGCATTGTGAAAGCCGGTGATTCCGCAGCCACGGAACATGGCAACGTCCTCGGCATCGAGTTGACCGGCGTAGGCTTCGGGTCGGAAATCAAGTGCCGGCAATGCCAGCATGTCGATAACCAGGGCGCGCTCGACGATGGCACGCGCTCGCGGCGAATAGTCTCGCCAGGTCGCTTGCTGCTTCCGTGGCGGCGCCGACTCCTGCGCGACCGAATCGACGAATCCCGGCAATGCAAGCGCGGCTGTCCCGGTAGCCAGCATTTTCAGGGCGGCGCGGCGACTCTTGAGGCGGGGCTCAAACGGCATCGGAGGACTCTCGGACACGATGCAGGACATAATCGTCCTAATCAGAGAAATGTCAACCCAATCATCGAAAAAAGTCGGAATGGGTCCATCGGAGCGATCAGGGCCCGACCCATTCAAACAGACCGATTCCAACGAAATTGCCCAGCACATAGCCCAGCACGCCAATCGCCACCGCCGGCACGGCCAGACGTCGCCAGCCGAACAGCACGGCGAACGCGGCCGAGATCGGCGGCCCGCCGATGCATGCGGCCGAGGCAATCACGATTTCGGCATGGTTGAGCCGGAACAGGCGCGCACCGACCATCACGAAGACGACGTGCACGAAAAAAATGAACAGTACGTAGGCGAACAGGGCCGGCGCTGCGTCGAGCAGGGCCGTCAGGTCGGCACCGGCACCGAGCATGGCGAAAAACAGGTACATGAAAAGCGTTGCGATCAGTTCGGGACCGGCAATCTCGCTCAGCCAGCGCCGAGCCAGGGTCGCCACGGCCACCATGATGGCGGTGACGAAAAGGATGCCGTAGCTGGGCTGGCCAAAAAGGCTCGCCAAGGCGTCGCCGGCTGCGCAGGCCAGCGCCGCCAATCCGAGCGACACCGAGAAATCAAGAACTGTCGGGGCACGCGCCTGCGTGACGACGCTGCCACTGCTTGTGCCGAGGCGATCCGCGCGCCAGGCAAAGTGCTTCTGGAAGAGCGCATTGCCCGCCATTGCGCCGACGAACAGCAGATAGCAAATTCCGACAACGTTGTCGATCGCAACCCCGGCAGCCAGCGCACTGGCATCGCGAAAACCGATCGCTTCAGCCACTGCAGCGAAGTTGAGAGAACCACCGACATAGGTGGCACTGAATACGCCGGCATACTCGGCTTCGTAAGTACCCAGATCGAGCAGCAGCGTTCCGAGCCAGGCGCCGACGATGACGCCCATGACGCCGAATCCGAACACGATCAGGGTTCGCCCTCCCTCGACAACAATACTGACCAGATCGGCGCGGATCAGGAACAGGGCGATGGCCATCGGCACGAGAAGCGTCCAGATCACCGTGTAGGTCGGCGCTGATGACGGAATGACACCGAAATTGGCCAGGGCCATGGCCATGGCGATGGCAAACATGACGCCGCTGACGCGCCTTCCGATTCGGGTCTTCTCGATCGTCGTGGCGATCGCGGCGATGGCGAAGAAGACGGCCAGCAGCGCGAAGCTGTTGTCTGCAGATATCCATGACGCGACCTGTTCCATCGTCAGGTGGCCGCGCCGTGAGATGTCCCGCCCCAGACTGCCTCGGGGCAATCGATATGGCCGTTGGAGTAGACCACGGCCGGAGAACGGTCCTCGCGCAGAAAGGTCGGTCCGTCGAGATCGACAATGTCGCAATGCTGGCCCAGGACAAAGGCCGGTGCCGTGGCCCAGCTGCTTCCGGCCATGTTGCCGACCATCACCCTGAGACCGAGCTCGCGCGCACGTTCCACCATCAGCAGGCCTTCCGTCAGCCCGCCACACTTGTCGAGCTTGATGTTGACCACATCGAAGCGGCCTCCCATCGACTCCATCTCGGCCAGACTCAAGACGCTTTCGTCGGCCGCGAGCGGTATCGTGCGATCGATGCCGTCGAGATCCGCTTCGCTGCCGCGCTTGCACGGCTGTTCGAGAAGGGACACGCGTGCATCGGCAAGTGCCGGGATCAGTCGCGTCAACGTATCCGGCACATAGCCCTGGTTGGCGTCGACGCCAATCCAGACATCGCTTCGCGCCGCACGCACCGCCCGCACCCGCTCGATGTCGAGGTCGACCTCGCCGGTCAGCTTGAGCTTGATGGCCCGAGCCTGGGCATAGGCAATCGCCCCTTTCGCCATCACATCCGGATTGTCCGCACCCAGGGTGAACGTGGTCAGCAAGGGATGCGTCTCATGCAAGCCGGCCAGCTTCCAGACCGGTACTCGAAGCCGTTTCGCTTCGAGCTCCCACAGCGCACAATCCAGTGCATTGCGAGCTCCACCCGGCGGCAGCAACTTGCGCAATTCGGAACGGCTCAGTCCGGCTTCGATCACGTCACGCATCGACTCCAGGGTGGCCAGCATCCGCTCGGGGGTGTCATCCAGGTAGTAGACGCCGGCCGCTTCACCGCGGCCTTCGAGTTCGTCTGCCTGCAAGGTCACCACGGTCGCCGGCATGGCGTCGAAGACGTAGCCGGAGATCCGGAACGGCGCGGAAAACGGAAGCCGTTCGTTGTGCACGCCCAATCGGACGCCAGTGGAAGCGCCTTGGCTCATGTGAAGCTCCAGAATGCAGTCGATGGATGGGCACGGCGCTCCAGCGCCGTGCCGAAAGTGTCATCAGTAGTTGGCGCCTATACCGATCAGGCTGAACGCGTAGCTGAACCAGAGCACCGCCACGAATGACAGGGCCAGGACGATGCTCCAGAGCTTGGCCAGCTTGCGGCGCCGGCTGCCGAGGACCACCGCGGCATTCCAGAAACCGATCAGGGTGGCAATCGGGAAGACGATCATCGCGGCCAGGCGCAGCAGACTGACCTTGGTGTCGTTGGCTGGTGACAGATTGTTCAAGTCGTCGAACATCTGAACCACCAGGATCACGGCGAAGGTCAGGATGGCGAGCACGACAATGGCGGTGACTCGAACGACAAGGTGCGCTCGCGCGTCGCGACCACTCAGTTCATAGCGCACGCCATAGTGACGCCGGATCATCGCCGATATCGGCCAGGCCAGAACTGTCAGGAGCAGGGCGCCCAGGCCAGCCATCAGGAAGGGCAACAACCAGGCGGACGACTTCCACCACGGCACCGGCTCGAACACCATGAATGGCGAGAACTGATCCATGCTGAAGCGCAGTACCTTGCCGTCGACCACCTTGGCAGCAACACGGTCGTCACCCCCGACTTCGCGCCATACATACGGTGCGATTTCACGCCATTGCTTTGGCTGGCCGCCTGCATAGGTAAATGCCGGAATCAGGATCGAGCCATCCTCGGTGGCGGCAACCTCGAGCTGACCGGCGATATTGGCGAGCGCGACAAAACCTGTTTCCGAGCGACGCGAGTTCTCATAGACGCCGGCCATTTGCTGCGCATGCTGTCTTGCCGTTTCTGCATCGACGCTGCCATCTTCTGCAGACCCCGGCAGATAGCGATCGGCGAATTCGTGAAACAGCGCCGTGCGCAGCGGTCCTGCTGCACCTTCCTTGCCGGTGCTGTTTACCGACAGGAAGATGCCGATGCCATCATCGGGAAAGAGATTGAGCTGGCTGTGGAACCATTGCGTGTCACCCGCATGGGTGATCCCGCGATGGCCATTCACGTTGGTTTCGTAGAAGCCGAGCAGCATCCGATTTAGCGGCGGGATCATGTCCAGCGCCGTGTCGTGCATCTGCTTCGCGGTCTCCTCTTCCAGGATGCGGACCGAACCGTACGCACCGTTCTGCAGGTGGGCGATCATGAATTTGCCCATGTCTTCGCCCGATGCCGACAGGCTTCCGGCTGGCGCCGAATTGACGATCTCGAAGGGCTTGGGCTCCTTGTCGGTACCCAGCGCATACCCTTTCGACATGAACGGCTTCAAGGCCTCCGGCAGCGGCTGGCGGAAGGTCGAGTGCTGCATGTCCAGCGGCTGCAGGATGTAACGGTCCATGTAGTCATCGAACGACAGGCCCGAGATTCGCGAAACGATGTAGCCGGCCAGGCTGGTCGCGTAGTTCGAATACGCCGGTGTGCTGCCCGGATCGAAAATCTGCGTGGGGACCCAGTGTTTCAGGTAGGGCTCCAGCTCGATCATTGCGTCGGGGTCCGCCGTGATCAGCGCGCGCGCGTACTCTTCCATGCCACTGGTGTGGGTCATGATGTTCCGCATCGTGACCGGCTTGCCGTTGCGTGCGGGAATCTCGAAATCGAGATACCGGTTCACATCGACATCAAGATCGATCTTGCCCTGCTCGACCAGCTGCATGACGGCCGTCCAGGTGAGCAGCTTGGATACCGAACCCGGGCGGAACAGGGTGGTCGCAGGATCCACCGGCTTGCGCTCGGCGACATCGGCGAAGCCGTAACCCTTGCCGGTCAGGATTTCTCCGTTCTTGACCACCACCACAACGGCACCTGCGATGTCGCCGCTCTGCAGGGCATAGGGCATGAAGCCGTCAAGCCAGGCATCCACATCGGCCTTGTTCAGGCGCGGCAAGGGATCAGCCGGTTCGGCAACGACGGCATCTTCGGAAACCTCCGTATTTGCAACCTGGGCAGACTGCCCTTCCGTTGCTTGCGCAGGCGCCTGTGCCGCCAGGATGGGCCCCGGCGTTGAAACGAACAGGGCCAGCAGGCTCGCGAGTAAGGCAGTGGGACGCATTCAGGACTCTCCCGATCGGTAAATTCATTGGCCGCCAGTTGCCGTCCGGCGCAAGGCCTTGCCAGGCAAGCAGGCATTCTGTTTGGCAATAATGATCCTGATCAGAGAAATGTCAACCCACTATGGTCATTTTGCAAGTAAACCGCGATCATCGATACTGAGCCCGTGGAAGCACGCTTCACCACCACCGCCACAGCCTCGCGCCGGAGCCGATTGATCGATGAAATCGCAGCACCCCACCATTGGCAGTCTGTTGCGCTCGATCCGGGCGCGAAACAACTGGACGCTCAAGGAAATGAGCGAGCGCTGCGGTATTCCCCTGTCGACGCTTTCCAAGGTTGAACATGATCGGCTGAGCCTGACCTACGACAAGCTGCTGCTGCTGAGCCAGCGACTGAACATGCGCATGTCCGAACTGTTTGCCGAACAGGCTTCGGGAAGCGATTCAGCGATAACCGCGCGTCGCAGCATAGGGCGGATCGAAGACGCGATCCGGGTGAAGACGCCCAATTACGACTACTACTATCTTTGCCCGGAGCTGCGCCGCAAGCGCATGATTCCGGTGCTGACCCGCGTGCGCGCGAAGAATCTCGACGAATTCGGAGAACTGGTCCGGCACTCGGGCGAGGAGTTCATCCATGTTCTGGAGGGACTCGTGGAAGTGCATACCGAGTTCTATGATTCGATCGTGCTCGAGGCGGGCCAGTCGGTTTATATCGACTCCAACATGGGCCATGCCTACACCACCGCCGAAGGCTGCAACGAGGCCTTGCTGCTCGGCATCTGCTCAAGTTCGGACGAGCAACTGCTGGAATCCCTGATGAACCTGCATGGCGATGGCGATGAGGCTTCGGTCGCTCCGCGCATCCAGCGACTCGGTCACTCGGCAACTACGGCTGCGCGGGCCAAGCCCATCGACAAGCGCGTCGGTAGCCGAAGTGTCAATGCGAAATCCCAGACCGGGGCGCGCAAGAAGAAATAGCCCTGGTCGATGCTGTCGGGCAGTCGAGTCAGTTCTGCAGACGCTCGATCCCTGAAGCCGTGGAGAAATTCATGCCGTACATCCACGGTTCGGGCTACTCGGCAGTGTCCGAGCCTGGAGACGGGTGAATCCGGCATTGATCGTTGGACACTGATTCCGATCATCGTTCGATGCGCTCACCACCCGCGGAATGGGAAAGCGCAACCCGCCTCAGCCGTTCGCCCTGAGCCTGTCGAAGGGTGAAACATGGACCGTCGATCGATCGAAACCACTGCCAATCCTGGTTCGACGCGCTCTCCGCAACCCTGGGTTGTATGTGGTTTCCTTTCACCATCCCCACGCCCATCGCCCACGGCGTTGGCGTCAACCCTGCTGGCTGGCCAGGCGCTCGATGGCCGATGGAATCGAAGCGGCCGTACTGACCTGGACCACACGCGGATTGTCGACCGCAAAGTGCGTATCGGTTTCCAGTGACCACGTCGAATGATAGGGCATGTAGACGCCCCAGCCACCGAGCTCGACAACCGGCGCGATGTCCGAACGCAGTGAATTGCCGACCATGACGAAACTACCCGCCTCGACGCCGCATTCGGCGAGCACGCGCGAATACGCATCGGGATCCTTTTCGGAAACGATCTCGATGCGATGAAAGAGATCGCCCAGACCCGACCGCCTGACCTTGGCCTGCTGATGGATGAGGTCGCCCTTGGTAATCAGCACGATGCGATGACGGGCTGCCACCTGTTCGACCGCTGCTCGGATACCGGGTAGCAATTCAACCGGATGGGCGAGCACTTCCTTGCCGATGCCAACGAGCCGATGCAGATCACCCGAACTGATCAGTCCGCCGGTGATATCGAATGCGGCCTCGATCATGGACAGCGTCATGCCCTTGGCACCATAACCGAACAACTTGATGTTGCCGCTTTCAACGGAAAGCAGGCGCTCATGCACATGGACATCTTCAAGATCGACGTAGGAACCCACGATACGTTCGAACTCGGCCTGCGCGGCGTCGTAGAAATCCTGACTCTGCCAGAGCGTGTCGTCACCATCGAAGCCGATCAGTTCAAGCATGCCCGGCAGTCTCCTCCGTCATCGGCACCATGCTCGATTGCACGTTCAGCGGCGCCTGTACATCCTTTCCAGCCGAATCGAGCAGGCCGACCGAGACGACCCGATTGCGGCCTTGCTGCTTGGCCGCATACAAGGCGACGTCGACCGCACCATAAAAGCCATCGTCGTTGCGATGCAACTGGAGATCAAACGAACCGACGCCGATGCTGACCGTCAATGGAACCTGCAGCCCGGCGATCTGCAGGGCATCGGCGGCCACGGCAAGACGGAAGGCATCCGCCCGGAACATGGCGACTTCCTCGCTCATTCCCGTGGCGATCAACGCAAACTCCTCACCCCCGGTGCGTGCGACCAGCATGCCCGGTTCGCCGAATTCCCCGTGCAGCCTGTCAGCGAAGCGCCGCAGCGCCTCGTCGCCAATGATGTGGCCGTAACGGTCGTTGATCGTCTTGAAGTGGTCGATGTCCATCAACATCAGGGTCACGTTTGGACCGGATGCCGCCACCCTCTGGCGAACCTGGGCATTCAGCGTTTCGGCAAATCGACGCCTGTTGCACAGGCCGGTCAACTCGTCTGTCCAGCTCAGCTGTTCGTAGCGATCACGCTGTTCGAGCAGCGCCTCGGCAAGCTCGAGACGGCGACGGTAGTCACGACGCGACTGCATGACCGCCGTTCCGAGGTAGCCGGCATAGAAGGTCAGCGCCACGGCGAGCAGATGCAAGCCGGGAACCAGCCACAGCGCGACCGTCGTCGGCACGACCAGAAGCAGGATGCCGGCCACGGTCAGCCGCAAGCTGGATGCATACAGGTGCGCAAGCACGCTGCAAAAGGCAACCGTGCCGAACAGGGACACGCTCTTGGCCAGTGGCGCAATCGAAGCGTCGAAAATGATCCCGACCTGGATCGCTGCCCAGATGATCACGCTGCCGAGAATGATCGCAAGATAGCGGTGAAGCCAGCGGCGTTGTGCCGGGCCAGGCTCTTGCGGCGGCCGGGTCTGATGGCGAACGACCGCAAGCAACAGGAAAACCAGGGTGATCGACACGCAACCGAGGGGATAGCGCGCAATCAACCCCGTCACTTGAGCGATCGGCAACCAGGCCACCAGATACAGGAAGCCGCCAATTGACGAGCTCGCGTAGGTGTCCAGCGCACGCGTGGCGAAGCGTCGCTCCTTGCGACGTTCCTCATCCGGGCTGCCCCGCCCTGGCACTGCGTTCACCGTTGCCATCCCCCAAAACGGTGCGCCCTCCGGACATGCCTCTGCCCCTGGCGGCTCACGGCACCGATCCTCTCGATTATATCGATACTTGCCCGGGATTTCAGACTTCGAATTCCCGCGATCCCGGCCGGGCCAGCGTCACAGTGCGGGTGCGAGCAGAGGCAGAAATCGACGGATCATTCTGGAGATACACCGGGATCGAGAGATGTGGAGCAGGCGACGTGACCGGTTTGACGAGGACATTCGTCGAGGCCCGCTCAAGACCGGGTCACACGGGAATCCCGCGACTCCGGATTGCCCGCTGCGAGGAATGTCATCGCAGCGGGCCCGGACCCGTGAGTCAGATCTTTCCCATCAACAACAGGACGATCAGGATCACGACAATCAAGCCCAGTCCACCACTGGGGCCGTAGCCCCAACTGCGGCTGTAGCCCCAGGTCGGCAGGGCGCCGACAAGCAGAAGTATCAGGACAATCAGGATGATGGTTGACAGTGTCATGGCGGCACTCCATTGGTTGCGGGAACCGACTCGGTTCCAGTCGTTTTGGCCCAGCAGATTGCGAAGCAGGAAACATCGGAAAACCGGAACGGCATGTACGCGCTCCCTCGGATGCGCACACGTGCACAATTCCATCCGTACTTCTTGCAACCCCGTGGCAAGCTTGACTTCAGCAGGATGAACGCTTCCTGTCGTTTGCCGAGCTGGCCGAAGTCCGTACAGGGACCAGTCACATTTCCCGTCTCGGAACCCTCTCTCTACCGAGGCGACAAGGATTGGCTGCGTCGTCGCAACCTGACGAACCGATGAACGCGATATGTGTTCAGCATCAGGTTCATCCCACAGTCCGATTGGGCGTGCCAGATTCACGTCGCGATTCGAACTCGCGTTCGACTTCGCCGATCCCCAAGGAGACTGACGATGAAACTTCCACGCATCAAGAATCCGCTGTTCGCCGTGACGCTCGTTCTGCTTTCGTTTGCTGCGTATGCGGAAAAAAGCGACAACGTGGTGGCGAGCAGGGATGCTGCGCCAGAATGGACCGATGCCGACACCAATCGTGATGGCTATCTGAGCAAGGAAGAACTCATGCCCTTCCCGACACTGGGTCAGGACTATGCCGAGATCGACACGAATGATGACGGCAAGATTTCCCAGACCGAGTATGTGGACTGGATGGATCCGGATCACTCCATCGATTGACGGCAGGCGTCCTGCCGATGCTGCCGGGAAGCGTCCGCGAAGAACGGACGACCCGGCGGCGCTGTTGTCCGAGAGTGCGATTGCAATCGAGTGAATGCCGTCGGGCGCCGGGCGCTGCACCGCTGCACGGCCGCCTGCCAGGGCGGCCTTGAAAGCGCGAGCACCTACTCCATCGTGATGATGACCTTGCCTCGAGTGTGCCCCGCTTCGACATGCGCCACGGCCGCCGCCGCTTCATCCAGGCTGTAGTGCTGGTCGAGAACAGGCGTGATTTCGCCGGCCTCCATCAGGCCCGCAAGGAATTCGAGATCATTCGCGTTCATTTTCGCGATGAAGAACTTCAAGGGTTGGTCGACGAAGGGTGACAGAACCGCTGCCTTGATCGGATTCAGCAGGGGTTCGATCCATGGACCCGCATCCGGACCACCCCCACCGACCATGACAAGAATCCCTGCAGGCTTCAGCGCATGGCGCAGGGTGAGCAATCCGTGGTTGGCAACCAGGTCGACGATGACATCGTATTTTTTCGAACCCTTGGTGAAATCCTCCCGCGTGTAGTCGATGACGTGGTCGGCACCGAGGCTTCGCACCATGTCCAGATTGCGCGTACTGCACACCCCCGTGACTTCGGCGCCGAAGTGCTTCGCGAGCTGCACGGCGAAGGTACCCACGCCGCCCGATGCCCCATTGATCAGCACGGACTGCCCTGGCTGCACGAGACCCTGGTCACGCAAGGCCTGCAGGGCCGTGAGTGCGGCGATCGGAACGGCCGCCACCTCGCGAAAGCCCAGATTGCCGGGCTTTTTCGCAACCGCGCGGCTCTCTCGTACAGTGACATATTCGGCGAAGGCACCGCCGGCTCCGCCGAACACCGCATCCCCGGGCTTGAATCGGGTCACGGCGGGACCAACCGCTTCCACGGTGCCGGCAAAATCCACGCCGATGCGCGGATCTTCAGGTCGACCGATTCCTGCGCCCAGACGAATCAGATAGGGCTTGCCATGCAGATAGTGCCAATCCAGCGGGTTGACCGAAGCCGCTTCGACCTTGACCAGGATTTCATCCGCGGCCGGCTGCGGTTTCGCCACGCGCTCGATCCGAACGACATCGGAGGGTCCGTAACAGCGGTAAGTCGCAGCTTTCATCGTCTGCGTGCCTGAGGCCAGAGGCGGCGCCTCGGCACAGGGCGAGTCATGGCTGAGAATGAGGGCACCGATCCCCAGAGCCGCGGTCAGAACGGCGAAAAAACCGAGAGCGAATTTCCGGCGGCGAGTCATGCGCAATTTCCTGATCAAGATGACAACGGCACGCAGTGTCGGTCGGGCGCAGGCCCCGGAGAACCGGTCATGGGACGAATGACGGCCTCGGGAGGTCGAAGGACGCTGTAACCGGATAAGGGGAGCCAATGGCGGATTGGCCGACGCCCCCATGGGCCACCCTACAGGGACTGCAGCCAGCAAGGCGGCGGCGAATCCGCCATTGCCCTTGATCGAATCTGGATGGGTACCCCGGCATCCCGGCTCCGCGCCCATCCAGCTCTGGTCATTGCGCAAAGAGCGAATCAGAATGCATCTCGCATCAGGAACCTGGAGACCCGAGCATGTCACTCGCCCTGTACGGCCATCCGTTCTCTTCGTACACGCAGAAGGCACTTGTCGCGCTGTACGAGAACGACATTCCTTTCGAGTTCCGCTGCATCAGCCCGGACGAGCCACAGCATTCGGCCGACTGGCTGCAGCGCTGGCCGCTGCGCAAGTTTCCGGTACTGGTGGATGGCGAGCGCAGCATTGTCGAGTCCAGCATCATTATTGAGTACCTGCAGATCGCATATCCGGGCCCGGTGCAATTGCTGCCAACCGATCCGATGGCTGCGCTGCAGGTGCGCTGCCTCGACCGCTTCTTCGACCTGCACGTGATGGATGCCATGCAGATTGCGGTCGAGGCTGCACTTAAGCGCTTGCCGATCAGGAACGAGGAAGGACTGGCCATCGCCACCGAAAGGCTGGAGCGCGCTTACGCCTGGCTGGAAGGCCATCTTGCCGGAAAGACCTGGGCCGACGGCGATGCCTTCACCATGGCGGACTGCGCGGCTGCGCCTTCACTGTTCTATGCGGACTGGACCTACCGCATACCCGAACGCTGCCCCAGGCTGCGCGCCTATCGCGCACGTCTGCTCGATCGCCCGTCCTTCGCCCGGGCCGTGGACGAGGCTCGACCGTTCCGATCGTATTTCCCGTTGGGCGCACCGGATCGGGATTGAGACCCCGACTCGCACCTTGTCTCAGATTCGTTTTCTCTGCTCGCGCACAAGAACGCCGCGGAAGTCAGGCAGGTAATCCAGATTGCTGGCCACGCCGACTTGTTCCGCACCCATTAAGCGCCCGGTCGGCCTAATGGGGAGAAGACACTTGCCTGAGCTACAAAGATCGATCATGGCACCGGAAGCCGCCTTCACGTTGCCGACCTTTGATCGACGGTGGTTCGTGCCGCTGTCTTCCCGCTTGACCCCGCTGCGCGGCTGCATGCATCCGTCCGCCGCGCGGCACAGCGTCATCCTGTCTTGTCAACGCAATATTCCTCCGTACCCGCGAGCACTGCTGGAGAAGCGCATGGCGTCCTTGAAGTTTCCCGGGGCAATCCGGCTCCGACTCCTCGTGAATGGTGCGCCAGGGGTGCACGCGCTCAGCAGCAGAGCGGACCCCTTCGCGAACGTCATGGCGCCAGCCAATCCTGGACTTTTGCGTATCCAGCCAATAGTCCGTCCAGTCGTGTGATGCCAGGGACCAGTCAATGGGGATGCAATCGCGCAAAAAGCGAAACTGGACGATCGCGGCGACTGTCGCTGCGACGATCGCGGCGGTAGTGGTCGCCATGAATTTCGCCACCCCGGAAAAGAAGCTCCAGCAAACGATGCCGCACCGCCATGCGGTATCGGATCCCCAGTTCCGCAGAGAAATGGGGGTCATGCTGGGTCCAGGACTTCTTGGTGGAAACCACGTCGTCGCGCTCGAAAATGGTGACGAGATTTTCCCGTCCATGCTCGAAGCCATTCGTGGTGCCGAGCATACGATCAACTTCGAGACCTACATCTATTGGTCGGGCGAAATCGGAAAGACATTTGCCGATGCGCTGGCCGAACGAAGTCGGGCCGGCGTCAAGGTAAACGTCCTTCTCGATTGGGTAGGCAGCATCAAGATCGACGACGCCCTCATGAAGGAAATGAAGGACGCGAACGTCAAGGTCGAATTGTACCGACCGTTGAAGTGGTACAACCTTGGACGACTCAACAATCGCACGCATCGCAAGATTCTGGTGGTTGATGGAAAGATCGGTTTCACTGGGGGCGTCGGAATCGCGGACCAGTGGGACGGCGAGGCCCAGGATCCGGACCATTGGCGCGACCTCCATTTCAGGGTCGAAGGCCCGGTCGTCTGGCAGTTTCAGGCCGCCTTCAACGACAACTGGATCAAGACGACTGGGGAAGTACTCAACGGCGCCGAGTATTTTCCGAGTCTGACCGATGTCGGCGATCTGGATGCGCACATGTTTACCGCTTCGCCAGCGGGCGGGAGCGCCAGCATGCACCTGATGTACATGCTGGCTATCGCAGCTTCAAGCGAGACGATCGACCTGCAAGCGGCCTACTTCGTTCCTGATGACCTTATCGTCGAGGCATTGCTCGCCGCCCGACAGCGAGGCGTTCAGGTACGCATCATCTTGCCCGGTCAGCATATCGACTCGGAAAGCGTGCGCCTCGCTTCGAAAGCAAGTTGGGGGGATTTGCTGGAGCATGGCGTCGAGATCTACGAGTATCAACCTACCATGATGCACAACAAGATGTTGATCGTCGATCATGAAATGGTTTCTGTGGGCTCCACCAATTTTGATGGTCGGTCGTTCAGGCTTAACGACGAAGCCAGTATGAATGTCTACGATCACGCGTTCGCTTCGAGCATGAGCAAGGTATTCGAGCTGGATCTCGCCGAGACCACACGCTACACCTACGAAACATGGCAACAGCGCAGCTTGAAGGAAAAATTTCTCGAATCGATCGTTCGGCCGATCCAGTCACAGCTGTAGTCCGAAGATCGCCGCATCGCCACTGCCGGGAGTGATAAATGAACACCATCTACGATGAACTGCACGAGAGCCATGAAGAGCAGCGAAGCCTTTGCCGTGCCCTCGTCCGGACCAAACCGGGCGAGCATCGGCAGAGTGTTTTCACCCAGTTGAGAATCGAGCTGGCCGCACACGCAGCGGCCGAAGAACGCTATCTCTACGCGGTCATCCTGATGGAGGATGCAGGACTGAAATCCTCGCGCCACGCCTTGTCGGAACATCACGAAATCGACGAGATCATCGAGGACATACAGTCCACCGATCTCTCCAGCAGTGGCTGGTTGCCGAAGGCACGGAAACTCTCCGAAAAAGTTCACCATCACCTGCGTGAAGAAGAAAAGAAGTTCTTCCAGGTATCCGGAAAACTGCTGTCGGACACGGCCAAGGTGAAGCTGGGTCGTCAATACAAGAAGGACTACCTGAGGATGCACAAGAAACTTTCGGCAAAATGATCCCTAAGACAGTTCTCCGGCATTACCCGACTCCTGATCAATACACGAGGCCGGAACGGCTGCCGGGGGTATCGGGATAGAGGATAACTGAGGCGGATCATCGTTGAGTGCTTTTGCCTGCTGCTGATTCTGCAGACAGTGCGCAATAGGAAGAAGCGGCATGAATGCCAATTTTCCGGAATCCCTCTCGCAATTCGGCCAGTTTCTCCGGGCCCGGCCATCCCTGCACGTGGCTTGTCACCTTGCCGTTCTCGAGAAAGTAGAAGCCTGGCGACAGATTGAAATCGATAAACGGCCACTCCGAGTTCAGGTGGATCAGTTCCCGCGGCCACCCCGGTTGACTGGTGCTCCAGACATTCAGCACGGAAGCATCGGGAATATCGGATTGCGGCATGAGCCAGATCGAGTGGCGCGCCATCAGTTCGAACAAGTCACCCTCTTTCGCGATGTCCTCGGCAGCCTTCCTCGAAAACCCACAACCCGGCGGTGCCAGGACAATAAGGACAGGTCGGTCGGTCAGATTGAAGTCGTGCCGTACCAGGGTTTGCCCGGCGTCCTGAACTCGCCACAAGGTGAGTGATCCTTCGGCCAAACTTTCATCGCGCATTGCAGGCAACGGTTTCAGCCCGGCATTGTCTGGCCCAGCCGCAAAATTCCGCGAATCATCAAGCATCCTTGCACTCGTGTAACCATCTAGCATCTGCTGCCGCATGGTAGGCGTAGCCAACTGTCGACGCTCCAGCTCATCAAGGACCGTGCGCATTTGCCTCGCGTACGCGGGCTTCATTGTGTAAACGCTGATCGTATTGGCGGCCGCGAAGTAGGCATTGAGATCGTCGTCGGAAATATCCCCGATCGCCATACCCTCAGCCACGATCTGGATTTTCTCGAACTGCGCGTCAAGCGGCGCCGGGAAGTCATTCGACCTGTCATCGGAGCGCTCGATTTCGTTGAACTTCTCTATCGAATTGGCCAGTTCGCTTTTAGCCAAAGCGCAAGCATTCGAGAAAACCATTGCAGCTGAGAGAAACCACATCGTCAGCTTCATTATTCACTCCTTCGACTCAACGGCGCATCGAACTAAGCCTCACCTTCTTGTCCAGACTTCTTCCTAAGTGAAGTCCTTTCCGCTCGAACGAGATTGATCGTCTAGCTTTAGTTTGCTCATCAGATTGCTTCCGTCTTCTGCGAGCTCTGCAACATTTTTAAAGTATCGATTGTGGGTAACTCGCAAGGCTTTGATTGAACCGGCTTGAAGGAGGACTACTTCCCTAACCACACCATTGTTCATGAGTGAAATCTCAAGCTCCAAGCGTTCCTTAGCTGCAAGCTCGCCTTCACCATCTTCAAACTCCTTCAAGCTGGCAATCGAACCTGACGCCCGATCGTACTCAATGAGAAAGATCATTTGTTTGGCGATCGATTCATGTCGGTATGCACACTTCGCAACACTCGTAGTACGGCAGTTCTCCTCGAACGATAGTTCTCTTCGAGGATTTTAAGGTTCCTCCTGTACCGCTTTCTCTGTTCACGAGTAAACCCGGCGAGCTTCCAGAGCGTCCTGTCTCGCGAATCCTCTTCGTCTTCCAAGCCCCTAATTCCCTCAGATAACGACCTCAGGAACTTGAGCGCTTCCCCATCCCCTTCGCCATACTTGATCCTCGAATCAATTGTGTCGGCCATTTTCTCCGAGATTTCAGCCCAAAGGTGCTGGGGAAGTGTCCTAACTTGCACCTCCACAAATCGTCCAGACATATTTGCCACTAGATGTACGGCACGATATCCATGGGTCGGATTCGCTCTCCGATCAACAATTCGAGGGGAAGTCAAGAACGCATTGAGCGCGTCCACCGCCCTGTTTTGCTTAGGAATATCGTCGACAATGATTCGACAACCAGCAATGTCTTGTATTTGACTTAGACGCGAACTTTCACGTCGCAACTTATCAAGAATTGCGCTTGTAGACTTGGATGGCCGACCGGTTACAGGAAGATGCAACATTTGCTGAGAAATCTTGATCACCTTCTGATAGGCAGGACCAAACGACCGCCTATATCGATCGAGTTCAATCAATGCGTCAGCAGAGAAGCTTCCAGCCCTGAGAAGCTCACCCAATCTATCTACTTTTGCTGAGCCTAGACCATTCGTTGAGCTATCCAACATTCTCGCCTTTCTCAATAAATTCCATTCGACGAGGACCGGCAGAAATAGGTAACAAGTTCCTTGAGGCTAAGTATGAGAACTTCTAAGGCTCACCCACACTTCGAATAGCCACAATTCAGGCACGTTGCACACCCATCCATGATGATGGTCGCGTTGGTGTTGCACTTGTGGCACATCGTGGCGCCGGGCGGGAAGCTCGGGGTGTCGTCTTCGGCTTCGGCGGGGGAAGGCATCGCGGCTGAATCCGCTCCTACAGAAGCAGATGCGGAGGAGCTGGGTCCCGGCGTTCGCCGGGATGACGAGTCGGAGGAGGTCGGCGATTTGGCCGACTTCGCGCTTACGTCAGACTTTTTTTTTGACTTGGCTTCGTAGGCGGCGCGCTTTTCAGCAATCAGGGCGCGCTGGGCGGGATCCATTTCCGGATCGTGCAGCAGGCCGATCATCTTCATGTGGCGCTCGATGACGGCACCGAGTTCGGCGACGATGCTGGGCATGTAGATGCCACCGGCCTTGAAGTAGCCGCCACGCGGATCGAATACGGCCTTGAGCTCCTCGACCAGGAAGGTCACGTCGCCGCCCTTGCGGAACACGGCCGACATGATGCGCGTGAGCGCGACGATCCACTGGAAGTGCTCCATGCTCTTGGAGTTGACGAAAATCTCGAAGGGCCGGCGCAGTTCATGCTCGGTACCCGGATTCAGCACGATATCGTTGATGGTCACGTACAGCGCGTGCTCGACCAGGGGCGACTTGATCTTGTAGGTGGCGCCGATCAGCTGATCCGGGCGCTCGACCTTTTCATGCATGTGGATGACTTCGGCGCTGGCCGGTTCTTCCACGATAGGGGTGGCGACAACGGCGGCCGGCTTTTCATCCGGCTGAACAACGTTGTATGCCTTGATCTTCTTGTTGATCTTGATCGCCATGCCGGCGTACTCCTGAATTTCTTGCCTGCCGATCACATGGGGAGACGGTCAGTGCTTGCTATTGCGTCGGCGCTGATGGCGCCTGTTCTTGTACCGGCGGTGGCCGGTTATTGCTCAAGATCGGTTTGAACCCTGAAACAATCAAGCGCCAGCGGGACGGTGAAGTCCCGCGTGCGCCCTTTACGTCAGTCATCGAAGCGCCCTTTCCTCGATACACGTGGAAAGGGCTGTCGATCACCTGCGGCCTTTCTTGCCGCCTTTCTTTGCGGCCTTTTTCGGCGCTGCTTTCTTTGCAGCTTTCTTTGCAGCTTTCTTGGGCGCTGCCTTCTTCACGGCTTTCTTGGCCGCCTTCTTGGCCGGTTTTGCCTTCTTCGCTGCCTTCTTTGCGACCTTCTTGACCGCTTTCCTGGCCGCTACTTTCTTCTTCGCCGCTTTCTTGCCGGCTTTCTTCGCGACCTTCTTCACGGACTTCTTGGCGGCTGCCTTCTTGGCGGCTGCCTTCTTGACGACCTTCTTCGTCGCTTTCTTGGCGGCGGCCTTCTTGGCGCCGGCCTTCTTCGCGACTTTCTTGACCGTCTTCTTGGCCTTGGCCTTCTTTGCTGCGGCCTTCGGCTTGGCCTTGGACACCGCTTTCTTGGCCTCTTCGGCTTTCTTGGTGACGGTCTTGGCGGCCTTCTTGATCTGCTTGGCCGCGGACTTCTCGGCCTTCTTGATCCGGGCGACCACGGTCTTCACGCGCCTTGCTGCCTGCTTGCGTGCCTTCTTGACCTTGGCGACCGCCTTCTTGCCTGCCTTGGTGGCAGACGCCTTGGCTTCAGCTGCGATATCACCGGCGGAGCTGGCGACGGCACCGGCCGCGTCAGAAATTGCACCGCCCATTTCCTTCAGACTGTCTTTGACTTCTTCAACCGGACTATCGGTACTCATGTTTCCCCTCTCCGCGCTAGTTTGATTGGTAATCAGGAACAACGCACTTCACATCGATCGACATGCGCCAGGCGCACGCCGGATCCGCACCCGCCTCAGAATTTGCCGTAATAGCCTTCCTTCAAGGCATCAAAGAGATTGGCGGCCGTGTGGACTTCGCCATCGTACTCGATCTCTTCATTGCCCCTGGCTTCCACGATTGACCCGTCTTCGAGCTCGAACCGATACCGAGTGTTCTCCAAATCGTGCTCTTTGACCAGTACCCCCTGGAATGCCGCCGGATTGAAGCGGAAGGTGGTGCATCCCTTCAGACCTTGCTGGTGGGCGTAGTGGTAGATGTGCTTGAAATCCTCATAGGGGTACGAGGTCGGCACATTGGCGGTTTTCGAGATCGACGAGTCGATCCATTTCTGCGAGGCGGCCTGGATATCGACATGTTCGGTAGGGCTGATGTCATCGGCCGAAACAAAGTACTCGGGCAGTTTTTCCTCGGCGACTTCCGAGAAGGGCATGGCCTTGCCATTGATCAGTTCGCGATAGGCGAGCAATTCATAGCTGAATACCTCGACCTTCTCCTTGGACTTCTTGCCCTCACGGATCACGTTGCGGCTGTAGTGATGGGCAAAACTCGGCTCGATGCCGTTGGAGGCGTTGTTGGCCAGCGACAACGAGATCGTGCCGGTCGGCGCAATCGAGGTGTGATGGGTGAAGCGCGCGCCGACTTCGGCCAGCTCGGCGACCAGTTCCGGCGCGACCGAGGCGACGCGCTGCATGTAGCGGCTGTACTTCGCATGCAGGATGCGGCCGGGAATCGAATCGCCGATCTTGTAACCATCTTTGACCATTTCCGGACGCTTGCGCAGCATTTCGCCGGTGATCCTGAAATCGCGCGTGAGCACAGGTGCTGGGCCCTTTTCCTTCGCCAGGCCCAGGGCGACTTCCCAGCCGGCCACGGCCATTTCGCGCGAGACATCTTCGGTGAACGCACAGGCATCGGGGGTGCCGTAGCGCTTCTTGAGCATGGTCAGGGTGCTGCCGAGACCGAGGAAGCCCATGCCGTGACGGCGCTTGCTTTCGATTTCCTCGCGCTGCTCCTCGAGCGGCAGGCCGTTGATTTCGACCACGTTGTCGAGCATGCGCGTGAACACGCGCACGACCTCCTTGTACTCCTCCATGTCGAAGCGCGCCTTCGGGCCGAACGGGTCGCGCACGAACTTGGTCAGGTTGACCGAACCGAGCAGGCAGGAACCGTAGGGCGGAAGCGGTTGTTCGCCACAGGGATTGGTCGCGCGGATATGTTCGCACCACCAGTTGTTGTTCATCTCGTTGACGCGATCGATCAGGATGAAGCCGGGCTCGGCGAAGTCATAGGTGGACACCATGATCATGTCCCACAGATGTCGTGCGCGGATCTGGCTGTAGATCTTGCAGGCCACGAGGCCGTCATCGCGGACGACATAGTGCTTGGTCGTCGGCCATTCGCGCCAGACCACCTTCTCGGCGTCGGCCAGGTCGATCTCGTGCTGTTCCTTGATGTGGATGGGGAATACCAGCGGCCAGTCGCCATCAGCCTCGACCGCCTCCATGAAGCCGTCGGTGATCAGCAGGCTCAGGTTGAACTGGCGCAGGCGGCCATCCTCGCGCTTGGCCCGGATGAATTCCTTCACGTCGGGATGCGAGACATCGAAGGTGCCCATCTGCGCACCGCGACGACCACCGGCCGAGGACACGGTGAAGCACATCTTGTCGTAGATATCCATGAACGACAGCGGGCCGGACGTATAGGCGCCGGCACCCGACACGTAGGCGCCACGCGGACGCAGCGTCGAGAATTCGTAGCCGATGCCGCAGCCGGCCTTCAGCGTCAGCCCGGCCTCGTGGACCTTGTCGAGGATGTTGTACATCGAATCCTCGATCGTGCCCGAGACGGTGCAGTTGATCGTCGAGGTCTTCGGCTTGTGCTGGTTGGCGCCGGCGTTCGAGGTGATGCGGCCCGCCGGAATAGCGCCGCGGCGCAGCGCCCAGAGAAAACGTTCGAACCAGTAATCCTGCTTTTCCTTGCTGGTCTCGACCTCGGCAAGGGCGCGAGCGACGCGCTGGTAGGTGTGGTCGATGTCGACGTCGACGGCCTCACCCTGTTTGGACTTCAACCGGTATTTCTTGTCCCAGATATCCAGGGAAGCGGGTTGAAGCGGAATCTCTACCGCGCCGCGCGCGAGCCCCTCTAGTCGCACCGTGCTCATTGCCAGCGAATCCTCCAATTTCTTCTTCTGTGACCGGGATATCCCCCCGGTTTCGTTATTGCTTGCCACGTCACTGTCACTTCATTACTGACGGATCAGCGCCGCCAATGCGGACAGAATGCCCTTGGGCACTCTCCGAAACGCTCCACAACCGCTAGGTTTTCCCGTGTCCGCACACACAAGATGTTGTGGTGCCGCCAACCCCGTACCCTACGCCCGGCCCTGACGCTTGTAAAGGCGAAATTGCCCCCGCAGGCCCGGCAACGCGGCAGGGCCTGCATGGGCCCGCGTCCCGGCTGGATCAACAGGGTCCCGGATGAAACCGATTGCGCTCCGTGCGGTCTGTGTGGGTGCCCGGAATCCCGCATCGCGCCCCGCGCCGGCCAGCATGCGTCATCGCGCTGCGTGAGGATCCATGCAGAATGCATTGGCCGACGCCAATACCTCCCCTCATCACGGAACTCGTTCATGGACCACCTATCGTGCTTGCGTCCCCTGCCGACCCGAATCCTGATGTCGCTGGCCTTGTGCCTGTCTGCCGCGACCGCCCTGGCGGGACTGCCACCGGCAGTCGACGGCCAGCCGCTGCCGACCCTCGCACCCATGATCGACAGGGTCACTCCGGCCGTGGTCAACATCAATACGCGCACGCGGGTCCAGGTACGCGATCCGTTTTTTGACGACCCGATGTTCCGGCGCTTCTTCAACGTGCCCAACCAGCCGCGCGAACGCATACAGCAATCGCTGGGATCCGGCGTCATCGTCGACGCCGACAACGGCTACGTGCTGACCAACAATCATGTCGTGCAGGGTGCGGACGACATCGACGTGACCCTGCACGACAATCGCACGGTCTCCGCGCGCGTGATCGGATCGGATCCTGACACCGATCTGACCGTACTGCAGATTCCGGCAGAAAACCTGCAGGCCGTGCCACTGGCCCGGTCCAGGGATCTGAAGGTGGGCGACTTCGTGGTCGCGATCGGCGACCCGTTCGGGCTCGGCCAGACCGTGACATCCGGCATCGTTTCGGCACTGGACCGGACCGGCCTGCGCCGCGGCTATCAGAATTTCATCCAGACCGATGCTTCGATCAATCCGGGCAACTCCGGCGGCGCCCTGGTCAACCTGCGCGGCGAGCTGGTCGGTATCAATTCGATGATCTTCTCGCCGTCGGGTGCCAGCGTCGGTATCGGCTTCGCCATTCCCAGCGACCTGGCTGCCAACGTCATGCGCCAGCTGGTCGAGTTCGGCGAGGTCAGGCGCGGGGCGCTCGGTGTCGATACCCAGGACGTCACTGCCGATATCGCTGCCATGCTGGCCATCGAGGTCGGCAAGGGAACCGTGGTGACGCGCGTTCGCAATGCCACCCCAGCCGCCGATGCAGGTCTGCGTGCAGGCGATGTCATCACCAGCATCAATGAAAAGCCAATCGGATCGAGCCAGGAGCTGCACAACATCGAGGGTCTGACCCCGGTCGGCACGGCGGTCCGGGTCGGCATTCTGCGCGACGGCAAGCCACTGGTCGTCAACATGGTCCTGAAAGCGAGCTCGACCGTGAGCGTGCGTGGAGAAGACATCGATGCGCGCCTTGCCGGCGTGCAACTGGCCGACCTCGCGGCGGACCAGCAACGCCCCGGCCTCAGCGGCAGCGTGGTTCGCGCCATCGACTCGTCGAGCCCGGCCTACCGGCGCGGCCTGCGCCAGGGCGACGTCGTCATCGGCATCAACCAGCGCAATATCCAGGACACCGATGATCTGGCCCGACTGCTGGAGCAGCCGCCGCGCCAGCTCATGTTGAGCGTGGTGCGCGGGCAAACCCTGTTCTATCTTCGTCTGCAATAGGCCGGCCGAAAATCATACCGCCCCGGCTTCCGTTCCGGCGAGGTGCAAAGCCGGGTAGATTGGCGCCATCCTTGAATTCCATGGTGCGAGCCGGGGAGCAGCCACACGCATGAAGGTCATCGAACAATTCCATAGCGCCCTGAACCAGGGGCTTGCGGCAGACATTTTCAACAACCTGCGCAACCTCGTCACCTGCACGCTGATCCTGGCGGCTGCCATGGCGGCGCCGCGGCACCACGCGACATTCAACGTCTTCGGCAGTTTCGAGTGGTACATGGGCGGCTTCATCGCCCTGGTCGCCTTCCTGCTGGCCGCGCTCAACCTGTACGACGGCGCCTACCGGATCATCCGGCGACGAAGACACGGCTCCGTCGTGATCATTTTCACGATCGTCTATGTTCTGCTCTCGATCCGGATTGGCCAACTGGTCTGGGAGCTGAGATTCCTCGGCCTCTGAACCCTCATTCGCCTGGATAGAGCTTGTCTACCTCGGCATGCACGATGGCGAGCAACTCGTCGTACTGGCGACCAGAGAAATATTCCCAGACGTCCGGCCAGCTACGGAAGCTGACCTTTTCAACCTGATCGTAGTCGTCAATCGCGATATCCGCGGCCTGCTTGTCGGCAGCCGCTGCACGCAGCGTTCCCGCCCAGGCCATCACGCCACGGGGTGGCCGGTTTGTCAGCGTGATTGCCAGATAGGTGCCGTCGGCAAGCGGGTGCGCATCGCGCACATGGATCGATCCCTTCCTGAGCACAAGATCACCCCTTTCAAGTTCTCTGATGCTACCGAGATTGATTCGGACTGGAAAGAGTAGTTCTTGAAAGTGCTATTGCTATCAAGTGAAAGGACCATGGGTCTCCTGCTACCGGCGCCGGTTCAGCTTTGCGGGAATTGGAGCTGTCTGCGAGGGAGGCGCCGGCCCGGCACCTGCACAACCGACGCCCTTCGAAATCCGACATGCCGGCAAGTATCGGGCGTGCGAGTCGTGCCTGCCCGGGACGCGCTCGGGAACAGGCGGATACCGGGAACCTCGTTGACGACCTGTATCAGGGCGACCGATCCGGAGTCCTGAGTCTTCTCAAGACAGGTACCCGGTTCGGAACGGTGCGGACTCATGATCCTTGCCCTCTGTCGAACGAGAACAGGCGCGCACACGGATGGGCAACGCCCTGGATCGTGTCGCGGATGATGTCGGCACCAATCGCGCTGTAGGTGATGCCATTGCCACCGTAGGCCATTGCGAAATGGACACGCGGGCCATACTGCGAGTGCGCGCCGAAGTACGGCAAACCGTCCTGGGTCTCGGCGAATGTACCGGCCCAGGCGAACGCGATATCCGGTGATATCGCCGGGAAACGGGCGCTGAATTTCCGCTTCAGTGTTTCGGCTTTTTTTCCGACGCTGGCATCGCGCTTGAGCGGTACGTCGATCGCGTCATCCTCGCCACCGACAATAAGCCTGTGGTCCGCCGTCGTTCGCGTGTACAGGTAAGGTCGTGCGGACTCCCAGACCACGCAATTCGCCAACGCACCGAGTGCCTCCGGCATGGGGTCGCTTACGAAGGCATAGCTGCTGCGGTTGCGGGCGACGCGCTCCGAAAGGAACGCCTGCGATTCATAACCGGCTGCAATGACGACGTGCTTGCAGCGCAGGCGTTTTCCGTTGGCCAGCTTGACGTTGACGCCTCGCGCGGTTGGGGAAACCTCCGTTGCCTGGGTTCTCTCGAAAAGCAGGGCACCTTTCCTCGCGGCAGCAGTCAGCAGACGCCTGGCCAGCTGCACCGGGTCGACCTCGGCCGCCACGGCCGATAGCAGGCCAATCTCTGCATTGAGGTAAAAGCGTTCCTTGAGCTCGGAGCTTTCCAGGCACTCGAGGTCAAACCCGTGTTCCTTTCGCAGCATCCCTTCGCGGCGAACGCGTCGGTCGTGATACCAGTGACTCGAAAAGTACAGGCTCTGCATCGACCGCGAATCGACGTCGCGCATGGGCCGCGCAAGTCGCACCAGCGACTCGACCGCTTGCTCACACGCTCGATAGGCCAGCACCGCGTCGTCCATCCCGAACTGTCTGGCCAGCGCCTGCAGCTCGACATCGATTTCGTATTGCAGCAAGGCGGTGCTGGCTGCGGTACTGCCCCAGCCAGCCTGGCGCTTGTCGATCAGGCAGACCTGCATGCCGGCATCGACCAATTCCCGCGCTATCAGTGCAGCAGTAATTCCTGCGCCGACGATTAGCACATCGCAGCGATGGTCATGCTCGAGTGGCGGGTGAAATTCCGCCTGCGCATTCTTCAGCATCCAGTACGGAGAGCCACTCTTCAGATCCATTGCTGTGTGCAAATGCAGGAGGACGGGTGCGCATCGTCGTCTGCTCTTCATGAATCGCGACCAAAGGAATCCGGCTGTCCATGAACCGATGATTAGCGGCCGCCCGGAACAGTGTCCTTCCGGGCGCTCCTGCACCCATATCCAGATCGGCCAAATGTTCGAGCGGCTTGACCATTCTCGAACGCCGAATGAATGCGCACTGCGCGCCATTCTGCAGATTCACGAAGGGTTGTGGCAGGTACCGTTCTATTGATACGAACAACTGCACATCCGCACGTTGTCAATCGGGAGTAGGCAATGCAAAAGAAATACAACGATCATCAGGTCGAGGAACTGCTCCGTCAGGCACTGGAGACAGAGCGCGGGGGCATCAAGATCTACACCACGGCCTTGAAAGCTGCAGTCAACAAGGATTTGCATGAAGAGTGGGCCGGGTACCTCGATGAAACCCGGACTCACGAACGAGTGCTGACCAGCGTCTTCGAGGAGCTCGGGCTCGACACGGAGCAGGCGTCGCCGGGGCGTTCGGTGGTTGCCCACATCGGCGATTCGCTGGTCAAGGCCATGGAGATGGCGATGCAGAACGGTGATCGGGAAGCTGCGCAGCTGGTTGCCGGAGAGTGCGTCGTCCTCGCCGAAACCAAGGATCACCTGAACTGGGAACTCATCGGTCATGTGGCGAAGCATGCCAGCGGCGACGTCGCCCGCGTCCTCAAGAAGGCCTACGAGGCGGTCGAGGAAGACGAAGATCACCACCTCTACCACACAACCGGATGGACGCGGGAACTCTGGATCGACTCGCTCGGATTCCCGGCCGTACTCCCGCCCCCGGAAGAGGTAAAGAATGTTGAAACGGCCATCGGCGCATCCCGAGCCGAGCATGCCCGCGAATCAATGTTGTAGATATCGCTGGGGTTACCTGTTTCGCAATGGCTACCGGCCAGCGTCGTGCACCCCGACGCCACGCTTCTGAGGAACATCCAACTGAACCCGGCCCTGCTCCCCTCCAGACAGAGCAGGCTGCAGGGCCGGGCAATCAATCCCTATTCAGGAATGCGGGTCTAAGCTGCTTGCAAGTAGCACACCCCACAATAATGGAGAGCGACATGACACAGGAATTGCCCGCAGCACACGAAGTCGGCATGCACGATGTCCAAACATCGAAGTTGGCGCCCGGCGCTTCGGCTGCCCCGGAACTGGGGGATGTCGTCGACGCGCTCGATGAAGCGGCTTCTTCGCTCAAGGCGGTGGTTCGGCACCAGGCCCGCTCCGTGTTTGATGACGTCGACAGCTACGTACGCGATCAGCCTCTTGTGGCACTCGCCATCGCCGGGGGCGTCGGCTACCTGATCGCACGCCTGACGCGCTAGACGACCCTCAGCTGAAGGATGGCCCCACGACACCTCCTCAAGCGAATCCTCGACGCGGTCGCCGATTTCGTATCGCATGATCCGCTTACCCTGGCTGCGTCGATCGCTTTCTATGCAGCGCTATCGTTCGCTCCGCTGATCGTGATCAGCCTGTGGGCGGCCAGCCAGTTGTCGCCGGGCGCGGAAAAGGCCCTGATCGATCAACTCGGCTTCCTGCTGGGCAGTCAGGTACGGGAAAGCGCCACTACCGTCATGGAGAATGCCAGGGACAGTCCGTTCAAGGAATCGGCCACCGGCATGCTCAGTCTTGTTGCGCTCGCGGTATCGGCAACGACGGCATTTGCGCAATTGCAGGCCTCGATCAACGCGGTCTGGGGTACGGCAGGAACACCGAGCAGTGCGGTCTGGGCCTGGGTTCGTCGACGCCTGCTCTCGTTCGGCATGCTGGCAGCGATTGGCTTCCTGCTGACGATAACGCTTGTAGCGACCAGCGCAATCGGGCTGGTACTGACCCGGCAAAGCGAATTGTGGTCAGTGCTCAACGAGCTCATCACTCTGGGCTTGTTCACCCTGGGCTTCGGCTTGCTGTTTCGCTTCGTGCCCGACGCGCGACTGCCCTATCGCTTCACCTTCATGGGCGGAGCACTGACTGCAGCCTTGTTCGAGTTCGGAAAATGGGCGCTGGGCGGCTATCTGGCATCGACCACGACCGCCGATGCCTACGGCGCGGCAAGCTCGCTGATCCTGTTGTTGATCTGGGTCTACTACAGCTCACTGATCGTCCTTATCGGCGCGGCGCTGACCCGCTACATCGCCGAGGCCTACCTTGGACCGATCAAGCCCTCGTCGTCCGAAGCGGACGCGGCCGCCGACGGCTCGTGACCACAGCCATTCCTGACGCAGCGCTTGTACATGCCTCCGCGAAAGGCGCCTGGGCGGGCAAGCCAGCCATTCCGGGTGCCTGAGAACACGGGCTCGAGGACGGCGTACCGGCGGAACGTATCCCCGGCCGGCAAGCCCGATTCCGCAACGCGACAAATCGAAAGAAAAAGGAGTCGGCCGATAAGCCGGGTTTTGTCGTGGGCAGCCATTCCTCTGGATCCTGCGTCGCCGCAGGATTCAAGCAACCAACCCGGGAGCGACGCGGGCCGCGCCATAGCTCCCCTATTTGGTCTTGCTCCAGGTGGGGTTTGCCGTGCCATGCGGCGTTGGCCCCGCATGCGGTGTGCTCTTACCACACCGTTTCACCCTTGCCACGCACATCCGAAGATGCCGTTCGGCGGTTTGTTTTCTGTTGCACTTTCCGTCAGCTCGCGCCGCCCAGGCGTTACCTGGCACCTTGCCCTGCGGAGCCCGGACTTTCCTCGCCGTGCCGAAACACGTCGCGACTGCCTGGCCGACTCCAGCGCACAGTCTATCGGGTTTGCGCGCGCAGCGGCGCGCCGGTCGCTCCGTTGGGCCGCTGCGATCGCTGATGCGCGACGGCCAGGTGTTCATCGACGGACAGTGGTCTGAACGCAAACGAACACCCAAACGCCCGGAGCCCGCGCTGGAGAGCGATTCCCTGCCATTCGGACCATGGCATGGCGTTTGCTGATGTTCTGACCGATGGACGGCCACCCTGTGACCGTTGCGGTTGACGCGAACGATTTGCGCGAAGGCCGGTACACCGATTGCCGTATTCGTGCATCCAATTGCGAAAGCTGCTGTAGCCAGGCTCGTCACTACAACCTGCCGGTCGCGATCGATCGCGACCGGCGAAACCAAGGATCACTGATGCGACTCGGACTCTGGATCGGCGAACTCATCCACGCCATGCGCCGCCTGAAGGGCAGTCCCGGCTTCACGATCACCGCAGTGGGCATGCTCGGTCTGGCGATCGGCGCGATGGCCGGCTTGTTCTGCGTGGTCAACACCGTGCTGCTCGATCCGCTGCCGTTCAAGGATCCTGATCGGCTCGTGTATGTCGCGGCGACCGCACCCGGTTCGGAAATGCCCGGCGAATTCGGCGTCGCGCCGGAGTTCTACCTGCAGTACCACGAGCAATCGAAACTGCTCGAAGACAGCGCGCTCTACTACTCCTCCACGTCGACGCTACGCACCAGGGATCGCGTCGAACGCATCCGCATGGGGTTTCCAACCGAGTCGCTGTTTTCGACGCTCGGCGTGCAGCCAGTCCTCGGGCGCTTGCCGGTCAAGGAAGACGGCACGCTCGCCGTGGTTCTTAGCGATTCGTTGTGGAGTTCGTGGTTCGGCCGTGATCCTTCGGTGATCGGCCGGACGATCGATGCATCGGGCAAGCAGCGCACAATCATCGGTGTCATGGGACCGACGTTCCGTTTCCCGACCGATGACACGATGCTCTGGATTCCGAGCACGCTCGATGCAAGTGACATCGACAAGCCTGGTGATTTCGGCGGCAATCTGGTGGCCCGCCTTGCGCCGGGCGCCACGATCGAAGGCGTGACTCGGGAGCTGAATACTCTCGCCAGCCGCCTGCCGGAGCGCTTCGGTGGGTCGCCCAGCTACGTGCGCACGATCGAGAAGCATCAGGCGGTCGTGCGGCCGCTCGAGGATCAGCTCCTCGGCGCTGCCTCGCGCCCACTGTGGATCCTGCTCGCGGCAGCGGCGATCGTGCTACTGATTGCCTGCGCGAACGTGGCCAACCTGCTGCTAGTGCGCATCGACGGGCGTCATCGCGAGATGGCGATGCGTAGCGCTCTCGGCGCAAGTCGCAGCGAGCTCATGCGCATGCAGATCGCCGAACTGCTCGTGATCGCCCTGTCGGCCGGAATCGTCGCGATTGCGCTGGCCGCAGTCAGCTTGCCGCCCCTTCTTCGCGCCGTGCCTTCGGGTGTCCCGCGCCTCGACCAGGTGCACCTCGATATTTCAACGCTGCTGTTCACCCTGGCGATTGCGATGGTTTCCGCCCTGCTGTGCGGTTTCCTGCCGGCGGGGCGCGGCGCCCGACCGAATCTTTCGCGCCTGCGCGAAGGCGGCCGTGGCATGACCCGGCAAGGTCACTGGCTGCGCGACAGCCTCGTGATCGCGCAGACCGCGCTCGCCCTGGTATTGCTGATCGGCTCGGGCCTCCTCGTGCGCAGCGCCTACGCGCTCTGGCACACGCCCCCGGGCTACTCCACCGAGGACATTTTCACGTTCCAGTTCGCCCCTGATCGACCGTCTCTCGATGATGCCAATGCCTACGCGCAATTCGACCTGAACTTCCTTGATCGACTCAAGGCGCTGCCGGGCGTGCAATCGGTCGGTCTGGTTGAGAACATGCCCCTGAATGAACAAACCGCGACCATGCGCGTGCGCACGCAGACCTCGAACAGCGATGGCGGCGAAGGCGTGCTGCTCAATTACAACTACACCGCCGGAGACTATTTCGGGACCCTGCAGATCGCCATGCTCGGAGGCCGTCCATTCAATGCGGAGGATCACGGCAGCGCACGCGGCCATGTCATCCTGAGCCGCACGGCAGCGGAACGCCTGTTTCCAGGACAGGACGCGCTCGGCCGCCAGATCCAGCGGGAAGGCCAGACGGCATGGGAGACGGTGATCGGCATCGTCGACGATGTCATGCAGGACGGGTTCCGTGATACACCGCAGCCTGCCATCTACTTTCCGCTCGTCGACACCAGTGCCGATGGAGGCCGAAAGGTCTCCTCTCCCGCCTACGTGATCAAGACGTCGCGCGCCGAGACGATTGCCCCCGAGGTGCGTGCGCTGGTCCGCGAGGTCGCGCCCGAGGCACCGATGTATCGCGCCTTCACCCTGGCCGGCCTGGCTCGGGATTCGATGGCGCAGTTGTCGTTTACCCTGCTCACCCTGGGCATCACGGCTGGCTTGTCATTGCTGCTCGGCGCGATCGGACTGTATGGCGTGCTCTCCTATATCGTGAGCGAACGCACCCGTGAGATCGGCGTGCGCATGGCGCTCGGCGCACAGGCCGCGCAGGTCCGCGGCATGGTTGTCGCGTACGGCGCACGCGTGGTCGGAATCGGCGTGCTCGTCGGCATTGCTGCCGCGCTGATGTTCACGCGCGCGCTCGGCAGCCTCCTGTTCGGCGTGCAATCGGTGGACCCGACAACCTTCGCGCTGATGGCGGTCGCGATGGCAGCCGTCGGCCTGCTGGCGAGCTACCTGCCGGCTCGCCGTGCCTCGAATCTGGATCCGGTCGAATCCCTGCGCAAGGAGTAGTGGCCCCGGCTGCGGGCCGGGTCGTCCGCCGATCCGGCCTCGACTGAATGCAGCGATAACATCGGAGGTACGACGGGACACCCTGCGTTGAGGCAGGGGGTCGCCTCAGCTATGCTGCCGCGCTGCGCCGAGCGCCTTTGCCATCCCGCCGAGTCCCATTTGATCAACCGACACTCCGACGTGGTAGAGAAGTCCTTCTGGCGCGCTGTCATGTTTGCCGTGCTGGTCGCTGCGTCGAATTTCGGGCTCTGGGCCTTCCTCAATCGCCCGACCCAGATCGCCGACTGGACCGGCCGTGTCGAAGGCATGGCCTTCAGTGCATTCCAGCGTTACCAGGATCCGACCAAGGATCTGTTTCCCAGCGAGGCCGAACTGGCCAGCGATATCCGCATGCTGTCGCGCCACACCAAGCGCCTGCGCACCTATTCCTCGGTCGAGAGTCCGCAGATTCCGCGCCTGGCCGCGTTCTACGGCATGGAAGTGCTGTCGGG
>NZ_JAWLAR010000018.1:0-95528 GCF_041395345.1 Dokdonella sp. | reverse complement strand
GCACCCCGATCGGCGCGCTGATCATTGGCGAAATCCTGGCCGAGACCGATCTGCCCAAGGGGGCGTTTTCCGTATTGCCGGCCCATCGCGACGGCGCTGATCTGTTCACCACCGACGATCGCCTCAAGCTGCTTTCATTCACCGGATCTCCCGGCGTGGGCTGGGACCTCAAGGCCAAGGCAGGCAAGAAGAAGGTCGTACTGGAACTTGGCGGCAATGCCGCCTGCATCATCGAGCCCGATCAGCGCGACCGACTCGACAAGGTGGTCGAGCGCGTGATTTTCGGCGCCTTCTACCAATCCGGGCAGAGTTGCATCGGAGTCCAGCGCATACTCGTGCATGCAGACATCTACGATGAGTTCCGCGAGAAATTCGTCGCTGCAGCCGGGAAACTTGTCGCGGGCGATCCGAAGGACGAGAACACCTTCATTGGTCCCATGATCGATGTCAAGGAAGCGCAGCGCCTGGACGAATGGATCCAGGAAGCAGTCAAGTCCGGCGCGAAATTGCTGTGTGGCGGCAAGCGCGATGGCGCGATGCTCGAAGCCAGCGTGCTCGAAGGCGTCAATGCAAGGCAGAAGGTCAACTGCATGGAAGCCTTCGGACCTGTGGCCACCCTGCAACCCTACAGGGATTTCGACGAGGCATTGCGCATCGTCGACGACAGCGAGTTCGGCCTGCAGGCAGGCGTCTTTACCAATGACATCAATCAGGCCATGCGCGCATGGGACCGACTCGATGTCGGAGGCGTGGTAGTGGGCGATGTTCCCAGCTTCCGTGTCGACAACATGCCCTACGGAGGGGTCAAGGATTCAGGTCTGGGCCGCGAAGGCATTCGTTATGCCATCGAGGACATGACCGAGCTGCGCCTGATGATCGTGCGCGATCACTGAGGCGCTGCGCGCGCATGTCCGAATTGGCATTTCGCGATTCGATGCCGTAGCCGACGCACTCCCGATTGCTTCAGGCGAAGCGCGTCACGCTGAAGGGCGCGCAGTCCAGTGATGTCGGCTGGTCGGCAAGAATCTCGCTGACCAGCAATCCGGTCATTGCCGACATGCTTACCCCAAGCATGCCGTGGCCGGTAGCCATGCACAGATTGTCGATGCCCGGCACGCGGCCGATAACCGGCAGGTCGTCCGGCGTCATCGGTCTCCATCCGTACCATTCCTCCTGAGTCTGCGCGCCCTCAGGGTCGCGCAGATAGAGCGCTGCAGCCCGGCGCAGGGCATTCAATCGGGTCGGATTGAGTGTACTGTCATAGCCGGCAAATTCCATCGTGCTGCCCAGTCGGTAACCGGAACTCCATGCAGTCACGCAGACACTGGCTTCCCTGAGCGTCATCGGGATACGAGGGCACGGGTCCGGGCGCGAATAGGTTATCGAATAGCCCTTGCCCGGCTGGATGGGCAGGCGCACGCCAATGGTCCGGCCAAGCAGGGGCGACCAGGCGCCCAGCGCAAATACGACGTCGCGTGCCCGCCAGGTGCCCCTGCTGGTCTGGATGGCCGACAGACGCCCGCGCTCCCTGAGCAGCGATTCGACGGCGACGTCTTCCTCGATCTGGCCGCCGCGCTCGCGTACGCGACGTGCAAGTTCAGCGACATAGCGATCGGGCCGCAGCTGCGCATCCCCCGGATTCAGGAATCCGCCCGCGACACCAGGATTGAGAGCCGGTTCCAGAGCCTCGACCTGAGCACCATCAAGCGCCTCGACGTCGATGCCGACCTCGCTGAGCACCCGCAGGTACCAGCTCGCGGCTGCAAGCGATTTTTCGTCGCGATACACATGCAGGGTGCCGGATTTTCGGAATTCGCAATCGAGCTGCTCGCTCTCCACCAACCCGGCAATCAGCTCCAGCGAGCGCGTCAAGAACGGTGCCTTGATCGCTGTTGTCCGGCCGAACTGCTCCCAGTTGCTGAGCCGGACGAAGGAAGCCAGCCAGCGCATCAGGCCCGGGTCGAGACGCGGCTTGATGCGCAACGGCGCATCGGCCCGAAGCAGCCACTTGAGCGCCGTCCCGACCACACCCGGCATGGCCAGCGGCATCGCGTGGCTGGGGGTCAGGGTTCCGCAATTGCCGTGCGAGCTGCCCCGGCCCAGGCGCCCCTGGTCGATCACGGTGACGCTGCGTCCCGATTCGAGCAGGTACCAGGCGCAACTCAGGCCAATCACGCCTGCGCCAAGAATGAGTACATCCGAGTCTCGAGAATTCATGGCTGGAGATTCTACGGGACCGCGCGCCCGGCTCGGCAACCGCGAAAGGTCTCCGGCAGCGGAATGGAGCGCTTGCCGATCGGCCGGCATCGACACAAACGGCATTGAGCGGCGACAGAGCCCCGCAGGGCAGGATTTCGGCGGATTCTCGAGTTCCAGCGCTGCCTGGCGCAAAGCGCATCGCCAGACCCACAGGCCGCAGGCCGCAGGCGCGCGATCATTGTCAGCAAGTGACGAAACCGGGAATGGGTTTTTGCCGGACCCAATGCACAAGCACGGGGACGCGACTGAGCGGCCCACCAGAGCCGGCCTGATGCCCGACTGACGTGGAAGGGTGCCCTGACCTCCATTTCGGGCCATATCGTTGCAGTCCTCGACGTTTGCCCGGACGCAACCGCCTGCCCGGGAACCCGACACTTCAGACCCATTGGCACAATTGGCACAGACTATGCATCGATTGTGGCGTGACCCAATCCATAGCGGGGAATCCTGATGAACGTTTCGACCAACGAACTGCTGCTGGCTCTGCGTGCTCCGACCTCCGGCTGGCTCGCCGCCGTCATCTGCGCGCTTGACGAAGCCCTGCTCGATCCGGATTTCAGCGAACAGCATCGTGACATGCTGCGCAGCCTGCTCGATGCCGGTCAGGTTCCGGCAAACGTCGCAGCCGCTTCGCAAGAGCGCTTGCAGCGCTTCGAAGAGGCGGTGCAGACCCTGCATGAAGCCCTGGTTGGCGACGACGAAACCGCGGCCGATGTGGTGGAGGCCCGCCCGCAACTGAAGCTCTGTGCTTCTGCAGCCTAGTTTTCCAAGATCGTCGTCCGTCACCGAATCCGCGGGCGACGACTTTTTTTCTTCCCCCGATTGACATGTCGCCCGGCCTCGCACAAGGTCGGGCGATGTGCTTTCTGCGCCTCGCAATTCTTCTGCCGTTTCTACTCTGCGCTTGCGGGAAGGACAGCGCTCGCCCGGATTCGTCGAGCGCGGCATCCAGCCGTCGGCAATCTGCGACCGAGACGACCGAGGCCGCCAATGCGGTCCTGTTTAGGGCCCTGGCCCTGGTCGGAACGCCCTATCGCTACGGCGGCAACACGCCGGAAAGCGGCTTCGACTGCAGCGGCCTGGTCGGCTATGTGTTCCGCGATGCCGCTGGCATCCAGTTACCGCGAACATCTGCCGCCATGGGCGCCCTGGACGATCCGGATGTCCCCAAGGGCCGGCTCGAAAGCGGCGATCTGGTGCTGTTCGCTTCAGGCCGCAAGATCAGCCATGTCGGCATCTATGTAGGCGAAGGCCGCTTCGTCCACGCACCCAACAAGGGCGGCACGGTGCGCCTGGACAGCCTCGATGCTCCGGGCTGGCGCGAGACATTTCGAACCGGAAAGCGCGTCTTGCGCTGAGCGGACCCGGCTCTGCGTCGTCGCCACGAGTACCGGAATGACGCAAGGGCGGCCGGGGTTTTCCCGTCCCGCTATCCCGACTTCGCCGATGGGTTCAGGAATGCTCGACGCCGCCCGGGCCATGCACGTGCCGGTGCGAGATCTCTTCCGAGGTTGCTTCTCTCACGTCGACGATGTCGACGTCGAAGCGCAGCTTTCTGCCGGCCAGCGGATGATTCAGATCCACGTCGATAACGCTGGAGCCAACCTTGAGAACGGTTACCGAACGATTGCCGCCATCCTTCATTGACAGCATGGCAGTCATGCCGGGGCGCAGGCGAGATGCAGCCTTGAAATACTTCTTCGGTACACGCTGGACATTGCCTGGCTGGCGTTCGCCGTACGCTTCCCGGGGTTCCACATCCACCGAAAACTGTTCGCCGACATCGTGGCCTATCAAGGCCTTTTCGAGTCCGGGAATGATGCCGCCGTGGCCCACCAGGATATGCACGGGCTCGCCACCATCGCGTGAGCTCTCGATCTTGAGACCATCGTCGGCATGGAGCGTGTAGTGCAACGAAACGACCGTGTCCTTTGCCACCTGCATGATCTTCTCCGGCGCGTGCGTGTGAAATGGCGCGCGAGATTACCAGTTCGCGTTGGCTGATGCAGCGCCTTTTCAGGGCTCTCCGCTCAGTCAGCCTCGTGGATGCGTGAATCCACGCGCTCACGGCGACTTTGCAGTTCATCCATGAGTTCGGCCCTGCGCGAGGCCAGCGCCCGTGCTCGTCCCACGCGCGCGTGTTCCTGGCCTGACCGATCCCCCAGCGATTCGCGGAATGCGCAGAACTTGCCATAGGCCTGCAGGACATGACGCATGCGTCTGGCAAGCAGTTCAAGCATGATCGCGTCATCGATCAGCCCGATGATCTCGATGTGATCCGGAATCAGGTCATCCGGGTCCCCGAAGTAGGCCAATGCGGCCAGAGCTTCGGTGCGTTCCGGCGCCGACAGGCTCCAGTCGGCATCTTCCAGCAACAGAATCAGCCGCTGCACATGGACAAGGCGCTTGCGCACATAGTTGGGGATCCGTGCGATGCACAGGTTGTCCAGCGTGTGCTTGGCCGCATCGATGATGTGGACCTCGTCGACTTCGTTCGCCATGCGTCGAAATCGCTCGAAGGCCTTCTGGAAGTACTCGATATCCTCGGATTCGAGCTCGAACGTGATCCGCATGGCGCGATTGACCCCTGGCTGCAGGGCGCGCCACCGGAGAACGCGCGCACCCTAGTGAAACCCGTGGACCGGCCTCACAACAAGTGCTGGCTGAATACTGCGATTTCCTGTAGCATAGACTGGTTTAGTCGCGTTGACCCCCCGCTCCCTTCCGGTTCATCGAGCACCTGCCAGCAAGCTGGCCAGTCTCGAACCACACCGCTCGCGGTCCCGACGCCCAGAACCGGAATGCCCGCCATGTTGGCCGGCAGCCGAAAAATTCAAACCTGCAGCGCGGTTCATCAGGGACGCTCCGGGTTACATCAAGGAGTAATACCCATGAGTTTCGACACCCTCGGGCTGTCGCCGGCACTGCTGCGCGCGCTTGAAGAACAGGGCTATACGCAGCCCACACCCGTGCAGCTGGCGGCCATTCCGGTCGTCCTGGCTGGCCAGGATCTGATGGCCGGCGCACAGACCGGCACCGGCAAGACGGCAGCTTTCGCCCTGCCGCTGCTCGAGCGCCTGTATCCGGAAGGCAAACGCCTGCCTCTGGCACGCAGGCCGCGCGCCCTCATCCTCACCCCGACCCGCGAACTGGCGGCCCAGGTGCAGGAAAGCGTCCGCACCTACAGCAAGCACATCGGCGTCAAGTCGGCGACGATCTTTGGCGGCGTCGGCATGGGCCCGCAAATCGACGCGCTGCGTCGTGGCGTCGACATCGTGGTGGCGACGCCGGGTCGACTGCTCGATCACATGCAGCGCCGTACCGTCGATCTCTCAGCCATTGAAGTACTGATTCTCGACGAAGCGGATCGCATGCTCGACATGGGCTTTCTGCCCGCGATGAAGCGCGTGCTCAGCGCCTTGCCGAAGGCTCGCCAGACACTGCTGTTCTCGGCCACGTTCTCGTCAGAGATCAAGGCTCTGGCCAACCAGTTCATGCATGAACCGCAGGAAATCCAGATCGCCAAGCCGAACAGCGTGGCCTCGACCGTTACCCATCGCGTGCATCCGGTCAACCTCGAAGCCAAGCGCGACCTGCTGCTGCATCTGCTCAGTCTCGACGGCAGCCAGACCCTCGTGTTTGGCCGCACCAAGCACGGCTGCGACAAGCTGACCAAGCAGCTGGAGAAATCCGGCATTCGCGCGGCGGCAATTCATGGCAACAAGAGCCAGAATCAGCGCACCCGCGCGCTTGCCGATTTCAAGAGCGGCCGCGTCAATGTGCTGGTTGCCACCGATATCGCGGCCCGTGGTCTGGATATCGACCAGCTGCCGATGGTCATCAATTTCGACTTGCCGATGGTCGCCGAAGACTATGTGCATCGCATAGGCCGCACGGGCCGTGCCGGCGCGGAAGGCCTCGCCATCTCGCTGGTCAGTCGTGCCGAAGAAGGCCTGCTGCGCGACATTCGCAAGTTGCTGAAACAGGACATCGCGATCGTTGACGTGGAGGGATTCGAACCCTCGCAGCCGCTGCGTCTCGAAGGACCGGGCGGTGCGCGCCCGCAGAGCGGTCGCCAGCAGCATGCGCGTCGCCCGCATGCCCAGCAGTCTCGCGGTACCGGCGAACATGCTGCCGGCAACAAGAAGCGTCGCCCATGGCGCGGTAGTCCGGCGGCCTCACGTCCCTCCTGATTGCGACTCGAACTCGGTCAGCTCACGCCTGGTGAGCTGATCGGCAAGGTAAGAAGGGCGGCCGGCTTGTACTCAGCTCGCCTGATCAAGAACAAGGGCGTCTCGCGCCTCTTCGCCTATGCCCTTGCGGCCGCTGGCAGCCGCCAGCCAGAGCATGCCGCCCACTCCTACCATGACCATCAGGACGATGTGCTCGTGTGGCCAGCTCAATGCGGCCGGACTGGCAGGAATCAGCATGGCGGCCAGCATCAACAGGGACCCCGCTGCGGCAATGCCGGCGACCAGGGGCGCCGCATGCAGCCGAAAGGGACGTTCAATCTGCGGATAGTCCTTGCGCAGCCTCAACAGGGACAGTGATACCCCGAAGAATGCCAGCGCGATCGAGAACGAGCCTGCGTTGACCAGTGCAAGCAGGGCATCACGTCCCAGCAACGGTGCCAACAGGGTCAGACCGCCGACCAGCAGGATCGCCCGATGCGGCGTTCCATGGCGCGGATGGGTTTCACCGAAAACCTTCGCAATGATGCGACCGCGTCCCAGCGCGAAGATGACGCGCGATCCGGCCAGGAAGAAGCCGTTCCAGCTCGTGAACAGCCCAAGCAGCGCTGCAATCAGGACGAGGTCGCGCAGCCAAGGCGAAGCGAAAGCCGCTTCAAAGGCGTGCGCAGCTGGCAGATCCGCCTGCGACAGTTCCTGCCACGGCCCCAGCATCGATATGCTGAGAATCAGCAATACGTAGAACAGGACGGCCGCTGCGATTGAACCGACGATCAGCAGGGCCAGCATGCGCGGCTTGACGGCCACTGATGCCTCCTCGGCGGCCTGGGGGATCGTGTCGAAACCGACGAACCAGAACGGAATGGTCACCATGACGGCAAGCAGGCCTGCGAGCGCACCCAGCCCCGCGTCGGCTGCAGCAAATACCGGCTTAAGGTTTTCCGCCCTGCCCTCGGCGAATCCGGCCACGACGAAAACCAGTGTGATGGCAACGAAAAGGACGGTCAGCCAGACTTGCAGGCGTGCTGCGGAACGGGCACCGAGCCAGTTGATCCAGGTGATTGCGCCGGTGCATACAAGGGCCAGGATCAGATGACTGGCGTAAACCGTGGAACCCGCGAATTCGTATATTGGCCATCGGTCGATGGAGGGGACAAGGAAACTGAGCACGCGTCCGATCGAGATGGCTTCGAATCCCGAGATGCTGACGTAGCCGAAGGCCAGCGCCCAGCCGACCAGAAACGCCTTGAAAGTACCGAACGCCTTGTAGGCATAGGCTACTTCTCCACCGGCCACGGGAATCATTGGCGTCAATTCGGCATAGCACAGGCCGATACAGAGCATCACCGCGCCGCCGATGACAAAGGCAAGTACCGCGCCGCCCGGACCGGCCTGCTCCAGCCAACTGCCGATCGAAGTCACCCAGCCAACACCGATCATCGATCCGAAAGCCAGGGCAAAGAAGCCGAAGCGGCTCAGCACCTTGCGCAGAGCCGGTCGATGCGACGAAACCGCAGTGTGCTCGCTGTCGCTGAACCTCCTGTTTGAACTCATGCCTGCTGTCTCCATGCCGTACTCAGACGGCCATCCGACCGGCTGCGCAATGCGCGATGCGGCGGCTGCCCGGCACGAAATTCTCAACACTCAGATTCCACTCTGCATGCGGCCAGCGGTAGCTGAACTCGCGCCGGCGAGGCCAGAGCGCGGCCGTGTACAAGGTGCCGCGCTGCTGCTCGTAGGCCAGCGAAAACAGCGGCGGCCGCAGAAAGGCACCAATGAATCGCTCGGGCGTATCTTCGTGAAGCATCAGGCGACCCAGCAGATAGCGTTCGCGCTCGACGGTCGCAGTGCGATAAGCGTCTCCTGCAGACAACCGTCCGGGCTGGTGATTGGTCGCCACCGGAGCACTCGTGATCTGCGCAGGGAAATCAGGAGCCAGATAGGCCGTGGCACGGTGACCATTGCTGTCGAGCGCGGTCACGTTGTAAGCCATATGGGTCGGAATACGCGCCAGGGCTGCACAAGCCTGCGCAACGGTCGAACAGGTTTCTAGTACATAGCGAAGCACGATCGGCACCCCGAATCCCTGTCCGACCACACTGCGTCCTCCAAAGGTCAGCGAGAGCGCCAGACCGGACTCGTTGATGCCGTCGACGAGACCTACCAGGCAATCGCTGGTTCCGAGAACTTGTTGCCCGGACCACCTTGTGTGCAGCGCAACGGCATCGAAGTAATGTGCGGAATAGTCGTAGTTGCGCACCAGCAGGGGTTCATCACCCGGCCAGACCGCTTGCGAACAGGCGCTGTCGTATGCAGGCGGACACCACAGACTGAGGAAGCGCGCTTCCACGTCGCCGCCACCGGCCAATTCGCACAATCGCTTCCAGCGTGGCACGAACTCCGGCATGTGCAATTCAAGCGCGCGCCGGCACTCCAGAAAGCTTGGTCGGGCCAGATGGCCGTCACGCAGGTACCAGCGCCTGTAGGCAGGCCACAGTCGATCAAACAGGGCTTGCCATACGGCACCCGACCCGTCGTCAGACAAGGCATGAAAGGTCAGATGCATGGAGCGACTGTCTTCCTGTTGTGCGGCTAGAGGAACTTGAACGCGTGGTCGGGGAGTTCCGCGGGCACGGGTCCCGCGAGTGGCTCGGCGGAGTAGTGCGCGCGGATACCGTCGATCCAGCGACGCGATCGTTCGGTCAACGAGAAGCGATCCGTCATCGCGCGGCCGCGGGTGACCAGTATGCCGAGATCGGCTCCTTCATATCGGTAATCGCCCTTCTTCAGGATGCGCAGGAAGAATGCTTCACGATCGCTGCTGACCGCTCGACGATGGTAGTCGAAGCGATCGAACTCGATGCTGCCGTCATCGCGCATGCGCCAGATACCGGTCTCGGGCGCCTGGGTAATGCGATCGATGGAGTCATCCGTGTGCTTGACCACCATCTGGCACCAGGAATCGATGTTCTCGGGATCGGCCCAGCGCGCGTTGAGCTCGGCAATATCGATATCGAATGGCACGTCGGAAAACTCGAGCAGATGGAACAGGGCCAGTGGCGCATCGGCATGCGCAAAGGCCGCGTGATTGGTCATCGAACTGGCACCGGTAATGCGCGGGTTCAGCTCGCCGAGATAGATGTCGCGGGTCTTGGTATCTACCAGGAAGTCGAGTTCGAAATAGCCACGATAACCCTCCTTGCGCAATTGCTCACCGAATGCGAACGTGTAGTCGCGCGCCTTGTCGCGCACCTTGGTAGAGAATGCATTGGCGAAAATTTCGTTGCCGCACCAGCCGCCTCTGTACGGCGTCAGTTCGCCGAATCCGACCAGCTCGGTCATCAGGGGTCCAACGATGGTTCCCTGCTTGGTTGCGCAGGCTTCAATGGCAGCGCCACGGCAGTTGATCCGCTTCATGACCTTGATTTCGCCATGCCCGACAATGTCGTGCTGGTGCTTGCGGAAATCCGCCTCGGACTTGATGAAGAAAGTCGTGTGACCCGAGTCGCCATAAGCCGACTGCAGGACCAGGTCCTTGCCGAGTTTGGCTTTCTCGGCCACCCTGGTCAGTTGCGCGTAGTCTTCTATGATGGAAAGCGCGTTCGGCACGCTCGGCACCCTGGCCTTGTTGCCGATGCGAACGGTCTCGATCTTGTTGTCGATGCGATTGCGCAACTTGGCCTTCGGAAACCAGACCTTGGCGCCCAATTCCCTGGCCAGGGCTTCGGTTTTCTCGTCGAACATGAGGAAGATGAATTTGGGCTTGCCGCCACGTCCTTCGATGTGATCGATGACTTCCTTGTGCTGGAGCAAATAGTTGTTGATGTCTTCGATTGACTGGAATTCGTCGTGCGGCTGCTCGCTCGGGCAGAACACGTTCGGGTGTTGTCCGTCATAGCAGTCGATATAACTGACGTACTTGAAATTCTTGACCCACTCGTCGAGTCCGAGCAGGTTGAAATTGGTGGCGCTCACGAAGTAGATCGGTTCTTCGAAGCGATGGAAGAAGCGCCTGATTTCGGAAATGTTCTTGAGCTTTTTGCGTGCAGCCATGCTTTAGTTCTCCTGTGAGTTTCTGGAATGGGATTCGCTGTCTTTCAGTGCCTTGTCGGTAAACACGCGCAGGCCAAGATCCGGTCGATAGCCATGGATCTCCTTCACGTCCAGCGCGCGCATGAAGTGGAGAATTTCTTTCGAGATCACCTGGCCCGGAACGAGAATCGGAAAGCCCGGCGGATACGGAATGATGAATGCCGTGGAGACCAGTTCACGTCCGGCATCCATCGCGGCCTCCATTGAACCGTCCTCGATCTGGAAATAGTCGCAGTTCGATTCGTCGTAGGCCATGAAGTAGGCCGTGCGGATGTCGCCCTCGCCGGTTCCTTCCGAGCGACCGGTTCGGAACCTGTCGTGGAATCGCGAGAAATCGGGCAGTGGCGGATAGTCATGTGTCAGAGACATGACCCTGCGCTCGAACGCACGAACCTCCATGCCGCTGGCATCTTCCAGTTGCGAGTCGAGATCCTGCGCTACTCGCACGAGGACCTCGATGAGATAGGCCACTGATGAGCGCGTCGTGCCGATGTTGGTCATGAACAGGACCGTGTTGCGCGAGGTCTTGTTGATCTGGATGCCGTGCTTGTTCATCAGCACTTCATTCTTGAACGTGTCG
The DNA here is from genome assembly GCF_041395345.1 of Dokdonella sp. Lineage (GTDB taxonomy): Bacteria > Pseudomonadota > Gammaproteobacteria > Xanthomonadales > Rhodanobacteraceae > Dokdonella. Next base: position 84,407 of record NZ_JAWLAR010000018.1, on the reverse strand, counting down.
CCGTCAAAACCGGCATGACCCACTGAAAGCGTCACGCGAGAGGCATCGAGGGCAAACTCGTCGTTGGCGAATGCATTCCAGGTGTCGTTCCATCCTTTCTCCTGATCCCAGTAGGCTTCGATTCCTGATTCGCGGTGGGACGAGGGGATCAGTTCCTTGACCGAGAGCACCTTGAAATATTTTCTCAGCATCGGATGCGAATCGATTGCCTTGCGCATCGCCATGGCAGCCTCGATCTGCTTTTGCACGAGTTCGAACCCTTCGAGTTCGACCTGACGGCGACCAACATCCAGCGAGGCGATGATCTGGTAGTTTGGCGATGTGGACGTATGCGTCATATAGGCCTCATGGAATGCCTGTTCCACTTCGCCCTTGAAGTCCTGATCGTGCACGTGAATCATCGAGCCCTGCCTTAGCGAAGTCAGTGTCTTGTGCGTGGACTGGGTAGCATAGGCACGCACACGTGCCGTCGCGGGATCGGGCAGCAGGCGCGTGTCCAGCAACTGCTCGTCGCTCAGGCCCTCGATTTCGTTGAGATGGCTCGCGTACTGTTCCGCATACAGCGGATCGCGAAAGCGCGCACGCAGCACCTGTGCTGTATTCATGGCGGTACGCTGGCGGTAAGTCGGCGAGAAGCGTGCAAACGCGAACCAGGCTTCATCCCAGAGAAAGACCAGATCGGGCTTGATGGCCAGGCACTCTTCCATCACCCGCTCCACGTTGTAGACGATGCCATCGAAGGTGCAATTCGTCAGCAACAGCATGCGCACGCGATGCAACTTGCCGACTTGTCTGAGTTTCAGCAGCGCATGCTTGATCTCGCGCAGCGGCACCGCACCGTACATGGAGTATTCGCTGAGCGGGTAGCTGTCGAGATAGACGACATTCGCGCCCGCCAGCACCATCCCGTAGTGATGCGACTTGTGGCAGTCGCGATCCACCAGGACGATATCGCCAGGACGCACGATCGCCTGGACCACGATCTTGTTGCAGGTCGAGGTACCATTGGTGGCGAAGAACGTCTGGCGTGCTCCGAATGCCCTTGCTGCCAGCTCCTGCGCCCGCTTGATCGGCCCGACCGGCTCAAGCAGGGAATCGAGTCCCCCGGATGTGGCAGAGGTCTCGGCCAGGAAAATGTTCATGCCGTAGAACTCGGCCATGTCGCGAATCCAGTTCGAACGGATCAGCGACTTTCCACGACTGATGGGCATGGCGTGGAAAACACCGGTTGGCTGTTTCGAATATTCCTTCAGGGCATTGAAGAACGGCGTGTTGTAGCGTGAATTGACGCCTCGAAGAATATTCAGATGCAGCTCGGTGAAGTCTTCCTGATTGTAGAAAACCCGCGCACATCCACCGAGGTCACGACCGGCGATTTCCTCGACTGAGCGATCCGTGACGAGGAATACATCGAGCTCCGGACGGATCTTGCGGATCACGCGGCACAATTCGGGGCCGTAGTCTTCCGGATCAATCGACTCCAGTTCCTCGTCACCGACCCTGCGCAGGTATCGCTTGAGGATTTCCATCCGGTTCTCGGATGCGAACGCGAAATCATGACGGACCACGACCGACTGGATATTCGTGTTGAACAGGACTCCGATCAATGCATCTTCGAAGCTGGTCACGAACACGGGCTCGTAGACAAAACGGTCGTCATCCCGGCGCTGGCTGCGCAGCGCGACGCATTGAGCATCCTGCTGGGCCGGGCTCAGATCATCGACGATGAGTATCTCGAAGAACGGACGCGATCGAGTGCGCTGTTCCTGCGTCTCGACGATTTCCTCCTCTTCGTTGATATCCCGATCGGTATCACCAAAGTAGTCGCCCAGCCGGCGCCGGTAGGTGCCGCTCTGCAACGCCCTGACCATGCGCGTCACGGCGCGGGCAAGATCCTGGTAATCGTGCCGGGTCATCATCTTCTGCAGTTGATCCAGTCCGCGCCGGCCCGGAAAGGCCCAGTAGGCCTCTATCGGATCCAGCCAGTGCAGAAGGGCCTCGACCTTGCCGGTCAGCCGTGAGCGTTGCGTCTCGGTCTTAACGCCAGCGAGCTGAACCGCGAGACTCTTCAACGCTGTCCAGCGGTCATTGCGCAGCTGCGACGCCGAATAGTAGTCGCTCAGCGATGAAGTCATTCCGGAAGGTCGCTTTGCACTATCGCCCGAACCGATGTCGCTGCTCGCGCCGGTTGCATGACTGCGGAGATCATCCCGGGATGTTCCGGCTGTACTCTGAATGGATTCGTTCTTGTTCAAGGCTTGCTCCTCGGATCCGGGTTTCGCTCGGGCTTCGCTGCCTGGAATGTCGCGCTCCTTCAGGTTGACTCATCAGGCGCTGGCGGCAACGGAAGCACTTCTGCCGGGGCCCCCATGCCAATGCCGGCCTGTCCGCCCTTGGCAGTCATCGAAAGCGGCCCGAGCGTATGCAGATAGGCATCCACACCCGAGCCACGCTGGTAGACGGAAAAGTCGATTTCGCGATCGCGGAAACTCTTCAGCGGCTGGCCCAGTCCATTGACACCCGCTTCACGCTGGCGACGCACGCGAGCGAGATCGACTTCGAGCGGCAGGGTCTCGCTGGAACCCCCGGCATGGGCCAGCACCGTCCCGCTGGGATCGACTACGCAGGACCGACCGATTCCTCCCGAATCCAGGCCGTTGATGTCGAACACATAACACTGGAATTGCGCTGCCGTGGCCCGCGCGATGGCGAGTTCGACGTCGCGGTCGATGGTTCCCGTCAGTACCGGATGCAGGAGAACTTCCGCGCCCATCGCAGTCAGCGTTCGCGTCGTCTCCGGCAGCCACATGTCATAGCAGATGGACAGACCGAAACGACCGACGTCGGGAACGTCGAATACGCAGAACTCGCTGCCGGCGGTCACGTCGTGCTCGTAGGGGCGGAACGGAAACATCTTGCGATAGCGCTTGACCACGGTTCCGCCCGGATCGATGACCGATGCCGTGTTGTACAACTTGCCGTCTGCGCCGCGCTCGAAAACCGAACCGGGAATCAACCAGACTCCGTGTCTTGCCGCGGCCGCTTGCAAGGTCTCTTCTTCAGGCCCCGGCAGACTGACCGGCGCGTTCGGAACCGGACCGCACTGGGCCAGTTCGCTGAACAGGATCATCTGTGTCCAGGGGAAACGGGCCATGACGACATCCATGCGGTGCAGCATGGCTGCAAGATTGCTGGCCAAGGCCGGGACATGCATCTGCACGCCTGCGATCGCAAAGGGAATGGTCATGGATGGGTTTGTTCCTGGTAGGTTCCAACCGGCACGCTTGCCGGATGAGTGCCGGAATACGGCATGGGTTCGGTCGACCGAAGCGGAAAGCGGCCAGGCTGGCTTGCAGTCCTTGTATTCGTTTCATTCGCGACCGGGCCGATTGAACGGCTCGCTGAACCTGCACCCGATCTACCGGCAAGGTCCTGCACGAGTTCACAACGGGCATTCAAGACATTGCGAGGAATGGAATCGCAAGAACTCTCGACGCGCGAACCGGCATCCTGCCTGTCCCGCATGCGCAGGTTTCGCGTTTGAAGCGTCGCCTTGACCCAATCCAGGGCTCTACCCACCTGTTTCGACATTTGCTGCCCGCGACCCACATCGCAATGGATGGAGTCGGCACCTGTATTCATGTCGTCAAGCGTTGCGGGCATGCACTCCTCTCGACTGGAACGGGGTGACCTGGGTTCACTCGAGCATGCCCGGAGGAAGAAAGTCGATTAGAGCACCCGGGCGGCGCGAGCCGCGCAGGGCAATTCGGTAAGGGCAACCCAACTCAAGCGGAACTCGCCAAGCCTTGCGGATGTCTCGTTCCTGCAGCGGGCAGAAAGTAGAGGAACTTTCATCAGTAACATACTGATATTAAAAAGGAAATTCATACTTTCTTCTGCCGCAAGCATAGCAGACCGTGCCTGAATGGTCCAATCGGCGGGAGGCCGGAGCCTTGGGCAGCCTGGCCGGCCAGCGCGCGTTGCCAAGGGACTTGTCAGGGCTGAGACGTTCTCGCAGTCGCTGCTTCGGATCGGCTGGCTCGTGTCCGGATTCCGTGGGTCAGATGGTGCTGCAAAACCCTTCGATGTCTTCATAGGCCACCCTGCCCTCGCCCCTCGAACAACCGGGGCAGCGCGGGTCGCGCGCAAGAGTCAGTTCCCGGAAGCTGGCGTTGAGTGCGTCAAAACAGAGCAGGCGACCCACCAGGGGGCGTCCCATGCCGATGATGAGCTTGATCGCCTCACTGCACTGGAGCAGACCGATGATTCCAGGCAGCACACCAAGAACACCGGCCTCGCTGCAATTCGGAGCCTCTTCCGCAGAAGGAGGCTCGGGAAACAGGCATCGGTAACAGGGGGAGTCGTCGCGACGCGGGTCGAAAACGCTGACCTGGCCGGTAAATCGGTGAACTGCGCCGTATACAAGCGGGATGTTCAGGTTTCGCGAGGCCGCATCGAGCAGATAGCGCGTCGGAAAGTTGTCGGCCCCATCGATGATCAGGTCGTGTCCCGCGAGCAAGGCCTCGACATTGCCTGCCCGCAGCCGTTCCTCGCGCAATTCGAGCTGCAAGGCAGGATTCAGGCCAGCAAGCGTGATGCCTGCCGAAGCGGTCTTGGCCATGCCGACACGCGCATCGGCGTGAATCACCTGCCGCTGCAGATTCGAACGCTCCACGCGATCATCGTCGATCAGGGTCAGATGACCCACGCCTGCCGCAGCCAGATACAAGGCAGCCGGGGACCCAAGCCCGCCTGCACCAACCATCGCAACCCGGGCAGATCCCAGCTTGAGCTGGCCACTGACCCCGACTTCGGGCAGCAGCAAATGGCGCGAATAGCGCTCGGCCGAATCCGCATCCATCGTGCCCGCCTCGGTCGGCAGCCCCTCTTCGCACCAGCGCGAAAAACCGCCACGCACGGAGAGGACATTGGAATAACCCAGTTCGAGCAGTTGATCGCGTGCCAGCAGCGAACGTCGCCCAGTCGCACAGATGGTCAGAAGCTCTGCGCAACGTGATTCGACCAACGCACCGATATCCTGCTCCAGTGCCAGGAGCGAGATGCCGAGAGCCTGTTTCGGCATGCCCGAAGCCCGCTCGTCATCATCGCGCACATCAAGAAGAATCGCCCCCTTGCGCATGCGCCGGATGGCATCGGCGGGATCGATTTCGGCAGTGACCGCAGTCTCAACTCGGGGAGTGTCGGGCATCATCGCTTGTCAGGCCTGTTCCGGCAGCCGCATGATCCGGACCAGGGCGCCTGCTTCAAGAGTGTGCACGGCTTCGGGCACAAGGATCAGTGCATTCGCCTCGATGATTCCGCGCTGCATGGCCGAGCCCTGGCGAGTCAATGGATCAACCCAGAGTGTACCGTCGTTGCGCACTTCGCAGCGCGCTCGCAAGAACTCCGCCCGTTCATGGCGCTTGGTTACGGCTCTGGTAAGTCTCGCGTGCGGCAGTTCGGGCATGGGGCACTCGGCTCCCTGCAGGGCCTGAAGTGCCGGTTGCACGAGGCAGAGAAATGTAGCGATTGTCGAGACCGGATTGCCGGGCAGGCAGAAAATCAGGCACGACCCGATTTCCCCGAACAGGAATGGCATGCCGGGACGCATGCGCACCTTCCAGAAATGGATGACGCCCAGCTCGCCTACCAGGGTCGGAAGCCAGTCCGCTTCTCCCGCTGATGCGCCACCCGAGGTGATGATCACCTCGGAGCGTCCAGCCAGGTCGCGCAGAGCACTCCCGATCTTCTCGCGGTCGTCCGGCAAGTGCAGGAATGATGGTCCTTGGCCGCCGTTCTCCGGGGCTTTCGGCTCGAGTCCGCTCGCGCGCAGCAACGCAGCCAGGCTGTAGCCATTGCTGTTGTAGATCGTTCCGGGCCGGGACTGCATGCCGGGCATGACCAGCTCACTGCCGGTCGTCACTACGCTGACTCGCGGCTGGCATGCAACATCCAGAGTGTCCTGCCCGAGGCTGGCAAGGCCGCCAATCCGGGTTGAGGTGATGCGCTGCCCCTTGCGCATGACCACGTCACCTGCGGCGAAATCCTCGCCTGCGCGGCGTACGTTCGACCCTGCCAGTTCGCCGGCGGGAATGATGGCTTCTTCACCATCGACGCGCACACGTTCCTTGATGATGACGGTATCGGCGCCGACAGGCAGTGGCGCACCGGTGGTTATGCGCAGGCACGCCCCCGGTCCAATCGACGCTGTTTCAGCGTCGCCGGCGAATCGGATTCCGGCGATCCGCAACCGGGCCTCGCCGTTTGCAGGCAGATCGGCGCTGTTCAGCGCAAACCCATCCATCGCGGAATTGTCGAATGGCGGCAGGTCTCGCGGCGTCTCGAGATCGGTGGCAAGTATCCTTCCCTGCGCACGTTCGAGGCCGACCCGCTCGGACGGGCTGCGGCGATCGGCACAGACTGAAAGGATCTTCTGCTGTGCCTGGTCGAGAGAAATGGGGCGAATATCGGGATTGCTAGCCATCCAGCGCTTTCTCGTAGGCCGAAAACTCCTCTGCGGAGTTCAGATTGACCCACTCCGCCTGCGAATTGGCAAGACCGACTTCGACAATGCCAAGCGAATCCTGCCAGCGACTGACTCCCTGGGCCCGTTCCAGAGCGAGGGTGCAGGAATTGCCAAGCTCCGTCGAGTACAAGGCAAACAAGGGCTGCCTTCGGCGTCCGTCGTGAGCGACCACCGCCCTTGCACCGTGCAGTCGTGCCGCCCGTTGCAATTCACGCAGGAGACCCGGCGGAGGAATCACGCAATCGACCGGCACGGTAAACAACCATGGCGTTCGGCATGCGGCCATCGCGGCGCAGATGCCAGCCAGTGGGCCGGCGTAACCCGGCACGGTATCCGATACGGTCTGCGCAAATTGCGCGTAGCGGGACACATTGCGGTTGGCGACGATCAGGATCGGTCCATTCGATTCCCGCTTCAATGTTTCGATGACCCAGTCGACCAGAGGACGACCCTTCAGTTCGAGCAAACCCTTGTCCTGGCCACCCATCCGACTTGCGGCGCCGCCCGCAAGAACGGCAGTCGTTGCAGCATGGGGACCTGGCTGATTGCCCGACATGATGATGGCTCGGTGCGGATGGGCAGGTTAGCGCTTTCCGCGCCTGGCATTGCGAATCGATCGCTGGCGATCTTTCTGCTGCTCTTCGGTGAGGACTTTCTTCTTGCCGGCATAGGGATTCTCGCCTTCCCGAAAATCAATGCGAACAGGAGTGCCGTCAAGCTTGTAGCGCTTGCGAAAGAAGTTCTCGAGATAGCGCCGGTAGGATTCCGCCAGGTGCTTGGTACGGGAGCCGTGGATCACAATGGTCGGAGGGTTCGAGCCACCGGGGTGCGCATAGCGCAATTTCGGCGCATGCCCCCGTACCAACGGCGGCTGGTAGGCGGCATAGGCTGCCTCCAGGGCACGGGTAAGATCCGAGGCCGTCAGTTTCCTGTTGGCCGCAAGATGAACCCGGTTGACCAGCTTCATGAGCTCGCCAATACCCGTTCCATGCAGCGCTGAGATCGTCACTTGCGGGGCCCAGGCGACGAAGGTCAGTTTTCGCTGCATTGAGGACTTGCACTGATCCCGATCATAGGTTTTGAGGCCGTCCCACTTGTTCACGGCCACCACAAGCGCACGCCCGGCGTCGAGTGCGTGGCCGATCAGTCCGGCGTCCTGGTCGGTCACGCCTTCGTTGGCATCGAGCAGCATGACCACGACGTTGGCCGCGTCGATCGATTGCAGAGTCTTGATGACACTGAACTTCTCGACCGCATCGTCGACGCGCGAGCGTCGTCGCACGCCGGCGGTATCGATCAGGGTGTATTTGCGGCCGTCCCGTTCCAGCGGTATCCGTATCGAATCGCGGGTCGTGCCCGCCACGTCCGAGACAATGACCCTGTCCTCGCCCAGCAAGCGATTGACCAGGGTCGACTTGCCGACGTTCGGGCGACCCACGATGGCAACACGTACACCACCCTCGTCTTCGCCACTGGACGGTTCTTCCTCGCGTTCGGGAAGCAATGCCTCGATGGCATGCACAAGCTGCAAGGTGCCATGATTGTGCGAGGCTGCCAGCGGCAATGGCGCGGCCATTCCGAGTCGCGCAAAATCGGCCAGTGCGACCGACTCGTCGAGCCCGTCGGTCTTGTTGACCGCAAGTACAATCGGCTTGGAGGTTCGTCGCAAGCGCTCCAGGATGGCCTGGTCCGTAGGCAAAAGGCCATCACGCGCATCGACAACGAAGATCACCACATCGGCTTCGGCAATGGCGAGTTCCACCTGCCGCGCCGTCAGCCCCGCCAGACCTTCCTCGTTGTCTGCCAGCCCGCCGGTATCGACGAGTACAAAATGACGCTCTCCGACCCGACAGTAACCATAGTGTCGGTCGCGCGTCACTCCTGGCATGTCCGCCACGAGCGCATCGCGCGAACGTGTTAGCACGTTGAAAAGGGTCGACTTGCCGACATTCGGGCGTCCGACCAGGGCGACGACAGGAAGCATCGCGGGCGCTCCGTTTCAGGCGCAGCCAACAGCCGGGCCACGGGCCATGTCGACTGGTGCTGCCATCAACCCGACTCGGGCCTGCAAACTGTCTGCAGGCATTGAATCGGGACAGTTACTACTGGGTGCGATAGGCGACGATGTTGCCTGAGACGTCTTCGACATAGACGACGTCGCCAGAAACAATCGGGGCGCTTTCGACAGGATTCTTGCTCATTCGCTCGCGGGCAACGAAGGAACCATCGGAAAGGCTGAGCCAATGCACATAGCCTTCCAGGTCGCCGACGACCGCGTAGTTGCCGACAATGGCAGGTGGACTCAGCCAACGATGCAGCAAGGCTTCCTGCTTCCAGAGGTTGGACCCGGTCTGGCGATCGAAAGCCCAGACATTGCCTTCGGCATCACTGACGACCACCGAGTTGGCCGAGACCGTCAAACCCGCAAAACTCGAGAGCTCGCGACTCCAGCCGGGGCGCCCGCTGCCGGCATCCAGCGCTGCAATCTGGCCTCGATACGCGGTTGCAAAAAGCTGGTTCTGATCGAGCACGATCGGGCCATCGGAATCGGCCAGGCGTTCCACTTCGGTACGCCCTTCGCCTGTGGACAGGGTCTGGGTCCATGCCGGCGCGCCATCCGTCTGGCGCACGGCCACCACTCGACCGCTGTCGTAGCCATCGTAGACCAGGCCATTGCCGATGACCGGCGATGCATTCCCGCGCAAACTGAGAACAGGTACAGCCTGCTCATAGACCCACAAACGGGTGCCGTCCGACGGATCGAGCCCGAACAGACGGCCGTCCTGCGAACGTACGGCAATCAGACCATCGGTGATCGTTGGCGCGCAAATGATTTCCGAACTCAGCTGGACCTGCCAAAGCTCGCTGCCATCCTGGGTGGAAAACCCTCGCACCTGGCCATTGAGCGCGCCCACAACGAGCAGATCGCCGCGTGCTGCCGGACCTCCGGCCCATTGCATCTTCTTGACACTGGTCGACCACAGCTTGCGTCCAGTGGCCGCATCCAGGGCAGCGATTTCGCCTCCGACGCTGGCCACATAGAGCCGATCTCCATCGAGTGCGGGATTCATGTGCGCACCGGACTTGCCGGCGCCCTTGCCGATCGATGCCGACCAGAGCTTTTGTGTGCTGGCGCTCGGCGCAATTTCGACCAGCGGTGTCGGTGGCACGACATTGTCTTTCTTGCCTCCGAGACTCTTGATCCAGTTGCAGCCGCCCAGACCCAGCGACAGAATGACTACGGCCAGTAGCGCTCGCTTCATGATTTCTGCTTCTCCGCCGCTGCGGGCAAGTCATTCAACTTCATTTCAACGAAATTGCGATTTGGCGATTGGGGATCAAGGTGAGTGAGCGCATCGGCGTAGGCGGCGCGCGCATCATCGGTGCGTCCGAGACTTGCAAACGTATCGCCGCGCAACTCGCTGGCCAGGGCCGAAAAATCGTCCTTGGCAACCTTGTCGAGCTGACTCAGGGCTTTTTCGGCCTCGCCACGGGCGAGGCTGATCCTGGCCTTGCGCAGGGCGATCAGTGATTTCAGGGTGGGTTCCGACGCGGCCTGTTCAGCCCAGTCGAGCTCCGAATCGGCCTTGTCGAGGTCTCCGGCCACGACCGCCGTTTCAGCCAGGCGCAATGCGGCAAAGACGGCGTATGAACTTTTTGCGTAGTCCGTACGCAACGTCTCGGCAATGCGGGCAGCGTCGTCATCTCGCTTGCCGTCCAGAGCGTCGGTAAAGGCGGCGAACTGCATGGCCGCTTCGCCATTGGTACGCGCCTCGCGCGCCTGCCATTGCTGGTAACCGAAAATGAGCAATAGTCCAATGCCGATACCGATTGCTATGGACAGGGCGTTGGAACGCAACCACTTGCGCACCAATTCACCTTGTTCGTGCTCGTCAAGAACTTCAAAAGCCATACGCATCACCAGATAGGACACCGCTGGACAGGAATTGCCGGGGACCGGCAGGGGCGGCGCGGGGGGCGCTAGGGTAACAGGAAATCAGCCCGCGACCGCAAATGAACGGCGGCGCGGGCGAGCAATTCAGGAGTCGACGCGCGTGGCCAGCCCCGCTTCGGCAAACACCTTGAGGTGGGCGACATTGGCCCGGCGAAACGGCGCCAGGTCGACGACCTTGCCGTCGGCAACAATCTCCGCACCCTGGGCATTGCCGATTCGCACGGACATGGCTCCCTCACTCGAGTACTGGCGTTCGATTCCAGCCTCGAGCAGACCGTATTCAAGTTTTTCCCCGCTTGAGTCGGTGATCTCCACCCAGCTTGCCTGGCTGAGCTTGAGTGTCAGCGAGTGCTTGCCGGCGGGAGCGGCGGGCGCTGGCGCTGGCGCGGGCACCACGGGAGTGGATGCGGAGGCGAAGGGCGCCATCGAGGCGACAATGGGCGGGGCATCGGTGCTGACCGCGGGAGCGATTGCCCCGGGCTTGGCTGTATCGGCACCGGATCCGTCACGGACAGGCTCCGGTTGTCCGGCGACCTCTGCCGTCAACTCCTGCCCAGCCAGCTGAACATCCGAGGATACGGTCTCCATTGTGGCTGAAGGCCCATCCAGCATCACGGTCCTCGCAAGATTCTGCTCGAGGCCGCCATGCGTGGCCAGCCACACGGCAGGGCCAATGACCAGACCAGTCAGGATCAGATAGGTCGCGCTGACGGAGTAGCGGTCGAGCAGATAGCGCGAACGCGACACCGTACCGGTTGAAATCAGGGGAGCAGGCTCACTCCTTTCGGCAACAACGCGTTCCGCGAGAACAACCGGAAGACCCAGCAATCGCGCATAGCTGCTCAGATATCCACGAAGATAGACCGCATGTGCAATGCCGTTGTAGTCGTCCTGCTCGATGCGCCGAATCAGGCTGGCCTGCAGCTTCAGGCGCGAGGCGACATCCTCGCAGCTCCAGCCGCGCTTTTCCCGCTCGAGCCTGAGCCGCGCACCCATGGACGAGTCTGGACTGTCAGTTGCCTCCACGTCCGGCAAAACCATTTCTGCGCCCGAATCCATGTCAACCATGCCCTCCGCGGGTGTGGCCTGCAGATTCTGTTTTTCGACGCCTGTTTTGCTCACAGTTTCGATCTCCGGAGATAACAGCAAATTGAGCTGACGATGTTCAGTGGATGTCACAACCGTGGTTCCGGGAACTTGCCAACAACCAAAGGAACGAAATCCTGCCTGTCCTGTTCATCAGGACGAACTCGGGGAGGAACTCGACGCATCGAGTGATCGAGATTGCTCCGAATCCGGAAACTGGGTACGCAGGCGTTGCGTGTATTCCATGGCCGCCTTTGCGTTCCCCAGACGCAACTCGATATTACGACCCAGCAGCAGTGCATCCGCGCTCTGCCTCCCCACTGATTCGTAACGTTGGAAAAAGGCTCGTGCCCGAAAGAAGTCTTCCTTGCGGTACAACACCGTGGCCATCTGGAACAGGGCCTCGGTATTGTCCGGGTCGTATTCCAGCGCCGAGCGGAGATCCCGTTCAGCGAGGTCGTACTTGCCCCCCTTGATCGCACAAGTGCCGGCATTGGTCAAGGCCACGGCAGGTGTCTGGTAGAACGGATCGGCCACGGCAATCTGAAAATACCTGGCTGCTTCATCATACCGACCGAGTTTGCAAAGGAAGGCGCCGTAGTTGTTGTTCTCGTTGCCGGATTTCGGCATAAGCTGCGCGGCCTTGCGATAATTCTGCTCGGCCTTGGTGTTCTCGCCGATCTGCTCGTAGAGCAGGCCAATGACGGTATGCGCGTCGACATAGTTGGGGTCCGCCGCGAGCGCCTTTTTCAGGTTTTCCAGCGAATTTTCGTACTTGCCCTGGGCCAGATATTTCTGACCGAGGTCGGTATACAGCGCCGCCGCCTTGGTGGCCGGATTTTCGGGATCGGTTCCGCCCTCGGCCGTGCTGCGCACACCACCGCTGGAGGCACACGCCGCAAGCAGCGACAACCCCAGGACTGCAAAGAATATCCGGTCAAGCCGCACTGGCTACACCCTCCTCGATCTTCTTGCGAAATTCGGCCTGGCGTCGGGTCCGGTCCATGACCTGGCCCTTCAGCTGACCGCAGGCGGCATCAATGTCATCCCCGCGCGTGCGCCGGACCATGGTCAGCACACCGGCATCGAGCAGGATGGTCTGGAAGTCGCGGATCACCGACTCGTCGGAACGCTCGTACTGCGTTCCCGTGAACGGATTGAACGGGATGAGGTTGATCTTGCTCGGCACCTTGCGAACCAGCTTGACCAACTGGCGTGCCAGTTCAGGGCTGTCGTTGATGCCCTTCATCATCGTGTATTCGAAGGTGACAGTCGTGCGCGGCGCGCGTCGGGTATAGCGCAGGCAAGCGTCCATCAGTTCGGCAATCGGGTACTTCTTGTTGAGCGGAACCAGCCGGGTTCGCAGTTCGTCATTGGGCGCATGCAGGGAAACCGCCAGCGACACGTCACTTTCTTCGGACAGTCGGTCGATCATCGGCACGAGGCCGGCAGTCGAGAGCGTCACGCGCTTGTTGGCCAGCCCGAACCCGAGGTCGTCACGCATGATGCTCATGGCGCGCACGACATTATCGAAATTGAGCAGCGGCTCGCCCATGCCCATCATCACGACGTTGGTCAGCTTGCGCTGGTGATGCGGCACGTTGCCGAGATGCCTTGCCGCGACCCAGACCTGGCCAATGATCTCGGCCGTGGATAGATTGCGGTTGAAGCCCTGCGTGCCGGTCGAACAGAACGTGCAATTCAGGCCACATCCCACTTGCGATGAAACACAAAGCGTTCCCCGGGAATTTTCCGGAATGAACACGGCCTCGATGGCATTGCGCGGATCCATGCCGAGCAGCCACTTGTGCGTGCCGTCGGTCGACTGCTTTTCGAGCAGCACATTCGGTGGAACGATTTCAGCGACCGCTTCGAGCTTGCCGCGCAGCTGCTTGCCGACGTCGGTCATCTGCGAAAAATCGGTGACGTGACGGTGGTACATCCACTTCATGACCTGATCCGCCCGGTACGGCTTTTCGCCGGCTTGCGCGAACCAGTCGCGCAAGCCCTTGCGATCTAGGCCGAACAGGTTGGTCCTGGTCTGCGTCGCGTCCATCGAGTTCAGCGCGCCGTGACTTCGGAACTGGCGAAGAAGTAGGCGATTTCCACCGCTGCAGTTTCCGGCGCATCGGAACCGTGCACGGCATTGGCATCGATCGAATCGGCGAAATCCGCGCGAATGGTTCCAGGCTCGGCTTTCTTCGGATCGGTTGCGCCCATGAGATCACGATGAACTGAAATGGCATTCTCGCCTTCGAGGGCCTGGATGATGACCGGGCCCGAGATCATGAAGTCCACCAGCGCCTTGAAGAAGGGACGCTCGCGGTGAACCGCATAAAAACCCTCGGCTTCGCGGCGCGACAGCTGTTTCATGCGCGCGGCAATGATTTTCAGACCGGCTTTCTCGAATCGGGAATAAATTTCGCCGATCACGTTCTTGGCGACCGCGTCGGGCTTGATGATGGAAAGGGTGCGCTCCAGCGCCATTGTTATTTGACCTTGTTGATGAGGGAAAGACAGGGTGGGTGCCTGCCATGAGGGCAAACCCATGACAATCCGGATAGTTAGCGCACTATCCGACCCCATATTCTAGCTAATTCTGAACCGGAATATCACCCCAAAGACGTGATGATCAGCCCATTCCTGACGTTGATCCACAAGGCTTGCGCGCTTATCATTCAAACGCTCGTTTGGTTATTGCACACCGATTGGACCCTCGCTCGTGAATTCCCCGCACTTTTCAACCAAGGAACGCATCCTCGGCGCCGCCGAGGAGCTCTTCGCCCGAAACGGATTTGCGGGCGCGTCCCTGCGCGAACTGACCTCGACGGCCAAGGTCAATCTGGCCGCCGTCAACTACCATTTCGGCTCGAAGGACAATCTCGTCAACGAGGTGTTCCGCCGTCGACTGGATGAACTCAGCGCGCAGCGGCTGGACGCACTCAAGGCCGTGCAGGCCAGTCCTGAAGCGAGCCTCGAGGACATCCTGGCCGCCTTCATTCATCCGGCCCTGCTGCTTTCGCTGGACAAGTCGGGAGGCAACACCTTCGTGCGCGTGCTCGCGCGCGCCTATGCAGAACACAATGAACGGCTGCGCAAATACCTTTCCGAAAACTACGGTTACGTACTCAAGGAGTTTGCCGCTGCGTTTGGCGCGCAGCTCCCGCACCTCGACAAGGAAGAGCTCTATTGGCGTATCGACATCATCGCCGGCGCCCTGACCTACGCAATGGCCGATTTCGGGGTTATCAAGCGCCGCGCGGCGATGTCCGAGAAGATTCATCGTGAACGCGCGGCCGAACACCTGATCCGTTTCGCCGCCGCCGGCCTGCGCGCCGAGTAGTTCGACCCACTCCACACCGATTCGCGTCGCGCGGATTGCCCGCCCGGCCCCACTTTTCGACTTTCCTGCGAGGTAGCGCATGAACCATTCCCCACTCCGCATCCGCAAGGTTGCCGTCCTCGGTGCAGGCGTCATGGGCGCCCAGATCGCCGCACACCTGGTCAATGCCGACGTTGAAACGATTCTTTTCGACCTGCCGGCCAGGGAAGGACCGAAGAGCGGCATCGCAATCAAGGCAATCGCCAACCTGGGCAAGCTGTCCCCGGCCCCACTCGCTGAAAAATCTCGTGCCTCGGCCATCACGCCAGCCAATTACGATGAGCACCTCGACCTGCTCAAGGGCTGTGACCTGATCATTGAAGCGATCGCGGAAAGGCTCGATTGGAAGCTCGACCTTTACAAGAAGATTGCGCCGCATGTCTCTGATTCTGCTTTCGTTGCCAGCAATACCTCGGGTCTTTCCATCAATGCGCTGGCCGAGGCCTTGCCGGCAGCAATGCGACCCCGCTTTTCCGGCATCCATTTCTTCAATCCGCCACGCTACATGCACCTTGTCGAGCTGATTCCCGACCACCAGACAGACCCCGCCCTGCTCTCGGGCCTCGAGGCCTTTCTGACCACGACGCTGGGCAAGGGCGTTGTCCACGCCAGGGACACGCCAAACTTCATCGGCAACCGCATCGGCGTGTTCTCGATCCTCGCCACGATGCATCACACCGAACAGTTCAAGCTGGGCTTCGACGTTGTCGACGCGATTACCGGCCCGGCGATCGGACGACCGAAAAGCGCGACCTATCGGACCTCGGACGTGGTCGGCCTCGACACGATGGCGCATGTCATCAAGACCATGGACGACACGCTGCCAAATGATCCCTGGCACAAGTACTACAAGGCCCCGGCCTGGCTGAATGCATTGATCGAGAAGGGTGCGCTCGGGCAGAAATCCGGAGCCGGCTTCTTCCGCAAGGTCGGCAAGGAAATCCAGGTACTCGATCTGACCAGCCAGGAGTACCGACCAGCCAGCGAAGGCGCCAGTGAGGAAATGGGCAAGATTCTGGGCATCAGGAATCCGGCCGAAAAGTTCGCCGCCTTGCGCGCCTCATCGGACAGCCAGGCCCAGTTCCTCTGGGCCATGTTCCGCGACCTGTTCCACTACACCGCATACCACCTCGGCGATATCGCGGATACCGCGCGACACGTCGACCTTGCGATTCGCTGGGGCTACGGCTGGAAGCTCGGCCCGTTCGAGACCTGGCAGGCCGCGGGCTGGAAGCAGGTTGCCGAATGGATTGCCGAAGACATTGCCGCGGGCAAGGCCATGAGCGATGCACCCCTTCCAGCATGGGTCAGCGACGGCCGCGACGGCGTACACGGCAAGGATGGATCGTATTCGCCCAGCCTGGGCCGCAATGTCCCGCGTTCGGACGCCGCGGTCTATCAGCGCCAGCTGTTTCCCGACCCCTTGCTGGGCGAAACATTCGATACCGGCACCACGGTCTGGGAAAACGAGGGCGTGCGCCTCTGGCATCTCGGCGATGACATCGGCATCGTCTCGTTCAAGACCAAGATGAATACGGTCAACGATGCGGTGCTTGATGGCCTGCAGCGCTGTGTCGAGGAATGCGAGAAGCAGTTCAAGGCCATGGTCATCTGGCAGACCAGCGAGCCGTTCTCGGCGGGCGCCGACCTCAAGGGCGCCATGGGCCTGATCAAGGAGGGCAAGATCAAGGAGTTCGAGGCCATGGTCGCGAATTTCCAGGCCACCAGCATGCGCATCAAGTATTCGCTGATACCCGTGGTTTCGGCCGTGCGTGGCATGGCGTTCGGCGGCGGTTGTGAATTCCAGATGCATTCGGCACGCACGGTTGCCGCGCTGGAAAGCTACATTGGACTGGTCGAGGCCGGAGTGGGCCTGCTGCCGGCTGGCGGCGGACTCAAGGAGTTTGCCCTTCGCGCCGCGCGCGACAGCGTCGATGGCGACGCGTTCAACATGATCAAGAAATCGTTCGAGGCCGCTGCCATGGCCAAGGTCTCCACCAGTGCCCTGGAAGCGAAACAGCTTGGACTGCTGCGCGCCGATGACGTGATCGTCTTCAACAGCTTCGAGCTCCTGTACGTGGCGAAGAAGGTTGCTGCGTCGCTGGCCGAAACCGGCTGGCGTCCACCGTTGCCTGCGCGCGACATCGCGGTTGCCGGCGATGTCGGTACGGCCTCGATCAAGATGATGCTGGTCAACATGCTGGAAGGACGATTCATCTCGCCGCACGACTTCGAAGTCGGTAGCCGAATTGCCGACACCCTGTGCGGCGGCAGTGTCGAGCGCGGCTCGCAGGTAGACGAGGCCTGGCTGCTCGATCTCGAGCGCAGGCACTTTGTCGAACTCGCGCAGATGCCGAAGACACAGGAACGCATCATGCACACGCTGACCACGGGGAAGCCCCTCAGAAACTGAGAATGGGGAATCGGTAGAGCCGGTTCCTGCGGATCCTGAATTCCGCACACATTCCTGCCCCAAGGCTCGCTTTCCCATTCCCTGCTCCCCATTCCCCATTCCCGCTTTCGGAGAAAGCAAATGACCAAACAGATACAGGACGCCTACATCGTCTCCGCCGTGCGCACACCGGTCGGCAAGGCGCCGCGCGGTGTCTTTCGCAATACTCGCCCTGATGACCTGCTCGCCCATGTGATCCGGGCCGCAGTAGCCGGCGCGCCAGGTATCGACCCTTCTCGCATTGACGACGCCGTGATCGGCTGTGCCATGCCCGAAGCGGAGCAAGGCATGAACGTGGCGCGCATCGGCGTGCTGCTGGCCGGCTTGCCGAATTCGGTGCCGGCGCAGACGATCAACCGGTTCTGTTCTTCGGGCGTACAGGCCATCGCGCTGGCCGCTGATCGAATCCGAACCGGAGATGCCGACTTGATGCTGGCGGGTGGCACCGAAAGCATGAGCATGGTGCCGATGATGGGGCACAAGATTGCGATGAATCCTGCCGCATTCCAGGACGAGAACGTTGCGATTGCCTACGGCATGGGTATCACGGCGGAGAACGTGGCCAGCGAATGGAAAGTCAGCCGCGAAGACCAGGATGCCTTTGCCCTCGCCTCCCATCAGAAGGCCCTCGCTGCGATTGCGGCCGGCGAATTCAAGGACGAGATCGTGCCGTTCACGCTCGACGACCACTACCCCGATCTGGTCGGACGATCGATCCAGACCGACAGCCGCGTCATCGACACCGACGAAGGTCCGCGCCCCGACACCAGCGCTGCCGGATTGGCGAAGTTGCGCACCGTATTCAAGGCCGGTGGCAGCGTGACTGCAGGCAATTCCTCACAGATGTCGGATGGCGCCGGCGCCCTGATGCTGGCCAGCGAGAAGGCCATCAAGGAATACAACCTGACCCCGATTGCGCGCTTTGTATCATTTGCGGTTGCCGGCGTGCGCCCCGAAGTGATGGGCATCGGCCCGATCGAAGCGATTCCGAAGGCACTCAGGCTGGCCGGCTTGAGCAAGGAGCAGATGGACTGGATCGAACTCAACGAAGCCTTCGCCGCACAGGCACTCGCGGTGATCCGCGATGTCGGTCTTGACGCCAGCAAGGTCAATCCTCTGGGTGGCGCGATCGCGCTCGGTCATCCACTCGGCGCGACCGGCGCGGTGCGAGCGGCAACCCTGATCCACGGCCTGCGTCGGCGTCAGCAGAAGTACGGCATGGTCACCATGTGCATCGGCACCGGCATGGGCGCCGCCGGGATTTTCGAGGCGCTTTGATCGTTCGGTTGAGCCGTTCGCAGCAAGCGGTTGGCGGGAAAAGCGTGATGCCCCGTGCGCTCACGGTCAGCACATCAGGCCAGGCGCGTACCGTTGGGTACGGGTCGTTCTACGGTCGTGATGACAACGCCTTCCTCGGTAGGGAAACCGGTCAGCAGGAATTGCGAGCGGAATGGGCCGATCTGCTTTTCCGGAAAATTGACCACGCCGACAATTTGCCGCCCCAGCAGTTCCTGCGCCGTGTACATGCCGGCGATCTGTGCGCTGGTCTTGCGCTCGCCGTAGGGACCGAAATCGGCCCAGACCTTGAGCGCCGGCTTGCGCGCTTCGAGGAAGGCCTCGACGCGGATTACCGTGCCCGCAACCATCACGACACGCTCGAACTCGCACCAGCTGAGAGATTCTTCAGCCATCGAAGATCATCGCTTCAGCGCGCAGGTGCAGGTGCAGGTGCAGGTGCAGCGCTGTCCAGACCCACCTGGATCCAGCCAAGATTGATACCAATCGCGGTGGCCTCGGGATTGGCCCAGGCGTAGGCGATGGCGCGTCCGCTGGCATCCTCGATGACGGACAACTTGAGTACCTGGGTGCTTCCCTCTCGATAGCTCGCGCGCTCAAGTTTCAGCGAATACCCGGATGGCTGGCCATCACGCCACTTCACGTTCGCGCGCCCGCCTTCGTTGCCGATCCGCAAATCACGGTTCATGTGCCAGTCGGAGCTCTCCTCCCTGGCCTTCGGCCCGGCACCATTGATCGCCGCCCAACCCGTATACCAGCGGATCAGGCGTGCATCAGTAGAGGCGTCCGGCCCGCGCACCTGATCTGCATAGAGGCGCACGCGCAAGGCGTCGCCGATATGCTCGATCTCGATCGGCAGCAAGGCCACGGAAGCACCGACGCCCGGAGCAATCGTTGTACACGATGGCAGGTCGGCCCGGACCTTCAGGCCACTGGAGGCAATGGCCCCTCGCAGCGTGCAGGCATCCAGCGCCACCCACTGTTCGGGATCGAAATCCTTGCCGAGTCCGGGGTCGGCAACCAGGGCTCTCCAGGGCGTCATCACCAGGGATCCATCCAGCGATTTGAGTGTTCGCATCACCCATGTCGCTTCCAGCGTCGTCTCGCCGGTTTGGCGAACCTTCCATGCGTACCAGCCCGCGATGTTCAGAGGCGTGATCTCGAAGCGCACCGGCGGCACGGCGATGCCCGTCGATTGCGCGACCTGCTCATGGTTGTCGTAGGTTCCGTCGAACCAGGCCCGCTGGCCATCGCCCACGGCCACGGGGGCGCCGCCGCGCGAAGGCGAGGTCTGGCAGGCAGACAGCGAAACAACGAGTAAGGCCAACAGACATGTCGAAATGGGATTCTTCATCCCACTAGGATAGACCGGCGCAGGGATTCGGCGATATACGGCAGCGGCAATTGGCCTGGACATGGGTATGCTCCACGCCACAGCCGAGGGAGAGACTCTTGAGTGAAGACATGCTTCGCGCGGACGCACGACTGCGCCGCCAGACCCTGATTGCGCTGGGTCTGGCCTCGGCCGTAGCCGTTGTGGCTCTCTTTTTCTTCCAGCGCTGGTTGTCCGGCATCGGTGCGATCCCGGGCACTGATCTGCAGATTCTTCGCTTGCGTCAAATGATCGGCATCGGACTGACCGGCAGCGCGATCTGCCTGGCCCTGCTGGCCTGGTACGCCGTGCATCAGGCATCCAGGGTCAAGGCAACAGGCCAGTGGCCGACACCAGGCACACGGGTCATCCGCGACACCCCGATCCGTCGCGGCAACGCCGCGAGACAAGTCACCCAGGTATTCCAGGCAACCGCGCTGGTATTGCTGATGCTCGCATTTGCACTGGGCTACGCCAGCGTGCAGATGTTGAGCGCAACCTGATCAGTCGAGGGTCCGGACGCGAAACTTGCGTCCCTTGATCTTGCCCTCACGCAGACGCTTGAGCGCGATCGGGGCCTGATCGCGCCGTATCGCAACATAGGACCGCGTCGCGAAAATGCCGATCTTGCCGACCGCGTCGGCTGCAATGCCTGCTTCTCCGGTCAAGGCGCCAAGAATGTCACCCGGGCGCACCTTTTCCTGACGGCCGCCATCAATGCACAAGGTACTCATCGTTGCCTTGATCGGAGCCGCCGAGCTGCCCGCAGGAGGCAGCCTTGACCAGCGCAGCGCCTGCGCGGTCCGCGTTTCGATGGGCGCCACTCTTGGCATCTCCGCCGCGGCAACCAGACTCCAGGCCTGCCCCTTGCGTCCAGCGCGTCCCGTGCGCCCGATGCGGTGCACATGTACGTCGGGATCCGGCGACAGTTCCCAATTGACTACGGCGGGCAAGTCTTCGATATCAAGCCCACGCGCGGCAACATCGGTGGCGACCAGGATCGCGCAACTGCGGTTGGCGAAGCGCATCAGCACCTCATCCCGATCGCGTTGCTCGAGATCGCCGTGCAGCGCCAGGGCGGAGAAACCGCGTGCCACCAGTCCGTCCGCGAGCTCCTGCGTGTCCCTGCGCGTGTTGCAGAACACCAGCGTCGATTCGGGACGATGCGTTGTCAGCAGGCGCTCGAGACCTTCGAAGCGACGTGTCGCATCGATTTCGAAGTACTGCTCCTCGATTTCCGGCGGGGCTTCCCCGGAATCCGCTGCCACATCCACCGGATCGCACTGCAGGCTGCGGCTGATCTTTCGAATTTCGTCGGGGACCGTCGCTGAAAACAACAGGGTCTGGCGGGATTTCGGGCTTTGCTTGAGCAGGGCCCTGATGGCATCCAGAAAGCCCATGTCGAGCATGCGGTCGACTTCGTCGAGAACAACGACACGCACGTCGTCCAGGCTCATAGCGGCCTGATCGAGCAGTTCCTGGATGCGGCCCGGCGTACCCACCACGACATGCGGCGGATGGGCCAGGGATGCCAGTTGCGGGCGCAGGGGTATGCCCCCGCAAAGGGTCAGCAACTTGACGTTCGGAACGAAACTGGCAAGGCGCCGTATCTCCTTGCTGACCTGGTCTGCCAGTTCACGGGTTGGACACAGAACCAGGGCCTGCACTGCAGACCTGGCCGGGTCCAGTCGCGAAATCAGGCCCAGACCAAACGCCGCGGTCTTGCCACTGCCGGTTGGGGCCTGGGCAATGACATCCCTGCCTTCGAGGATGGACGGCAGGCTGCGCGCCTGGACCTCGGTCATTTCGGTGTAGTCAAGCGCAGCCAGGGCGCTGAGCAACTGCGGATCAAGCTGGAGACTGGAGAATGCGTTCATGCGCCATGATCGCATGCCGCGGTGTCAACCCGTGCCCTTGTGGCCAGGCGAATCGTCTCCACTGTCTGCACGGCCTGCAAGCTCACTGCCCGCGGCACGATCCTCCCCTACCCAGCATGGAAACAATCATGAGCATTTCGATGTACCAGGCTTCCATCCCCGTCTTTGCCCGAGCGCTTGCCAATCTGTCCGGCATCCTGAAGAAGGCTGCCGACCATGCCGAACAGCACAAGATCGATCCCTCCGTGTTGCTGGCCATGCGCCTGTACCCGAACATGTTCGCGTTGACGCGTCAGGTGCAGATCGCCACGGATCTGGCCAACGGCGGCGGCGCGCGCCTGGCCGGGCTAGAGCGCCCGGTTCACGAGGACACGGAAACGAGTTTCGAGCAATTGCAGGCACGCATCGAAAAGACGCTTGCGTTTCTGAAGTCGATCAAGCCCGAACAGATCGACGGCAGCGAGGAAAAGGCCATTACCCTCACTATTGGCGGAAATGAAATGCATTTCACCGGCCTGCCCTACCTGCTGCATTTCGTCCTTCCGAACCTGTTTTTCCATACCGCAACGGCCTACGACATTCTCCGCCATGGCGGAGTTGCCCTGGGCAAGCAGGATTTCATTGGCGGCGTCTGAACCCGGGCATTGCAGATCGGCAGCCCGTTGCTGCCGATTGCACGGTTTTCGCTACCGGCTACCCGCCAGCAGCAGCGGCCAGAGGCTCAGGGCGACAAGGAATACGATGCCGATCAGGATCATGATCAGGCGCAATGGCTGCCTTCGCGCCTGCAACCAGAACGTTTCCACGGTTCCCTCAAGGCGCGCGGCTTCCCGTTCGGCTCGGGCGCGAGTCCTGCGCCCGGCCTGGTAGTCAGCCATCAGTTCCCTGGCCTTCAGTGCATCCTGGTCGTCCGCGATCCAGATGGCACCCGCGGAGATTCCCCAGCGATTGGGCTCGGTTTCGTAGAACGGAATCTGGTTGGCATCCAGCAGTTCGCGCACTTCGCGGGCCTCGTCGTCTGGCACATGGCGAAGGTTGAGTAGCTGGTGGCGCATCAGGTGTTCTCCGGTTCGAGTTGCTCAGCTCTTGCCGAGCAAACGCATCAGGCGCGGGATCAGCGAGAAGACAACCAGAGCAAGCACGGTACACAACACAGCTGAAAGTTCCTGACCCAGACCCGCAGTCATGCCAATGGCCGAAGTCATCCACAAGCCGGCGGCTGTCGTCAGTCCCTTGACGTTGTCTTCGCTGGAACCTTTCAGGATGGTCCCCGCGCCAAGAAAGCCGACCCCGGTCACCATGCCCTGCATGACTCGGGTCAGGTCGCCCACTTCCACGCCTATCTGCAACGGAATGATCATGAAGATGGCCGAACCCACAGCAACCAGGATGTGCGTCTTGATGCCTGCCGCCTTGCCCTTCACTTCACGGTCGTAGCCAAGGGCCGCGCCCAGCGCTGCTGCCAGCAGCAGCCGGACACCAAGACGAGTCAGCTCGGCGAGGTCCGGCACATCGGAAAATTCACTGGCTACGGCAGATGCCACTTCCTGAAACATGCTTGTCCGGGATCCTGATTGTCATGCCGACGCATGATAGCGTGCTGAGCATGAAGGATATTCCCGATGTTTCCCTGAACGAAGCGCCAAGCAGGGTCCAGCTTCCTCCCGGTCAATGGGCGACTGTTGCCGATTTCCTGTGCGAGCGATTCCCCGGCATATCGCGCACGCGCTGGCTGGATCGATTCGAGCGTGGACGCGTGCAGGATGGCCACGGAAGAACAATGGCCGTGAGCGCGCCGTATCGCGTCGGCATGACGGTGCACTACTTCCGGGAGGTCCTCGATGAAACGCGTGTGCCGTTCGAGGCAACCATCCTGCACGCGGACGACGATCTGGTCGTCGCCGACAAGCCGCACTTCCTCGCAGTACAACCCGCCGGCCGTTTTGTCGACGAAACGCTGCTGCGGAGACTCGGCGTCGAGCTCGGCCACCGGGACCTGGTTCCGCTGCACAGGATAGATCGCGCGACCGCAGGGCTCGTGCTGTTCTCGGTCCGCCCCGCCAGTCGCAATGCATACCAGTCGTTGTTCAGGGATCGCCGCATCGAAAAGCGCTACGAGGCATTGGCCGCGCCCTTGCCGGAGCTGGAGTTCCCGCTCATCCGGCGCAGCTGCATTGTCCGCAGCGAACCGTTTTTTCGCATGCAGGAGTCGGCGGGCCCGCCCAACAGCGAGACCTTCGTCGATGTCACCGAGAAGCTTCCGCATTGCTGGCGCTATGAGCTGTCTCCGGTAACCGGTCGCAAGCACCAGTTGCGCGTGCACATGGCCGCGCTGGGTGCGCCCATCATCAACGACCCGGTTTACCCCGAGCTGAGTCCCGAGGTGGCGGATGATTTCGACCGACCGCTGAAACTGCTGGCCCGCAGCCTCGCGTTCATTGACCCGATCAGCGGCAGCGAACGACACTTCGAAAGCCGCCTGACGTTGTAGAATGCGCGCCTTTGCGCAACCGGCAGCCCGTCGCGGCACGGAGAATTCATGAAAATCACCGATAGCAGAGCCATCATCACCGGAGGAGTTTCGGGGCTGGGCCTGAGCGTCGCAGAGTTCCTGGTCGCCGGTGGCGGCAAGGTGGCCCTGTTTGACGTCAACGACGACAAGGGTGCCGAGGCCGTTGCCCGACTTGGCAGCGGCAAGGCCACGTTCTTGCGTACCGACGTGACGAATGAGGATGGCGTCCGCGCCAACGTCGCCGCCGCGAGCGAATTTCTGGGCGGACTGAACGTCGCCGTCAATTGCGCCGGCATCCTCGGCGCCGGACGCATGCTGGGCAGAGAAGGCGCGATGCCGCTGAAGAATTTTGCCGGCACCGTGATGGTCAACCTGGTTGGCTCGTTCAACGTGGCCAAGGCAGCAGCCGAAATCATGCAGAACAACGAAGCCGGTGAAGATGGCGAGCGTGGCGTCATCATCCACACCGCCTCGGTTGCCGCATTCGACGGCCAGATTGGCCAGGCGGCCTATTCGGCATCGAAGGGGGGCGTGGTCGGAATGACCTTGCCGATGGCGCGCGAACTGGCCCGTTTCGGCATTCGCGTGATGACGATTGCGCCGGGCATTTTCTGGACTCCGATGGTCGACGGCATGCCGCCGGCCGTGCAGGAATCGCTCAGCGCCTCGATCCCGTTCCCGTCCCGTCTCGGCACTTCCGCCGAATTCGCCGAACTTGTAGGCAGCATCCTCGGCAACCGCTATCTGAATGGCGAAACGATTCGCCTTGACGGCGCGGTGCGGTTGGCACCCAAGTAAGAGGGAATGGGGAATAGAGAATGGAGAATCGGAACAGCACTCCACCTCAGATCCAGCCTCCGGCCTCTACCCCGAATCCCGCCGCTCATGCACTACCCATTCCCTATTCCCCATTCTCCATTCCCGGCCCTTCACCATGAAAGCTTCCGATGCAAAGCGCGGCAATGTTGTCGAACACGACGGCAAGGTCTACCAGATCCGTGATATCGAGCGCAGCTCGGCGCAGGGCCGCAGCGGCAATGTCACGTTTCGATTCATCATGTACAGCGTCCCTGGCGGCGTGAAATGCGATCTTTCGCTTCGCTCCGACGACGAGATCAAGGAAACGGAGGTGACGCGTCGCCCGGTCAGCTATTCCTACAAGGATGGCGAGGCGTTCGTGTTCATGGACAGCGAGGACTACACCCAGTACACCCTCGACGCCGACGTCGTCGGTGATGCCGCCGGCTACATCGTCGATGGCATCGAGGGTTGCTTCGTGCAGATCATCGATGACGTGCCCGTCGCGGTTCAGCTGCCCTCTTCGGTGATTCTTGAAGTCGTCGAAACCGCTCCGGAAATGAAGGGTGCCACCGCGACCAAGCGCTCCAAGCCGGCCAGACTCTCGACCGGCATCGAGATCCAGGTGCCCGAGTACGTCCGCACTGGCGAAAAGATCCATGTCAGCACACTGACTGGAGAGTTTGGCGGAAGGGCCTGAGGGTCGAAAACCGGGAACAGGCCATGGAGAGTCGGCGGCGCTGGCTCTCACCGACTGCGCAAACTCCGTGCGGCGTGCGACTCTTGCGACCACGCTCCAATGCTTCCCCATACCCGATTCTCCATTCCCCGCGCTGATGCAGGCGCCAGCCCCAAGCTGCACTGCACAAGATTTCCAGTCGCAGGGCGGAAGACACTGATGCCGCTTGTGCTCGCCAGCGCCGTTTGGCATCGTACGGAGCCGCTGGTGCAGGCTACCGGCATCCAACAAGCCGGCTTCAACGCCGTTCCGCAACACTTCCGGGGAGAATTCAATGTCAGTGGGACTTTTTGTCACGAAGCCGGTGGAGCCTTCGCCACATGTGGATGCCGGCGAACCGGTTGAGGGGTCACTGCAGGGCGAGGCCTCGCTCAAGCGAACGCTGACGGCAACCCAACTGGTGTTGCTGGGCATTGGCGCAGTCATTGGTGCGGGCATTTTCGTTCTGACCGGCCACGCAGCCGCTGCACACGCAGGCCCGGCCATCGTCCTCAGTTTCGTCTTCGCTGGCGTCGCCTGCGCCTTTGCCGGACTCTGCTACGCCGAGTTTGCGGCCTTGCTGCCCGTCTCCGGAAGCGCCTACTCCTACTCCTATGCGACGCTCGGCGAGATCGTTGCCTGGTTCATCGGCTGGAACCTGGTACTCGAATATCTGTTCGCTGCGTCGACCGTTGCAGTAGGCTGGTCGAGTTACTTCAACAGCTTCCTCGGCAGCTTCGGCATGGCCCTGCCCGCTTCGCTTGCGACCGCTCCACTCAACGTTGTCGATGGCAAGCTGGTTCACACGGGCGGCTTTTTCAATCTGCCCGCAGTCGCCATCGTCGCTGCCGTCGCGACCATCGGCTACTACGGCATCAAGCAATCGGCTGTCGCCAATGCCGTCATCGTCACGATCAAGGTGGTCGTCATCCTGATGTTTGTCGCCTTCAGCATTCAATACGTCAATCCGGACAACTGGGTGCCGTTCATTCCGGAAAACGAAGGCCCGGGCAGGTTCGGCTATGACGGCATCGTGCGCGGTGCCGCGGTGGTATTTTTCGCCTACATAGGATTCGATGCGGTCTCGACTGCAGCCGGCGAAGCGAAGAATCCGCAACGCGACATGCCGATAGGCATCCTCGGCTCGCTCGCGATTTGTACCGTCGTCTACATCATCGTTTCAGCCGTGCTGACCGGCATGATGCCGTATGGTCTGCTCGGCACGCCGAAGCCGGTAGCAACCGCGCTTGAAGCCTATCCCGCACTGACATGGCTCAAGCACATCGTCGAGCTCGGCGCGATTGCCGGACTGAGCTCTGTGATCCTGGTCATGCTCATGGGTCAGCCACGCATCTTCTTCTCCATGGCACAGGACGGTCTGATCCCGAAGATGTTTGCCAAGGTGCATCCGAAACACCATACACCGCACGTGGGCACGATCTTTGTCGGCGTGGTTGCCGCACTGCTTGCCGGCTTCCTGCCGATCAGCTTCCTTGGCGATCTTGTTTCGATGGGAACCCTGCTGGCCTTCGCGACGGTATCGGCCGGCGTGCTGATCCTGCGCAAGACCCAGCCCAACCTGCCGCGCCCCTTCCGCGTGCCGTTCGCAATCATCATCTGCCCACTCGGCGTGCTTACCTGCCTCTACCTGTTCTGGCAGCCGTTTGCGGAAAACTGGGTTGTGATGACCGGATGGACCTTCATCGGATTCGTGATCTACGGTCTCTACGGCTATCGGCATAGCCGCTTGCGCCGACAGGGCTGAGCAATTCCGGGGCCGGCACTCGCGTGCCGGCCTTGTCATTTGGGCCTGACGCGCGAACCCGTTGCGTCATCGAACCTCGCATTGAACAGGAATCATGATGGCCAACCAACTCCTCGCCACAAAGCATCCGCATGCGGCGCACACCGATGCGGAAGGCCTGAGCCTGGTAAAGACACTGGGCCCCTGGGGACTGACCGCACTCGGTATCGGAGCAGTCATTGGTGGCGGCATCTTCGTCATCACGGGCGTCGCGGCGGCTGAACATGCCGGGCCGGCGATCATCCTGTCCTTCATCTTCGCGGCAATCTGCTGCACGTTTTGCGCCCTGGCCTACGCCGAATTCGCGGCGATGGTGCCGGTTTCGGGAAGCGCCTATTCCTACGCCTACGCGACTCTCGGTGAAATGGCCGCATGGTTCATTGGCTGGATGCTGGTGCTCGAATATGGCGTGTCTGCTTCGGCGGTTGCGGTCAGCTGGACCGGCTACTTTCTGAGCTTCCTGAGCCACTTCGACATATACGTACCAGCGGCATTGGCAAGCGCGCCGCTGGACGACAAGCTGAATCCGACCGGCGCGATCGCGAATATTCCTGCAGCCATTCTGGTCCTGCTGCTGACCTGGCTGTGCTACGTCGGAATCCGCAAGTCGTCCGGCGTCAACATGGCCATGGTCATTCTCAAGGTGGCCCTGATCGTGCTGGTCATCGTCTGGGGAGGCTTCTACGTAGATACCTCAAACTGGCACCCCTTCATTCCCGAAAATGTCGCTCCCGGCAAATATGGCTGGGAAGGCGTGCTGCGCGGCGCCTCGATGGTGTTCTTTGCCTATATCGGTTTCGAAGCGGTCTCGGTGGCGGCCCAGGAATCGCACAATCCCAAGCGCGACATGCCGATCGGCATGCTCGCTTCACTTGCGATCTGCACCGTGTTGTATATCGGCATGGCCCTGGTCATGACCGGCCTCACCCCCTTCCACCTGCTCGGTACGGATGAGCCTGTGGTCACTGCCGTCGCCAGTCATCCGGAGCTGAGCAGTCTGCGCGTGCTGGTTGAGATCGGCGCGATCCTTGGCCTTGCCTCCGTGGTTCTGGTCATGGTCATCGCTCAACCGCGCATCTTCATGATCATGGGCCGGGATGGCCTGCTGCCGCCGGTATTCACGAAGATTCATCCGAACTACCGCACGCCGCACATCAACACCGTGATCACGGGCGTCAGCATCGCCTTCCTGGCGGCCGTGTTTCCGCTCGATGTGCTCGGTGACCTGACTTCGATGGGAACCCTGATTGCATTTGCTGCGGTCTGTGCGGGTGTAATGATCTTGCGTCGCACGCAACCCGATTTACCGCGCCCGTTCCGCATTCCGTTCGCACCGCTGATCTGTCTGGCCGGTGTCGCCAGTTGCGTGATCCTGCTTTCGAGCATGAACCTGCACAACTGGCTGCTGATGGTCGGATGGACGCTGTTCGGATTCGCGATCTATTTTCTCTACGGTTTCCGGCATAGCAAATTGGCCGCCGAAAACCAGGCGAAGTGACGGACTGATCACGACCCGCGGAGACGGCAATGGCCAGACGCTATCGTTCAAAGATTGATACCTGGCTGCTGGTGATCCTTGTTTCCGCGATGGCGCTCAGCATCGCTGGCGTGATCGTCGCTGGCGCCGTCGATGGCCGACTGTCACCCTGGATCGTCGTCCTCAACGTAGTGCTGGGAGTGCTGCTTCCTGCCTGGTTGCTGCTTGGCACCGACTACGTGCTTGATCGGGAGCACCTCAAGATCCGCTGCGGACCATTCCGCTGGTCGATTCCAGTCAGGGAGATCCGGCAGGTCGAGCCCACGCGCAATCCTCTGTCCAGTCCTGCACTGTCGCTGGACCGGCTCAGGATCGAATACGGCAACGGCAAGTCATTGATGATCTCGCCGCGGGACAGCGAACAGTTTCTCGAGGATCTGAACGCGATGCGCCAGCAGCGCTGAAGGGCCGCTGCCTGCGTGTTCGCGCGTGGCAGCCCCTTCAATTCCCATCGAGTGGCTCAGTGCTGCTGATCATCGATCGGCTCGCCTTCAGCCGAATCGTCCTCGTCGAATCCCGCCGATTCGATGAGACGCGATGGCAGGGATTTCTTGGCCGGTGCGCCCATGTCGGCGAGGCTTTTCACCTGCAGGATCACGCTGCCCTTGCCGCCTTCGGTCAGACGCCTGACCACGCTGGCATGCGCACCCTGCGCCTTGTCCAGTTGCGAACCCAGTACCTCGAGTTCATTGACGAGGGTGACGAAGTTGTCATGCAGGTTGGCCGCGCGCCGAGCGATCTCGATTGCATTGTTGTTGCGACTCTCGATCCTCCACAGATAGGCGACGGTGCGCAGGGTCGCCAGCAGGGTGCTTGGACTGACCAGCGAAATCTTGCGCTCCAGTGCGTAGCTGTAGAGGCCGCCGTCGGCACGCACGGCTTCGATGAAGGCTGCTTCGACCGGAACGAAAAGGAGCACGAAGTCGAGCGTGCGCATGCCTGGAATGTCGCTGTAGTTCCTGCCGGCAAGGCCGTCGATATGACGGCGTACTGAAATCAGGTGATCGCGAAGCGCTGCCTGGCGTTCGGCTTCATCATCAACGGCAACCGAGCGCTCCCAGGCCACCAGCGAGACCTTGGCGTCGATGATGACGTCCTTTTCCTCGGGCAGGTGCACGATGACATCGGGGCGCTGGCGCGTGCCGTCGGCACCTTCGAAACTCCCCTGGGTGTCGTACTCGCGCCCGGCCTGCAGGCCGGAAGCCTCCAGAACACGCTCCAGAACCATCTCGCCCCAGGCGCCCTGCGCACGCGTGTCGCCCTTGAGCGCCCGGGTCAGGTTGACTGCGTCCTGGCTGATCTGCTGGTTCAGGTCCTTGAGGGAGCGGATTTCCTGCACCAGCATGCCGCGCTCGCGCTGTTCATTGGCATGGGTCTGGGTGACCGCTTCGCGAAACTCCTTGAGCTGGATCTTGAGCGGATCGAGCAAACCGCCAAGATGTTCGGCGTTCTGCTCCTTGAAACGCTCGGCCTTGGCGTCGAGGATCTGATTGGCCAGATTCTGGAACGACTCGCGCAGACGCTGCTCCGCCTGGTCGAGCAGGGCCAGCTTCTCCCTGGCCGATTCGGCCTGTTCGCGCGAGCTCGCCTTGAGCGCGGAGTGCTCGCTGCTCATCGCCAGCAGCTGGCTCATGGTCGAATCGAGACGCGCCTGAAGCTCGCCAAGCTGACGCGATTGAAGTTCAACCTCGGAGCGCCGCTCGGCGGCTTGCTCGCCGACCTCACTGAGCCGCAGCTGCAGCGTGCTTCGTTCCTGCTGGGCGCGCTCCATCTGCCGGTGCAGATCGACGACCTGACGCTCACTGGCATCGCGCTGTTCGCGAAGCGAGGAAATTTCCGGTTCTCGGCGCAGGCTGGCTTCTTCGGCGGCCTTGCGTACCCAGCGGCGGGACAGCAGGGCCACGATGGCAGCGCCGACGATCAGGCCCGCAGCAAGGGCCAGCATCATTGGCGCGGTTGAAAAGTCGGCCACAGGGTCCACTCGGAAGTTGATCTAGGGTCCCGATCATCGCAGACCTCGGTCGCAATCGGCGAGAACCGCCTCGGGAAATCCGGCTGGCCAGTCATGCCGGACATCGGAAGCTGTTGTCGCACAAGGCCGCCCTGACCGGCAATGTCCATTACAATTCGCGTTCCGATCGGACCCGCATTGGCCATCAGGCTGATGCGCGCCGGATACCCCTGGCCAATAATGACCAAAGCCGAGACCGACAATTCGATCCCGTTGCTGGAGGCCAGAGGACTGGCTTACACGCGCAATGACGAGCCGATATTCGGACCGCTGGATTTCAGCCTGCGCGCGGGCGAAGTCGTCCTGGTGGAAGGCGACAATGGCTCGGGCAAGACGACCCTGCTCAAGGTTCTGTCGGGTCTGCTTGATCCGAGCATGGGCTCGATTCGACTGAATGGCGAAGCCCTGACCCTGGCTCGTCTTTCGCACCAGGTCGCACTGCTCGGTCATCTGCCCGGGCTGAAATCCGATCTCAGTCCATTGGAAAATCTCGATTTTGCGATTGGCGTGTTCGGCCTGCGTGGCGGCATTACAACGCGCCTCGCCTTGAGCAGTGTCGGTCTCGAAGGCTATGAGGATGTGCCTACGAGGATGCTTTCGGCGGGGCAGAAAAAGCGCGTGGGTCTGGCCCGGCTTCTGCTGGTACCGGCTGCCTTGTGGTTGCTGGATGAGCCCTACGCGAATCTCGACAGGGAGGGCATCGACCTGGTCAACCGGCTGCTCGACGCGCAGGCAAGGCGCGGCGGCGCGGCCCTGGTGACTTCACACGGGGCTTATGCGTTCACCTCCGGAACACCGCGGCGACTGCCACTGAGGCCGCCCGCATGAGATACGGAACGACGGGCTCTGCCTGCCGGGCCCTGATCCGGCGCGACCTGCTGCTGACCTGGCGGCGACGCGGCGATGCCCTGAATCCCACCCTGTTCGCTCTGATTGTTGTGGTGATGTTCCCGCTGGCCCTGGGGCCGGAGCCGAATCAGCTCGCCCGCATTGCGGCCGGGATCGTGTTCGTCGCCATCCTGCTGGCCGGACTGCTCGCCCTCGATGGCCTGTTCCGGGGCGACCAGGAAGACGGCACGCTCGAGCAGATTGTCCTGTCCCCGCATCCTCTTCCCTTGCTGCTGGCCAGCAAGATCTTCGTGCACTGGCTGACGACCGCCCTGCCCCTGATCCTGGTCGCCCCGCTGCTCGCGGAGATGCTGTTCCTGCCGCCTCAGGTATTGCCTGTGCTGATCACTTCACTGGCCCTGGCCACGCCGCTGTTGAGCTTGCTTGGCGCGGTCTGCGTGGCGCTCACGGTAGGCATGCGGCGCTCTGGTATGCTTCTGGCTCTGCTCGTCCTGCCGCTGTATGTGCCAGTGCTGATTTTCGCGGCTGGCGCGTGCGACGCAGCGCAGGCTGGCCTGCCATATCTGGCTCCACTTCTGTG
Source organism: Dokdonella sp. (assembly GCF_041395345.1). Lineage (GTDB taxonomy): Bacteria > Pseudomonadota > Gammaproteobacteria > Xanthomonadales > Rhodanobacteraceae > Dokdonella. The sequence continues at coordinate 51,652 of NZ_JAWLAR010000018.1, read as the reverse complement.
GTTGGGCGCAGCCCTGGTGCTGTCCATGGTGCTCGCACCGCTGGCCTGTGCTGCCGCCCTGCGGATCTCGATTTCCTGATGAACACGCTGACGCTCTGGTTTCACAAATTCGGATCTCCACCGATCTTCCATCGCCTCGCCGGGCTGCTCATGCCGTGGCTTTACGGGCTGGCGGTGCTTGGCGGCTTGCTCGCCATGTATGGCGGACTCTTCGTGGCCCCGGCGGATTACCAGCAGAGCGACGCCTACCGGATCATCTTCGTCCATGTTCCGTGCGCGTGGATGAGTCTGTTCGCCTACGTTTTCATGGCCGTCAATGCCTTCATCGCGCTGGTCTGGCGAATCAAGATTTCCGAAGTCCTGGCCATGGCGAGCGCCCCGATCGGCGCGATATTCACGGCCATCACGCTGGCAACCGGGTCGATCTGGGGCAAGCCCATGTGGGGCACCTGGTGGACCTGGGATGCGCGCCTGACTTCGGAGCTCGTCCTGCTCTTTCTCTTCCTCGGAGTGATCGGCCTCTACAACGCGATCGAAGACCGCCGGCAGGCAGCAAGAGCTGCGGGGTTCCTTGCACTTGTCGGTATCGTCAATGTGCCGATCGTGCACTTCTCGGTGAGCTGGTGGAACACCCTGCACCAGGGATCTACCGTGCGCCTGCTCGGCCCGTCACGAATCGATTCGAGCATGCTCTGGCCGCTGCTCTTGATGGCCCTCGCCGCGCATCTGTGGTTCTTCGCCAGTGTTCTGGCGCGTGCACGATCGAGCACGCTCGAACTCGAAGCCGGCAAGGATTGGGCGCGCGAGATCGCCATGAAGACCGGAGCCGGCCATGAATGAGATTTTCGCGATGGGCGGCTATGGCGCCTATGTGTGGTCTTCGTTTGCGATCTTCGTTTTCGCCCTTCTGATCGACTACGTTGCGCCGCGGCTTCGCTACCGCAAGACCATCGCCCATCTGCAGGGGCGTTACCGACGCCAGAAGAATCGCCAGGAGAAAGCGCCATGACCCCCACCCGCAAACGCAGGTTGATCCTGGTTGCCCTGATCCTGCTCGCGGTCGGCATTGCGACCGTGCTGACCGTTTTCGCCCTGCAGCAGAACATGACCTACCTGTACACGCCGAGCGAGATCCTCGCCGGCAAGGTGCCTGCGAATGCACGAATCCGCATTGGCGGCATGGTCAAGGAAAACTCCGTCGAGCGCGGGCAATCGCTGACGGTTGCATTTGTCGTCACCGATGGTGATGGCGACATGCGCGTCGAATATGAGGGCATCCTGCCGGATCTGTTTCGTGAAAGGCAGTCCGTCATTGCAACCGGATCGATGCAGGGCGACACCTTCGTTGCCAGCGAGGTCCTGGCCAAGCACGATGAGAACTACATTCCGCGCGATGTGGCCGAAGCCATGGAAAATGCGCATCGCAAGCACGACGTTCCCGAGTCGGCCGATAAACCGACACCCTGATTCTCCCCCCCCTCGGCGCATCGGGGGGAAGTGACCACCGTCCACCTCAGTCCAGGCCCCGCAATGCTCCCAGAACTCGGACAATTCGCTCTTATCCTGGCCCTGCTGCTCAGCGCGGTGCAGTTCATCCTGCCGCTTCTGGGTGCGCATCTCGGCAACCGGGCCCTGATGGCAGTGGCGCGTCCGACCGCGACCGGGCAGTTTGTCTTTGTTGTCATTGCGTTTGCGGTACTGACCTACGCGTTTCTGACCCAGGATTTCTCGGTCGCCTACGTGGCACAGAACTCGAACCTGCAACTGCCGTGGTACTACCGGTTTTCCGCCGTATGGGGCGCCCACGAGGGTTCCTTGCTGCTGTGGATCCTTATCCTCAATCTGTGGACCATGGCCGTTGCGGTCACCAGTCGCCGCTTGCCCGAGGACTTCATGGCACGCGTCATGGGCGTACTCGGATTCGTCAGCCTGGGATTCCTGCTGTTCACCGTGCTCACTTCCAATCCGTTTGCGCGCCATCTGCCCGCGCTGGTCGATGGCAATGATCTCAATCCCGTACTTCAGGATTTTGGCCTGATTGTCCATCCACCGATGCTCTACATGGGCTACGTCGGCTTTTCGGTTGCGTTTGCCTTCGCCATCGCGGCTCTGCTCGGTGGAAAACTGGACCAGCAATGGGTGCGCTGGTCGAGGCCCTGGACCAACGCTGCCTGGGGCGTATTGACGCTGGGCATCGCGCTCGGTAGCTGGTGGGCCTACTACGAACTGGGATGGGGTGGCTGGTGGTTCTGGGATCCGGTCGAAAACGCGTCGTTCATGCCATGGCTGGTCGGTACTGCACTGATTCATTCTCAGGCGGTCACCGAGAAGCGCGGGAGCTTCCGCGCCTGGACATTGTTGCTGGCCATCTTCGCGTTTTCGCTTTCCCTGCTCGGAACATTCCTGGTCCGCTCCGGCGTACTGACCTCGGTACACTCGTTCGCCAGCGATCCCGAACGCGGCCTGTTCATTCTTGCGTTCCTTGCTGCCACGGTCGGCAGTTCCCTGCTGATATACGCATTGCGCGCACCCAAAGTCTCGGGTGGCGAACCGTTCGCAGCGGTTTCGCGCGAGACCTTGCTGCTGGCCAACAACCTGCTGTTCACCTGCGCGGCTGCCATGGTCCTGCTTGGCACCTTGTACCCGCTGATCGGCGAGGCCTTCGACCTGGGCCGGATATCGGTTGGGCCACCCTATTTCGGCTTCATGTTCGTGCTGCTCATGGCGCCGGTCGTCCTGCTGATTCCATTCGGTCCATTGCTGAAATGGAGTCGCGGCGACCTCGGAAATTCCGCACGCAGCCTGCGCGCACCCCTTGCACTTGCCGTTGTTGCGTGCGCACTGACCTGGCTCTTGACCGACCGGCTATCCATCAAGGCCTTCATTGGCGTCTCCGCATCCTTCTGGGTCGGTCTCGGCATACTTGCCTTTGCGCTGATGCGCTGGCGTAACGCGCCAAAGGGGCGTCGCTTCAATCCGGAAATGCTGGGCATGGTCTTCGCCCATTTCGGCTTCGCGGTCTTTCTCGCCGGCGTGCTCATCACGGAAGGCACCAGCATCGAGAAAGACGTGCGACTGGACCAGGGTGAGACGGCCGTCCTCGGCGACTACACATTCCGCTTCGACGGTGTAGAGCGCGTCAATGGGCCGAATTTCGTGGCTGATCAGGGCACGATCACGATTACCCGCGCAGGCTCGACAGTCGCGGTGCTGCATCCGCAGAAACGTCAGTACACGAAAACCACGCAAATCCAGACCGAATCGGACATCGATCCCGGCTTTACCCGCGATCTCTACGTGGCCCTGGGTGAACCGCTGGGCGAGAGTGGCGCCTGGTCCGTTCGCGTCTATCTGAAGCCCTTCATTCGCTGGATCTGGCTCGGCGCCATCCTGATGATGCTGGGCGGTTTCGTGGCCGCCACCGATCGTCGCTTCCGGGTGCTGGTCAAGGCCGACAAGCCGGGGCCGGCGCCTGCCCCGTCATCGAAGCAGGCACCGGGCGATTCTGTCGAGGCCGGTGCATGAATACGCGATTCCTTCCGCTGGCCGGTTTTGCCCTGCTCGTGGTCCTGCTTGCCGCAGGCATTTCATGGATGCGCAGCAACCGCATGAACGAGGTGCCATCGCCACTGATCGACAAACCGGCTCCGGCCTTCGATCTGCCACTGCTGATGGAGCCCGACAAGCGCTTGACCGGCAAGGATCTGCTTGGCCAGCCCTATCTGCTCAATGTGTTCGCGAGCTGGTGTTTTGCCTGTCTCGACGAGCATCCCCTGCTGATGCAGGAAGCCAGGCGACTGGGCATTCCCATCGTCGGATTCAACTACAAGGACGAAGCCGATGACGCAAAGCGCTGGCTGGCGCGCTTCGGCAATCCTTACAGCGTGATCGTCGCGGATCGGGACGGACGTGTGGCAATCGATTTCGGTGTATACGGCGCTCCCGAATCCTTCCTGGTCGATGCCACCGGCGTGATTCGATACAAGCGCATCGGCGCGATCACTCCGGAAATCCTCGCGTTCGAAATCAGACCGAGGCTGGAAGCAATGAAGGGGAATGGCCAATGACTGCATGTGCATGGAAACGTCACGTCTGCATGCTCGCGTTCGGCTTGACCCTGCTGCTGTCAAACGCCGCCTTCGCGATTGACGCGCTTCCATTCGAGAATCGTGCGGAGGAACAGCGATTCCAGAATCTTGCGCGACAGTTGCGCTGCCTGGTCTGTCAGAATGAAAGCCTGGCCGATTCCAGCGCCGATCTTGCCCGGGATCTGCGCCAGGAAGTCTTCGATCAAATGCGCCAGGGCAAGAGCGACGACGAGATCAAGCAGTACCTGACCGCGCGATACAGTGATTTCGTCCTCTACAACCCGCCTTTGCGCGGCGGCACCTTCCTGCTCTGGTTTGGCCCCCTGATCGTGTTTCTGGGCGGACTGGCTGCAGTCGTGCTGATTGTCAGACGCCGCGCTTCGGCACCGGCACAGGTTCAGGCAGGAACGACCCCCGAGGATGACTGGTGATGGCGCTATTCGTGATTCTGGCAGCGGCGATGCTCGTCGTTGCGCTTGCCTTCTGCCTGATGCCTCTGCTGCGGCATCGCGGACAACAGGACTCGAGCGGCGGCAGCGACCCAAGACGGCTCAAGGCGCTCAGGGAGGCCCTCGCCGCCGGCGTGATCAGCGACGAGGAGTACAAGGCCAAGCTTGCCGGACTGGCGACTGGCGGCACGTCTTCGGCCCCAGTGTTGAATCGACGTCCGGCGAAGCTTGCCTCGCTGCTGGTCGCCCTGTTGCTGCCGGCGGCCGCCATCCTTCTCTACCAGTTCAATGGCGAGTCCGCCGCACTGGACCCGGCCAACCTCGCGCCGGGCAGCAGTGCCGCGCCGGCTGGCATGGCAAACGCCGCGGCCACCCAGGGCATCGAAATGGACCAGGCCATTGCCGGGCTCGTGGCAAAACTGGAAGCCAATCCCGACAACGCCGAAGGCTGGGCATTGCTCGGCCGGGCTTACCAGGCCATGGGCAAGTTTGCCGAATCACGCGATGCGCTGAAAAAAGCATTCGACCTCGAGCCGGACAATCCCGACCTGACCGTCGAATATGCACAGGCCCTGGCCTTGTCCGGCGAAGGACGACGCATCGCGGGGCAATCCCGGCAGCTCATCGAAGGCGTACTCGAAGCCGACCCGGACCACCAGCGCGCACTCTGGCTGATCGGCATCAGTGACTACCAGGCAGCCGACTATGATGCCGCGATCCGGGCCTGGAATCGCCTGCTGCCGGCCTTGCCTCCGGAAAGCGACATTGCCCGCAGTGTGCGTGCGCAGATCGCCGAAGCACAGCAACTGGGCGGTGCAATTCCTGCAGCGGAAGGCCTGGATTCCTCGCCTGCCAATGCGGTCACCGACGCTCCCGAGCCGACGGCGCCTGCAACGGGTGACGGCCCGCTGCTCACCGTCGAGGTCAGTCTGGACGAGAAGCTGAAGGACAGGCTCGAGCCCGGCGCGACCCTGTTCGTGTTTGCACGGGCGGAAAGCGGACCGCCAATGCCACTAGCGATCCAGCGTCTTTCGGCCAGCAGCCTGCCAGCGACCGTGACCCTGGACGATTCCATGGGCATGCTGCCCTCCATGAAGCTGTCCATGTTTCCAAAAGTCATCATCGGGGCCAGAATTTCCGCCAGCGGCAATGCCATCGCGCAAAGCGGTGACTTGCAGGTACTGTCCGAGAGCATCGACGTCAATCGCAAGGCACCGATCGACCTGGTCATCAACAGCATCGTTCCCTGATCCGGGAACTCCGCAGCCCCTGAATCGACATGTCCGACGCGCGCCAATACTTCAAACTCAGTCCAGACTTCACGATGAAGCGCGGTGGAGTACTGCAAGGTGCACAACTGGCCTACGAGACCTGGGGAACCCTGTCGGCGCAGCGCGACAATGCGGTGCTGATCCTTACCGGGTTGTCGCCGAGCGCTCATGCAGCATCCAGCGCCGAGGATCAGACGCCAGGCTGGTGGGAGGAGATGCTCGGACCCGGGAAACCCATCGACACGAGGCGCTGGCATGTCATCTGCGTGAATACGCTGGGGAGCTGCAAGGGATCCACGGGACCGGCATCGGTCAATCCGGAAACAGGGGCCACCTACCGCATCGACTTTCCCAAACTCAGCCTTGAGGACGCGGCCATCGCGGCCCATGAACTCGTGCGTGGCCTCGGCATCGAACGACTGGCCTGTCTGATCGGGAACTCCATGGGTGGCATGACCGCACTCGCCTATCTGTCGCTGCATCCGGGCAGCGTCCGAGCTCATGTGAGTATCTCGACCGCTCCACAGGCGCAACCGTTCGCGATCGCCATCCGTTCCTTGCAGCGCGAAGCGATACGGCTCGATCCGCATTGGAACCTGGGCAACTACGACGACGAAAACTACCCGGAAACCGGCATGAGCATTGCGCGCAAGCTGGGCGTGATCACCTATCGCTCGGCAATGGAATGGGTAGGCCGATTCGCGCGAATTCGGCTCGACTCCGATGAGCGCGAGGACGAACCCTTCGCCGTCGAGTTCCAGGTCGAGTCGTATCTGGCCGCGCATGCTCGCCGATTCGTGCGCAGCTTCGATCCGAACTGCTACCTGTATCTGTCACGGGCCAGCGACTGGTTCGACATCAGCGAGCACGGACAGGGCAATGCACGATCCGCTCTGGCCAATATCAGACTGGAACGCGCCCTTGTCATCGGTGTCAGCACCGACATCCTGTTTCCCCTCTCGCAACAGGAGGAAATTGCCGAAGGCTTGCGCGCCGGTGGCGCAGATGTCGAGTTCGTTGCCCTGGACAGCCCGCAGGGACACGATGCCTTCCTCGTCGACATCGACGGTTTTGGCGGGAAAATCGCGCCGTTCATGGCATCGCTGTAGAATCGGCGGACCGAAGGTGGCTGGCTTGCGGGAAAAGCCGGCTGTCGAAACTCGTGAGGAGAATGCTGGACCATGCTTGCACTTGATTTCCCCGGTTCGCGCAGGCTCGTCGATGCGCTCGACAACGCCATTCGCAAGGACTGCACGACAGCCATCACCGATGCGCTGCGGCAGACGCTGTGCCGGCTCATGCATGACGATTCCGTCAGTCTGCCGAAATGCGTGTACGAAGCGGAAGCCGATCACTACGCACGCCGCGAGATCTACAGCAGCGAGGACCTCGGCTATTCCGTCATCGCAATGACGTGGGGCCCCGGACAGGGCACCTCGATTCACGACCATTCGGGCATGTGGTGCGTCGAAGGCGTCTGGCACGGCCAGATCGAGGTCACTCCCTACGAGCTCGTCGAACGCGACAACGATCTGTATCGATTCGAGTCCAGAGGCACCATGCTGGCCGGGCCGGGATCCGCCGGCAGCCTGATTCCGCCACATGAATACCACACGATCCGCAATCCAAGCGACGACGCGGTCGCCGTGTCCCTGCACATCTATCGCGGCTCGATGACTTCCTGTTCGGTATTTCGTCAGGTCAGGGACAACTGGTACGATCGCGATCAGCGCAAGCTTTCCCTGGACAGAACGCATTGAGGCAGCACACTTGAATCCGGGGTGTCGTTCTGTCGTATACTCCGCGCCCCCGCGCCGAAGTGGCGGAACTGGTAGACGCGCCGGACTCAAAATCCGGTTCTGGCGACAGAGTGCGAGTTCGATTCTCGCCTTCGGCACCAAATCTGTGGATTCCCAAGCTTGCGCCCGGCATGACCGGCGCGGCATCATGCCTGTCAAACGACAACCTCAACAGGGGAAGGTTGCACAGGTGAAAATCCAAAGGGACCATCCAGACAGGCTCGTCGACCGCGCATGATCGAATTCGGCCACAGTTCGCACGTCGGCTTGCGCCGCGAGCACAACGAAGATACCTACTATGCCGATGCCGACATGGGCGTATGGCTGGTTGCCGACGGCATGGGCGGACATGAGCATGGGGAGGTCGCCAGCGCGATTGCGCGCGATACCCTGATCGCCGAAATCAACAAGGGCACGCCCCTGGTTCGCGCAGTACAGCTTGCCGACGAGGAGATCATCCGGCACTCGAATCGTCGCAGCGAAGCCTTGCCGATGGGAACAACCATCGCGGCAATGCGCCTTGTCGGCGACAACGAGTTCGAAATCGCATGGGTCGGCGACAGCCGCATCTATCTCTGGAACGGCGCGCTCAAGCAGATTTCCCAGGATCACTCCTACGTCCAGGAGTTGATCGACCAGGGGGCGATAACCATCGAGCAGGCTCGCAACCACCCGCATCGCAACGTCGTAACCCAGGCACTCGGAGTGACCGACCCGCAATCCCTGCGCGTGGAACTGGTGCGCGGCGAGTTCAATGCCGGCATGCAGATCCTGCTCTGCAGCGACGGCCTGACGGAAGAAGTGGGCGACGCCGAAATCGCGGCGTTGATGGCCCGCCAGGAACTCTCGGCCCAGGAATGCGTCGACCAGTTGATCCTTGCCGCGCTGGACGGCGGCGGATCTGACAACGTTACCGTCATCCTCGTCCGCAACCGCTGATTCAGGCCAGGCCTGAATCAGCGGTTCTGAAGGTTCTCCCTAACAACAATCGCCGCCAGCTGCGTGCCGGGCGGCTCAGGGGGCCGCTGCACGAAGCGCGGACAGTGCCGTGTTGAAACGCTGCACTGACCAGGCGTTCTCGTCCTTGATCGTGGCATACAGGTCATCGAGTCGACTGCGCAGCAGGGCAGCCTGGTCGGCATTGATCTGACCATCGTTCTCGAAAGCCACGACGACCGACTGTGCCGCCATCGCGACCTGTTCGGCCGACGCGTAGTCGCGATACTCGCCACGCTTGGCATCCGCTTCGATACTGGCCAGGATCGCATCAAGGCTATCCGGACCGTAGTCGAACGCGGCCACGGCCGGCAGCAGTTCGGTGATGCTTGCACGCAAGCGTCGGGCAGCCGCCAGAGTGGCATCCTGGCTCTGCGTGGTTGCCTTGTGCAGGGCCCGCGTCTGCTCGAGGATCCGTGCCGCCGCAGCCTTGTCGACCGGCGCAAGCACGTGGCGGAACATCAGGGCATTGGCGTCATTCAGGCGAACCACGCCCGGCCCCAGACCGGTCCCCTGGCGCGGCCCCCATTTCCTGCCGGACATCAACTTGTGGCAGGCATGGCAGTCGAACAGCACCAGCTCCGGGAATATTCCTTTCCAGCCTGCCTTGGGGTCGGTCAGGATATCGAGCAGGTTTTCCGAGGCAACGCCCTGGCCGACGGCCCAGTCGCGCACGCCATTCCATTCACCCTTGCGAGCGACCCAGGCCTCGCCGATCTTGTAGTGCGGATTGAGCCAGGTAAACGTATCCAGCTCGAAGGAAAGTCTTGGATGACCGGCGCCCATGATGCGGTGGGTAATCATTCGGTCCGGCGTGCCCATATGGCAGGAGAGGCACAGACGTGCGCGTGCGATGGGCTGATCGGTGGGATAGAGACCGTTCTTGACGTTGTCCGCGTGCGAGACGCTGCGATCGGCGTGGGCGTTCAGCCAGAGCTCGGATCCGCCATGGCAGGATTCGCAACCGACGCCATCGGAGAGCTGGAAGCGATCGCCCTGCATGGACTCTGGAATCGAGTCGGCATGGCAATCAATGCAGACCTTTGCGGTAGCCGGGTCACCAATGCCGAGATTGCGGGCGATGGCTTTCGACGCATCGCTTCCGAGGGTCTGCCAGGCCTTGGCATGCGGGTCGAATTCCTGCCAGATCGCGAACTCATTCTGCAGCACGTTCGAATCGCGAAACGGCTGCGAGGCGCCGTGGCAGACACTGTTGCTGCAACTGGCCACGCCCATGTGCTTGTGGGATTCGATCGCACTGACCGCCGACGGCGCTGCGATCACGAAAGCCGGAAACAGCGCCAGCATCAGCATGGCGATCAAGGCAGTACTGCAACGATTCATAGCTTTTCTCCCCGTGGCTATCCGGTTGGACTCACGATCGGGCCATCATCCCCGCATCGATTATGCACCACATCGCCGACAGTTCCCACGAAGGTGCATCCATCCGGCACCCGATCCGATGCCCGTTATCCAGCGGATTTGCTGGATTGCCCCCCTTCTGCACGGGACTTCCTGGGTTCGTTCCGACGGATCCGGCACAACCCGCCCGGGCAAATCCTACCCCGGAATTTTCCACACGCAAGCGCCCTTGCTGGCCGCATCAATGGCCTCGATACGACGGGCATGGGCAGACAGTTCCGCCTCGTTGGCGCGCAGTACGCAGAGGCCGTCGCCCGCCAGAGGGCCCGTCGTCACGGCGCGTTGCGGCTGCTCGACCATTTCGACCGCCAGTCCCAGATCACCCTGCCCCGCCGTCATCGCCAGATAGACATCTGCAAGCAGGTGGGCGTCGATCAACGCCCCGTGCAATTCCCGATGGCGATTGTCGACGCCCAATCGCTTGCACAAGGCATTCAGACTGTTTTGCTGACCGGGAAATCTCTCCCTGGCCAGTTGCAGGGAATCAAGCACGCGTGAGCGATCAGCCAGTCTGCCGAACTCCGGCCCGGCGAGTCGCAATTCCGCGTCGAGAAAACCCTCGTCAAAGCCGGCGTTGTGGGCAATGATTTCCGCTCCGGCGACAAACTCGAGAAATTCGTTGGCAATGTCGCGGAAACGCGGCTTGTCGTGCAGAAAGGCGTCGTCGATGCCATGGACCGCACGCGCGCCCTCGTCGATGGCGCGGTCTGGATTGAGAAATGTGTGAAAGGTGCGCCCGCTGGGTCTTCGTTCGAGCAACTCGACGCAGCCGATCTCGATGACCCGATGCCCCTTCTTGACTTCGAGCCCGGTCGTTTCCGTATCGAGGACGACTTGTCTCACAAGGCCTCCTCCTGACTGTCGCGCACGGCTTCCGCTGCGCGGCGCGCGAGCTGGTCGACGCGCTCGTTTTCCGCGTGGCCAGCGTGCCCGCGTACCCAATGCCATTCGACCGCGTGCGGCTTCAAGGCTTCAACCAGGCGCTCCCAAAGGTCGCGGTTCTTGACCGGGTCACCGCCGACCGTGCGCCAGCCCCTGGCGATCCAGCGAGGCATCCACTCCCTGATTCCCCGCATCACATATTGCGAATCAGTGGTCAGGGTCACCGTGCACGGCTTGCGCAGCGCCTCGAGTCCGGCTATCACGGCAAACAGTTCCATGCGGTTGTTGGTCGTGTGGGCTGCACCCCCGTGCAACTCCCGTTCGCGCCCGGCATGGCGCAACAGGGCAGCCCAGCCGCCCGGCCCCGGATTGCCCAGACACGCTCCATCGGTGAACAACTCGACTGCGCTCACAGACAGGCGCGCCGGCTTGGCATCTGGACCAGTCCGCGGCCCAGCGCCATGCCACTCGCACGTCGCCGCAGTGGAATCACGCGAACCTCGGAGCGCTGCTTGGTCAGCACCAGAATCCACGCCCCATCGAGGCGGCCACCACATCCGACATTGGCCGCATCTGCGGCAACTGCTGGCCAGGCACCGCCGAGAAATCCGCGTTTGACGGGCCGCAAGCTTGCTCTGGTGAACACGCGCTGGACGCGACCAAGACTGCGCATTCGAGGCCTTGGAGATGCATCTCGCGCACCGAGCGCGGTCCAGATTCGCCAGGGACTCAGCGCGTTCATGCCGAAAACGCAAAGGGTTCCGCCCGGCGCGAGCACGCGTGCCAGTTCCTGCTCAACCCCGCTGTCCGGATCCAGCAGGTCAAGCACGTGACGTGCAATCAGCAGCTGGATGCTGTCGCTTTCGATCGGCAGGGCGTCAGGCTGGCAGCGCAGATCACCCCGCAGGCAGCCCTCTCCGAAATGCAGGCGAATCATTGAAGGATGGCTGCGAATCCCGGCTTCTTCGGCCATCGCGGAGGGAGCAAGCGAGACAGCGGACCCGGATGGGGCCTTGCGGGCCAGCTCGCTCGCGAAGCTCCATTCCTGGGACAGGAGGCTGCGCATCTGGGCGAGTTCGAAAAACTGCATGGATTCGTGCTGCACGAAGAATGGGGTCCTGCAAATGCTGTTCTTGCCTGGACTCGGAGTTTACATCAGGGGCGCAGAGGATCATCCGTTCCGGGCTGGCGCGGAGCGATCGCGGGCATGTGCGAGAATCGAACAGGACACTGGTTGTTCCGCACTTCCGCGCGCGAAGCACGGCTGGACAGCATGCCCGAGTGAACGCGTCGCGATGGATGGAAGGGACCGGCATCCGGGCAGTTCGATTGCGAATGCTGCTGGACATGCACTTGCCCGGCCCACCCATGCCGCGGCTATAGTTCACCCATGAGCAATTTGCGGCTGCAGCCGATACCGGCACTGAATGACAACTACATCTGGCTGCTCGCCGATACGATGGGCAATGCGCTCGTGGTGGATCCGGGAGAAGCTGGCCCAGTGATCGAAGTTCTGGCACGCGAGAAACTTCGTCTGCGGGCGATTCTTCTTACCCACCACCACCCCGATCATGTCGGTGGCGTACCGGAGTTGCTGAAGCTGGGCCAGACAGGCGTGTACGCGCCGGCGGATCCCCGCATCGAACAGGCCACCCATCGCGTTGGCGATGGCGACCGTGTCGTCATGGAGGCGCCCGCATGCGCATTTGAAGTCATTGCCGTACCTGGACACACCCTCAGTCATGTTGCCTATCACGGCAATGGCCTGCTGTTCAGCGGCGACACCCTTTTCAGCGTGGGCTGCGGGCGCCTGTTCGAAGGCACGCCTGAGCAGATGCTCAGCTCACTGGACAAGCTGGCAAGGCTGCCCGGAGAGACTCGAGTCTGCTGCGGACACGAATACACGCAAGCCAATTGCGCATTTGCATGCACCATCGAGCCCGGGAATCCTTCCCTGTTGAGCAGAATGGAGCAAGTTCGAAGACTGCGCGCATCGGGACAATCCAGCGTGCCTTCGCTCCTATCGGAGGAACTGGCCTGCAATCCGTTCCTGCGCATCGATGCCGACAGCGTCATAGCGGGGCTTGGCCAGAAAACGTCGACGCATGGCGATCGTGTGGCACGCTTCGCAGCGTTGCGTGCCCTCAAGGATTCCTTTCGCGCATGAGTTTTACCGGGATCCGGATCGCGTGCCTGCACGCATCGGTTATCCTGTGCCTTGTGCTCGCCGCGTGCGCGGCTCCAAAACATCGTCAGGCTCCGCCCCCGGTCGAGGCCGAAGCAGAGGTGATTGCAGAGCCTCCGGCAACAGCCGTACAAGTGCAGCCTGCCCCTCCCGAAAGAGCGCTTATCGCTGACCTCTCACCCTGGCCGCGATTGCGCAGCCGATTCGCGCTCGACAGCTGCAACCACAGCAGTGCGGTTCTCAAGGAAGCCAGGTCGTATACGCGGTCGGGCGCCATTTTCACCCGCTCACTGCGGAACGCCATGCCATTTCTGTTGCTCGTGGTCGATGAACTGGAGAGGCGCAACCTTCCAGGCGAATTCGCGCTCCTGCCCTATGTGGAGAGCGGCTACCGACCACTGCCGGCCAAGGGGCGCGGACCCGCAGGCATGTGGCAATTGATGGGCCGGACCGCCTCCGCCCGCGGGCTTCATATCGGCAAGGACTACGACCAGAGGCTCGACGCAATCGAATCGACCCGGGTGGCACTGGATCTCATCGAACGCTACGACCGCGAGTTCGGCGACTGGCGACTGGCGACCATGGCATTCAATGCGGGCGAGTTTCGGGTCAAGCGGCAACTCGGCAACCGCTCGATAGCTGAACTGGATGCCATGGAGCTCAGTCAACTGAATCTCAGCAAGACCACTCTTCAGCACCTCAGCCGTCTGCTCGCAATGGCATGTATCGTCCAGCAACCCGAAGAATTCGACGCAGATCTTCCGGCCCCTGAAGAAGACGACTTCCTCGTGCAGCTCACCCCGGAAGCACCGATCGACATGCGCGTGGCTGCAAACTTGCTGGGCATGTCGTTCGATGCACTGCGCAGGTTCAATGCCGCACATACGGCTTCCCCCGGGCAAATCGGCCCTGTCAGCAGCCTGCTCGTACCCGCTACGCGAATGACGGAATTTGAAAGGAACGTTGTTCTGCTTCCGAAGAGCCTGCTAGCGGACTGGCACTCGCATCGCATGGCGCCGGGGGAAACACTGGATTCCCTTGCAGGCTCTTTCGGTCTGAGCGTCCAGGCCCTGGCTTCTGCCAACGGCCTTGCCCCGGATTCCCTCGCTGCAAGCGGCACCCGGTTACTCGTTCCCGGCCAGGGTAGGGAAGTCGACGGGAATCCCGCGACATACGTGGTCAGGCAAGGCGACACCCTGTCAGCCATTGCACGTCGCCATGGCGTCAAGCTTGCCCAGCTGCTTCGCTGGAACAATCTCGACAAGAATTCGATCCTGCAACTGGACATGCCGTTGCGCGTCCGTGCGCCACAGTATTGAAGTCCATTTGCCAGTGACTCGGTTACACTGCGCGAAATGATCGCGAATGACTGGAAGCGGCAACGCGGACATTCGCGTGACAATTCATCGCGGTGTACTGGAGGAAGCATGGGATTTCTGCACGGCAAGCGCGCCTTGATCATCGGCATCGCCAGCAAGCGTTCAATCGCCTGGGGAATTGCTGAAGCGATGCACCGGGAAGGCGCGCAACTCGCCCTTACGTATCAGAGCGAAAAATTGAAGAGCCGCGTCGATGAAGCTGCGCAGGCATTCGGCTCGGACATTGTCATGTCGCTCGATGTCGCTGACGATGCACAGATCGAAAAGGTTTTCAGTGATCTCGGTGCACGCTGGGATGGCCTGGACATCCTCGTGCATTCGGTCGGGTTCGCTCCTCGCGAAACGCTGCAAGGCGGTTTCCTGGACAACCTGACGCGGGAAAGTTTCGCCATTGCGCACGACATATCGAGCTACAGTCTCGCCGCGCTGGCCAAGGCCGCCAGGCCGATGATGCAGGGGCGCAATGGATCGATTCTCACCTTGAGCTATCTTGGCGCCGAGCGGGCACTGGCCAACTACAACGTGATGGGCCTCGCCAAGGCCAGCCTCGAGTCCAACGTCCGTTATCTCGCCTACAACCTCGGTCCCGAAGGGACCCGCGTGAATGCGATTTCCGCAGGCCCGATCAAGACTCTGGCCGCCTCGGGCGTTGGCAATTTGCGCAAGATGCTCGATCACGTCGAAGCAAGTGCACCGTTGCGCCGCAACGTGACGCCGGAAGAAGTCGGCAATGTCGGCGCATTCCTGTGCTCGGACCTTGCTTCAGGCGTGACCGGCGAGATCATGTATGTCGACTGCGGCTACAGCACGGTAGGCATGACCGGCATCGAATAAGGCCTCTCGCCAGACGCATTCGCCAGTTGCATGCGTCATCATCGAAAAGGGCCGCAGCGCGGCCCTTTTCTGCTACCAGCGTTCTTCGGAAATCTCTATTTCCATTCCAGCCCTGAGTGCTGCCACGAATTCCCGGGCGGCCGCGTCCGCATTGGCTTGCTTGATCGTGTTTCTGGCAGCCTCCCGCGTGGGCTGATCCGCAGCCGCCGGGTCAGCGTCGGTCACGCCCTTGAGCTCAAGCAACGCAAAGGAATCGCCACCGAGCGTGACAAGACTGAACTCGGACTTGCCGCCCGCTGGCCGGGGCAACGCGAATGCAGCCGATACGAGTGCCTGGTCGACATTGACGGCACTGCGCCCGATACCCTGCTGATCCTGCACCTCAAGCGTCAATTCCTGCGCCAGGGCGGGCAAGGACTCGCCCTTTTCAAGGCGTGCGAACAGTTCATCCGCACGCTCCTGAGCTTGCTTGCTGACGCGTTCGGCGATAACTCGCTGTTCGACCTGATCCTTGACCTCGGCCATCGGCTTTGGCGTTGCAGGCTTGTGTTCGCTGACGCGAACGACAGCCATGTGGTTGGGACCCAGTTCAACCTGATCCGAATTGTTTCCCTGCAGCAGTACGGGATCCGAGAATGCGGCGCGTACGACTTCAGGATTGCCGGCAAGACCGGATCCGCCGCTGCGCGAGAACAACTCGGTCTTCTCGACCTTCAGGCCCAGCTCGGCAGCCGCCGGAGCCAGCGATGTCGAATCCTCGTAGCTCAGGTCGATCAGGCGACCGGACAGTTCGTTGTAGGCACGCTCGCGTTCAGACTCGGCATATTCGGATGCCAGTTCCTCGCGGACTTCTTCGAAGCTGCGCGCCGCTCCCGGGCGAATATCCCGGACCTCGATAATGTGGTAGCCCTCGGAAGAAAGAACCGGATCGGAGACCTGGCCCTTTTCCAGCGCGTATAGCGCCTCCTCGAATGCCGGATCCGTCATGCCCTTGTCCATCCAGCCAAGGTCGCCACCAAGGGCGCGGGAACCCAGGTCCGCGGATTCGGTCTTGGCGAGCTCGGCAAAGTCTTCACCGGCCTTGATTCTGGCAGAAACGGCCTCTGCGGCTTCAAGCGCCTTTTTCTGTTCGTCAGGCCCGCCATCCCCTTGCACCTTGATCAGGATATGCGAAGCGAGGCGTTGCTCTGTGGTCACGAATCGGAACTTTTCCTTTTCGTACCTGTCCTTGAGCGTGGCCTCATCTGCAACCAGCTGCACGGCAAGATCCTGCGCATTGACCTCGACATACTCCAGCGCAACCAACTCGGGGTTCATGTAGTCCTGCTGGTGCGCTTCATAGAATTCCGTCAGTTCCTGTTCCGGGATTTCGGTCGATGCAGGTTCCGGCGCAGTCAGGGTCACGAAGCTGAAATCGCGAAGCTGACCGCGAAGCCGCAGCAGTTCATCGACCTCCTTGTCCGTTGCAAACGCGCTGCTTGCAACATCCACCGGAATCTCCCTGGCGGCGAGCTCCTCGGCAACACGCTCGGCGAATGCGTTGGGCGTCATGCCCTGAGCCGACAGACGCGCGCGATACAAGGCTGCATCGAATGCGCCGTCGCGCTGGAATGCCGGAATACTCGAGATTTCCTCGCGCAGGCGGTCCGCAGGAATCGCTATGCCGTATTTCTCGTTGGCATTGAGCAGCACCTGCTCGTCGATCATCTGATCGAGAATACGGCGCTTGATGTCAGGCTGATCAAAAATGCGCGCATCGATGGCTCCGTTGGTACGCTGCAATTGCTGCTGCCGGAACTCGTCAAAGCGAGTACGGAATTCCTGCTGCGAGATCTCCTTGTCGCCGATTCGGGCTACAAAGGTATCCGTCCGTCCGATGAAATAGGACTCAATGCCGAAGAACGAAAACGCGACGACAATCGCGCCAAGAATGATCTTCGCAATCAGACCGGATGTTTTTGCGCGTAGATCCTGAAGCATGCAACCGCCTAATGTTGTGGGTTTGCAGCCGACAACCGGCAGGCCTGGCCGTCGACAATGAACAACGTGGAGCCAGCTATCGACCCACGCATGAAAAAGCAAAGGCGCCACTCGGGCGCCCTGCATGGGAGGTAGCAAACGGAACGGATCCTGATCCGCTACCCCCGGCGAGACAGTCCAGTATTGTAACCGACTGGACGCTCAGAACATGGAGTGGTGGGTGCTGAGGGTTTCGAACCCCCGACCCTCGCCTTGTAAGGGCGACGCTCTACCGCTGAGCTAAGCACCCCCTGTCCTTGACTCAGTTGATCGCGTCCTTGAGCCCCTTGCCTGCCTTGAATGCAGGTACATTGGACGCCTTGATCTCGATCGTTTCGCCGGTCCGCGGATTGCGGCCGGTACGAGCGGCACGCGTGCGCACCGTAAACGTGCCGAAGCCAACCAGAGAAATGTTATCACCTGCCTTGAGGGCACTCTTGACGACGCCAAAAACCGCCTCGACAGCGCGCTCGGCGTCCGCCTTGGACATGTTGGCCTTGTCGGCAACCGCACCAATAAATTCAGCTTTGTTCATTATCAACTCCCTTTCGAGCAGCAACCCGGATGTGTTTGGTTCGAACTGATCGCGCGGCATGAATGAGGTGGGCTGACCTCCCGCGCAATGCATGTTCCCCCGCGTATCCGCAGGATACGTTTTGTATCGGCGAATCGTGGCCTGACCTTTATACCAGTGCCCCTGATACCGCGCAACACAAGGTTTTATGCGGATTTTTAAGTACTCTGAGCACCCGAAGGCACACGCAAAAAAGAGTGCATGCGTCAATCCCGGGGCCGAGTCACCATGGCGTGAACGGGGTTCGCGCCCGGATCCGGCGGCACTGGCTCAATGCGGACGAACCGGAGATTCCGCGGAACTTCGCTTGCCCTTGGCCGGAATTTCCGCAGCGGCTGGCGGTTCGGTACGCGAACCCGGCGTGAGCGGACGCTCCAGTGCAATATCGAGTACCTCGTCAATCCATTTGACCGGTCGTATCTCCAGCGATTCGGTAACGTTGGCCGGTATGTCTGCGAGATCCTTGCGGTTTTCTTCGGGAATAATCACGGTTCCAACACCGCCCCGGTGTGCCGCAAGCAACTTTTCCTTGAGCCCGCCAATCGGCAATACCCTGCCACGCAGGGTGATTTCTCCGGTCATGGCCACATCCGAACGCACCGGTATGCGCGTCAGCGCGGATACCAGGGCCGTGCACATCGCCACACCGGCACTGGGCCCGTCCTTGGGTGTTGCGCCTTCGGGAACATGAATGTGCACGTCGAGTTTCTGATGGAACTCGGGATCAACGCCAAGCCGGTCCACGCGCGCTCGAACGACACTCAGGGCAGCCTGGATGGATTCCTGCATGACATCGCCAAGTTGTCCGGTATGCTGAAGTTTGCCCTTGCCCGGAACCGTGGTCGCCTCGATGCTGAGAAGGTCGCCTCCGACCTCTGTCCAGGCCAGGCCGGTGACCAGACCCACTTCATTTTGCAGCTCGGCGCGACCGAAGTTGAATTTCTGCACGCCAAGATACTGGTCAAGATTCTTGCCTGAAACACGCACCTGCTTGCGCTTGGGCACGGACTTGCGAGCCACGGCCTTCTTGGCGACGGCCTTGCCCTTGGCAGACCTGGCCGGCTCCGCGAGGCTCAGTTCCTTGACGACCTTGCGGCAAATCTTGGAAATTTCGCGCTCCAGATTTCGCACGCCGGATTCACGCGTGTAGTAGCGGATCACGTCGCGGATCGCACTTTCCTCGATATCCAGCTCATGGGATTTCAGTCCGTTCGCCTTGAGCTGCTTCGGAATGAGATAGCGCTCGGCAATGTTGACCTTTTCATCCTCGGTATAACCGGGGATGCGGATGACTTCCATGCGGTCCAGCAAGGGTCCGGGAATGTTCAACGAATTGGCAGTCGCTATCCACATGACCTCGCTGAGGTCAAAATCGACCTCCAGATAGTGGTCACTGAATGCATTGTTCTGTTCGGGATCCAGCACCTCAAGCAACGCCGAGGCGGGATCGCCTCGAAAGTCCATCGACATCTTGTCGATTTCATCGAGCACGAAAAGCGGGTTTCGCGTGCCTGCCTTGGACATGTTCTGGATGATCCTTCCCGGCATCGATCCGATGTAGGTTCGCCGATGCCCGCGAATCTCGGCCTCGTCTCTGACACCGCCCAGCGACATGCGCACGAACTTGCGGTTGGTGGCCTTGGCGATGGATTGTCCGAGCGAAGTCTTGCCGACACCGGGCGGTCCCACCAGACAGAGGATGGGCCCCTTCATCTTGTGCACGCGCTGTTGCACGGCAAGATATTCGAGAATGCGATCCTTGACCTTCTCCAGGCCGAAGTGATCGGCATCGAGCACTTCCTGGGCAAGGCGAAGATCCTTGCGTACCTTGGTCCGCTTCTTCCACGGTGCGGCAACCATCCAGTCGATGTAGTTGCGGACCACCGTCGCTTCGGCAGACATCGGTGACATCTGCTTGAGCTTGCCCAGTTCCGCACGGGCCTTTTTCAGGGTCGCCTTGGGCATCCCTGCGGCTTCGATCTTGCGCGCAAGTTCCTCGAGTTCGCTGGGCGCATCCTCGGAATCACCGAGCTCCTTCTGGATCGCCTTCATCTGCTCATTGAGGTAATACTCGCGCTGGCTCTTCTCCATTTGCGACTTGACCCGGCCGCGAATGCGCTTCTCGATTTGCTGGACATCGATCTCGCCATCAACCAGCGCGATCAGACGCTCCAGTCTGTCGGCCACGTCGGGTGTCTCGAGGATCTGCTGCTTGTCCTGCAACCGGACAGACAAATGTGCTGCGATCGTGTCGGCCAGGCGCGACGGATCTTCCAGACCCGCCAGGGTTGCCATCAACTCCGGCGGGATCTTCCTCGACAGCTTCACCAGCTGCTCGAACAGGGAAACCAGGGAACGCGAAATCACTTCGACTTCGCGTTCGGTTCGTGTATAGACCGGCTCAAGCCGGCGGGCGCGTCCGGTCAGCAGGGCGTTGCGCTCGGAGAAGCCCGCAATTTCGGCTCGTGAAGTGCCTTCGACAAGCACCTTGATGGTGCCGTCGGGCAGCTTCAGCAATTGCAGTACCGATGCAACCGTACCGATCGAGTACAAGTCGCCAGCCTCGGGTTCGTCAACATCCGGACTGCGCTGTGCCACCAGAAGTATTTGCTTGTCGTCTTCCATTGCAGCATCAAGCGCGCTCACGGACTTTTCCCGACCTACGAACAGCGGGATGACCATGTGCGGATAGACGACAACGTCGCGCAGGGGCAGGATCGGCAGTTCGATCACGTCATCCGCGGCGCCTGGTGGGGACTTGCTGGTTTTTTCCATCTCTTGGATCCGGGCTTTCGGGGGCAGGCAAACTCGAACGGCAGCGTGAATCCACGCTGCCGTCAGGTCAAGTGAGGGCGACAGGCCGCATTGCAAGGGACCGACCGGTCAGCAGCCGCTGCCGGCACCGCTCGAGGGCCCCTATTCGGCAGCCGCGGCGCGCGCCTGCATATTGCCCTGGTAGATCAGGTACGGTTCGGCCTGTCCATTGATCACGGCTTCGTCAATGACAACCTTGCTCACATGCTCGAGCGAGGGAAGGTCAAACATCGTGTCAAGCAGGACCTGCTCGAGAATGGTGCGCAGACCGCGCGCGCCGGTCTTGCGTTCCAGAGCCTTCCTGGCAACGGCCGCCAGCGCATCGGGACGGAATTCGAGTTCGACGCCTTCCATGTCGAAGAGCCGTCTGAACTGCTTGGTGATCGCATTCTTGGGTTCGGTCAAGATCTTGACCAGCGCTTCCTCGTCCAGTTCCTCCAGCGTGGCCACCACAGGCAAGCGACCGACGAATTCCGGAATCAGGCCGAACTTGATCAGATCGCCCGGCTGCACCTGACCGAGCAACTTGCCGGTGTCGGCCTTGCTGCCGGTGCTGCGAATTTCGGACTTGAAGCCGATTCCGGTCGTTTCCGACCGTTGCTGGATGATTTTCTCGAGACCGGAAAAAGCACCGCCGACGATGAACAGCACGTTCTTGGTGTCGACTTGCAGGAATTCCTGCTGCGGATGCTTGCGCCCACCCTGAGGGGGCACGGAAGCCACTGTTCCCTCGATGAGCTTGAGCAGGGCCTGCTGCACACCTTCACCCGATACATCTCGCGTGATCGAGGGGTTCTCGCTCTTGCGTGAGATCTTGTCGATTTCGTCAATATAGACGATCCCGCTTTGGGCCTTGTCGACATCATAGTCGCACTTCTGCAGCAGCTTCTGGATGATGTTCTCGACATCCTCACCGACGTAACCGGCCTCGGTCAGGGTCGTCGCGTCAGCGATCGTGAACGGGACATTGAGCAGCCGTGCGAGGGTTTCGGCGAGGAGGGTCTTGCCCGAGCCGGTCGGACCGACCAGCAGGATATTCGACTTGGCCAGCTCGACTTCGTCGTTTCGACTGCGGGATTCAAGACGCTTGTAATGGTTGTAGACCGCGACGGCCAGAACCTTCTTGGCGCGCGACTGACCAATGACATACTGATCCAGTACATCCAGAATTTCCCTGGGTTTGGGCAGGTGACTGCGCGCCGAGGCGGCCTTCTCCTCGAGCTCTTCCCGGATGATGTCATTGCACAGCTCGACGCATTCATCGCAGATGAATACGGATGGACCAGCAATGAGCTTGCGGACCTCATGCTGGCTCTTGCCGCAGAAAGAGCAATAGAGGATCTTCCCGCCGTCGCCCGATCGGCCTTGTCGCTCTTCAGTCATGCGTCGCCTCGGGTGGTTTTGCTTGATGCCGGGCGAGCATAGCACAGCATTTCGCCAATCCAGGCCAGTGAGGCCAGGTCGGGGATTGCAGGATGCCAGCTCGCCCTCAGGAGTTTCAAACCGGATGAACGGTCTCGGCCGGGCGTCGGTCGAGGACTTCGTCGATCAGGCCGTAGGTCTTGGCGTCCACGGCATTGAAGAACAGATCGCGCTCGACGTCGCGCTCGATCCGTTCCAGGTCCTGCCCCGTGTTCTGGGCCAGCTCCTCGTTCAGGCGCCGACGCAGATAGAGGATTTCCTTGGCCTGGATTTCAATGTCCGAGGCCTGGCCCTGGGCGCCACCGGAGGGCTGATGGATCATCACCCGTGAATTCGGCAGCCCGTAACGCTTGCCCTTGTGGCCCGCGGCCAGCAGGAAAGCACCCATGCTCGCAGCCTGGCCGATGACCATCGTGCTGACATCGGGCTTGAGGAATCGCATGGTGTCGTAAATAGCCAGACCGGCGGTCACCGATCCACCGGGGCTGTTGATGTACAGATTGATGTCCTTGTCCGGATTCTCCGACTCAAGGAAGAGAAGCTGCGCAACAACCACATTGGCGACATAGTCATCGATGGGCCCGACCAGAAACACGACCCGCTCCTTGAGCAGGCGCGAGTAGATGTCGTAGGCGCGCTCTCCGCGGGAGGTCTGCTCGACAACCATCGGAACGAGGTTGAGACCCCGGACTGGATCATGACTGGACATTCTGGATCTCCTTGGAGCCCGGCGCTCAGGCGACGGGACGCATCACTTCACTGAAGCTCAGCTTTTTTTCGCTGACCTTGGCATTCTGCGCAATCCAGTCGATGACCTGATCTTCAAGGACTCGGCTTTGCAGGCCACTCATCATCTGGGCATCCTTCGAGTAAAGTTCAACCACCTGCTGCGGCTCCTCATAGGTCGACGCGATGGCCGACAGCGCCTCGGAAACGCGGCGCATGTCGATCCTGATCTCGTTTTGACGGGCTATCTCTGCCAGCAACATGCCGCCGGCCACACGCCGACGTGCCGAGGCCATGTACGGCTCATGCGAGATCGACTCCTTCTGGCCGGCCTTGTCGCCCTGCGCCTGACGGGCCAGTTCACGCGCCTCGCTGTCGACCAGACTCGGCGGTATCTCCAGCTCGGCATGGGCATCGATCAGTTTCTCGACGGCCGACGCCTTCAGGCGCGAAGCAAGCGCTGCCGAAAGTTCGCGCTCGAGGTTGGCACGGACATCCTCACGAAACTGCTCGAGGCCACCGTCAACCACTCCGAAGGTGGCCAGGAAAGCGGCGTCAAGATCGGGTAGCACGGGCTCCTGTACGCGCACGATCTTGAAGCTGGCGCGTGCCGACTTGCCGGCGAGCCCTTCAATGCGGAAGTCTGCAGGGAAGTCGAGGTCTGCCTCGAAGGCATCGTCGACCACGTGGCCGAGTAGGCGATCCTCCAGGTCCTTGAACAGCGCGTCCGAGCCTACGATCGTTCCGACCCGGTCCGTACCGGTCTCCGGATAGCGGAAATCGGCAGCCTGCGCGCTGAATTCGAACAGCACCATGTCGCCATTGATCGCGGCACGATCCACGGGGTTCCAGGTCCGGCGCTGCATGCGTAGGGTCTCGATCATCGAATCGATGTCTGCATCCGCCACGACCGAGGTCTGGCGCACGATTTCAAGACCGCTGACGTCGATTGGGCCGATTTCCGGCATGACATCGAATGTTGCTACGTACTCGATCTGACCCTCTTCGGGTCTGCCGCTGGTGGCAATCGAGGGCTGCATCGCTGGCCGCAGTTTTTCCGTATTGACGGCTTCCTGAAACGTCGAGCCAATCAGCTCGGACAAGGCTTCGCCGCGGATTTGCGCGCCGAAGCGCTGCTCGATGACCTTGGTCGGCACTTTGCCGGGTCGGAATCCCTTGATCCGGGCGTTGCGGCCCATCTCCTGGACCCGATTGCGGACCGTATCCTCGAGGCGAGTGGCAGGAATGCGCACCGTCAGCTTGCGTCCAAGTTTGCCGACGTTCTCAACCGAAACTTGCATGGATGCTCCTTGAAACGACAGAGCCCGAGCTGATGCCGGGCGTGGCTAGCCGGCTATCATAAAGCATCGGGGCAGGATTTCGCAGGGGTTGGACAGGTTTTTGCGCCACCTTGCGCGCTGACAGCATCCTTCCGGAGGCTGGGGAGACTGGGTGATGCGGGAACGATTCTTGGCGGATCCGGCGAACGAGTCTCCGAAGTGTGCCTGCTTCTCCGCGCTGGCGCTGTCGAAGGGAGGAGTTTCCCCTCGTTGCCGCTCAAGATTCGGCAGCGGGCTCTTGTATTGCCTGACGGAAAAGCGGGCTCGCTTTCCCTCGTTGCCGCTCAAGATTCGGCATCGGGCTCTAGTATTGCCTGACGGAAAAGCGGGCTCGCTTTCCCTCGTTGCCGCTCAAGATTCGGCATCGGGCTCTTTCGATTTGGTGCGAAAGGAGAGACTCGAACTCTCACGGGTTGCCCCACTGGAACCTAAATCCAGCGCGTCTACCAATTCCGCCACATTCGCATCGCTGGAAGCCGCTGAATCCACCCGGACTGGCACCGAATCGCGCCAGAATGCGACCGGCTGTCGCAGTTGGACATGAAGGTCCGTTTGGTGGGTCGTGAAGGATTCGAACCTTCGACCTATTGATTAAGAGTCAACTGCTCTACCAACTGAGCTAACGACCCCAAACAGACGAACAAGTTTAGCAAAACACACGTCGATCGAAAACCATCGACGCGATGGAAATGGGGTGAGCGAGGGGACTCGAACCCCCGACATCCGGAATCACAATCCGGGACTCTAACCAGCTGAGCTACGCCCACCATTGAAGCTATTTCAAAAAAACAACGATCCAACCGGCCGCGCGCACGTCACTCAATTCGCACAACCCAACCAGACTTCGCGGCTGCCATGCCTGCCAGACCCATTCCGCGCACGGAACAGGATTGGCGCGCCCGACAGGAATCGAACCTGCAACCGCCGGCTTAGAAGGCCGATGCTCTATCCGGTTGAGCTACGGGCGCATCTTCAATCGACATTGCAGCAGTTTGCCAGAAGCCAGCTGACATTCCGATCCGACTGGCACTATTGAACCTGCAGCGAGGAATCGGATTGGTCGGGGTAGAGGGATTCGAACCCCCGACATCCTGCTCCCAAAGCAGGCGCGCTACCAGACTGCGCTATACCCCGCCGACTTCGACTCCACGGGCAAGCCCGTCTCGGTAACGTACCGGAGAGGCGCGGAATGGTAATGTCGCCACTGGTTCGCGTCAATGTGAATATGCAGCCAGCGATGCCGAAACCCGGCTCAAGGCTGCGGAATCGAGGCCAGCTCTGCTTCGACCAGATCTTTCAACCAGGCCGGATTGCGCTCTTCCTGCTGCTGTGAGGCCAGGTATTTTCGATACTGGTCTGTGGACATCTGGGAGCGCAACTTGCCCAGAGCACTGCGCGCGCCGCTGCGCGCATCCGCACTGTAGGGGTTCAACGTCAACGCTTCGGCATAGGCATACACGGCATCCTCGGCATAGCCTGCGTCAAGATACTCGGATCCGTCGTCCAGGCTGCGCTGAAGGGATGCAGCCTGCTCCGTATCCAGTCCGGAGACTGTCATCCAGCTCTGCACGGGATCGGCCAGAAACCAGCCAAAAACCAACAGTACGGCAAGAACCGCAGCCGCGACACCGCCGATCTTTCTCCAGTCAGGCGCTTCAAAGGCGCGCTGGAACTCGGCTGCGTCGGCAAAGCGCTCCTCACGCGTGAACGCCAGCGACTTGCGCAATGCCTGCCACTGCACACGACTGATGTTTGCCGGCCGCTCCGGCCGCATCTTCTCGCTTCTGGCGAGGTCGGCTCGTACGTGATTGAACGGGTGGGCGCCAGCGTACATCGTGTAGATGATGCAACCCAGCGCGTAAACATCATCAGCCGGCGTTGGCCGCTGCCGATTGAGCATTTCCGGACTGGCGTAGTCGATAGTCAGCGCGAACAGGTCATCAGCATCGAACACCTTGTCGTATTCGCGACGACGGGCAATTCCGAAGTCGAGAATCTTCAAGGTGCCTTCGCTGTCGATCATCATGTTCGACGGTTTGAGATCCGCATGCGACAAATCGCGCGAATGGGCGTAGGCCATGCCGGCCAGCATTCCATGCACGAGTCGGGTGCGCTCTTCCGCACTCATGGGATTGGTCGCAGCCGCCCGCATCCTGGAGTGCAGCGCGATGCCTTCGACCACTTCCATGGTCAGGTAGACCAGATTCTGGTCGCGATCGAAGTCGAACACCTTGACGATGTTCGGATGATTGAGTGACTGGGCGTTTTTCGCCTCCCTCTGAAGCGCGACAAACGCCCTCTCGAACCCGATAAGGCTGCCGGAAATGAACTTGATCGCGACATACGGATCCGGATCCAGCGCTTCCATCTTGCGCACGTCTCGCGCTCGGAACACGGCACCCATGCCACCCCGGCCGAGTTCTTCGGTCAGCTCGAAGCGATCCTTGATGTAGTCGCCCGCCTTCGGCAATTCGTCGCGATCCGCGGCACTGCCCGCTGTGCGAGCCGAGGAAGGCGATGCCGAATCTCCGGTGCGCGGCGCGCGCACCTGGACCACGGGAGACATCGGTACCGAAACCGATGTCTCCGCTGGTGCAGCCGGCGGCGCCAAGTGCGGCATGGAGACATTGGTCTCCGGAACCGCACCCCCGCTGGAGCCCGATTTGGATGACTTCGTGGAATCAAGAACTCTGGTTGCGTCGGCCGCTTGCCTGTCGGCCTCTGCGCGATCCACCAGGACGGTCCTGGGCTCCTCACGGTCGAGAATGCGAGTGGGCGCATCGGAAGTGTCGGCCTGCCCCGCATCGCGCCCCTTCCCTCTTTCCGGCATGAGTCGGGTTGGCTCGTCGCCGCTGGCGCCGGATGGCTTTGCCCGGCCTGGCCCCTGCGCCTCTTTCGAGGCCTCAGGGTGCTCCTGATCTTCGGGATTGATCGGTTTGTCGCTGCTCATGCTGAATCAACCGATTTGACTTGTGGGCTCACAACGGAATCCTTACGTCGAGTCGCACCTGCCAGCGGTTGAAGTCCTGGAAACTGAAGGTCTGCATATAGCCAAAATTGAAATCAACCGTTCGTGTGCCGATCGGTCGGCTGAACCCGAGTCCCAGTTCGGCCGTTCCGTAGCGAGTGTCCGGCTCCAGCATCGAAAGGGAAAGCGGCACCAGGCTTCCATCCGCACCTGCTTCCACGAAGTAGCCTTGCAGATCCTTGGACGACCCGCTGTTGTCCGCGTAGTAGAAGGCCCGCAGATAGGGCCTGAAGGCACCGACACTTGTCGCGAAGGTGCGATCGAAATAGCCGCCTATCGAGAAAATCTGGCCGCTGTTGCTGCGGCTGAGGTAGCTGAGATTGAAGTCCGACGGTCCCGTTTCCTGGAATGCATCGTATTCGGTACGCAAGTACGAGAACTGCGCTTGCGGTGCAATGGTCCATGCTCCTCGCATGATCGTGTAGGTCACGCCGAAATTGACGCCGTATTGGTCCACCGTCTGGTCACCACTGGCGATATCGCGTCCCAGGGACTGGAATCCGGTTCCCGCAGCGTTCAATTCGTACAGCTCGATCACGCGCTTCTGCTTGTAGTCGGTCCGCATGTAGCTGAACGAGCCATCAAAGCTGAGCCCGTTCGGCAGCGAATAGCCCGAATACAGATAGACCGTCGTGGCGTCCGCATCCAGACTGCCCTGGTTGAATGCGTAGTCCCCTTCGAGGCTCGTGTAGCCGAGTGCGACACCACCGAAGAACTGATCGGTGAATCGGTAGTCCACACCACCGGTCAGGTTCCACGTGTCGGTATCGAATGCCGAGTTGCCTTCGCGTCGATCGGTTTCACTGGACCCCAGCGTACCGTTCAGCCAAAGCCCCAGCCGGGTGCCACCGAGCAGTGTGCGCCGCTCCTCGTTCCTGGCCGATTCCTCGTCATCCACGGTCAATAGCGTGGCGAGATTGCCAACCGAGACCGGCAGGCCATTGTTCATGAAGGTGAGGCCGGTAGCGTTGATCGTGCCGCCCTGATCCGAGCTGCGCAGTTGCGCCAGGCGCTCGGTCAGATTGTTGGACTGCCCGCTGGCCATGAGCGGTGCGACGAAGGCGATCGAGGTAGTCTCGTCCGGCGCGATCGCAAGCAAGTTGTTCTGCAGGACAATTCCGGCCGCCGTTCGCACTTCCAGCGGCGCATCGGGATTTGCCACAAGATCCGCGGCAGCCTGGGTTGCCGAACATCCGGAACTGCCCGAGCCACCCCCACCGGAACCGCAGAACTGGGTGGTTGGACCCGCCACCTGGTCAGCCGCCGTATCGGAACGGGGCAAGGTATTCTCTCCATCCTCGATCGTGACCTGCCCGGAAATCGTGATGTTCACGATCGCAGCGGAACTACCCGGGATCGAACCTACGATCGGCGTGCCGTCCGGGAAGATTCCCTGGAAAGATCCTTCGGTGCGGACTACGGTCAGGGTCTGGGATTCTGTCTGACCGCTGCCTATCAATTCGACATGGACGGTTGCAGGTACCGGCGCCGCCGATCCGCCTCCCGCTGCGTCGCCCAGATTGAGCAAGGCAACGCCGGGTGTCGCGATGTAATCGACGCCGCTGACCGCCGTGCCGCCCTGGGCGTCGAATGGAACAACCGCCGATCCTTCCAGGGTCGAGCAGGTCACGGTGACGTCGAGGACAATATCGGCTGAATTGTCCGCACCACGCTCGAGCTCCAGGGTAGATCCTTCCCTCGGCTCTACCGTGAACGCAAATGCCACACTCTGGTCGCTGCAGGCAGCGCCGGCCGCGGCGGTGTTCTTGGCTGCAGTGACGTAGCTGGATGTCTGGCCGGATTTTCGAACGACAACCAGCTCCTGGTAGGCCCAGGCCTGCGCAGGCATCGCAATCGCGAAGGCCAACAGTACCCCTCCAAGGCGTGGACTCCACGGCGACAGCGCGCGCTGATTGAGAAGATTGCTCATGGCGTACCCCCAATCGGAAGGACAATGGTGTTGTCGGATTGATCGGCGTCACCCGGCACGCTGAGTCGCACCGTCACTGATGAACCGGGGATTGTTGCCACGAACAGCGTCACCGCCGTGTTCTGCGGCAGGCTGTCGATTCCACAGAGATTGGCCGAGCACTGCACGCCTTGCGTGCTCGGTGGATTCGGGCAGTTGACCACGACACTGTCGCCTGTTCCCGCCGAGGCTGTGCATCCGCTCGCGAAAGGTGCCAGGAAGCTGAGCGATGACGACGGCGTCACGATGACCGTGGCGGCCTGTGCGGTGACTTCTGCCATGTTGACGATGTCGATCAGGGTGCCCGACAGACCGCCCGCGGAGAACGGTCGGGCATTTGCGATGCCGGCATCGATACCCGTCGCGATTGGATTGACCACGGTGCAGGAACTGCAGACGGGTCCATCCGATCCACTGGCATCGACCGTGTTGGTCACGGTCCCGGTCGCGTCGGCCGATACAGTCGCACTGATATCGACCGTGCGCTCGCCGGTGAACCCTGCGGCGATCGTGCATATCAGGTTGGCACCCGGTTGCGGGTTCAGCGAGTTGCAGCTTGCTCCGGTACCGGGCACTACGCTGACATTGCTCACATTGGTCGGAATCCGGTCAACGAGCGTGACTTCGCCGAGCGTCGCGCCACCTGAGTTGTTCGCACGCAGTGTCCAGCTGATCGGCAAGCCGGCTCCGACGGAAATGCCGGAAGCCGGCATGGCGGTCTTGCTGACATCCAGGCTCGCAGGCTGACCGACCGGCAGCGAGGATGCCACCGAACAACTGACCGGCACGCAGATGATCGGGTCGAAAGGAACCAGCGAAGCGAGGTTTCTGACCGTACCCGAGGCATTGTTCGAAACGACCGCATCGACGACGAAATTGAGCGACCCGCCAGCCGGCAGGAACTCGACATATTCGTCGATGGCTCCGGTTCCGCCGGGGTTCGAACACCCCCCCTGACCGGTCGAAGTGCAGGTCCACGAGAAGGAATCCAGTCCCGCAGGAATGGCATCGGTCAGCTGGAAGTTCCCGCCATCGACACTGCCTGTATTCGCCACGACGATGTTGTACCTGACCGTCCCCCCGGGTTCGAGGCTGGTCTGGTTGGCTGTCTTGCTCAAACTGATGGTCGGTGGTGTCGCGCCACCGGTCGGCAGGGAGAGCGTGACGATGCAACTGACCGGCACGCAACCGAGCACGCCCTGGGGTGCCGCCACATTGTCCCCCTGGCCGCCGAATGTCGCACCACCCTGGAAGTCGACGGAAGCAGGCAGTGTGGAAGCGAAGATGGCGTCGATGGTGTAGGTAATGCTCGAGCCGATCGGGATGGAACTGATCAGGTCGGTCACCGGGCCATTGCCAGACGGGCTGCAGTTGGCACCGCCGGTGGCCACGCAGGTCCACGTCGACGAGACGACTTCGGGTGGCTCAAGCGTAAACAGCTCGATGCCGAACTGGTCGCCACCGCCGGTGTTCTCGACGCGGTAGGTGTACTGCACCGCGGAGCCGGGTAGTACCGCGGAAACATCCGCATCCATGGTCAGTGTGAGCTGGTCCTCGCCGGGAATGGACAGCAGAATCGTGCAACTGAGTGGCGAGCACAAGAGCGGTGAAGTGATGTTCACTCCTACCTGGTAGTCGACCGAAGGTTGCACGTTGCTGCCGGTCTGCGCGGCGATCGAGTAGGTAACCGTCGATGCGTCCGGCATCCCCGTCAGGAGTTCGTTTATCGGTCCCGAGCCACTCGGCGAAGGACATGTCGCGCCGCCAGTTGCCAGACAGGTCCAGGTCGAAGTGGCGATCTCCGGTGATTCGATGCTGAAGGCCGGCACGTCGATCGGGCCGAGGCCGCTGTTGACGGAGATTGAAAAAGTGTAGTTGATCGTGCTGTTCGGTATTGCCGTGAAGGTATCGGCCTGCAAATCTATGATCACCTCGGCTCCGCCGCGCAGATCGGTCGGCAAGGGCAACTCGGCCTGACAGCTGACGGGTGCGCAGGTATCGCCATCCGCCGGGGTCAGCACGGCGGCCAGTTTCGCCTCGGTCCCGGGACTCCCGCCGAGCTGGCCTGTAACCGTGAATACGATGCGGCCGGGTGCTACTTGCTCGTCATCGCTGGCCGGATCGTAGACAGCCAGTGAACCGACAACCTGGCTGATGGGACCGGCGCCCTCGGCAGCCGGACATTCGACGCCGGCACATGTCCAGCCGATGATCGAAAGCCCCACCGCCGGGATCGGATTGCCCACATGGAACGCGGTGGCGATTTCCGTGCCGAGGTTGCGGATGTCAATGATCCAGACAGGCGCCGAACCCGGCGGTGCCCAGGCCCTGGTCGAGCTCATCGAGACGTCCAGATGGGCGGCAGGTACGGCTGCGAGTGGCAGCGCGGCAACTGCGGCGCATTCCTCTCCGGCACAGCGACCGCCGGCCGGTGGCGTGACCGTGGCAATGCTGTTGATGCTGCCCGTTGCTCCCTGCTCGACCTGGGCTCTGATCGCGTAGCTCAAGGAACCGTTGGACGGCAGTGCGCCGATCGCCTCCTCGAGAGAACCGCTTGCAGATTCTCTTGGGCAGACTGCGCCGGCGAATCCCGTGCAGGTCCAATCGAAGTGCTGGATGCCCGCTGGCAATGGCAAGTCCAGCAGCGCGCCGCTGGCGAGACTGCCCAGATTCTTGAGAGTCACCAGAAAATTGGCGACCCCACCGATCAGGCCCTGGTGCTCCACGGAGGTCTGCGTAACCTGGAGCAGCGGCAACGTGCCGGTTTCCGTTCGGTCAACACAGGGAATCGCGGTAAGTGGGGCCGAAGCGTTGTTGTGGCAGCGACCCGCCGACGTGGGTGCTGCCATCAGCAAATTGGAAACCGTGTCCGGGGGACTGTTGGAGAAGCGCCCGGCGACCTGATACGACAGGCCGGAATTGGCCGGCATCCGTGCGAGTGTCGTAGCGACCTTGCCTTCGCCACTTGCCATGGGACAGCCGACGCCGAGACCCGTGCAGATCCATGACGCCGAAGCGAATCCGGGCGGAAGAGTATTGTCGATGCGTACATTCGACGCGTCCGCGCCGAAATTGAAGATTTCCAGAGAGTAGGCGGCAGCACCGCCCGCGGCCAGGGTGCCGGCCAGCTTCGACTGGGCAAGCGCAAGGACGGGTACGCTGGATATTTCCGCAGTCGCAATGCACGGCCCCGCCGATCCGTTTTCACCCGAGCAACCAAGACTCGCCGCGGCCGGCGCGGCAACACGCGCCTCGCTGATGATTGTCACTGGCGGCGACTGGCCAACACGAGCCAGCAGCGAATAGACCAGGCTCGAAGAGGGCGGCAGATCGGCGATGCGCTGATGAATGGCACCGCTGCCAGATGCAATCGGGCACTGCGCGGGCGTTCCAGCCGCGTCGCAGGTCCAGGACGTGATCGCCTCGATACCGACGGGCAATGGGATGTCCAGCACGAGATCCCGGGCTGTCGACTCGCTCGACGCATTCCCGAGAACGACCGTGAGTTTCAGTTCATCGCCTGACGAGGCGCCGACCCGATCCGCGCCCTGCGAGAGTCGCAGGTAACCATTCTCGACTCTTGCTCTGTCCACTGCCTGACATGGCGGCGCGAGTTCGGCCGCGCCACAGCGTCCGAGCGCTGGAGGGATGATCGAAATGCGTCGATCGGAAAGAATCTCCTGAGTGCTTTGGCGATGTGCAACAACGTCATAGTGCAGGATGCCCGAGGCCGGCCAGGAGGCAATCGTCTGGTCAATCGGACCACTGCCCGTGGCTTGTGGACAGGTCGCCCCGAACCCGGTGCAGGACCAGGTCAGGCCGGCAACTCCACTCGGCATGTCGAGCATGATCCGGCTACCACTGGCGTTGGCACCGCGGTTCTCGAGGACGAATCGATTCTCGACAGCCAGACCATCGATACTGTAGTCGGCTGTACGACTGGCGAAGATCAGTGCCCTCGTGGCCAGCGACTTGCGCGCAACACAGGGTGCAGCGGAGAACGTCGGCACGGCTGTGTCGGTCCGCGCGCAACTGCCTCCGTACGGAGGCGTAATTGCGGCGGCCTGGACAATCGTGACCGGAGGCGCAGAAGCAACTGTCGCGTTGACCCGAAAGCTGACCTCGGCGCCCGAAAAATCGCCGAGTAGCTGCGCGATCGGACCACTGCCACTGGAGGCAGCGCAGGCCCCCACACTCGAGCTGCAAGTCCAGCGGCTGTTGCTGAGGCCATTCGGCACCGGTACGCGCAGCACGCTTCCACTGGTGCTGGAATGACTGCCCTCGCTGCGCGCAGTGATGGTGTAGCCGACCTGACCGCCAGGCTGAAGGGCCAGCGATTCCGAGTCGACCCCGAGCGACAGGCTCGGACCGGTCGGCAGACTCAGCAGCGACCGGCAAGGCTGGGTCTGACCATCGGCACAGCCGCTCGAGGCTGCAGCGGTTGCGCTGGCCTCGATGGTGACGAAGGCCGGAGCGCTGTTCGAGACGTCAGCAGCCAGGATGTACTCGATCCAGCCACCGGCCTGCAGTCCGTCCAGCGACTGGTCCACGGCACCGCTACCCGAGGGAGAAGCACAGCTGGCGCCCGCGTGGGCCACGCAGGTCCAGGTCTGCGTGGACAATCCGTTGGCGACAGGAACCAGCAGGCGACTGCCGACCGGCTGGCCCGCTCCGGAATTTTCAACCCGGACGACAAGCTGGGTGGAGCCCTCGGGCTGCAGGGGCCGGGCGGGCGCGTTTATGCTGATGCCGACCCGGGCCGCTGGCGGCACCTGCGCGAGAGCGGTCGTGGAAGCAAGCAGCGCAATCGTGGTCAGCGCTCCGACGACTCTGGCGCCTGGCGATGCCGTCGGCCTGAAATTCCTGAGCTCAGATTCCATGATTTTCCCCGTCTGTACTTTTCGTGAATAGTGTCTGGCCCCGGCGCCTTGCGCTGCTCGGCACCGGGCCATTCTGTCAATCTGAACCGGGCCTCGGATCGCAGGATCCGGACCAGGTGGGCCGGTTTGCACGGGCGAGCACGTCAGCGGCTCCCTGGTCGAATAGTGCGACCCAACTCTCTTTTCAGGTCGGTCTGAAGGATATACCCCTAGCCCTTGTCGGGCACGCTGCGCGGTACCAGGAAAAAGGCGCCGCCGGCATCACCGGCCTCACGGACCTTCTTGAGGTCGGGTGTCTGGGCGATGCCAATCTTTCTCGAACTGGCCTGTACCGGGCCGACCAGGGCGCGTTCGAGTCCGGTCTGAGTCAGGATGCGGTCGTTTTCGCGCAGCACCTTGAGCAGTGCCGAGGCGAACACCGAGTGACCGTCGCCGGCCTGGTCGAGCACCGGGCTCAGGCCGCCGGATGAAAGCACATAGCGGGCCTTGCGATTCATGTAGCCGCTCGGAATGCCCTCCTTGTACTCGGCCGGGCCGCCGGTATAGCTGCCCACCGAACCCGACAATGCGCTGCCAAAGCACGAATCGGCGATGACCAGCACACTGCGTGCCTTGAACATGGCCAGAAATTCCGCCAGCGTTTCGGTTGGCAGGGCCGGGCTGCGCTCACTCTGCTGGGCATCCAGCGGCAACCAGAATCCGCGCTGCGCCGCATTGAGAATGCCGTGCCCGGCAAAGTAGATGAGTACGTTGTCGTCAGGGCCAATCTTGGTCGACAGATCGACAATGCCGCCGACAATGGAAGAGAAATCCGCATCCAGCAGCGTCGTGGTCTCGAATCCATAGCGGTCTTCGAGCACGTTCGCGATAGCCTTGGCATCGCTGATCGGCGTTTTCAGCGGGTCGTAGCTGATGTAGTTCTGAACGCCGATGATCAGGGCATGGTACTTGCCGAACTTGACGCCCCTGGCGGCGATGGGCGCCGCCGAAGTGCCGGAGACAAGCGGCGCCGGAACGCTGCGCGTCTGGGCCAGATTTTCGGTGCCGTCCTGCACGCTCGATTCCGCATCGGCGAGCTTCTTGTCCACTTCGGCGCGCTGCTGCATGGCCTCCTTGAGCGAGCGTTCGAGCGCAGCCATCTTTTTCGCGTCGCTCTGCTGACTTGCGTTGGCGCTCTTCAGCGCAGCCACCTGCGCTTGCAGCTGGTTCACCTGCGCATCGGCTTCGGAACGCTGCATGGCCAGCTCGCTGCGCAACTGCGCATTGCGTCGTTCGACCTCGGCGACCCTCGCGTCGGCCTCCTCTTGCGATATCAGGTCCTGTCCCTTGATACCCATGGCTTCGCGGTAGAGGTTGACGGCGGCCGTGGTATCGACGGGCATGCCATGCCCGCTTTCCATCATCGCAGCCAGCGACAGCTTGGCTTCGTTCGATCCGGAAGCGGCGGCCTTCTTGTACCACTCGGCCGCTTTCGCGTAGTCGGGCGCCGTATCCATGCCCTTCTCGTAAATCTGGCCAACATAGAACTGTGCCTGCGCATCGCCACCCTTGGCCTTCTCCATCCACACGGCAAGGCTGTTCTCGAGGCTCGCGCGGTCATAGGCGACATATTCACCACCGCGCATCGCGCAGAGCTGGGCAGTCGTCTTCACCGGCAGACGCGGCCCCATGTAGGACATGGCGCCGGATCGACGCATCTGACCGGGAAGCAGGCAATCAACCACCATCATGGCGTCGATCGGCTGTACGCCGGCCAGGGTGCCGTTGTTCTGCACGTAGGGTTGCCAGTTCTCCGCGGCGTTGCCTGCGGAACCGACCACGAGTAGTACCGTCGCAAGGAATGGATTGAACAGTTTCATCGCTGTGTCCTCGGCTCAATATGGGCGAAGCCTCGGCCCATCGGAGAATTCCGAGCCCCCATTAAATCGCAAACCGGCGGCCGGTGCCCACGTCCATGTTCGAACTCGTGATATTTCAAGGCGTTGGCTACCCGGCCGGGGTCAATCATCGTCCCAAACACTGGCCGGGGTCCTGGCTGCGCCCCTTTGTACTGGCTGTTCGGGCATCGCCTGCCAGACAGCGAGCGCATCACGTGTCTCGGCAACGTCATGGACGCGCACGATGGATGCACCGCGCTGAACGGAGATCAGGGCCGCTGCGACTGAACCGGGGAGGCGGTCCCCCACCCGCTTGCGACCGGTGATCTCGCCGATCATGGACTTTCTCGAAAGACCGGCCAGTACTGGTGCGATCTCGGCAAAACGCTCAAGGCTCGCCAGCAACGCGAGATTGTGTGCCAGAAGCTTGCCGAAACCGAAGCCGGGATCGACGACAATGCGCTTCTTGTCGATGCCCGCCAACTGACACGCGAATACGCGGTCCGACAGAAAGCGATGGACCTCGCCAACCACATCATCGTACTGCGGCGCCTCCTGCATGCTGCGTGGCTCGCCCTGCATGTGCATGAGGCAAACGACTGCACCGGATTCTGCCGCAACCTCCAGCGCGCCCTCGCCGCGCAACGCGCGCACGTCGTTGATCATGCCGGCGCCGGCGGCCACGCCGGCGCGCATCACGTCGGCATCCGAAGTATCAATCGACACGGGGACACGGGTGCGTGCAGCAACCGCTTCAATGACCGGAACGATCCGTTCGATCTGTTCCTTCGCCGCCACCGGAACGGCACCCGGCCGCGTTGATTCCGCGCCGAAATCGATCAGGTCGGCGCCCTGCTCCACGAGCAGCAATGCGTGCTCGATCGCGGCTTGCGGATCGAGAAATTTCCCGCCATCCGAGAACGAGTCCGGCGTCATATTGACGATGCCGCAGATGCGCGGGCGGTCCAGGACCAGTTCCCTGCCCCTGCAATCGAGTACCGGAGAAAACATCGTCGTGCTCCCGACAAGAAAAAGGCCGCCCTCAAGGCGGCCTTTTTATCAGGGTTCGAACAGGTTTGTCAGGGATTGGGGGTACTGCGCGACTGCGTTGCCGGTCCGCCAATCGGACTCTCGCCACTGCCGCCGCTGCTGGCGCCGCCACCGCTGCCACGCTTGTCGGAATCACTTGTCCAGTCCTTCGGCGGATCCGGTTCGCGGCCTTCCATGATCGCTGCAATCATCTCGCGGTCAATCGTTTCGTACTGGAGCAAGGCCTGCGCCATGGACTCAAGCTTGGAACTCTCACGGGTAAGGATTTCGCGCGCGCGTTCATAGGCACGGTCGATGACCGCGCGAACGACCTCGTCAATGCGCCGCGCGGTCGCTTCCGATACGTGTTTATGCTGGGTCACCGATCGACCCAGGAAGACTTCATCCTCCTCATCGGTGTAGGTCATCGGCCCGAGTTCCTCGGACAGTCCGTACTTGGTCACCATGTCACGCGCAAGCTGGGTTGCACGCTGGATATCGTTCGAGGCACCGGTAGTGACCTTGTCGTCGCCGAATATCAGCTCCTCGGCGACACGTCCGCCATAGAGGCTCGCGAGGCGGCTATCGAGTGAACTCTTGGAATGACTGTAGCGATCCGTCTCTGGAAGAAACATGGTCACGCCCAGCGCCCGGCCACGCGGAATGATCGTGACCTTGTGCACGGGATCGTGTTCCGGCACGGACAAGCCGACAATGGCATGACCGGCCTCGTGATAGGCAGTCAGTTTCTTTTCCTCGTCGCTCATGATCATCGATCGGCGCTCGGCACCCATCATGATCTTGTCCTTGGCACGCTCGAAATCCTGCATGCTGACGTCGCGCGAGTTGCCTCGCGCAGCGAACAGGGCCGCCTCGTTGACGAGGTTGGCAAGATCGGCGCCCGAGAAACCCGGGGTTCCACGGGCGATGGTCAACGGCTCGACATTGCTCGACAGCGGCACCTTGCGCATGTGCACCTTGAGGATCTGCTCGCGTCCTTTCAGGTCCGGCAAGGGCACGACCACCTGGCGATCGAAACGGCCCGGTCGCAGCAGGGCCGGGTCGAGCACGTCAGGACGGTTGGTGGCAGCGATGACGATGACACCCTCACTGCCTTCGAAACCGTCCATTTCGACCAGCAGCTGGTTGAGGGTCTGCTCGCGCTCGTCATGCCCGCCACCGAGGCCGGCGCCGCGATGGCGACCGACGGCGTCGATTTCGTCGATGAAGATGATGCAGGGCGCATGCTTCTTGGCTTGCTCGAACATGTCGCGCACGCGAGCTGCACCAACGCCGACAAACATTTCGACGAAGTCGGAACCCGAAATCGAGAAGAACGGCACCTTGGCTTCGCCAGCGATGGCCTTGGCCAGCAGCGTCTTGCCGGTACCGGGCGAACCGACCATGAGCACGCCGCGCGGAATCTTTCCACCCAGCTTGGTGAATTTGGACGGGTCACGCAGAAACTCGACCAGTTCCGAGACCTCCTCCTTGGCCTCGTCGCAGCCGGCCACGTCGGCGAAGGTGATCTTGACCTGATCTTCACCTTGCAGCTTGGCGCGCGAGCGCCCGAACGACATGGCCCCGCGGCCACCTGCGCCGGCCTGCATCTGGCGCATGAAGTAGAAGAGAATGCCGATGAAGATGATGATCGGCAGCCAGTCGAACAGCAGGCGCAGGACCAGCGGCATCGGTGGATCGGTCGCCTCCACCTTGACCTTGGTCACGCCCTTCTCGATATCCGACATCGATTGCTCGGTGACGATCAGGGTCGTGCGTACGTTGCTGCCGTCCTGAAGCTTGGCTTCGACCGTGCGTCCATCGTTGTGCACGAGGACTTCCTCGACGCGGTTGTCGCGCACCGCCTGCATGAATTCCGAGTACGGCACATCCTTTATGGATGCCGCGCGCGGGTTGAAGCTCTGAAACACCGTCAACAATACGACGGCGATAACCACCCAGAGCAGCAGAGTCTTTGCCATGTCATTCATCGTAATCCAGATTCCTCGTGCATGCGCCGTCCGGTCAGGGCTTCTTGCCGGTTGCCAATGCGTAAACCTCGTTGCTGCGCGCCCGTGACGCCTTGGGCTTGCGGATGCTGACCTGCGCGTACTGTTCACGCAAGCGTCGTACGTATTCGTCGAGTCCCTGACCCTGGAACAGCTTGGTCAGGAACGACCCACCTTGCCTCAGGTGGTTGCCGGCAAAATCGGCAGCCAGTTCGGCCAGTGCCATCGATCGGTCCTGATCGACAGCAGCCACACCGCTCATGTTGGGGGCCATGTCGGAAAGCACAAGATCAACGGCCGCTCCGGCAAGCAATTCCTCAAGCCGCTCAAGCACGCTGTTCTCGCGAAAATCGCCCAGAACGAATTCCACTCCACCGATTCCCTGCATGGGCAGGATATCCAGTGCCACGACTCGCCCTGCGTCACCGAGTCGTTCGCGAACCATCTGCGACCATCCGCCGGGAGCAGCGCCCAGGTCGACGACCAGCATGCCCGGCTTCAGAAGCTTGTCGCGCTCGATCAGCTCATCGAGCTTGAACACCGCTCTGGAGCGCCAGCCCTCGACCTGGGCACGCTTCACAAAGGGGTCGCTGAAATGCTCCTGGAGCCAGCGGGAACTGGATTTGCTTCGCGCCACGGCGTAGTCACTACGCGCATTGCGCGTTTGTCAGCGTTGAGAATGACCGCATAATACCCTGAAAGCCGCTGATTGCCGCCGGCCACCCATCCGCATTCGGACTCCGTTCATGCCTCTTACCTCATTCCAGAAGCGCTATTTGCGCGGTCTTGCCCATTCCCTGAGCCCCGTGGTCATGCTTGGCCAGAAGGGCGTCACACCCAATCTCCTCACCGAGTTGGGCCAGGCACTGGACCATCACGAGCTGATCAAGGTCCGGCTCTCGGGCGGCGACAAGGCGGAACGCGCCGCCCAGATCGACGCCCTGACAAGGGATTCAAGTGCCGAGGTGGTCCAGATCATCGGACATACCGCCACACTCTGGAGACGCAATGAAAAAGAACCGAAATTGCCACTTCCCAGGTAGCCTGGCCATCTCATGCAACTGATTCACGACCGCCCCGAAGGCTACTTCTTTGTCCGGGCGGTCAGGCCCGACGCCATTGTGGTCATCGACCGCGAACTTCGCAGCAGCTTCGTGCTGGCCCCCGATCAGGTGATCGAGTGCTGGTCGGCAGCGGATGTGGGCAGCCTCGACGAGACAGCCATTCAGGCTATTCGGGCAACAGGGCCGGAAGTCGTGATTCTCGGCTCCGGCAACCGCCAGCGATTCCCAGATCGGAAGGTTCTGCTGCCGCTTCTGCGCGACGGTATTGGCGTTGAAGTGATGGACAACGCTGCCGCCGCCCGCACCTACAATCTGCTGGCCGCTGAAGGCCGCCGCGTAGTGGCCGCCTTCATCCTAGGGCAACGCTGATCAAGTGGCACAACCGTCATGGTGTGCAGAAGGTTCGCCAGTCGTGCTGCGTGGCGAAGTGAAGGCTGGTGGCCTTGACGAGCCGCGCGGTGCGACTGGCGGACCTTCTGCACACCACCCTTTCCATTGAAAACCAACCAGTTGGGCGACACCTGTCTGCGCGCAGCTCCTTGTTGCGCTGCCTTGAAGGACGTCCAGTCCATCTGCGTCAGCGCGCCGCGATCTGCACGCAGACAGGTGTCGTGACGATTGCGCCACTTGATCAGCGTTGCCCTAGCGCCAGTCAGGACGCTTGAGCGTGTTTTGAAAGCTGACGCAATCGCTTCAGTGCTTCCTCCTGAATCTGGCGGACCCGCTCCCGCGAAACCCCGAAGTCGGCTGCAATATCCGCCAGCGAGTGGACAGGCTCGCCGTTCAGGCCGAACCGACGTTCGACCACCAGTCTCTGGCGCGGAATCAGCGCTTCCAGCCAACCCTGCAACTGGCCGTTGCCGAAACCTTCCGCCGGGCTGGCTGTGCCGGGCTCGTCTTCATCGACAAGCTGGTCGATCATCGAACGATCGTCTCCCTCCGACATTGGCGCGTCGAGCGAGCTGATGTGCTCGTTCACGCGGAACAGTTCCGCGACATCCTGAGTCCGCTTGTCGACTGCCGCAGCCAGCTCGTCCAGGCTCGGCGCGCGACCCAGCCTGGCCGTCATTTCGCGATTGGCCTTCAGGATCTGCGCAAGCTCGCGAAGTACATGAACGGGTATCCGCACCGTGCGCCCCTGGTGCGACAGTGCATGCTGGACACCGTGCCGAATCCACCACATGGCATAGGTCGAGAAGCGCAGGCGGCGTTCCGGTTCGAATTTCTCCACGGCACGGATCAGACCGATGTTGCCCTCTTCTATCAGGTCCATCAGCGGTACGCCCCTGCCGACATAGCCACGCGCCACGGTCACTACCAGTCGCAGGTTGGACTCGATCAGGCTGCGCCTGGCCTCAGCGTCGCCGCGCTGGATGCGCTCGGCCAGCGCCCATTCCTCTTCGGCGCAAAGCAGCGGTATCAGCCCAATCTCGTTGAGATAGGCGCCGGTCGAGCTTCGAACCTCCTCGTCGACCGGTTCGATCGCATCGAGAAGTTCAAGCACCTCCTCGACTTCAGGTTCAGCGGCGGTCGCGAGCGTGGTCTGTTCAGGATTCATGGTCGTCAATCAAGCCACCAGCGAACCGGACCCGGGACATCTCCGGCCGGAATCCGCGCGCAGGCAGGCATCAGGACGGCGGTGCCGCGCGATCCGAGCCTCGCCTCGATCGGTACGGTCGCCCACCTTACTTGCCTGGCAGGTAGGCGAGCGGATCGACAGGCTTTCCATTCTTGCGGATTTCAAAATGCAGCATGTCGCGACTGGCGCTGGAAGAACCCATTTCGGCGATCTGCTGCCCTGCCTTGACCGTGTCTCCCTCTTGCACAAGGCGGCGCCGATTGTGCCCATAGGCGGACAGCATGGTAGTGCTGTGCTTGACGATGATGAGCTCACCATAGCCGATCAGTCCGTTGCCACTGTAGACGACTTCGCCGTCGGCGGCCGAACGCACCGGATCGCCGGCCTTGCCCGCGATATTGATACCCTGGCGAGTCTGGTCTCCCGCGATGTAACCCGTGATCAGGCTGCCGCTCGCCGGCCAGCGCCAGCTGATGCCTGCATTCGACGCGGTTGCGGCGGGGCTTGCGGAGACGGGTCTCGGCGCCTGGGCCGCCGGTGCCGGTGCAGTCTGCGTTGGTGCCGGAGCAGGATTGCTGGCTGCCGCGGCCGAT
This sequence comes from Dokdonella sp., assembly GCF_041395345.1. GTDB lineage: Bacteria > Pseudomonadota > Gammaproteobacteria > Xanthomonadales > Rhodanobacteraceae > Dokdonella. The sequence goes on along the minus strand of NZ_JAWLAR010000018.1, from coordinate 9,424 downwards.
GTCGCCGGCTTTTTCGGTGAAGTTGATGGCCTTTGCGGCGATGGCGATTTCGGAGCGGAGCGCGGTTTGCTGGCCGAGGCCGAAGCCCGACTTGCGCCGGAACGGCCGTCGAGACGGATCACCTGGCCAACATAGATGGTGTAGGGCGGGCCAATGCCGTTTGCACGGGCGACATCCCTGTAGTCCAGACCATTGCGGAAGGCAATGCTGTACAGAGTGTCTCCACGTCGGACCTTGTAGCTGCCAGCCGGCACGGAACGCCCTGTCGATCCATGTGTGCTCGTCCGTCGCCCCTCACTGAGGTCGTCGACGGGCGCAGGCGGCGTGGATGCGCAGGCGCCAAGGACCAGCACGGTCATCAGGGCAAGGAAAACGTGCCTGCACATAGTATCTTTTAATTCAATCACTTATCGTATGAACTTGAAGTAGATGATGGCAAGAATCAAGGCGCCGACCACAGCCCAGCCTATCCATTCGATCCAGCGATGCAGGGCCGCTTCGGCGCGCGGCCCGGCCAGTCGAATGACACCTGCAAGCAGATATACCCGCTTGCCACGTCCGACGATCATGCTTGCCACGTAGGGTAGCAGTGGCACACCGACGATGCCTGACGCCCAGGTGAAAATCTTCAGCGGAATCGGAAGGAATCCCGCCAGTACCAGCAACCAGAATGCCGACCATGGACTCTGCGCGGCAATTTCGCGCAATTCGGCCACCTGTCGGTCAATGCGCTCCAGCCAGCCCAGAGAATCCAGCAAGGGCCGTGCCAGTTCAAACGCGTAGTGGCCCAGGGCATAGCCCACCAGGGCTCCGAGCACGGAAAAAAAGAGACTGACCGTGGCGAAGCGAAACCATCTTTCGGGTCTCGCCAATACCATCGGGCCGAGCATCACCTCGGGCATCACAGGGAAAATGATCGCCTCGATGAAACTCAAGCCGGCGAGGACGGGTTCGGCGCGAGGATGCATCGACCATTTGAGTGCGCGCTCATAAAGCGGTTTGAACAACTTCAAGCGTGCGTACTCCCTGCGCTGCCGCGATATCCGATCAAGCAACACCTCCGAGAAGTGGAACGAAGCTCACCGCTGCAAGAATTTCCCGCTGCCAGCCATCCTCACTGGCGCGAACGCGCAGGAGTTGCTGGCGACCCGGCGGACCCACCGGCGCCACGAGTACGCCATTCGGCGCGAGTTGACCGAGCAGGGCATCTTCCAGATCCGCACCAGCCGCCGTGACCATGATGGCGTCGAAGGGCGCTTCATCCGGCCAGCCAAGCCGGCCATCGTCGTGCCGGGAACGGATATTGCTCATGCCGAGTTTGCGAAAGCGCCTGCGCGCATTGCGCAGCAATTCATCGATGCGCTCCACGGTGTAGACCTGCTCCACCAGACTGGCCAGAACCGCGCACTGGTAGCCTGAGCCAGTGCCGACTTCGAGCACGCGTTTGGGCAGCGTGCCCTCGATCAGTACTTCGCTCATGCGCGCGACGACATAAGGCTGGGAGATCGTCTGACCCTGCCCGATCGGCAAGGCCGTGTCTTCGTAGGCGCGCGTGGCCAAAGCCTCGTCAATGAAAAGATGGCGTGGCAACTGTCGCAACACATCAAGCACGCGCCTGTCCTTGATGCCTTCCTCCACCAACCGGTCGATCAGGCGGTCGCGCGCGCTGCGAAGTCATGCCGAGACCCCGGCCTCAGGAATTTGGTTGCAAACCTGCTCATCGACTCCCACCCGTATTGGAAAATATGCGCCCCGGATTCATGCGGCGTGACTTTCCATGCTCAGCGAACTGACCCAGCCGCCGACTTTCTCGAGCGCCTGGTATCGCGTGAGGTCGACATGGATGGGCGTGATCGAAACGTAGCCGTCGCGGACCGCATGAAAATCGGTACCTGGGCCATCATCTTCGGACTCCCCTGGCGGACCAATCCAGTACATCGGTCTTCCGCGAGGATCCATCTGTTCGATGCAACCCGGTGCCCGATGGCGGCGCCCCAGGCGGGCAACGGACAGACCCCTGATGTCTTCCCAGGGCAGATCGGGAACATTGACGTTGAGGATCGTGTCGGCAGGCAGCGGATCCACCAGCAACTTGCGCATCAGCAACATGACGGCCTTTGCGGCGGATTCGTAGTGGACGCCCTTGTGGTCGCGCGTGACCAGCGACACGGCGATCGCAGGCAAACCGAGAAACCGACCCTCCATGGCCGCTGATACCGTGCCGGAATAGATGACATCGTCGCCCAGGTTGGCCGCGCTGTTGATGCCGGAAACCACGATATCGGGGACAGCATCAAGCAAGCCCGTCAAGGCCAGGTAGACGCAGTCGCTGGGCGTGCCGGTGACCCGATAGCGGCCGTCGTCAAGACGCTTTACGCGGATCGGCTGATCCAGGGTCAGGGAATTGCTTGCACCGGAGCGGTCCCTGTCCGGAGCAACCACGACGACCTCGCCGACTGCGGCCAGATGGCGCGCGAGCACGAGAATGCCGGGCGCTTCGACACCGTCGTCATTGCTGACCAGAACACGCATGTCTTGTTTCCTGCGGAGTGACCCGGTGCAAGCCGCGCGCACGACGCGCAACAGCTGGCGCTCTGAGCCAGTGGGAATGGCAAATCATACCGGATCGGACCGATCCACTGAACGCGCAGGACCCGACAACTTGAGGCAGTTGCGGTCGAATACAGCGCGGACGGACGGCCGCCTGCGCGGACTTGCAGGCTGGAGCGGCACATGCAATCGTGCCAGAAAGCCCAGACGACCAGACGACGCCATGGCCAGCCAGCGCTCTACGCGCAGACGCAAGCCACCCGATGCTGAGGTGGCAGATCGGGATCGCGAACTCTTCAGGGGCGCGATTGGCAAGGTGCGACCGCTCGCGAAAGCGGCCGAAATGGCGCCGGGGATCCCCGGGCCTTTGCCCAGAGCGCATCAATTCGAACTCGACGAAGCCCGAGTTCGCGATGAATTGCTCAGCCATGATTTCGATCCGGCGCTGGTCGAGCTTGGCGATGAAATCCTCTACCTCAAGCCGGGTCAGCCGCAAGGTCTGCTCAAACAGCTTCGGCGTGGACAGTTCAGTATTCGATCAGAGATCGATCTGCACCAGATGACGGTCGCCGTTGCGCGCCAGGCCGTCACCGGATTCCTCGACGAAGCGATCGATCACCGTGAACTCTGCGTCCGCATCGTGCACGGCAAGGGCCTACGGTCATCAGCACGCGGCCCGGTCGTCAAACGCATGACCGAGCAACTGCTGCGCAGGCGCGATGATGTGCTCGCCTTCGCCTCAGCCAAGCCCGCACAAGGCGGGACCGGCGCGGTCCTGGTCCTTCTGCGCGGCAAGTGATCAGCCAGAGGTTCAGGACTCGCGGCCTACCCGTGAAGGTCTGCACACCCTTCGTTGGTGGCGAACCGAGTCTGTCGCTGGCCTGCCAGACGCAACCCTGATCTGAAACCACGGCAGTGCTTCATCGATCCACGGTTGAACCTTGGCCGGCCGAGCGCCCGTTCTTGCCTGATCCCGAGACCATCTGCCCGAGCACGTCGGGCGATGCCTAGTTACTGATATCGGACTCGTCCACGACTCGTTTGGTCGGCGGATTGACCCACGTGATGCGAACGCCCATCTGGCGCCCGGCCTCGGAAACCGCCGCCACGTATTCGTGATCGATCTCGAACTTGTCCTGTTTGACGAAGCGACTGCTGCTGCTCGTACATCCGGCCATTAACAGCACTGATACGGCCACTGAACCCAACACGAGAATCTGTTTCATGCTGTCCTCCAGAAGATGCCAGCGGGGGACCGCAGGGACACCCGCTCAAGAATTGAACCCTGAGTCAGCTCACTGAACCCGTTCCAGCGGTCTGCTCAGAGGATTGGACGCAGCAGACCGCGCATTCGTTGCAGCGCGTTCAACTCCCGGGCATGTTCACTCGGCTCGAGGTCGCGCAGACCTCGCGGATCACGGAAGTGGCGAAACAGCCTGAAGGCAGGGAAAAGGCCAACCACAGGGCATTGTCAGACTCCCATTTGGGGTCGAATAGGTCTGGTCTGAGGCGCAGGGAGCGCCGTTCCTGTCGTAGCTCGGCGGCCTCCAGACCGGCGGCAAAGCCGGACGCCATGGCCACGTCACGTTCGATTTCGGCCACCTTGCCCGTGCTGCGCAGCGGTCCCTTCCCCCAAAGCGGGCCGGTGGGGTGGATGTCGAAACTCTGCAATCGCTGCTGCAGCGCCTGATCCAGGGCTTGAGGCCCGAATATCGAATGGGTGCCACCGAGCATCCAGACGTCGCCGTCGAGCGCGCGGTTCCAGGAACCCTCGGCCACTCTCTCCGAAAGTACGCCGTTGAATATGCTGGCTCGCGCGGCGGACAGGGCGAAACCGCGCTGGCTGCGGCCCATGCGCTGGCCAGCGAAGAGCGCGGTGGCAGCGCGCAGGTTGCCATTATCGTGACCGAATCGCTGCTCGCCGAAATAGTTGGGTACGCCCTGCAAGGCAATCCTGTCCAGGCATGCTAAGGCCTCCCTGCGGCTTCCCTGCAAGTCGGTCAGACGAATGCGAAAACGATTGGTCCGGTGCACCCCGCGCTTGAGCTTGCGCGAATGTCGACTGACCGAGAGTACGCGCACCCCTTCCAGGCCCAGCGCAGTCCAGTCCGGCCCCTCACGTCCGGGAAGGTGGACGGAAAAGGTCTGCCGGGTCAGTGCGTGACGGTCTTTCAGTCCGGAGAATCCCACCGACATCAACGGGACCGATGCTGCATGGGCAAGCTGGCGAGCAACCCACTCGGTGTTGGCAAGGCGCTTCTCGATGCGCAGGTACACGTGTTCGCCCGATCCATCCGGCTCGAATCCGAGTACCTCCTCTACCTCGAAATCCTCGGCCGTGGCGCGCAGGCAGCCCTGCAGCGGTGGGCCACCGTGTGCGAAAGCCGGTTCGCTCACTCCGTCGTGTCCAGATCCATGCGCGCCACAAGCCTGCGCAAGTCGGGATTTTCGGGAGTCTCGAGCGCCGTCTTGCCGCGACGCGCAAGCAGTACCACGGCCATGGCGCCGATGCCCTCGCCGCGCCCCGTGAATCCCAGCTTTTCCGTTGTTGTTGCCTTGATGTTGACATCACCCGGGACACAGCCCAGATCTGCTGCAAGATTTTCGCGCATGGCCACGGCATGAGGACCGATCTTTGGGGACTCGCAGATCACCGTGACATCCGCATTGGCCAGCAGATAGCCATTCTCGATCATCAATCCGGCGCAATGCAGCAGGAAATGTCGACTGCTGACATTCCTCCAGCGCTCGTCCGATGGCGGAAAATGACGACCGATGTCGCCGAGCGCCATCGCGCCGAGCAGCGCATCGCAAAGTGCATGGATGACAACGTCACCATCCGAATGCGCAACCAGCCCCTGGTCATGGGCGATCGTCACGCCACCCAGCACGACATGGTTGCCGGGACCAAAAGCATGTACGTCGAAACCTTGACCGATGCGCATGGGGGAAAAGCCGGGAATGGGGAATGATTAGATTACATGTTACGTGCCGACTCTGTGCCTTGACTGAAATCGGCTCGAGCGATGCTGCAAGGAGATTGGAAATCACGGGACATGGCTGTTGACCCATTCCCCATTCTCCATTCCCTATTCTCGTTGCAAAAGATACTCCGCAATGGCCAAATCCGCAGGAGTAGTGACCTTGATATTGTCCTCCCTGCCTTCGACCAGCATGGGCCTGAATCCTGCCTGCTCCATCGCCATGGCTTCATCGCTGATTGCGACTCCACGCCGTTGCGCTGATTCGAGTGCCGACTGCAACTCGCCTCTGCGGAAAAACTGCGGCGTCATTGCCCGCCAGCGGTGATCGCGGGATTCGGTTTCCTGCACGCGAGAGTCCTCGGCTGCGCGCTTCAACGTGTCGCGCAGCGGCGCGGCGAGCAACGCGCCGCCGGCCTCGAGGCCACGCTCAACCAGATCATCGATGTCGCCCGGATGAATGCAAGGTCGGGCAGCGTCATGCACGAGCACGAAATCTCCGTCGGCGACGCTCTCGGGCAGGCCTCTCAATCCCGCCAAGACGGAGTCTGCACGCTGATTGCCTCCGTTGACGCGCAACAGCGGCTTGTCCAAGCGAAGCCCCATGGCGTCCCAACACGGATCGGATTGCGCAAGTGTTACCAGAATGCCCGCGATGCGCGGATGCGCCGCAAGTCGCTCCAGCGTCCATTGAATCAGGGGCTTTCCGGCCACGAGCATGTACTGCTTGGGCAGGTCGGCACCGAAGCGGCTGCCGCGTCCGGCAGCGGGAACGACGCACCAGAATCCGGCATCAGTGTTCATCGTTGCCGTTCTGCCCGTTCGCTGCAGCCGGTTCGACGACCTGGTAGAACTTCTCGCCAGGCTTGATCAAGCCGAGCTCTGATCGGGCGCGTTCCTCAATGGCCTCCTCACCGTCCTTCAGGTTGGCAACTTCGGCGATCAGGGCGTCGTTGCGTGCCCTCAGCTCGTCGTTCTCGCGCTTTTGTGCCGCGACAGCCTTTTCCAGGCGCCATACTTCCGCCATGCCACCTTGCCCGACCCAGAGCTTGACCTGCAAGGCGATGAGCAGGATCAGCAGAATGAGGGCGACGTAGCGCAGCATCGCGGTATCCGGCTCAGGACTTGATCAGCACTTGAAGTCGGGCAGGTTCGGGAAAGCCTTGCCTCCGGCATAGCGCGCCTGAGCGCCAAGCGCCTCCTCGATGCGCAGCAGCTGGTTGTACTTCGCCACGCGATCCGAACGACACAGCGAACCCGTCTTGATTTGCGTCGCCGAGCTTGCCACGGAGAGATCGGCAATGGTCGTATCTTCGGTCTCGCCGGATCGATGCGATATCACCGAGGCATAGTGGGCGGCCTCGGCCATGGCGATCGCATCGAGTGTCTCGGTCAGGGTGCCGATCTGGTTGACCTTGATCAGGATCGCGTTGGCAATGTTCTTGTCGATGCCTTCCCTGAAGATCGAGGTATTGGTCACGAACAGGTCATCACCCACGAGTTGCACGGTCTTGCCGAGGCGCTCGGTCAACGCCTTCCAGCCGTCCCAGTCGCCCTCGGCCATTCCATCCTCGATGGTGATGATCGGATACTTCGCACACCAGTCTGCATAGAACTCGATCAGTTGTTCCGGACTGAACACCTTGCCTTCACCTTCAAGGTGATAGGCGCCATCCCTGAAGAACTCCGAGCTTGCGACGTCGAGCCCGAGCCAGATGTGCTTTCCCAAGGAATAGCCGGCCTGATTCACGGCTTCGAGGATCGTCTCGATCGCTTCCTCGTTGGATTTGAGGTTTGGCGCGAATCCACCCTCGTCACCGACGGCGGTCGACAGGCCGCGGCCCCTGAGCACGGACTTGAGCGCATGAAATATCTCGGTGCCGGCACGCAGGGCTTCGGCAAAGCTCGGCAATCCGACTGGCAGCACCATGAACTCCTGCATGTCGACGTTGTTGTCGGCATGTGCGCCACCATTGACGATATTCATCATCGGCACCGGCAACTGCGGCGCGCGATCACCAGCCAGGTGCTTCCACAGCGGCAGCTTGCGCGAGGCCGCAACGGCGTGCGCATTGGCCATCGAGACGCCAAGCAGTGCATTCGCCCCGAGCTTGCCCTTGTTCGGCGAACCATCCAGCGCGACCAGTTTCTCGTCGAGTCCGCGTTGGTCTGCGGCATCGAAGCCCTGCAGCGCTCGGGCAATCGTCGTGTTGACGTTGGCTACGGCATTCCTTACGCCCTTGCCGAGATAGCGCGACTTGTCACCGTCGCGAAGTTCGACCGCTTCACGCGAACCGGTCGATGCGCCGGACGGAACCATGGCCCGGCCAAACGAACCATCTGCCAGGGTAACTTCGGCTTCGAGAGTCGGATTGCCCCGTGAATCGAGAATCTCGCGTGCGTGAATCTTGCTGATCGTGCTCATGGAGTCGCTGTTTTCTCCGCGGTTCGATGTGATGGATCTTCAGGTGCCTTCGATGAAACCGTTCTTCTTCGTCACGCGATCCAGACTGATGATGGACTCAAGCAGGGCCTCCATCCTTCCAAGCGGCCACGCATTCGGACCATCGCTGAGCGCCTTGTCCGGATCGGGATGGGTTTCCATGAAGATCCCGGCGATGCCGACGGCCACTGCGGCGCGCGCCAGTACCGGCACGAATTCGCGCTGGCCGCCGGATTTGCCACCCGCTCCACCCGGCAACTGCACGGAGTGCGTCACGTCGAACACGACCGGACAGCCGGTGTCGCGCATCACCGCCAGAGAGCGCATGTCCGAAACGAGATTGTTGTAGCCGAAGCTGGCTCCGCGCTCGCAGACCATGAGCTGCGGGTTGCCGGTCGTCTTCGCCTTCTCGGTGACGTGCTTCATCTCCCACGGGGAAAGGAACTGGCCCTTCTTGATGTTGACCGGACGGCCGACGCTGCAGGCCTTGACGATGAAGTCGGTCTGCCGACAGAGGAATGCGGGCGTCTGCAGCACGTCAACGACTTCGGCGACTTCCTCCATTGGCGTGTATTCGTGCACGTCGGTCAGCACCGGCACGCCGATCTGGCGCTTGACCTCGGCAAGAATGCGCAGGCCTTCCTCGAAACCGGGACCGCGGTGGCCACTGATCGAGGTTCGATTGGCCTTGTCGAAACTGGATTTGTAGATGAACGGAATGCCGAGACGCGCCGTGATCTCCTTGAGGGTGCCGGCCGTGTCCAGAGCCAGTTGTTCGGATTCGATGACGCAGGGACCGGCGATCAGGAACAGGGGCTTGTCGAGTCCAACCTCGAAATCGCAAAGTTTCACGCGGTGGCTCCGATCTTCGCCGCTACAACGCTGTCCACCGGTGGCGCCTCGCGTACGGCCCTGTACTCACGCGCGGCCCGAATGAAGCCGACAAACAGCGGATGCCCGTCTCGCGGGGTCGAAGTGAATTCCGGATGCGCCTGGCAGGCGATGAACCATGGATGATTGGCCAGCTCGACCATTTCAACCAGCAAGTCGTCCATCGACTTGCCCGAAATGACCAGACCGAGATCCTCGAGCTTCTGCCGATAGCGGTTGTTGAATTCGTAGCGATGACGATGGCGCTCACGCACGACATCCTGCCCGTACAGTTCACGCGCAAGCGTTCCCGCCTTGAGCCGACACTCCTGCGCGCCGAGACGCATGGTGCCGCCGAGGTCCGAACTCTCGTCGCGCTTCTCGACATCCCCCGAGCTGGTCGTCCATTCGGTGATCAGGGCAATGACAGGGTCCTTGCAGGCGCGATCGTTCTCGCTCGAATTCGCGCCCTCGAGCCCGGCCACGTTGCGCGCGAATTCGACCACGGCCGCGTGCATTCCGTAGCAGATGCCGAAATACGGCACGCGATTCTCACGGGCGAATTTCGCCGCCCCGATCT
>NZ_JAWLAR010000017.1:0-96121 GCF_041395345.1 Dokdonella sp. | reverse complement strand
GGGAGAAGGAAAATCAGGAGCCAGCCAAGTGAAGGAATGCTTCTCCCAATGGCGGGAGAAGCATTGAGTTGGTGCAGCTTGTGAGCGCGCTTAGTGGTGCCTCGACCTGTTGCAATGGTCTTGACTTCCAATAGGCTTGAGCGAGACTTCGGAGTAGGCAGTCAGCCGGGTTTGAACTGATCGATTTCCAGGAAGGAACGATAGCGTGCAGGAAGCGGAGCAATCGAGTGCACAACAACAGACGCGGTCTAGCACAGGTTGGTCACTTCCAAGCCTGACGCCGCTGCGTGTTGCCAGTCTGCTTGCCGGCTCCGTGGCGGTCCACGCCTTGCCATCGCTGGTGCCGAGCTGGCTCTCGATCGCCGTTCTCACGGTCGCCGCGATTCTGCTGTGCAGGTCGGCGTTCAACCGCGCGCCGGTCTGGTTTCTGCTCGGCTTTGCCTGGACCCTGCTTCGGGCCAGCCTGGTGCTGGACGCGCAACTGCCGGATGCCTTGCACGGCCGTGATTTCGATGTCGCCGGCACAATCCTTGATCTGCCCCAGACCGGGACGGACAGCACGCGCTTCAGTTTCGCCATCGAGTCCGCCGAACTCGACGGCGAAGCGGTCGCGTTGCGCGGCAAGGTCCGCCTGAACTGGTACGACGATGCGCCCGTATTGGCACCGTGCTCGCACTGGTCGTTGCGTCTGCGATTGCGCTCGCCGCGCGGATTCGTCAATCCCGGAGGCAATGACGGAGAGCGCAGTGCGGCGCAACGCGGATGGGTGGCAGCCGGCTATGTGCGCGACTCGGAAGCCAATAGGCAGATCGCCGCGCCCACAGCGATCTGTGCCGATGGCTGGCGTCAATCCATTGCCGGCGCGATCGGCAGCCAGCTCGGGAGCGGCTCCGCAAGTACCCTGTTGCGCGCTCTCGCGGTGGGCGATCAGCAGACCATCAGCCAGGCGGACTGGCAGGTTCTGCGCGCCACCGGTACCGGACACCTGATTGCGATCTCCGGGCTGCATGTCGGATTGTTCGCCGCCTTTGGTGCATTGCTGGCACGCGGATTCTGGAAGGCGTTTCCGCGCATCACCCTGGGCATGCCCGGACCGCTGATCGAGGCGCCTGTCGCGATGGCCTGTGCGTTTGGCTACGGAATGCTGGCCGGCATGGGCGTGCCAACGTTACGGACCCTGTTGATGATCGCTGTCGCCCTGTTGGCCCGCTACTCGCGGCGCTCCAGTTCGGTCAGCCAGGCGCTGGCTCTGGCTGCGACTGCCATCGTCTTGTGGGATCCGCTTGCGGCCTTGTCGGCAGGGTTCTGGTTGTCCTTCAGCGGTGTCGCGATACTGCTTCTGGTAACCAGGGCCAGAGGCGTCGAGCGTCCCGCCTGGCGCGAACTGCCGCGTATCCAGTTGATGTTGAGCCTGGCCGTGCTGCCGATGACGGTCTGGTTCTTTGGTCAGGGTTCGTTGATCGGCCCGCTGGCAAATCTGATCGCAGTGCCCTGGATCAGCTTGGTCATCGTGCCGCTGACCGTCACCGGCAGTCTGCTGGTCGTCGACTTTCCGTCCCTGGGCCTGCCCATTCTGAAGCTGGCGGAGGCGCTGCTCGGTGGCTTCTGGCCGCTCATGGAATGGATGTCGAGTCTGCCGTCTGCACAGCGATACTTTGCCTCCGCGCCGCTCTGGGCCTGCGCGCTGGCTCTCATCGGAACGGGCTGGAGTCTGCTGCCGTGGGGACCGTTGACGCGCGCACTCGGCCTGTTTCTGCTGCTGCCGCTGATCATTCCGTCGAACACCCCGCTGGCCGATGGGGAATTCGAAGTCTGGATGCTTGACGTAGGGCAGGGGCTTTCGGTTTTCGTGCGCACCTCTTCAGAGTATTGGCTTTACGATGCCGGACCCCGCTACCCCAGTGGCTTCGATGTGGGCGACGCGGTGGTGGTGCCGTCCCTGCATGCGCTGGGTGTCGACCGCCTGGATCTGGTCACGATCAGTCACGGAGACAGCGATCACGCCGGCGGCGCCTCCGCCGTACGGCTGGCGTTTCCCGAAGCACCCTTTGAAAGCGGAGAGCCCGAGCGGTTGCCGATGCCGGCACAAGCCTGTCGAAGCGATGCCACCCGCGCATCGGGCGGCGTCACCCTGCGAACCCTGGTCGCCGCAGGTGACCAGCAGGGCAAGAGCAATGATCGCTCTTGCGTACTTGCCATTTCGAGTCGACACGGAAGCCTGTTGCTGACCGGCGACGCAACCACGCGAATCGAGCCCACCATCGCATCCGGTGCGTCCGCGCTCGAACGACCGCTGGTCCTGCAGGTGCCCCACCACGGCAGCAAGACTGCTTCCTCGACAGCGTTTCTCGACGCACTTGCCCCTCAGCTGGCAGTGGTTTCATCAGGTTATCGGAACCAGTTCCGACATCCCGCGGCAGAAGTCCGCGAGCGCTATGCGGAACGCTCCATAGCGCTGTTGAATACCGCCGAAACCGGCTATCTGCGCTTGCGCTTTGTTGCCAGCGGCCTCGAGATCGAGCGCGGACGCGAGGCCAGGTCCGCCTGGTGGCGCAAGCACTGAACAGGGAAACCTGTCGAAGCCGCCTGGAACGACGATCAGCACACAAGCGCTCTTGCACACGCTGCTATCATCGGCGCTCGGATCGTGGCCGGGTGCCGTGAACCCAATTCACATGAAGCCTCAAGGAGTTGCTCCAAGTGCTTGAAATTCTTATTGCTGGCGGTTGGCCCATGGTGCCGATCCTGATTTCCTCCGCGATTGCCATGGCCATCATTCTCGAGCGCTTCTGGAGCCTGCGGCGCAAGGCCGTGATTCCACCCGAGCTGGGCCAGCAGGTCACGACCTGGGCACGCACGCGCAAACTCGATCCAAAGCATATCGAGGCATTGCGCGAGACCTCCCCACTTGGCGAGTTGCTGGCATCGGCACTCGATGTGCGCAACCGTCCGCGCGAGATCATCAAGGAGCGGGTCGAGGACACCGGCAGGCACGTCGTGCATCAGCTTGAGCGATTCCTCAACACGCTGGGAACCATCGCGATCATTTCGCCGCTGCTCGGCCTGCTGGGAACCGTGTTCGGCATGATCAACATGTTCTTCGCCGTCATGGTCAGCGGCGTCGGTGATCCGCTGAAAATGGCCGGCGGCATCGGCGAGGCACTGGTGTGCACGGCCAGCGGCCTGTGCGTCGCCATTCCGGCCTACTTCTTCCATCGCTACTTCCGCGGCAAGGTCAACGAGCTGGTCGTGGACATGGAAAAGCAGGTCATTGCGCTGACCGACGAACTGCACCTCGCATCCGACAGCACCTCTGCAACAGCGCGCGCAGCAGGCTGACCGACATGCGTATTACCGCCGGCCGCCGCGAAGACGATTTCGAGATCAACGTGATTCCGTTGATCGATGTCATGCTGACCCTGCTGATGTTCTTCGTCATGACGACGACCTTCGTTCAGCACTCGAGCATGAAGGTGACCCTGCCCGAAGCCTCGGCCACCGAACAGACGAGAGAGGAGCGGAATCTTGTCATCCTCGTCGACGTCGACGGGCGCTACTACATCGACAACAATGAAGTGCTCAATCCAGGCATCGAGACGCTGAAGGAGGCGATCCTCAGGGTTGCCGGAGACGACCGAACTCGCCCGGTGATACTGCGCGCCGATGCGAAGTCGCAACACCAGGCGGTCATCACGGCGATGGACGCACTGGGTCAACTCGGATTCGATCGCCTGAGTCTGGCCACGACACCGAGCAAGGCGGAAGGGTCCGAGTGAATTCGATGAAACCCTTCGCGCCCGAGCCGGAGGGCTGACCTTGCCTGTCAGCGCCTTTGCTACCTACCGGCGCCTGCTTGGTTACGCGGCGCGCAACTGGGGCTACGCCATCGCCGGCATTTCCGGAATGGTGTTCGATGCCGCCGTGGCCGCCGTATTCACGGCGATGATCCGACCGATGCTGGACGACCTGTTCATCAGTCGTAACGAAACCGCAATTCTGTGGATGCCGCTCATCATCGTCGGCCTTTTCATCGTTCGAGGCGCGGCGACCTACATTGCCGACTACGGCCTCGCGCGGATCGGTCGCGACGTCGTGGAAACCTTGCGCGGTGAGGTTTTCGCACGCTATCTGGAGCTGCCGGCGCCACATTTCGATCGCGAACCGTCCGGCCAGATGATCTCGCGCCTGACCTACACCGTCGAGCAGGTGGCGCAGGCCAGCACGAATGCGGTCAAGGTGATGATCCTCGACAGTCTCACCGTGATCGGACTGATCGGGGTCATGCTCTACCAGAGCGCGCGTCTGACCCTGATGCTGTTCGTCATGGCACCGCTGATCGCGCTGGTGGCCTGGATCGTCGGACGTCGCTACCGGCGCATCAGCAGCAAGATCCAGCACTCGGTGGGTTCGGTGACCGGCATCGTGGATGAAGCGGTCAGTGGTCAGCGCGAGGTCAAGGTCTACCTGGGTCAACCCTCGGAACTGAAACGCTTTTCCCAGGTGAACGAGCAGAATCGCCAGCTCAACCTGAAGATCGCGTCGACGAATGCACTGTCGACATCAGTCGTGCAGGTCGTGGCCGCCTGTGCGCTGGCCCTGGTCATCTATTTCGCCACCCGGCCCAGCATGCTCGAGGTGATGAGCCCGGGCACGTTCATGTCGCTGATCACGGCAATGCTGATGATGCTGCCCTCGCTGAAGCGCCTGACCACGGTCCAGGCGATGATGCAGCGAGGCGTGGCCGCTGCCGAAGATCTGTTTCGCATTGTCGACATGCCCGGAGAAAAAGACACCGGCGAGCATGTCGTCGATCGATGTCAGGGCGACATCGAACTCAGGGATGTGGTTCTGCACTATCCCGGGCAGGTCGCTCCGGCACTGAACGGCATCAGCCTGCATTGCGCACCGGGCACGGTCACTGCACTGGTTGGACGTTCCGGCAGCGGCAAATCGAGTCTGGCCAGCCTGATTCCGCGTTTCTACGAACCGGACTCCGGCAGCATCCTGCTGGATGGCCAGCCTCTTGCGGCCTGGAAACTGGAAAGCCTGCGCAGCCAGATTGCCTGGGTCGGCCAGCAGATTGTGCTCTTCAACGACAGCATTGCCCGCAATATCGCCTATGGCGCACTCGGCAATGCCACGCGCGAGCAGATCGTTGCTGCAGCCGAGGCGGCGAATGCCTCCGAGTTCATCAATCGGCTGCCGAACGGGCTCGACAGCCAGGCAGGCGAAGGAGGTGCATTGCTTTCCGGTGGCCAGCGCCAGCGCATTGCGATTGCCCGTGCCTTGCTCAAGGACGCGCCGCTGCTGATCCTCGACGAGGCCACCAGTGCCCTGGATACCGAATCCGAGCGCCTGATCCAGGACGCCCTCAAACGATTGCTGCGCGATCGCACCGTGCTGGTCATCGCGCACCGGCTTTCCACGATCGAACATGCCGATCAGATCGTGGTGCTGGACGAAGGCCGTATTGTCGAGCGTGGCACGCACAGGGAACTGCTCGGCAAGGATGGTCACTATGCGGCCCTGCATCGCGTCCAGTTTCGCGACCAGGAGCAGCAAGCCAAAGACCCGACATGAAGCAGCCGGATGTCGACCGTATCTGGTATGGCGCCGAGCCGGCGCCGTTCTGGATGAAGTCACTGGTGCCGCTCTACCGGGCGCTCAGTGCAGTGGTTCGACTGAGCTGGACCAGCGGTCTGCGCAGGCCTGTGCGCTTGCCGGTTCCCGTGATCGTCGTCGGCAACATCACGGCAGGCGGCACGGGAAAGACGCCACTCGTACTCGCCCTGATCGACGCGCTGCGCGAACGTGGCTGGAAACCCGGTGTGGTCAGTCGCGGCTATGGGGGTTCGGCGCGTTCGCCGATGTTGCTGGGCGATGATCCGGACCCGGCGGTGGTCGGCGACGAACCCGGCCTGATCCGACGTCGCAGCGGCGCCCCGGTCTCGATCGGCCAGCGGCGGCCCGACGCTGCACGTCTTCTGCTCGACGCGGACGTTGACGTGATCCTGGCCGATGACGGCCTGCAGAACCCTTCACTGGCCCGCGATATCGAAATCTGCGTGATTGATGGGCAGCGGCGCTTCGGCAATGGCCGACTGTTGCCGGCCGGACCCCTGCGCGAATCGGTCGCGCGCTTGCGCGAGGTGGACTTCCTCGTCTGCAATGGCGGAGAGCCGCATCAGGGCGAGATTCCGATGGTCTTGCAGGGCGATCACGCGCAGCGGCTAGATGCAAGCGACGCGTCGCGGAGGCTTTCGGACTTTTCCGGATCGACCGTGCATGCCGTTGCCGCCATCGGCAATCCGCAGCGCTTCTTCGAGAGCCTGCGCGAACATGGCATGAAGGTTATCGAGCACGCATTTTCGGATCACCACGCCTTGAAGCCGGCGGATCTCGATTTTGGCGATTCGCTCGACGTGCTGATGACGGAAAAAGATGCGGTCAAGTGCTCGGCCTTTGCGTTGCCACATCATTGGTACGTGCCGGTGCAGGCAGCGCTGCCTGTGCAATTCCTGGCGGCGCTGGACCAGAGGCTGCGGTTCGCGATCAGGGAATGCACGATTCGAAACTAGTCGCCAGCATGCTGCAGACATGAAAAGAGCGGCCAAGGGCCGCTCTTCTCGGTTCCGCCGTTGACGAGATCAGGCGCGGCGGCGAATGAACACGATCGAGCCGAGCATCAGTGCCAGAGCAAGCAGCATCAGACCGAACGTGCTCATGGAAGGCAGCTCTATTGCGGGTGCAAGCGGGACGTCACCACCGCCGCCAGCCAGGCAGATCGGAAAGTCATCGCCGGTTGCGGTAAACGCCGTACCGTCGAACTGATTTGCATTGTCATCGTAGGTACCGACGACCTGCTCATCGACAACAAGCGCCAGGCAGGCGTTGCCACTGGCGGCGTTCACACCTTGCTGACGTTGAATGCCTACGTGGACGACACCCGTGTTGTTCAGCGGCGTCGCCAAGGCGACATCGATTTCACGAATCGTGGTGAATGCGAAAGGAATGCCGGTATCGACGCTGCTGGTGACGGTTGCCGTTGTCGAGCCCAGAAGGGTGCCCGGCTGGCCGGCATTGTCGTCGAAGAAGCTGATGTTGTAGCCCGTTAGAGCCACATCGTCTTCAGTGCAGGTAGCCACGAATCCGACAGCAGGATCAAACTCGATTGACAGGGCCCAGAAGCGCATGTTCGTGGTGGTGCCGGCCGGCAAGGTGGTCAAGACGCCGGCGCCATCCACGGCACCTTCGAAGATGGTGAAGTCAAGTTCTGCGTCAGCCGTGCTCGCGCCACCGAACCCAGCAACGTCCAGATCCTGACTGTAGACCGAATCGACTCCGGAGCAGGTATTGAACGTTCCGCGATCCGGTACCAGGCCGGTTGGTACGCCGAACAGACCCGACGGATCCGCGCCACCTTGTGCGGAAGCTACGCCGGCAATCAGCAAGCCGCATACGAATGCAATTTTTTTCATCTGAGAATCCGGTAGTTGGAATGGTCTAACAACTCGCGATACTGAACCAATAATCGCCCAATATCAACGAATTCCCCAACTTAGGCGCTGATTTGCGCGAATCGACGATTCGATCGAGAGCATTGTTCGCCGTTACAGGCATGGATGTGTCCAGTTGCCCGAAGTCAGGAAGCGTTCGCTTCTCTGTTCCCGATCCGGGGGTGCGAAGCGAGAAGCGAAACTGTGCCCATGTGTCACCCGTCGCTGTTCGCCGAGCATCCGAAGTCTGCAAATGGACGTCCAGACCGCACGCAAAAAGTTGCAACAGCAACTACAGAAAGAATGCTTGACACTCTCTTCTGGCATCGGTTACGGTCGAGTCATGTCGCAACGCAACACAACAGTTCGAACTCCTGATTTCATCCGATATCCATCGGTGGTCGAGCGCTTGCGCGCCGCCGATGGGCTCGTGCTTGTACTTGGACTCGTACTTATTAGCTGCGGAGGCGCGGGCTAGGGTACTGTCGAGTAGTGCAACCCCAAGACCCCGCCCTCGGCAACGAAGGCGGGGTTTTTTTTTTGCTCCATCGTTTGCGTGTTTCTCCACAGCGGAGCCAGAAATGAGCGGTGAACCAGCGGTAGATGCGAATAGCGCAACGCTCGATGGCAAGGATCCCGGTCGGGTGCTTGTCTTCGATACGACCTTGCGCGATGGCGAACAGGCTCCGGGCTTTTCGATGAGCAGGGCACAGAAACTGCGCATGGCAGGCGCCCTTGCGGATCTGGGCGTGGATATTCTCGAGGCAGGTTTCCCGCACGCATCCGATGATGATTTCGCCTCGGTCAGGACCATTGCAGCCAAGGTGCGCGGGCCACGCATCTGCGGGCTGGCACGCTGCCAGCAAGGCGACATCGAAAGTGTTGCCCGCGCGATCGAACCCGCCGACAAGGGCCGCATCCACATCTTCCTGGCCACCAGTCCGCTGCATCGCGAGTTCAAGCTGCAGATGAGCCGGCAACAGGTGATCGATGCGGCCGTTGCTGGGGTGCAGCATGCCCAGCGCTACTGTGACGACATCGAATTTTCCGCCGAAGACGCAATCCGCACCGAGCCGGAATTCCTCGCCGAAGTCTTTTCAGCCGCGATCGAGGCCGGGGCGACCACGGTCAATGTTCCCGATACCGTGGGTTACACGACACCCCTCGAAATCGCCGAACGATTCGCCTGGTTGCGGGCCAATGTGCGTGGTGCGGACAGGGCCGTATTCAGCTCGCATTGCCATGACGACCTCGGCATGGCCGTGGCCAACAGTCTGGCTGCCATATCGGCCGGAGCGCGTCAGGTCGAATGCACGATCAATGGCATCGGTGAGCGCGCCGGCAATGCGGCGCTGGAAGAACTGGTCATGGCCCTGCACGTTCGCGGCGACCTGTTTCCGGATCTGCATACCGGCATTCGCACACAACGTCTGCACGCGACGGCGCGTCTGCTTTCGCAGATCACCGGTCAGCCGATCCCGCGCAACAAGGCCGTGGTCGGCGAGAACGCCTTTGCCCACGAATCGGGCATCCATCAGCACGGCATGCTCAAGCATCGCGGCACCTACGAGATCATGCGCGCCGAAGATGTCGGTGTGAAAAAGACCGAGCTGGTGCTTGGCAAGCACAGCGGCAGGCATGCCCTGCGAGAGCGCCTGTCGATACTCGGCCACGATCCGGATGACGCGGCGCTGGACGAGATCTTCACGCGCTTCAAGACCCTGGCCGACAAGAAGCGCGAAGTCTTCGACGCCGATATCGAGGCGATGGCGGTTGGCCGCGATCCCGACGCCGCCGGCCCCTGGCATCTGGGCCACCTGCATGCGACCAGTCACTTCGGTTCCAGTGCCTCGGCCTCGGTGCGGCTTACCCACGATGACGGGCATGAAGTCAGCGAGGCGGCCATTGGCGATGGTCCGATCGATGCCGTCCTGCGCGCGGTATCGCGAGCAGTCGGGCATGACTTCTCGGTCAACGAATTCCAGATCCGCGCCCTCAGCGAAGGCGGCGACGCACAGGGCCAGGCCGCCATCAGCGTCATCCACCAGGGGCGCGAACTGCGGGGCCAGTCGGTCTCGACCGACATCGTCGAAGCAGCCGCCCACGCCATCCTCGAGATTGCCAATCGAATTGAACATTTCACCGTGGTCGAGCCGCCGGCTCGCTCCGCCATTGCCCGCTAGGACCGATCCATGAATCAGGCAGAACTCATCTGGCACAACGGCCAACTCAAACCCTGGGCACAGGCGACCGTGCATGTCAGCGCACACGCATTGCACTACGGATCTTCGGTGTTCGAGGGCGAGCGGGTTTACTCGACAGCGCAAGGCCCGGCTTACTTTCGCCTCGCCGAACACACTCGCCGCCTGTTCGAATCGGCTCGCCTGTACGAGATCGAGATCGGCTACAGCGAGGACGACATCAACGCCGCCTGCATCGAACTCATCGCCGCGAACCGCATGCAGTCGGCGTACGTGCGGCCGATTGCTTTCCGCGGGGCTGGCGGACTCGGTGTGGTGCCGAACGACGGATCACCGGTCGACGTATCGATCATGGCGCTGAACTGGGGCGCTTATCTCGGTGAGGCCATCGAGCACGGCGCCGATGTCTGCGTGTCGTCGTGGAACCGGCCGGCACCCAACACGATTCCAAGCTGGGCCAAGGCCGGCGGAAACTATCTGTCCAGCCAGTTGATCGGCTTCGAGGCGAAGCGGGGCGGTTATGCCGAAGGCATCGCGCTCGGCACCAACGGCCTGCTCAGTGAGGGTGCCGGTGAAAACCTGTTCCTCGTACGCAAGGGCCGCCTGGTCACACCGACGACCAGTGCCGGCATTCTGGCGGGCATTACGCGCGACACGGTGATTTCTCTGGCCAAGGATCTCGGTCTCGAGGTCGAGGAGCGCGACTTGCCGAGGGAAGCCCTGTACACCTCCGATGAAGTGTTCATGACCGGTACTGCGGCCGAGATCACGCCGGTGCGCTCGGTCGACCGCAAGACTGTCGGAGTCGGCAAACCGGGCCCGATCACGCGCGCACTGCAGAAGGCGTTCTTCGGCTTGTTCGATGGCAGTACCGCAGATACACGCGGCTGGCTGACCCATGTGCCACTGGTCCAGCCCGTCACGAGTCAACCGGCGCGCGAACTCTCCGAGGCAGCCGCATGACGCCGCGCACGATCATCGACAAGATCTGGGATGCGCATCAGGTCCGCGCGGAAACCCGCGATACGCCCGGCATCCTCTATGTCGACCTGCACCTTATCCACGAAGTGACGACGCCGCAGGCCTTCAGCGAATTGCGCGCACGCGGACTGGCGGTGCGTTGTCCCGGGCGCGTCCTCGCAACGCTGGATCATTCAACGCCGACCCTGCCGGCCGATGCCCGGGGGCAACGTCCCTACGTGACCGCCGAGGCCGAGCACCAGGTCACCCAGCTCGAAATAAACTGCCGCGAGTTCGATATCGAATTGAATGGCTGGGACAGCGAACATCGCGGCATCGTGCATGTGATGGGCCCCGAGCTCGGCGCAACCCAGCCCGGCATGACCATCGTCTGCGGCGACAGCCACACCGCGACGCATGGTGCATTCGGCGCACTTGCATTTGGCATCGGCACGACCGAAGTCGGCCATGTACTGGCCACCCAGTGCCTGCTGCAGCGCAAGCCGAAGTCGTTTGCGATCCATGTAGAAGGACGCCTGAGGGCCGGGGTCAGCGCCAAGGACCTGATCCTGCACATCATCGGCCGTATCGGTGTCGGCGGCGGCACCGGCCATGTCATCGAATACCGCGGCAGCGCCATCGAGGCATTGACGATGGAAGAGCGCATGACCGTCTGCAACATGTCGATCGAGGCCGGTGCGCGGGCAGGATTGATCGCGCCCGACCAGGTCACCTTCGACTGGCTGCGGGGTCGCCCGCGTTCGCCGCAGGGTTCGGAGTGGGAGCGCGCGGTTGCAGCCTGGCGCAAGCTGCCTTCGGATCCGGGCGCCAGCTATGACAGTGAAGTACGCATCGATGCGGCCAGTGTCGGCCCGACCATCAGCTACGGCACCCATCCTGGCATGGTCACGCCAATCCTCGACGCGATTCCGGCCGCACGTGATGCGCAGGAGGCCAAGGCCCTGGCCTACATGCAGTTTGCCGGCGGACAGGCCCTGACCGGGCAGTCCGTGGACGTGGTCTTTGTCGGCAGCTGCACGAATTCGCGTCTTTCGGATCTGCGCGAGGCAGCCGAGGTGATGCGCGGCCGCAGGGTTGCCGATGGCGTGCGCGCACTGATCGTGCCGGGCTCGGTCCTGATCAAGCGCGAAGCCGAGGCCGAAGGGCTCGACGAAGTCTTCCGCGCCGCGGGTGCCGAGTGGCGCGAAGCCGGCTGTTCGATGTGCATCGGCATGAATGGCGATATCGCCAGGCCGGGACAGCTGGTCGTCTCGACCAGCAACCGGAATTTCGAGGGCCGCCAGGGTCCGGGTGTTCGCACCGTTCTGGCCAGTCCGCGCGTGGCTGCTGTCGCTGCCATTGCAGGCGTCATCACCGATCCTGAAGCATTCAAGGAGCGCGCCGCATGAAGCCGCTGACTGAAATTCGTTCGCGCACCGCCTGCCTGCCTTTCGAGAACATCGATACCGATCGCATCATTCCGGCACGCTTCCTGACCACGACCGAACGCTCCGGCCTCGGTTGTCATGCTTTCAATGACTGGCGTTATCTTGAAGGTGGTGCGGACAATCCCGAGTTTCCGTTGAACAGGCCGGAAGCGCAGGGCTGCAGGATCCTCGTGGCCGGACGCAACTTCGGTTGCGGATCATCACGCGAGCATGCGCCATGGGCCCTGCTCGACTATTGCATCGAAGCGGTGATTTCTTCGGAGATCGCCGACATCTTTCGCAGCAATGCGCTGAAGAACGGCTTGCTGACGATCGTCATCGACGAAGCTGCGCATCAGAAGTTGCTGTCCAGTCCCGGCATGGAGCTGGTCGTCGATGTCGAGGCCTGCACGATTGCCGGCCCGGATGACCTGTTGATCCCGTTTGTGCTGGATCGATTCGCCCGCCACTGCCTGCTCAGCGGCGTCGACCAGCTCGGTTTCCTGCTCGATGCCGATTCCGATATCCGCGAATGGGAATCCCGGCGCGCGAACAACCCCTATTCGATGGAGAGTGCAGCATGAGAGCCGATATCACGGTATTGCCTGGTGATGGCATCGGGCCCGAGGTCACGGCAGCAGCCGTCGCGATCCTGCGCGAAGTGGGCCGGCGCAATGGTCATGTCTTCGAATTCAGCGAGCATCTGATTGGCGGTATTGCCATCGATACCTGCGGTGAGCCGCTGCCGCAGACGACGATTGATGCCTGCGTGAACTCGGATGCGGTCCTGCTTGGTGCCGTTGGCGGTCCGAAGTGGTCCAACCCGCAGGCGAGGGTGCGCCCGGAACAGGGCCTGCTCGGCCTGCGCGCGAGGCTTGGCGTATTCGCAAACCTGCGCCCGCTGCGCGTGCATCCGCGCCTGGCCGGCCTTTCGCCGCTGAAAGCCGAAAACCTGGTCGGTGTCGATCTGCTGTTCGTGCGCGAACTGACCGGCGGAGCCTACTTCGGCAAGAAATCGCGCGAGGCTGACGTGGCCATCGACGAATGCCGCTACAGCGTCGCCGAAGTCGAGCGCGTTGTGCGCCGCGCCTGCGAGCTTGCGCGTGGACGCAAGGGCCGCCTGACCTCGGTCGACAAGGCCAACGTACTCGAAACTTCGCGACTCTGGCGCGAGACCACCGAGCGCGTCGTGGCCGAGTACGAAGGTGTCAGTCTCGAGCACCAGCTGGTCGACTCGATGGCGATGCTGCTGTTGACCCGGCCTTCGGCCTACGACGTCATCGTTACCGAGAATCTTTTTGGCGACATCCTCACAGATGAAGCGGCTGCGCTGGCAGGCTCGCTCGGCGTATCGCCCTCGGCCTCGCTGGGCGCCGGGCGCCTGGGCCTGTACGAGCCCATTCATGGATCCGCACCCGATATCGCGGGCAAGGGCATTGCCAATCCGATCGGCGCCATCCTGAGCGCCGCCTTGCTGCTGCGTCATTCGCTGGGCCTCGAGGACGAGGCGCATGCGGTCGAGGTGGCTGTCGATGCCGTGCTCGACAGCGCCGAACTGACCCGCGACCTCGGCGGCAAGGCGAGCACGACGGAAGTCGCCGAATCGGTGCTTGCCCAATTGACGCGCAAGCAACAGGCGGCCGCATGAGTTCCGACGCACGCATCCCGCTGCAGCCGCCCATGCGCAGTGACGCGATCAAGACCGGTCCGGATCGCGCGCCGGCCCGCGCCATGCTGCATGCAACCGGGCTCGATGCCGACGCGATCGCACGGCCGCTGGTGGCGGTCGTGCACACCTGGTCGAATATTTCCCCGTGCAACCTCAATCTGCGCGATCTTGCCCAGGCCGCCAGCGAGGGCATCCGTGCGGCCGGTGGCACGCCGATCGAGTTCAACACGATCGCCGTCACCGACGGTATCGCCATGGGCACTTCGGGCATGCGCGCGTCCCTGGTCAGCCGCGAGGTCATTACCGATTCGATCGAACTCGCCGTGGATGGCCACTGCCTGGATGCGATGGTCGTGCTGTGCGGCTGCGACAAGACGATTCCTGCTGCCGCAATGGCGCTGGCCAGACTCAATATTCCTGGCGTTGCCCTGTATGGCGGCAGCATTGCTCACGGCAAACTCGACGGAAAGTCGATCACCGTGCAGCAGGTCTTCGAGGCTGTCGGCAGCCACGGTGCCGGCAAGATTTCCGACGAGCGCCTGTGCACGATCGAACGCGAAGCCTGTCCCGGCGCGGGGGCCTGTGGCGGCCAGTTCACGGCCAATACCATGGCCATGGTGCTCAGTGCGCTGGGACTCTCGCCGCTGGGATTGAACGACATTGCCGCGACCGACCCGGCCAAGACCGACGCCGCGCGGCGTTGTGGCGAGCTCGTCCTCGATTGCCTGAAAGATGGACGCAAGCCGCGCGACATCCTCGGCCCGGAATCCTTTCGCAATGCCATGCGCATCGTGGCGGCCACCGCCGGTTCTACCAATGCGGTCTTGCACCTGCTGGCCATCGCACATGAGGCCGGCGTGTCGCTGCAGATCGAGGATTTCGAAACCGCAGCCGCGGCAACGCCGGTCATCACCGACCTGATGCCAGGTGGTCGCTACACGGCGATCGAAATGACCGAGGCCGGCGGCATGGGTGCCGTTGCGCGCGAATTGCGCGCGGCCGGAATGCTCGAGGATGCACCGACCGTGACCGGGCGATCGCTGTTTGCCGAAGTTGATGCCTCGGCCAGATCACCGGAGGGACAGGAAGTGATCCGTCCGGTCAGCGACGCCTTCAAGCCGCGCGGTGGCTATTCGATCCTTTACGGCAATCTCTCGCCCGAAGGCTGCATTCTCAAGCTGTCGGGAAGCAGCCCTGTGCTGTTCGAAGGGCCGGCTCGTGTCTATGAGAGCGAGGAAGCCTGCTTCCAGGCCGTGCAGTCCGGGCAGATCAATCCGGGTGATGTCATCGTGATTCGCAACGAGGGCCCTGCCGGCGGCCCCGGCATGCGCGAGATGCTGGCTGTTACCGCGGCCCTTGTCGGACGTGGCCTCGGCGACCAGGTCGCCTTGATGACCGATGGTCGCTTCAGTGGTGCCAGCTACGGCTTCGTCGTCGGCCATGTTGCCCCTGAGGCGCATCGCGGCGGCGCGATCGGCCTGTTGCAGGAGGGCGATCGCATCGTCATCGATGCGGCACGGCGTGTTGTCGAAACCGATGCCGATCTCGAATCACGTCGTGCCTCCTGGCAAATGCCAAAAGCAAAAGTCACCCATGGCGTTCTCGCCAAGTACGCACGCCTGGTCGGCTCGGCCGCAAAAGGCGCGGTCACCAGTCCCTGATTCCCTTTTCCCCTTCAATCATTCACCGGAGTTGCAGCGCATGTCCGCCACCGTCACCACCGAAGCTCTCAAGAACGCCCGCATCGCGGTCCTTGGCTATGGCAGCCAGGGGCGCTCTCATGTCCTCAACCTGCGCGACTCCGGCCTCGATGTCGTCGTCGGTTTGCGTCCGGGCGGTCCGACCGCGATCAAGGCAGCGGCCGATGGCGTTGCCGTCACGACGCCGGAGGAGGCGGTCAAGGGTGCCGACCTGGTTGCGGTGCTGACGCCCGACATGGTCCAGCCGAAACTCTATGAGGACGTGATCGAACCGAACATCAAGCCCGGTGCCGCGCTGCTGTTTGCGCACGGATTCAACGTGCACTTCAAGTCCATCGTTCCGCGCAAGGACATCGACGTCATCCTCGTCGCACCGAAGGGGCCTGGTCATCTGGTCCGCACCGAGTACGAGATCGGTCGCGGCGTGCCTTGCCTGTACGCCGTGTTTCAGGACACCACCGGCAAGGCCAGGGACCTGGCCATGGCCTACGCGGCCGGACTTGGAGGTGCACGCGCCTTGCTGATCGAGACCGACTTCAAGGAAGAGACCGAAACCGACCTGTTTGGCGAACAGGCCGTGCTTTGCGGCGGCGCCAGCGAACTCGTGATGAAGGGTTTCGAGACACTGGTCGAGGCGGGCTACCGGCCCGAGATCGCCTACTACGAAGTGCTGCACGAGCTGAAGCTGATCGTCGATCTGCTCTATCAGGGTGGCATTACCAAGATGCTGACCTACGTCTCCGAGACGGCCCAGTACGGCGACTACGTCAGCGGTCCACGCGTTGTCGATGCGGCGACCAAGGAACGCATGAAGACGATTCTCAACGAGATCCAGGACGGCACCTTCGCCCGCAACTGGAAGGCGGAATACGAAGCTGGCTTGCCCAACTACAAGCGCCTCAAGCAGGCCGACCTCGATCATCCGATCGAAAAAGTGGGTGCCGAACTGCGCAGGAAGATGATCTGGCTCAACGAGCCGGCTTGAGCTCGAGAGCAGCTCGATTGATGAACGAGGCCAGAGTGGAGATGCCCCGATGAATGCCATGTTGCAGGAACAAACGCAGGCCGCGCCCGTCGCCGGCGACCATCCGCTTGCCGGTCGTCCCATGAGTGGTGCGGAAATCGTCGTACAGGTGCTGGCTGACGAAGGCGTGGATGTCGTTTTCGGTTATTCGGGCGGCGCGATTCTGCCGGTCTATGATGCGGTCTTTCGTTTCAATCGCGAGCACCTGGCCGAGGACGGCAGCGAGCCGTTGCCGCTGATCGTGCCTGCCAACGAGCAGGGCGCCGGATTCATGGCTCAGGGCTACGCGCGCGCATCGGGGAAGGTAGGTGTTGCCCTGGTCACTTCGGGTCCCGGTGCCACGAATACGGTGACACCGGTGCGTGATGCCATGGCCGACTCGGTTCCGATCGTGGTGATCTGCGGCCAGGTGCCCACCGCGGCAATCGGCACGGACGCATTCCAGGAAGCGCCGATCAGCAGCATCATGGGTTCCTGTGCCAAGCATGTGTTTCTGGTCACCGATTCGAGCCAGCTCGAGGCGACCATGCGCACCGCCTTCGAGGTAGCGCGCACGGGCCGGCCCGGACCGGTCGTCGTGGATATTCCGAA
Organism: Dokdonella sp.; assembly: GCF_041395345.1. Taxonomy (GTDB): domain Bacteria; phylum Pseudomonadota; class Gammaproteobacteria; order Xanthomonadales; family Rhodanobacteraceae; genus Dokdonella. The sequence goes on along the minus strand of NZ_JAWLAR010000017.1, from coordinate 79,053 downwards.
GGACATCCAGAATGCCTCGTTGCGATTCAACGGCAAGGGGCAGTTGCCGATTCCCGGATATCGTTCGCGCCTGCGTGCCGTGGCGCAGGCGCGGCTGGGTGACCGGGAATGCACCGACTTTCTCGACGCGCTGGGACGCGCCGAGCGACCGCTGTTGTACGTCGGCGGCGGCGTCATCGCGGCCGAGGCCAGCCGGGCCTTGCGCGCGTTTGCCGAGGCTTTCGGCATTCCGGTGACCACGACCCTGATGGGTATTGGCGCCAGCGATACCACCGAGGCCCTGTCGCTGCACATGCTCGGCATGCACGGCACGGCGTTCGCCAACTACGCCGTGGTCGACTGCGATTTTCTGATTTCGGTGGGTGCGCGATTCGACGATCGCGTCGCGGGCGTGCCCAAGCTGTTCGCGCAAAGGGCGAAATACATTGCCCAGTTCGATATCGACCCGGCCGAGATCGACAAGGTCAAGCGCGTCGACTGGCATCATCTGGGCGACATTTCGCTCGCGCTCGACCGCTTGCGCGAGAAAGCTGCCAGTATCGGATTCGATCCGCGCGGGCAGGGCAGGTTTGCCGGATGGCACGCGCATATCGCCGACCTCAAGAAGACCCACGCCCTGGACTTTGATCGCAGCAGCGCGCTGATCCAGCCCTACGCGGTTATCGAGGAAATCAATCGGCTCACCCGCGGCGAAGCCATCATCTGTACCGGTGTCGGCCAGCACCAGATGTGGGCGGCCCAGTATTTCGATTTCACCGCGCCACGACGCTGGCTGACCTCGGGATCAATGGGAACGATGGGCTTTGGTCTGCCTGCCGCCATCGGCGCCCAGTTTGCGCGGCGCGACCTCATGGTCATCGACATCGATGGTGATGCCAGCATCCGCATGAACATCGGCGAGCTCGAGACCGTGACTACCTATGAGCTCCCGGTGAAAGTGGTGGTGCTGAACAACTGCGGTGACGGCATGGTTCGCCAGTGGCAGAAGCTGTTCTTCAAGGGACGTTTCTCGGCAACCGACAAGAGCCTGCACAGGAAGGACTTCATCAAGGCAGCCGAAGCCGACGGCTTTCAGTATGCAGTGCGGCTGGATCGCAGCGAGGATCTGCAACGCGTCATCGCCGAGTTCATCGCTTTCGAAGGCCCCGCCTTCCTTGAGGTGATGATTGATCCAGATGCCTGCGTGTATCCGATGGTCGGTCCCGGCATGAGTTACGCACAGATGATCACCGGCGACCACATCACATCGCGCGATCAGGTCAAGTCGGCGGAAACCGGCCCCGCGGAGATGTTCTGATGCGCCATATCATTGCAATGCTGCTGCAGAATGAGGCCGGTGCGCTGGCGCGCGTCGCCGGCATGTTCTCGGCACGTGGCTACAACATCGAGTCATTGACGGTCGCGGCAACGCACGATCCCGAGATATCGCGACTGACCATGGTCACCATCGGTGACGACAACGTGATCGCGCAGATCATCAAGCAGTCACGCAAGTCCATCGACGTGATCGAGATTGCCGACCTCACCAGTCGGAGTCATCTCGAGTCCGAGTTGCTTGTGGTGAAAGTCGCGGCCACCGAGAGCGGTGCTGCAGCGATAGCGCGGTTCACCGAGCTCAACTACGGGGTCATTCTCGACGAAACAGGGAACACCCGAACCCTGCAGTTCACCGGCCGCGGCTCGCACATCGGCGCCGTACTGACCGAGCTGGCCGCGATGACAACCATTCTCGAGCTGGCGCGCAGTGGCACGGCTGCGCTTGAGCGGGGCGAGTCCGTGCTGGCCCCGGCTGATCTGACGACGCTGCCTTATTGATTGGGCCCGCAAATGTATCAACTCAATGCTTCTCCCGCTGGCGGGAGAAGGATTTGGCTCCTTGACTTCATACTGTTTGCGGTCCCGATCATTAGGGCTCGTTTGCAGCAGCGGGCATGGCGCCGAGTCGGACCATGCGATCCTGGGTCTGGCCGTTGCGGAACACCTGCAGGGTGACCGCCTTGCCCGCCTGATCACTGAGCATTTCCTGGAATCTGACGCGGTCGGAAACGGGTTTGCCGTTGAAGCCCAGTACGAAGTCTCCCGCCAGCAGGTTGGCCTGCGAAGCGGGTGTGCCACCGACCACGGCACCGATCTGTACGCCACCGTCGACGCCTAGGCTGGCACGTTCGCTCGCAGTCAGATTGCGAAACGTCGCGCCGAACAGGAGCTTGAAGCGTACGTAGTAGGCAGCCAGGAAAGTGGCTGTCGATTCCGGCGACTCGTCTGCCTGGTGAGCACGATAGAACACAATGCGATCTGCACCGACCTCGCGTCCGAGTTCGATGGCTGCCTGTTCGGTTTCGGCATTGTATGCATCATAGCGTCCGTTGCCGATGCGCACGTAGCCCTCGGCAGCGAGTGCGCGCTGATCCCCTCGATCGCTCTTGCCTTCGACGACTTCCGGATTGGCCGGCGCCGGCTCGGCACGCAGTGCGTCGATATAGTTCCGGTCGCGCTGGATCAGCGGCTCGTAGTGCGATTCCTCGATCGGCTCGTCAACCGGTTCGGGCAATTGCAGCGGTTGCTCGACGCGGGTTGGAGCCGAGCCGCACGCAGCCAGCAGCAAGCCTAGCGATACGGATGTTGCAAAACATCTCAGCTTCTTTTCCATCTGCCGAGCATAGCGCCTTGGCTGCCGGTTGTAAGCATCCATTCGGGACGCACTCAGCGCTGACAATGTGAACACAAACTGCATGGCGATTCCGGAAAGGACGCAAGTTCATTTTGCGTGCATGGGCGAAGCGCCAAGGTATACGCAACCGGACGGAACGGAGCGCGATTGAACCCGACCTGCTTCCGGCGAACCTTTCAACAACCATTCAAGGAGCAAGCCATGAACGAAGACAGAATCGAAGGAAAATGGAAGCAACTCAAGGGCAGCATCCAGGAGAAGTGGGGCAAGCTCACGAATGACGACCTGGATGTGGCCGAAGGCAATACCGAATACCTTGCCGGCAAGATTCAGGAACGTTACGGCATTGCCCGCGACGAAGCCAAGGAAGCCGTCCGTGAGTTCGAGCGCTCCATCTGATCCTCGGATGTCGTACAAGCAGAGCCCCGCGAAAGCGGGGCTTTTTTCTTGTCTTCCAATTTCGGCACATGACCCTTCGAAATAGGGCGAGGTTCAGCCGACTCCAATGTGCACCCGGTTTGAGCGCACCGTGATATCGACAGGGGCACAACCCTCCACTTGAAGTTTCGTTGCCCGCAGGCGATTCCGTCCGCGGGATCACTGCTAGGATTGACGTTCACAAGGATCAATCAAGAGCTCGAAGATGCCCAACGTCGCGGTGCCAATGAGTCCACTCTCCCTCAAAGTCCGTGCGCTTGGCGCATGCCTGCTTGTCTGCCTGGCGGTTTCGTTCCAGGCCCGTGCTCAAGGTGGGGGCAATGCACACTTCGAGGCGGGCATTGCAGCCTATGAGGCCAACGATCTGTCGCTGGCCTATCGAGAGTTTCTCGCTGCCGCAAGGCAGGGTCACGCCGATTCGCAGTACAACCTGGCCTTGATGTATGAGCAAGGCCTTGGGGTTGGCCAGGACGAGAGCGAGGCGGTTGCCTGGTATGGCAAGGCAGCAGCGCAAGGAAATGCATTCGCGCAGTTCAATCTGGGAGTGCTCTACGAGAATGGCCGAGGCACCGCGGTGGACTACGCCAAGGCGAATGAGTGGTATCGCAAGGCATCGGTGCAGGGGGATGCGCTGGCGATAGGTAATCTGGGCATGTTGTATGCGCGTGGCCAGGGAGTGAAACAGGACAAGGTTGCGGGCATGGCCCTGCTTTTGATCTCGGTCGCACGGGATCCATCACCGGAAAACCATGCCAGGCAGAATATTGGTGCCATTCGCGGCATGTCGACCGCGATGATCGTTGAAGCACAGGCACTTTCCGAACAAATGAATAGCGCGAAAGACCTGCTCGATCCGCTCGACGGTTTCCTGAAGAAATCCGGAAGTGGTGGCACTGAATAAAAGGAGGCCTGCTGCCGACGTGAGGGTTTCTCGAGCTCATCAACTTCTGCAGTCCTTCAAGGGCAAGAGACTCGCGGTAGCCGCCGCCTTGTCCGGTGGGTCGGCCTGGTCGTGGTCCTCCGCCATGTAGATCTCGGCGCGCTGCGTCACGTTTTTCCATGCTGCACCCTGCGCATCCCGGGCTTCGCTCGGACAGGGCAACCGGTCGAGAACGAGGTCAGCGACCCTGCCGCACTGTACGTGGAACAGCGGCAAGCGCCGCGATTCCCCCCCTCGCGACTCAGTACGCCATGGGACAGCACCAGCAAAAGCAAGGGCAGCATGGCGGCGACGACAAGGGCGAGATCGATGCCAGGGCCCCAGACCGTGGGCGACGGCGCATCTTGTTCTGCCATCTATCGGTCGAGCATGGCGTCTTTCGCGTTTGGCGCGCCGACGATCCTGCGCAGGGTTCACCACCCTTCGAATCGTCGTCGACGGAAGCGGGAGTCGACCGGCCTGCGACTTGCCGCTCGCGCCGAAGGCGCGGAAAATCCGGGCCAATGCATGTTCAGGTGCGCGATTTCGCAGGGGCCGGGTGGAACAACTGCGACACACAACAGGGTCTGTCCACCTGCCGCCAGCCGCCGCCCGGACCAAAATCTCCTGCAGGCTGCCTGCGGTCAGGGTCGCGGTTCTTTCGCGCTGGCTGGTCGGTTTCGTCCTCGCCGGGTTTCTGAACCTGGCTTGCGCCCTTGGCGGGTCAAATCAGGAAGGGCCTTACCGTGTACTGGTTCTGAACTCACTTAGGACCAGTTTTCCAGTGAACCTCGACCAGCAACGCGGCCTCGCCCGTGGCTTTTCGGAGGATGAACGAGTCGCCGTCGAGATCGACATGGAATCGCCGGATCTCGCCTCGAAATACAGAAAGAACGACCTCGGGCGACTGATCGGCTATCTGCAGGACGTGTACGATTCTCGCAAGCCGCATTTGCTGGTGGCATCGGGCACGCCGGCACTCTCGCTGCTGCTCGACAATGAGGAAACCCCGTTCCCTGGCGTTCCCATCGTCTTTGTGGGCGTGAATGATGCGTTTGTGGAAGGACGTCGTCTGCCGCCTCACGTCACCGGCGTCACCAACAACATCGATGTTGCAGGAACGCTGGAACTCGCACTCGCGATTCATCCCGACACCGTACAGGTTGCCCTGATCATCGGCGCCAGCGATTTCGACCGAAGTTTCGAGCCCCAGGTTGCCAGGGCGCTCGGCGCGTTCGAAGACAGGATCCGATTCGTCTGGCTGCGGGGATTGCCGATCGAGGAACTGGTGGAGACGGTCGGAAGACTCCCGGACCACACCGTGATCCTCTATCTTGTGCAGTTCAGCGACCGCAACGGAGCGCCTTACGTGCCCAAGTCGCTGATCGAGACGGTCTCGAAAGCGTCTACTGCGCCGATCTACGGCCTCTGGGACACCTTGCTTGGTCACGGCATCGTCGGCGGGAAGCTGATGACGAAGGAGGAGGACGGCTACCTGGCCGCGGGCATCGCGATGCGCATCCTGCGGGGGGAGTCACCCGCTTCCATACCCATCGTTCGCAGGCGCTCGAACTCGGCCATGGTCGACAAGCAGGCCTTGAGTCGCTGGAACATCGAAGAGCGCGATCTGCCGTCGCAGACGCAGGTTCGAAATCGGCACGTCACGATCTGGGAACGCTATCCGATCGCAGTCGTCTCGTTCGGAACGGTCATCCTGCTGCAGGGACTCCTGATCACAGGACTCATGATCAGCCGCCGGCAGCGACGAACGGCCGAGGCCGAACTCATCGATGAAATCGGGCGACGCCGGATCGCCGAGACGACGGCGGCGGATCTCAGGTCCAATCTTGCCCGGTTCAGCAAGGAGCGATCGCTGGGCACCATGGCCACCGCCATCGCGCACGAGATCAATCAGCCTCTGATCGCGATCCAGAACTACGCGCAGGCGGCCAAGCGACGACTGCAGGCGAACGTGGACGACCGGCCCAAGCTGATCGAGCTGCTCGGAAAGCTCGAATCCGAAGCCGGTCGGGCCGGTGCGATAACGCAGAGGATTCGCAATGTGGTGAGCCGGGAGAATGGCCCGTTGCGACCCGCTTCGCTGGACAAGCTGGTCAACGACGTCATCAGGATCCTCGAGCCGGAGGCGCAGACCCGGCGATGTCGGATCGCCTGGCGCCCGGCTGGCGAACTTCCCGAGGTCCTTGCCGACGAACTCGAGATCCAGCTGGTGCTGGTCAATCTCTTGCAAAATGCCATGCAAAGCACCGGATCGGACGAGGAAGCCATCGGACGCGTCGAGATCGAGGCGCATCCCATCAGCGATCGGGAGATTCAGGTCCGTGTGACGGATTGGGGCCCCGGTGTCCCGTTCGACATGAGGGCGAGTCTTTTCGGGCGCATGCACTCCAGCAAGAAGGATGGCATGGGAATGGGGCTGGCAATCTGCGAGGCGATCATCGACGCTCACGATGGGCGCATCTGGCACGAGCCCAATCCTGCCGGGGGCGCGATATTCGGATTCACCTTGCGGGCCTTCAAGCCATGAACAAGCGCAACCAGGCCACCGTCTTTGTCGTCGACGACGATGCAGGTGTGCGCGATTCGATCAGCGAACTGGTCGAATCCGTAGGATTGCACGCCGAATGCCATGCCTCCGCCATGGACTTTCTGAGTGCGTGGAAGCCGGGAAGGGCAGGCTGCCTCGTGCTTGACGTCCGCATGCCCGACATGAGTGGCCTGGTCCTGCAGCGAACCTTGTTGGAAAGTGATTTCGCCCTGCCGATCATCATGTTGACCGGCCATGGCGATGTGCCGATTGCCGTCGAGGCCATGAAGGCGGGTGCCTTCGATTTCCTGCAGAAGCCTTATCGGGAGCAGGCCCTGCTCGACAGCGTCCATGCCGCATTGTCCCAGGACCACGCCACGCGCCAGGCCAGACAGGCCGAGGAGGAATTGACGCGTCGCATCGCAACCCTGACCCCGCGCGAAGTCGAAGTGCTCGATCATGTACTCGCCGGAGAAACCAGCAAGAACATGGCCGAGCAACTGGACATGAGTCCGCGAACCGCCGAAGCGCATCGGCGCAACCTGCTGCATAAGCTGGGCATCGGCACGGTCAAGGAATTGCTGGTCCGGATTTCGCCGTCCGTGATGTCCCATGACGACCCGGACCTACTCCTCGGTCCCCGGGTTTCCGGCCACCCGCGGACGCGCTCGCGGACCTGACCAGCCCCATCGACCCGGCCGCATGCGGATCCGGCGGAATGGATGGGCCTTGATGACCCGAGGGTCATTCGGGATTGTCTACGTAGTCTAGGCATTTGCCCGAATATCGCAGCCGCTGCCACTAAAGTAGATTTGGGAACCGACGATCACTCGACGGACAACGGGGACCTGCCGGATCCGGACGCGCGTGGGTCACATCCGGTCTCCGCCTTTGGCAGCTCGAATGCGCCGCACGGAGCCATGGCTGCGAATACCGTACAACTTGTCAGCGAAGATGCCGAGCTTCGAGACTCCCTGTCGAAGCTCATGGTGGCGGCCGGGTTGGTGGTCGATGTGCTTCCGTCGATCCAGGCCTGGCTCCAGGCACCGGGGCCCGTGGTCCACGGCTGTGTCGTCCTGGATGCCGGACTGGCCGACGTGGACGGCAGGGTCCGACTCGACCGACTCGCCGCGAATTGCAGGAGCAGGGCGGTTCTGGCCATCACCGAACGGGGCGATGTGCCGATGGTGGTGCTGGCCATCCGGCATGGGGCCGCCGAGATCCTGCAAAAGCCCTTGCGCGAGCAAGAGTTTCTCGATCGCGTCCGCTGGATCCTCTTTCACCGTGCGGACAGTATCGGGGAGGAAGCCTCCTGATTGGCCTACCTACGTACTCTAAGTGGAGTCCCGAATGGGCGCAGCGTCGCAGGGTCACTATAGTTCAAGCATTGTTTCGACGGCGTTCACGATCCGGTCTGTACGAAGCCGGGCCGTCCCAATCATCGCAGGACCGGATTCCCTGTTCTCTTGGTGAGAGCTCCAACAAGGCTGGCCCCGATGCGACCGATCCGGCCCAGGCAAAGTTTCGACACCCGATACTTTCTTGACTCGCAAGGAGATGCAGATGAGCTACTTGAGATATGTGTTTGCAGCCATTCCTTTCTTGCTGGCCGCTTCGCCGGTTCTGGCGCAGGACAGCAAGCCGAACATCGTCCTGATCGTTTCCGACGACACCGGTTACGGTGACCTTGGGCCCTATGGCGGTGGCGAAGGGCGCGGCATGCCCACGCCGAATATCGACCGGCTCGCCGATGAAGGCATGACCATGTTTTCGTTCTACGCGCAGCCCAGCTGCACGCCGGGCCGGGCGGCCATGCAGACGGGTCGTATTCCGAATCGCAGCGGCATGACCACAGTAGCCTTCCAGGGCCAGGGCGGTGGACTGCCGGCGGCCGAATGGACCCTCGCTTCGGTGCTCAAGACGGCCGGATACAAGACCTACTTCACCGGCAAGTGGCATCTGGGTGAAGACGACTACGCCTTGCCGAACGCGCAGGGCTACGACGTGATGAAATATGCCGGCCTCTATCACCTCAATGCCTACACCTACGCGGATCCGACCTGGTTTCCGGACATGGCTCCGGAACTGCGCGAGATGTTCATGCGCGTGACCAAGGGATCGCTGTCGGGCAACGCGGGCGAGAAGCCCCACGAAGACTTCAAGATCAATGGTCAGTACGTCGACAAGCCTGGACAGAACGTAACGCTGCACGGCGTCAACTACCCGAATGGCGTGGTCGGCATCCCGTTCTTCGACGGCTACGTGCAGAAAGCGGCGCTGGAATTCCTCGATGATGCCGCCAAGGACACGTCCAGGCCGTTCTTCATCAACGTGAACTTCATGAAGGTGCACCAGCCGAACATGCCGGCGCCGGAGTTCGAGCACAAGTCGCTGTCCAAGTCGAAGTACGCCGATTCCGTGGTCGAACTGGATACCCGCATCGGTGCGATCATGGACAAGATCCGTTCGCTCGGTCTCGACAAGAACACGCTGGTTTTCTATACGACCGACAATGGCGCATGGCAGGATGTCTATCCCGATGCCGGCTACACGCCGTTCCGCGGCACCAAGGGTACGGTGCGCGAAGGCGGAAATCGCGTCCCGGCCATCGCCTGGATGCCGGGCCGGATCAAGGCGGGTTCGAAGAACCACGACATCCTCGGTGGCCTCGACCTGATGGAGACCTTTGCCAAGGTGGCCGGAATCAATGCGCTCCCGACCAAGGACCGCGATGGCAAGCCGATCGTATTCGACAGCTATGACATGTCGCCCGTGTTGTTCGGCACCGGCAAGTCAAAGCGGAACGCCTGGTTCTACTTCACCGAGAACGAACTGACTCCCGGCGCCGCTCGCGTGGGCAACTACAAGGCCGTGTTCAACCTGCGCGGCGACGATGGCCAGGCCACGGGTGGCCTGGCGGTCGACAGCAACCTAGGCTGGAAGGGGCCGGAGAAGTACACGGCCACCGTGCCGCAGGTATTCGATCTGTGGGCCGATCCGCAGGAACGCTACGATATCTTCATGAACAACTATACCGAGCGTACCTGGACACTGGTGACCATCAACAAGGCAATCCAGGAAAAGATGAAGTCCTATATCCAGTATCCGCCGCGCAAGCTGCAGAGCGAGGTATATACAGGGCCGATCACCTTGTCCAACTACCAGCGATTCCAGTGGGTCCGTGAACAGATGGCGAAGGATGGCGTCAATCTTTCCCTGCCCACCGGCAATTGACGCCCGGCGCCTGTCCCGGGTCACCGACGACTCCGGCATGGGCCAACATATGTTCCCGGCGCAGTCAGCTGCGCCGGGAATCCTTTTGGGTTGACTGGATAGGCCGTGCTGGCGTGTCTTGCGCGCCCGGGCCACCGGAATTCGATTTCTCACTACGGGAGTGCCCTGACGATGAAGCTGCGTTTTCCGACCCTGCTGACTATTGCGCTCGCCTGCCTGACGGCTGTCGCCAGCGCCCAGTCCAGCTCCACCCCTGATCCTCTGCCCTCGTGGAATGCCGGCGCCAGCAAGAAGGCCATCATCACCTTCGTCGAGGGGGTCTCGAAGGCGGGTTCGCCGAATTTCGTCCCCGTCGAGGAACGGGTCGCGACGTTCGACAACGACGGCACGCTCTGGGCCGAACAACCCATGTACTTCCAACTGTTCTTCGCCCTCGATCGAATCCGGGAACTCGCGCCATCGCATCCCGAGTGGAAGGATACCGAGCCCTACAGGAGCGTGCTCGACGGCGACATGAAGGCGCTCGCGGCGTCCGGGGAAGAGGGCCTGATGAAGATCGTGCTGGCCTCGCATGCGGGGATCAGTGCCGAGGCCTACAAGGAGTCCGTGCGCGACTGGTTGAAGACGGCCCGTCACCCAACCACCAAGAAGCCATTCGCCCAGATGGTCTACCAGCCGATGCTGGAGTTGCTGAACTACCTGCGCGCGCATGATTTCAAGACCTACATCGTGTCCGGAGGTGGAGTCGACTTCATGCGGGTATTCACCAAGCAGGTATATGGGATCCCGCCCGAGCAGGTGGTCGGCTCGACGCTCGATGCGAAGTTCGAGCTGGTTGCCGGTGTGCCGACCATCATCAAGGAAGGCAAGTTGCTCCTCAATGACGACAAGGCGGGCAAGCCTGTCGGAATCTACCGGCACATCGGTCGTCGACCCGTGTTCGCGGCCGGCAATTCGGATGGCGACATCCAGATGCTCGAGTACACGACAGTACCTCGCAACAGCAAGGACAAGCGTCCGAATTTCGGCATGCTCGTCCACCACACCGACGCCGAGCGCGAATGGGCCTACGACCGCAAATCGCACATCGGTCAGTTGAACAAGGGTCTCGACGACGCCAGGGCACGCGGCTGGGTCATAGTCGACATGAAGGACGACTGGAGCCGGATCTACCCTCCGGAGTAGGTTTCGTCGGGCAGACGAGCTTCGCGTCCCGCGACATGAACGAGAAGGGCCTGCAGAAACCTGCAGGCCCTTTTGATTGGTGGAGGTGGCGGGAGTTGAACCCGCGTCCGAAGGCGATTGACGCCCGGTACTACATGCTTAGCTCACCGTTCGATCTCGTCTTCCGGCAGTACGATGTGCGAAACGCACCGGTCGACCAGTCTGAAAAGTTTCGCCATTCTTCCGACAGACGGCGGAATCAGGCTATCTCATGATAATGACGGTACATCCACGAGCATGAGCACAAGTGGGTTCCCGGCTTACGCCTTAAGCGGCGAGTGCGTAGTTGTCGTCGTTGGCAACTAAAAGTTTGCTACTGGATTAACGAGGAAAGTCGCCCCCTCGGCATGCACCAAGCTATCTCACTACCCCCGTCGAAGCCATGACACCCCCGGGGAACGGAATGCTAGCACGTGGCCAGCACGTTCAGGAGATGGGGTTGAGTATGGTGCGGTTCAAGGGGAACGGGGCAGGGGCATCCCGCAGTAGAGATTCGGGATGCGCCAGGGCGGATCATCCCGAATCCCGAATCCCGAATCCCGAATCCCGAATCCCGAATTTCAGGCCCCCTTGTTGTGCGCCCGCATGGCGCGCTGCTTGTCGCGCTGCCAGTCCTTGTCCTTGAGGGTATTGCGCTTGTCGTGTTCCTGCTTGCCCCGGGCCAGGCCGATCTCGATCTTGACCTTGTTGCCTTTCCAGTACATGGCCATCGGCACGAGCGTATAACCCTTGCGTTCGACCGCCCCGACCAGCTTGTCGATCTCGTTGCGGTGCAGGAGCAACTTGCGCGTACGCCGATCATCGGCGACGACGTGGCTGGAGGCGGATATCAGCGGCACGATCGAAGCACCGAACAGGAAGATCTCGCCATTGCGCACGATGGCGTAGGCGTCGGTCAGGTTGGTCCGACCCGCACGCAGGCTCTTGACCTCCCAGCCCTGCAGGGCCACGCCGGCCTCGTAGCGCTCGTCGATATGGTATTCGTGGCGTGCGCGCTTGTTCAGCGCGATGGTTCCGCCGGCCTTCTTGTCCTTGGCATTCTGCTTGGTCATGCTGTTCGAGTGGATCCTTGGCGACGCTTTCCAGGTCTGGTCGGAGTATCTATATTGTGGGCGGCGCTGGTCGATGCAAGCGCGGCCGGAATGATCAGGTTGAAGCGAGTGAACTCTTGATACAGATACGTCGCAGTGCCCTGGTGAGGCAAACCCCAGCGGTGATGTTCGATCTCGTCAACGATGTCGAAGCATACCCGAGGCGATTCCCCTGGTGCGCCGGGTCTGAAGTCCTAGAGCGTGCCGATGCGTCGTTGATCGCTCGGCTGGATGTGCGGCTGGCGGGAATGACCCAGAGCTTCACGACCCGCAATACCCTCGATTCTCCGGCGCGCATCCACATGCATCTGGTCGATGGTCCGTTCCGCACCCTGGAAGGTGAATGGACGTTTCTCGCGCTGGGCGATGCCGGCTGCAAGATCTCGTTCGCCCTGGATTTCGACTACTCGGGACGCTTCACCGCGCCTGCCTTGCGTATCGGATTCCAGAACCTGGCTGACCGCATGGTGGATGATTTTGTTCGCGAGGCACATCGTCTTGGCCAGTGAACTGATCCGGGTCGAAGTGGCCTACGCCTCCCCCGAAGCGCAATTCCTGCGTGAATTGCGAATGAAGCGGGAATCGACGATCGCCGAAGCCATTGCCGAATCAGGCGTCGAAGCTGAATGTGGAATCAGGGTCGACGACTTGAGCGTTGGCATCTGGTCAAAGCCGGTCAGCCCTGAAACCCGCCTGCGCGACGGCGACCGGGTGGAGATCTATCGCCCGCTGAAAGTTGATCCCAAGGAAGCGCGCAGACGCCGCGCCAGGAAATCCGTGCGCTAGCCCGGCTGGCAACCCCGTCAGGCCTAACCGCCCCTCGGCGGCTTCTTGTCGTCTTCTTCGCGCTTCTCGTCCGGATACTGGCGCTTGTACTTGCGCGCATCCTGGATCAGGGAATTCGGATCCTCGGGGAAGTAGTCGCCCTCGATCTTGGTCAGCGCATCGTTTTCGAAGTAGAGAATGAGGTCCTTGCTTTCCATCTTGCCGCGACCCCGCTTGATGCTGGAGACGTAGTCCCAGCGATCCTGGTTGAACGGGCTGACGACCGACGGAGATCCCATGACAACCAGAACCTGCCGCTTGGTCATGCCAGGCTTGAGTGTATCGACCTGTTCCTTGTCAAACAGGTTTCCCTGCTGAACATCCAGTTTGTAGAACAACCCGCATCCACTCAGCAGGAGGAGGAGGGCGGTTACGGCAATCAGGCGAAGCAGCATGCGTTCAGGCTCGGCGATGTTCAAACCCCGGATGATACACTAGCGCCCTTGTCTGGAACGTCTGGCAGCGGCGAAAGGCCGTGTGGAGGATCACCATGGAATCGACCGATTTGCGCAAGGCGGGCTTGAAGGTCACCCATCCGCGCATGCGCATCCTCGAAATCCTCGAAAACCTCGATGGAAGGCATGTGACGGCGGAGGACATCTACCGCGAATTGCTCGATCACGAGGATGATATCGGCCTGGCCACGGTCTATCGGGTACTGACCCAGTTCGAGGCGGCCGGATTGGTGCTGAAGCACAATTTCGAGGGTGGTCAGGCCGTCTACGAGCTGGATCGGGGCAAGCACCACGATCACATGATCGATATCGAGACCGGCAAGGTCATCGAGTTCACCAGCGAAGAGATCGAGCGGCTGCAGCACGAGGTGGCAGCCAAATACGGCTATCAGATCGAGGATCACAGCCTGGTCCTGTATGTGCGCGCCAGGAAAAAAAGCTGAGCAGACCGGGATGGGGCAGTCTCTTTCGGGCAGCCCTTCGAAGCCCGATGATGCGAGGCTCGGCAGCGGATGCAGGGTGCTTTGGAATTCTTGCGCTCTGGCACGGCCCGAACACGGACGTGATGCTGAATTTCCGTCAGAAATTCAATAAAGTCAGTGACTTGATAACGAGGCAGCTGCATTCTTTCGACTCGGTGGACTTCGCGAGCCCCACCGTCGCACTCAGCTTGCGGCTCGCGAGTATCAGGAGTACAGACCTATGCGTGTTGACAAGAGTGTGATCATTCTCGCATTGGCGGGAATGGCGCTGGCAGTGGGAACTCCCGCTCTGGCGCAAGATTCCAAACCGGAAACATCGAAAAGCGCGCCGGATGAAGCATCCGACATCGATGCCGATGCCATCGAAGCCCTGAACAAGATGGGTACCGCGCTTCGCGATTTGAAGCAATTTTCAATAGCTTCGACAACTACGCGGGAAATCGTGCTTGAAACCGGTGAAAAGATCCAGTTTGATGGATTCGTCCACTGGAAGGTCAAGCAGCCGGACAGCCTCTATGTCGACGTGAAGAGCGATCGCAAGAACCGCGAGTATTTCTACGATGGCAAGGATCTGACAATCTATTCGCCTCGGCTCAAGTTCTATACGTCGATCGACAGCGTCAACGCCAATCTGCGCGATTTGATCCTCAAGGCATCCAATGACTATGGCATCGAATTGCCGCTGACGGACCTGTTTTTCTGGGGCACGGAGTATGTCTCCGATGACTTGATCAAGTCGGCCATGGTCGTCGGCCCGGGAACCATCAACGACGACAAGGTCGAGCATTATGCGTTCCGTCAGGAGGGTGTGGATTGGCAGGTATGGATCAATCAGGCGACGAACCTGCCGGTAAAGCTGGTCATTACGACTCTCGATGACCCGGCACGTCCGCAGTACACGGCCCGATTGAACTGGGATACCAGTGCGACATTCGAGCATTCCGTGTTCAAGTTTGTCGCGCCCGAAGGGGCGCACAAGATCAACTTCGTGCCAGATCCGCAGGCAATAGCAAATGCAGAAGGAGAGGGATCATGAGCATGTCGATCAGGAACCGTCGCACGATGTTGTCGGTAGCGCTTGCCGCGTCTTGCCTGGTTATCGGCATGACTGTCCCGGATGCTGATGCGCGTGGAGGTGGCGGTCACCGGGGTGGTGGGGCACGTGCGTCCGCGCACACCAGTGTCAATCGGCCATCAGGCAACAGGGGCGGCGGCAATAATTCGCGCAATTCCGGCAATCGCAATAACGTCAATATCAACAACAACAACGTCAACATAAACCGAAACACCAATATCAATGTCGACAGTCACCATGGTGGACACTGGAACGACTATGACGACCACTACCATCCCGTGGCGCGGGGCGTTGCCATTGGCGCGACAGCAGCCGTCACGGCAGCCGTGGTTGGCTCGATCGTGTATTCGGTTCCCCCGAACTGCACGACGGTCGTGGTCAATGGCATCAGCTACTCGCAATGCGGCAGTACCTGGTATGAGCCGCGATATTCCGGCAGTTCGGTTCAGTATGTCGTAGTGAACTCGCCGCGCTGAAGCCACGCGTGTTCTCGGGCGTGTCCGAAGGAGTTGCGCATCGATTGCGCGCAACTCCTTCTCCGGGGTCCATGTGAGGGGACTCGAGATCGTCGGGTTTCAAGCCGGATCGACTGCAAGTATCAACCGCTGGTTCGGTCATGCCCGCGAAATTCCGAACAGCACGCCAGCTCAGGCAAGGCGAACCGAGCGAATGCAACCGTTCAAGTGAACTCGAGCCTGGCTGTGGCCTGAACGTGAGGATGTGCCGGAGTCACCGGGCAGCCTGTCAGGTGAGTCAGGAATCCTGCTTCGACCGCTTGCCAGCCTGGAGCAGACAGGCAGGCTTCGAGAATGGGTCTCAACGGTTTTCCGGTCCGGAATGGCGCTGCGGGCGTGCCGCTTCGAGGATCCGGTCAAAGCAAATTGCGCAAAGTGGTTGACGAAACCCGCTCCGCACCGAATAATCCCGCCCCTCGTTGGACCAGGCCACCTGTGCTCAGCCGCACGTGATGCCAGCAACGAAGACCAAAGCGCCCGTAGCTCAGCTGGATAGAGTACCAGGCTACGAACTTGGTGGTCGGGAGTTCGAATCTCTCCGGGCGCGCCATAAAAAAGAACGAAGGATCAATGAGTTAAGGCTCATTGGTCCTTTTTTCTGTGGGCCAATTTTGAGCCCAAAAGGCCCGCTGTGACGATTCTGTGACGAATCTGTGCCAAAGCCTGCTAGCGTTGAGCGGCCAGAGCACTCGCATTTGACTACCAAGTCCCGTGACGAACAACTTGCTGGGTTCGGTAGCCAGAAGGGAAAAGGTGTTCTCCAACAGCCCCTAGAGTCCTGGGAGAGCCAGAGCGACTTGCATGTGAAATGTCAGGCCTGCCCTTGCAAATGTTTAACTGCCGGGAATTGTTCTGCAATCGGTAATCGGCAGTCCTTGCCAAGCCCCGGGGGAAGCTCACCAAGATGCGACTTCATTTCGACCAACGTGCAATTTCTTGATTTATTCGCGCAACCTATGGCCCGGGTGGCCAGCGCTATTTTATAACGCTGCGGCTTGCCTGTATCCTTCCCGCATGTCGCTCAATTCCAACGCCACGTTGCTAGCCCGAATTCGCAGATCTTCGCGATTGGCGATCTTCATGATCATGGTGTTCACCTTGAAAATAGGTGCCGTGGTGGCGTGCACGACGCATGACATGCTTGACTACACTGGTGATGCGAGCAGCTCCTCGACGGGGATGAGCTGGGTTGACACCGTATCGAGCGAAGATCCGACGGGCAATCCGTTCGACTTTGAGGGGACTTGCGAACACTGTGGCTGTCATCAGACTATCGCCATGGTTCCCACTGTTGAGTTTCTTGAGTCGCTGCGGGAGGGAGTCGCGATTGGATGGGTCGCCATTCCGACCCGCCATGTCCTCCTGCCCAAAGAGTTACGCCCACCCATCGTCTGAATGAATCGATACAGCCCTTCGGCTCTGATAGTCGAAGGAAGATTTTCATTCAGAGGACTACCAGATGTTCCCTTTCCGCCTGCCGCGACGATGCATGCTCGTGCGTCTGACCGTGGCTGTTTCCTGTGTCATCTACTGGCCAATTCCGGCGCATTCCGCCGAGATCCCCCCCACTCTTGCGCCGCCGGAAATTCGACAGGCAGTGCAGGGCGCGTGGCAACAGCACCCGAGTTATCGCATCAATGAAGCGCTGATTGCGGCAGCCAATGCCCGGCTTGATGCGGCCTCGAAACCCCTCTACAACCCCGAACTCGAAGTACTTCTTGACAGGGAGGGGCCGGATCGCTCGGCCGTTGCCGGGGTAAATCTGACTCTTGATCTGAGCGGAAAGCGTAGGCTCCGGCATGACGCCGCCGAAGCTCGCGTTGATCTGGCCACAGCGGAAGCACGCGTAATTCGCCGGGAATTCACCAGACAGTGGTTCGAAGGTTGGGCAGATTACCTTGCCGCTACCCAGCGCGTGGAAATTGGCAATCAAAGATTGCAACTGGTCTCCCGATTTGCGGATCTAGCGGAGAGGCAGTACGCGGCGGACGACATCTCGGGACTGGATAGGGATTTGGCATCCCTGGCGAGCGAAGAAGCGCGTCTACAGCAATCGCAATTGCTGGCAGACCAGACCGATGCCGAAGCTCGCTTTCGTGAGGTTGGGGGCACCATCAACCCTGCAACGGGTCAGTCGCTCCCGACCAGCGAACTGCCAGCCCCTGTTGCGTACCAGAACGCCAGTCTCGAGGAGCTACCTGATTGGCAAGTTGCTCAGGCGACTGCGAAAACCCTTGCGCGCGAAGTTCTGGTAGCGCGGCAGAACAGAGTCGCTGATCCAACGGTAGGAATCAATGGGGGACGCATCGACTACGGAAGCTTTCGCGACAACGTTATCGGCGTGAGGCTAAGCGTACCCCTGTTTGTGCGCAATTCGTTCGGGGCGGAAGTCGTTGCGGCCCAAGCGGACGCAAACGCCGCAGATGCTGAGGTTGAACGAGTTGTCCTGCAGCTCGACACTGAGCGTCGACGCGCTATCACAACATACGATTCGTCCCGCACGGCCTGGTCCCGATGGCAGGCTAGTCGTGGCACCGACGTCGAGCTCCGGGCGGGTCTGCTTGAACGACTCTGGAAGCAAGGCGAGTTGTCGACATCGGACTACCTGTTGCAGCTCAAGCAGACCTTGGACACCGCGCTTGCCGGCGCCGAACTTGAAGCGCGCGTTTGGCGCGGCTTTGTTGAATATCTTGCCGCCACTGGACAGCTGGAACGCTGGTCCGGACTGGAGGGAACCCCATGAGAACCGCTCACATGAAGATTCGCAGCATCGCTTTTCTTTTGATACTTGCAGCACTCGCAACAGGCCTGTCGGCATGTTCAGAGTCATCCGAGCACGATGCTGCGATGGCAGACAACACGCACCCATCGTCCGGCGCCCCAAAACATGACGACGCCAACGGGCACGGTGATGACGATGAGTCCGAAAAGGGCGTAGCGATGGACGACGCGGCGCTTTTGGCAGCCGGCATCGAATTGCAGACGCTGGCACCTTCCCGACTCAGTGAAGAACTGCGTGCCCCCGGCGAGGTTACCGACAATGCATATGGCACAACGCTGATTACCCCTCGGGTGGATTCGCTCGTTGTTAGTCGGCATGCCCGAATCGGCGATGAAGTTGAGGCCGGTGCGCCGCTGGTTACCTTGTCCAGTGTCGAAGTTGCCAATGCGCAAGCCGAGTTGCGCATCGCCCAGGAAGAGTGGAGGCGAGTATCCGAGTTGGGTCGGGAAGCAGTTTCCGGTCGTCGCATAAACGAAGCCAGAGTCAATCTGGATCGCGCCAAAGCAACCGCTCGTGCCTACGGGCTCTCAGGAACGGCAGACGGCCGCAGCAATGGCGAATTCACTTTGTCCGCGCCGCATGCAGGAAGACTGACCGAAGACGATTTCGTGGTGGGACAGCGCATCGAGCCGGGTACG
Source organism: Dokdonella sp. (assembly GCF_041395345.1). Lineage (GTDB taxonomy): Bacteria > Pseudomonadota > Gammaproteobacteria > Xanthomonadales > Rhodanobacteraceae > Dokdonella. The sequence goes on along the minus strand of NZ_JAWLAR010000017.1, from coordinate 60,156 downwards.
ACCCTGTTCCGCCTCGTCGATGAATCCACGGTATGGGTAGACGCAAAGCTGCCATCAGAATCCGCATCGCACGTGAAAGCGGGGACGCCAGCCACGATTGTAGCCGGCGGCCAACGTATTGCAGGTACGGTCATGCGCAGTGCACATCGTACGTCGGAAGCGACGCGAAATGCGACGGTCAGGGTCGAAGTGCCCAACCCTCATGACCTGTTGCACAGCGGCGACTACGTTGATGTGTATTTCGAGGCTACTTCCGAAAAAGAGGGTCGATCTCAATCGGCCACACGATTGGCCGTGCCGACCAGTGCGCTTGTCCAGATCGATGGTGAAACCGTCGTGTTCCGTCGAGATGCAAAGGATGGCGCATTGGAACCCGTAGCCGTGCGAGCAGGCGAAGTCATTGGAGATCACACCGTTATCAGGGAAGGTGTCGAGACCGGCGATGTCATCGTTGTGGCCGGGGCCTTTGCCGTGAAGTCGCAGATGCTCAAGGCCGAATTGGGAGAAGGTCATGGGCATTGATCGCATTCCACGCAAACCAGGGGGTGCACCATGCTGAGCCACCTGGTCGAACTCTCCCTGCGCTACAAGTTCCTTGTACTGATCAGCTTTGCCGTCATCGCCTTTCTCGGTCTGCGCGCCGTACGCGATGTGCCGATCGATGCATTCCCGGATGTCACACCGGCGCAGGTCAATGTGTACACCGAATCACCAGGATTGGCCGCTGAAGATGTCGAGCTGCTGCTGACCACGCCTATCGAGTCGGCGCTCGCCGGCCTGCCGAAGGTGCAGGAAATCCGCTCGGTCAGCCTGTTCGGCTTGTCTTATGTCGCGGTCTACTTTGAAGACGACATGGACATCTATTTCGCCCGCCAGCTGGTCAACGAACGTCTGCAGGAGATCGGTGATCGACTGCCGGCGGGCTACGGAAAACCGGGCATGGGTCCAAACACCTCAGGTTTGGGCCAGGTGTTCTGGTACACCGTGGAGCGCGCAAAAGGGGTCAGCAAGGAAGAAGTTACCGACATGGACTTGCGCACCTGGCAGGAATGGATGGTGCGACTCGTATTGCGCACGGCGCCAGGCGTGGATGACGTCACCTCCTGGGGCGGTGGTGAGCGCGAGTTTCAAGTCCTCGTCGATCCACAGCGGCTATACGCGCGTGGCCTTGGCTTTGCCGATGTGATCACCGCGATTCCGGCCAACAACGGCCAGGTCGGTGGCAATGTCATGGATGTCGGGCGCGAGCAGTTCCTCGTGCGCGGTCTGGGTCTCTTGACGTCAACCGCTGATATCGGCGCCATCGTGCTGAAAGCCGAGGACGGCGTCCCGGTCTATCTTCGCGATGTTGCCACAGTGGTCGAAGCACCAGCACCGCGTTTTGGCGCGGTGACGCGTGACGGAGAAGAAGTCGTGCTCGGCATGGCGTTGGCGCGCATTGGGGAGAACGCCAAGGCCGTTGTTGAAGCGGTCAAGGGCAAGCTAGATATTGTTCGCGATGCTTTGCCCATGACCATGGTGCTCAAACCCATCTACGAACGTACTGATCTGGTCAACAAGGCCGTGGGAACGGCAGTCAGGGCACTGATCGAGGGCTCGATTCTTGTTGCAATCGTACTGTTCCTTTTTCTCGGCGAGCTGCGCTCGGCCCTGGTGGTCATTGTGACCTTGCCTCTGGCCATGCTGATTGCGTTCATCGGCATGGGCGAAGCGGGATTGTCGGCCAATCTGATGTCTCTGGCCGGTCTGGCCATCGGCATAGGCATGATGGTCGATGGGGCCGTAGTCATGGTCGAGAATGCATTTCGCATCATGGCTGAGCGCCTGGAACACGGAGAGAAGGTCAATCGAACCTCGGCCGTGCTGGCAGCGGCACGTGAGGTAGCCAACCCAATCAGCTTTGCCATCACGATCATCATCGTCGTATTCCTGCCACTGTTCGCGCTTGAAGGCCTCGAAGGCAAGATGTTCAAGCCGATGGCTTTCAACATCGCCTTCGCCATGGCCGGTTCGATGATCCTGAGTCTGACCCTGATTCCGGTCCTGGCCTCGATGATCCTCAAGCCGAAGCCGGAGCGGGACACCTGGCTGGTGGCGCGCATCAAGCGTGGCTATCAACCTGTGCTGTCCAAGGCGCTCGCGCACAAGCGTGTTGTGGTCATCAGCGCATTGCTGGCGTTGGTAGCGAGCCTCGCGCTGTTTCCGTTTCTCGGCAAGGAATTCATGCCGCAGTTGCAGGAAGGCTCGATCATGTGGCGGGTAACAGGAATTCCTTCCACCTCGCTCAATGAGTCCATCAAGACCAGCAACACGATCGCCGAGGCGTTCAAGAAATTCCCGGAGGTCGAGACGACACTGGCGATGATCGGTCGTGCAGAAAAGGGCGAGACTGCCGACGTCAACTACATGGAAATCTACACGTCGCTCAAGCCGCCTGAGGAGTGGAAAAGCGGGCGCAACATCAAGCAGCTTGAAGAGGCCATGCAGGAGACGCTTGAAGAGGTGGTTCCGAATGTCGTACCCGGCTATACCCAACCGATCCAGATGCGGGTGGAAGAGCTCATATCCGGCGTGCGTGCGACCCTGGCGCTCAAGCTCTACGGCGAGGATCTTCAGCAACTCGATCGGATCAGCGGGCAGTTGAAGGGCGTGCTCGCCGGCGTGAAGGGCGTAGCCGATCTGTCCCTGGAGGCGAATGTGGGCAAACCCCAGATCCGCATCCAGGTCGATCGAGACGAGCTGGCGCGCCATGGCATGAATGCCGAGGAAGTGCTGACCATCGTCCGCAACGGTTTGGGCGGCGAACCGGTGAGCGTCCTGCTCGACGGCGTTCGGCGTTTCGACATTGCGGTGCGTCTCAGCGATGTGACACGTGATTCAGTGGAAGCCCTTCGCAAGATTCCCATGCGAACGGCAACCGGCGCCCTTGTAGCGCTGTCCGAGGTTGCCGATGTCAGCGTCGCGGAGGGCTATTCCTTCGTGCGCCGCGAGCAATTGCAGCGCTATGCCGTGATCCAGATGGATGTGCGCGGTCGCGATGTGGACGGCTTCGTCAATGACGCCGAAGCGGCCATCCAGAAACAGGTGGCTTTACCCTCTGGATACTGGATCGAGTGGGGCGGTGCATTCGAAAACCAGCAGCGTGCGCTGGCCAAGCTCGCCTTGATCGTACCGGTCACGATCTTCTTTATCTTCGTGCTGCTCTATACCGCCTTCAATTCGGTGAAGTACGCCGTTCTCATCCTGGCCAACGTTCCGTTCGCCACGATCGGCGGTCTGCTCGCATTGTTCGTTACCGGTCAATATCTCTCGGTGCCTTCGGCGATCGGCTTCATTGCGGTCTTTGGCGTGGCCATGCTCAACGGCATCGTGCTGGTGAGTTTTCTCAACGAGCTTCGAGACAAGGGACTCAGTCCGCGTGAAGCGGTATCGCAGGGAACGGCATTGCGCCTGCGGCCGGTATTGATGACGGCGAGCGTGGCGATACTCGGGCTGGTGCCGATGCTGCTTTCCAGTGGCGTCGGCGCGGAAACCCAACGACCCCTGGCCACCGTGGTGGTCGGAGGCTTGATCACCTCGACCTTGCTCACGCTGATCTTGCTTCCGGTTCTCTACGAGTGGATGGAAAACCGCGCGGAGCGAAAAACGCTCGAGTCACGAACACAGGAGGCCGCGTCATGAAACAGATCAAGGCATTCGTGCACAAGAATCGCGTGCCCGACCTTATCCATTCTCTTGAGGAAGCGGGATTTCGGAAGCTGAGCCTGTTCGACGTCAAGGGTCTATTGCGTGCAATCAGCACACGCGAGCAGGAATATTCGATCGATCTTGGCGACCGTGTCATCAGCGAAATGCAGATGGAATTGTTTTGTGAGGACGAGGAGGTGAGTCGAGCGGTGGAGATATTCCGCCGGGTCGGTCGGACGGGCCGACGTGAGGCTGGCTGGGTCTATGTCGCTTCCGTCGAGCAGTCCTACGCCATTGGCGATCCCGACTAGCGCCAAACGGGTGCCGGTGCCTGCGGGTTTTCCACCCGCTGGTACCGGCAATTTCCGAGGGCAACATGGAGACGGAAACGTGAGTGCAGGACATGATCACGGCGTAAGCGAAATGAAACATGAGAAGCCACTTTGGTGGGCTTTCGGTCTAACAGCGGTTTATCTCGTCGCGGAAGTCGTTGGCGGCCTCCTCACCAACAGTCTGGCGTTGTTGTCCGATGCTGCGCACATGGGTACGGACGCGCTTGCGCTCGGCATCTCCTTGTTCGCCGTGCGCATGACTCGGCGCCCGCCGGATGCCAAGCGAACCTATGGCTTTGCTCGCATGGAAGCAATCGGCGCGATGATCAACGGCGGCATGCTGTTCTTGGTCGCGGGTTACATCCTGTGGGAGGCGGTGGGGCGTTTTCGCGAGCCAACGGAAGTTGCCTCCACAGGCATGCTGGTGATCGCCGCACTGGGTTTACTGGTCAACCTTATTTCAATGCGCCTGCTCAAGGCAGGCAGCGGCCAAAGTTTGAACGTCAAGGGCGCGTATTTGGAAGTGTGGGCCGACATGCTCGGGTCGGTAGGCGTCATCATCGGCGCGGTAGTAGTCATGGCCACCGGCTGGACGTTGGCAGATCCAATTATTGCCGTGCTGATCGGCCTGTGGGTTCTGCCGCGCACATGGATGCTGATGCGCGAGGCGGGCCAGGTGTTGATGCAAGGCGTACCTGCGGGTCTTGACCTGGACAGAGTTCGCGACATGATGCTGGCGCATCCCGGGGTCGCAAAGGTTCACGACCTGCACGTCTGGGCGCTCGGGTCAAAGGAACCCGTATTGACTGCGCACATCATCCTTACCGACGAAACGCGACCGCCGGATGCGGTGCGGCAGTCGTTGGCGACGGCGTTGACAGCAGCATTTGATATCGAACACGCGACGTTGCAGGTAGACGCCTCCACGGTGATCGAAGGTCCCACGCATGCGTAAAGGACTCGCTTCGGTGTTGCAGCAAGCAAACATCAAGATCGCTGATTTTCGATTGGGCCACGGCCTACATTGATTTCGCATGGTCCTTCAGTGCATCAACGTCTAGAGGAACAGTTACCGGAGAAGTTTGTGAATACAAAAGAAGTTGACGTGGCAGGCGCCGCTGGTTCGCACGCTGACAAAGATCATTGTTGTGACTCTGGTACTCCCCCCGCATCAGATCAGATCGAGGGAGCTGGCAATGGAACGGCTTTCCGCATAGACACCATGGATTGCGCCGCTGAGGAAAGCGAAATCCGCCGCGCTCTGGCACCGGTCACCGGGGTGCGCGGGCTCAGTTTCCAGTTGGGCGCACGGATCCTCACCATCGATGCTCTGGAGCCGGTGATACCAGAGGCGCTGGTGGCGATTCGGAAAGCAGGTTTTGACCCCCAACCGGTTGCGAACGATGGCCCAGCCCCGGGCGCATTTGCGCCTGTCTCACAAGGACTGTGGCGGCTGGGATTTGGCTTGACGCTTGCCGTAGTGGCGGAATTGCTGGCCTTCTTCGCGCCGGAAACATTGCCGTTCAAGTTCCTTGGCATGGTGCTGGCTGCCGCCGCCATCGGCCTGGCTGGCCTGTCGACGTACAAGAAAGGCTTGGCCGCGCTTCGTCGCGGACAGTTCAACATCAATGCATTGATGGCCGTGGCGGTGACCGGGGCGTTTCTGATAGGGCAATGGCCCGAAGCCGCAATGGTCATGGCGCTTTATGCAATTGCCGAACTGATAGAGGGTCGGGCACTGGATCGTGCGCGCAACGCCATCAAGAGCCTGCTCGATCTCGCCCCGGACACCGCGGAAGTGCGGGAGGCCGGTGGCGACTGGAAGGAAATCGCCGCGACCAAGGTTGCTCTGGAAACGATCGTCCGGGTCAAACCCGGCGCGCGGGTACCGCTGGACGGCGTAATCACGGCCGGCACCACCGCGATCAATCAGGCACCTGTTACCGGAGAAAGCATTCCCGTCGACAAGGCACCGGGCGACCCCGTGTTCGCCGGGACCATCAACGACACCGGAATGATCGAGATGCGGGTCACCGCGGCCGCCAGCAATACAACCCTGGCGCGTATCATCGATGCGGTTGAAAAAGCGCAAGGCACCCGGGCCCCAACACAGCAATTCGTGGACCGATTCGCCGCAATCTATACACCAGTGATCTTTGCCTTGGCTGTCGCAGTAGCCCTGCTGACGCCGTGGCTGATGGACTGGACATGGTCGCAATCAGTGTACAAGGCGCTGGTGCTACTCGTGATCGCGTGTCCGTGCGCGTTGGTGATCGCAACACCTGTGACCCTGGTCAGCGGTCTGGCCGCTGCGGCGCGGCGCGGCATCCTCATCAAGGGCGGCATTTATCTGGAGGGTGCCCATAAGCTCAAGGCGATCGCACTCGACAAGACTGGAACGATCACCGAGGGCAAGCCGAAACTGGTCGCGACCGAAACGATGGCCAAGAACTTACCCGAAGAACAGGTCCTGCGCTGGGCGACCGTGCTTGCCGGCCAATCCGATCATCCCGTGTCGAGGGCGATTGCCCAGGGACTGCCTCAAGGCGAGGGTGACGTGCAGCAATTCACCGCGCTGCCGGGACGCGGCGTCCGCGCCATCGTCGACGGACAGACTCTCGTCCTGGGCAACCATCGCCTGATCGAGGAACGCAAGCAGTGCAACGTCGACATTGAAGCGCGACTGGCCGTGCACGAAGCCGAGGGACGGTCGGTCACGTTAATGGCATCGGAGTCGCAGGTACTGGTGATCTTCGCGGTGGCTGACACCATCAAGGACAGTTCGCGCGAGGCGCTGGTGCAGCTGCACGCGCTCGGGGTGTCGTCCGTCATGCTGACCGGCGACAACACGGCCACCGCGCAGAGCATCGCCCGCGAGGCCGGCATCGACGATGCACGCGGTGATCTGTTGCCCGAGGACAAGCTGGCCGCTATCGAGGAAATGCAGAAGCGCTATGGGCTCACCGCGATGACCGGAGACGGAATCAACGATGCGCCAGCGTTGGCACGGTCCGACATGGGCTTCGCCATGGGAGGCGCAGGCACCGACACCGCGATGGAAGCGGCCGACGTGGTGATCATGAATGATGATCTACGGCGTATTCCCGAAACCATTCGCATGTCGCGCCGCACGCGGACCGTGCTGTTGCAGAACATCGTGCTCGCGCTGGGCGTCAAGGCTGTCTTTCTGGTGCTGGCGATCTTCGGAACCGCCACCATGTGGATGGCGATCTTTGCCGACATGGGGGCAAGCCTGCTTGTGATCTTCAACGGGTTGCGTTTGTTGCGGATGGGTTCGGTGGAGAGCGGCAAATAGCGGCGCGATGAGATTGCATCCGGAGTGATCAGGACGCTCATTCCAGGCACGCGCCGGCTGATGGAAGCTGGCAGCCCTCGATGTAGGCTCACCGCAGCATCAGGCAATCGATCGCATCAATCCGGATATGGATCAGCAGTCCCAGTCCCAACGGGCGGGTACGTCGCGGCACGACATGAGTTGCACGACAAGGAACTATCGCCGCGAATTGCGACCGGTCGAACTGGGCGAGCGTGATGCCACCCATGTGGAAACGCAAGCAGGCGCAGCACGAAGACGCGCAGTGCAAACGGGAGGCGGTGGCGCGAACGCAATGGCGATGGCTTGCTCGAAATGGATGACACTGGGACGGAATAGTCGTTCGATGGATTGGAAGGCCATCAGGCCCGCGACGCCGAGCAACAGCATCGCGCTCGTGTATCCACTCACTATTTCGATCATCAAGGTGCCGATGGAGCAACTGCAGTTGTTGCGATAAGGCCGGCCACCGTCAGGTGGCCAAAACCAGAGGGGCCGCGAAAGCGACCCCGAACAAGCCGCATTGAGCGGCTCACACAACTAGAGCCCCCGGCTTTGCCGGGCGATACTTACTCCGCCGAGCAAGGCGGAAGCGCCCACTACATTTCTTGGTAGCAACTAGCGGGCTGGCGTGTGCCCAATTCATGCACAACACGAACTGTTTGCCTGGGCCGGCGGGCATTTCACATCGACGAACGAACAATAGACGCAGCAGGCGCCAGTGTTCGGCTTGAGAAGGGTACTGCAGTTCTGGCAGTCATAGAAGAACTGGCAGGCATCACTCGGCATGAGGTCTGTTGACTGGTGCCCGAATTCGGGACAGGTCAGTGTTGAATCAGGTTCTTGAACCGCAATCTGCACGGACATAGTTTCTGAACAGAGAGGTCTTGCACCTGATGCCCTCGCAAGGCGCGAATGCGGCTGAGATGAACCTATTTGGCAAAATCGGGTCTATTAAGGACAATCAAGGACAATTCCCGGGATCGCTGCTCGTCAACCAGCTTCGGGTTGAGTTTCAAGCGTGAAAAATCAGGTGTATCCTGTATTGATGTCTATCAGATCCACATGGCTGCGGTCGCTGTTGAGCTTGGGATTGATCCTCAACGGGTCATCTTATTCAATGGCCTCTGCCCATGCTGGAATGGAGATGGAGGGTGCCGCCCAGTCTTCGTCTGGCGCCAGTAATGATTTGACTGCCATGCCGCCGTGCCATGAATCGGTGGCCAACTCAGAGTCGATCGAAAAAGACATTTCCTCAACGGCGGCCGAGTCAGACACGCCTTCGAAGCTAGCGCTCTCGGGTTGCTGCAAGTCAGGAAAGTGCAATTGCGCTTGCGTGCATGCAGTGTTCGCCTTGCCAACCATCGCGCGGATTGATGTAGTCAGTCTTCGCGGGCCCATCTTGCGCCCCATCGTGATTCGCCACGCAACACCTGTTCTCTCCCGGCTGAGCCGACCTCCCATCGTCTGAACGTCATTGGTGCCTTTAGGGCACCTGTGGTCGCATGCTGCCTGTCCTTTCGGAAATGGCGGGCAATCGGCCTGTCCTGCGCTGTTTTTGCAGCCGACTTTCTGACGTCCTGCGGAGTGATCCATGGCTTCCCGTTTTCATTTTTCGAATTCTGATTTCCCGATAGCGGCGTCCCGACGCCGCTTCCTGCAAGCTGCGCTGGCCGGTGGTGTCGTGGCCGGGCTTGGTCTTGCACCGCGCTTTGCATGGTCATCGACATCCCCTGGCAAGCAACAAACTCTCAGCGGCACCCAATTCGACCTGGACATCGGCGAGACGCCGGTGAACTTCAGCGGTGCCGGTCGAATGGCTACGACGGTCAATGGAACCGTGCCCGCGCCGATCTTGCACTGGCGGGAAGGGGACACCGTCACCCTGCGCGTAAAAAATCATCTCAGCGTGCCGACTTCCATTCATTGGCACGGCATCCTGCTGCCAACCGGGATGGATGGCGTGCCGGGTTTCAGTTTCGACGGTATCGCCCCCGGGGAAACGTTCGAGTATCAGTTTGAGCTCAAGCAGTCCGGCACCTACTGGTACCACAGCCATTCCCGATTCCAGGAGCAAAACCGCCTCTACGGCGCGATCGTGGTTTCCCCGCGTGGGGGAGAGCGATTTCCGACCCAGCGCGACTACGTCGTGCTGCTCTCGGACTGGACCGATGAAGATCCGGAAGTCCTGTTCGCCAATCTCAAGAAGATGGGCGACTACTACAACTTCAATGAGCCAACGGCCGTCGATTTTTCCAACGACGCGCTGAAGATGGGATTCAAGCAGGCCCTGGCCAAGCGAAAGATGTGGAACAAGATGCGCATGAGCCCGGCCGATCTGGCCGATGTCACTGCGCATACCTATACCTATCTGATCAACGGTGCGACCGCGGGCGACAACTGGACGGGTCTGTTCGAGCGTGGTGAGAAGGTTCGATTGCGCTTCATCAATGGGTCGGCGATGAGCATCTTCGATGTGCGCATCCCTGGTTTGAAGATGACCGTGGTCGCCGCTGACGGCCAGGATGTCGAGCCGATCAGTGTCGACGAATTTCGAATCGCAGTTGCAGAAACGTATGACGTGATTGTCGAGCCATCCGATGAAGTCGCCTACACGGTATTTGCGCAGACCATCGATCGCACCGGCTATGTGCGCGGCACCCTGGCGCCGAGTGCAGGGATGTCAGCCGAGGTGCCTGCCGTCGATCCGCCGCAGTGGCTGACCATGAAGGACATGATGGGTGCAATGGCAATGGGCGCCGGCATGGAACACGGCCCTGGCGACATGAAGGGAATGCAGCATGGAGCGGCTACGGACTCAATGGCTCCAATGGTCATCGCCAATCACGCGCGAACCGAATATGGACCGGGAATCGACATGCGCGTCGACATGCCGCGTACCAATATTGATGATCCCGGAATTGGCCTTCGAAACAATGGTCGCAAGGTGTTGACCTATGCGGATCTACACACGATTGGCGGACCCATCGATCCTCGGGGACCCGGTCGCGAGATCGAGCTGCACCTGACCGGCAACATGGAACGCTACATGTGGTCGTTTGATGGCGAGAAATTCAATAACGCCAAGCCGGTGCACTTTCGGTACGGAGAGCGTCTGCGCGTGATTCTCGTCAACGACACGATGATGCCGCATCCAGTCCACCTGCATGGCCTGTGGAGCGAACTCGAGAATCCGAATGGCGAGTTCCAGGTTCGCAAGCACACCATCATGGTGCAGCCGGCTCAACGTATTACCTATCTGGTCAGCGCCGACGCACTCGGAAGGTGGGCTTACCACTGCCATCTGCTCTACCACATGGAAGCGGGCATGTTCCGCGAAGTGGTGGTGTCATGAGGACGATGAAAATCGACAACGGAAAAATACCTGGCTACCCGCTGGTCAATGGCGCGTGCTCCGTAGCGCTTCTTGCCTTGCTGATTGCGCCAGGCGTCGGATTGGCACAAACGGATACGGGCACGACTGGCGATCCGCACGCGCAGCATGCGGAACACCAAGTGAATAGCGCAGGCGTAGCGGAGGAGGGCGACGAAAAGACTGCGGAGCAAAAGAATGCCACTCCGAAAGCGGCTGGCGCGAAACACGACATGGATCACAGCAAGATGGAAGGCACGGACCACAGCCAGATGGAAGGTATGGATCACAGCCAGATGGAAGGTATGGATCACAGCAAGATGGAAGGTATGGATCACAGCAAGATGGAAGGTATGGATCACAGCAAGATGGAAGGTATGGACCACAGCCAGATGGAGGGTATGGATCACAGCCAGATGGAGGGCATGGACCACAGCCAGATGGAGGGTATGGATCACAGCCAGATGGAGGGTATGGATCACAGCCAGATGGAAGGCATGGACCACAGCCAGATGGTAGGTATGGATCACAGCAAGATGGAGGGTATGGATCACAGCCAAATGGAAGGTATGGATCACAGCCAGATGGAAGGTATGGACCACGGTCGAATGCAGGGTGGATCGCCACCGCCCGATGCGCGTGACCCGGACTATTCGGATGGCGTAAGTGCGGGTCCGATGCATGGCATGCATCACATGCACGGCGATTCCAGGATAGGCAGTGTCCTGTTTGATCAGCTCGAGCAATTTAATGGCGACAACGAAAACGGGCAGGCTATTAATATGCAGGCCTGGTACGGATCGGATTTAAACAAGATCTGGTTCAAGCTTGAAGGCGAACGCAGCGACGGACGCATGGAATCGACTCGTAGCGAACTGTTGTGGAGCAAGGCCGTATCGGCCTACTGGAACTTCCAGACCGGAATTCGCCACGATTTCGAGGACGGACCGGATCTGAACTGGGCTGCATTTGGATTCCAGGGTTTGGCGCCGTACTGGTTCGAAGTTGATGCGACCGTCTACGTTGGCGAGTCCGGTCGTACGGCGTTTCGGCTGGAAGCCGAGTACGAAATCTTGCTGACACAGCGGCTGATCCTGCAGCCGGACCTGGAAGCCAACTTCTATGGAAAGAACGATCCCGCTCGTGATATCGGCAGCGGACTCTCCGACGTCGAATTCGGATTGCGCCTGCGCTATGAAATCACTCGCAAATTCGCACCGTACGTCGGTGTCGTGTGGTCAAAGAAATACGGACAGACGGCCGATTACGCACAAGCCGCGGACGAAAATGTTGAAGACACCCAGCTCGTAGCTGGCCTGCGACTATGGTTCTGAAAAACAGGAGCACCCCATGAAATCCACTTCAGGAATACTCAAATCAGCCTTGACGCTGCTGATCCTGGTTGCACTCGGTGCTGGCATTTTCATCTGGTCCGGGGTCTATAACATCGGGGCAGACGATCCGCACATGCGAGCCACTCACATGCTTCTTGAAACGTTGCGGGAGCGTTCCATCGAGAGTCGCGCGTCGAAATTGACCGTACCTGACCTCTCCGATCCGGCAAAGGCTTTGCAAGGCGCTGGCAACTACAACGCGATGTGCGTCGGCTGCCATCTCGCGCCGGGCATGGTTGAGTCAGAACTGAGCAAGGGCCTCTATCCGGCGCCTCCCAATCTCTCGAAATATCCTGTTGAACTGGCCCAAGCGTTCTGGGTGATCAAGCATGGAATCAAGGCCTCGGGAATGCCGGCCTGGGGCAAGAGCATGGAAGATGCCTATATCTGGAACATGGCGGCATTCCTGCAAAAGCTACCAACGCTCGACGCAAACCAGTATCAGGCGATGGTTGCGAGCAGCGGTGGCCATTCACACGGTGGGGGTGAAAGTGGGCGCGACCTTGAGCATGAAGTCGCGACCAACTCGGAAGCCGCTCATGATGATTACGAGGGTGTTCATTCGCATGAATCAGGCGAAGGCGACGAACACAACGACAGTGACTCCGGCCATCACCATGACAACGCGGCGATGCAGGCCGAAGATTCCGTTGCAAATGCAAAAAACGCAGAGGCCCACGGACATGACGATAGCTCCAAAGATCAGGCAATGACGACGCATACGCATGCCGATGGCACAGTGGAGAGTCATCCAGTAAAACCCGAAGTCGAAACTGACGACGGCCACGACCACAAACATTGAGGACAGAGATCATGACAATGAAGAAACCAGTAGCAGTTGTATTGGCCGTGCTCGTACTTGCCCTTTCGGCCTCATCCAATGCCCACGAAGAAGCAACCAAGGATCCGACATCGTCGATGGATGTTCCGGTCGCCGCGCAAGGCGCCACTGCAGTTGTCGATCGTTTCGGGGCCGCACTCCAGAAGGCTGATTTGGCAACAGTCGAAGCCATACTTGATCCCGACGTCCTCATCCTCGAGAGCGGCGGGGCGGAACGAAACCGGAAGGAATACCTCGGCCATCACGCACCCGCAGATGCAAAATTTCTCAAGGGCGCGCACATCCAGAAGACGCACCGGACCGCCCGACGCGACGGCGACCTGGTCTGGGTCGGAACCGAAAGTGAAGTTCATACCCAGAAGGATGGCAAGCCCCTGACACTACTGAGCAGTGAAACCATGGTTCTGAAACTGGAGGGTGATGACTGGCGCATCGTCCACATCCACTGGTCGTCGCGACCGAAGAAGTAGGAGATCGAGATGAACACACCCCTCCTTGTGTCAACTGCGGGCGCAATAGTCCTCGCGCTTGCGATTACGGCCTGTGCACCGTCCTCGAAATCGTCCACGGAGGCAGGATCCACTGCTTCGGATTCCGCCGTGGCCCCTCGCATTGATGCGCGCGAAACCGCCTTGCGGTCGCCGCCGGGCGTGCTGATCCCGGCATCGCTCGATGCCGCGCTACCCAACGTCGTGGTGTACAAGAGCCCGAGCTGCGGCTGTTGCGGCGCCTGGGTGGAGCACATGCGAACGGCAGGCTTCCCGGTCGAGGTGCGCGACTCGGACAATCTCGAACCGGTCAAGTCCCGGCTCGGCGTGCCCTACGGCAAGGGATCCTGCCACACCGCCGAGGTCGACGGCTACTTCGTCGAAGGGCACGTCCCGGCCGGTGACATCAAACGCCTGCTGGCCGAACGCCCGGATGCCCGCGGACTGACCTTGCCAGGGATGCCGCTCGGCTCGCCGGGCATGGAGGTGCCGGATGGGACCGTGCAGCCGTATACCGTCGAGTTGGTGACCCGGGATGGCGGCACCCGTTCTTTCGCCCGCCACCCGGGATCAGGAGAGTAGCGGCATGGGACGCGCATGCCGCAGGAGAGCACGCTTCCGGGCCCGGACGGCCTCATTCTGGAGAGCGGCGGAGCTGAGAGAAATCGCGAGGAGTATCTTGGCCATCATTCCGTCAGTGATGCGGCGTTCCTGGGTACTGCCCACGTACAACTTCTGCTCAGGGCCGCGCAACGCAGCGGCGATCTTGTCTGGATCGGTGGTGAGAGTGAGATTCACACACGCAAGGATGACAAGCCGCTGACTCTACTCAGTACGGAGACCATGGTTCTAAAGAAGGTCGACGATAGCTGGCGCATTGTCCATATTTATTGCTCCTCCAGGCCAAAGCGCTGGCCTCGTGCAAAGTCCTACATGGCAGTGCTCGATGTTGGAGCTTTCGGGCATTGCCATTTCATTGCAGAAACAGATCGTTCTGGATGGGTCAGCTTTGGGAGGGGACGACATTGATTGGGGGCGCCCTTATGGGCGGCCCCCTGGCTCTTGACTCTGGACCCGGGTCCAGGCCTCAGAATTCGAGGTACATGCTCATAGGCGCAACCTAAGCTGAAACGGAGAGCAAGAAATGAACATCAAACAGCACGCGGATCACAATCATTCATCAGGTGAGACCGATACGTCGAGAAAGACTTCCAGCAGCAGTTCTGCGGATAGCTCGACCAGCCAAGCTGTCGACCCGGTATGCGGCATGACAGTGGACCCGTCGAAGACGACTCATCATGGAGAGCATGCCGGCAAAGACTATTTCTTTTGCTCGGCACGCTGCCTTGAAAAGTTCAACGTCAATCCGGAGTCATATCTTGACTCCAAGCACTCACGCAATGCTCCAACGCCCGTGGAAGGCGCCATCTACACCTGTCCGATGCATCCGGAGATCCGGCAGCCAGGCCCTGGCACTTGTCCCATCTGCGGGATGGCGCTGGAACCCGAAATGCCAAGTTTGGAGGAAGACGACAATCCCGAGTTGCGCGATTTCTCAATAAGGTTCTGGTGGACGCTTCCGCTAAGTCTGGTCGTGCTGACGCTTGCGATGGTTGGTCATCGCTTGCCCTGGCTCAGCGTTGACGCGAGGACGTGGATCGAATTCGGGCTCAGTACGCCCGTGGTGCTATGGGCGGGTTGGCCTTTCTTCGTTCGCTGTATCCAATCGATCCGCAATCGCAGTCCGAACATGTGGACCCTGATAGGAAT
This sequence comes from Dokdonella sp., assembly GCF_041395345.1. Classification (GTDB taxonomy): domain Bacteria; phylum Pseudomonadota; class Gammaproteobacteria; order Xanthomonadales; family Rhodanobacteraceae; genus Dokdonella. Next base: position 44,937 of record NZ_JAWLAR010000017.1, on the reverse strand, counting down.
TGGTGTGGCAGCGGCGTTTGGCTACAGCGTCGTAGCCACACTTGCGCCGGGACTATTTCCGTCCTCCTTTGCGGAGCATGGGCGAATTGGCGTCTACTTCGAAGCGGCGGCGGTCATCGTCTCGCTAACGCTATTGGGTCAGATGCTCGAGCTCAAGGCACGTAGCAAGACCTCGGCCGCGATCAAGGCCTTGCTTGGGCTGGCGCCAAAAACCGCGCGACGCATTGATGAAGAGGGCAGCGAAGAAGACATCGCACTGGATCAGGTCCAGTCAGGGGATCGTTTGCGCGTACGCCCAGGTGAAAAGGTGCCCGTGGATGGTGTCGTTCTTGAGGGCCATACGAGTATTGACGAGTCCATGCTGACTGGCGAGCCGATACCGGTCGAGAAGAATGCCGGGGACAAAGTCATCGGTGCGACCATGAATGGAAGTGGAAGCCTTGTCATTCGCGCCGAGAAAGTTGGATCTGACTCCGTGCTGGCGCAAATTGTTCAGTTGGTCGCCCAGGCCCAGCGATCACGAGCACCTATGCAAAAGATGGCAGACAAGGTCGCATTCTGGTTTGTTCTGGCCGTGATCGGCACCGCTATCGCGACGTTCCTGATTTGGGGAGTGTTCGGACCAGAGCCTTCCTGGACATTCGCCGTTCTCAACGCAGTTTCGGTCCTCATTATTGCCTGTCCTTGCGCATTGGGTTTGGCGACACCGATGTCGATCATGGTCGCGACCGGTCGTTCGGCGCAGGCAGGCGTACTGTTCCGCGATGCTGAAGCCATAGAGCATTTGCGCCTGATCGATACCTTGATCGTCGACAAGACTGGCACCTTGACCGAGGGGCGGCCGACATTTCGCGATGTTCTGGTCGCTGACGGGTTTGTCGCCGATGACATTCTTGGGCTCGCTGCCAGTTTGGAACGTGGTAGTGAGCATCCCTTGGCCGCTGCAATTGTCGCAGAGGCGATGGAACGCGGACTGGAATTCGACGATGCCAAGGAGTTCGAGTCGCATACGGGTACGGGCGTAACAGGGCAAGTAGGCGAGCGACGTCTCGCCTTGGGCAATCAGGCGTTGATGTCCACGTCCGGCGCGAGCATTTCAGAGCTGGAGTCAGCTGCCGAAGAATTGCGAAATGAAGGGGGCAGTGTCATGTACTTGGCAATCGACGGGAAACTTGCCGGGGCAATCGCCGTTGCGGATGCGATCAAGCCGACTACTCGGCCTGCGCTGGAAGCGTTGCGAAAGGCAGGTATTCATGTGGTCATGGCATCGGGAGACGCGCAGCACACCGCAGAAGCTGTTGGACGCGAACTAGGGATCGACGACGTCCGTGGCGAAGTGCGCCCGAAAGACAAGGCCGAACTCGTCAAATCGTTCCAGGACAAGGGGCATCGCGTCGCAATGGCCGGCGACGGGATCAACGACGCCCCGGCGCTGGCAGCAGCGGATATTGGCATCGCCATGGGTACGGGTACAGATGTCGCGATGTCGAGTGCGCAGATCACGCTTGTAAAGGGCGATCTCGGCGCCATTCTGCGTGCCAGGGCGATTTCCACTATCACAGTGCGAAACATGAAACAGAATCTCACCTTTGCCTTCGCCTACAACGCGCTGGGAGTGCCTATCGCGGCAGGCGTCCTGTACCCCATTTTCGGATTGTTGCTGAGTCCAATGATCGCCGCGCTGGCCATGAGTTTGAGCTCAGTTTCTGTTGTGGCGAATGCATTGCGTCTCGCCAAGACACGACTCGACGCAGTACCATGAAATTCATGCCATCAAACGCATGCTGAACTGGAGTCGCAACAGCAACCGTAGCTCAGGGGTCATACAGTTTCCCCCATTAGAATTGGCGCGAGTTATCTCATTTCCAACCGCTGCCTTTGTGCAGCACTCGTTTCGTTGGTGAAGTAGAGGGAGGTTTGTCATGAAAAAATACACGCGTTTTGCCGCAATGATCGCCACGTCGACCGTAGTGATGTTCGGTCTGATGTACCTCAACACCTACGCGGTTGATCACATATTTTTCAGCGAGACGCGTGCCTACATGGCCCTGATCATGGGGTCGACCATGGCCATCGTCATGCTGCTCTTCATGCTCAAGATGTATGAGAACACGAAGATAAATCTGAGCGTTCTGTTGGGGAGCGTCGTCGTATTCGCGGTTTCTCTTTGGCTGGTTCGCAGTCAGGAGACTGTCGACGATGTCTCCTATATGAAAGCGATGATTCCTCACCATTCAATCGCTATTTTGACCAGCAAGCGCGCCCACATTTCAGATCCGCGTGTCCGAAAGCTGGCGGATGACATCATCGAAGCCCAGGTAAGGGAAATTGAAGAGATGAAGAACCTGATCGAAGATATCGAGAGCAAGCGATAGTGTCAGGTCAGTCGCGCAGATTCCTATCGCGACTCACTTTGGATTGAGTGCCCCGAAGCGTGTACAGCACAAGCGACACGGCGTTGGACACACGCGAGAAGAACTCTGATCGCTGGGTCAGCGTGTTTACCGAAGGCGATGAACTGTACGATGCGATGCTCGACGACATTCGCTCTGCTCAGGAACGCATCCGCCTCGAGAGCTACATTCTGTCTGACGATGTAGTTGGAGGGCAGTTCTTTTCCGAGCTTGAGAAAAGTAGCGTGTTGGGTTGCGTAGTTGGAGTTAGGGCGGACTACGTGGGATCGTGGGGCGCCGTACCACAAACGCGACAGCGCTCACTGCTGACGGCAGGAGTGCAGTGGAGCTGGAGTCGCCCTTGGTCTTGGCGGATGCCCTGGATTCTGAACAGAAGAAACCATCGAAAGCTTCTGATCATTGATGGCCGCGTCGCCTACGTAGGTGGATTCAACATTCATCGCGAGAGTTCACGGCGCGCCTTTGGCCCATCGCGTTGGCGAGACACGCACGCCCGATTCACCGGCCCGCTGGTAAAAGATGCTATTCAGCTTTTCGACCGTTTTCCTCGTCGCCCACGCGTGGCCTGGCCTAACTTTCCAGGCGGAATCGGCTTGCTTCCCAACAATAGCCATCGTTGTAGACACCTCCTGCGTTGCGCATTCAACGCACACTTCCGATCAGCACAAGAGAGGATATGGCTCACGACGCCCTATTTCGTTCCTGATAGCCGGAGTCAGAAAGCCCTCCGCGAGGCTGCAAGGCGCGGGGTGGACGTGCGCGTTCTTGTCCCGGCCAAGAGCGATGTCACGCTGACGACATGGGCAGCGCGCGCTTCCTACTCACGCATGCTCGCTTCAGGGATCAGAATCTGGGAGTACGGGGGACGGGTGCTGCACGCAAAGACTGTGCTGGTTGACAGGAGCTGGGGGACGATTGGAACAGCGAACTTCGACTATCGCAGCTTCTTCCTCAATGACGACCTGAACCTCATGGTTGAAGAACGAGCGTTCAATGCCCGACTTGCGCAGCAATTCGAGGAAGACTTGACGGAATCAGCCGAGGTAACGGAATCGGGCTGGAAGCGTCGGGCTTGGTACGCCGTCGTAGTGGAAACCATAGGCTGGTGGGCACGGCGATGGCTTTGATTCTTGAGTAAACAGCCCGATATGCGTTCCAGATCACGGGGCAGGGGATAAGGCATTGGCGAGCTCACGGTCTTCGTAGACCTCAAAAACAAGAATGCTGGCCGCACTCGAACTGGCATTGATTCGTTGTTCCTGCGCCGCATTGGCCTGTGGGTCAATCTTCAAGCCGATCCAATCCAATTGCTCGACTATGGCTGCGCGAATGATTGACGAGTGCATCCCGATCCCTCCAGAGAACACGAGGTCATCAATGCCCCCAAGCGTGGTCGCCATCGAAGCGATTCCCTGAGCCGTTCTATGAACGAATATGTTTATCGCCAGCTTGGCTTCGACCGTTTCGGCCAGGAGGAGGCGCTCCATGTCGCCTGTCGTTCCTGAGATTCCCAATAGTCCACTGTTTCGATTCAGTTCGGCTTCCAAGTCAGAAACAGAGAGTCTTCCAGACCTGAGCAAATGGAGAATGACTCCTGGATCGATGCTGCCACAACGTGTCGCCATCGGTAGCCCGTCCAACGGTGTGAGTCCCATCGTTGTGTCGACACTCCTGCCGCCTCGAACCGCACACAAACTCGAGCCACCCCCGAGGTGGGCGAGAACAACACGGCGGTCGATTGCATCCGGATGGACTTTGCAGAGTTGCCTCCATGCTGATTGAAACGCAAGTCCATGGAATCCAAACTTGTGCAGGCCCTCTGAGCGCAGTGCTTGCGAAATGGCGAACGTCCGAGTGAGACTTGGCAGAGTGCGATGCCAATCTGTATCAAACATTGCGAGCTGAGTGGCCACGGGCCACATTGAGGTTGTGACATCGACAATGGCTAGCGCTGGAGTTTGATGATTCGGCGCCCATGCCGAGATCCGTGAAAGCAATGCGATATTCTCAGGGCTCAAGAAGCATGGCCCTTGAAGGGTGCCCCCGTGGACGATGCGGTGAACGACAGTGTTTGGAGTTGATCCGATAGTGGAAAGCCAGCTCTTCAGTTGCCTTGCCAATAGATCGACTATGGTGCTGCTCGCATTGAGATCCCCATTCTCTTGAGCCGACATCTCACTGCTGTCTCGATCAGGTGAGTCTTCAATAGGCCAGGAAATTGAATGCGAGGGACCGCTCCAGTCGGGTTGCGTTCCTCGATGGAACAAGCTGCCCTTGAGCGACGTGGAACCGAGGTTCAAGGTGAGGACAAGCTTCGTCTTTTCCACGGTGACAAATGCCTTCTGTGCAGTAGCGCTAGGCGCAATTGGGAATTCTTGTCAGGAGCGATGTCGGCCCTTCGTGCAGGCCCCCATGATGTCAGTAGGGCCATGTCCATTCTCGGATCTCGGGGGCATCCTCACCATGCTCCCTTATGTAGTGATTGTGTGCATACAGTAGCTCAAGCAATTCTTGTGTCAGTGCCGCGGCACAGTTGCCCAGGGCAGGAACGCGCCGAACGGCGTTGATGGCCAGATGAAAACGGTCAAGCTCGTTTCGGACGACCATGTCAAACGGCGTCGTCGTTGACCCTTCTTCCTTGAAACCGTGCACATGGAAGTTGTGGTGGTTGGTTCGATTGTAGGTAAGTCGATGGATCAACGACGGGTAGCCGTGATAGGCGAAAATGACAGGTCTGTCAGCGGTGAACAGAATGTCGAACTCGCGATCATTCAGGCCGTGCGGATGGTCGCGGTCTGATTGTAGACGCATCAGATCAACGACGTTGACGACGCGGACTCTTACTTCGGGCGCGTGCTTTCTAAGAATGTCCACAGCTGCCAGTGTCTCGAGTGTCGGTACATCTCCAGCGCAGGCCATCACTACATCGGGAATTTCATCTCCAGCATTCCCGGCCCAATCCCATGTTCCTACTCCGACCGAGGTATGCCGAATTGCGGCCTCCATTTCCAGATACTGGAGTTCCGGTTGTTTGCCAGCAATGATGACGTTGACCTGACCACGACTGCGCAGGCAATGATCTGTAACCGAGAGAAGCGTGTTGGCATCGGGCGGCAGAAAAACGCGGACGATCTCGGGCTTCTTGTTTGCAACCAGATCGATAAATCCTGGATCCTGATGACTGAACCCGTTGTGGTCCTGTCGCCATACGTGCGAAGTTAGAAGATAGTTGAGCGAGGCGATAGGACGGCGCCACGCCACTTCCCTGGAAACATCGAGCCACTTTGCGTGCTGGTTGAACATCGAATCAACGATGTGAATGAACGCCTCGTAACATGAGAACAGTCCGTGACGTCCTGTCAGAAGATACCCCTCGAGCCAGCCCTGACAAAGCTGCTCACTGAGCACTTCCATCACGCGTCCATCGGGTGCAAGGTGATCGTCAGTCGACAGAACAGAATCCATCCACGTTCGGTCGGTTACTTCAAAGAGGGCAGTAAGTCGATTGGAAGCCGTTTCGTCAGGACCCATGACGCGAAAGATTTCGGGGTTTCGAGCCATGACATCGCGCAGAAGCGCACCCATGATTCGTGTTGCCTCCACCGTGACTGTTGCGGGAGAGCGTACTTCGACGGCGTAGTCGCGAAAATCGGGGATATTCAGGTCCCGAAGAAGCAAGCCGCCGTTCGCGTGCGGGTTTGATCCCATGCGGAGATTGCCTGCTGGTGCCAGCTCGGCAAGTTCCGGCAACAGTCGTCCATTCGCATCGAACAACTCCTCTGGCCGATAGCTGCGCATCCAGGACTCCAACTGTGCGAGATGCTGAGGGTTTTCGGCCAGTCCGGAGAGTGGAACCTGGTGGGAGCGGAAAGTGCCCTCGACAGGGACACCATCTACTTGTTTGGGTCCGGTCCATCCCTTGGGTGAGCGCAATATGATCATTGGCCAGCGCGGGCGAACCATCTGGTGATCGTTGCGTGCGAGGTTTTGCGCGGCTCGAATTTGTTCGAGTGCCAAGTCGAGCGTCGACGCCATCCGGCGATGCATGGCATGTGGCTCATCGCCCTCGACAAAGCGCACTGTGTAGCCATAGCCCTCAAACAAGCTTTCCAACTCCGAGTCGGACATTCGCCCAAGAATCGTGGGACCTGCGATCTTGTAGCCATTCAGATGAAGCACCGGAAGGACGGCGCCGTCCCGTGCGGGGTTTAGAAACTTGTTCGAGTGCCAACTGGTAGCTAGCGTCCCGGTCTCTGCTTCGCCGTCACCGACGACGCAACAGGCTATGACATCCGGGTTGTCGAACACGGCGCCATAGGCATGTGCCAGTGAGTAGCCCAGCTCGCCACCCTCGTTTATCGAACCCGGTGTCTCGGGAGAGGCATGACTTGGAATGCCACCGGGGAAGGAGAATTGCCGGAACAATTTGCGCAGACCCTCGCTATCCTGCGTGATGTCTGGGAAGTGCTCGGTGTAGCTGCCTTCAAGATAGGTGTTGGCGACGATGCCAGGACCGCCATGTCCCGGACCAGTGATGTAGAGCATGTTGAGGTCATGTGCGCGGATCAGACGATTGAGATGCGCATAGATGAAATTGAGGCCCGGCGTTGTACCCCAGTGACCGAGCAAGCGCGGCTTGATGTGTTTCAGCGTCAGCGGCTCCCGCAACAGTGGATTGTTTAGTAAATAGATCTGTCCGACCGACAGGTAATTGGCTGCGCGCCAATAGGCGTCGATTCGCGCGAGCTCATCCGAATCAATCGCAGATTGGCTGGAGGTGGACTGATCCTTTTCCAGAGCTTTGTTGGGAGATTGCATGGCTGATCCTTATCGACTGCGCCAAAGCACGATTGGCGAGTACTTGAATGGTCCACCCCACTATTGGGTCGGCTCTATGCGCACACCGATGGAGTTGATCACGGAAACCAACGAATCATGATCACCGGACCGACGTTGATCAAGCTCAAAGGTGTCCTAGGCGATATGCCGTCACCAGATACATCCAATCTCCAATAGGCCCTTGTTCTCCATGCACTTCAGTTACTTACTCGCTCAATTCGGGCTGTGACAAGTAGACATAGGCAAGATCTCGTGTGGCTATCGGATCGCCGCTTTTCAAGGTCAGCCCGCGCAACAAAGCTATCTTGAGACAAGCATTAACATCTTCAATTCCATTGGAATTGCACTCGCGGAGTACCCCGCTCTCTCCGTTGAGGGCTCTCATTTGCCAAGCCATTGCGAATCTATTCAAGAGCGATTCGTAGAAGCCTGAGAAAATGATTCTCGTGTCGGATAGCGAAGCGCCAGCTGGCAACTCCTTTCGGAGTTTTCCCTGATTGGCCTCCTGCCAAAAGAAGTCGGCGAATGCGATAGCTTGAGCTCTGGGCGGCAACTGGCACCTACATCCATTGATGTCTTTCAATGCTCGAGTCGACGCAGACAGCAAGTCATCCGATACAGGCCTTGGTATGGTTTCCAAGATCTTCCTACCCGCATCGTCAATTGATGCCGGGATTGGGTCAGTGTTCGTCAAATCTATGTCGACCTGATTCTCGTAGCGACTTAGAGGCGTATCCCGAAAGCTTTGCTCAATTCGGCTTCTCTCAGCCGCCTGGACAAATGCGGCATCGAAAAATCCAATCAAGGCTATCAGGACAATCTTGGCGATTTTCATGTGTCTCTCCCGAGCGCTACCAAGTTACTGGGATATCCATATTCTGAATGCGAACCCCGCTATATGTTCTCGCACCAGAGATACCGCCAATGTTAGCGCCGGATCTCAGCATTGACGCATGCCCATTTTCGTTCCAGAGCCAAAGCGGGTATTTTCGATAGCGCGGGGAGTCGAGCAATTGTCTATCGTAGTCGCTAAAATTAGTGTCTCCGCGAAGATGGTTGTGAGCAAGACTGTTGATCGAAGAGACGGAGATCCCGTTCGAGCTTTGTGCTAGAACAAACGTTGATTTAACGGGTGAAACTTGCGATTGACCCGCGAGACCAACGTTTGGATATGTGTAACCGAAGCTCAGATCCGAAAGTTGGACGATATACCAGTTCGCCTCCTTTCCAGTGATGTATGCGTCTGGAACCCATCGATTAGCTGCTGCTAGTTGAGCATCGTTGGCCGTCGCATAGCCTTGGCCGGCAATCTCTCCGGCCTTGGCACTCGCAGCAGCCAAGCGCGCATTGGCCTTTGCGATATCACTCGCTGAATGAACCACGGTATTGAAAAGAAACTGATATATCGCAGTTGCCGCACCATTGCTGAACGAGTCACCCGCAAGCTTTGACGCTGTCCCGCCAATCGCCGCGTAAGCGACTGCTTGAGCGGGAACGTTGTCAATCGAGCTCACTGCTGGACTGAAGGTCTCCGTCACTCCCGCACTTACGAATCCGTGACCAAACTTCCCTCCTTGAAGTTCAGTGAGTGTTCCGCCAGCAGCGCCATGCGCGGCAATTTTTGCTACTCGCGCGCCCTGAGTCATCTCGGCCCCGCAGCTATAGCCTGTATCGTAGGCCCAACTGCGACTGAACGCTGTTCCTATCCCCCAGAACACGCCCGCCGCAAACGCACCCCATAGACCGGCCCGAAGGCTTCCAGTCGCGACGTACGCCGATGCAAATCCTCCCGCCACAGCGATTCCGAAGCTTGCCGCGTATGCGCCTTGGGCTAGATAGTACTGACCGAAGTACGCTGCCACCACGGCAATGGCGATGCCGACAACCTGACGAAGAGAGAGGTAGCCACTCGGATCCGTCAGGCTCAGCGGGTTGTTAAGCACATAGCTGTAGCGATTGAGTCCCTGAGCCTTGTCAGATTCGACAAACGGATCCGCTTGGATGAATCGCCCCAACTGGGGGTCATAGAGCCGGCCGCGCATGTGCACCAGGCCCACGCCATCCAGTTGCTCGTGCCCGGTGTACCCTTGGCGCGTCACTGTTGTATCGAAGCTGGCTGCGATTGAGGCGGGCAGAATGCCCCACAGGGTGGATGAGCCTGGGGGGTCTGCGTAGCGACGTTGTCCCCATGGATCAAAACTCAGGCGCTGCTGAATCGTCCCCAGTTGGTTGGCAATAGCATCAATCGACCCCAGCGCATCGCGGAAGAGATAGGCGTATTGCGGCGCCGAGGGTGGCCCGCCACTCACGCTGGAGGCCGTGATGACCAGATTGCTGCCGATGTAGCGCTTGGTGGTGGTCGTGGTGCCAGCGATGCGAACTTCTACATTGGACACGTAGTAGGTCGTGCTTCCGCCCGTGGTTCCCCCAGTGCTGCCCGGGTCGAAGCCGTCGCAGAAGATTCGATCGTTGGCCGGCGCACATCCGGCACCGGCGGGTGGCGTCGTGGTTGCACCATCCACACGCTTGAACATCCCGCGATCCGGGGCGTATTTGAAACTGACCGAAGTTGTGCTGGGCACGCCGGTCGTGACAATGCTCTCTGCCAGATCGTAGCCCGTGTAGGTGATTGTCCGTGTCGCGCTGGCGGAATACTTGGCCAGCGTCTGATTGCCGTTCTCGTCGTAGCAATAGGTCGCCGCGTCGAACTGACTCACCGCGTGCGGACCCGCCACACGACTGCAGCCGCTTGGGAAGCCCGCGTACGTCCAGGTGTTCGAAACGGGCGTTCCGCCTCCCACCTGATGCGTCTTGGTCATGAGGTTGCCCAGCTGATCGTAGGTAACACTGGTCGATTGCGTCGTGGCGATGCCGTCGGATCGAGTCAGTGAAATCGTCTTCAAGCGATCCAGAGCGTCGTAGGTCATTGTCTCCTTGATATTGTGACCGTTTGCCTGGTTCCAGCGGCTGAGCAGGTTGGTGTTCTTGTCGTAGGTATAGGTCCAGTTCTGGATGGCCCCCGCAGTACCGCTGTTGATCCCCAGCAGTCGACCGGTCGCATCGTCGTAGATGCGCGTCGTGCTGAGATTGGCGGCATCGTGAAAGCGTTCTTCCTTGACCTGGCCGCGCGGTGAAAGCGCGAAGACCTCACTATAGATTTGTCCAGTGGTGCCGCCAGCCGCCTCGCGCACGCGGATGGGATAGCCATCGTTGGAGTATTCGGCGAGCGTGCCGGCCGTCGAGTTGATGTCGGTACTCGGGTCGATGTGCAGGGTTCCGCGCCCCACTTCATCGTAGGCTTGCCACTCGATATAGGCGGTGCCATCCAGCTCCGTCGTGCTTTGCTTGATGCGGCCGCCGTCATCGTAGTTGAGCGTTCGCTCATAGCCACCGAGGCTCAGGGTCTCTACATGTAGCGCACCGAGCACGGGGACGCCGGCCAAGGGCGGGCTGATGTCACCCGGACGGGGCGAGGTGTCCCACGTCCAGACGGCCGTCGGTTCGGCCACTTGGCTGCCGCCCGAAGTGCGGCGCGTCTCTGTGCGCTTGATCAGACGACCCAGCGCATCGCGATAGAGCTTCTTGACCTGATTCTTGGCGTCGATCTGTTCGACCAGTTCGCCGAGTGCGTTGTACTTGTACGTCCAGCCGCCCTTGTCTGGATCGTTGATTTGGGTTTTGCGACCCAGACGATCGTGGACCAGGTCAGTCTGGATCGATGTGTTCGCCGAGTCACCATCGGTGGGCGTACGGCTGACGGATTTGAGATCGCCTACGGCGTCGCGGCCGAAGCTCACGGTAAGGCCCCCGGGTTCCTTGACTGACACCGATTCGTCGCGCCCATTCATGGTCCGCAACGTCGGATTGCTGCGGGGATCGGTTACTTCAACCTTCAGCGCATCGTAGGTAAACACCGTTTCGCTTGGGCCATTGACCGGAGTTTCCGGATTGATGGTCCTGTCGGGGCGTCCTATCGCGTCATAGTCAACGGTCGTGTTCTTGGGTGTGCCACTTACGGGTGTGCCAGCGCGTGCCGTGGACTGGAGGGCCGTGGGGTCCTTGGAGAAATAGGGCACCGTAACGACTTTGGCGCGACCTGTCAGATCGTAACTGGTCGCTACACTGGACCACCGGGACGTGCTGGATGGAGATTGTTGATAGATGCGCGTCGTCTTGAGCACCTCGCGACCCAAGCGGTCGAAATAGGCCCACATGGTTGGCGCCACACTCTTGCCATTGAACGTGCCGGTCGTTCCGGTGCTGTCCGTTGTCACCCGGAATACTGCACCTACAGGGCAGTTTGCGCGAGGAGCGCCAGCCGGAATGCCGGTGATCGCGGCGTCTGTGCACCAGGTGTAAGTCGTCTTGCTGAATTCGCCCAGCACGCCACGCTTGAATCGTTCTCGACCAAGGGCGCCATAGGCCATCGTGGTCTGCACGCCGGCCACGTTGACGTGGTTCAAGGGATCGCCAAACGTATTGCGCCGTGGCACCAGGTTCAGTCCTGCGGGCACCCGAAGCAGCCCTGGGGCCACGTCGATACCAATTAGCTCGCTGAATTCTTCGGTGGTGTTGTTGGAGGCGTTCGGGTCGTAGAACGGTGCCAAGGTTCCCAGCATGAATCGGCCGCGGTCGTCATAGCGCATGCGCCGGTAGCGTTGAACCTTGGTGGGATCGGCCTCCCATTGGCGCTGATCGAATGCGGCGAGATTCAGGCATGCGTTCCGGTTCGCGAAGTGAGAAGTACTACAGACCACTTCGAGAATTGCATTGCCATCGCTGTCCAACATCCGGTCGGTACGAAGCTCAACGCGAGGCTTGGTCGCCACCGGTTCTTCTGGATAGGGACCTTGGATCTCCGAGACCAACTGCAGGGTTACTGCATCGTATTCAAAGCTGGCCCGACGGACGACCGCTGATTGCGCCGGACGCGCCGTCGTTACCGTGCTGACGGACAAGCGTCCGAGGCGCTGGCGTTCGGCATTGAGACTGCCACCGACACAGCCACTGGTCGTCGGAGGCGACAGCGTGCACCCGTAAATGTTGGTTGTGGTTTGCGTCTCGTCGATGATCAGCAAGCCGCTTTGCCCACGCTGGCTGTAAACGGTGGAATTGGTAAGGTTGCCCCAGACATCCATCGTGAACTGGCTGTGGATGCCATGGCTGAGCAGACCGGGCGTGGTCAAGTCATACTTTTGTTCAGCCGAATCGGACAGATAGGGCGTCAACGACTGTACCGTCGTGGCAACGAACGCGGGTGTGCTGGTCCAGGTGTTGGTCGCGTCACTCAATACCTGTCCGCCGCCACCCAGCATTGACGGCGCAGCGGCGCTTTGCGGCTGACACGTTTCGCCCGTGAGGCAGGTAGGGCTGACAAAACAGCCAGGCGCTTGATATTGGTCTCAGGATTAGCGGCTACGGTGGGCGAATCGGATTCGGGAATTTTTGGGGAGCCATGGTCGCCGTGCGAACCGTGATGGCCGTGGCCAAAGAAGTGAATGAACGGACACGCAAGCAGCAACAAAAGCGGAAGCCAGCTGAGACTGGCAACGAGATGTGCCTGGTGCTCACTGAACAGGTAGAAGGCGGCTATACCAATCAGAAGCCAGATGCTCAGCCGAGCCTGCCAGCTTGATCGCGCAGCACGGCCGGATTGATTGTTCCTGCTTGATCGACTTGACATCGGGTTTTCATGTTCATGGTTCATGGCTGTAGTCCCAGTGAGGTTCTCCATAGCAGAAGCTCGCGAAAATGGTGCTTTCGTTGAGGTTTAGTTCAAGTTCGTAGCGGTGTGCGGGTGCGCACGGCGCCCGATACTTGATGTAGCGTGACCACGGAACAGTCGGGTGCAGTTTTGGAGATACAGGCAGTGCGTTTCGCGGGGGAATGCGTCACAGAGTTCATGAGGAGTCCTCGGCCTGGCCAACTTGTTCCTCACCCGTTGGCGAGGAACGTCTGATGGATGTGTCACCTTCTGATTCGATCAAGCGGCAGATTTCGAAGCCACTGGGAGTGCCTCTATGGGATTCGCGCCACCGCTGTTGTGCCTTGGACATTCGCGCATGCAACAAGACGAGTTTGTCCAGTTCCGCGCCAATCTTTGGCAACCTCTGGTCGAGGATCTCCATGACCTCTTCACAAGGTTCTGATCCGGCATCGGCACTCCTTATGAACGCCGCAATCTCATCCAGAGTGAAACCAAGCCCTTGCGCGCGACGTATGAAACGCAGTCGCCGCAAACTGCCTTGATCGAACAATCGATAGCCACTAGCGCTGGTGGTTGCTGGTACAAGCAGCCCAATCCGGCAGTAGTAGCGGACCGCATGAGCGGGTTCGTCGGCGAAAGAGGCGAGTCTCGAGACCGTCATCAACTCACGTGGCTTCCGCGCCATGGACGAAGCGTTCTTTCTGATGTGCGGGCGAAATTTGTTCATGACATTCTCAGCCTAGACCTGTGCGCGGCGCACAGGTCAAGAACTCAACAATGGCTTATGGGTTTCAGCTCGCAGGAGCTGGCGGCGTTTGACTACGGCATAGATCGCCGGGATTACAATCAGGGTCAGAATTGAGGAGGACACCATGCCTCCTACCATTGGCGCTGCGATACGCCGCATGACTTCCGATCCGGTTCCGGTGCTCCACATGATCGGCAGCAAGCCCGCCATGATGGCGACGACCGTCATCATCTTTGGTCGCACGCGATCCACGGCGCCTTCGACTATTGCGCCGTGCAGATCTTCGGCATTCAGCTGCGTGCCATCCTTGCGCCGCACGGCGGCGCGCTTCTCGAGGGCTTGATCAAGATAGATCAGCATGACCACACCTGTTTCCGCAGCGACGCCGGCCAGCGCGATGAAGCCGACTGCGACCGCTACGCTCAAGTTGTAGCCCAGAGCCCACATCAGCCAGATGCCGCCGATTAAGGCAAAGGGCACCGACAGCATGACGATCAGCGACTCGGTGACGCGGCGAAAGTTGAGGTATAGCAACAGGAAGATCAGCGAGAGCGTAACCGGGACAACAATCTTCATCTTGGCAATTGCCCGCTGCATATACTCGTACTGACCACTCCAGGTCGCGTAGTAGCCCGGTGGAAAGTCGACCGAATCAGCAACTGCCTTTTGCGCCGCACGGACATAAGCGCCGATGTCGGTATCTCGTGTATCCACGTAGACGTAAGCAGAGAGCAGGGCATTCTCGGTACGTATTGACGGAGCTCCCTTGTTGATCGCGATCGTGGCCAGTTCGCCAAGAGGAATCTGCGCGCCGCCCATGGTCGGCACTAGGATTTCACTGCCAATACGTTGGGGGTCGTCACGTAGCTCGCGCGGATAGCGCACGACTACGGCAAAGCGTTCACGCCCTTCGACAGTAGTGGTCACCTTTTCACCGCCCAATGCGGCTGAAATCACATCCTGGACCTCACCGACGGTCAGTCCGTAGCGAGCCAGTTGACTCAGATCAGGTTCGATATCGAGGTAGTAGCCGCCGGTCAGGCGTTCCGCATAGGCACTTGTCGTACCTGGAACCTGCCGTACCGCATTCTCGATTTGCTTGGCCAGGCGTTCCATTTCCGCGAGGTCAGTACCAAACACCTTGATGCCTATAGGTGTGCGAATGCCGGTTGATAGCATGTCTGTGCGCGCCTTGATGGGCATCGTCCAGGAGTTGGCCACGCCCGGAAACTGCAAGGCTTGATCCATCTCGCCTATCAGCTTGTCGACGGTCATGCCCGCGCGCCATTCATCTTCCGGTTTCAGATTGATGACTGTCTCGAACATTTCCAGCGGGGCCGGATCCGTCGCCGTAGTGGCTCGACCGGCTTTTCCAAAGACTGACTCGACCTCCGGAAACTGCTTGATGATGCGGTCTTGTTGTTGCAACAGTTCCGCTGCCTTGGTGACCGACATGCCGGGCAGCGAGGCCGGCATATAGAGCAGGGTTCCTTCGTTCAAAGTCGGCATGAATTCGCTGCCGAGGCGGGCGGCGGGCCAGATCGAGACCACAAGGACCAACGTTGCAACAGCCAACGTCATCGCCTTGTGGCGCAGCACGAGGTTGATGATCGGGCGATAAATCGCAATCAGGAACCGGTTGATAGGGTTTCGCTTCTCGGGAAGTATTTTTCCGCGAATGAACAACAGCATGAGCACCGGTACGAGCGTGACCGACAGCAAGGCCCCACCCGCCATCGCGAAAGTCTTGGTAAAGGCGAGTGGATGAAAGAGGCGACCTTCCTGTGCCTCAAGGGCGAACACGGGCAGAAACGAAACCACGATTATCAGGAGACTGAAGAAGAGCGATGGGCCGACTTCCTGACAGGAATCGATGATCAACTGCAATCGTGATTTGCTGCCGTCATTGTGTTCGATGTGCTTGTGAGCGTTTTCAATCATGACGATTGCCGCGTCGACCATTGCGCCTATCGCAATGGCGATTCCTCCAAGACTCATGATGTTGGAGTTCATGCCCAGTGCGCGCATGGCGATAAATGCAATCAGTACACCAATCGGCAGCATGACGATGGCCACAAGCGCACTGCGCACATGAAAGAGAAACAGGATGCAGACCAGTGCCACGATGATGCTTTCTTCAAGCAATGTCGTGCGTAAGGTAGATACCGCGCGATGGATCAAGTCCGAACGATCATAGACGGCTCGCAAGGTGACGCCATCGGGCAGTCCTGCCTGGATTTCGGTGATCTTGTCCTTGAGCCCCTGGATAACCGACAGGGCGTTTTCCCCGTACCGGGCAACGGCAATTCCGGCGACAGTTTCGCCTTCGCCGTTGAGTTCGGCAATACCGCGACGTTCGTCCGGGACGAGTTCGACGCGGGCGATGTCGGCGATGAGCACGGGAGTGCCTCCATCGGACTTCACGACAAGACTCTCCATGTCCTCAATGCCGCGCAGGTAACCGCGGCCGCGCACCATGTATTCGGTCTCCGTCATTTCGATGACGCGACCACCGACATCGCGATTGCTGTCAGCGATCACCTTGGATACGCGATTCAACGGGACGTCGTACTGACGCAACTTGCCGGGATCCACCGTGACTGAATACTGGCGAACAAAGCCGCCAACACTGGCGATCTCGGCAACACCGGGGGCCTTGGTCAATTGGTAGCGGACATACCAATCCTGGATGGCACGCAGTTCGTCGAGTGTCTTTTGCTTCCCTTCGAGCGCGTATTGGTAGACCCATCCGACGCCGGTCGCATCTGGCCCCAGCGTTGGTGTGATGCCTTGCGGAAGTTGCTTGGAAGCGAAATTCAGGTACTCGAGAACTCGGGAGCGAGCCCAATAGATGTCTGTACCGTCCTCAAAGATCACATAGACGAATGAGGCGCCAAAGAAGGAGAAGCCTCGAACCACTTTCGATCGGGGGACCGCAAGCATCGATGTAGTCAATGGATAAGTCACCTGATCCTCGACTACTTGGGGCGCTTGTCCAGGCACTTCGGTGAATACGATGACCTGCACATCCGAAAGATCGGGTAGCGCGTCCAGAGGAGTCTTTACGACGGCGTAGATTCCTGCTCCGGTGAGTGCGATGGCGGCGATCAGTACAAGAAAGACGTTGCGCACCGACCACTCGATAATTCTCGCGAGCATGTCAGTGGGCTCCCTCGTGCTGATTGTGGTTGGCATGTGGATCAGCCGGGGAATGATTCCGGTGGTCCGCTTCCGGGGGACTGTCAGGAGGCGAGTCATTTTGCGCGTCGGGCTTTGTTGCCTCCGTCGGATGTGAGCTGGCGGCGCCGGAAGATTCAACCGCTGCAGGCGTGGCGGACGATCCCGTACTCGCGTGATTCTTGTGTGCGCTGAATCCTTCGAGTGCGGATTGGAGGTTGCTTTCGGCATCGATCAGGAAATTGGCCGAAGTGACCACGCGCTCGCCTTCGGCGAGACCTCGACGGATTTCCAGTAGCGCTCCGGCACGCTCCCCGATCTCGACTTCTCTGGGTTCGTAGCGTCCTTCAGCGAGCTCGACGAACGCTATCTGACGCTCACCGCTGTCAAGCACGGCTGTGCGCGGAACAACCAGCACAGACTCTGCTTCATCCTGGGTAATCGTCACATCGCCGAAGAGTCCCGGGCGTAGGCTCCCATCGTCGTTTGGCATTTCGATACGGACGCCGAGAGTCCGGGTCTGCATCGCGAACATCGGCTGGATAAAGGCGACCCGTCCCTCGAAGGTTCGTCCGGGCAGAGTGGGAGACTGGAATATTGCCTGTTGGCCTATAGCAACGTTGGTCGCGATTGACGCGGGTACGTCGGCGATCAACCAGACCGTTGAGAGATCCGCCAACCGAAGAATCGTTTCGCCCGGTGCAAAACGCGCGCCCTGGACTATTGGCTTGTCGACAATCACTGCATTGGCGGGTGAGGTAATCAGAAGATTGCCTGCCGACTCGGAACCGCCCAACTGGGATAGCTGGGATCCGCTGATATCCCAGTTTCGTAGTCGTGACCTTGCGGCATCGCGCAACTGACGCATGGTCGCTGCACTCTCTGGATCTGCAGTCTGCAATGCTTGCGCGGCGGACTCGGCAATATGGAATTCTTCCTGTGCAGCCAACAGGTCGGGGCTGTAGACCTCAAGCAATGCTTGCCCGCGCTTGACGAGCATGCCGGTCTGGTTTGCAAATAGACGCTCAACCCAGCCTTCGAATTTGGGCGCTATCTCGTACTGGCGAGTTTCATCGACCTCGATAGTTGCGCTAGCTTTAATCTGCGGGGCCAGTCGACGAGCGCGCACCGGCTCGGTACGCACACCCAGGCGCTGCACTTTCTCAGGTGAGACCACTACGGTGCCCGACGCGGCCGGAGCGTCGCCGCCCTCGTAAACCGGAACGTAGTCCATGCCCATGGAATCCTTTTTTGGCACAGGCGAGGTATCCGGTAGGCCCATCGGATTGCGGTAGTACAAGATCTTCGGGGCGGAACTGGTGGCAGCTTCTGTCACCGGAACCTCCTTTTCCGACCAAGGGGCTCGACCGGCGACCCATCCGATAGCCAGGGCCATGACAAGAGCTGCAGCCACTGCGAATCCATACGAACGCTTCATCAATATTCTCCGTCAATGGCGCGCACTTGCGCGGCGCCCAGTAGCTCATCGCGTGTGGCATCCACGCGGGCAAGGTCCGCGCCCTGCCATTCCCGCAAGGCAGAGAGGAGGGTTCCAAAGTCGACTTCGCCGACCTGGTAGCTGGCCAGGGCAGACTTGAAGTTCGCGTCTGATTGGGGGATCAGGGTGTTTTCAATCAGCAGGCGCTGTTCACGGGCACTGGTCCAGCGGACCCATGCGGAACCTAGCTGGCCTTCAAGGTCAATTCGCGATGCGTTGGCGCGTGTGAGTGCAGCATCTTCGAGCAAGCGAGACTGCCTCTCACGCTCCCGACGTGCGTGCTGTTGAAAGGGAATCTCTACCTCCAACATCATTTCGTAGCTATCCAGTCCAGAGCCGCGCTGCAACGCGCCGACGCCCACGGAAATGTCGGGAAAACGGTTGCGGCGTTCGAGTTCGACATTGCTGCGGGCGGCACTGGCGATTGACTGGCTGGCCTGCAAGAGTGGGTGCTCGCCTGTTTCGAGACGTTGGAGTGCTTCGGCGCGTGTAGTCGCCGCTACCGGCAAGTTCGGCTGGTCGGCTGGTATCGCCAAGGCGGCATCGGCGGGTCGCCCCAGAACTGCGTTCAATGCCGAGCTGACTTCCTGCCGGACGGCCAGGCGCTCGATGCGCTGGCGTTGCATGCTGGTCCGTTCTACTTGTGCGCGTATCGAATCCTGTTGCGGGGCCATGCCGAGCCCGTATCGAACGCGAGCGAGATCTTCAACCTGATCCAGCAGCTCGATGATTCGGTCAATGATCTTGACCGATGCAATCGAATGCCAATATCGCACGTAGGACTGCTCGGCCTCCGAGACAAGGTCGAGTGCTATGGCGCTGCGCTCAAGGCCCATTGCTTCGGCCCTTTGTTGTGCAACGTCGCGTGCCAATCCTCGTTTCCCCCAGAGTGGAAAACGCTGGCGCAGTCGATAAAGCGAAGAGCCAACATTCCCGGGCAACAAGGATGGATGGGTCGTATCAATACCGAGCAACGTGACGGACGCCATGGGATCTGGAAGTGCGCCAGCCGGGTAGATCGCTGCATGCGCCGCGTCGGTTTCGTAGCCAAGCGCTTGTAGTTCCGGGTTGCCGTCAATCAGCCACGTTCGAATGGATTCCACGGTCTCTCCGGGAATCTCCGATCTCGCCAGAGCAGGGTTGCTCGTGACGATTGGAATTGCCAAGGCAACTCCAAGTGCGGCGGTCCTGAACGCACGCCAAACTCTTCTTTTGGGAAACTGACGATCCGCCTCCGAGTCGGATCGCATCCGAACAGAAGCGGGGAAGTATCTGGGAAAATTCATGTCTCTAGCCTTGCGACTTCACGCAGCCGTGGCTGGGTGAGGTAGTTGCGGAAGCAACACGCCATCAAAAGACGGCAGCGCCGATGTACTCGCGAGCAGGCGGCAAGGCCGCCCGTCGAACATCAGCTAGAGATCAAATCAATAAGAGGCTGGCGGGATGAAGCGTAGGTCGATGCCACGAAACGGGCGGACGTATTGTCGAAAGAGGCTCAATGGATAAGCCGCCAGTGGTCGACAGGGAAATAAAGGATATTGAAGCCAGCGGCAGGAAAGGTATGCAGGGGACACGACCTGCCGCGTCACTTTGATCGCCTTGGCTACAATGCGCGAGGCAAATCGGCGATTGCAAAGGTGGTGACGTGTCATGACAGCCTGAGTGATCAGCCGGGGCGGACACTACCGTGTTGGCCATAGCAATAGCCGACATCGACGTCATTGGATGCAACGCCAGAACAAACTGGGCCCACAGCATCACCACGCCCGCGAGTAACGCGAGTCGGCTCTGAAAGCGGCGGCGGCGGAAGCGGTTCATGTCACAGGCACCATACTCCATTCTCTAGAATAGTTCTTGACACAAATCAAGTAGGCCTTTGCCAACTTATGACCCAAGTATCGCGTGATTGCCAACCCAACAGGGGGTCTAAATTGGATAGATCGCAAAGCCCGATTGAAGCCCAATGTGGCCGTGGAGTCTGCGTTCCTTCCTATTCCGCGGCCGAGCTGAATAGCAACTGCTTCTGTGTGACCGCTGACCCTGAAGCAATTCGAGCCAAACTTGAGCCATTGCTTCGTTCTCGCGGCGTCGACGATTCCATGCAGGAAACGCATCCGCACCTGTTCGCCTCGTTGCCTGTCTACGTTCCTCACGCGCAAATCGAGCGGATAGCCCGTGTTGTGGCGGCAATCGAGGAGGTCATCGGGCTTCCAGCCTATCGTTCTGAAGTCATGCTTGGAGCTTCGGCGATCGCACGAATTGATCCCGGTTCCCCAGGTGGTCTGTTGGGTCTGGATTTTCATCTAACGCCAGACAAAATCGGACTGATCGAGATCAATACGAATCCGGGCGGAGTCTTGCTCAACACCGTTCTGGGCCAAGCGCAGTCGCTCTGTATGCCTGAGATCATGAAGGTGCCAACAGATTTAATGCAGGTCGAGAACGCTGTCGTCCAGACCTTTCAGACAGAGTGGCGCTTACAAGGGAGATCCGAGCCACTAACGTCGATTGCTATCGTGGATGAGTCGCCAACCGAGCAGTACCTCTACCCAGAGTTTTGCCTTTTTCAGGACTTGTTCCGTCGGCACGGCCTTCGAGCTGATATCTGCAGTCCGGAAGCGTTTGTCTACAGGAGTAGTCGTCTTTGGCTCAATGGTGAGCCGGTCGACATGATCTACAACCGGCTTACCGATTTTGCTCTTGAGGAGGAAGGGCACGCCCGGCTCCGCGCTGCCTATGAATCGGACGAAGTCGTTCTATCCCCACACCCACGCGCGCATGCTCTGTATGCCGACAAACGCAATCTTGTTCTGCTGAGCGATCCCGAGTTCCTGAGAAGAGCAGGGGCCAGTCCGATGTCGGTTGAGGCGTTATCCAGAGCCGTTCCTAGAACGTACTTGGTGTCGCCGCAGAACCGGGACAGCTTGTGGGGGAACCGAAGAAATCTGTTCTTCAAGCCGTCTGCCGGCTACGGGAGCAAAGCCGCCTACCGAGGCGACAAGTTGACGCGTCGTGTATGGGACGAAATTTCCAACGGGAAGACCTATGTCGCCCAGGAACTGGTAAAGCCCAGTGAACGACAAGTGTCTGCGCACTCAGATCCCTTGAAGGTAGACATACGCTGTTACGCCTATCAGGGCCAGATACTGCTTTACGCTGCGAGGATGTATCAGGGGCAGACCACTAATTTCCGGACGCCTTCGGGGGGATTCGCGCCAGTGCTTACTCTCGCGGAAACCGGGGCAGGGAGTCGAAGCAGATGCCGGTAATTGAAAGCTGCACTCTGGTCGGCATGCTTCCAACGTGGACCGATGGCGGTCACTCGTCCAAAGTTGTAGTCGTGAAAGACACACTCTTTCAGTGGAAGTTGTCAACCGCCATTTCCACGACAGTGAGTAGGTCGTGATTTTTGGGTTCGCTCACAGGGAAGGGTTCAAAAGGGAACACCAAATGCACCCATTGGGACATGGCCAAAGTGCGTGGAGGAAGTTCTGGATTTTTCTTGGTCTGGTGGTCCTGATCGGATTCGTGCTGAACGAGATCTGGGAAATGGCACAGATGAGCGCGTACGTCGAAACGAAGAATGCGCCATGGGTGGACTCGCTAGCTTTGTGCACGCGTGCCGCATTGGGCGATGTCGTAATAATCCTTGGGCTCTATGCTGCAGGCGCGTTGGCTGCCGCCGATCCTGCCTGGGGCCTGCGAGCTCGCTGGAACATTTACCTTGTGACGTCCCTGATTGGATTGGGGGTCGCGGTACTGATCGAGCATGCAGCATTGGAAGATGGTCGTTGGACATACTCCGCGAACATGCCTGTAGTGCCATTCTTGAAGGCTGGTCTTTGGCCAATACTTCAGATGATTCTGCTTCCACCGGCAACTTTCTGGATTGCTCGGCGCGTAGTAGCGAATCACTGATCGAAAGGAACGCTCGTTATCGGGGAAATTGGTGCCGGAAATGGGATCTGGCAATTCCGAACCCGGAGCCTCCGACCCGACATGCATTTCGGTCTTACTGGCTATACGGGTCCACGTGGATTTCATTGCCCCGGATTGAGCCGTGGTCCCCGTCTGGGGCCGCGAAAGTGTATCGAGGTGGGACCAAAGAATAGATGCCCCAACGCAAGTGTCTGTCCGTTAGCGCTGCTGGCAGCGTAGGGCGGCGGGATTGCGTCTCGACCTCGGCATCCACAAATCGGTGTTCGAATTCGCCGGCTGTATACTCGGCTGCAGCAGAGGCTTCGGCTGATGTGAATGCGCATTTGCGTTGGAAGCGAAAGATGGCCGGATCCAAGGATAGTCGTTCAACTCCAGACCTCGTGTTCGAGATTCTGCATGCTCAGGCGACGTCCGCGATGCCCTCCGAGATCCGAAGGACCCACGGTTCGACCGAAACGATGTTTGTCGCCACCGAAGGTTACTCAGCAATAGGCGAAATTCTTCAGACGACCGTGATTCTTCACGCCGGAATAGTCGCGCTCGCCAAGGAGCGCAGCCTGTCCAGTCGCCTGCTGAGCGATTCGAAAAGCCTGTCCAACGAGTTGCGCCAGCAACTAGAGAAGACCATTGCCGAGGGCGCAAAGCGGGAGGCCGCAGCGCTCCAGATCGTCCGAGACGACTTCGCCCCACTAAACGCCATGACGCTCGTCAGCTTCGCCGCAGCGATCGAGGCCGCTGTGGAGCAGACAGCCATCAGCGTGCTGCGCTATCGTCCGGGCACAATTTCAAGGTTGCTTAAATTGGGAGTGAAAAGGATTGCTGCGCCGTGCGACCGCGATTTGACCTACGACGAGGCTTTCCAAGCCTTCACAAGGCTAAAGGAGTGGGCATTTGGTCCGAGTAAGCCGGCACCCAACGCCTTATTGGGAATTTTAGATGCTGTCGGACTCGCTATAGACCTGTCGGATCGAGTCAAGGAGGACATCCGGGAAATGATTTACGTGAGGAACTGTATCGTCCACAGGCAGCAACGTGCGGATAACAAGGCTTCGGAGAACGCAACATCGCTTGGTCTGGTGCAGGGACTGCGGTTTACGGTGACTCGTACGCACATGGGTCGCTACACGGATGCGGCGCTCGCGCTCACCCAAGCGATTGCTATCGCGCCCTTACCCGAAAAGCACCAGCGTGAGTTGCGGGAGGACCCGGCCCCCAAGACCTGACTACTGGCGAAGAAGTTGTGCCTTCTGCCAGATCGAACGGCAGCTTCGGGTCGACTTGCGACCGTCGCTGTCCGGCCAGAAGCGGACGTTGAGACTCCACTTTTCGCCCATCCTGGACATCAGCGTTTACTGGATTCCCATTTATCGATTGGATGCAGTGGCCCCAGCGGGCAAAAATGCTCCTTGGTCGGGTTTCCGGATAAACGAGAATACAACTCGTGGAAAGCACGCAACTCGCAACCGGGCGTTGCTATTGCGGCAGAAATCATGCATGCCGTGCCCAGGTGAGAGAAAAGATATAGCTCCCACATCCATATCGAGCTTGCCAGTGCGTTTGTCTCGGCAACGCCTTGCGTGACCTGTCCATATGCCGCCAAGGCCATGAAGGCGCCCGCACTCAAGAATGCCGGCCTCTTCTTCCATCCACGCGAAAAGCCGATATTCACGGTATAGCTGATCAGCACGAGACCGATCAACAAGCCATTCCACACAACAGACCGAATATGACCGTCGCTCCCAATGAGGTCTCCTGATACACCAATCAGGTCAACGACGTAGTAGAGACACAACGTGCCAAACGAAAGCCGTACTATCCGGCCAATAGGACCCGGCTTGGGGAGCGAACCCGAATCTTCAAGTTTTAGGTCTGTGGTGGCCATTCAACTATGTACAGCACGAACTGCTTGCCTGGATCGGCGGGCATTTAACATCGCCGAACGAACAATAGACGCAACAGTCACCTGCGTTCGGCTTGAGAAAGGCATTGCAGTTCGGACAGTCATAGAAGAACTGGCAGGCATCACTCGGCATGAGGTCTCTTGACTGGTACCCACATTCGGGACAGGTCAGCGTTGAATACCGCTCAATTTCTTTCTTGGGCTGATTCATTCTTCAGTCAATTCGGTTGCGGGAAATCCAACGTCAGATGATGCGCTGCCAATGTCTGAGGCCGATGTCAGGTTCGCGTTGTAAACGACGGTCGCCATTTTCGTTTCGAAATTGACATCGACATCCTTCACACCGTCCACACGCTCCATCGCCTTGCGCACGGATATTGGACAAGTTGCACAGGTCATGTTCTCTATGGAGAACTTGACCGTCGCTTCATAGCTTGTTGCTGCGCTTAGATCGCTGACCGAAAGGCAAATGAAGATCAGCAGAGCGATAGCTGAACCAATGTTTCTCATTGCGTACTCCTCAGTAGAAAATCGGCGCCCACAGATCGACTGTCAGCGATAGAGCTACGAGAACCGTCGCTAGCCAGAGCGCGCTTTTTACAATCGCTTCAGACTTGGGTGTCGCGCAAACTGAAGCGTCTTTGCATTCCTTGTCCGATTTCCAATAGACCTGCCAGAACCCGGCGGCGAGAAACGCCAGCGTCAGCGCGATGAAAATAGGCTGGTAATCCTTCAGTGCCGTCAGGTTGCCAATCCATGCCCCACTCGCGCCCAGGGTAATCAACACCAAGGGAACGATGCAGCATGTAGATGCGAGCACAGCTCCAATGACGCCGCCTGCAGCAGTCAAATTGCGATTCTTGTTGTTGGGCCAATTATTCCCGCTCAAGGTGCGATTTCTCCGTTTGACATACGACCTCAATTTCCTAGTATGGAACCTGTAGTTACTACAGGATCAAGCACAAATCATGGAAAAGAGCATCGAAGCGCTTTCTCGTGGCGCATTGGCCTCTCGGAGCGGCGTAAACAGCGAGACAATTCGCTATTACGAGAATATTGGCTTGATGCCTGACCCAAGCCGAAGTTCAGGTGGGCATCGACTCTACAAACAAGAGCATGTGAAGAGACTGTCGTTCATCAGGCGAACCCGGGAGTTGGGTTTCACCCTCAAGGAAATTGGCGGCCTACTGACTCTTGTAGACGGCGGTGACTACACTTGCGCGGAAGTTCGAGATCGAACCCTTTCCCATTTGAATGACGTAACCAGGAAAATTCGTGACCTTCAAAAGATGCAACGAACGCTCAAATCAATTTCATCGAAATGCGACGGCGGCCTCGTTCCAGAATGCCCAATAGTTGATGCGCTCTATGTCCCATGAGTGGCTGCTTTGGGTCGACTTGTGACCGTCGCTGTCAAGCGAGAAGCGGACGTTCAGGAGTTTCGGTTGACTTCCCAAAGAGCCATAGACCGGAAGTTCCTACTGGACCGGGGGAAGTCCAAGGCCCAAGCGAAAGTGCCCGCAGAATCGGGGTAGAACCCCAAAGTCACTTCGAATGCGCAATAGTTCATGTCGTTGCGTTTAGTTGGCGTCGCAATTGCGCCAGAGGCCAATCGAAAGAATTCGTCGATACGGTCATCAACCACGGGTCTCGCGCTTGTTCGCCGGGGTACTGATCCCGCGAATGTACAATCTGAGCATTCGATCGAGGCAGCCGCAAACACATGAATGCCAAGACAGACAAGACAACTGAGTATCAGGCAGACAGCCTTTCGCTGATTGGTGCAGTTGCGCTGGGCACGGGCGTCATGATTGGTGCCGGGATTTTCGCGTTGACCGGTCAGATGGCGGAAATGACTGGAAGCCTGTGGTCAATACCCCTCAAGCGCTGCCATTCGAAAGTAGAGACCTTCGTTCCTGCCATTGACGTTTGAAGACCAGCGGCGGCAGGTTGCCGATGGCTTGGTGGCATCGTTGCTGGTTGTATATCGGCATCCAACGCTGAGTCTCTGCCCGGGTTGCTGCCAGTGTTGGGAATCTATTGGCATCGAGGACTTCGACACGATAGGTTCCGTTGAAGCGCTCGATGTAGGCGTTCTGCGCCGGACAACCTGGCTGGATGAAATCCCAGCCAATGTTGTTGGCTTCGGCCCATGCCTGTACGGCATGGCTCCTGAATTCCGGACCGTTGTCGCTGCGAATGGTTGATGGCTTTCCATACCATTCGCAAAGCTGATCGAGAACCCGCACCACACGGCCGCCACTGATACTGAAGTCGATTTCGATGGCCAGCGCTTCACGTGCAAAGTCATCAATCACGTTGAAGGTCCGGAACGAGCGACCATTGGCCAGCGTGTCGTGCATGAAGTCCATGGACCAGCACACGTTGGGCTCGATCGGCTGCAGGAGTGCCGTCCGCTCGCGCTCCAAGGGCCGACGCTCTCGAAGCTGCCGCTGCGCCGAGTAGGGTCGAACAAATGCTGGATGGTGTGTGCTCGCGACGACATTGAGCGGATAGAAGTTGGGCAGCCGTTCGACCCTCCAACCATGTAGATCACGTCCATCTTTCAAAAGCGCTCGGAGCGACAGGACTCTGAGTTCCAGCTCGATCATATTCTCCGCGCTTGCGCACACGTCTTTGCGCAACTGGGTTACCTGCGCTTTTGAGACTTTGTGAATGTCTTCAGGCCTCGCCAAGAGGTCAGGAAGCGAGCTTCGAACCGCAGCTTGTACGTCCTCATCAATTTTCGCACCTTGCTGGGTTCTTGCGACTTCGACCGCAGAGCGCTGGGCTTGGTAGGCAGTCGTCACCTTTTTCTCAAGAGAGTTTTCCAGCGAGATGACATCGACAGATATTGCTGTGGATTCCCTGTTGAAGACATCAACATCAAGAGATCCTGTTACGCCCAGAAGAGGGCGCCATCCGTCTGATTGGAGCAGGGATTCAACGTGCTCGCGTGTGGATTTCAGAAATTCGGAAGGTTCGAGGAAACTCTCATCGCCAAACGGCTGAATTCCGAGTTCGTGATGCCCGATAAGTGCCTGGACAAAAGGGGCCGGACAACCAAGATCCCTCAGACGTGTGGCGAGCCGGTGCCGTAGAAAATTGAGTGGGAGATTCCAGCCATGTGGAAGCCGGCTCAACAAGTCCTTTGGAGCAAGTGGCTTAGGACCAGATGGGCCGAATATAAAGAAGAGGGGGCCAGTGCCTGAAAGTGCATCTTGTGAGCTGGATCGTTGGGCAGGCGTCAGTCGGCTTTCGGAGGCCATGAGTCTGAGGTGTTTTCCATACGCTGCGAGCGAGGAAACCAATGTCGCTGAAAGGGGCACCAAGCGGCCGATATGACCCTCATCGCTTTGCTTATCCGAGATGACAGCAAGTGCAGCCCGCAGGTCGAAAGAGGCGCTGGTAATTTGGCCCAAGCGGAAAGTGGGTCGAAATCCCGTGCCTGCCATCCACAGTAGTGCCAAAGAGGGGACGAGACGCTCGTGCAATTCGAGCAACTGTCTCCCGGTGCTGTGGGATTTTCTCGGCGTGTAGAGGATCCCCTGCGTCGCGAACTTTACGACAGACGCGATAGTCTTGGGTTTGAGGACCAATTGACTCCCCACCCGCGCCTCGCCTGGATGCGTTTTGGGGCTGGGATCCAAGCCAGAGGCCAACACTGCACGGTTATATATGTCTTGAAGCGCGTTTGCGCGGGCTGCGTAGTAGGCAATCGGTGTAGCGGAAGCGCCCAACGTCTGTCCCGTGATCATCTGCGCGGATGCGACATCGCCCGAACATCCGAGAACTTCGAGTTGATGGCCTCGTGAAAGGCGCGCGATCGTGTAGCGCGGTTCCGTCTCACGGGCTTCGGAGAAGATTTTTCGGAGTCTGGCCTCAAGGTGTTCCAACTCGCGCCCAAACAGGTATCCATCAGGGCTCGGCTGAAGGGTTGCGAGCACGTCCGCGATTTCAGGCGGCAGAAACAACAAGGTTCTCTGTTCGACAGATTCCAGATGCGCCGCCTGCTCTGTGGTCGGTTTGTACCGTGCCTCTAAGACGATAAGCGGAATTGAAAGACTGCCATCCGTGGCGTCAAACTGGTCCACAGGTGAGTCATTTGCTTCCGCGTCGGTGATTTCGCCCCCAGAAACGATGCAAGCTTTGGTCATGTGGCTTCGCGCCAGGGGGAAGCCCGTAACGCCAGAAAGTAAAGCGAGAGCTGCTGCTTCCTTGAGGAGGTGATCACCGCTGGCGACTGCTTCCTGCCAGCATGCATACAGTCGGGCTATGGTGTGCTGCATTTCCCCTGGTGTTAGCGCATCCCATTGGATTCTCGCCCAAAATCCCTGGCGAACATCAGAGCGATAGCGCATCGCGGCTGCGCGTCGCTGGACCAGCGATTGGGCACCAGCGACTTCGTCTGCAGAAACGCCTTCCGTGCTTGTTTCCTGGTCTTCCGATGTTTCTGCGGCGGCAGCAATGTCGATCCGTCGGGCATCATCGACTCCGTTTGCTGAGCCAAAATAGAGCGAGCCTGGGATTTCGGCGTGAGTTTCCGACTCGATTGACACCCCCTGCAGTGAGGATTTCGGCTTCGAACTTTGTTCGCGACGTCGTGACGTCGGCGAACGGGGGAGGACGGGTTGGTCGCTCTCAGAGGATGACGGGCTGACTCGATCAGGTTTATTGCGAAGTTCGAACGCGCCAAGTCGAAGCGCCAGCACCGTAACCGCCCTAATCACTTCATCGATTCGAGTGGCAAGGAGGGGAAACTGGCCTTTGGAACGTTCGAGGGATTCCACCAACGTGGAGCCGTCAAAAATGGCGGGCAAAACGGCCACTATCTTGCGGCGATCATCAGTGAATTTAGTCTTGGACGAGTCGCCGGCCAACCGAACGAATTGGGTCAATGACTTGATCATTCCCCGTTTGATTGAGCGGTCGTTGCTCAATAGCAGAAGCCCAAGAAGCACTCCTTGCAAGCAGCCAAAACCCGCCGCTGCCGTTGGCGGGGCTATTTGAGCAAAGGAGCGGTAAGCCTCAAGACCCGTGCCGCGCTGAGCATCCTGATTCCAGTGAGTCTGGGTGGATTCAAGGCCTGCGCCGTGAACCGCCTCAAGTTCCGCCAGCAGTTCATCTAGGCCGCGCCCCTCGTAGGTGAGGGATCGATTCGGGGGAAGTGCGGCTGCTCCGCGTCGAACGCCAGCCAGGAAGCGATTGAAGTGATAGGGCGCATCGGGTGGATTGAACAGACCCAGAAACGCTCTCGCCTCGTTGCTGACCGAAGTTGACTTGCGCCAGTCGTCAATGATCGGTTCCGGGCTCATACGGGATCTGGGTACTCGAACGCTTTTCCGACGGATCTGAACGCAGGTTGGGAGATCCGACCACTAGGCAACTGCAAAGCCAGCGACGCAATGGTAGGATTGATCGTCGCAATAGTATGCTGTGAAATGTGACGATGTTGCCAGAGGTCTTGCTATCCGGCAAAGTCGGCGAAATCAAATGTCATAAAATGCGGTTAAATTAGACATACTAAGTCGGTGAAATATAAGGATGATGGAGATTAGCGGTGAATATGATCGTTCAACAAAGAACGAGATATTAGATCTGTAGAGAGCTACGAACTTGGTGGTCGGGAGTTCGAATCTCTCCGGGCGCGCCAACAGCAAAGACGAAGGACCAGCGGGTTTACTCCCTCTGGTCCTTTTTCTTTTGCTGCAGTCGGACGGGCTCGCGACCTCGGTCGGACAGGATGCCCCGCCACAAGAGTCGCAAGGGAAGTGCGGTGTCGATTGCGCCCCGATGTACCATCGGGCGGGATTCCAAGTCCGGGAACGCGAGTCGAAAATCATGTTGAGGCCAGAATCTTGATCGTCAGGAAAGCGCAGTCAGCAAGGTCCGCTCACTCCCCGCTTGCGTGGATCCTGCTGGCGGGCCTGATTGCCGTCTTCCTGCCTTGCACGGTGGCAAGCGCGGAAGAACTGCCTGCCGCCAGTTCATGCGGTCATCGTGAACCCGGCGATACACGACCTCGTATCGGACTGGTGCTTGGCGGGGGCGGCGCGCGCGGCGTGGCGCATGTCGGCGTGATTCGCATGCTCGAAGAGCTGCATGTCCCGGTCGATTGCATTGCGGGCACCAGCATGGGTGCGCTGGCCGGCGGCCTGTATGCGTCGGGAATGAGCGTCGACGATATGGAAGAACTGGTCGTTTCGACGGATTGGCCGAGAATATTCAATGATTCGATCGGGCGCGTGGATCGATCCTACAGGGAAAAGCTCGATGATCGCGACGGGCTGACAACGGTTGGCGTCGGTATTGGTGACAACAAGGTGAAGCTCTCGCCCGGCCTGCTGCAGGGGCAGCGCATCCTGACCATGTTCCAGCGCGAGACGGCTGCCGTGGGCGGCATCAGCGACTTCGATCTGCTGCCGATACCATTTCGCGCCGTGGCGACCGACCTCAACACTGGCGAAGCGGTGGTCCTCAGTAGCGGCAATCTCGCCTTCGCGATGCGCGCCAGCATGTCGCTGCCGGGAATTTTCCAGCCGGCCCTGTTGGACGGCAAGGTTTTGCTGGATGGCGGTCTGGCCGACCAGTTGCCGGTCGATGTGGTCCGCAGCATGGGTGCCGATATTGTCATCGCGGTCGACGTCGGCACGCCGCTGCTGAAGCTGGACGACAACGCCAGCCTGCTCGACGTGGTTTCCCAGATCAGCGGAATGATGACGGTCAGCAATACCCGTCGACAGATCGACTCCCTGACCGGCGAGGACATCCTGATCGTCCCGCCACTGGGCGAGAAAGTCGCAACCGCCGACTTCGACAAGTCCAGGGAAGCGCTGGCCATCGGCCTGGCTGCAGCCGAGGAAGCGCGCGACAGACTCAGCCGCCTGTCCGTCCCGGCGCCTGCCTACGAGCGATGGGTCAGGTCCAGACCGGAAATTCCTGACCAAATGCCGGTTGTCGACTTCGTCAGACTCGACAACCAGACCGGATATTCCGACGAAGTCATTCTGTCCGAGATCCAGGTTCCCCTTGGTGAACCGCTCGACATGGAACAGATCGAGGACGGATTGCTGCGGACCTATGGCAGGGGTACCTTGTCCAGCGTCACGTATGAAGTCGTCCGCGAAGAGGGGCGCTCAGGCGTGCTGATCAAGGCGCGAGAGAAGCCACAGGGACCGAACTACCTTCAGCTCGGCCTGTCCGTCAGCTCGAACTTCGACAGTGACTCGCAAAGCAACCTGCGAGCAGCATTGTTGTTCTCACCGCTTTCACCCATGGGTGCCGAGGGTCGCATTTCGGCAGCCATCGGCAGCGAGCCTGAACTGAAGGGCGAGTACTTCAGGCCGCTCGACCCGAAGAGCACCAATCTTATTTACACCAGCGCGGGCTACTTCAATCCGGATATTCCCGTCTACGACGCCAATGGCAACAACACGTCCGTCTACGACGTCGGTATCTATTCCGTAGAAGCCAGGGTGGCTCACGAGTTCAGCAACTACGGTGTTCTTTCATTTGGCCTGCGTCGATCAGCGGGTAACGGCAGTGTCCAGATTGGCGATCCGACCCTTGAAGATTTCGACTTCGATCAGGGCACAGCCCAGGTTTCGTTCGTGATCGACCAGGTCGACAGCCTGTATTTCCCGCGCAACGGTTATTACGCGTCACTGGGCTACTCGATGTCGCGGGAATGGCTGGGTGGCGACTCGAATTTCGATCAGATGGATTTCGATGCGTTCGGTGCCACGAGTTTTGGCCGCCACGCCATCCAGTACGGCGCCCGCTATCATGTCACCACATCCGGGGTGGCGCCGATCCAGAGCCTGTACCGATTGGGTGGTCTCTATCGCCTGGCCGGATTCAAGTTCAATGAATTGACCGGCCAGAACTACGCCATGCTGATTGGCGGTTACTCCTATCAGCTTGCCGAATTCTTCGGACGCTCGGCGACGTTCGGCGGCAGCATCGAGTACGGCAATGCCTGGCAGCAGCGCAGCGACATGGGATTCGACAATGCCCTGCTCAATGCCAGCGTGTTTGCAGGGTTCGACTCGTGGCTGGGACCCATGTTGTTCGGCATCGGATTGAGGGAAGGCGGCGAGCAGGTCCTGTTCCTGGATATCGGCAGGTCGTTCTGAGGCGCTGAAACGGAACGGGGTGAGGGGAGTTCGTTCGATTTCTGTCGGAGTTTGCCGACCGTACGTGCCGTTGCTGACCCATGCGATTCGGGTCGACAAGGAGTCCAGGCGGCGCTTCTGAAACCGCTATCACGGAAAACGTGCGGATTGAGCTGCAGAATCGGGCTCTCAAGACGCAAGGCGACGACATGCTCCTGCCGAGATCACTCATTCTCTTGTTGTTCGCGCTTCCGAGTGCCGAACTGCTTGCGCAAGCCAGTTTCGATTGCGCTGCTCCGCAGATGCCTCAATTGAGCAATCCGGTGATCCTCGGCAATGGCAGCGCGGGCAGCGTCAGTACGAGTGCGTTGCAGTCCGCGCTTGATGCGGGGGGTCCCATTCGACTGAATATCGGTACCTCGACGATGACGGTGACTGCCGAGCTTAGGGTGACGCGCGCAAGCAGCCTCGACGCTGCCGGCGCGACCATTTCGGGCGGCAACCAGCGCCGTGTGCTGCGCGTGGACAACCCGTCCAATCAGGTTTACACCTTCGACCTGCTCAACGCGACAATCGCCAATGGCTCGACGCCAGGCGGCTCCGGTGCGGGATTGTGGAAACCGACGGGCGGCCCCTGGCAAGCCGTCACGATCCGCATCTTCAATTCGAGGTTCACGGACAATCACGCCATCGTGACGGCCCAGGATGACGGTGGCGGCGGAATCTATGTGGTGGGCGCCGCCGAGTTGAGCGTGGTTTCGACGCTGTTCGACGGCAACACCGGCGCAAATGGTGGCGCGATCTATTCGCTGGGATCGAAACGGGTCAATCTGTTCGATAGCGAGCTCTCGGGAAATTCCGCAACGGGAACCGGAGGCAACCCGGGCAACGGTGGCAATGCGGGCGCGATTGGCGTCGACGGTGCCGACCGCTTCGTCAATCTCTGTCGCATGCGTCTGCTCGACAACCAGTCCAACGCCTACGGAGCAGGCCTGTTCACCACGGTCTACGACACCACCAGCTTCACGCGAATTCTTGATTCCACGTTTCGGGGCAACAACAGCATCGGATCGAGCAATGCGCATACCGGCGGCGTCTATCTGCAGGGCGGACCGTTCTCGATTCGGGGTTCGACGTTTCGCGACAACCAGGCTGCCGGCTATGGCGGTCTGTCGATCTTCGATCATCAGACCGCCACCCTGATCCGCGCATCCGGAGACATCACCAACAGCACGTTTGTCGGCAACATCGCGCGCACGGGCCTGGGGGGCGCGATGAACCTGCAGGGCAGTGGTGGAATCGTTCTGCAGAATCTCACGGTCGCCAACAACTCGGCTCCCTGCGATGTCTGTTTCGTGGGTGGCATCAACAATGGTAATGGTTTGCCGATCACGATGCGCAATACCGTGCTGCAGAACAACACCGGCGGCAACGCCTTCAATCCCTGGACGCTGCGTTACCCGGTCAGCGGCAGCAATAACATCCAGTGGCCACAGACCCGGCCGGGCTCCAACCAGACCGAGGCCGCCGTGACGCCGGGCGCCGTCTATGCCAATGCGCAGTTGCTGGCGATTGCCAACAACGGTGGACCGACCGAGACCATGGCCCTGGCTGCCGGCACGATCGCGGTCAACAGCGGAACGGCGGTGGGGTCGCTGGCGCATGACCAGCGCGGCATGCCGCGGGCGGGTGCCGTGGATGTGGGTGCCTACGAGCTCCAGGCCGACCTGATCTTCGCCAACGGTTTCGATTGATTCCTGCGTCCTGGCGCTCTCGTTGCCCTAGACTGGCAGCCTCACGTCCAGAAGGGGAGCGCCATGCGATCGAGATTGACCGGATATCTTCTTGCCTTGCCTGTCGCAGTCATGCTGACTGCACAGGCGCTGTCGGCAAGTGCAGCGGATCCTGAAACCGTGGTGCTCAAGGCCGCCCACATGTTTGATGGCCAGAGCGGATCGCTGCAGAGTCCCGGTGTGGTCGTTGTCCGTGGCAAGAACATCATCGCGGCGGGAGCAGGTGCTGAAATCCCCGCCGGAAGTCGCGTCGTCGATCTGGGGGATGCCACCCTGGTACCGGGTTACATCGACGCGCACACGCACATCGCCTCCGAATACAACGAGAACTGGGCGCAGGGGTTCTACGAGGGCATGCTCAGGTTTCCGGTCGAGCAATCGTTCCACGCCGCGCACAATGCAAAGGCCACCTTGCAGGCTGGGGTGACGACCGCGCGCGAGGTGGGCGCGGGCGATTTCATCGACATCGCGCTGCGCAATGCGATCAATGATGATCTCGTCGAAGGTCCACGCATGCTGGTCGCCGGCCATGCTCTGGGATCTTCCGGTGGCCACTGCGATGCCTCGCCGTTCCCGCCAGACCGGGTCAAATTGTCCGGGCCGCTGGAGGGCGTATGCAATGGCCCCGAAGACTGTCGAACGGCAGTTCGCCTGCAAATGAAATTCGGCGCCGACCTGATCAAGATCTGCGCGTCAGGTGGCGTACTGTCCGAGTCCGACCCTGTCGATGTGCCCCAGCTCACCCCCGAAGAGCTCAATGCCATCATCGGCGAAGCGCATACCTGGGGCCGCAAGGTTGCCGCGCACAGTCATGGCGACAAGGCCGCGCAGCTGGCCATTGACGCTGGCATCGATTCGATCGAACACGGCAGCTTTCTGCAACCGCCCACCCTTCGTGCCATGAAGGAGAAGGGTGTGTATCTGGTGCCGACCCGCATGACCCAGGAGTGGGTCGTCGAGCAGGCCGACACCTACCCACCGAAGATTGCAGGCAAGGCGCGGGCTGCAGGCAAGGCGCACGACGCCATGTTCGGGAACGCGCTGAAGATTGGCGTACCGATTGCATTCGGTACCGATGCAGGCGTCTATCCGCATGGGCTCAACGCGCGCGAGTTCGGCGATTACGTGGCGCTCGGCATGTCGCCATCCGATGCATTGATGACGAGCAGTCAGGGCGCAGCCAGGCTTCTCGGCGTCGACAATGAAACCGGGACGCTGACGGTCGGCAAGTTCGCCGATGTCGTCGCCGTACCTGGCAATGTGCTCGAGGATATCCGCGCTACCGAGCGACCGATCCTGGTCATGAAGCAGGGCGTCATCGTGCGTGACGCGAACTAACAGCCAACCTCAGGCCGCTGTCTCGTGTTCCGCAAAGACTTGATGTTGTCTGCGGCTACCACCATCTACAGAGGTAATGGTGGTGCCGCAGCTGTCCGTGGCGCCTCGCCTCATGTCCATGCGGAGACGTATGTTGTTGTTGCGGCAGGAGTTGGTGGTTACCGCATCAGTGCTCGCGTATGATTGATCAACTATTCTCCGGTGGAAGTTCATGTTCGACTCGATAGTCACTTTCCTGACCCAGGGCCTGGTCAATGCGTCCTGGCCCATGCTGGTTCTCTACTTCATTGTCGTATCGCAATTCACTATTTTCTCGGTGACCCTGTACCTGCATCGCAGCCAGGCGCATCGAGGCGTGGATTTCCACCCGGTGCTGGCCCACTTCTTCCGCTTCTGGGCCTGGTTTTCCACGGCCATGGTGACCAGGGAATGGGTAGCGATCCATCGCAAGCACCACGCCAAGTGCGAGACCGCGGAAGATCCGCACAGCCCGCAGTTCTTCGGCATCAAGAAGGTTCTGCTGGATGGCGTCGATCTCTATCGCAAGGCGCGCAGGGATTCATCGATCACCGAGAAATACGGCAGGGGAACACCGGACGACTGGATCGAGCGCAACATCTATGCGCGCCACCCCGAAGTCGGACCGACCCTGATGCTGTTCCTCGCCTTCGCGCTGTTCGGGCTGTGGGGCGTCGTGATCTGGGCCTGCCAGATGATCTGGATTCCGTTCATGGCAGCGGGCGTCGTCAATGGCCTGGGTCACTGGTGGGGATACCGCAATGTCGAGAGCGACGATACCTCGACAAACCTGACCCCCTGGGGCCTGATCATCGGCGGCGAAGAGCTGCACAACAATCACCATGCCTTCCCGAGCTCCGCGAAGTTCGCCCTGCGCCGTTTCGAGTTTGATATCGGCTGGGCGATGATCTGCATGTTCGAAAAGATCGGCATGGCCAAGGTGATGCGTGTTGCACCCTCTCTGGACATTCGCGATGACGTCAATGCACCGGACTACGACACCGTAAAGGCATTGCTTACGCACAAGTTCCAGGTCATGACCGACTACTTCCGAGGCGTCACCGCGCCGACCTTGCGTGATGAAGCGGCGCGCGCCGGAGTCAGCATCAAGGAATTGCCGCGGCGCATGCGCAAGGCGCTTTCCAGCGGCGGACGCTGGCTGGACAGCGATGCGCGCGAACGTCTTGGAAGCTGGGTGAGCCAGCGACCCGCCATGGTCACCGTGATGGAGTACCGTCGGCGTCTGCATGAATTGATGGAAGGCCGCAATGGCGAAGCCATGCTCGAAGGCCTCAAGCAGTGGTGCCGGGAGGCGGAAGCCAGCGGCAACCGTGCGTTGCAGGAGTTTGCCAACCGCATCAAGGGCTATCGCCTGGCTCAGGCTGCCTGAAAGAATCCAGTTTCAGTTGAAGGTATTTGCGCCCGCAGGATGCGGGCGTTTTACGTTGTACGTGTTCTGCAGGATTCAACCAGATTGCTGATACAGTCTCATACCGGCAGTAGCGCTGGTGTAGAACGCGTCTCCCTCCCGAACCACTCGAAAACAGGTGAACTGCCATGCGTCCTTTCCGAAGCTTCCTTGTTCCCTTTTGCATGCTGGCCGTTCTGGCCACGACGGCGACGTCGACTCTCTCGGCACAAGGCTCCGACGTTATCCTCGTCAACAAGTCCCAGTGGGCGATCCACGAGTTGTACTTCTCGCCCACGGATGAAGTCGATTGGGGCGAGGATCAGCTGGATGACATGACGATCGGAACAGGCGAGAAATTTACCCTGACCGGTATTCCATGCGACAAGTGGGATGTCAGGGTTGTCGATGAAGATGGCGATGAATGCGTGATCGAGAATGTCGGCCTTTGCGCCGATGCCGACAAGTGGGTGATCAATGACAGCGACCTGCTCAACTGCCAGGCCGCAACAGACTGATTTTCGTCGAATGTCAGAAAAAAAACCCGCCGATCGGCGGGTTTTTCATGCAGGGTTGCGGTCAGGAAGCCTTGGCCAGGGCAGGGCTCTTTTCGTCACCGCCGCCATCGATGATATGCAGGTCGCGTTGGGGAAACGGGATGCTGATGCCGAGACCGTCGTAGCGCTTCTTGATCCGCTCGGTCAGCTCGCATTTGGTGACGAAGTAGTCCGCGTTGGCCGCATGGCAGCGAATGCCCAGGTTCACGCTGCTTTCTCCAAGCTCATAGAGCAAAACCGTGGGCTCGGGATCCTTCAGCACGCGGGAATCGGACTGCATGATCTCGAGTGCCGAGGATTTGGCCAGGTCGATGTCGTCGGTGTAGCCGATACCGATCACGAGCTCGATGCGGCGCATCGTGTCCGGAGTCAGGTTGATGATCGAATCCGAGGTGATCAGCGAGTTCGGCAGGGTAATGACCTGGTTGTCCACGCCACGCAGCCGGGTCTGGAAGATGCTGACCATTTCGACCTTTCCAGTCTCGCCGTTGATCGTGACCACGTCGCCGACCTTGAAGGGACGCAAGGTGACCAGCATGACGCCCGAGGCGATGTTGGAGAGTGAATCCTTCAGGGCCAGGCCAATGGCGAGGCCGGCCGCACCAAGTACCGCGAACATCGACCCGATCGGAACGCCGAGCATTTGAACCACGGCGAGCAGCAGCACAACCTGCATGGCGATGAGCACGATGCGGCCGAGGAACAGCGCCGCGGTCGACTCGAGCTGACTGGCTTGCAACCGCTTGCCGACCCAATTCGCCAGCATCTTTGCAAGCTTCAAGCCGATCAGCAGAAGTACGAGTGCACCGAGCAGCCGTCCACCGATGCTGATGCCCAATTCCACCCATTTCGCATGTTCCGGGGCCTGTAGCCACTCAATCATGTGCTTTCTCCGATAACCAATGAGGAAATCCCGAGATTCGGGGAACCCCAGTGTACTTAGTCGTTCATTAACCTGACTTCAGCGGTTTGAGCCCGATTCGCAATGAACACCTGGAGGCAGCACGGCGACAGGTTGTCTGCATCGGATATCCGCGCGTGTCGGGCTATGCTTGCATGATGAAGAACTGCTTCG
Organism: Dokdonella sp.; assembly: GCF_041395345.1. GTDB lineage: Bacteria > Pseudomonadota > Gammaproteobacteria > Xanthomonadales > Rhodanobacteraceae > Dokdonella. The sequence continues at coordinate 6,412 of NZ_JAWLAR010000017.1, read as the reverse complement.
GGCCTGATGGCTCGCCCGCGCTGACCCGAATTTCTCTGGAGCACTGATGCGCGCCGGTCTGTTCGTCGCATTGCTGGTCGCTGTCCTGGCGCTGTTCTGGGCGCAACGCGGCCGTGTCCCGGATCCGGTGCGCTCGACGTTGCAAAGCCAGGATCTGGTGTCCGAGAGCCCTCGTCAGGTGGCCGAAGTGGAGTCTGGCGGGGCAGGACGGCTGCCTGTACAGGAAGCGCCGGCTGACGCTGTTCCCTCCGGTTCGGAGTCGATTGCGGCTGTTGCAACGGCGGTCATGCATGCGGCGAACATGGGGCAGGCGTGCCTGGCAGGTACTGGAAGCCGCCGTCCGACAAGGGCGGCAACGATTCACCGATGGGTGGATGCGGCCGGTATCGTGCACTTCTCCGATCAGGCGCCAGCTCAGGGCGCCCTTCAGCACCGTCGCATCGAAGTGCAGGGATTGCCGCCGGTGCAGGTGGACGCCCGCGGCGTGGACGTGAATCTGCCGGACTACGTGGTCCAGCGTGCCACCATGGACGCGCAGGCGATCGAGCGGGTAATTCGCAGCAGCCTCGGCATGTCCGGTGATCCCGGCCTTGTACTGAATATCGAGTACATCGATTCCGCGGAGATCTATGCGAGCCGCATCGGCAGCGCAGCGCTGGCCAAATCCGACGGTACCTACTCCTCGGCCGACCGCACCATTCGCATTCGCCACCGCGAGGATGTCGAAACGGGCTTCCGCGTCCTCCGTCACGAAATCGTGCATGCCCTGATGCACGAGCATGTCGGCAACCTGCCGACGGCCGTCAATGAAGGTCTGGCCGGATTCTTCGAACGTCTGGCTGTGTCCGGTATGGGGGCTCGTGTCGTTCTCGATACGGCGAGACGCCGGCCCGACGCCGGCATGAGCGCAGATGGCCAGGACGAGCTGGTCGATCTGCTGACTCGCGAAGGAGCGGATTTTTATGGAGCCGGCCAGGAGCTGCGCTATTTCCGAGGCATGGCGCTGGTGGCGCTGTTGATGGAGCGGGTAGAAGGGCGCGCGGCCCTGTCCGGGCTGATTGCGGCCCAGCGCGAGACCCCCTGTCAGCCGGTGGAAGCGGCGACGATTCTCGACCGGGCCTATCCTGGCGGTCTCGAGTCGCTGGCCAGGGACTGGTCGAATTGGTTGAGGAATCCTTCGGAACGCACGTTATCCTATTGAGCCGACACCAAATCCGGCTTGCCGAGGACCGGCGAATCCCTTAATATCCGCGCCCCTTCACCTGACCCGGTGAAGTTTCTTGCCTCACCGCCTGTCGGGAGGCTGCCCCCGCGCGCTTTGCGCGGACATCCACAAGGAATAGCCATGCGTCATTATGAAGTCGTGTTTCTGGTCCATCCGGACCAGAGTGAGCAAGTGCCGGCCATGATCGATCGTTACAAGACGATGATCGAGGCCGACGGCGGCAAGATCCATCGCCTTGAAGACTGGGGACGCCGCCAACTGGCGTTTCCGATGCAGCACCTGGCCAAGGCCCATTACGTCCTGTTGAACATCGAGGTCAGCCAGCCCGTTCTTGACGAACTGCTGTCCGGCTTCCGCTTCAACGACGCCGTGCTGCGCCATCTGGTGATCAAGCGCAACGAAGCGGTCACGGAGATGTCCGCCATCATGAAGAACAAGGACGACAAGGGTGATCGTCGCCGTCGGGACGACGATGGCGGGTTTGGCAGCGATGATTCGGACGATCGTCCGAGTCGCTCGGATCGCTCCGAGAGAATGGACCGCGACTCGGATGAGTCCGAGGCCGCAGCGTCCAGCGCTGAGTAACCATCCCCATATTCCGGAGTATTCCCATGTCCAAGTTCTTCCGCCGCAAGAAATTCTGCCGTTTCACCGCCGAGGGTGTCGTCGAGATCGACTACAAGGATCTCAACCTGCTTCGTCAGTACATCACTGAAACGGGCAAGATCGTTCCGAGCCGCATTACCGGTACAAAGGCGCGCTATCAGCGCCAATTGGCAACCGCCGTGCAGCATGCCCGCTTCCTCGCCCTGCTGCCCTACAGCGACAGCCATTGATCTGATCCCCGGCCCGCCTGTTCGCGGGTCGATTCGGACAGCGCAAGCTGCGCCGGCATGATCCGGCGCTAACGAATTGGAGTTTTCCCATGCAACTGATCCTTTTGCAAAAAGTAAAGAACCTCGGCAACCTCGGTGACAAGGTCAGCGTGAAGCCGGGCTATGGCCGCAACTACCTGGTTCCACAGGGCAAGGCGGTGCCGGCAACGGCCGAGAATCTGGAAGGATTCGAAGCGCGTCGTGCCGAATACGAAGCCAAGGCGAACCAGCTCCTGGGTGCTGCCGAAGCACGCAAGGCCAAGTTTGAAGCTGCAGACACGGTAACCATCAAGGCCAATGCGAGCACCGAAGGCAAACTGTTCGGTTCCGTGGGCCCGCGCGATATCGCCGAAGCGTTCACCGCTGCCGGATTTGCGCTGGACAAGAACGAAGTCGTGCAGGGCGAGGGCCCGATCCGTCATATCGGCGAGTACGAGATTCGCGTACACCTGCATGCCGATGTCGATACAACCGTGAAGGTGGTTGTCGTTCCCGACAACTGATCCGGTCCGCTTCGAGTTGAAAAGGCGGGCGCCTCGGGCGCCCGTTTTTTTTTGCTTCGCACTACACAGGTTATGCACAGGGTTGTTCTCTATTTGTGAGACGCCACGCTGCGTATGATCCCCCGTCAAGGGCGTGCGCTTCGGAAGCGCGTCCAGGTTATCGCTTCACCGGCAATCGTTTCGACAGGTTGGACCGGGGGGCGACATGATTGGATTGGACTACCCGGCCAACTTCACGCAAGTGCCGGTCATCGGAATCGGGCATCCCACATGGTCACCAGCGCTGAACGCAAGCCGGCACCCAACATCGAGACATTGCGCGTACCGCCGCATTCGATCGAGGCCGAGCAGGCTGTATTGGGCGGACTCATGCTGGCGCCGGAATCCTGGGAGAAAGTGGCCGACCGCATCTCCGAAGCGGATTTCTACCGCCGCGACCATCGGGTCATTTTTCGTGCCATCAGCTCACTCGGAGAAAAGGACCAGCCGACCGACGCCGTCACCCTGGGCGAGTGGTTTGAATCGCAGGGCCTGTCCGAGCAGGTCGGCGGAATCGGCTACGTCATGGAACTCGCGAATTCGACGCCGAGCGCCGCGAACATCGTCGCCTACGCCGATATCGTTCGCGAGAAATCGGTGCTGCGGCAACTGATCGACACCGGTACCGAAATCACCGCGAGCGCCTTTCAGCCCGAAGGTCGGACCAGCCAGGAATTGCTCGAGACAGCCGAGCAGAACGTGTTCCGCATCGCCGAGGCAGGCTCACGGGGCCGCAAGGGATTCGTGGCCATGCGATCGGCAGTCAAGGAAGCATTCCAGATCCTTCATCATCGTTACGAGAATCGCGGAACCATCACGGGCCTGCCGACCGGGTACACCGATCTGGATGAAATGACGACAGGCTTGCAACCTTCGGATCTGATCATCGTTGCCGCGCGTCCCTCGATGGGCAAAACCGCGCTGGCTCTGAACATGGCCGAGAATGCCGCCATGCGCACGAAAAAGGCCGTCGCCGTTTTCTCGATGGAAATGTCATCCTCGCAACTGGCGTTTCGCCTGATTTCCTCAATGGGCCGAATCAACCAGCAGCATCTGCGTACGGGTGATCTGGCCGAAGAAGAATGGCCGCGGGTGACCAGCGCCATCACCATGCTCAGCGAAGCCAAAATCTTCATTGACGATACGCCGGCTCTTTCTCCCGGCGAACTGCGCGCGCGTGCCCGGCGCCTGAAGCGCGAGCACGATCTGGGCCTGATCGTGATCGATTACCTGCAATTGATGCAGGTGCCCGGAAACACGGAGAATCGCGCCACTGAAATTTCAGAAATCTCGCGTGGACTGAAAGCCCTCGCCAAGGAGCTCAATGTCCCGGTCATGGCCCTCTCACAGCTCAACCGCTCGCTCGAACAGCGCACGGACAAGAAACCGATGATGTCGGACCTGCGCGAATCCGGCGCCATCGAGCAGGACGCCGATGTCATCATGTTCATCTACCGCGATGAGTACTACAACCCGGACTCACCGGAAAAGGGCGTCGCTGAAATCATCATCGGCAAACAGCGAAACGGCCCGACCGGTTCGGTCAAGCTGGCCTTCCTCGGCCAGTTCACACGATTCGAAAATCTGGCCGTGGACCGCTACACGGAAAACTTCGAGTGAGCCGGGCCACCAGCGCGACGATCCATCTCGGCGCCCTGGGTGACAATCTTGGCCGCGTGAAGGCTCTCGCGGGTGGCGCCCGCATCATGGCTGTGGTCAAGGCTGACGGCTATGGGCACGGGCTCGAGCGCGCGGCGCGCGCGTTGCATGAGGCCGATGCTTTCGGCGTGGCCTGCATTGCCGACGGCCAGCGCCTGCGCGCTGCGGGAATGACCCAGCGCATCGTCGTGCTTTCCGGTATCGACGAGGCCGCCGACATTGCCGAGATGCATCGGCTCGGGCTCGAATCGGCGATTCATCACGCCGCGCAGATCGATTGGCTTGCTGCCGACACTGATCGTCGCCCTTTGCGTGTCTGGCTGAAGGTCGATAGCGGCATGCATCGACTGGGCTTTGCACCTGGCGAGGCAATCGCGGCACGAGACCGTCTGCTCGCCCTGCCGAATGTCAATCCGGACATCGGCTTGATGACGCACTTCGCCAACTCCGATGAACTCGATGACCCGCAGACCCGTTCCCAGATCGCGTGCTTCGAATCGCTGGCTGCGGATTTGCCCGGTGATCGCTCGCTGTCGAACTCGGCCGGCGTGCTGGGATGGCCGCAGGCCCGCGGGCAATGGGTCCGGCCAGGGGGCCTGCTTTACGGTATCTCCGTGGTTGCCGGAAAGAGTGGCAGGGATTTCGGCTTTCGCCCGGCCATGACCCTGTCGAGCAAGCTCGTGGCCATCAATCGCGTCAGCAAGGGCGAAGCCATCGGCTACGCGGCCACCTGGACCTGCCCCCAAGACATGGACATCGGTGTCATCCAGATCGGTTACGGCGACGGCTATCCGCGCTCGGCATCGGCCGGCACGCCGGTTCTGGTCAACGGGCGCCGCGCCCCGATCGTGGGCCGTGTATCGATGGATCTGACCACGGTTGATCTGCGCGGGCATGCCGACGCGAAAGTGGGCGATGCGGTCACCCTGTGGGGTCCCGACCTGCCTGTCGAGGAGGTTGCAGGCCACGCCGGCACGATCGGCTACGAGCTGGTTTGTGGAATGACCCGGCGCGTGCGATTTCTCGAGGATCTGAGCTGAGATGGCCAAGGCGAAGACCGCCTATGTCTGCTCGGAATGCGGTGGCGAGCACTCCAAGTGGCAGGGTCAGTGCGCCGATTGCGGCGTCTGGAACACGCTCTCGGAAATCGTGCTGGAACCGGCAAGCAAGACGGTCGCGGGCACGGTCCGACGCGGTGGCTATGCCGGCGCAAGCGATGCGCCGAAGGTAACCAGCCTGGCCTCGATTGGCGGAGAAGCGGACCGCCGCAGCGCTACCGGCATCGGTGAGCTCGATCGGGTGCTCGGTGGCGGCCTGGTCGGTGGATCGGTCGTCCTGATCGGTGGTGATCCCGGTATCGGCAAGTCGACCCTGTTGCTGCAGATGCTCGGGACGATCGGCACGCGCATGCGCAGCCTGTATGTGACCGGAGAGGAAAGCCTGGCCCAGGTCGCTGCACGCGGGCGCAGGCTGGGTATCGAACTCGAAGGCCTCGATGCGCTGGCTGAGACCTCGATCGAACGCATCCTTGCAGAAGCCGCGAGCAGCAAGCCCGAAGTGCTCATCATCGATTCGATCCAGACTATCTGGACCGAAACGCTGACAGCCGCACCGGGTTCGGTCAGCCAGGTCCGCGAAGCAGCAGCGCAGCTAGTGCGATTTGCCAAGCAGACTGGAACTAGCGTCTTCCTGGTCGGACACGTGACCAAGGAAGGCGGCATCGCCGGCCCAAGGGTACTCGAGCACATGGTCGATGCGGTGCTCTATTTCGAAGGCGAATCCGGCAGCCGCTTCCGCATCCTGCGCGCCTTCAAGAACCGCTTCGGGGCAGTCAACGAGCTCGGCGTTTTCGCGATGTCGGAGAAGGGACTCAAGGAAGTGCCGAATCCTTCGGCGATATTCCTGTCCACGCATGCGCAGCCAACGCCGGGCAGCGCGGTCATGGTCACGCGCGAGGGTACGCGTCCCCTGCTGGTTGAAGTGCAGGCCCTGGTCGATGCCTCGGCGTTGCCGAATCCGCGCCGGGTCACGCTCGGCCTCGAGCAGAATCGTCTGGCCATGTTGCTCGCGGTGCTGCATCGGCATGGCGGTGCAGCCGTGTTCGATCAGGA
>NZ_JAWLAR010000016.1:0-104498 GCF_041395345.1 Dokdonella sp. | reverse complement strand
AGGCTTGGAAGTGACCAACCGGTGCTAGACCGCGTCTGTTTTTGTGCACTCGTTTGCTCTGCTTCCTGCACGCTATCGTTCCTTCCTGGAAATCGATCAGTTCAAACCCGGCTGACTGCCTGCTCCGAAGTCTCGCTCAAGCCTATTGGAAGTCAAGACCATTGCAACAGGTCGAGGCACCACTGAGCGCGCTCACAAGCTGCACCAACTCAATGTTTCTCCCGCCATTGGGAGAAGCATGCCTTCACTTGGCTGGCTCCTGATTTTCCTTCTCCCGCTGGCGGGAGAAGGTCCCGCAGGGGGATGAGGGTGGACCAACAAAGCACCCAGTGCACATTTGCGAATCAGGTGAGCACTTCCGCGCCCAACTCATGCAGGCTCCCGCCCCGCAACTCCAGCGTACGATCCATGCGTGCGGCGAGACCGCGATCGTGCGTCACCAGCACCAGTGCCGTGCCAATTTCCCGATTGAGTTCAAGCATGAGCTGGTAGACCTGGGCCGCGTTCTCCTCATCCAGATTTCCGGTCGGTTCATCGCCCAGCACGCAAGCCGGTCGTGTGACCAGGGCACGGGCCACGGCCGCGCGCTGGCGCTCGCCACCACTCAATTCTCCAGGCTTGTGCGCCATGCGCGCGCCGAGCCCGACACGCTCGAGCAATGCCGCTGCAAGCTGACGCGCCTGCGGGATCGGCGTGCCGCGAATCAGCAATGGCATGCAGACGTTTTCGAGCGCCGTGAATTCCGGCAGCAGGTGATGGAACTGATAGATAAAGCCGAGTGAGCGATTGCGCAAATCGCCGCGTGCCCTGTCGGACAGGCGCGACATGACCTGGCCATCGACTTCGATTTCCCCGGCCGTCGCCGTATCGAGGCCGCCAAGAATATGCAGCAGGGTGCTCTTGCCGGTGCCCGATGCGCCGACAATCGAAACGGTTTCGCCCCGCTGCACCTGGAAACTGACGTCGTGCAGGACATCCGTACGCAGGTCGCCTTCCTTGTAGATCTTGGCGACGTGGCTGGCGCGCAGGATCACCTGCCTGGCGCCGGATTCATTCGCTTTCACCTTCGAATCACTCATAACGAAGCGCCGCCGCCGGATCGATGCGTGCCGCGCGCCAGGCCGGATACAGCGTGGCGAGGATGCAGAACAGGAATGCCGTCACCGTGATCCAGCCGACATCCGTCCATTGCAGCTCCGAGGGCAGCTCGCTGATGTAGTAGACATCGGCCGAGAGGAAGGAAACGCCGAAGGTCTGCTCGACCCAGCGCACCAGCGCCGACAGATTGAGCGAAAGCGCGACACCGAAGCCGACACCCAACGCGATTCCCAGGGTGCCGACCAGCACACCCTGCACCATGAACACACCCATGATGCTGCCGGGACTTTGTCCCAGAGTGCGCAGGATGGCGATATCCGCCTGCTTGTCGGTGACCAGCATGACCAGGGTGGAAACCAGGTTGAACGCGGCCACGGCCACGATCAGCGACAGGATCAGGAACATGACCTTCTTCTCCATGGCGATGGCCTTGAAGAAATTGCTGTGGCCCTGCATCCAGTCCGATACCCGATAGGACTGACCCAGTTGTCCGGAGATGTCGCGGGCCACGGCATACGCGCGAAACATGTCGTCGAGGCGCAGGCGGATGCCGGTCGGGCCATTGAGCCGGTACAGGGTTTCGGCGTCCTTCATGTGCACGACAGCCAGGGCGCCGTCGTATTCCTGCATGCCGATCTCGAAGATGCCGCTGACCGTAAACCGCTTGAAGCGGGGCTGCACGCCCACCGGCGAGGTACTGACCTCCGGCGTAATCACGGTGGCATGGTCGCCGACACCCACGCCGAGTTTCATGGCCAGTTCGCGACCGAGCAGGATGTTGAATCCTCCCGGCACCAGATCGGCCATCGTTCCCTCGACCATCTTGCGATCGATTTCCGAAACATCAGGTTCGTATTCGGGAAGGACGCCGCGCACGATCGATCCGGAGACACGCTCGCCCTGCAGCATCGCTTCGCGTTCCACATAGGGTGCCGCACCCAGCACATCCGGATTGGCTTCCGCGCGCTTCAGAGCCTCCGGCCAGTCACGCACGCTTTCGCCGACACCTTCGACCGTGGCGTGGGCGACCATGCCCAGGATTCGGCTCTTCAACTCGTGATCGAATCCGTTCATCACCGAGATCACGGTGATCAGCGCGGTCACGCCAACCGCGATGCCCATGATCGACACCAGCGATATGAACGAGATGAAATGATTGCGGCGCTTGGCGCGCGTGTAGCGCAAGCCGATGAAGAATTCGAGCGGTCGGAACATGCCGGATGACTATCCTTGGGAAGCGCTGCACGGAATCGGTATTCCGATAGTGGACCGCGCCAAGGCGGAAGAGTGCCGCAAGCGGGCATCAGGCGGCAAGCACGCACGAAAGAGTCGCACGGATTCAGGCTCGCTGCACGGTCTGTTGGCCGGGCTCGCCTGCAGCAAGTACGAGCAGCAGTCGCCTGCGCAGATCAGCATCGCAATTGTCGGGAGCGAGAAGGAAACGTGTACGAGCCGTCGACTCGGCGCCGAATTCCAGCACCAGCAAGCCGCCGCGTTCGACATGAGCGAGCAGGCTCACCGGATGCTCCCTGGCCTCGCCATCAACCAGGATCCAGCCACCCGCACCATGGGCAATCCTGGAGAATCGCGGACGAAGATGCCGAACCAGGACGAAACAGCCGAATGCCCCGGCCAGCACGGCCGCCAACAGTCGCCACGGAAACGCCAGTCCACTCAGCAGCGCAGCCGTGATGGCAATCGCCGTCATCGCCGCCATGGCCAAGGCCAGCAGGCGACTGGGGCGGTAGTCAAGGGCGATGGCGGGTGCGGATTTCATCGATCACGCGCGCCTGCTCGGTATCTTCCGGCGATCCCTTGCCGAGTATCCAGTTCCACAGATCCGGATCCTGCTGTTCAAGCAGCCCGGCGAATCCGGCGCGAAGTGCCGCATCGGCGCTTGGGTAGCGCTCCTCCAGCCACCAGCCCACGAGCTGATCGAGTTCGCGCGTGCCTCGCCGACATCGCCAGCGCAGACGCTTGAGCTCGGCATCCATGAGAAAAAAGCGAACGCGATCAGGTGCGGCGCTCGATCATGAGCTTCTTGATCTCGGCGATCGCCTTGGCCGGATTCAGCCCCTTCGGACAGGTGCGCGTGCAGTTCATGATCGTATGGCAGCGATACAGGCGGAACGGGTCCTCGAGCTCGTCGAGGCGCTCCCCGGTGTCTTCGTCACGACTGTCGACGATCCAGCGATAGGCTTGCAACAGGATCGCCGGTCCCAGATAGCGATCGCCATTCCACCAGTAGCTCGGACAGCTGGTCGAACAGCAGGCGCAAAGGATGCACTCATACAGACCGTCGAGCTTGGAACGGTCTTCCTTGGATTGCAGGCGTTCTTTCGGTGGCGCGGCGCTCTGGGTGCGCAACCACGGCTTGATCGAGGCGTACTGCGCGTAGAAATGCGTCATGTCCGGAACCAGGTCCTTGACCACCGACATGTGCGGCAAGGGATAGATCGGCACGTCGCCCTTCGAACAATCCTCGATGGCCTTGGTACAGGCCAGCGTGTTGGTTCCGTCGATGTTCATTGCGCAGGATCCGCAGATGCCTTCGCGGCAGGAGCGACGGAAGGTCAAGGTGGGATCGATCTCGTTCTTGATCTTGATCAGCGCGTCGAGAACCATGGGGCCGCAGGTCGACATGTCGACCTCGTAGGTATCGATGCGTGGATTCGCCCCGTCATCCGGACTCCAGCGATAGACACGGAACTCGCGCACATTCTTAGCGCCCGGCTTGGCCGCGTAGCGCTTGCCCTGCTGGATCTTCGAGTTTTTCGGAAGTGCAAACTCAGCCATGACTGGAATTCTCCGTGCGAACCCACTTTGAGATCCGCGACAATTTGGGCCATCGGGAACAAGGCTCCCTCGGTCCTGCGAGTAAAGCATCGCGCCTGAAGGCGCTCCTACAATGGAACCGGCAACCGCCGATTCCCCAATTCCGAATCCCGAATCCCGGACTCAATACACCCGCTTCTTCGGCGGAATCACCTCGACATCGTCGCTCAGCGTGTACATGTGCACCGGGCGGAAGTCGAAGCTGGCCGTACCCTTTTCGTCGACCTTGACCAGGGTGTGTTTCTGCCAGTTAGCATCATCGCGATCCGGGAAATCCTCATGCGCATGTGCGCCGCGGCTTTCCTTTCGCTGCTCTGCCGACGTGATCGTGGCCACCGCGTTGTAGAGCAAATTTTGCAACTCGTAGGTTTCGATCAGATCCGAATTCCAGACCAGTGAGCGATCACTGACCTTCACGTCTTCGAAGCTCGAGAAGACCTTCGCCATCTTCTCGCAACCTTCGGTCAGGGTCTTCGAGGTGCGGAAGACCGCGGCGTCGCTTTGCATGGTGCGCTGCATGTTCAGGCGAATTTCGGCTGTAGGCGAGCTTCCGTTGGCATTGCGCAGCCTGTCGAGATTGGCCAGCGCCTTGTCGCAGACCGAGGCCGGCAGCACCTTGTGCGGCATGCCCGGCTTGATGGTTTCCGCACAGCGGCTGGCAACGGCGCGACCGAACACGACCAGATCCAGCAGCGAATTCGATCCGAGGCGGTTGGCGCCATGCACCGATACGCAAGCCGCTTCGCCGATGGCATAGAGGCCCTGCACGACATGATCCGGATTCTCGCCGACCTTCTGCACGACTTCGCCGTGGTAATTGGTCGGAATGCCGCCCATGTTGTAGTGAACGGTCGGCAGAACCGGGATCGGCTGCCGGGTCACGTCGACGTTGGCGAAGATGCGCGCGCTCTCGGCGATGCCGGGAAGTTTTTCGTGGATGACTTCAGGGCCGAGGTGGGTCAGATCGAGCAGGATGTGGTCCTTCTCTTCGCCAACGCCACGCCCTTCACGAATCTCGATCGTCATCGAGCGACTGACGACATCGCGCGAAGCGAGATCCTTGGAACTCGGTGCATAGCGCTCCATGAAGCGCTCGCCCTTCGAATTGCGCAGGATGCCACCTTCGCCGCGAACGCCCTCGGTAATCAGGCAACCGGCACCGTAGATGCCGGTGGGATGGAACTGCACGAATTCCATGTCCTGCATGGCGAGTCCGGAGCGCATCATCAGGCCGCCGCCATCGCCGGTACAGGTATGTGCGGACGTCGCACTGAAGTAGGCGCGTCCGTAACCACCGGTGGCCAGCACCACGCCATGTCCACGGAACAGATGCAGGGTACCCTCGGCCATGTCCAGCGCGAGCACGCCACAGCATGCGCCGTCGCTGTCCCAGATCAGGTCGAGTGCGAAATACTCGATCATGAAGCGCGCATCGTGGGCAAGCGACTGCTGGTACAGGGTATGCAGCATGGCGTGGCCGGTACGATCGGCTGCCGCGCACGTGCGCTGGGCCGCCGGGCCTTCACCGTATTTGGTCGTCATGCCGCCGAACGGGCGCTGATAGATCTTGCCGTCTTCAGTGCGTGAGAACGGGACGCCGTAGTGCTCGAGTTCGATGATCGCGGCAGGCGCTTCCTTGCACATGTACTCGATCGCATCCTGGTCACCGAGCCAGTCGGATCCCTTGATCGTGTCGTAGTAGTGATAGCGCCAGTCGTCTTCACCCATGTTGCCCAGCGCAGCGGATATGCCGCCCTGTGCAGCCACGGTATGCGAGCGGGTCGGGAAAACCTTGGTCAGGCAGACCGTCTTCAAGCCTTTCGAAGCGAGACCGAAGGTTGCGCGCAAGCCTGCACCGCCGGCGCCGACGACGATCATGTCGTACTGATGTTCCTGGATCTTGTAGGCGGACATGCTCAAGCCCCCAATGCAATTCGAACCACGGCGAAAATGCTCGCCAAGGCAGCGAGGGCACAGACGAACTTGACCACCAGCTGCGAAGTCAACGCCAGCCACGGTGTATGTACGTAATCTTCGATGACCACCTGCATGCCCAGTTGTCCGTGCCAGAACATGGCGACAAGGAAGGCGACCAGCAGGGTTGCATTGCAGGGATGCGCGACGGCAGCGCGGGCAGCCTGGTAGTCGGAACCGATCAGGGATACCAGCAGATAGACCACATACACGCACAAGGCCAGCAGCGCTACCGCGGTTACACGCTGCACCATGAAGTGATGCACGCCATCCTTTGCGGAGCCGAGGCCACGGGCGTTCTTGATCGGGTGGCGGTACTTGTCGCTCTGGCTCATGCAGCACCTCCGCACCAGGCGACCACGGCCCAGACGATTGCGGTCAAGACGAAACTGCCAATCACCGAGATCCAGGAATTGCTGACGAAGCGGGCAATAGAAAAGCCGAATCCGGCATCCTGAAGAAGGTGACGAATGCCATTCAGCCAGTGATAGGCCAACGCCCAGGTCCAGCCGATCAGGATGACCTGCCCGTACCATGCGCCAGCCAGTCCGAGCACGCAGGCCCAGGATTCTGGCCCGCTCGCCAGTGCGAGCAGTGCGGCGGCGACAAGCAGGCTTCCAATGACGAGGATGACACCCGTCGCCCTGTGCAGGATCGAAGTGACCATCTGGATCTGCCAGCGATAAACCTGCAGATGCGGAGACAGCGGTCTAGTGGTTGAAGGCATGGTGCAGGCCCTTGCGGTTGGCTGGCGACCCGAAGGTCAGAGTCCGGGATGACGGTTCCGGAAATCGATGCAGCGACCATTCTTTTCCCAATCGCCGTAGCGAACAGGGTCCGGACCATCACGCCCGCCTATTTCCTCGGGCATTTTCTCGACACGTGACCGATCAGCCGGCTCCACTGGAGCGGGTGATTTCGTGGGTGCGTCGGGATCTGGTCTGGGCTTCGACATGGGATTTGTCTAGTCGGAAATTTTAATGCCCACGGCGGGTTCTGACAACCGCCGCGTACACTTGCGTTGGTGAGCCTATGATCCCACTGTGAAGGCTCAAGCTGTTTTTCGGAGACGACGTCGAAAGTGAGCAAGCTGAGTGACCACGCGGAAGTCGTTGAGCTGTCGGGCCCCGATGCCGAGAATTTCGCGCAATCCCAGTTCAGCAGCGATGTATCGACGCTGGCTGTCGGCAGTTGGCAATGGAGCGCCTGGCTCGATGCTCAGGGTCGCGTACGTTTCCTGTTTGCCCTGCTGCACCCGCAGACAGGTCAATTGGTCGCCTGGTTGCCGCGAGGCAGTGCAACCGACATGGCAAGGGAACTGTCGCGCTTTCTGCTGCGCTCTCGTCTGGCGATCCAGTCTCTGCCCGACGCCTGCCTTGTTGAAACGCCGGCAACGGAGAAAGCCGTACAAACCGTGCTCAGCGATGATAATGGCTGGTCGATAGACTTGCCCGGGGCGCACACGCGGCAAATAACGATCCGCCGTCAGCAAGCAGACGCTTCCACGGACGAAGCGCGCCGCATCGACTGGGAACTGGCGGATATCGCTGCCGGACTGCCCTGGGTCCCCACTGAACTCTCGGGCGAGTTCACCGCAGCTGCGCTGGGCCTGGAGCGACTCGGCGCTGTCAGCCTGAAAAAGGGCTGCTATCCGGGCCAGGAAATCGTCGCCCGGTTGCACTTTCGCGGAGGCAACAAGCGGCAGTGCGTGCGGCTGTACATCGAAGGTGGCGAGCTACCCGCCAGCGGAGAGCCGATCTACAAGGATTTGAGTGAGGCGCCAACAGGGCGCATTCTCTATGCGGCGCGACCTTCGCCGGCCGGCAGCCGGGCATTGGCCATCGTGCCACTGGATCTTGCAGACGGTACCGGCCTGCATCTGGCCACGGGTGGCAGGATCACGCATATTGAAGCTGCCTGATTGCCCGCCGGCATCGACGAAAATGGTACGAACCTTGCATGTTTCGAGTCTGGCGCAGCAACCACCATCCAAGGAAACAGCACGCATGAGCCGCTTGACCAACAAAAGTCCGCAATGCCGACGCACAGCGCACCTGGCATGCCTGGCCCTGCTGCTTGCAGGTTCGGTCGCCGCTGCAGCCGAATATCGATTCACTCCAGAGCCTACCTATACCCCGGAGGCTGCGGAAGAAATCTACAGACCGCTGCTGGACTACCTCAGCAAGGCCACGGGCGAAACCTTCATTCTTGTCGCTCCAGCCAACTACTCGAGCTACTGGCGCGAGATCAGGCAGCCGGACAACACCGACTTTTCCTACGACGAAGCACATTTCGCCGACTATCGGATCCAGCGCGCAAATTTCATTCCGCTTGTTCGAAGGCTGCAGCCAACCTCCTACACCTTGCAGGCCAGCCCCTACTTCGAGGGCAATACCGAAAGCCCCAAGGGCCTGGAAAACGCGAAGATTGCGACCATGCCTGCACCGAGCCTCGGTTACGCCCTGCTTGCCGAGATCTTCCCGGATCCGGTCCAGCAACCCGAAATCAAGTCCAATTCCGCTTCCTGGCGGGATGCCATGGACATCCTCAACAGCGGCGAAGCGGATGCCATGATATTCCCGACCTGGATGCTTGAGACCTTCGGTAACCCAAGCAATATCACCGTATTCACGTCCAGCGAGTTTGCAGGCCCCGCCGTTCTCGCCTCGCCCAGCGTGCCCGAGGACGTTCGCAACAAGGTGCGTGATGCCTTGCTGAACGTCGAAGGCGCCCCGGAGCTGGCTGAGCTGTTGCTCGAACTGGGTGTGACCCGGTTTGTTCCGGCCTCCGCAGAGGACTACAAGGGCAATCAGTCCATGCTGAGCGGGTTTTACGGATACAAGTAAGAGAGCAGACAGCTCGGCAATTGGCGAGAAAATGCGGGTCGCTCAAGGACAGGAGCGCCCGACTGGCCATCTTTCATGCCACATTGCTCTCGCAAGACATCGATGCGTGCAATTGCCGCATTGCAACAATCACTCGAATTCAATCTGAACGGAGCATTCATGTTCAGGTGCATTTTTGAGTGACAACTCAATCCCGAGCAAGTAATCTCCGCGCCGAGTCGTATGAGTGGTGGTGTTCATGCCCGCCCGCAACTTTCAGTTTTGATGATCCAGATTCCGTTCAGTCATCGTTGAGAGAGATACGAAACACCGAGTCAGTGCGACCGCCGCGACAGGCAGACGACTAGGCCCGGATTAGAAGGCGCAGCAGACGAGCGCCGGTTCATTCCAACTAATGCAGTGCGGTGGTAACGAATTCATCAATTCGCAACCGGAACCGCCTGCGCATCGTGGTGTCCGAACTGAGTTCCAGTCGGCATCGGATGGCTGAGAGTTCAAGCGTTCGGTTTCGGCATCCCATTGCAGATGCGACCGTGCGCGAATCCGGCAGCCAGGTTTGCAGGAGAATGCGACAATGAAATTGGCATGGTTACTATGGCTGGCATCCGTTATGCCGGCGCATGAGGCCGATCGAACGTGCCTGGCCGCCATGGTTTATCTGGAGGCCCGCAGCGAATCCCAGCTGGGGCAAGCGGCAGTGGCAGAAGTCGCCATGCGGCGTCGTGAAGATGGCCGTTGGGGTGACAGCGTTTGCGATGTCGTCAATGCACGACTGCAATTCGCTATTTCCACAACCAACAAGAATTACATGTTGCGCAACCCGGAAGCCTGGAAGAAGGCCTGGCTGGTTGCCGATCATGCCATGCAGATGTGGGAGCTTCCGGCCGATCAGCGCGAATTCGTCGTGCCCGACGCCAGCCATTTCGTAGCTGGCGAACACGCATCGCCGGCGTGGAGCAAGGGCCATCCGGTCGCGGTCATTGGTGCTCACAGCTTCTACAACATCAACTGACTCGATAGCGAATGTGAAAAGCAGAAAGCAGGAAGCCGGCCAATGGCCGGCTTCTTTCGTTTCAGCACCTGATGGCCGACGCCATTGCTACCAACCGGGCACGACGTATCCGTTGTCGATATAGACGGGGTCGCCTCGACGAAGCCCGTATGCGTCCGGTTGCTCGAAGGTGTAGGTACGTCCGGAGCGGTCCATGCGCACGAGAATGCGATAGACGGTGCGATACTGGTTGTTGCGGCGTTCGACGTTATTGCCGATCACGCCACCCGCGACGGCGCCGGCAATGGTCGCCGCGGTTCGCCCGTCACCCTTGCCGACCTGGTTTCCAAGCGCACCGCCAATGACCGCGCCTAGCACGGCGCCTCCGCCGGAGGTCGTATTCCTCTGGCCGATGGACTGGATATTCATCACCGTGCCCGATTCTCCCCCGCCATTGGCAGGCGCATAGCCGCCGCCATAGCCGCGCGGCTGCACGGGCGCGCAGGCCACCATGGCGAGCATCGACAGAATCGCTAATGCAGTTCGAAATGACATGAAATCAACTCCTGGTACGCGCTGTTGGAAGATTTGCTTGCGCTCCGTTGCAAGCATGTCATTCACACATGAACCCAGGCTCAATGTTCGCGACGAGGCTGAACGTTGCGTTTTGTTTGCCGCGTTCGCCTCTGCCACCCGGGTGCCCTTCCTGTCCTCCGCAACGGGCATGGGTTAGCATCGCGCGCAGTCCGGGAAAGAACCCTTATGCACGAACAAGTCACGCAACTCGACGATTTGCGAAACATGGATGCGGAAGCGGCGGCTCGCCGCCTGAGTGCCCAGCCTGACGAATCAATCGCCGCGTTGCTGCATGCAATGGGCCCGGGACGTGGACTTGCCATCCTCGACCGCTTCGGACCGGAACGCCGCAGCCGGATCGCCTTCGCTGCCGGCCAGGGCGCCAGCGAGCAATGGCAATCCAGCCGCAACTGGCCCGAGGGCTCGGTCGGCCGCCTGATGGAACCCGCTCCGGAATCCTTCAATCCCGACGTCCAGGTTGCCCACGCGCTGGAACGGCTGCGACCGGTCGCATCGAGAACCCTGGTTACCTATGTCTTCGTGGTCGATGCCAACCACCATCTGGTTGGCGTGGTGACCTTTCGCGAGCTGGTTTTCGCACGACCCGACCAGCGCCTCGAGGAAATCATGGTGCCGCATCCGTTTTCGCTGCGACCCGAAACCGACGTGGTCGATGCGATGCGCGAAGTCGTCCGCCGCCACTACCCGGTCTACCCGGTATGCGATGTCGACGGCAGGCTCATTGGCGTGGTTCGCGGCTCCGTCGTATTCGAGGAGCAGGCATTCGAAATCAGCGCGCAGGCCGGCTCCATGGTCGGTGTCGAGAAGGAAGAACGCCTGAGCACCTCCTGGATGCGCAGCCTGCGGTTTCGTCATCCCTGGCTGCAATTGAATCTCGTGGCCACGTTTGCGACGGCGGCGGTTGTCGGCCTGTTCCAGGACACCATCAACCAGATCGTGCTCCTCGCGGTTTTCCTGCCCGTACTCTCCGACCAGTGCAACAACACCGGTTGCCAGGCGCTGGCCGTCACCCTGCGCGGAATGACATTTGGCGATCTCAAACCCGGAAAGGGATGGCGCCTGATCGGCAAGGAGTCCTGGCTCGGCATGGTCAACGGATCCCTGACCGGCGTTCTGGGTGGTGCTGCGATGTATCTGCTGGCCCGCAATCAGGGCAACAGCGACGCCGTGTTGCTGGCCGTGATCACCTGGCTGGCCATGGCCGGCAGCTGCGGTATCGCAGGTCTGGTGGGTGCCGGCGTACCTCAGGTCCTGCGCAGGTTTGGCGCCGATCCGGCCACGGCCTCGAGCATCTTCCTGACCAAGGCGACCGACATAGTCAGCCTCGGCATGTTCCTCGGTCTCGCCGCCTGGCTGGTGGTTCGCTAGCGACCCGGCGCGCCTCATGCCACGCCCATGCTGATCGACAGCCACAGCCACATCGACACCGAGGCCTTCGATGCCGATCGCGACGCGGTATTGAGCCGTGCCGCTCACGCTGGTGTCGATCGACAGATCGTGCCGGCCATTGCCCGATCAGGCTGGGCGAAGCTCGGCGAACTGTGTGCGGCCAAGGCAGGCCTGTATCCCGCGTACGGCCTGCATCCCATGTATCTGGAGGAGCACCGCCCCGAACACCTCGACGCGCTGGTGGCCATCATCGAACGGGAAAACCCGGTCGCGATCGGCGAATGCGGCCTGGACTACTACGTCGAGGAGCTCGATCACGATGAGCAGATGCGCTACTTCAAGCGCCAGCTGGAGCTGGCCAGACACTACGACCTGCCCGTCGTGGTTCATGCCCGCCGCGCCTTCGACGAGGTAGCCGCCTGCATTCGACGTGTCGGCAAGCTGCGCGGCGTGATTCACAGTTTTTCCGGCAGCACCCAGCAGGCCGAGGCCTTCTACAAGCTCGATTTCATGCTCGGTATCGGCGGACCCGTGACCTACCCGCGCGCGCGCCGACTGCGCGAACTGGTTGCCGACATGCCTGACGAATTCCTGCTGCTGGAAACCGATTCGCCGGATCAGCCGCTGTCAGGCCACCAGGGTGAGCGCAACGAGCCCGCCCGATTGCGCGAGGTCCTTTCCGTCGTTGCAGGATTGCGCAAGGAAAGCGACGAACAGACTGCGCGAATCACGACAATCAATGCCGAGCGACTGTTCGGCCTGACATGAGGCGAGACGCTCAGCGGGTACCTGGAGTCCGCTCCGAGCCCTCTTTCGCCAGCAACTTCTGGATGGCAGCGGCAACAGCAACAAAAGCGAAAGTCGCGGTCACGTGCGTTGCGGCGCCGAGTCCGCCTCCACAATCGAGCTTGAGCCCACCTTCCCCGCTCTCCGGACGAAGGCCGCAAACGCTGCCATCCGCTTGCGGATAGCGCACGTTCTCCAGCGAATAAATGGCCTGTACACCGAAGTAGCGCTTCGGTCCGCGCGGAAAGCGGAACTCCTCGCGCAACTTCTTGCGGATCAGTGCAAGCATGGCATCGTGTTCGGTGCGCGAAAGATCCCGAACGCGGACCAGGGTCGGATCGACGCGGCCACCGGCCGAACCGCTGACGATCAGCGGCAACTTGCGCCGTCGACACCACGCGATCATCTCGACCTTGACACGAAACGCATCACAGCAGTCGATGACCAGGTCGAAGTCGCGGTCCAGCAGCGACTGCAGATTCGCCGGGGTCAGAAATTCGGCGAACGTCTCGATCCGGATCGATGGATTGATCGCGCGCGCGCGCTCGGCCATGACCTCGACCTTGGTCCGACCGAACTGGCCGTCGAGCGCATGCAGCTGACGATTGGTATTGCTGACACAGACCTCGTCCGCGTCGATCAGTGCCAGGTTTCCGACGGCGCTGCGGGCCAGCGCTTCGACGACCCAGGAGCCGACCCCACCGATGCCGACGATGCAGACACGCTTGCCAGCCAGGCGCGCACTGCTGCCCTGACCGTAGAGCCGGTCCAGGCCACGGAATCGTTCGTCGATCACGGCGTTGTTGTCGATGCGGGTATTCATGCGGCGCGGGAGATTAGCATGCGATCGAGTGCTCCGCAGGTACAAAACGCCGGCCAAGTCGTTACCATTCTCCAATCACTGCCTGGAAAAACCCTGCATGCGCTATCTCGTCTGCCTTCTGGTCGGCCTCCTCGTCGGCGCCCTTGTCGCCACCACGGCGGCGAATATCCTCAACCGCAGGGATCCCTACCCCAAGGCTTTGATGAATGTCATGAAACACGAACTGGGCATGGCCAGTGCCGCCGCCGACAGGCTGCAATGCGAAGAAGACCGCTATGCGATGAGCAAGCTGGCCATGATGGCGGGAGACATCGAGATTGCCATGCCGGCAGGTCAGAAACCGGATCGGGTTTTCAAGCAGTATGTGGAAAACTTCAGAAAGGCCATCTACAAGGCCGGCGATACTCCCTGCCCGCAGCGCGCAGAGGCCCTGATCGAGCTCAAGAACGCCTGCGACGACTGCCATCGGGACTATCGCTGACGGGGCTCCGCTCGGCCTCCAGTGCCAAGCATCGGGAAAATGCAACTAAATGGTTGCCTTTTCAGCGCGCGTGTGGAATCCTGATATGCAACCAGGAGGTAGCATATGACCAACACGATCACGAAAGAAATCGAAATCAGCGCTCCCGTTTCACGCGTCTGGAAGGCATTGACCGACCACAAGGAATTCGGCGAGTGGTTCCGGGTGAGAATCGACGGTCCATTCAGGCAAGGCGAACTCAGCCGCGGACAGATCACCGTGCCCGGCTACGAGCACGTGAAATGGGAGGCCACGGTGACGCTCATCGAGCCCGAGCGAAGGTTTGCATACACCTGGCATCCCTACGCCGTCGAGCCTGATACCGACTACTCGAAGGAAGAACCGACCCTCGTCGAATTCACCCTCAAACCCAGCGCCAGCGGCACCCTGCTCAAGGTGGTCGAGTCGGGTTTCGACAGGATTCCCGAAGGTCGCCGCCCTGAAGCCCTGCGCATGAATACGGGGGGCTGGGAAGCGCAGTTGAAAAACATCAAGCGTCATGCCGAATAGCGCACTGAAGAAGCTGGAAGCCAGGACGCCCGAGGCCGCGAACGTCTTCGCGGCACTCGGCGACACGACCCGACTCGGCCTGGTAGCGCGCCTCTGTGACGGTTCGCAATGCTCGATCAGCGAACTGTCACAGGGAACCGCCCTTACCCGCCAGGCCATCACCAAGCATCTGCGCGTGCTCGAAGAAGCGGGCGTCGTCAGCAGCAGAAAATCGGGACGCGAAAGCCTCTACGCGCTCAACCCGCAATGCCTGCATGACGCGACCGCCTACATGGATGTCGTTGCACGCCAGTGGGATCAGGCACTGGGACGCCTCAAGGCCCATGTCGAGGGCTGATCACAGGACAGGAAAACATTCCCCGACAAATACGACCTACTTTCCGGCAACAAATTTCTGCACCCGCCCGCCGCCGATGTCGCCGACATACACCGCGCCATCCTTGCCCACGGCAACATCGTGTGCCATGCGGAACTGGCCGTCATAGTTGCCCCATCGGCCAAAGCGTTCGACCGGAGTTCCATCAAGTTTCACTACGCCCACGCCGGATCGATCAGGTGGATGGTCCGGCGGCTCGCCACCATCGGCAATCAATGCCTGTCGTTTGGTGCAATGGCGATTGCATAGGGACGACCAATGACCGCGCTCTTCCATTGCGCATGGATGCGTCCCTCGGGCAACTCGGGCCAGCCATGCACGACTTCAAACGCTTGCCGTTCGGAAACATCTGGCGGCCGCAGCTGTGTACCGGCAGCGTCGGCCAGGCCGAGCGTGAGAAACGTCGCAAGAACGATCAAACCCTGAAGGTTCATGGCGGCTTTCCTGGAGGAGACCACTTTGGCCATCGATGCGGATCCATTCAGCATTTCGTTCGCGCCGGTCGGTGTTTGCGCAACCCTGCCGTCGATTGCAGGAACCCAGCCGCGAACGCGCCGGCGATCCGGCGCGTTCGCATTCGACATGGGCTGCCACAGGGTCGGTCAATCGAATCCGTTGCGGAACAGCACCGCTGACATCGAGTACAAGGTGGTCGTTCCGCTGATCTCGTTGGCTACGGCGATCATCGAATCCCCAGTGGGGCTTTCGCTGGCCGGGATGAAGCGGATGCCTTCGGGGCCGAGATCACCGGCACCGGCCGGATCGCCATCAAGGTCGATCGTGACAGCAAAGTTGCGATTGTTCGCATAGCCCATCATTTGCACGGCATACGGATCGGTGACATCGAAAACCACAATCCCGCCAATGCGCTCAAGGCCGACGAAGGCATAGGTGCGCCCATCGCTGGCCGTACCCACGGCCAGTGCTTCCGGCTCGGGACCCTTGTTGTCGCTGCGCGATTCGAGGGACTGATTCTCTTCGTTTTCCGAGTTGAAGTCATTCGGATACTGCTGTGCCGTGATCAGCTCGATCAGGTCGCCGCTGTCATAGACAAGATTGCCGAACTTGTCCCAAACCGCCATCGACCGGCTGCCATAGACCTGCAGACGATCATGATCGCCGTCACCATCGAGATCGCCATCGAGGGTGGAGATGCCGAGTCGACCGATTGCAGCGTTGTCCTTCAGGGCGGCCGCATTCGGGAACACGGCCGGATCGAGAATCACGCCGCCGCTGCCGATTCGTGCATCCTCGCCGCGGTCGTCGCCCTCGCCCGCGCTGGCGTAGAAAGTTTCACCGTTGCCGTCGGCGAACGCCGCTACCGTATCAGGCATGTGCATACCGAAGACCGGCCAGTTGGTGATGTTGATTGCCGGACCATCGCGATCGGAGGCATCAAGCCCGCTGCCAATGTCGAATCGCACAAGACCAAGCTGGATCGGTGTCGGTTCGGGATCGAGCGGTACCGTTCCATTCGGTGGATTCGGCAATTGCTCGGGAGCAACGCCGAAATCGTTGTCGTTGAGCAGGGCCAGTTCGCCGTTGCCGAGGATGGCGATACCTTCGAGCTTGTCGCCTTCGAAGTAGCCGATGGAGGGCAGGTTGGCGACCTTGATCTTGGCCACCGCATGGATGCCGGCCTGGACCAGCTGTTCCGGCGTGTGCTGTTCAAGGGTGAGCCCCGGCAACAGGGCCGGCGCCATCGGCCCACGCAGATTGGTGGCCCCGATCAGGTTGAACTCGAACAGCATCTTCTTGCCGCTGCGCTCGACCGAATCATCACGCTCGACGATGTAGAACTGTCCGTTCCCGGCGTACACCGCATCGCCGATCTTGTCGGTGTTCTGCTCGCGAAAGGGCACCTTGTCGATCAGATAGACATACTCGGCAACTACCTGGCCATCCGTCGGGTCGATACCCAGCATGCGGATCACCTTCGAGGCATCGCTCGCGGCCCGGTTCGGGTTGGCCAGCGGCGTCTGGATAAACGCATAGAGGATGCCTGCATCGGTATCCAGCGCCATGCCTTCGAAACCGCGATTGGCGCGCCGCGTGCTGTATTCGGCCGGCAGCGTCTCCAAGCCATAGGTACCCACCGGTTGGCCGCCGAGTGCTGCCGTTCCGGCGGGCACGTAACGTGCGAGCAAGGCTCCGGCCGGACTGAACTGATAGATCGCCGGTCGATATTCGTCGACCATCCAGTAGTTGCCGCTGCCATCGATGACCAGGCCTTCAAGATCGGCGCCGAGCGGATCGTAGTCCAGCACATTGCCGAACAGATCGACCGGCTCCTCATCGACGCCGGCGATGTTGGGCAGGCCGGTCATCGGCGACGTGCCATCTGCCCGCGTCAACATCAGCGGACTTCCAAGCTCGATCTGGCCATTCGCTGGATTGAACATGAACCGGGCAATGCGAGGCTGATAGTCCGGCAGCGCGAATGGGCGTTCCAGCGCTGGATCGCCATCGACGTTGCTCGGCTCGCCATTCGGACCGCGATCCGGCACGGTGGCAAAGCGCAACTTTCCGGTAGGCCCGTCGATTCCCTCGAACCAGAGCGCCGAGAAACCGCCGAGGCGGATATCCTGCCCGCCCGCCGTGGTGCCGAGCACCGGCAAGGTCGGGAAATTGTAGGTCTCGACCCGTGGCAATCCGCGCGCATGATTCTTGAGTCCGGCAGCCACGATATCGAGCACCTGACGCGAGGCGATATCAATGACCGCAAATGCATTCGCTTCCTGCAGCGAAACAAACGCCTGTGAGTTGTCGGGCGAAACCGCGACGTATTCGGGTTCGAGGTCACGGCTTGCCGAGCGGCCCGGGAAGATGCGCACGCCTCGCGCGCGCAACTCTTCTTCACGGCCATCGAAATCGGTCAGACCGATCTGGTAGGCGACGGCCTTGTTGATGCCTTCGGCAAGATCGACCAGGGTGATCGACCCGCGTGGATCGACAAAATCAGGCTCGCCTTCCTCGCCAACCGGCTCGCCCTCGTTTGCAGCCAGCACGGACAACCCGTCTGGACTGAACACCACGTTGTCCGGCAGCACGCCGGCGCTTGCAACGCGCAGGAACTGGCCGTCCGTGTCGAAGAACGCGATGACACCGGGTGCCACGCTCGAGGCATTCGGAATGGCTACCGCAACCAGGCCGTCCTTGACCGCGACACTGGTGACCGTGCTGCCGAACGCGCTGATGTCAATGCTGAAAAGCAAGGCCGGCGCATCCACGTTCGAGGCGTCGATCACGTCGACCGCCCCGGTCGCGCCATTGGTGACGAACAGACGCTGCGTGCCCGCATCGAAAGCGACAATCTCGGAGCCGGCCGTTACGCCGGATGAATACGTTCCGCGCTTGATCAGGTCCAGAGATTGCGCGGCTACCGGCAAGGCCAGTGCGCAACCCAGTGACACGGCCAGCGCCGTGAATCGAAATGGGTGAAGAGTCATGCGTGCTCCCGAGGCAGTAATAATCCTGGGGCGCAGTTCACCATTCGAAAACGTCACTTCGATGACGTCTGCAAGACAGGCGCCGCGGACTGGCGTCCTGTCGATCCAACATAGGAAATCGCTGCGTCAGTCCCGAGCGATACGCAGCGAAGTCTGCGGATGAACGGGTGTTGCCGGTCGCGGACAGATGGACGGCCCGATCTGCACATGCAGGCGCCGATCGCGGTCGGGATCAGGGCCGTGCACTGACCCTTCACCCGACGCGTGAATCAATCACCCGAGGCGCAATGACATTCCGGGATCGCGAGCGGCACGAATCCGTCATTTTGAGCGCCAGAGCGCTCACCCCGCGATGTTCCATCCCGATTGAGTACCATCACGAACTTCCGTGTCAGGAATGCTTTTTCCTGACGAGTCGGATCAGAAGCGGTAGCCGACCGCCAGTCCATATACCAGTGGGTCGATATCCACCGTTCCGACATCCACGCCGTCGACCTTGACGTCACTGGAAATGCCGATCCAGCGAATGTCTCCGGTCATCGACCAATGATCGTTGAACGCGTAGTCCACCCCGACATGCAAGGCCGGGCCCCAGGAGTCGCCAAGGTCGACGCTGGTTCCTTCCAGCGGCCCCTTTTCCTCGATCGAGAAAAAGCGCGTGAAGTTGATGCCGATGCCGATGAACGGATCCAGGCGCGATGCCGTGGGGAAATGCCACTGCGCGGAAAGGGTGGGTGGCAGCTGCTTGGTCGACAAGGCTTCAACGCCGTTGAGGTCCACGTCATGCGAAAACGGCAGGGCGGCAAGCAATTCGATGCCGAAGTTCTGCGTGACGCGATACTCGACCGTGATGGTTGGACTCACACCACTGCCGACGTCGGTCGACAGGGCACCGTTGGCAAGACTGCCATTTCCTGAGGTGGGATCGACAATGCCCAGACCGAACTTCATTTGCCAATCGCCTGCCTGCCAGTCAACGGGCTGTTCGGCGTGGGCAAGTGGGAGTCCGCTGACGAGCAAGGCAAGTGCGAGAGCTGAAAGGCGTTTCATGGTTGGCTCCGTTGGAAAGATAGAAGCCATTCTTGCTGCACGCGCAACGAATCGATTGATCAAGGTCAATCAAGCCGCACCTGCGTCCGTTTGCCACGGGGTGGAACGAGTCCCTTGTATTCACCACACCAATGGACCCGACAGTCATATGCGGGCCAGCCGCTTCTGGCCGCCTCGACCGTGGCGGTATCAATCTTCCCCGTCTTCACCAGAATCATCTGGAAACTCTGGAATCAAGGCAATCGCCAGACTTCCGACCCGCTCGGGAAGCACACCCCTCGGTGGACCCGACAGGAGCGCCTGATCCATCTCGAACCTCAGCCTTCAGAAGCCCCTCTCACGACGGGAGCAGAATCACTCAGCAGCGCAGGAATCGCCCTTCGCCGTGAGGTTCTGCTTCGGATCGCAATCGAATGCATCAAAGCTGAGTCACGCTCCTGCAACAGACGCATGCGAAAGGCTTCACCACCGAAGCAGGCTCCTGCGAATATCCTGCTTATAGCCTTGCACCGCAGGAACCGGCTTTAGCGGCAATGCTCGGGCGAATCAATGGTCCGCCGCCTTCGGGGCGCTTAGCGCCTTGCTGTAGTAGCCGGACGGATCGAAACAGCAAACCCTGCGCTGCCCGGATGCAAGCTTGTCGCAGGCTTCTGCGATTCGCTTGACCCGGGTCCTGGCCTGCCTTGCGGAAACAATCCAGTGTATCCAGTCCAGACGCGCGATGGTCGTGGTGTCATTCCAGACCGACCGGGCTTCGGGGGATGCATCCAGAGCCTTCTGAAAGTCTGCGGGAACCGCCGGTTCTGGCTCGTTCTCGACCGGAATGATCTCGAACCTGACGGCGTCGCCAATCTTGACGCCTGCAGCCTTGAACAACGCATCCTCGACCCGCAGCCAATGACTCAACTGCCCATCCGGTTCGAGCGTCGCCTGAAAGCCCTGACCGTCAAGGGTCCCCTGCACGGTTGTTCTTCCCCTCCTTGGCAGTTTTGCGCTGGCCTGCCTGGGAAGAACGACGAATGCCCAAGGCGGGTAATCGCCCGGATCTGCCGGGCGAAGCAATGTCGCCCTGAACTCAAGTTTCTTGTCGCCCGGTGACATTGCCAGTCGAGTCCTTGCATTCAACGTTGTGCAAAGGACAAATGGTGCGCGTCTCGACTGCACACCGCAATGGCGCTGGATGCGTGCATGCGCTACTTCTTTCCGGAGCGCAGCACGGCGCCCCACTTGTCGCGCTTGCGCTTGTCCCGGGTGTCGGGTGGCTCAGGGGTCGCGCACAACTTGAACACCGCAAGGAGCAGGAAGTAGCTACTGGCGAAGGCCAGCAGGCGTTGTGGCTGTTCAACCCAGATACCCGAGCCGGGCAGACCGAGCCTTCCGATCGTTGCGGCATCCCAGCCGAAGGAAGGCACCGGCAACAGCACGGTCACGAACACCAGCCCCAGCCACAACAAGGTCGAGACGATCCAGAGTTTTCCGATATCCAGATGCTCGTCGTTGCCGCCGAGATTCCACTGCGGCAAGACATAGCGCGATAGCAGCAGCCAGCCGAAGAACAGTGTCGGCCACCACGTATCCACGGCAAGGCTGACACCTGCGGCAGAGCCAAAATAGAGCAGCAGGACAAGTCCAAGTGCGACACGCGGCCAACGCTCGCCGATCAAGACGGTCAGCACCGGCACCATGATCATGCCGTGAATGCTGAGGAATTCGATGATCATGATCACTGCGGTTGCGCGCAGCAGGTTGTCCGGCAACAACTCGGGTGCCCACCAGGCGGCAATGCAGGTCCCGGCCGTAGTCAGATCCGCCAACGCCGACGGCAGCCCCGACAGCACGCGGCGAACCCACCCCACCGCGGGT
Source organism: Dokdonella sp. (assembly GCF_041395345.1). GTDB lineage: Bacteria > Pseudomonadota > Gammaproteobacteria > Xanthomonadales > Rhodanobacteraceae > Dokdonella. Next base: position 83,391 of record NZ_JAWLAR010000016.1, on the reverse strand, counting down.
GGCATCCCGACTTCGCCCGGCTTGCGTTGCTCGCTTCGCATTGGCAAAGCCTAGTCGCTCTGCGCGGCGGGGGCCAGGCGCGATCCCGCATCGAGCACCCTGCTCTTCGGAAGTTGGTGATTCGCCCAGCCAACTGGCGGAGGCATGTCAAGGCAGCTCCGGCTGATTCCAGAACGCTCTTTCCGAGACGACTTCGCAGCTCGACAGCCACCACGTTTCAGAGCGCGCGCATTGACCTCAATGCAACTTGACCAGCGGCTTGGCACGCTTGACCAGGAATCGTGCCAGCGCCAGCACCGCCGTTCGCAAGGTGCCGAGGACGGCCTGGTGATGCATCAGGTGCAGGCTTGCATACATGTAACGGGCAAACAGCCCTTCGATGAACCAGCTTTTCTTGAACAGCGAGCCCATGAGGCTGCCGACCGTGCTGCGGGTGCCGAGCGACACCAGCGAGCCGTGATCCTTGTAGACGAAGGGTGCAGTCGCTTCCGGCTTGCCCCGTTCGCGGCGCAGGAAGGTATCGACCAGATAGTCGGCCTGCTGGTGGGCGGCCTGGGCGCGTGGCGGCACGGTTCTGCCCTCGGCGTCCGGACAGCTCGCGCAGTCGCCCAGCGCCCAGATGTCGTGTTGTCCCTCCACAAGCAGCCTGGGCGTCACCTTCAATTGCTCACCGGGAGTCACCGGCAAACCCAGCGTGGAAAGAAACCGCGGCGCCTGGATGCCCGCGGCCCACACGCACAAGTCAGCCGGATAGCGGTTGCCTGCGGCATCGATCACGACATCGGATTCCACGCGCGCCACCTGGCAGTCCGTGACCACGCGAACATGTCGCTGCGCGAGCAGGTCGGCCGCCGAGGTCGCGAGGGATTCGGGCAAGGGCATCAGGATGCGTGGCGCACCTTCGAGCAGGGTGAGCCGAACATCGCTGTCCGGATTCAAGTGACGCAGCCCATAGTTGGCGTGCACCCTGCAGGCCTCGCGCAACTCGGCTGCGAGCTCGATGCCGGTGGCGCCCCCTCCGATAATGACGATGTCCAGGCTGGCGGCAGGGTCTTTCGCCTTTTCCGCGTCCAGCAGGGTCATGCGCTTGAGCAACGCCAGGCGGAAGCGCTCCGCATCGTCGGGACTGTTGAGCGCAAGCGAATGCTCGCTTGCACCAGGAATGCCGAAGTACCGGGCCGTGCTGCCCACCGCAATAACCAGATCGCCATAGCGAATTCGACGTTCCTCGACGACCACATCGCCCTGCGCGTCGGTTACGGCGCCCACGATCACCTGCTGTGCCTGCGCATCCAGCCCGACCATCGGCCCGTACACAAAATCAAAGCCGTTGTCGTGAGCCAGCATCAGGTAGGACAACCCTTCCTGGTGGATGTCCAGGGTGCCGGCCGCGACTTCGTGCAAGGAGGGTTTCCAGACATGGAACAGCCGATGGTCGATCAGGGTGACCCTGCCCGGCCCGAGCTTTCGACCCAGCTTGCAGGCCAGCTCGAGTCCGCCTGCGCCACCACCGACAATGACAATGGGCTCATTCATTTGCGCACGCCTGGCTATTCGGGGATCGATGGATGCCTGATGGAGACTGGAGCATCGAGCAGACAAATCCGGTGCCGCGCACGGAATCCACTTTCCCGGTTCAAGACAGAGCGCGTTCCGAGACGAGACACCTGGATGATCCTGTCGTCGCACCTAGTCCGATGCAGTGGCCACTTCCGTCACCAGATGCGTGCGAAAGAAGCGCGTCAGCTCGAGTGTCGAACGCACTCGATTGACCTGCTTTCTCCATCCGTGACCTTCGTCCGGGAACAGGATGTACTCCACCTCGACGCCGCGTTTCTTGAGGTTGTCGACCACCTGCTCCGCTTCCACCACGGGGACATTCGTATCGTTGGCGCCATGCATCACCAGCAGGGGCGTGACCACGCGATCGAGCTTGTGGATCGGAGACAGATCACGCAGCAGCTTGAGTTGGGTCTTGGGATCGCCGTATTCGCCGGTCGAGATTGCACCCATCCACGGTGTCGACTGGGCAAAGAAGGTCTCGAAATTGACCATGCCGAACAGGTCCGCTCCGGCGGCGAAAGTATCGGGAAACTCGGTAACGGCGACCAGCACCACATAGCCGCCGTAGGAGCCGCCCATGATGCCCAACCGGCCCTTGGCGCCGATGCCGGCCTCGATCAGGAAATCAGCTGTGGACTTGATGTCGCGATTGGCATCGAAGCGGCCTTCGTGGTTGTCCAGCGACATGAACGCCTTGCCGAAACCCGACGAGCCGCGGATGTTGGGTGCGAACACGGCCATGCCGCTGGCCACGAGGGCCTGGTAGTCGGCGCGGAACGCCGGTTGCTCCTGTCCTTCCGGGCCACCATGAAAGCTCAGTACAACCGGCCCGGGGGCCTTGAACCCTTCGGGCAGGTACAGCCAACCCGACAACTCCAGACCGTCGTGCGCCTTGAAGGTGCGGAGTTCGGGCCGCACCAGCGCAGCCATGTCCACGCCATTGTGCGGACTCCAGGTCAGGCGCGTGTACTTTTCGCTGGCCAGATCGAACTGCCAGAGATCGGGAGGCGCGGTCGAACCGGCCAGGGTCATGGCGATCTTCTTGCCATCCGGCGCGAAGTCCGCGCTGTACAGAAGCTCCGAAGGGGCTGCAGGAAGTGGATGACGCTTGCCGCTCTCGATGTCGATCAGCTCAAGTTCGTTTCGACCGGCAACATTCCAGACCAGCAGCGCGGTCGACTTGTCATCGCTGAGTTCGAAATCCTCAAGTTCGGCGTCATCACGTGCAGCCAGCATTTTCGGTTTTGAGGGCTTGCCGTTCTTGCCGATATCGATACGCGCGAACTCCATGCGGTCCCGACCGAGGTTGTGGCGGAGCAGGACGATCGATGTATCGGTGCCAAACTTCCCGCTCGATTCCGCCACGCCCTTGTGCGGCGTCAGCAGGATCGATTTTCCCGTGTCCAGATCGTCCAGCCAGAGGTTCGAGTTGCCTCGCGTGACCAGTCGCCATACCAGCGCCTGCTGGCCCGACAAGTCGCTGATCCCGCCCAGACCCTGCATCTCGATGGCCAGCCCGGCCTTGCCGGTCGCGGGGTTCCAGATCCAGGTATCCATGCTTTCGCCGCTGCGCGCATTGGATGAGAAGTAGTAACGGCCATCGCTGGCGAAGTCGCCGCTGAAGACATTGTGTTCGCCTTCATTCATGCGCACGACGTCCACGCCATCCGGCGTGGCCAGGTACAACTTCGCGTTATAGCCGCCCCCCGGCGATACCGCATACGCGAGGTGTTTGCCATCCGGCGCCCAGCGAAGACCCGAGACCGTGTCCGAATAGGCAGTCAGCGGCTGCGGATATCCCCCGTTTGCCGGTATTCGCCACCCTTGTGCCGTTCCGCTGAGCGTCGTGATGAAGGCAATCTCGCTGCCATCCGGCGAATACTGTGGATCACTCGCCCGGCCGATGTTTCCCATCGCAGCGATGCGGGTCTCCAGACCGGTCTCGCGAGACGAGTCATCCGCGATCGCATGCAGCGGAATTAGACAGGCAATGGTGCAGAGCACGCGAATCGACAAGATCATTTGGGACTCCGATGACAGAGAAGGATGTGCGGCATGCGTTGCGACTTGACCACCCTGGAAACGCTCGACCCATCTTCGCACAAGCCGATGATTCCGCGGCATGCTGGAGTAGCGCTGCAAGCCGTCGCGGGTTTCAGCCAGGCGAGCCCGGCCCCTACTCCACTGCTTCGAGTTTGCGCATCCAGAACGTCAGGAACTGCTCGGTTTCTCTCGCTTCGCCGATCTGCTTCCAGGCCAGCCGCATGCTCATGGCGGGTTGCCGAACATAGCCGCGTCGGGTCCAGAACAAGTCATTGCCGCGGTAATCCGACGGGCGTCGAGGATCCCCCACGTCGCGGTCGACCGCAGCAAAAGATGTCCATCTGACTGTGCCTAGTGCGCGCGCATGGGCTTCGCGTTCGTCAAAGAATCGATGGCCGAAGCCCAGACCGCGATAGTCGGGCAGGAGGACGGATTCGGCGCAATAGAAGACTTCGTCGACCGGCATTCCGCGCTCGTGGAACGGCGCCTGGAACCCGGGTTCGGTATTCGCCAGCGGAAGCCCGGTCGAGGCCCCGACCACCTGCTCGCCGGACAGCACCAGTACCAGCACGCTGTCAGGTGCCTGCGCAAAGCTGGCAAGGTAACGCTCCTCATAGGCCACGTCTCCGTCATACAGATACGGATAGTCGCGGAATACCGCGATGCGCAGACGTGCCACGGCAGGCAGCCAGTCGACAATCTCGCGGCCACGCAGAGTGAGCACGTGCTGATCGGTCGCCAATTCAGCAGCCCGCCGAAACCTGCGCCAGCCAGTCGGCCAGGTTGTAGTAGTTGCTGACTCTCGCGATCCGGCCACCACGAATCTCGAAGAACGCACCACCGGCAAGCACGTAGCGCTGACCCGTTGCCTCGGGCAGGCCCTCGTCAGTGGACTGGTAAGTCCCATGCACCATGTACTCGGCTGCAGCGCGCGAGCCGTCATCGCTGGCCATCGCCACTATGTCTTCAAGCCGCTCCCCGTAGCAGCGATCCATGCGTGCAAGAAAGGCACGGAATGCGTCGCGTCCCTTTTCGCGATCACCCTGGTTGAGATCGTGTACGACGTCGTCGGTCATCAGGGCCAGCATCGCCACGTGATCGCGACGGTTGAAGGCATCGTAGTAGGCGCGAATCAGATCCAGGGGGTTCACTCGGGTCTCCAAAGGATTCGAAGAGGCTTGCGAACGACAGGATATCCGAGCTGCGGGGCGCTGAAGGACCGGGATCAGAAAGCGCTCATGAAAGATTGCCGAATCCGGGCCAGATTGAGCTTTTCCAAGCTCTGGATAGCGATGCAGCAAACGATGTGGTGCCCGGAGCGGGAATCGAACACGCATGGCCTTGCGGCAGAGGGATTTTAAGTCGGGCTCATGTGTCGATGAGAGTTGCTGAACGCTACTGATTTCAATAGGTTGCGTATTGGCTTCAATTGCCAAATGTTGGTGATTCTAGGATCCTGTGTCCCACAATTGTCCCACGGATTCAATTTTTGGGGAGGGTTTATGGAGCAGAGCGCCGACTGGTTCGAATTCGATTCTCTCCTGACGCCAGGTGTTGATTTCCACGCAAAACTGACCCGGGGTTTTCATCGAAAACTGACCCACCCTCGGTTTGCGTAGTGTAGCTACTCGGTTGTGGATAAGTCGTTCTGGTTTGTCTTCTTCTCTCCTGTTTTGGATGGACTGCTTCGCCTTCGCGGTGTGGTAGCTGCGGAACTGTTCTTGAATCGCCAGGATTCGTTTCCGGTCTCCACGATATGGCAGTGATGGGTCAGTCGGTCGAGCAAGGCAGTGGTCATCTTGGCATCGCCGAACACGCTGGCCCATTCGGTGAAGCTCAGGTTGGTGGTGATGATGACGCTGGTGCGTTCGTACAGGGTTGAGAGCAAGTGGAATAGCAAGGCACCGCCTGCCTGACTAAATGGCAGGTAGCCGAGTTCATCGAGGATGACCAGATCGGCATAGCTCAATCGCTGGGCGATCTTGCCCTGGCGACCCGCGGCCTTCTCTTGTTCCAGTGTGTTGACCAGCTCAACGGTCGACAGGAAGCGCACGCGACGATGATGGTGCTGGATGGCTTCGATACCGATAGCGGTGGCCAGATGAGTCTTGCCTGATCCCGGGCCACCGATCAGCACCACGTTCTGCGCGCTGTCCAGGAACGCACATTCATGCAGGCGACGCACCAGCGCTTCGTCGACGTGGGCCTCGGTGAAGTCGAAGCCGACCAGATCCCGGTGTGCCGGGAAGCGCGCTGCCTTCATCTGATTGGCTTGGCTCTTCACTTCCCGTTCGGCACCCTCGGCGGCAAGCAACTCCGCGAGCCAGTGCTCCGGATCCAGTTCGCGCTGGCGGGCTTTGGCCACCAGTTCCGGCCAGGCCGAGGCCATGCCGTGCAACTTCATCTGACGCAGGCGCGCGATCAGTTCAATGGCCATGACGCACCTCCTGGGCTTGCGCAGATCGCAGGGCGTCGTAGCGATTCACGTTGGCCTGAGGCTCTTGGGCCAAGGTGAGTGTTGTAGCGATACTTTCCCGCGGCAGGACCGGTTCGCTCAGTCGTGCCAGCACGTTGAGGACGTGTTCGCCATTCGGTGCGCCGGATGCCAACACCAGTTCCACCGCCACCAACACGGCCTCCAGTCCGTGTACCGGCACGGCGGCAAGCACTTGGGCCATGACTCGGTCACCGCCAGGTCGGCGCAACAGATGATGTTGCAGGGAGCGTAATGGTGCCGGCATCTCGGCAAACGGTGCGCCATCGCGCAGTGCGCCCGGCTTGCGCTGCACGAGCGGAATGTAGTGTTGCCAGTCGTAGTGAGTCTGATAGCGCTCGAAGCAGCGGGCATGTCGCGCCAGCACCTTGCCCTCGGCCACCAGCACCAGTTCGGTGGGATAGACATGCAGGCTGATGACCCGGTGGACCGCTTCGGTGGGCACGCTGTAGCGATTGCGCTGGAAGTGGATCAGCGCCGTGGCCGAGACCCGGACCGGCTGCTCGATGTAGCCATCAAATGGCGCCGGGTTGGGCATGAACTGGGGTTGCTCGTTCTGCCAGACCTCGGCGATCGTGAGGTCCGGGCAGTCCGGATGGGTCATGACATCCCAGGCGGCACGGCACTCGCTCGTCAGCCAGGCGTTCAGATCGGCCAACGTCGGCCAGTGCCGCTGGCCGGCTTCTGTCCATAACTGACGGCGGCGATCCTGCACGTTCTTCTCGACGACACCCTTCTCCCAACCCGCGGCACGATTGCAGAACTCCGGTTCGAAGAGGTAGTGCCCGCACATGGCCAGGAAGCGCGCATTGACCGTGCGTTCCTTGCCGCGGCCGACCCGATCAACCGCCGTCTTCATGTTGTCGTAGATGCCACGACGCGGCACGCCACCAAACGCAGCAAAGGCGCGCCTATGCGCATCGAACAGCATCTCGTGGCTTTGCATCGGATAGGCGACCAGCAGGAAGGCCCGGCTCGCGGCCAACTTCGCGTGAGCGACCTCCAGGCGCCTGCGCACGCCACCGATGACGGCGTACTCGCAACTCCAGTCGAACTGGAATGCATCGCCCGGCTCAAAGCGCAACGGCACAAACGCCGAACGATGCCGCGTGGCGCCGCCCTCGGCGTGCCAACGGCGGACCGCGGTCGCGACCCGGCCATACCCACCCGGATAGCCTTGTGCCTGCAAGTGTTGAAACATCACCCGTGCGGTGCGTCGATCCCGCTTGGGCCGGTGCCGGTCGGCGCTCAGCCACGCCTCAAGCTGCTCGCGGTAAGGATCAAGGATGCTCGGTGTCACCCGCGCCGGATACACCGGTTCAGTCACGTCTTCCTGGCGCAACCAGCGCCTCAGGGTATTGCGAGAGATACCGTTGCGCTTGGCAATCTCGCGCAACGACAGCTTGTCGCGGAAGTACATCCGCCGAATCTTGGCCAACATGCCCACTGTGATCACTCCTGAAGTCCCCTGAGCACAAAATGATCAGGGTAGTGAAATCAGGTGGGTCAATTTTGGATGGAAATTACCCCGCCAAGTGGGTCAGTTCTGGATGGACATCAACAACTCTGGCACTCGCCAGTGACCGCGCCCCGGTGGCAGCACAACTCCCGGTGAGCAGGATCCACGAAAGCCGGGGCGGTTCAGCATCAGCCAGCGAATGGAGTCGACAAGTGCAACCTGACCCAAGTTTTCCTGGAATTGATCACCAGCAACTATGCTACCGAACAATTACCGATTTCAGTGAGTCCCGATAGGCTGCTAGCATCCCAGACTCCACATTTCGGTTTGGGCTCTGCTCTTTCCACACCTCTCGAACCAGCCGATCCATGTCCACTGAAAGGCTCAGCAAGGCGCTAAACTTATGGGAAGCGTCGAAAATCCGACGCGTGCCATCAGGTACCAATAGCGTCTTTGCATAATCCTGATTCCCATATAGATAATCTAAGTGGCGCTGTGTCTCCGTGAGAATCGCCAGTTCAAAGTACCTACCACTAGCCAGTATCTGCAAATCTGCGTGATACATGATTGATGCAATATCGAAGCTTGAAAGGCTGATCTTGGAGCCTTCCTGTTCTAGGTCTGCTTTGACATGCTTGCAGAGTCGAATCGACTTACGAAGTCCACCCGCTGCTACGTCACAGGAAGCCTTGATCAGCTTGATATGCTTAAAGGGCAGGTTGTCAATGGTCATTGGGACGGACTTGTCCAAGATCGTGACTGCTCGATCGTGCTCAGCAGTCGTCGATTGATAGTCGACTGTGTCGTTCCAATGAGAAGGGACAACGTCCACAGGTCGCGCAAGCGATCCTCCCGAGATCTTGATCGCCTTGCTGCCATTGGCGTCCACCTTTGCAGCTTGAAAAGCGTCGCGTAGCGTTCTTTCGCAATGCGAGCGCAAAGACGAAAGCACATCGATTGATGTCTTGCTACTTCTCGGTCCGTACTGGTTGGTGCGAGCCTTATGGCCAGCTAAAGCGTAAGTACGAAAGTCGCAGTCGATTGTCAGTAGGTCGACATCACTCACTCCACGGATGTGAACGTCGAGCGGCACAGAACCTTGCAGCCGGAAATCCACTTGGCGCTGAGCTGCGTCTAGTGATCGCTTCAGCTGATTTCCAACTCGCTTGGCTGTTTCGATACTGATTCGCGTGTAGTTATCGTCGACTCGCTGCATGGCGCCCAACACCCACCGTGTGTGAGGTTGCTGCTCGCTCGCTCGATCCTGCCAAGCCTCACGAATCTGGTCTCCCGCGAGAACAGCAATTCTCGCTTGCTCCGAAAGCTCCGTGATTCGATCAGTGCCTTGCCGCCTGCTGCGCAGCTGCTCCAGTCGTTGCCGGATATTCTGTGCCATCACTTTCTCGTTAGTTGCATTCGGCCAAATGTGTAGCGCCCGTGGCCGTTGAAGTAGTTGCCTTCAGCGGATCTTAGGTCATCGTTGAACGTCAGTTCCGCAAACCCATGGTGTGTGCGCAGTTCGGGTTCACCAGGGCGTGGATCATTGCGGTAGTTGTATATGAGCCTATAGCCATCGACGCTGTCATGAATAAGCGCAGCATTGATGCTGTTCGAACCTGACTGCTCTGTCTTGAGACGGACCCGAACTTTGTCCCATGTCTGTACGATACTGACGGTAGCCACCCATTCGTAAGTGACTGATCCATCGGCATCGGTAGTCTGCCCGTTACAGGACCACTCGCCGGATAGGTCCGGCACACCGATCAGCCTTGATAGCCACCTCCAGCGCCACGCGAATCGATCGAACAGCCAGTACAAGCCAAAATAGATCGACCCTGTTACGGCTAGTGACAGAATTGTTGGTGGCAGATTCACGTTCCAACCGAGGAAACCGGCAAGATTGACAATGAGGAGGAACAGAAAAACGAGTAGCGCAGCGAGACCGCCGGCTACTGCCGCGATGTATCGGCCTACCTTTGAGCGGTTGACACCGTTGATCAGCGCGTATTCGTGTTCTGTCATGACAATCCTCGGGCATATCGTGAATTGACTGGAGCGTCGTCAATCGGTTTCAACGCGAGCTGGCCACAGCAAATTGGCTACACCCGCCTCGTTCATTTGAACTGGCCGCCCCAAGGTCTTTTGGTTCGATAGCTAGGGTCTACCCTGGCCCCCGGACAATGCAAAGCGGACATAGAATGGGATTCTCTCGCACAAATTGGTGAGCAAAGGGCTTCCCAATGGCTGTCCGACAGGGCGATAGTCAATTGAGCCCAACGACTTAGGTCGTAATTTCCAGCAAGTGACCAATGAGCACTCCCGCTAATGGATTCGTTCCTAGGTCGAAAGATACAACTTTTTGCCGCGCACGTAGCTACCGCCTTGTTCGGACAGATTTCTGCGCGATGCCAACCAACGCCACCCACCGGCTAGCTAGCCTCTGAGTCCGGCTCGGCTGTTGGGCCATCACCAGGAGGCACCACTTCTTGGGGCGCCGAGACGGCGGGACCTTGCTGGACATCACCGCGTGTCATGTCGCGGTTCGGCGCGGGAACGATAAGTGTGCCGTCTTCGGTCACAATTCCCTCGTTCAAGACCATGCAGAGACCGTCCAGCAGCGTCCAGCTGGTGTTGCCGTAGTGATCGACTTGTCGCATCAACCACGCCTTCGCTTCCGTGACGGCTTTTTTGCGCTGCTCAGCGAGTTCTTCGATGCCCATTCCCTCAATGCAGGCGGTGAGCATCGTAAGGCGAGCTAGTTCCGGGTCCGTGTTGCGATGTCGGCGGTGATGAACGTGGTTGCCCCGGACGGTGACCATTGCGCCGAGACTCGCTCTGATGAGCTGTCTTAGCTCTGGCACAAGCTTAGCCAACGCAGGGACGAAATCTTGGTCCTTTGAATACTTGCGTTCAAAGAACGTGACGAGGTCCAGCATTCGAAGCTGGAAAATATACACCTCATTGAGGAACGATTCGCTCCAAAACGTAATCGCCGTGTCAAGGCGCTCCAATGGTGTTGTATCGAGTGTCTGGGCTACGAGCGCCCTCGCTACGTCCAGGGTTTCACACGACTGGATGCACTCCTGAAATTTGTTGAAGAAGTCTCTGAGGAACGTGATTTCGCGAGTCTCATCGACGACTGAGCCCTCGTATTCCCATGGACTATCAATCAACGACTTAACACGCTCCATTGTGTGCTTGTGTCGCTGGTGATTTTCCATGAGCCGCATTGCTGGCTCGCTGAGCGCGTTATTCAGCCGCGCGACGTGACTGGGGCGTTCTCGGATCATCTGTCGGATTCTTCACAGGTAACAAGTGGGAAGTGTGTAGCAGTGCAAGGCGCCATGCCAGAACGGAGAGCGGCGACGAGCCGAAACCCGGGTCAGGTTGCACTTTCCCAAGCTTCACTACGCTGTGTAGCAATCAACTGGTGCCAGAGCGGGAATCGAAGCCGCATGACCCTGCGGCCAAGGGATTTTGAGTCCCATGCGTACGAGACCTGGGTTTTCGAGCCGATTTCTTGCCGGACATTGGCAGCTTTCTTGATGCCAGAAATTTCAGATCGAACGGCATATGAGCAACGTCCCCAATTCATACGATCTAGTGGATGTCGTCGCCACCACCGCATTCGTCAACCCGGTTTGGCCCTTTTGAGTAAATACCAGTGAACTCATCATTGCAGGAGTCGGTTCGCTCAAGGATGAACGGCTCGCCGTAGTAGTCCGTCAAGAAATAATCTTCAGCTCCAACTGGCAGGTTCTTTCCCACTGCATCAAGTCGCACGCATTCCCGGATTTCGTTCGGCAACAAATTCTCGACCCGACATTCCGAAAGGATAGCTCTGAGAAACGATAGTCTTACGTGGGTGGACCCAGACCTCGTGTGCGAAATTTCCATGCTTCCGAGCAGCACCTGGAGCGCCCCTGCAAGAAACAAGGCAATAGCAAGACCAGTGATCCAGGTACTGCGTGCGAAGGCCATGAATCACCACCAGCTGGGTGCGTTCTTGTTTCTGACACCAGAGATGCGTAACGGTTCGGCACCAATCGCCAGCGGACTCAACCTGCCTTGGCGAGCGCCGAACGCTTTTGACTGCATTTCACTTGATCCCGTTGACCCGCGTGCATTCGCGAGACCCGGGTCAGGTGCGCATTCTTCACTGCACCGGTCCAGAAACCCGGGTCAGCTTGCACTTTCCCAGGGCTCCCATAGGCAGGAAGCAATCAATATGGTGCCCGGAGCGGGGGTCGAACCCGCATGGCCTTGCGGCCGAGGGATTTTAAGTCCCTTGCGTATACCAGTTTCGCCATCCGGGCCAACGCGCAGGATGCCCGATGACGCGGCGGGCGGCCAGCGCTTGAAGTAACAATCGGGAAGGGATGGAGGCCTGGGTCGGAATCGAACCGGCGTACGCGGCTTTGCAGGCCGCTGCATGACCACTCTGCCACCAGGCCGGTGGGATGGCGAGCTTAATGCGTCGTCATCAAAAAACAAAACCTCGGGGTCGCCGAGGTTTCTGATCCGGGAGCACCGCGGTAGCGGCCTTGCGGATCTTTCACAACGACGCTGCTGGCAGCCGGACCGTCGTGCACAAACTGGAGCGGGAAAGGAGGCTCGAACTCCCGACCTCAACCTTGGCAAGGTTGCGCTCTACCAACTGAGCTATTCCCGCGTGGGACGCGCATATTACGGAATGCCACGGAAGAGTCAACCTGTTTCGTCCAGAAACGGCATCAAACGGGCCCCTGCGCGCCGATGCCACAGTCAATCGGCGGTTCAGATCTTGCCGCTGTCGGCATCGCGCATGATCGGCCAGGCCGCACGCACGTAGACCAGGGCCGACCAGATCGTCAGCACTGCCGCCACAACGAGCAGCCCTTCGCCGATCCGGTACAGGCGCAATTCCGGAACATCACGCTGGTGCAGGCAGACCACGATGGCGACGATCTGCATGACCGTCTTGAACTTGCCGATCCAGGCCACGCCGACGGCAGCACGCTGGCCGAGCTCGGCCATCCATTCGCGCAGAGCGGAGATGCTGATCTCGCGGCCCACGATGACGGCGCTGGTGACGGCCATCACCGGCGTCGGGTTCTGCTGGACGATCAGGAACAGGGCCACGGCGACCATGAGTTTATCGGCGACCGGGTCGAGAAAGGCGCCAAAAGCCGAGCTCATGTTGTAGCGCCGGGCGATCCAGCCATCGAGCCAGTCGGTGATGGCGGCGGCGATGAAGATGCCGGCGGCGGCGTGGTTCGACCAGCTGCGGCTGGCGGGGAAGTATTCGGGCAGGTAGAAGACGATAACGATGACCGGCAACAATCCGATACGGAACAGGGTGAGGATCGTTGGCAGGGTCAGATGCATGTTTCAGCCATTATCCGTGCAATGCAGCGTAAATGCGTTCGGCAAGTTCACGATTGATCCCGTTGACCTGCATGAGTTCCTCGATTCCGGCCCGGGTTACCCCGGCCAGACCACCAAACTGGCGCAATAGTGCCGCCCTGCGCTTGGCCCCCACTCCCGCCACTTCTTCCAGGCTGGATGCCTCGCGTGCCTTTTCCCTGCGCCCGCGATGGCCGGTGATGGCGAACCGGTGTGCCTCGTCACGTACGGCCTGGATCAGGTGCGATGCCGGGGAATCCGGACCAGGCCACAAGCTGCGGCCGGAATCGCCGAGGATCAAGGTCTCGTGGCCTGCCCGGCGCGCTTCACCCTTGGCTACGCCGACTACTTGTACACCCTCGACACCCAGGGTTGCGAGCACGTCCAGCGCCTGGCGAACCTGGCCGAGGCCGCCGTCGATCAACAGGATATCGGGAAGAATGCCCTGCCCGGCCTGAATGCGCCGGTAGCGGCGCTCCAGCGCCTGGTGCATGGCCGCGTAGTCGTCGCCGCCGGTGATTCCGGTGATATTGAAGCGCCGGTAGTGGGACTTTTCCGGGCCTTCCGGCCCGAACACGACACAGGAAGCGACCGTGGCCTCGCCCATCGTGTGGCTGATGTCGAAGCACTCGATGCGTTGCGGCACTTCTTCAAGCTTGAGCAGGTCGCGCAGGGCTTCGAATCGGCCCAATTGGGTCTGCCGGCTGGCCAGCTTCGCGCTGAGCGCGGCCCCGGCATTGGTGACCGCCATGTCGAGGAAGCGGGCGCGATCGGTGCGCACCGAGGTCTTCAGCTCGACCTTGTGACCGGCGTGGGCGCTCAGGGCCTCTGCCAGCAAGTCGGCCTCGGCAGGCGCATGGCTGAGGACCAGCTCGGACGGCACCGGGCGTTCGAGGTAGTACTGGCCCAGGAACGAGCCGAGCACGTCGGATTCGTCGGCATCCAGGCCGAGGCGCGGATAGAAGTTACGCGAGCCCAGGCTGATGCCGTCACGAAAGAACATCACGCTGACGCAGGCCACACCCTGGCTGATCGCACAGGCGAGGACATCCATGTCGGCGCCGGCCCCGTGCACGTAGTGCCTGGCCTGCACCTTCCTGACCGCGGCAATGCGATCGCGCATCAGCGCCGCGCGCTCGAAGTCCAGCGCCGCGCTGGCCTGCTCCATCCCGGCAATCAGTTCGTCGAGCAATGCATTGCTCTTGCCTTCGAGGAACATCGCGGCATGGCGAACGCTGGTCTGGTATTCCTCGGCGGGAATGAAATCCACGCAGGGCGCGCTGCAGCGACCGATCTGGTATTGCAGGCAGGGGCGCGAGCGGTTCTTGAAGTAGCTGTCCTCGCAGTTGCGGATACGGAACAGCTTCTGCAGAAGGCTCAGGGTTTCCCGGACGGAAATCGCACTCGGATACGGTCCGAAATAGCGCCCTCCCCCGGTGCGTGCACCACGATGGAAGGCCAGGCGCGGGTAGTCACCGGGGGTCAGGTGGATATAGGGGTAACTCTTGTCGTCGCGCAGCAGGATGTTGTAGCGCGGGCGCAGCGACTTGATCAGCTGCGCTTCCAGCAGCAAGGCCTCGGCCTCGGTGCGGGTCAGGGTGATCTCGATGCTGGCGATCTGCGCGACCATGGCCGCGATGCGCGGCTGCATGCTGGGCTTGAGGAAGTAGCTGCCGACGCGCTTCTTCAGATTGCCGGCCTTGCCGACATAGAGAAGATCACCGCTGGCGGCGATCATCCGGTAAACGCCAGGCGCGCTGCTCAGGTTGGCGACAAAGGCCTTGCCGTCGAAGGAGGGTTGATCCTGCATGGGATGGATTGTGGCGTGGATGGGGTGTGGCGGAAACCCGTGTTCAGGTTCAGGAAGTTTTTCCGGCGGCCGTTGGAACTGATGTTTGGCGCGATTGCGTACCCTCGACAGCCGTTCCAGACGCTGTTCTACCTCCTGCATCCATGCAGTCGTCACCCCAACCCTCTCCCATGGGGCGAGGGAGCCAGGACTCAGCTTGCCTCGGCAGAGAGGGCGTTTCCTTCTCCCCTCGGGGGAAGGTGCCCGCAGGGCGGATGGGGGTACGCGTCACCATTAGTCCCCCAATTTCGCGAGGATCTGCATGGCGGTTCTGGAAGCGTTGGAATCTGCGCTTTGTCCGTACCCTCTCCCCAACCCTCTCCCGAGGGGAGAGGGGGTCTGGATTCAGCTCGCCTCGGCAGTGAGGGTGTTTCCTTCTCCCCTCGGGGGAAGGTGCCCGCAGGGCGGATGGGGGTACGCGTCACCATTAGTGCCCCTGCATCGCGAAGTACTCCATGGCGGTTCTGGAAGCGTTGGAATCTGCGCATTGGCCGCACCCTCACCCCAACCCTCTCCCGAGGGGAGAGGGGGAAAAAGCAGATACCCGCGTTGGCTCTTGTACCAAGTACCGGGACGTCAGGTGCTACTCGCCGATCGGCACGCGCTTGGCGATGCCGCTGGCCAGGTCGATGCGGACGATTTCGTGCACGTTGGTGTTGGCGACCCAGAGCGCTCCGGAGGCGATCGAGAGTCCGCCGGGTTCCTGCAGACGATAGTTGACGTTGAGGGTACGCACTGCTCCGCTCTTGAGGCTCAGGGCCTTGATGCGGCCGTTGTAGCTGTCGGCGATGAAGATGATGCCGCGCGGATCCATGACCACATCGAGCGGATTCTGCAGCCGCGCTGTTTCGCGGTTGCCCGACGCATCACCGTATTCATACAGGCCGGCGCCGACCAGGGTCTTGACCCGGCCATCGCTGAGGCGGAGCAGCCGAATCGACGAGGAGGCCGCGTCGCAGATCAGCAGCTGCAAGCCGCTGGGCGAAACGCCGCTCGGCTGGGCAAAGCTGGCTTCCAGTGACAGGCCATCCTGCATGCCGAGCTTTCCGGTACCGGCCAGCACGTCGACACGATTCCGGCCCAGGTCCAGCTCCCAGATCTGGTTCTGGCTGGCCGAAAGCACATAGAGCTTGTCGGCAATGATCGCCAGGCCACTGGGGTTGCTGATCGGGGTCGCGAGCGGATCGGCATCGTGCGGACGTGCACGCCCTTCCTCGCCTGTTCCCAGCACGGTCTCGACATCGCCTCCGTGCAGCCGGATCTTGCGCACGGCGTGATTGCCACGATCGGCCACGAAGAGGAATTCATCGCGCAGGGCCAGACCCTGCGGATCATTGAATCCGCACTCCTGGTTGCGACCGTCCCAGTAGCTGGCATCACCGGATCCGAACTGGCGCAGGATGCGACCATCGTGGTTGCACTCGAGCACCCTGTCATGACCGCTGTCGGAGACATACAGCAGTGAATCCGTTGCCAGAAGCTTGCCGGGGAACGACAGCGGCAGGCGCGGTTCCGGACGCGACGCCGGCGCGGACGCTTCGTACTCGCGCAGGTCGCGCTCGGCCGCTTCATCGAGCAGCCTGGCGATCTGTTCGTCGAGATCCTGCCGCCGCCCCTCGCCGGGAATGACGGCCGCCACCTGGCCTTCGGCATCGATCAGCACCGCACTGGGCCAGGCATCGATGCCGTATTGCTGCCAAAGCGCGTGCTGGGTGTCGTTCGCCATCGGGTGGCGGATGTTGTGCCGGTTGACGGCCTTGAGCACGGCGCCGGAATCACGCTGGGCGGGATACTTGGGCGTGTGCACGCCGATCACGGTCAGGCCGTCGTGATAGCGGTTTTCGAGGAAGGTCAGGTCCGGCAGCAGATTCCAGCAGTAGACATTGTCATAGCTCCAGAACCAGAGCAGGACCACGCGGCCACGCAAATTCGCCAGCATCGGCGCTTCGCTGACATTGACCCAATCGAGCCCGGCTGGAAACTCCGGTGCGGGTGATCGTGAATCCATCCTCTCCCCCTCTGAATGCTCGTTGCGCTGCACACGGGCGCTGCCTGGAACGCTCCGGACTACCGTCCTGTCACTCGATCCACATAGGCCATGATGCCATCGCGGGCCAGATCCAGTGCGCGCTGGAAGTCCCTGTTGCTGCCGTAATACGGATCGGGCAGTTCGACAGGCTCTGAAATGCCGACAAACGGCAGGAACAACTCGACCCGTTCGCGGCCTTCCAGCGGGCCCCTGGCCCGTGCGGCGCGCAGATTCACCTGATCCATCACCAGCAGATGATCGAATCGCGAGAAGTCCTCTGCACAGAGCTGGCGCGCGCGATGGGCCGACATGGGATATCCATGCGCCTCGGCCATGGCGATCGCGCGCGGATCGGCTTGGTCGCCGACGTGGTAGCTCTCGGTGCCCGCCGACTCGACCTCGATGTCGAGCCCGGCGCGGGCGAATTCCACGCGGGCGACGGCCTCAACAGTCGGCGACCGGCAGATATTGCCCATGCAGACGAACAGGATCTTCATGCCGTGGCCTTGTCTGCCAGCAGGCGCTCGACGCGGGCCAGATCCTCCGCAGTATCGACGCCTGCCGGAAAGGGTTCGGGTGCGAGAGCCACGGTGATCGGGCAGCCGTGTTCGATCGCACGCAATTGCTCGAGGGATTCGGCAATCTCCAGCGGCGTTCGCGACATGCCCGCCAGCAACTTGAGGAACCCGGCACGGTAGGCGTAGATGCCGATATGGCGCAGGAAGTTCGTATCCGCAGGCAGGGTTTCGCGTGATTGCGCAAACGTATCGCGCGCCCATGGAATCGGGGCACGGCTGAAGTACAGCGCGTTGCAGGATGCATCGCGCACAAGCTTCACGCAATTCGGATCGAACAGTTCTTCCGCGGTCAGCACCGGGGTTGCCAGGGTGGCCATCGGACAGTTGCCCGAGGCCAGCGCCTCGGCTACGGCACGAATGCCGCTGGCGGGTGCGAGGGGCTCATCGCCTTGCAGGTTGACGACGATGCGCGCGTCATCCCAACCGCGCAGCTCGGCAAGTTCGGCGAGGCGATCGCTGCCCGAGGCATGCTCGCTGCGGGTCAGCGTCGCAGCGACTCCACTGCCTTCGAGCGCGTCCACGATTCGCTGATCGTCGGTGGCAACGACAACCTCGCTTGCGCCGGCCTGCAGCGCGCGCCGCGCCACATGCAGGATCATCGGATCGCCGGCAATGAGGCGCAGCGGCTTGCCCGGAAGGCGCTGCGAACCGTAGCGGGCAGGAATGGCAACGACGAAGTCGATCTCGGGTTTCATGTCCCGATTCTGGCTGAACGGCTCGCAGGAGGCCAGTTGTCGCGAATGACCAGGGATCGTCGAGGTGTATCATGCGCCTTCCGCTTCCCTGGTTTTCAGCCTGACGTGACCAACATCATCAGTGTGCCGTCAGCGCTTCCGTTGCGCGCAGCATTGCTGATGGCGGCAAGCGCCTCGCTGTTCGGCATGATGGCCATAGCCATCCGTTTCGCCTCCAGCGAGCAGCACGCGTTCGAGATTGCATTCTTCCGCTGCCTCTTCGGGGCCTTGTTCGCCCTGCCCCTGATTCGCGTGCACGGCTTCGAAATCCTGCGTACGCGACGTATCGGCTTCTATCTGATTCGTTGCGGGGTCGGCATCATCTCGATGCTGTGCGGATTCTGGGCGCTGGTGCACTTGCCACTGGCTCAGGCCGTGGCCCTGTCCTACTCGACGCCGATGTTCATCACGATCGGCGCGGTGCTCGTGCTCGGTGAAGTGGTGCGCATGCGGCGCTGGAGCGCGGTGATTGTCGGCTTCATCGGCGTGCTCGTCATCGTGCGACCGAGCACGACCGATTTCAGCGTGGCAACCCTGGTCGCGCTGACGGCGGCAGCACTCAGCGGCATGGTCACGATCAGCATCAAGTACCTGTCGCGCACGGATCCACCGGATCGCATCGTGTTGTTGACCACTCTTCTCTGGGTGCCGCTGAGCTTGCCGTTTGCATTGACAGTGTGGGAGTGGCCATCCGCGCACATCTGGCCGTGGCTGGTGCTGTCGGGCGCGCTCGGTACCGGCGGCCACTATTGCTGGACGCGCGCCTTGAAGATGGCGGACGCCTCGGCGCTGGCGCCGTTGAGCTACCTGCAATTCCTCGTGGTCGGCGTGCTTGCCTGGCTGCTGTTCAACGAGACGGTCGATACCTACACCCTGATCGGTGCGGCCATCGTCATCAGCGCCAGCCTGTATATCGCCCGGCGTGAAGCCCAGGTCGCCCGCCAGCAACTCAATGCGGAACTGGCGGCCAGAGCCAAGCCGCAGCTTTGATTGCGCTAGTGGCGTGAGTTGCTTTCTGCACGTTGCCTTTCAAGGAATCATCTCCAGCCTCGAAGCGGCTGCGCGGTTTGCACAAGAGCATCGCCCCTGACGGGCCTCCTACAGAATGCATCGAAACACGGGGCACCAACCTCATCCCGCAGGAGCAGGCTTTGACTTTACTGAGAGGGGACTTTCTTTGGTCGCGATGCCTTTCAGCAGCTTGCGCGAAAGTCTGTGAAAAGCATCGTCCCTGAAGGGGCCTCCTACAGGATGCGTCGAAACAGGGGCATCACACTCACCCCGCAGGAGCAGGTTTTGGCCGACCCGAGAGGGGACTTTCTTTGGTTGCGATGCCTTTCAGCAAGTTGCGCGACAGTCTGTGAAAAGCATCGTCCCTGAAGGGGCCCCCTACAGCAGCAATGAGGCTCGGCGCCCCAATCACTGCGTGCAGGAGTCGAATCCAGCGGAAAGGCTTTTCGTAGGAGGCCCTTCAGGGGCGATGCTCTCTCGCGAGGTTTCGACGAAGAGTCACGACAAGGCGAGGTCCCTCTTAGGAACAGCTGCTACCAGTCCCAGCGGGAAAATCTATCCTTCAGGATTCTTCATGGCTGCGAGATGGGCCTGCGACGCTCCAGCCACCAGACCATTCCGGCCAGTGCCAGCCAGAGCAGGAAGAACGGCCAGCGTGGCATATCGATGAGGGTACGCCGTTCCACCGGCGTTTCATTGACCAGGGCCAGGGTTGCTTCGCGCGTGGCCATGCGCTGCAGGGAATCGGCTTCGCCGCGATCAAGTACATGAATCGGCCAGCGTTCTTCGCCGTTGATCAGTTCATGCCAACCCGCGCGATCCGGCCACCATGCGGCGCTGGAAGATGCGTCGTCGGTCTCGACCAGCAGCGCACGGGAAACGCCGTCCGCGTTTTCGATCTCTGCGCCGGTTTGCAGCCCGCAGATCACGCTGCGCTGATCGACGCGCACCTGCCGTGGCCATTGCGGCGTCGCCTTTCCGCGGGCGCGGGCCAGCGTGGAAAAAGTGTCGCTCCAAAGCGTTTCGTAGGTGTGGCGATCGCCTTCGAGGGTCATGCGCCAGGTATCCAGCGGCAACCAGAGGCCGACCCGGCCCTGCCCCAGCGCACGCCAGCGGGCCAGGTCCGATCCATCCGATGCCACCAGCAAGGGCACCGAATCCGCAGCGCGCACAACAAGCGGACGGCGACTCAGGGTTCGGCTTTCGCCCGGCTCGCCGGGCAGGTTGCCGACTTCGACGCTGCGCGAAACATCGGCATCGTCCAGCTGGAATCCGAGCGCCGCCCAATCCTCGGCCACTTTCGAGGGAACCGGGCCAGTCACGCGCAGCAGCAGTCCCATGCCGGCCTCGACGGCAGCCCGGATCGACTCGCGCGCCGATTGCGGCAACCCGGTCCAGGCACGCTCGTCAAGGATCAGCAGGTCGGTTTCTGCAAGACTGCCGGGATCAAGACTCGCTGCCGACTGGCGTTGCTCGATGCCGCGACTCAATGCGATCTGGCTGCCCAACACATGCCCCGCATCGACTATCCAGCGGCGCAGATACTTCAGCTCGGCGTCGGGCGCACCGGCAATCACCTCGATGCGCAAGGCATCCGCCTTGCCGGCCGCGACCGCGATCGGCGCCTCCTCGACCACTGCATCCTCGGCATCCAGCACGCGCAAGCCGTAACGCATGCGCGTATTCGATCGCGCGACGGTCGACAGTTCGAACCGGCCCTCGGCATCCAGCGGCGCACTCGCGACGACTGCCCCACTGCGATCGAGCAATTCCACGCGTGCATCGGCCACCCCGGATACGCGCCCGCTCACCGACCAGACCGTACCGGCGCCGACGGCCTCGGGCACCTTGAGATCGACCACGCCCCGCGGTTCATCGGCTGCCTCGAATACAAGGCCGCGATCGGCCACAGCAGCGCGATCGCGCTCCGGCAAACCATCGCCCAGTACGTGCAGGCTTTCGATTTCCGGATGCTCGCGCAGGGCACTGGCGAGATCCACGACGCGCTCTCCCGTGTGCGGATCAGACGCCGCTTCGGGCAACACGAGGCGTGTTGCTTCCGGCGCGATGCTCGTCCATTGGCTTTCGGTGGTCCCGGAAGTCGCCACGAATGCTGTTTCGCCACTGCGCGTTATGGGCGGTGGAAACAGCAACAGGGCCAGCGCCGCACCGAGCAGGAGTTGTCCGAGTGAGAACAACCAGCGACGCATGCCGGGAGCACGTCCGCTGCGGAAGCTTCCAATCACGATCGCAACAACAATCACGAGCAGGCTGGCAAGCGATAGGCTCACGGTTGCACCTCCGCGCCGAGCCCATCGAGATAGGCCTTGCCGACGGCATCCGGTTCCGCGCGCGAAGGTGTTTCTGCTGGCGGCACCGGCAACAGCGCCCAGAGCGCATCGAGCACGCTCTCGCGACACGCATCGCAAGCCGGTTCGCGACGCAACACGTCGAGCGCGGCAATCAGGTCCAGCGGATCATCGAGGTGGGATTCGTGCTGGCGCACCCAGGCTTCGAGTACTACGAGGTCGATCGATTCTCCATTCGAGAGCGCGCGGTACGCCTGTTCAAGGAACTCGTCACCGGCATCAGCCGGCATCAGCACGCCGCGCGGATCGCGCAGACCTTCGCGCTTGCCGGACAGGCGCCGGCTTTCATCAACCGGTGGCAGCTCAAGACCGACGCGCGCCAGATAGATGCGCGAAGCCTGCTGCACCTGCTTGATGTAGGCCAGCGCCCGGTTCTCGAACGGCAAAGCCCTGGCCGGCTCGCCGAGACGCAGATGCAGTTCGGCCTGCCACATTTCGGCCAGGGCGGATTTGAGAATCTTCTTTGTTTCCGGATCCAGCAGGGTCGCGGCTTCGGCGTGATCGTGGGCGTGGCCGAACTCGGCGAGCACGTCGTCGGCGACACCGAATTCCGCATTGCCGTGGTCATGCCCGTCATCGTGGCTGTGCCCGGCAGGCAGAGCATCGAGTTGAGTGGGCTCGTCCTTGTGCTCGTCGTCTTCGGACGCCTGATGCTCGGGGCCCGCGCCACCACCGGACTCGAATTCCTCCCCAAGGAACTGCCCATAGCGCAGACGCAGGATCTTCTGATCGACGCCGATCGTGTCGGAACGCGCAAGGAAACGATCGGCGTCCAGTTGATCGCGCTCGGCGAGCAGTGCCTCGGTATCGATGATGATCTGGCGCTGGCTGCGAAAATAGGCAGGCAGGACTTTCTGCACGATGCCTTCCACGCCCTCGCTCTCACTGGCCATTTCCGCTGGCCAGCGCAGGATGTAGCTCGCGCTGCGTGCGACGTTGGCTTGTGGCTTGCGCAGATCACGTACACTGAGCCGAACGATCAGATCGTCGCCGGGCGTGATCCCCGTCGATCCCAGCGACAGCTTTCGCCTGAACGTTTTCTGGCGTGCACTGCCGGCGGACTCGGCACGCAAGCGCTCGCTACGCTCGCTGACCGTGACCTGTTCGCCACTGCCCTGGGCCAGGATGATGCCCAGGCTGGCGTCGCCAACGCCATAGTCGTCGCTGACTTCGAATTCGAGTTGCCATGACTGTTGACCCGGCTCGACCTGGCTCAGTGTCTTCTCGGGCAGGATCACGCGTATGGTCGGCGGCTGGTCCGCGATCGCATCGAGTCGATACAGGCGATCTTCTTCGAGCGGTGGCGCCGCGCCGAGCACGATGCGATACAGGGTCGACTGCCCGAGTTCCGTTTCGGCAGCCCAGGCTTCGCCTTCCTTGCGAAGCGGAAGCGTCGATCCGTCATGGAACTGCAGGGACGCGGCTCCCGGTTCCGGCGAAAATGCGAGCTTCCAGTGCAGGGTCGAACCCTGCGCGGCTTCGACATCGAGGGTGGACTCTCTTCGCGAAGGCAGACCCGTGTAGGCGGGCGGCTCGATGTCGATCCGGATCGACTTCAACGACGTGACGCGGGCGACCTGATCCGGCTGGGCCATTGCTGACGGTGTTTCCGCCTCCGGCATGCCGGCCTCGGGCCGGTACAACGACGCCAGCGCGATGCCCGCTGCAAGCAGGCCGAGCAATGCGATGCGTCGCCACGGCCAGGCTTCGCGCACGTCCGCAGGGCGCGAGCCATCGAGTCGGTCCGAGATACGCCGGCGCTGCAGTTTCTCGAGTGCGGACAGCCCGGCGTCGTCGCGCAGAAGCAGGTCGCTGCTGTCATCGAGCAACGGCATCGATGCATCGAGACGACGGACGACCTGCTCGACGCGGAGACCGCGCAGCGCGAACCAGAGCCAGCCGGCGAGCGCCATCGCCATCGCGACCGCGGTCGCGATGACCAGCGCTGCGGCGAGCTGGTTGCGCATCGCGAACAGCAGGGCCGCAATCATCGGCAAGGCACTGGCCAGGATGATCAGGGCACGGCGCGCACGCATGCCGCGCAACAGGCGATTGGGGACAGACCGACTCATTCCGCTCGCCGCCTTCGCATCGCCACGATGCGTTCGAGCAGAAACACGAGGGCGATGAGCAGACACAGCAGTTGATCCAGCGCTGTGGTCTGCGACGGCATCGATCGATCATGCGTGTGCGGCGCGACCTCGGCGGCAATAGCGCGGCTCGGTGGCGGCGCCGACCCCACCAGCAAGGCGCGCAGTTGTTCCGGGAATTCCGCATCCAGCAGCATCGGCAGGCTTTCGGGAACCAGCGGCTGCACGATTCGGAGGATGGCGCCTGCACCGATCGCCTGCTCGCGCGCGATGGCTGCACCCGTCTTGTCTCGCAGCACGACCGATCCCGAATGTGCCTCGGGCTCGATCAGGACCAACCGCCCCCCCGCCGCGATCCATGGCTGCACTTCGTCGGGCAAGGCCGCACCGAGCCAGATCATGGCGTCATCGTCCGCAGCGACAGGGGCCGAGGCCGGTTGTTCATCGATCTCCCAGCGTCCGGGTTCCGCCTCGCTCAACGCGTCGAGCGCAGCGCGCAGATAACGCAGTCCGTCTGCACTTTCTGCGTCATGACGAATGCCGATCCTGAGCGGCTTGCTGTCGGTTCGGGTGCTTGCCGATCGGTCCGCCGCCGGCACGACTTTCCAGGCAATGCTGCGGCCCAGCGCGATGCGCTCGGCATCGAGCCCGCCCACTACGGACGGCACGAGCACGGTCAGACTATCGGATGGCGGAATGTCCGCCTCGAACTGGCGCAGCAGACTGGCCAGCGGCTGATCCGGTGCCGGCCTTTCGCTTTCGATCTCGGGAAATCCGGGCGCAAGCCAGCGCCATTCGGCCTGCGCGTCGGCAACCCCCGCCTGCGCAGCGGCAAGATCGATGTCGCCGCTGGCGAGCACCCAGTGGCGCGCACCGCGCCACTCCCCGTGGAGCACCGGGACAGCCAGCAGCAAGGCGATCAGCGCAAGCAGAAGCAGGCGCAGCAAGAGCAGGCCGATGTCCTCGAAGCGCAGTCGGCGTCGCGGGCGCTCGCTCTGGCGCAGCCAGCGCAAGGCCGGAAAGTCGTAGGGCGTCTGCTCGGGTCGGCGCACCAGATGGATCAGCAAGGGCAGGATCCATGCGGCCAGGGCGGCCAGACCCAGCGGCAGCAGCAGACTGATGCTCATCGCCGGTCCGCCGCGCGCTGAGGTGCGCCGAACAGTGTGTGCAAGGGCTCGTCCAGCGGCCGATCCAGTACATGTTCCACATGTGCGATGCCACTGGCCGCGAGTCGCCTGGCCAGTGCTGCGCGTGCAGCGGCAAAACGCTCGAGATAGTCGCTGCGTGCGCGTGCGGCATCGACACGCAATTCGACACCGCTTTCCGGATCGCGCATCAGCATGCCGCCACGGAACGGAAAGTCGCGCTCTTCGGCAGTCAGCAACTGGATCGACAGGACTTCGCGCCGCGTCGCCGAGAGACGCACGGCAAGATCGGTCAGCCGATCATCGAAACCATCGCTGAGCAGGAGCACCAGCGAGCCCGGCCGGACCCGATCCCACAGCGCGGCCAGTTGCGAATCGGCGGTGATACTGCCGCCACTGCGCATGCGTTCGAGCTCGACCATGCAGCGGTCGCGCTGGCGCGGACCAGCACCGTCGGCAACGAACTGCAGCGCTTCGCCAGACAGCCCGATCACACCGAAACGATCCCCCTGGCGCAGCGCCAGTTCGATCACGCAGGCCGCGAGCACCCTGGCGGCTTCGAGCTTGCTGAATTCGGGCCGGGCCCGATCCGACTGCGCCATCGAAGCACTGGCGTCGATCAATATCCAGACGGTCAGCGGACTGTCGCGCTCGGCTTCACGCACGAAATAGCGATCGGAGCGCGCGAACAGCTTCCAGTCGATGCGCCGCGGCTCGTCGCCGGGTTCATAGCCTCGATACTGGGCGAACTCCAGGCCTGCCCCGCGGCTGCGGCTGGCATGCATGCCGAGGCCGTCGCCCAGCGAAGGCCCGCGCATGCTCAGGCGCAGGTCGCGCAAACGGGCATGCAGTTCGGGCGGAATGCGCAAGGCCATCGCCGTCGTGCTGTCGTTGCCGACCCGGCTCAGGCCGGAAACGGCACGTCGCGCAGCAGCACGTCGATGACGTCATCGGTGCTGCGACGGTCCGCTTCGGCGGCAAACGAAAGCAACAGCCGATGCCGCAGAACCGGTGAGGCCAGTGCGCGAACGTCCTCGCGTGTGGCGGCAAGGCGTCCGTGGATCAGCGCACGCGCCTTCGAAGCGAGCACCAGCGACTGACCAGCACGCGGACCCGCACCCCAGCGTACCCATTCGCGCACCTCGTTGATGACACTATCCTGCGGACGCGATGCACGCACGAGGCGGGTGATCCAGGTCAGCAGATCTTCGCTGACGTGCACCTCGCGAACCAGCTTCTGCAAGGCGATCACCTCGGCACCATCCATGACTTCGCTGACCTTTCCGGAACCGCTGCCGGTAGTACGCACGAGAATGGAGCGCTCCTCCTCCTCACCCGGATACTCGACCCGGATGTGCAGCAAGAAACGGTCAAGCTGCGCCTCGGGCAAGGGATAGGTACCGGCCTGCTCCAGCGGATTCTGCGTGGCCAGCACGAAGAATGGTTCCGGCAACGGATAGGTTGTACCGGCATAGCTGATGGTGTGCTCCTGCATCGCTTCGAGCAGGGCCGCCTGGGTTTTCGGCGGCGTGCGATTGAGCTCATCGGCGAGCAGCAGGCTGGTGAACACCGGCCCCTTCTGGAACTTGAAGTAGCGCTTGCCGGTGCCATGATCCTCTTCGAGGATTTCGGTGCCGAGGATGTCGCTGGGCATCAGGTCGGGCGTGAACTGGATGCGCCTGAACTCCAGTCGCAAGGCTTCGCCGAGCGAACGCACGAGCAGCGTCTTGCCGAGCCCGGGCACGCCTTCGAGCAGGCAATGTCCGCCTGCCAGCAAGCCGATCAGCAACTGTTCGACGACCTCATCCTGGCCGACGATGGCTTCGGCGATCGAGCTGCGCAGTTGCGCGAGCTTCTCGATTTGCCGCTTTACGCTTTCTTCTGTCACTGCACTACTCATGGTGTTGTTCCAATGTCAGTCTCTGAACCGCTTTGCCAGGAGCAAGCTTCAGCTGCGATGCTTTTCGGCAAGATTCTTGAGAAGCATGATGCTCGAAAGCATCGCGGCTGAAGCCTGCTCCTGCAGTGCAAGATGCCAGCGTCCACGCGACCGAAGAACCTTGCGTTCACCACAGCGCCTTCACGTCGTCATCGCGTAGACGGCGATGTTGACGGCGAACCTGGTGTTGTCTTCGGCCAGGAATCGCTTGTTGCGCCAGTCGTAGTCCCATTCGCATCCGTAATCCTTGTTGCTGTAGAGCACGCCGAGACGGCCGTCGATTTCGATGCCCTTCAGATACTCGTGAACCAGATCATCGCCCCAGCCATTCAATTCGAATCCGGTGGCCGGCGGCCCGTCGAACTTGAAGAAGCAGGAATACAACGGGTGGTTGTTCGGCAGTTTCTGCATCGCAGCGGGGCCGAAAATGGAGGCCATCTCCGCTTCGAAGGACTTGGCGAACAATCCGTCGATATCGTGGTTGCAGTCGTCAACCAGGACGAAGCCCCCGTTGCGCACGTACTTCTCGAAATTGCGTCGTTCGTCCGGATTGAATTCGACCAGCTTGTGTCCGGCCAGATAGCAGAAGGCCGCGCCCAGCATGCGCGGGTCGCCGAGCGGAATAACCTGCTCCTTTGGATCGACGCGCAAGGTCGTGTACTGGATCAGCGCATCGATCAGGTTCGAAGGCATGCGCTGGTCGACATCCCAATCCCCCGATTCGTACATGAGCCGGGTGAACACGAAGTCGTAGGCAGACTCCGCCGCACGCAGCGAACGAGGCAGCAGCGGAGCAAACGCGCAGGCTGCCATCAATCGAAGAAACTCCGCGCGCGTCATCGGACAATTCCGCGCAACAGAATCGGGAAATCGGGCCTCACATCGCAGTCTGCATTTGCCCTGCTTCGCTCAGCTTTCACGATTCCCGATTCCCGATTCCCTGTTCCCGGCTATACGGCATCCGACAGCGATGTAAACGTGAAGTCACGGATCTTGAGCGGCGGGATCATCATCACGAACGGTGATTCATCATCACCGACGCGGACCGGCTTGCCGATCTCCTCGATGTTGTTGAGCATGATCACGGGCGATTCGTTGAAACGGAAATTCTTGACCGGATACTTGATCTCGCCATTCTCGACGTAGAAGGTGCCGTCACGCGTCAGGCCGGTCAGCAGCACGGTCTGGGGGTCGACCATGCGGATGTACCAGGTACGCGTAACCAGGATGCCCTTCTTGGTCGACTTGACCAGATCCATGGTCGACTTGTCGCCGCCGATCATGATCAGATTTCCCGGCTGGCCAATGGCCTGCTTTTCCTTGAGCTTGGCCCAATAGCGGGAATACTGCAGGTATTCGACCTTGCCCTTGGTGATGATCGGCGTGCGCTCGCGGACCAGACCATCGTCATCCCAGGGCAACACTGCCGCGATCGGATCGGCCGGATCGGCATACAGCGTCACGCGCTCGTCGTAGAGTTTTTCGCCCACCTTGTTGCCGCCGCCCTTCTTCGAAAGGAAGCTGCGGCCCTCGTCGGCCTGGCGTGCGTCGAAGCCGAACATCATGTACGAGATCAGGCCCGATGACGCGGCCGGCTCGAGGATCACGGTGTACTTGCCCGGTTCCAGGGCCTTGGCGTCCTTCGAATCCTGCGCCTTCTGGATCGCGATCTTGATTTCCTCGTCGGCGTTGAACTGCGAGACGTCAGCCACATTGCGCGCCACCCAGCCCGAGCCGGTGCCGTCCTCGGTGCGCACGGTGCAGGTGAAGTCGACATTGGTGCTGGTCTGGTAGCCGAAGTTGCCATTGCTGTTGGCGATGGCCGAGAAGCGATTGCTGTCGGAAAAGAAGCCGGCCGCAATCAGCTTGGCCTTCTTGCAGGGATCGATCGAATCGGCAGCCACGGTGGCCCGATATTCCGGCTTGATCTCTGCCGTCGTCTTGAACCAGGTCGGAGTCGGCTTGTAGGTCTGCTTCTTGATCGCCGGCATGAACTCGGGATTTTCGGGTGCCAGCCTGGCCAGCTCCTCCGCGCGCCTGACCACTTTTTCCAGCGAGGCGTCGTCGAATTCGTTGATCGTGGCCGTGCCGACCCGCTTGCCGAATGCCACCTGCACGACCAGTTCGGCATCGCTGACGATGCCGCTGGTGGATACTGCATTGATGGCGTAGCGGATGTTGCCGTCAATCTGGCCGTTCAGCGTGGCCGTGCATTCGTCGGCTTTCGACAGCTTGATGACCTTGTCGAGGATCGCCTTGGCGTCCTGTTCGGAATAGATGCTCATCGATTGGATCTCCTGTCCTCAGCCGAGGCTGCGTGCGGTGTTGATGACGTTGATGCCGTCGAAACGTGACGTGCTCGATCCGTGCGAGACGGCCGAAATCTGGCTCGGCTGACCCTTGCCGTCGAAGAACGAACCGCCCATGCGGTAGTCGCTCTTGTCGCAGATGGCCGAGCAGGCGTTCCAGAACTCCGGCGTGCGGATCTGGTAAGCCACGTCCTCTATCATCTCGGTGATCTTGCCGTCCTTGATTTCGTAGAACATCTGGCCGCCGAACTGCGCGTTGTAGCGCTGCTGGTCGATCGAGAACGAACCATCGCCAATGATGTAGATGCCGTTTTCGACATCCTTGATCATGTCGGCCGGGCTGAGCTTTTCCTTGCCTTCGGCCAGGGACACGTTGGCCATGCGCTGGAACTGCACGCTGGACCAGGAATCGGCATAGCAGCAGCCGTGCGACTCTTCCTCGTTGATGATGTGTGCCTGGTCACGGATGGCCTGGTAGTTGACCAGGATGCCGTCCTTGACCAGATCCCAGTTGCGCGTCTTGACGCCTTCATCGTCGTAGGCGACCGCGCCCAGCGAGTACTTCTGGGTCTTGTCGGCGAACAGGGTGACCTTGTCGCTGCCGTACTTGAAGTTCTTCGACTTCCACTTGTCGAGCGTGGCGAAGCTGGTACCGGCGTAGTTGGCTTCGTAGCCGAGCACGCGATCGAGTTCCAGCGGATGGCCTACCGACTCGTGAATGGTCAGCCACAGATGGGTCGGATCGAGGACGAGATCGTACTTGCCGGGCTTGACCGAGCGCGCCTTGAGCTTCTCGCGAGCCTGCTTGGCGGCGGCGATTGCGTCCTCTTCCATGTCGTAGGAATCGGAATAGGCGACGACGCCACCTGGTAGCTGGATCTTGCCGGATGCTGCGCCATCGAGGTATTCGTAGCCCATGCCCATGGGCGCCGAGAGACCATCGCGGCTTCTGAACTTGCCGCTTTCCTTGTCGATCGCATTGACCGTGAACGGCGCCCAGATGCGATGCACGTCCTGATCGATGTAGGAGCCATCGGTCGAGGCGAAATATTTCTGCTCGTTGACCTGGAACAGGATCGAGTTGATGTAGTCGGCGCCGGCCTTCATCGCGGCTGCATTGACGCCCAGCAGGAGCTCGACCTTTTCCTTGATCGGCACTTCCATCGAATTCTTCTTGATCGGCGTCGACCAGGAGACTTCACCCACTCCCTTGGTCGGGGCAAGTTCAACCGCTGAACTGGTCAGCGAGGAATTGGCCTTGGCGATCTGCACGGCCTGGCGTGCCGCCCTGGCCACCGAATCGGGACTGAGATCGTTGGTTGCGGCGAAGCCCCAGGTGCCGTTGGCGATCACGCGCACGCCCATGCCGGTCGATTCCGTATTGACGACGTTCTGAACCTTGTCTTCGCGGGTGATGACGAACTGGCGCAGATAGCGCCCGATGCGCACGTCGCAATAGGTCGCGCCATCCGCCTTCGCCGCCGTCAGCGCCGTGTCCGACAGGCGCTTCTTCAGCCCCACATCAAGCTTGGAGACCAGCTCTTCCGCCGCGATGACCCGCCCGTAGGCTGGAAGCATCAGGGCCCCAAGTCCAAGGCTGGTCGCCTTGATGAAATCTCGTCGTTGCATCGTCTTCCTCCGCAGGAAACGGGTGTCGGGAACGCTGAAAGCGGTCAGCTGCCGGTGCAGTGCGCGGGGAAGTCCTTCCCGCACGCCCTTGTTTACCGACCAAGAATGGTCGCAGGTGAGTGGATAGTCATGTGGCGAATGGCATGGTCCTTAAGAATGCTCAGCCCAGGCTGCGCGCCGTGTTGATCACGTTGATGCCGTCGAAGCGCGTCGTGCTCGATCCATGGGATACGGCAGATACCTGCCCCGGTTGCCCCTTGCCGTCAAAGAAAGTGCCGCCGATCCGGTAGTCGCTCTGGTCGCAGATGGCGCTGCAGGCATTCCAGAATTCGGGGGTGCGGATCTGGTAGGCCACATCCTCGATCATCCCGGTCACCTTGCCGTCCTTGATCGCGTAGAAAAGCTGGCCGCCGAACTGTGCGTTGTAACGCTGCTGATCGATCGAGTACGAGCCTCGGCCAACAATATAGATACCGTTCTCGACGTCCTTGACCATCTGTTCGGGCTTCAGCGGGTCCTTGCCGGCGGACAGGGACACATTGGCCATGCGCTGGAACTGCACGCTTGACCACGAGTCGGCGTAGCAGCAACCGTGCGATTCTTCCTCGTTGATGATGTGGGCCTGATCGCGAATGGCCTGGTAGTTGACCAGGATGCCGTCCCTGACCAGATCCCAGGCGCGCGTCTTCACGCCCTCATCGTCGTAGGCCACGGCCCCGAGCGAATGCTTCTGGGTCTTGTCGGCAGTCAGCGTGACGATGTCGCTGCCGTAGTGGAAATCCTTCGAGCGCCACTTGTCGAGCGTGGCGAAACTGGTGCCCGCGTAATTGGCTTCGTAACCGAGCACACGATCCAGTTCCAGTGGATGGCCGACGGATTCATGGATCGTCAGCAGCAGATGGGTCGGATCGAGCACGAGGTCGTACTTGCCCGGCTTGACCGAGGGCGCCTTGAGTTTTTCCCTGGCCTGCTTCGCTGCAGCCACGGCATCCTCGAGCATGTCGTAGGAATCCTTGTAGACGACCACGCCGCACGGCAACTCGACCTTGTCGGCCGCCTTGCCATCGAGGTATTCGTAGCCCATGCCCATCGGCGCACCCAGTCCGTCGCGACTGCGGAACTTGCCGCTGGCCGTGTCCACGACGGTGACCGAGAACGGTGCCCAGATGCGATGGATGTCCTGGTCGATATAGGAACCGTCGGTCGAGGCGAAATACTTCTGCTCGTTGACCTGGAACAGGTTCGAGCTGACGAAACTGGCACCGGCATTGATTGCGGCTGCGTTCACTTCAAGCAGGCGCCCGACCTTTTCCCTGATTGGCACGGCCATCGGGTTCTTCACGATCGGAGTCGCCCACGACACTTCGCCGGAACCGGTAACCGGGGCCAATTGCACCGGCGTGGTCGTCAGGCGCGAATTGGCCAGGGCAATCTGCACGGCCTGGCGCGCAGCGCGGGTGACTCCGTCGACACTGAGATCACGGGTGGCGGCGAATCCCCAGGTGCCCTTGGCGATCACGCGGATGCCGACGCCGGTCGATTCGGAATTGACCACGTTCTCGATGCGGTCTTCGCGCGTGTTCAGGAACTGACGCAGGTAGCGTCCGATGCGCACGTCGCAGTAGCTGGCGCCGCCTTCCCTTGCTGCGGACATGGCAGCATCGGCCAGTGCCTTCTTTACTGCCACATCGAGCTTGCCGACGAGCTCTTCGGCGGCAATGACACGGCCCCAGGCCGGAGCCAGCAGAACGCCCAGCCCGATACCGGTGGTTTTCAGAAAGTCGCGACGTTCCATCCGGGGTTCCCTCCTGCCCTATGAGAAAACCGGCACGATGCCGGGTCCGCGGCGTCGCGGAAAGTCTGCAATCCTGACCTGTTCACCCGGATTCGTCATGTGCAAATGGGCATGTCCGCCATGGCTCCAGATCGAATGCCGCCCGGGCAGCGGTGCGCTCCGCTGATCATCACGAGCTGCAGGAAAGCATCGAGCAGCCTGCCTTGTGGCGCGCCCAGTCCGGTCGGCGGGCAGCGTAGCCTTCACTGCCCGGCTGGTCGTCATAGGGGCGCCGCATCACATCGAGCAGCCTGTGGATTTCCGACTCGTCGCCCTCGGCGGCCTTGTCGATGGCTTGCTGGGCCAGCCAGTTGCGCAGCACATACTTGGGATTGGCAGCACGCATGCGCTCGCGTCGCTGCTCGGCGGATTGGGGATCCTCGCGCAAGCGGCTGCCATAGCGATCAAGCCATTGTTGCAGCGTGACCAGGCCTTCCTCTTGCAAGCCCGCATCGTAGAACGCGTCGCGAAAAGACTCCGATGTCATTGATGTTGAAGAGTCTTCCGACAGCGTCCTGAAGAAGATCGTCATGTCGATCTCGGTCGCGGCCATCCATTCGTAGACGTCCTGCATCAGGGCCACGTCCTCGTCGCGGCATTCAATGAGACCGAGCTTGGCGGCGATATTCGCGCCTTCCGCGCGGGCGTAGGTTTCGGCGTAGCCCTTCAAACCTGCCTGCAAGGGTTCGATCGAGGCGAACGCAGGGGCCAGCGCCTGGGCGAGTGCGGCCAGATTCCAGTGGGCGACCTGGGCCTGCTGACCGAATCGATAGCGGCGGTTCTGCCGATCGGTCGTATTCGGCGTCCAGTCCGGATCGAAATTGTCGATCCAGCCATAGGGACCGTAGTCGATGGTCAAGCCCAGAATCGACATGTTGTCGGTGTTCATCACGCCATGCACAAAGCCGACCCGCATCCAGTGCGCGATCATCGTTGCCGTGCGCGCGCAGACCTCGGCAAACCAGTCGGCGCGCAGTGTCTCGCCCATGCCGTGCAGATCCGGGAAATCGCGCCGAATGGTGAAATCGATCAGGCGATCGAGCAAGTCGAGTTCGCCGCGAGAGGATGGCAGTTCGAAGGTGCCGAAGCGGATGAACGAAGGCGCGACCCGGCAGACGACAGCGCCGGGCTCGGCGGCCGGATGGCCGTCATAGAACATGTCGCGGACGACGCTCTCGCCTGTCGCGACGAGGCTGAGTGCGCGCGTGGTCGGCACTCCCAGATGATGCATGGCCTCGCTGCAGAGGAACTCGCGGATCGACGAACGCATCACGGCGCGGCCATCCGCACTGCGAGAGTACGGTGTCGGCCCGGCGCCCTTCAGTTGCAGCTCCCAGCGCTGGCCCTGGCGGTTGACAACTTCGCCCAGCGAAATGGCGCGACCGTCACCGAGCTGACCGGCCCAGTGGCCGAATTGGTGTCCTCCGTAGTTGGCCGCATACGGCCGCATGCCGTCCAAAAGCGCATTTCCGGCGAAAACATCGGCAAACTGCTTCGAATTGACGTCATCTACCGAAAAACCGAGGAAATTCGCCACTTCTTCGGAGTGCGCCACCAGCCTGGGCGCACGCACCGCAGTCGGATCGACCCACGACCAGGTTGCCTCACGTACCTCGCGCAGGGCGGAGCCGGAGACAGGGTCGCCCGGCAGATCACGGGTAAACACATTGTCGAACTCGAGACGGGTCATCGGCGGGGAGTCTGGCATGGGAACCAAGCTCGGGCCCTTTCCGGATCAAATCAAGACCGGGCCGGGTCGGCAGAATTCGCGCATGCAATGCGCCCGAACCCTCGTGAACAGGGGCTTTGCCCCTACTCCATTCGAAGGATCGTGCCCGCAGGGCGGATCGAGGAACGCAGCGCCAGGAAAGGCCAGATTTGGCCCAGACTTCGAGGACCGCTTCCCGATTGCCTGAAGTTGTTGCTCCAACCGCACCCTCGGCAACTGCTCCATGCGTCGCTCTACCTCCTGCATCCATGCAGTCGTCACCCCAACCCCTCTCCCGAGGGGAGAGGGGCTCAAGACAGCGCCCTCCTGCCGCCGCTGCACATTCGGCACCCGATAATGCTTTGCAACATTCTGAATTCACCGATATACTTGCGCGCTTTGCTCAAGCCCGTTCGCCCCGAGGTTTCCCATGAAAGTCCTTTCTTCGCTCAAGTCCGCCAAGTCCCGCCACCGCGATTGCAAGATCGTGCGCCGCCGCGGCAAGGTTTTCGTGATCTGCAAGAGCAACCCGCGTTTCAAGGCGCGTCAGCGCTAAGCGGCAGCCTGCAGATTCACCGTCGAGAGGCCGCGAAAGCGGCCTTTTGCGTTTCCGGGGTGGTGTGCAGCCGGTTCGAACAGGAACCGGATGAACAGCCATTCGGCTGAATTGAAGTGCTTCCAGCCTGCCCTGGCACGACCGCGTGACGCGAGAAGCGGCACTTCGAGCCGGCGATGATTTCTCGTGGAGCTTCTGCAATGCAGGGAGCTCAATCAACAAGCTTTCGTCATCCCGGCGCAGGCTTGGGTCCAGCTCCTGATCTGCTTCGGCCCCACAATGTGCAAGCCAGCATGGAACTGGCGCGACGCTTCTGATACAACTGCGCCATTCGTCAATTCACCCATTGAGATCAGGAGGTTCGGTGATGAACTTGAAGTTTGTTCTCGCAAATACGCTGCTGGCTTCAGGCCTGTTCGTGGCCGCTCCGATGATCCATGCGGAAACCGTGACCCTGGGCCAGACCAATGTGCGCGCCACCAACGTGCCCCAGCGCGGCCTCAACATGAGTCAGGTCGAAAAGCGCTTTGGCGCGCCGGAAGCCAAGCTTCCTCCTGCGGGTGGCGACACACCGCTGCACCCGGTGATCAACCGCTGGCAGTACAACGGCTTCACGGTCTACTTCGAAAAGAACATCGTGATCCACAGCGTC
Organism: Dokdonella sp.; assembly: GCF_041395345.1. GTDB lineage: Bacteria > Pseudomonadota > Gammaproteobacteria > Xanthomonadales > Rhodanobacteraceae > Dokdonella. Next base: position 48,015 of record NZ_JAWLAR010000016.1, on the reverse strand, counting down.
CGCGACGGCGCCTGATTCCCGACACTCCATGAACACACCCCGATTGCGCCTGCCCGCCGAATGGGAGCCGCAGGACGCGATCCTTGTCGCCTGGCCACATGCGGATACGGATTGGGCCGACCGGCTCGAGTCGGTCGAGGCAACCTATGTTGCGCTGGTTGCCGGCATCACCCGTTTTCAGCGAGCCATCGTCCTGGTGGGTGATGCGTCCGTGCGGCAGCGAGCCGAACAACTGCTGACTGCGGACGGCATCGATTTGGCACGCCTGCAGTTCGTCGAGGTGCCCTATGACGACACCTGGCTGCGAGATTCCGGTCCGATCTGCTTGAAGAACGCCGACGGCTTCACCCTGAATGACTTCCGCTTCACCGGCTGGGGCGGCAAGTTCGAGGCCAGCCTCGACGACCGGATCGTCAGCGAACTGATCCGTCGCAAGTTGTTCGTCGAATCCGCGCATCGCCCTATTGACTGGGCGCTGGAGGGTGGTGCCATCGAATCCGACGGCGCAGGCACGATCCTGACCACCTGGAAGTGCCTTGCCCTGCGCCACCCGGATCAGTCTCGCGAAGAGATCGATGCCGTGCTGCTCGACACCCTGGCCGCAGAACGCGTGCTCTGGCTCGATCACGGCTATCTTGAGGGTGATGACACCGACGCCCACATCGATACCCTCGCAAGGCTGGCGCCTGACGAGGCCATCGTGTTCCAGGCGTGTGACGACCCGGGAGACGCGCATTTCAACGAGCTGGGCAGGATGCGGGACGAACTGGCCACCCTGCGAACGGCCGAGGGCAGACCCTATACCCTGCATGCCCTGCCCTGGCCGCAGCCCATTGTCGATGGCGGTCGCCGCCTGGCCGCCTCGTATGCGAACTACCTGATCATCAATGGCGCCGTGCTCGTTCCGGCCTATGCTGACAAGGCCGATGATGAAGCCGCGCGCATCATCGGCATCGCCCATCCGGGCCGGGAAATCGTCCAGATCCCGTGCCGCCCGCTGATCTGGCAGAACGGCAGCCTGCATTGCGTGACCATGCAGTTGCCGAAGGGCGTACTTGCGATGGACGCGGGCGCTGCTCCCACTCCCCCCGGGAGAGGGTTGGGGTGAGGGTAAGCGCGGAACGGAATTTCCGGCACGCGCGCACGCTCATCCGCCCAATCGGGCACCTTCTCCCGAGGGGAGAAGGAAAAGCAACCTCCAGATCCTGCGGACTTCGCGTTTCTGCCCTTTCGTTTTCCTCGCAACAGGCAATCCGCGTTACCATTCCGCCTTTGCCCGTTTTCGAATCCAATGAGCCAGAAATCCCTCAAGGTCGGCCTGCTGCAGGAGATCGACCACGGCAGTACCGAAGCGAATCTCGACGCCATCGAAGCCGGTCTGCGCCAGGCAGCCCGGGACGGCGTTGAACTCGTGCTGCTGCAGGAACTGCACAACGGCCCATACTTCTGCCAGCACGAAAGTGTCGACGAGTTCGATCGCGCCGAATCGATCCCCGGCCCTTCGACCGAGCGCATCGGCGCCCTGGCCGAGGAGCTCAAGCTGGTCCTCGTCTGTTCGTTGTTCGAACGCCGTGCTGCCGGGCTTTATCACAACACCGCGGTGGTCTTCGATCGCTCGCGCGCGATCGCCGGCACCTACCGAAAGATGCATATTCCGGACGACCCGGCGTTCTACGAGAAGTTCTACTTCACGCCGGGCGATCTCGGCTTCGAGCCGATCCAGACTTCGGTCGGAAAGCTCGGCGTGCTGGTCTGCTGGGACCAGTGGTATCCGGAGGGCGCACGCCTGATGGCCCTGGCCGGTGCCGACTTGCTGCTCTACCCGACCGCGATCGGATGGGATCCGGACGACAGCAAGGAAGAAAAAGACCGACAGCGCGATGCCTGGATCACGATCCAGCGCGGCCACGCCGTTGCAAACGGCATTCCCCTGCTCGCGGTCAATCGCACCGGCTTCGAAGCCTCGCCCGATGGCGGCCGCGGCATCGATTTCTGGGGCTCCAGTTTTGTCGCCGGACCGCAAGGCGAGTACCTCGCCCAGGCTTCGATCAAGCAGCCCGAACTGCTGATCGCCGATATCGACCTCGCTCGCAGTGAATCCGTGCGGCGCATCTGGCCTTTCCTGCGTGACCGGCGCATCGACGCCTATTCCGACCTGCTCAAGCGATATCGCGATTGAACACTGAAACCTTGCAACACCCCCAACCCGAACATGAAGCCAGCGAGACGCTCGCGGCGCAGCCGATTGCACGCGTCCATCGCGATGGCATCGAATACGTCCTGCTCGGCACTGCGCATGTCTCGCGCGCGAGTGTCGAGGCCGTGCGCGAAATCCTCGAGCGCGAATCCTTCGATGCCGTGGCCGTGGAATTGTGCGAACCGCGCTACAAGTCGATGCGCGATCCGGAATCGTTCCGCAATCTCGATCTGTTCCAGATCATCCGCCAGGGCAAGGCCGGCCTGGTCGCCGCCAATCTCGCCCTGTCCGCATTCCAGCGTCGACTTGCCGAACAGTTCGGAATCGAACCCGGCGCGGAAATGAAGGCAGCCATCGATGGTGCGGAAGCGCGCGAACTGCCGGTTTGGCTGATCGATCGCGAGGTCGGTATCACCCTCAAGCGGGCCATCCGCAGTGTCGGCTTCGTCGACCGGCTTGGCATCATGGGTGGGCTTGCCGCGAGCCTGATCTCGCGCGAAGACGTCGAGGAAAGCGAAATCGAGAAGCTCAAGGAAGGCGACATGCTCGGCAGCATGTTCAACGAGTTCGCCAGGGAGTCGCCCCCGCTTTTCGAGGCCCTGATCTCCGAACGCGACCGCTACATGACCGCGCGATTGCGCGAAGAGTCGGAACAGGCATCGAATGCCGGCAAGCCGGTGCAGCGCGTACTTGCGGTGATCGGCGCGGGTCATCTGGCCGGCATCGAGAAAGCCATCGAGTCGCAAGTCGATGCACCGGGACCGATGCAGAAGACCCTTTCCGAGTTGCCACCCGGATCGCCATGGCCGAAGCGCATCGGATTCGCGATCTTCGCCATCATTGCAGTGGCCATCGCCAGCCTGTTCTACCGTGGCGCCGAATTCGGCACCGACGCCTTGTGGGTCTGGATTCTGTGCACCGGCATCGGTGCAGCCATCGGCACCTTCGCCGCAGGCGGACATCCGCTCAGTGCGCTGGCCGGCTTCATCGTTGCTCCGCTGAAACCGTTCCGGCCGGGTGTTCCGGTGGGTGCGGCAAGCGCGGGTGTCGAAGTCTGGATTCACCGGCCGCGAGTGGCGGATTTCGACAGTCTTCGCGACGACGTCATCCACTGGACCGGCTGGTGGAAGAACCGCATCTCGCGCACCCTGCTGGTCTTCGTGTTTACCAATCTCGGCATGATGTTCGGCACCTGGATAGCCGGTTTCCGCATCATCAAATCCCTGCTCTGAGCCTCGCGCTCGACAACTTCCTGCGAATCCACCCATGAGTCTTGCCCGTTTTTTCTCCAAGCCGCGCTGGCAGTCCAAGGACGAGTCCGTGCGCCGCGCCGCAGTCGCCACCGACAAGAGCCCCGAGCTGATCGAATCCCTGCCAAGGCTGGTCCGTGAGGACACCGATGCCGGCGTTCGCATCGCCGCACTGAAACGACTTGCCGATCCCGCCCTGGCCCAGAGCATGGCCACCGATGACCGCGACGAAGGCGTACGCAAGATCGCGCGGAACCTGTTCGTGGAACTGTTGGCGGGAACGCATCCCTCCGCGCCCGCCCTGACCGATCGCCTGCGCCTGCTGCGTGCCCAGGATGACCCACGTCTTATCGAGCAGATCGCCACCAGCGCACCGGAGGCGGAACTGCGCATGGCTGCGTTGCAGCGCATCGACAAACCGGCCTTCATGCTGGATCGCGCGACCGCTGATTCGGATCCAGATATCCGACAGGCCGCACTCGAACGCATCACCGAGGAATCCCAGCTCGCCCGCATCATCGAACGCACACGCAAGACCGACAAGTCCATCAGTCGCCGTGCCGCCGAACGCCTGGAGAATCTTCTGGTCGATCGTGGCGACGCAGTCGCAATCGAAACACGGGCACGTCAACTTTGCGAACAGATGGAGCGCCTCCTGCGCGAAGGCGAAGGCGGCGATGGTGCAAGCCGGATTGCCGAAGCCTGGCAAAGCGTTGCCGGCAAGGCCGATCAGACACTTGTCACGCGCTACGAGAATGCGCTCGAGCTGTATGCGCTGAGCCGCGACCCGGACCAGGTGGCAAGGCTTCGCCAGCGCGCGCTCGACCGTCAGCACATCGAGCAAGAGCTCGAAGCCATCGCGCAGGTGCTGGCCGGCGGCTCTGCCAGAAGCCGCTGCGAGGAGTTGCTGCAGCGCTTCGAGGCGCTGACCGGCTTGCACGCCGCCTACGCACGCGACGGCGATGAAGCCAGTGCCGTGGTGTCGGTGCGCTTCACGCGTCTTGGCGCACAGCTGGCTGCGCTGCAATCGATGCCGGAAACCAGCGACTCCGAAGCAAGAGCCATCGCCGTGGCGGAAGCCAGGGCCGACCAGGATGCCGCGATTGCGGCACGTAACGAATTGCAGGCGGAGGCACGTGCCGAACAGGCCCTGAAACAGAAGCGGGCCGTGGAAGCCTTGCAGGCTGCGATCGCGACCACGTCCGAAGCGATTCGGGCTGGAAAGACCGCCGAAGCGCACAAGGGTCACGCTGCGGTGAACCGGCTCCGGCGCCAGATGAAAACCATACCTGCAGCCATGCGCGACCAACTGGCTGACATCGAAAGCGAATACGCGAAGATAGCCGAGTGGCAACGCTGGAGCGACAACGAGCGTCGTCAGCAACTGTGCGAAGAACTGGAAGTCTTGCCGGAAACAGGACTGCATCCGGACGCGATCGCAACGCGCGTTCGCGAGATCCAGACGGAATGGGCGCATCTGGACCAGATCGAAGCACGCCCGGCGCGCTCCGCCGACGGCATGACCCGGCGTTTTCGCGCGCTCTGTCACAAGGCCATTGAACCGGCCAAGCCCTATTTCGAGAAGCGCGACGAGTTGCGCAAGCAGGGCACCGGGGAAACCGAGGCACTGGTTGCCGAAGCCAGGGCAGCCGCCAGTGCGGAAGAAGCGGACTGGCGCGGCTTGGCCAATCTGCGCAAGCAGGCCACCGACGCCCTGCGCCGGCTCGACCGGGTCAACCCGCGCGAGCGCAAGCACCTCGCCGCCGAACTCAAGGCGGCCCTGAGCGCCATCGATGAGCGCATTAGTGCGCAGTACGCACTGATCGAAACAGCCAAGCAGGATCTGATCGCGCGCGCGCTGGCCCTTTCCGAACAAGCCGACTTGCGCACGGCGATGTCGCAGGCACGCGATCTGCAGAAACTCTGGCAGAAATCGGGCAACGGCAAGCGATCACGCGACCAGGCGCAGTGGAAGCAGTTCCGTGCGGCGCTGGATGCCGTGTTTGCACGCGCCGACACCGAGCGCGACGCACGTGCCGCGCAGGAACAGCAGACGCTCGATTCGGCGGCCAATCTGTGTGCCGAGATGGAAGCCCTGGCCCATGCCAGCGCCATGCCGGAGCGCAGCAGCGTGCAGCGCGTCGAAAACGAGTGGCGTGCGCTCGGCATCCGGGATGGCGCACTGCGCCAGCGTTTCGAATCGGCCCGAAGCGCACTGTCCGCGCTCCAGGCGCGGCATGACCGTGAGCAGCGACGTGCCGAGTTCGATATCTGGCTGGCTCATTATTCCCTGGCTCGAAGACTCGAACGTGGCGAAATCGACGCGTCGGCGTTCAACGCCTCCCGCTCCGGGCTGGCCCCGCTGAGCCTGGCTGCCGAGGAAATCGAGGCTCGCATCCAGCCCTTGCTCGACGGCAATCCCGTTGCGACCGGTGAGCGAGATGCGCTGCGCGATTGCGTACTCGAGATCGAGCAACTGGCCGGCATGGAAGCGCCTGCCGAAGACCGTCAGCGCCGCATGGACATGCAGGTCGAAAAGCTTGCTGCCCGCATGCGTGGCGTGCAGGCCCCGGCACCCGGCAATGCCCTGCGCGAGTTGATTGCGACCTGGTCGCAACTGGGAACCGTTGACGATCGCGACGCGGCACTCGAATCGCGCTTCGAGCGTGCCCTGCAAGCGACACTGGAAACACTGGCCTGAGGCCACGCTGACTGCGTCGTCATTCCAGCCCCCGCCGGGATGACGAGCAGAAACATTCCGGCGCTCCGCCTGTCCCGAAACAGGATTCAATGGTTTCCGTTGGAACCATTTGGACGTCCAAACAGTTTGACGCATAGCAGCATTTGTGATTGATTGGGATCACGCCGACACCCGGTCGGCGACGCTGCGTCATGGAACCACGACAGCCCTCCCGAGCACATCCGCCATGGATAGGTGCGCTCATCCACCGCGCAGGACGCCTTGATGACACCGCTGCAGACGACCGGACTCTACGATCCCGCTTTCGAACACGACAGCTGCGGCTTCGGGCTGATCGCGAGCATCGACGGCAAGGCCAGCACGTGGCTGGTCGACCAGGCGTTCTCCGCCCTGGCGAAGATGTCGCATCGTGGCGGCGTCAATGCAGACGGCATCACCGGCGACGGCTGCGGCGTGCTGATCTATCGGGCCGATACCTGGTTGCGCACGCTGGCCGAGGAAGCGTCGATAGCGCTGGCGTCGAGTTTTGCAGCGGGCCTGGTCTTTCTCGATCACGATGCGAGTGCAGCGGCGAGCGCCCAGTCGCAACTCGAAGCGAGCTTGCGTGAGGAAGGACTGGAGCCAGCCGGCTGGCGTGACGTGCCGGTGTCCGATTCGCCCTGTGGTCCGCTGGGATTGTCCAGTCGGCCGCTGATCCGTCAGATCTTCGTCAATGCGCCGAGCGAGCTGGAAGAAGCCGTGTTCGATCGCGCCCTGTTTCGTGCGCGCCGTCGCGCCGAACTCGCGCTGGCCGAAGATGCCGCCTTCTATGTGGTCAGCCTCTCGGCTGCGACAATAGGCTACAAGGCGATGGCGGCACCCGGACAGTTGCGCGCTGTGTTCCCGGACCTTCAGCGTACGGAGTTGCTGAGCAGCGCAGTGACCTTCCATCAGCGCTTCTCCACCAACACCCTTCCCAACTGGCGTCTGGCCCAGCCATTCCGGATGCTTGCCCATAATGGCGAGATCAACACGATACGGGCCAATCGCAACTGGGCCCTGGCCCGCCAGCCCAAGCTGCATTCGCCGCTGCTCGACCTCTCGGACATCGGCGATCACGTCAGTCGTACGGGCTCGGATTCACAGAGCCTGGACAACATGTTCGAGTTGCTGGTCGAGGGCGGCATCGATCTGCTGGCAACTTCGCGCATCCTGGTGCCGCCGGCCTGGAGTGCCGATGAAAACCTCGACCAGGATCTCGAGGCTTTCTACCAGTATTACGGCCTGCACACCGAACCCTGGGATGGCCCGGCCGGCCTGGTCATGTGCGATGCGCGACACGCGGTCTGCGCGCTGGACCGCAATGGCCTGCGACCGGCCCGATGGGCGCGCAGCGATGACGGTCACCTGATTGTCGCGTCCGAAGCCGGTCTCTGGGACGTGCCGGAACAGCACATCCTGGCCAAGGGTCGCCTCGGTCCAGGCCAGATCCTTGCCGTTGACCTGGTCGAACACACTCTGCTCGATAGCGCGGCCGTCGATCGCATCAATGCGCAGCGCGCGCCGTTCCGCCAATGGCTGCGCGAGGGCGTGGTCTACCTTGAATCGCATCTGATCGACCCGGCCCTGGCCGCCGAGCCGATGCCAGCGGACATGCTCGCCCGATTCCAGAAGCAGTTCGCCCTGACCTGCGAGGAACGCGACATCGTCCTGAAGACGCTGGCCGAAACGGGTGCCGAAGCAACCGGATCGATGGGCGACGACACGCCGATCGCGGTGATGTCGCAACAGTCGCGTTCGCTCTACGACTACTTCCGCCAGGGCTTCGCGCAGGTCACCAACCCGCCGATCGATCCGTTGCGCGAACGCCTGGTCATGTCACTGGTGTCGCAGATCGGACTCGAAGGCAATCTGTTCGATCTTTCGGTCGACAGCGCCCGCCAGGTACTGCTGAGTTCGCCCGTGTTGTCGCAGCGAAAATTGCGCCAGTTGCTGGCCTTGCCGCACCTGGTCGATCGTCAGGTACGCATCGACCTGTACTACGACGAAGCCATCGGCCTGAGGAAGGCGCTGGAAAACGTCTGCGCGCAAGCCGAGGAAGCGGTCGCCAAGGGCGCGGCCATGGTCCTGTTGTCTGATCGCTATCCGCAGCCCGGATTGACCCAGATCCACGCGCTGCTCGCGACCGGCGCCATCCACGCACACCTGACCCGCAAGCAGCTGCGCTGCGACTGCAACCTGATCGTTGAAACGGGCACCGCACGAGACTCGCATCACTTCGCCTGCCTGATCGGATTCGGCGCCACCGCCGTCTACCCGTTCCTGTCCTATCAAACCCTGTTCGACATGAACCAGCGCGGCGAGATCAAGGGGGGCGAGAACGAGACCGTGCATGAAATCGGGCGCACCTATCGGCACGGCATCCGCAAGGGTCTGCTCAAGATCCTTTCGAAGATGGGCATCTCGACCATCGCCGGCTACCGCGGTGCGCAACTGTTCGAGATCATCGGCCTGGACAGCGAGGTCGTCGACATGTGTTTCCCGGGCACGCCTTCGCGGATCAGCGGTGCCGGCTTTGTCGACATCGAAAACGAGTACCGCGCCCAACTCGCGCGTTCACGCAATCCGAACTACACGCTGCCCGCCGGCGGCCTGCTCAAGGCGATCCCGGATGGCGAGTACCACATGTACAACCCTCCCGTCGTCGGGCATCTGCAAACTGCCGTACGCAGCGGCGAGATGCGCCATTATCGGAAATACGCGGACGCCGTGAATTCGCGACCGCCTTCGACCCTGCGCGACCTGTTGCAAGTGAGGGACGACTGCACCCCGATTTCGATCGATCAGGTCGAGCCGCGCGAGCGTGTGCTCAAGCGTTTCGACTCGGCAGGCATGTCGCTCGGCGCCCTGTCACCCGAAGCGCACGAAGCGCTCGCGATCGGCATGAACCGTCTCGGTGCGCGCTCCAATTCCGGCGAAGGCGGAGAAGACCCGGCCCGCTATGGCACCGAGCGCAGCTCGAAGATCAAGCAGGTGGCGTCCGGACGATTCGGGGTCACCGCCGCCTTCCTGGCCAGCGCGGAGGTCCTGCAGATCAAGATTGCCCAGGGTGCAAAACCGGGCGAAGGTGGCCAGCTGCCGGGGGACAAGGTGAATCCGTTGATCGCGCGGCTTCGCTATGCCAAACCCGGCATCGGGCTGATCTCGCCGCCGCCGCATCACGACATCTATTCGATCGAGGACCTGACCGAATTGATCCACGACCTGCGCGAAGTCAATCCGACCGCCCTGGTATCGGTGAAACTGGTTTCGCATGCGGGCGTCGGCACGATCGCGGCGGGTGTGGTCAAGGCGGGTGCCGATCTGGTCACGATCTCGGGCCATGACGGCGGCACCGGCGCGAGTCCGATCACATCGATCCGCTACGCAGGTACACCGTGGGAGCTTGGTCTGGCGGAGACCCACCAGACCCTGGTCATGAATGGCCTGCGCGATCGGGTCATCGTGCAGACCGACGGCGGCCTGAAGACGGGACTCGACGTGATCAAGGCCGCCATCCTCGGCGCGGACTCGTTCGGTTTCGGCACCGGTCCGATGGTCGCACTCGGCTGCAAGTACCTGCGCATCTGCCATCTCAATTCCTGTGCAACCGGCGTGGCAACGCAGAACGACATTCTGCGCCGCCAGCATTTTGTCGGCGCGCCTGAAATGGTCCAGCATTTTTTCCAGTTCATCGCCGACGATGTGCGCGGCCTGCTGGCCGGCCTGGGCCTGCATTCGTTGCAGGAACTGGTCGGACGCACCGACCTCTTGCGCATCCTGCCCGGCATCACGGCGAAACAGGGCAAGCTCGATCTGTCGCGATTGCTTCGCAGCCCGGAAGCGAATGCCTCGGTTCGCGATTACTGCGTGGCCGGACCGCTCGCTCCTGGGCCGACCGATCTCGCTCTGGCCACGGTCCGCGACACGCGTGCCGCAGTCGCCAACAAGCAGGGCGGCCAATTCCGCCATGCGATCAGCAATGTGGATCGTGCGATCGGCGGCCGCCTGTCGGGCGAGATCGCGCGCACCTGGGGTGATCAGGGCATGGTCGATGCACCGATCACCCTGACTTTTGACGGCGCGGCCGGACAAAGCTTCGGAGCCTGGAATGTCGGTGGGCTCAACCTGGTGCTGAATGGCGAAGCCAACGACGGCGTCGGCAAGGGCATGGCCGGAGGACGCATCGTCGTACGGCCCGTCGAGGGCGTGCAGTTCGCGACCCAGGAGGCCAGCATTATCGGCAATACCTGCCTGTATGGCGCTACCGGTGGAGAGCTTTTCGCCGCGGGTCGCGCCGGCGAGCGCTTTGCCGTGCGCAATTCCGGCGCGGTCGCCGTTGTCGAAGGCGTGGGCGACCACGGTTGCGAATACATGACCGGTGGAACCGTCGTGGTGCTCGGTCGCAGCGGCCTCAATTTCGGCGCCGGCATGACCGGCGGTTTCGCCTACGTGCTCGATCTCGAGCGCAACTTCTTCGACCGCTACAACCACGAACTGGTCGACATCAACCGCATTTCGCTCGAGGGCATGGAGAACCACCTGCAGCATCTGCGCGCCCTCATGCAGGCGCATATCGATGCAACCGGAAGTGCCTGGGCGCAGCAGTTGTTCAGCGATTTCCGCGATGTGCTGCACAAGGTCTGGCTGGTCAAGCCGAAGGCCGCCAGCCTTGCCGCGCTCAACAGCGAACTGAGGGAAGCGGCATGAGCGAACGCCCGTTTCCGTTCCTCAAGTTCGCCCGCGCCCTGCCGGCTGAAGTGTCGATTCCGATCCGGGTCGCCGACTTCAAGGAGATCAACAGGGATTTCGTCGATGGCGAAGCCGCCGACCAGGCCTCGCGTTGCATCGATTGCGGCAATCCCTACTGCTCATGGGGATGCCCGCTGGGCAACCGGATTCCGCAGTGGCTCAAGCTGGTCAAGGACGGGCGCATCGAGGATGCTGCGACGCTCATGCACGAGACCAATCCCCTGCCCGAGATCTGCGGACGCGTGTGTCCACAGGATCGGCTCTGCGAAGGCATCTGCACGCTGGATGAGGGCTTTGGTGCCGTCACCATCGGCGCCATCGAGCGCTCGGTGACCGATGAGGCCATCAAGCGCGGCTGGCGACCACCCGAGGCGACTTCAAGGACCGACAAGCGCGTTGCCATCATTGGCGCTGGTCCGGCTGGCTTGTCGGCTGCCGATCGTCTGGTGCGCGCGGGTGTCAGTGCCGACGTCTATGATCGTCACGAGGAAATCGGCGGACTGCTGACATTCGGCATCCCCGCATTCAAGCTCGAGAAGGACATCGTGCGCACCCGACGCCGCGTACTCGAAGAACAGGGCGTGCGCTTCCATCTGGGCGTCGAGATCGGGCGCGACATTGCCTTCGGGAAACTCGTCGACGACTACGACGCCGTGTTCATGGCCACCGGCGCCTATGCAGCGGTCGATGCGCGCTTGCCCGGGCAGGACATGCCAGGAGTCATTGTGGCCCTGCCCTTCCTGATCGCAAACGCGCGTCATCAACTCGGCACCGCGACTGATGCCGATGTGTTGCCCGATCTCAGGGGCAAGCGTGTTGTCGTCCTCGGTGGTGGCGACACCGCCATGGATTGCGTGCGCACATCGGTCCGTCTCGGCGCCGAACGGGTCACCTGCATCTATCGGCGCGATGAAGCGAACATGCCGGGCTCGCGCAAGGAAGTGAGGAATGCACGCGAGGAAGGCGTCATCTTCCGCTTTCTTGCGCAACCGCTGGCCATCGTCGGCAATGGCGTCGTCGATGGTGTCGAAATCGCCGAAACGCGGCTGGTCGAGGACGGCGATGAGCGTGCCCGATGTGAAGTCATCAAGAACAGCAGCCAGACCATTCCAGCAGACGTCGTCATCCTGTCTTTCGGATTTCTGGCCAGTCCGCCCGAGTGGTGCGCACGGTTTGGCATCGAAACCGACGACAACGGACGCCTGAAGGCAGGCGGCGGATCGCGTCTGCCCCTGCAAACCAGCCACGCGAAGGTCTTCGCCGGCGGTGACAATGTGCGCGGGGCGGATCTGGTCGTTCGGGCCGTGCTCGATGGGCGCGAAGCGGCACGCTCGATCCTGAGCCAACTGAATGTCGTTGCCTGACGCACAGACAATAGGATTGAACGCAGGCTTGCCTGACAATATCAGTCTGGTGTGAAACGAGGGGCGATATGAACGAGGGACGCTACAAGGCAATGCTGGACACGCTGTCATTCCAACGCAGGCCGAACGCTTTTCGGCGGTGGAGTGACGGCTCGTCCGGTTCTTGTACTGATCTTCGCAAATCAGGTGAAGAACTGGATGGCAATCCGTTCCAGCATGCCCTTCGGGCCACCGGCTTCCTGCCAGCACAGGCCAGTCCTTGCCGGGATGACGATGCCGGGCCTGGTCCGCGCTGCCTTTTTCCCTGCGCATGAACCGGATCCTGATCGCCGACGACCATCCGCTGTTTCGCCTGGCCCTGGTCCAGGCGGTCGGAAACCTGGGCGCGGACGTTGAAGTGCTCGAGGCGGACAGTCTCGATTCGGCACGTGTCGTGCTCGGCGATCGGTCGGACATCGACATCGTTCTGCTCGATTTGCACATGCCGGGCAGCCACGGCCTGATGGGACTGGTCGCGCTTCGCACCGAGTTTCCCTCGGTCGCGGTTGTCATGATTTCCGCAAATGACGACCCGCTGGTCATGCGGCGCGCGCTGACCTATGGTGCAGCCGGCTTCATTCCCAAACGCAGCAGCATTGCCGATATCCAGACCATGTTGCGCACTGTTATCGCCTGCGAGGAACCGCTGCCCCTGTCGCGTCATGCCAGCGAAGACACCGAGGCCGAACAGGACCGAAACCTTGCCAAGCGCCTGGCCTCGCTGAGCCCGCAGCAGCTCAAGGTATTGATCCTCGTTGCCGAAGGGCTGCTCAACAAGCAGATTGCGGACCGCCTGGATATCCAGGAACGCACGGTGAAGGCGCACATGAGCGCCGTGTTCGAGCGTCTCGACGTGCGCAACAGGACGCAGGCCAGCGTGCTGCTGCGTTCACTGGAAATTGCCGATCCGTCCCGCTCCATGGATGGTTGATCGACGCGCCGCAGCGGGACGCTCCCGGCGCGGTTGCCTGCCTTTCCGACCGACGCGTAGACTTCGCCCGGACGCTGGTCGAGTCTGGTGAAATTGCGGCGCAGCGGCGAAGTCATGAGGGTGGTACTTGCTGCCGCTGCGGAGGGGATCCCATGAGGAAAGGTTGGTCTGATGTCGCCCTGGTCATCCTGTCGGGCCTGACGGCGTTCTCCCCCGTCCTGGGTCAGGTAACAACCTTCACTGACCAGACCGCTGCCGCGGGTATCGGCAATACCTCGACCAGTATCGGCCTGGTCAGTCCCATTCTCGGCGGCGGAGTCGTTGCCGACTTCAATCGCGATGGCTGGCAGGACATTTTCTACCCGACCGGCGGTAATGGCGCCGACAGGCTGTTCATCAACAACGGCAACGGAACATTCACCAATCAGGCGGCTAGCTGGGGCATCAACCAGGTGCATCTTTCGAGCGCGGCTGCGGTGGGTGACTACAACGGCGATGATTTGCCGGATATTTTCGTCACCTGCTTCGGTCCGACGAGCACGCCGCAAATGGGTCACCATCATCTGTATCGGAATACGGGTAGCGCCTTTGTCGACGAAGCGGTTGCAGCGGGTGTCAACCGCTGCAGCACGATATCGCCGGATGGCTGGGGTGGATCCTGGGGAGACATTGACCTCGATGGCGATCTCGACCTCGCGATTTCCGGATTCCTTGACCCGGCGACCGGCAATTGCCTAATGCGCAACAACGGCAACGGCACGTTCACGGATATCACGACGAGCAGCGGACTGAGACCGTCGATACAGGGGTTGTCCGGGTATACGCCCCATTTCGTAGACATGAACGATGATCGTTATCCCGAATTGATCTGGATCGGGGATTTCTCGACAAGCCTCTACTACATCAACAACGGCGACGGAACATTCACCAACGGGACGGCCGCGTCGGGCACCAGCCAGGACTTCAGCGAGATGGGCATGACCGTGGGAGACTGGAACGAGGATGGCTTGTTCGATTTCTATGTTTCAACCATCGGCACCAACAATTTCTATGTGAATCAGGGCAATCATGTCTACCAGAACCAGGCGGACCTGGTCGGCGTGACCAACGGTGGCTTTGGCTGGGCAACGGTTACCTTCGATATCGATCACGACTCGCATATGGATCTGATCAACGTGGCCCAGGTCGGTCGAAACTCCGTCTTCAGGAATCGACTCGACAACGGCGTCCTTGCCTTTGATGAAATCGCCGTTCCGATCGGACTGGGGTTCAATGGTGATGGTCGCGGCCTGGCGCGTTTCGACTATGACAACGATGGCGATCAGGATCTGATCTTCTTTCCGGGCGGATTGCCCATCATATTGATGCGCAACGATCTCGGCGGACCCGACAGGAACTGGCTGAGAATCTTCCTCGAGAACGATGGCGTCCGTGGTGCGACACCGCACGGAATGGGCGCAAAGGTCAGCATCCAGATCGCGGGCCGAACGCTGATCAGCCGCATCGAAGGCGGCAGCAACTACCTCAGCCAGAACGAGGCCTCAGCGCATTTCGGATTGGGCGCTGCCACCAGCGTTGACCTGCTGCGAGTCGAATGGCCCAACGGAATGGTCACCGAAGCCGCCGATGTGGCGGCCAACCAGACTCTGACCCTGCACCCTCCGGACCTGATATTCCAGGCCGGGTTTCAGTAGGGACCTCTCGATCTCGGGTTGGCCTGCGAAAGACAGAGGCGCATTCCCGAGGCGCACGGGGCGGAATCAAGCCCATTGTCCGTGACCGCCTGGCGGCAGAGTTTCGAGGACCGGAACGGGAACCGTGAGCTCGCAGTAGCGCACTCGCGGGTTCGCGATGACTGGTTGCCTGCATACGCTATTCTTCGAACAGCGATTGCGACTATGGTGTCATCCTGATCGTGCACGGCACTGCAGCGCCGCGCGATCCACATCCTCTTCCCCCAGCAAGCGAGTAGCTCATGCCCTCAAGTATCAACCGTCAATTCAAGCTGGCCCAACGACCGGTTGGCATGGTCAAGCGCAGCGATTTCGATTTTGTCGAATCTCCGGTTCCGCAACCCGGCGAGGGAGAAATCCTGGTCAGGATCCTGTTCATCTCGCTGGATCCCGCCATGCGCGGCTGGATGAACGAAGGCAAGTCCTACATCGCTCCTGTCGGCATCGGTGAGGTCATGCGCGCCGGTGCCGCCGGCGTGGTCGTCGCCTCCAATAGTCCTGCGTTCTCCGTGGGCGATCACGTGGTCGGTGCGCTGGGCGTGCAGGACTACGCCATCTCGAATGGCAAGGGCCTGAACAAGGTCGATACGCGCCTGGCGCCCCTGCCGGTTTATCTCGGAACACTGGGCATGCCCGGAATGACCGCCTATTTCGGCATTCTCGACGTCGGCCAGCTGAAATCCGACGACACCGTGGTTGTTTCAGGTGCGGCCGGCGCAGTCGGACAGGTTGTCGGACAGATCGCAAAGATCAAGGGATGCAAGGTTATCGGCATCGCAGGTGGCGCCGACAAGTGCCGCTACATCACCGAAGACCTCGGTTTCGATGCGGCCATCGACTACAAGTCGGAAGACGTCAAGGAAGGCCTCAGGAAGCACTGTCCGAAGGGTATCGATGTCTACTTCGACAACGTGGGGGGCGAAATCCTCGATGCCGCCCTCTCACGACTGGCCATGCATGCGCGCATCGTGATTTGCGGTGCGATTTCCCAGTACAACAACACCGAGCCGGTTCGCGGCCCTGCCAATTACCTTTCCCTGCTGGTCAACCGCGCGTCCATGAAGGGCATGGTGGTGTTCGACTACGCGGCGCGCTATGCGGAAGCCGCCACGGAAATGGCGGGCTGGATGCAGCAAGGAAAACTGAAGACGCGCGAAGATATCGTTGACGGCCTCGAAAATTTCCCGGAAGCGTTGCTCAAGCTCTTCAGGGGCGAAAACACGGGAAAGCTCGTCTTGAAAGTCGCCGAAAGCTGAGGCCTGGCACGACTGAAGCTTTGCAAGAACAAAGCCCCGGCATTCCGGGGCTTTGCTTTCCGCGAGCCTCTGGAGCGGCGCCACGCTGTCGGTTTGGAAACATGCTCTTGCAGAGGTCCCTGATCCGGCGCCTTGAACTGAACAGGGTTTCCGCTTCGACCTCCACAAAGCGCCCGGCCCGAAGCTCGGCCGTCGTTGTCTCGAACAGTCTCGCGACCACGCTCATGAGACGTTCAAAGTGACCAGTCGACCTCGACGCCAGCTCGCTCGTTGTCCCAGATCATCGAGGTGATCTGCCACTCTCCGGCCGCGCTTCTAAACAACTGGATGGAATTGATGCCACGTCGTTCGGGCGTCTTGTCGTTGGGCGCGTTGCGCGCTTCATAGACGCTCCATACGTGCGCCATGTTCCCGAAAAGCTGGACGCGACGCGCGACTTCAACCTCGAAAAAATCATGCGTCTCGAAGAACGCACGCGTGTCCGCCGAATATTCGTCCAGCGTCATGATCTTCATCCAGGGCACGCCCTGATCATCGACACCGGTTCGCATCTGGCGCGCGTCTGGATGAAATACCCTCGCCTGCAGCGACCAGTCGCGCGGTCCGGCAGGGCCGGATACCATCGCGTACATGGCATCAATCACGCTGGAAAGTTTTCCTGGATCCAGAGTCGGCATGGTCATTGCTGCACTCCACTCGCTATTGCTGGTACGCTGCGAAGATAGGCGTACAGAGCGCTGACTTCATCGTCGGTCAGGTGCTTGGTCGCTGACACCGGCATGTATTCTGTCTGAAGCGGCCGGCCATCCCGCGATATGCCCTCGCGCAGCGCCTTCTTCAGATCGGCTTCGCTCCACTCGGCCAGTCCGGTCGGATCGGGCGTCAGATTGGCGGCATCCGGCCAACTCGGCGGCGTACCGGCGATATGACCTCCCGCGAACGTTTTTCCATGACAGCCCTGACAGGCGGCTGCAAGGTATGCCCCGTATTCGGCAGTTGCTCCGACAACAGGTTGTTCCGGCTTCGCCGCATGGTCGACGTGTTCGGCCGGCAGCAACGGAACCTGGTCCGCGACCAGCAGGATGCGACCAATCGGGCCCACGCGGTTTTCGGGTGGCGTGCGCTCCACGGCAGGCAAGCTGTGCAGGTAGGCGAGAAGATCGCCCATGTCCTGCTCGCTGAGACCGACGAATTCCTGGGAAGGCATCAGCAGCAGCGAACGCCCGTTCCTCCCTACGCCATGGCGAATGGCACGAACCAGATCCACGTCGCTGAGTACACCACCGCTCGCACCCGGGGTCAGATTGGGACCCGAAATGCGTGCAAACATCGCGTCGTCTATCAACGTGCCGCTGCCCATGTCACTGCCATGGCAATCCCTGCAACCGCGAATCGTGGCAACGTGGAGTCCGCGCTCGACTGCGCCAGGGTCGACCGGAACGGGCGGTACAGTCGGCTCGATGGCATAGACCCTGGCCATGCGCTGTTCACTGAGCAGGTAAACCGCGACGAGACCGACAGCCAGCAACAACACGACGGCCACCATCGAGCGGCCAATCCACTTCATCAGCTTGCGCATTTCGCTCCCCCAAAGAACGCTGGTTGCAAAGTGTATTGCGAAGCACAGGGTAGAGCCAATGCACCCGCCATTGCGCGTTGTGCAGGTCAACTCGCCCGAACGCACAGCCTTGTCGATCACTGGCGCGCTCCTCTCCCCGAGTCGGGGAAAGGAGCACTTCGGTCCTGTCCGGAACTACTGGAAGCCGTCCCTGAAGATGATGTCGGTAATCAGGGTGTTGTTGTCGGCGGCCGTATTGTTGCCGGGATTGGTGTCTGAAACAGGAGGCTGCACCGTGGCCGTCACCGAGGTATTGATCGAGGCCGGTGGGGTACCTGCTGGCGCGTTGACGGTAGCCGTCACCAGATAGGTCAGGCTGCTGTTCTTCGGCATGGCCCGGGTCTGATTGACGGCGCCGGTACCACTGGCCGGACAGGTCGCTCCGCCGGTTCCGGAGCAGGTCCAGCTGACATTGATCAGCAGCGCCGGCAGTGTTTGCACAATGGCCACGGCAGGTATGTCAATGATCGTGCTGGTGTTCGTGACGACAATCTCATAAGTGGTCGTGTCGAGTGGAGCCACCCAGTTGACGCCGTCACTATTGCTGACCGACACGTCGGCAAACAGGTCGTCGTTGACAATGAGCCCGGTTCCCTGAGCCTGGCTGACAGTCACGCCTGCCGTGGCGCTACCGAGATTGACGAAGTAAGTCTCGTCGGCCTCCGGCACGGCGTCACCCACGACGAGTCAAGCGCAGGTTTCCGAAAGCGGAAACGCTCGAATCCGGTCGAGCGGCACGGACTGTGCAACCCCGGCTGGCTGTGACCGGAACAGTTCCATGCCAGTGGCGCGCCCGGCTTTCGCATCCGCTTTGCGCCATCGTCTGGCCGGCGCGATGCCCTCGATCAGAAAACCCCCGGCAACAACCACCAGGTGCGCTTCCTGTACGCCGCCCATTCCGGATAGCGCGACATGCTCGCTTCCTTCATGACCATGTTGGTCGAGAACAGCATGCCCCAGAAATACGCGAGCACGAGCAGCGGGATCCAGTGCCAGGACAACAGTGCGAGTGCGCCGTAGATCATCATTTCACCCAGATAATTCGGGTGGCGAATGCTGCGGAACATGCCGTCGGTGATCAGGCCTGAATGCAATTTGAGCGTGCAGTACTTTTGCACGTCGGCAGCAACCATGATGACGCAGCCGAGCACGCACATCGACACGCAAAGGCAATACCAGGCCACGTCAGGCAGCGGATAATCCATACTCGTACGGCCCGAGATCAGCAGCCAACCCGCGAGCCAGTAGCCGGCAAGACCCAACGCGCCGACGACGCTGCTTGCGATCGTTGCCCGCCCCTGCCAGCTTGCATCGGGAAAGAGCAGGTCCTTGCCCAGCCAGACCAGACCGTAACTGCCGTGCAGCGCAAGATAGAGCCAGGCTGCCGTGGACGTCGCTGCAGGCGTGGTGTCTGCATACAACCAGATCAGCAACCCGAAGAATGGAAACGAGCCGGCCTTCTGCAGATTGATGATCCAGGCCAGCTTGAATGGACGCGGGCCACCGCCCAGATCAAACATGATCCACTGATTGAAGCGGCGCAATGACCTGGCCCAGGCGGGCGCGGGGTACTGTGTTGGCGAAACAGGCGCCTGATTCATCCAGAATTCTCCGAGATGACTCCTGCCTGGGTGTCAGCCGGAATCGATGCCGAGCGTGCTTCATCCTATCATCGGCATGGCGCATGGTTGCTGCGGTCGAATCAGCCAGCGGCCCTGTTTGCCCCGCAATGGCGTTGCCCGTGGCCATTCCTGCATGGGCCGGATGTCGTGACTGCTGCCTCTCCCTGGCCAAGAATTCGCCGTCCGATCCCGGGTGGAGTAACCTTCCGCATTGCGGCGACTTTTTCGGCGGCCGTACCCTCTCATTGCGGAGAACACAGTAATGCCCATTTTTCCCCTCGCCCACCGAATGGCGACCAGTCTTGTGCTCCTGCTCGTGCTGACCGTGGCATCGGCGAGCGCTCTTGCTGCCAACAGGGTCGTCCAGTCGCGCGGTGCGGATGCCGACGTCAACTACGCTTCCCTGGTCAACTTCGGCCCCTGGGATGATCGCAACTATGCACTGACAAAGGCCGACCTCGCCGTACTCTCCGACGACGAAGCCAGCGCCAAGGATCCCATTCCGGCGTTCTTCCGCGTCGAGATGCGCCGCGCCAATCCCGGCCTGGTCAGAACCGGCCCCGCGCAGTATCCGCGCAGCGCGCTGCAGCGCTTCGAGATCAAGTACTACGGCTACCTGATCAACGGTCGCATTTACCACGACATCAAGCTCGATGCGAATGGCAACTACGAAGTAATCCTTGAGGAAGGCATTCCCGAGAAGACCTACGCCAAGTCCCTGCTTGCAACCGAGATCCGGGTCAGCGGCCCCGCGCACGGCGGAGCGGAAACCGCCATCGCCATCAACCCGACCAATACCACTCAGGTCGTTGCCGGTTCCAACGGCCCCGGCGGCGGCCAGAAAATGTGGCTCTCCTCGGACAGCGGAGCCACCTGGACGCAGTCGGCCAACCTGCCCGGCTCCGGCATCTGCTGCGACCCCACCGTGGCCTGGTCGGGCGACGGCACCACTGCCTATTCCGCAACGCTTGGCAACGGCGTCTATGTGTATCGATCAACCGACGCGGGTGCAACCTGGGACGGACCGGTGGTCGTGCCGACAACCAATGGCAGCGTGGACAAGGAATACCTGCACGTCGATACCGAGCCGACGTCGCCGTACTACGAGAATGTCTACGTTTGCTGGCACCTGAACAACGTGCAGAAGTTCTCCAGATCCGAAGACATGGGCGTGACCTTCAGCACGCCGGTAACATTCGGCAGTTCGTCGTCTGAGCGCGGCATCGGCTGCGACCTGACATCCGACAGCAGCGGCAACGTCTACTACCTCTACCCGGTAACCTCGGCAAGAACGATAACGCTGCTGAAATCGACAGATGGCGGCGCCACGTTCGAGCCACCTGTGGTCGTTGCGAATACCGCGGATGGCTATGACTTCCCGATTCCGGCCATGCCGGTCCGGCGCGCGTTCATCTACGCCTCGGCGGATGTCGATCTGAGCAACAGCCCCTATCGCGATTCCATCTATGTCGCCTACACCGACAATACCGGGCCGGAATCGGGCACCGTAGCGAACAACCACGGCCGGATTCAGGTGGCTTACTCGCGGGACGCGGGCGCGACCTGGACGGTTCGCACCCCCCATCCCACCGCAGACGCCAACACGGTCGATCGATTCCATCCCTGGATGAAGGTCGACAACAACGGACGCGTCCATGTCGTGTTCTATGACACGACCAACAGCCCGGACAGAACGGGCGTTGACTACTACTACAGCTACTCGGACAACGGTGGCGATGGCTGGAGCGCGCCTACGCGCCTGACCAGCATCAACATGCCGAAACCGAGCGGCAGCTTCGAGTGGGGCGACTACAACGGAATGGACATGGTTCTGACACAGGCACTGGGCATCTACACCGACAATCGCGACGAAGGTGATGGTTCGGGCGTTTCCCGCGATGCCTATGCCGTCGGCGACTTCGCCATTACAGGCGCTGTGTCGGAGAACATCTTCACGTACGGATTCGATCCTCCCATCCAGTAAGACGTTGCCATCCAGGTGCGGATAGCGGGTCGAGGACCCGCCCGCACCGAACACCGGCATTGCCCGCGCCGGATCGCACGCAGACCAGCCTGTGTCCCGGGATTCCCGCGCCAGCGCGGCAGAGCTCGAGGACTTTCGGGCCAGATCGGACGCGCTTCGCAATTTCGGCCTTTCACCTCCTTCATGCAAAATGGCGCCCTGAACAGCATCGGCGCGCCATGGTGGTGCGTCGAACCGGCCGGTCGGGAGATGAAGCGATGAACAAGTTGTTGCCTGGATTTGCAGGACGCAGCTGGCAGGGTATCTCTGGCAGCCTGTTGATCCTCCTTCTGGCCTGCTCTCCTGCTCATGCGGCGCCCAAGACCGATATCGTCATCCTCAAGAATGGAGATCGGCTGACCGGCGAAATCAAGAAGCTCGAATACGGCGTACTGACGCTCAGTACCGACTCGATCGGTACGGTCAGCATCGAATGGCCATCGGTCGCACGCGTACAGACCAACCAGTTGCTCGAAGTGGAACGCTCGGATGGGAGTCGCCAGTATGGTCAGGTGCCCAAACTCGGCGAGTCCGGCGTGCTGGCCCTGGCCGAACCCGCCGAGAATGACAGCATCGACGACTTGCCCCTGGAGAGCGTCGTTCACATGGTGCCGATATCCCAGGGCAGCTGGCTTGACCGTGTTGATGCCAATGTCAGCCTGGGTGTCAGCGCCTCCTCGGCAAACCAGGATCGCCAGTACACCGTGAACGCCAATGTCACTTTTCGCAAGCCTACTCGCTACTGGAACATCAACTACAACGGCTCGCGTACCGATTCGACGAACAACGACTCATCATCCAGCAACTACCTCAATGCGCAGTTCCGCTGGCTTCGCGACAACCGCTGGTACTGGGCCGCGACCGGTGGCCTGACGACCAATGAACAGACCGACCTCAACCTGCGTACGGTGCTCGGCGGTGGTATAGGTCGCTACTGGGTGCGTACCGAACATCAGGAATTCACGGCATTGACCGGGATCGCCGGCACTCGTGAAAACTACACCGACGGGATCAGCCAGATCAGCACGGAAGGGGTGCTGCAACTCAACTACCAGTACTTCAGCTTCAACGATCCGAATCTCGGACTGTCGACCGCCCTTTCGCTGTACCCCAGCCTGACCATCGCGGGGCGCCTGCGCAGCCAGTTCGACATTACCGGCAGCTACGAGATCTTCAAGGATTTCACCTACCAGCTTTCCTATACGCGCAGTCACGACAGCAAGCCGCCCGCGCCGGACCTCGTGAAGACGGACTGGTCACTGACCAGTTCGTTCGGCTACAACTTCTGAGCCCGCCAGCGCCCGATTTCCGGCCCGCAACGCCGTGCATCCGCAAGAAGGAAAAGGCCGGATTCAAGTCGCCATCCGAGGATGGGTATCTGCTCAGAACGCTTCGCCAATGGAGAAGTACAGCGCGTCGGAATTCTTGCCGACTGCGTAGTCCATCCTGACATTGACGTTGAACTTGGTCGAAGCCTTGAACCGAAGTCCGGCGCCTCCCGAAGGCAGCAAGCCACTCGAGTCGAATTCGCTGAAAGAGGGTGCGACCGCACCTACTCCGGCGAAAAAGACGGCACCCCAGCGCTCTGCGAATTGCCAGCGATACTCGGCTTGCGCCGCAAACATGCTGTAGTCGCGAAACTGGCCTGTCTCGTAACCACGCAGATCATTGTTCGCTCCAAACAGGCAGAGGTCGAAGAACGGAGCATCGGATCCTGCCTGACAAATGGAACCACGCAGGGCGAGTATTGCGTTCGGCCGCACACGTCCGTAATGGTTGATCGATGCATTCAGCTTGGCGTACTGAAGATCGGAGCCCCAGCCGGCCAGGTTCCACTGCGAGGTGGCCGTGACATAGAAGCCGCGAGTCGGGTAGGTCTCCGAGTCGCGCGTATCGAATTCGTAGATGAGACCCGGACCGACAAGATCGACATTGAGCTCCCGGTCCGGAATCTGCAAATCCGGAAAGGGCGGCAAGGAAACCGGAACGCGGGTCTTGACGTCGACCGCGCGGAGCCTGAGTCCCAGATAGTTTCCCGCAGCAATTCTTCTCAGCAGGTCGAATCTTGCGAATTCGGGCTCCTGATTGATTCCGATCGAGACATCACGATCGGCCGCTGCATCGCCGACACCGTAGAAATCAAGATCGAGGTCGGCACGCCCGACAGCCGCAGTAAGCCGATATCGGTCACCGCCCAGATAGGCCTTCTGGAACAGCCCGATGCCCCGGCTGCCATTGTCTGTCCAGAGCGCACCGGCACCCGTCATCCAGGGACGTGCGCTGCCTTCGGGCTGGTAGAAGGCCACGCCGGCCAGAACCAGTCCGCTGCCAAGAGCTGGATTGACCAACGGGATAGGCAAGACCACGAAACTGTGGCCGCTCTCTGCATTGCTGCTGCCGACACCCTCGACTTCGGCCTGCCCCGGCCCCTTGTCCACTTGCATCTCCTGGGCGTCCGCGAAGTGGGTAGCGAATGCAAACAGGACAAGGAGTGCCGCACGGCACCACGGCGGGTTCAACAGACCGGTAAAGCCGCATGACCGCCGCATGTCGATGACTGAATTCCCCGATTCGTGACCCATCCCGAGTCGGGCAGCCTAACGCATATTCGAGGATGCCAACAAAGCCGGACCTGACCACCTTCCGGAATGCGGACCCCGCCGGACTCACGGCGGCTTGAGTCTCGCCCGAGGTCGCGTGTCGAAACGCGGCCGCGCTGGCTTGGTCCATGGAAGGCCATGTTGTATTGCTGCTGACTGGCAACCGAGGGCTGCCAGTCAGCAGACAGGGATCACGCCAGATCGAAGCGATCCAGGTTCATGACCTTGTGCCAGGCCGCGACAAAGTCGTTCACGAACATGGTCTCGGCATCGCTGCTTGCGTAGACCTCTGCCAGCGCGCGCAATTGCGAGTTCGATCCGAAGACCAGATCGGCGACTGTACCTGTCCAGCGTGGCTCGCCCGAGGTCCGGTCGCTGCCTTCCAGCACGCCTTCCACCTCTGCAGACTTCTTCCACTGCGTGTTCATGTCGAGCAGGTTGACGAAGAAATCGTTGCTCAGGGTTTCAGGGCGTCTGGTGAAGACACCGTGTGCAGTCTGGCCCATATTCGCGTTCAGGGCACGCATGCCTCCAACCAGGACCGTCATCTCAGGTGCAGTCAGAGTCAGCAGGTTGGCTCTATCCACGAGCAACTCGGCCACCGAGCCCCGGACACCCTTCTTCGCGTAGTTGCGAAAGCCGTCGGCCGCCGGTTCAAGCGGAGCGAACGAATCGATATCGGTCTGTTCCTGCGAGGCATCCATGCGTCCGGGAGAGAACGGGACCCTGATGTCGTGCCCGCCCTTCCTGGCAGCAGCCTCAACGGCTGCGCATCCGCCCAGCACGATCAGGTCGGCCAGCGAAACTTTCTTGCCGCCGGATTGGGCGCCGTTGAATTCCTTCTGTACCCTTTCCAGGGCCTGCAGCGCCTTGGCCAGTTCCACCGGCTCGTTGGCTTCCCAGTCCTTCTGTGGCGCAAGCCGGATTCGCGCGCCATTGGCGCCACCGCGTTTGTCGCTGCCGCGGAAGTTGGCCGCCGAGGCCCAGGCCGTGGCGACGAGTCGCGAAATCGACAATCCGGCGTCCAGGATCCTGGCCTTGAGCGCTTCGATGTCCTGGTCGTTGATGAGCGGGTGATCGACAGCCGGGATCGGATCCTGCCAGATCAGCTCTTCCTTTGGCACCAGCGGCCCGAGATAGCGCGAAATCGGTCCCATGTCACGGTGTGTGAGCTTGAACCACGCACGCGAAAACGCATCGGCAAACTCCTGCGGGTTGGCCATGAAGCGGCGCGAGATCTTCTCGTAGGCCGGGTCCATGCGCATGGCCATGTCGGCCGTGGACATCATCGGTGCGTGGCGCCTGTTCGGATCGTGCGCATCGGGCACGGTACCTGCGCCTGCGTCACCTTTCGGCTTCCACTGCTGGGCGCCTGCCGGGCTCCGGGTCAGTTCCCATTCGTAGCCGAACAGGGTTTCGAAATAACTGTTGTCCCATTGAATCGGAGTCGGCGTCCAGGCGCCTTCCAGGCCACTGGAAATCGTGTCGACGCCCCTCCCGGTTCCGAAAGAGTTTTTCCAGCCAAGGCCCTGATCCTCGATATCGGCACCTTCCGGCGCGGGTCCGACATACTTGCCCGGATCGGCCGCACCGTGGGTCTTGCCGAAGGTATGGCCACCGGCAGTCAGTGCCACGGTCTCTTCATCATTCATGGCCATGCGGGCGAAGGTCTCGCGGATGTCGCGAGCGGATGCCAGCGGATCCGCGTTGCCGTTCGGACCTTCCGGGTTCACGTAAATCAGGCCCATCTGCACGGCCGCCAGCGGATTCTCGAGTTCGCGATCGCCGCTGTAGCGCTTGTCATCCAGCCATTCGGTTTCGGGCCCCCAATAGATGTCTTCCTCGGGTTCCCAGACGTCCTCGCGACCGCCGGCGAAACCGAAAGTCTTCAGGCCCATCGAGTCGAGGGCCACGTTGCCGGTCAGTACCATCAGATCGGCCCAGGACAGTTTGCGACCGTACTTTTTCTTGATCGGCCAGAGCAGACGACGTGCCTTGTCGAGACTGACGTTGTCCGGCCAGCTGTTCAGCGGGGCGAATCGCTGCGTGCCGGAACCGGCGCCGCCGCGACCATCCGCGATCCGGTAGGTTCCTGCGCTGTGCCAGGCCATGCGGATGAAGAACGGTCCGTAGTGCCCATAATCGGCCGGCCACCAGTCCTGCGAATCCGTCATCAGGGCATGCAGGTCCCTGATCACTGCATCGAGGTCAAGGGTCCTGAATTCTTCTGCATAGTTGAAATCCTCGTCCATCGGATTGGACAGGGATGAGTGCTGGCTCAGAATTTTCAGATTGAGCTGGTTCGGCCACCAGCCCGCATTCGACGGGCCGCCGGCCTGGGTGGGTTTGCGTGTACCGCCCGCGACCGGGCACTTTGATTCGTTCGACATGATCCTCTCCTGCGCTTGCGACACCACACGATGTGGGACCATTCTGGCGCAAGAGTTTTGATAGACAAAATCGTTTGTCGTGATCAAAAGGATAGCGTCCGCCTATTGAGAGGCAGGGACACCGTATTTGAGCTCTTCCCACGGCCGCGCGCTGCCGAACGTATCGTGGCGTCAATCGCCGGCGCAGCAGCTCCGGTTCGACAGTGGCTTTCGGTCGATTGAACGCACCGCAGGCCGTCTGCCATGAAGTTTTCCCGCTGCGTTGCGGTCGCGTCGTGGAGTCCGCTCATTGCGTTGCCGACGCGCGGGCGCTCATGTCGCGGAGAAAAGTGTACACGTCTTCGACTTCCTGGTCGGTGAAATGGGCGAAGCGACCTCTCGCAACACCGCTCATCATGTTCAGTTCACGATCGCCCAGCGCCTTGCCGGTACGCATCAGGTGCTGGAAGGCATCCTTGTCATAGGCCAGGACGATCATCAGGTCCGGCGCCGACTCGCCCTCCCAGGGCGAGTCGGCACGCAGGCCGAACCCGTGGCATTCGTTGCAAGTGGTCATCGCGATGTATTCACCCCGGACAATGGCCGGGTTGGCGTCCTCGGCACGGCGCAGGGGCGGGACGAGATCGAGATACGCCGGAATGGCAGCATCGTCGCCGAGAGCGATGTCGAGGCGCACGCTCCAGGGCAAGCTTCCTGCCGGCAAGTCCCTTTCGACGACAGGCTGGGTTCGCAGATAGGCGAAAATCGCGGCCACGTCTTCATCGCGCAAGCGCACAAAGTTGTAGGACGGCATGGAATACAGGGCCTTTCCGTCACGCCCGATGCCATGCCTCAGTGCCGCATCAAAGGTGGCGGCACTTTCGGTTCGGGCATAAGCCGCAAGATCGGGCGCGCTGGCCATGCCCCACATGATCTCTCCACCGAGGTCATCGCCGTGGCAACCCCTGCACCCGCGCGTTCGCACCAGATGGTCGCCACGCGCGATGGTCTCGGGGTCCGTGGCAATGGGGTATGCAAAAGGCGGGGGACGATCAAACGATCGGAGGTGCAGTTCGCTGGCCGCGTAAACCCAGCCGACTGCCGCCAATGCGACAACAACCACTGCCATAACGATTCGTGCAAGCCATTTCATGAATTCGACACTCCGTCAACGGAGTTTCGGCCGTTCAAAGGGCGTTTGCAGCCACGAGAAGTCTCCGTCGCTGCTTCTCAAGCCATTATCGAGGCCAGCCGACTGCCAGATCAAAAGACGCCGCGCAGTTCATGTCGGTGTCATTGTAAGGCGCTTCATGCGCCTCGCTGGTCAGCTTGCCGACGATACGAGTCGGACTATGGGTCTGCAGGCTTGCCCTTCCATTGCCGCCGTCGAGCCCGGTCAGTACGCCGTCATCGGCGAGATACATGAGATTGACTATCGAGGTCATGTCGAGCTCCCCGGCCACATGCTGCATTTCGATCCATCCCTCAGCCGTTGCCGATCGTTGCTTCTCGATTTCGTCACCGCGCGAGCTCATGAAAGTGTTCTCTCCAGGCGCACTCGCGCACTCTTCGCACGCAGCCAACGCCTTCCGATCCAGCGGCTTGGCCGTGAGATAGATCGCGGTCGTAGCGATACCGTCGGAATCGACCGCATCGACAAAGGCGATGCCATCGGTGAAGGTGATCCGCTTGCCATCTCGCTCGCAGTAACCCTGGACCGAGTCCGCCAGGACCGGCATTGCGAGGAACAGTGGAACCATCAGGGCCAGTCTGCGCATCTCTTCGTTCTCCCGTCAGAAATCGAGGCTTGATCCGCGGTCGCTTCCAACCGCCTTCATGAGCAGAAACGGAAAGGGCTGGTTTGAGGGGCCAGCCGGTTGCCGAGAACCCGCAACTGGAGCAGCCACGAAAAAGGGCGGACCGAATCCGGTCCGCCCTGAAGTCAGCGAGCACACGCTATGGATCAGCCGCCGCTCATCGACGCTTCGATCTGCTTCTGCACCTTTTCGAGGTTGAATGATCCCGGCGTCTGGCTGGGCGGATATTCCTTCATGGTCATCAGGAACTTTGCCGCGTACTGCTGCATGGGCGCCAGCACGAATACGCGCTCGAGGAACCAGTCGTTGTAGACCGTCGCATTGTGTTGCGCCCGCTCAAACGGATCGCGGCGAAGGTTGAACAGCAACGGAACACGCAGCTCGGTGAACGGTTCGCGCCACACTTCGAAAGCCTGCCCGCGATTCTCGAGGAAAACCGCCTTCCAGGCATCATATCGGATGGCAACGATCTGGCCGTCGTCATTGACGTACATGAACTCGTGACGCGGCGACTCATCCACCTTGCCGGTCAGGTAGTCAAGCTGATTGTAACCATCGATATAATTTCGATACTTGCGGCCATTCAGCGTCACGCCAGTCCTCAGCTTCTGCTTGATGTCCGGGGCTCCCGCAATGGCTGCGAATGTCGGCAGCCAGTCTTCGTGGGCGAGAATGCCATTCAGCGTCTCGTTGGCCTTGAACTTGCCCGGCCAGCGCACGAACGCAGGTACGCGATATGCGCCCTCCCAGTTCGAGTTCTTTTCGCTGCGGAACTCCGTCGTGCCGGCATCGGGCCAGGTGTTGTAGTGCGGGCCGTTGTCGGTGGAGTACATCACGACCGTATTGTCGGCAATGCCGAGATCGTCGAGGAGCTTCAACAACTGACCCACGTGCATGTCGTGCTCGATCATGCCGTCGGTATACTCGTCGTTGCCCTTGTGGCGATTTTCCTGCTTTACGTGTGTACGGAAGTGCATGCGAGTGCCGTTCCACCACGTGAAGAATGGCTTGCCAGCGGCAACCTGACGCTTGATGAAGTCGCTCGCTGCAGCGAGGGTCTCTTCATCGATGGTTTCCATGCGCTTCTTGGTAAGCGGCCCGGTATCCTTGCAATCCTGGCCACCCTTGCCGTCTGCCTTGCAATCGAGCACGCCACGCGGGCCGTAAACCTCCTTGAAGGTCTTGCCATTGGCCAAGACCATGTCCGCCGGATAGTCCTCGTTCTCGGGCTCTTCCTCGGCGTTGAGGTGATACAGATTGCCCTTGAACTCGTCGAATCCATGCATGGTGGGCAGATGTTCGTCGCGATCGCCCTGGTGGTTCTTTCCGAACTGGCCGGTCGCATATCCCTGGCTCTTGAGGACGGTGGCCATGGTTACGTCACTCTTCTGCCAACCCTCGGCGGCACTGGGCAGCCCCACCTTGGTCATGCCACTGCGCACGGGTACGCTGCCGCCGATGAATGCGGCACGGCCTGCCGTGCAGCTTTGCTGTCCGTAGTAATCGGTAAATGCAATGCCTTCGTTTGCGATCCGGTCGATATTCGGCGTGTGGTAGCCCATCATGCCGCGACTGTTGTGACTGATGTTCCACTGCCCGATGTCATCGCCCCATATCACCAGAATGTTCGGCTTGGATGCCTGCGCTGACGCCTGCGGCGCAAATGCCATGCTGGCGAATGCCAGACACAAGCTTGCGGACAGCGCCTGAGTGATTCTTCTCATGTGCACGTCTCCCTGGGTTTGTCGAAACGGAATACCGCACTCGTGAAGATACTATCGGGAGCCGGGCCTGTCATGCACAATCTGCCTTCAGGACAATGTGCACCTGCGAGAAGCCTGGCCTGGAACGCGCCAGGATGACGTCGCGGCGTCCTGTATCCGGATCTTCATGATGATCCTGTGGCCATCGCTGATCGACGCTCATTGGCAGCAGCTTTTGCGGCGGCGCACAATGGAGGCGCTCGCAATTGGGCCGGCGGTAGCGATCAATTCCAGTCTCCACTTTGCGATACCCGGAGGATCCATGAACGGCTTGCTCAAGTTCCTCAGGACCACAATCATCGGTGGCCTGCTTTTCCTGGTCCCGGTCGTGCTCCTGATCGTCATACTCGAAAAGGGGTTTGTAATCGCGCGCAGGTTGATCAAGCCGGTCGTGACCCATCTGCCGGACGTCCCCATGTTCGGCGTTCCCGGAGACACGATCGTCGCGATCCTGTGCCTGGTGGTGTTGTCGATCATCGCCGGCATCATCGCACGCACATCGGGGGCGCAACGTCTGGTCGGATGGATTGAAACCGTGATCCTTTCACGCATGCCCGGCTACACGATGTACCGCGGCATGGTCGGCGACATGACCCAGGGCATGTCTTCTCTGGAACGCAGTTCAACCGCGCATGCGGTACTGGTCCGGATCGAGGACGCATGGCAGATCGGCTTTGTCACCGACACGCTGAAGAATGGTGATCTGGCAGTGTTCGTGCCCGGCGCGCCGTCGCCGTTGTCCGGGTCGCTGTTCTTCATGCCCAAGGACAGGGTTCGCGAGAGCGGACTGACTGTCCAGGATGCAACCGCCATGTTGCGTCGAATCGGCATCGGCTCCGGGGAGCGGCTGACGCGCTAATCTGCAGGCTTGCCATCCTGCCCGGTCCGGCTCAACTGCCGGCATGCCGCGCGTGGCAGTTGCCGGCAGAGTGTCACGGGAGCGACGAAAGCCGCGCTCCCGTGAACGCGCATCCGATGCGCCTCAGCCCTGGCTCAGAATTCCCAGGATGCACCCACGTAGTAGTTGCGACCGCTGGCAGGATCCAGTCCTCCACCGAAGACGCGGGCGTAGTAGGTCTTGTCGGTGATGTTGTAGATCCCGCCGGTCAGGCGAACAGCCGGAGTGACCCACCAGTCCGCGGAAATGTCGCCCACCGTGTAGGAAGGAACCTTGGCCGGGATATAGTTGCTGTCGCCCGGCTCGCCAAGCGCAAGATTCGAATCCTGCCAGTACTGGTCGTCCACAGACACCACCGAGAACGCGAACTTGAACTTGTTGTCCTCGCGATAGGTGATGCCGAAGCGGGCCAGATAATCCGGCGCGAACGAAGTCTTGTTTCCCTTATAGCCCTTGTCCGATGCCGTGAACTTCGAGTCGAGGAGACTCAGGTTGGCGAACAGGGTGAGGTGGCGTGAACTCGATGGGTCCATCGCTGCGAGGAAGTCGTAGTCGATCTGCCCCTCAAAACCCTGGCTGCGCGTATCGCCGGTATTGGCATTGATCGTGTTTCCCGGGGGCGCGCCGGGAATCTGCTGCGATTCGATGCGATCCTTGACGTCGACCAGAAACAGGCTCACGTCATAGAACAGTCCGTTTGCAGGCGTGCCATGTACACCGGCTTCCCACGAAAGCACGTGGGTCGGATCGGGATCGTTGATCGGGTCCGGCGATGTGTTGCCGAACGGCGATCCAATATCGAAGTAGCGAACCGGGCGCCACCCCTGCGAGACATTGAAATAGGTCTCGTTGCCGCGACCAAAGTCATTGCCGAATCCAAGTCCGAACAGCGGCACGTTGTGCTTGACCGAGCGATCGACGAGGCCCCGCGACAGGTTGGGCGGCTTGATCGTTTCATCGACATCGATCTTCTCGTGCTCGATGCGCACGGACGGCACGAAATGCCAGCCCCCGGGAAAGCGGAAGACATTTTCGGCGAACACGGCGAAGTAGTCCGAGGAGCGGCTCTGGCGCAATCGCGCGCAATCGGTAGAGGCCGGCGTCGCGCAGGGAACGCCCCAGCGATCGTAGCGACCGGGCGTCAGGCCATCGGCGGTGAACTGGCGAAACGGCGCATCCGAGTGATAGAGCGTTGTACCGGCAGTCAGTGCATTGCCCCTGCCCCATCGATGCAGCACCCGCGCATCGATGCCGTAGAAGCGGAACTGGTCATCCTGCACGGTTGAGGATGTCGGCGCCGGACCGCGCGCCTGCGAGCGCGAGGCGTTGTCCTGGTAACCGCCCCAGAGTTTGGTCACGACTTCGGTATCTTCGCCGAAGAATCGGTCGTCGGTCAGAGCCAGCACGTATCGATCGGTCCACAAGCGATTGTAGGGCGTGGTGGTCTGGTCCGGATCTGCAATGAACTGAGGGTAGCTGAGTTTGCCCGGATCACCGGTCTCGAGTTGCCACGCATGCAAATCCAGCGATGTATGGGCTGAATCACCGGAGCTGTAACCCAGATGGAAATCCGCGCCGCCGAGGTTCGAATCGCCATTCTCGCGCTCGCCATCACCCTTTCGATAATTGACATCGACGAGATAGTCCCAGTTTCCGGAGGTACCCGAAATCTGGTTGAACGAACTGAATAGCCCGTTGCTGCCGACGGCCGCTTCCACATAGCCGGCAAGGGCACGATCAGTCACCGGCTTGCGACTGATCATGTTTACTACCGGCGGTGGTTCGGGGCCGTACAGCAGGGAGTTGCCGCCCCGAATCAGCTGCACTTCGGAGATCTGCTGGGGCCAGGGCAAGATGTAAACCGTTGGATAACCGATCCAGTCCGAGAGCAACGGAATGCCATCCAGCATCACGGTCACGAATTCGGATTCCTGTGGATTGCCAATACCGCGATAGCTCAGATTGGCCTGGCCAGGCGATTGCTGCTCGGACACGAACAAGCCGGGCGTTTGCGAGAATAGTGCCCGCAAGTTGTTGTCCATTACCGTCGGAACGGTATCCAGCTTCGTGATCGAGGTCTTCTTGGTCACCGTGATCAGGGGCCCATCAACCTCCTTCATGATGTATTGCAATTTGGGGCGCGTGTCGTCCTGTGGACGCCTTTCCCGGACCTCGATCTTTGGCAGTTCGGTCTTGTCCTCGCCGGTATCCGTCGACTCGGCGCTGGTCTGTGCGAAAGCCGGGCCGACCAGGGCATTGGCTATCAGAACCGAAAGCAGACCTTTCGAAACAGCAGGCAAATTCATGTGTTCCCCCTGGTGAATTCCGGCGCCCCCCGAGGGCGCCGGCCAAGAGGCCTTTATCGCAATTGTCGATCGAGCCTGATACCGCAGGCAGACCTAGTCCCGGCGACCGAGCCGATTGCTCCGGCAGAACGAACGGCCGTGGCAGCGACGCTGGAAATCAATTCATGGGAGAGGTCGCCGCATGCTGCAAGCGGCAAGGCATCTCAATGCCTGAAACCAGATCAGCGAGCGGATGCCCTTGCACAATCCCGCTTCCACTTTCCGACGGATACCGTCTGGCCGGCTTGATGCCTGCGTGGCACGTCCGGCTGGGCAGACGCAGCCTGTCCTTAACCGTCCGCGGAATCTTCCGGGGCCATTTCATCTGCTTGGACCGAACTGCCTTCGCCCTCGGTCGTGCGCAACCGAACGTTGTCAGCCCAGCCGGCACCGCCGTCCAGCAGCATGAAGCCAATCTCTATATGACTCGTGGCCGGTGGCGCGGTCTTTCTGATGACGACGTCGGTCCATTCGCTGTCGCCCGTGACCGGCTCCGCTCGCACCTGGTCGAGGATGTTGCTGTGGTGATTGAAGGTCAGCACCATCACCCAACCCTTTTTCCCGACATCCTTGCCCTTGAGTGCCGCGATCAGCTCAACCGGCTTGCCGCCCAGATCAGGAGTTTCCACTTGCTGCGAGATCAATCCATAAGCCTGTTCGGTCGTTCGCAGCATCCGGATGCTGGATTTGCCTTTCGCAAAACTCTCTGTGTCGGTGGCAATTTCATAGGCGCGCACGCCGGCATGCTGGGTTCGTGACCACCCCGGAATCCGCTTACCGACCATCGGCTCTTCGAAATCGGGGTTGCTCAACGCAATCTCGGCCGCCGATGCACTGGCGGAAAACAACAGGATAGCGACAAGGAAGGCTGGTCCGGGCATGCTTGACTCCGATACGGGCCACACAGGAGGCGCCAGAGGGATTGTGCCGCAAATGGGCGCGGCATTTTGCGGCGAAGCGGGACACCGGGCAAGTCATCGACCACATCATCGCGAAACCTCCGTGTCGAGCGGAACTGCCCCGGGCCCCCTGGCCGTCACTTCTCATGAGTCGATCGCATCGTCCATGGCTATCACGATGGCACCAAGTCGCTGTTCGGTTTCAACGAGACGATGCGCTTCGGCCGCCTGATCCATGGGAAAGACGCGATCGACAATGGACCGGATCCGCCCCTCCTCTATCAACTTCGTCAGTTCTCGCAACTCCGCAATCGACTCGCGGGCGAAAGCAAAACTCGCTGTCCTGCTCGAGAACAGATGGGTGAAAAGCGAACGCAGCATGACCGAGAGTCGCGGATTTCCCGACAGATAGCGCCCGCCCGGGGCCAGAACCCGCATGCGATCGGCATAGGCGCCCGATGGCACCATGTCGAAGATCACGTCGTAGAGTCCGTCTGACTGAAAAGGATCTTCGCGAAGGTAATCAATGTAATGATCCGCGCCCGATCTTCTGCACAGGATTTCCTTGGCCGTGCTGTCGACTGCCGTGACCTGGGCACCCATGGCCTTTGCTATCTGGATACCATGCAAGCCGATGCTGCCGCCTGCACCAAGAACCAGCACTTTCTCTCCTGGCCTGATTTTCGCCAGACGCATGAAGTGCAGCGCGTTCAGACCCCCCAGAGGTACTGCTGCCGCGTCGGCAAAGCTCATGCTCGATGGTTTCGGTGAAATCGTGGAGGTCGCGGGCAAGACAAGATATTCGGCGTAGGCCCCCATTGCCAAACCGGTCGCCCCGAACACGGCCTGTCCAGGCGAGAAGTTGGCAACGCCGCTTCCGCATGCAACGATCTCTCCGGAAAAATAGCCACCCAGTATCTGGCGTCGCGGCCTGCGAATGCCGAGCGCGATTCGCAATGGCAGCCAGAACCACTTCACCGAGAACTTGAAACTGCGCATCTCGCAGTCGGACTTGGTCGCCTCAGCCGCCCGCACGCGGATCAGAATATCGTTCACTCCGGGCTGGGGATCCGGCACATCCTGCGTTTGCAATACCGAAGGTGGCCCGTAGCGTGCGTAGGTTATTGCTTTCATGCGATCAGCGCCCAGGGTGGGATGCCGGCGGCTTCCAGCATGAAGACTGTATCCGAATCGGGAATGACGGACGACTTCGCCGCTGACGCGAATGCGGCATACTGGGACGTGGCGTCTCGGAGGCATTCACGCATGCGGCTTTGCCGTGCAACAGCAACACTGCTTGCGTTCCTGCTCGCACCTGTCGCCCTGGCGAACACGAAGCAGGATGCAACACCACCATCGCGATGCGCGGTCGAGATTCTCGTCCTGGGGATTGCGCAGGATGCCGGCATCCCGCAAATCGGACAGCGCAGCGATTCCGCATGGGACGATCATGCCAACTTGCGGCCCGAATACGCGAGGCTGGCCACTTCTCTGGCCCTGCTCGACCATCGTAGCGGCAAGCGCTACCTGTTCGAGGCCACGCCCGACCTCAGACAGCAACTGCAGCGACTCGATCTGCACGCAGCGGGCACGACCGCGGGATTGGCCATTGACGGTATTTTCCTGACCCATGCGCATATCGGCCACTATGCCGGCTTGATGTTCCTTGGCCACGAATCGGCTGGAGCGAGCGGCGTACCAGTCCATGCGATGCCGCGCATGCTCGCCTTCCTGAAGAACAACGGCCCCTGGCAACAGTTGGCAAGCTTCGGAAACATCACGCTTCGACCCATGCAGGACAATGTCGCGGTATCCCTGGGCGAAGCGCTCCGGGTCATTCCGCATCGGGTGCCGCATCGCGACGAATATTCCGAGACAGTCGGATTCAGCATCGAGGGACCAGGCGCCGCCGTGCTGTTCATTCCGGATATCGACAGTTGGGCACGCTGGCAGGACGAGTATGGCCAGAGCATCGAGGATCAGATCCTCCGCCACGACGTGGCCTATCTGGACGCGACCTTCTACGATGACAATGAGCTGCCCGGCCGCGACATGTCGGCCATCCCGCATCCGCGCATCGCGGCGATGATGGAGCAGTTTGACGCCCTGCCCTCCGAGCAGCGCAGCAAGGTACGCTTCATCCATCTGAATCATTCGAATCCGGCTCGCTACGCCGACTCGGCCGCCAGCAAGGCCATCCGCAAACGCGGCTATCGGGTGGCACGCGAGGGAGAGTCGACCTGTCTCGCAGCCGCTCCTGCTCCGCTACACCCGGAATCGTGAATCGCCAGGAGACACGCTCCCCTGATGAAGGCAGAGACTGATCCGAGCCGGTGGAGCCCGCTTCCAATTCAGATTGGACGATAACGGGACCGAGACCCCCTTCGCGAGCAGCCAGGCGCATGCGGCACGCAATGTTACGGGGCCGTCACAAATCAATGATCTTCGTTTCCAAACCTGCCAGTTCGAGCGCCTGCGCGACCTCGAGAATTGGCCGCAGACTCGCTACTCCACATGCTAGAATTTTGCGACAAATGCGATCAATCGGCGGGCCCTGCCTGGATCCTGGCTGGCATCGTCGTTGACCCGGTCCGGTTTCCATCAAGGAGGTCTGATTCATGCGTTCGCTGGCGAATCCACTGTTCACCCGTTGCCTGATCCTGCTCTGTGGACTGCTGTTTTCCACGACAATCCTGGCCCAGTCCGCCGACGGTGCTCCAAGGACGATTGACGATCGCCCCTGGCCACACCAGTACACGATAGACGGAACCTCGTTCACGCTCTACTACCCGCAAGTCGACGCATTCAGCGGCAACCGGCTCAGTGGGCGCATGGCCATGGCGGTCAAGACCGGCACGGTCACCGGCAAGGACGGCAAGACACAGGACAAGCTGTCCTACGGAGGCATCTGGTTTGAGGCGCGCACTGAAACCGACAAGGAATCGCGCGAAGTGGTGCTTGACGATTTTCGCATCAAGCAAGCGAAATTCCCGACCGATGCCGACAACCAGGAAAAATACCTCGCACTGGCCAGAAAGATCATCCCGGGCATTCCAACGATTGTCAGCCTCGATCATGTGGAAGCGGCACTCGCAATCAAGAACAACAAGGCGGCCGCCAATCAACCCGTCGAGAATTCGCCGCCAACGATCATCTTCGCCTTTGATCCGTCCTTCCTCGTCAACATCCAGGGCCAACCGGCCTTGCGCAAGACGGAAAGCGCAGGCGTGGAGCGCGTCATCAACACCAAGTCGCTGCTGCTGCGCGCCGATGACACGTTCTATCTGCGCTTCGCCGATCATTGGGCCAGTTCTGCAGCACTCGCAGGCCCCTGGGTCGAAGCGGCAACCGTTCCTCAAGCGGTCACCGACGCCATGCACGCTGCGGTAGGCGCGAAGCGGGTCGACGTCATGGATCATCCGCACGGCGACATCAAGCAATGGCTGGCCGAAGGCAAGTTCCCAGGCGTGTATGTGGCGACGTCACCCACCGAGTTGATCGTCTCCAGCGGCGAGCCGACCTTCACGCCGATTCCGGATACCCAACTCCAGTACATGGACAACACCAATGCGGACGTGTTCATTGACGGCAGCGCCGACAATGCCTGGTATGTGCTGATATCGGGACGCTGGTTCACCTCGGAATCCAGCAAGGGGCCATGGAGCTTCGTGGCTGGCGACTCGCTTCCGGCGGATTTCGCCCAGATTCCTTCTGACAGTCCGAAGAGCGCCGTGCTTGCATCGATTCCTGGCACGCCGGAAGCCAGGGAGTCCCTGGTCGCAAACTCGATTCCGCAGACTGCCACGATCCATCGCTCGCAGGCGAACTTCAAGGCAACTTACGACGGCGCACCCAGATTCGAATCGATCAGCGGCACCGATCTCAGGTATGCGGTCAATTCACCATCGGCCATCATCGAAATCAATTCGAACAGCTACTACGCAGTCGACAAGGGCGCCTGGTTCAGCGGACCGACCGCGAATGGACCCTGGACCGTCACCGACACCGTGCCCGCCGCCATCTACACTATTCCGACCAGCTCACCCCTGCACTACGTGACCTATGTCCAGGTCTATGGCAGCAAGGGTGATGACGTCTACGTCGGCTACACGCCGGGCTACTACGGAACCGTTGTCAGCAACAATGTCGTGGTCTACGGAACCGGCTATTCCTGCACCGCCTGGGTCGGCACCTACTGGTATGGCTGCCCGGTAACCTATGGACTGGGAACGGCGTTTGGCTGGAGCCCGTACACCGGATGGGGCTTTGCATGGGGCTGGGGCTACAACCCGTGGTACTACCCGTGGTGGGGCCCGTTCGGCTGGGGCTACGCTGCGGCCTGGGGCTGGGGTTGGGGCGGTGGCTATTGGGGTTATCCCGGCGTCTGGGCCGGCGCAGCCGCTTTCAATGTCTACGGCAGCTGGGGAAATCATGTCGTCAGTGGTACAGGGGCGGCATGGGCCAACCCGTGGACGGGCAACTACGGCCGCGGTTTCGCCGGCAACACGTACAACAGCCGAACTGGCGCGCAAGGCTATGTCCAGGGCGGACGCAACTACAACGCCTACACCGGCAACCTCAGTTCGCGCGCACGCGGAACTTCCTACAATCCGAACACCGGTCGCGTGTCCGCCGGCGGCGAGACATCGGTGCGCAATGCCTATACCGGCAGTGGCGCCGCACGGGCCGGTGGCACGACATTCAATCCGGGCAATGATCGCCTGACCTCCGCAGCGGGCGGCGCCGCCTACAACCGCAACTCTGCCGTAGCCGGCGGCGCGTTCCGTTCGCAGGGGCCCGGTGGAAACGTATCCGGCATCGGCGGTGCCAGCTACGACCGCAATACCGGTGAACTCAACTCGGGCGGCATCATCCATTCAAACAGCGGCACCTACGTCGACCACAACGGAAATGTTTACCAGCATGATTCCAGTGGCTGGTCGCAGCACGGCTCCGACGGGCTGCTGAGCCCTTCGCGGAACTCGCCGGCCGATGGTGGCGTTGTCCGCGATGACCTCGCCAATAGTCGCGGCTTCGAACGTGGCGGCGGCTTCGGCGGTGGCGACCGCTTCGGCGGTGGCGGCGGCTTCGGCGATGGCGGGCGCTTTGGCGGCGGCGGTTTCGATCGTGGCGCGTTCGGCGGCGGCTTCCGCGGTGGCATGGGCGGGTTCCGTGGAGGTGGTTTCCGCGGAAGGCGCTGATCTGAAACGCCAGGCTGCCGCATTGCACAGCGGCAGCCTGGCCAGTTGCGGGGCGGTTTTCTTCAACCGGCATGGATCGCAGCGAGCCGACTATCCCGGCGTCCCGGACTGCTACCCTAGGGCAACGCGACCGCCACAGGGGAGCAGAAGCAGCGAAATGTGCCGGCACTGGACGCGAATACAGCTCGTGCTGCTGATGTTGTCGATTGCAGCGTCCGCGTTTGCGGGCGAACCGCCGACGAGGGTCGATCGCGACTTGTCGCACATGACCGCGATTCCCGACCTGCAGGTGCTTGAGGATCCCGGCGGCGTGCTGGATCTTGACCAGGTCCGCAACTCCGACGCCTTTGGCCCGGCCCCTGCCGTGGGCACGAATTTCGGCTTTACCCATTCCACCTGGTGGATACGCTTCTCACTGGCCAATCCTGCATCGGGTGATCGCCACGTCCTGCTGCGTGAAGACTATCCGCTGCTCGATTACCTCGATCTCTGGGCTCCGGACGGCAAAGGCGGCTGGCGCCATATAGCGACAGGCGACCGCACACCATTCTCGAGTCGTGAAATCGATCATCGCGACTTCCTCTTCGACCTTGAGGTGCCCGCTGGCAGCGAGCGCACCTTTTATCTGCGTGCGCAATCCGGCGGCCCGGTCGACCTGAGCCTCAGCCTGAACGACACCAGCAGCCTGATTTCCAAACTCAGTACAGAGCAGCTTGCCTTTGGCGCCTACTACGGCGGCTTCATCGTGCTTGTGCTGTACAACTTCTTCATTTTCCTGGTCGTTCGCGATCGCGCATTCGTCTACTACCTGCTCTACGCGGCAAGCTACGGGCTCTACTTCGCCATTCACAACGGCCTGGCTTTCCAGTTTCTCTGGCCAGACAGCCCGAATTGGGCCAATCAGGCATTGCTGGTGATGTTGTCGCTCACGCTGGTGTTCGGCATGCAGTTCACTCGCACGTTCCTCGACAGCGCAAGCATGGCCCCAAGGCTCGACAGACTTGCGATCGCTACGCAAGGCCTGGCCGTGCTCGGACTCCTCGCCTCCTTTCTTGTGCCGTATGCGGTTCTCATTCTGCCGATCTCGGTGCTGACGATCGCGGTCACCGCATTGATCCTGCTCCTGGGCACGCTGGGCCTGGTCAAGGGCTACAAACCTGCCCGCTTCTTCATGATCGCCTGGGCCATGCTGCTGGTCGGCGTTCTTGCCTACATGCTCAAGGTATTTGGCCTCCTGCCGCATAATCTGCTTACGCAAAATGGATTCCAGGCCGGTTCTCTGGTTGAAATGGTGCTTCTCTCCCTCGCTCTCGCCAGCCGGGTTCGCGAGCTTCAGCGCCAGAGTCGCACCGATACGCTGACGCGCGTACCCAACCGTCGCCACTTCGATGAAGTGGCTGCTTCGGAGTTCGAACGTGCGCGCCGTACCAACGGCGCCCTCTCGCTGCTGGTTGTCGATATCGACAACTTCAAGCAGTTCAACGATCGTCACGGGCATGCCCGGGGCGATCAGGTGCTGCGCAAGGTCGCCGAACAACTCGGCAATGGCGTACGCCGCGGCGATCATGTCTGCCGCTTCGGCGGCGAAGAGTTTGCACTGATACTGCCAGGCACGGATGGCAATGAAGCGATGCGGGTGGCCGAGTCGCTGCGCGTCATGATCGAGGAGTCCTGCCTGTCCGAGGAGCGTGTAACGATCAGCGTGGGCACGTCGAGCACCCGTGACCACCCCTTTGCCAGCCTGGATGAACTTTTCAATGCAGCCGATCGCGCGCTCTATCGCGCCAAGAATCTTGGCCGCAACAGGGTCGAACGGCATGCGGCTGCGGACGCAGCCGGTCGGGAGTCGACCTGACCCCGGTTCGCCGTTGCCTCGGCGCCCCTTTCATCCCATTGAGCCTGCAGGACCATCACGATATCCGTCTCCCGGCGGATCTTGCCGCACGGACTTTTAACTAGACTCGGGAGTCTTGCCATCCCGATCGGGATACGGGCGATCCTGGAAAACACTCATGTCTTCAGCTCTTCGGCGCAGCACACTGGCTGCCGCAACCAGCACCGCAATCCTGTTCACGATGCCCGTGCTGGGTCAGGAAAACTCCGGCAATGAGGCGGAAGCTCGCGAAGAGGAGAAAGCGGAGGCCTATTTGCAGACCTCCCGAGATCCTCTGATGCAGGACACGCCATGGACGACCGATGCGATTCGCGTCACTGCGCGTGGAACCGCCAACGACTGGCCGTCTGCACTGGCCACCGACGTCATCACCTACGAAAACGCGGTCGCTGCCCCGGCGGATTTCCAGGATCTGGTCACTCGCATTCCTGGAATTGGCGTCACCGGCCAGAATGGCCTGTTCGAGACTTTCTCGATCCGCGGAAGCGGTGCCAATGGAATTCTCATCCTGTTCGGCGGCATGCCCCTTACAGCGCAACGCCGTGCGGGAATTCCTGTGGCGTTCGCGGAACCCATCCTGCTTGGCGACATCAACGCCACGCGCGGTCCCGCCGTGGTTCATTTCGGCGCCGGAGCCTTGGGCGGTGCCATTTCAATAGAGCCGCGCTGGTTCAATACCACCGTAGTAGACGCGGGCTATGCCACATCCGGCAATGAGTCCATCATCGCGGGCGCTACCGGTTCGGAGAGCTTCTCCATTGCCGCTGCACGTCACCGGGCGGGAGACAGCGAAGCGCCGAATGGCACCCCGCTCAATACCGGCTACACCCGCGAGAGCGCAACCTTGCAGTTCCGCACCCAGCTCGGCGGCTTTGACCTCGACGCTTTGCTGTTGCCCTCGCGCACGGAAAACATCGGCAAGTCGAATATTCGCTATCCAACCCGAGACACGACCTACCCGGAAGACAGCCACACCCTTGGCCGCATTCGCCTGCGCAACGATTCCGGATTCGAAGCGAGCGTGCATGCGCACCAGCAGTATCTCGGCACCTACAACCAGCGACCGAACACGCCTGACACATTTGCAGCAGTCAGCAGTACGGATTTTGCCGGAAACGTCCAGCAGACATTCGTGACCGGAGACTTCACCAACAACATCGGCCTGGAGTATCTGGGCCGGCGGGACGTGGATGCCTACGACGCCAGGGGCAACGTTCACAACCGCACCTACTCGCTCAAGAACGGCGAAGAGAATGCACTGTCCCTGTTCGCCCTGACCGACTGGCGTGTCGCTTCCGATTTCGGCTTTGAATTTGGCGCACGCACGACCTCGATCGAGCAGGAGCAGGCATCCGCCCGTTCCAGCGATTCGGGAACGGCGTTCACCGCAGGCGCAATCTGGACACCGGGGCGATGGAGTCGATTCACTCTGAACGTGGCCTCGGGATATCGCTTCCCGACGCTTGAAGAGCGTTTCTATACCGGCGTTACCGCCCAGGGCGAGATCCTCGGGAATCCCGATCTCGGTACCGAATACTCTCTGGCTATCGACCTTGGCTACTCCCTGAACGCCGGCAACTGGTCGGGCGAAGCGCATCTGTGGCGCAGCAATGTCGATGACCTGATCCAGTTGATCGAAGTCTCCCCGGATCTGAATGGCTACACCAACGTCGGCAAGGCCAAATTGCATGGCGTCGAGGCTGCGCTGTCCTGGATGCCCACCGACGCACTGACACTGCGCACGACCGCCACCTACGTGCGCGGCACCGATGAGCGCAGTGGTGATCCGCTGTATGGCATTCCGCCAGTCAATGCGGACATCGAGGCCCACTACAAGGCCGGGAACTGGGACGCCAGCCTGCGCTATACGCACAACTGGGCTTTCGACCGCCCGGGTTTCGAGGAACTGGAGCGCGACTCGGTCAATATCGTCGACGCGGATTTCCGCTACTACTTCACGCCGAACTTCAACATGCAGGTGTTCATCAGGAATGCCTTCGACGAACTGTACTTCGCGACCGCGGACGAGCTGTCGACGTATGCACCCGAACGCTCGGTGGGCATCAACCTGCACTGGTCGATGAACTAGGGCAACGCTGACCAAGTGGCACAACCGTCGTGGCATTCAGAAGGTCTGCCAGTCGTGCTGCGAGGCGAAGTGAAGGCGGGTGGCCTTGGCAAGACTCGCGGTGCGGCTGGCGGGCCTTATGAAAGCCACCTGTTTCAGTAAAGAAACAATTGGTCAGGCGACGCCTGTCAGCGCGCAGCTCCTTGTTGCGCTGCCTTGAAGCGACTGCATGGATGCAGGAGGTAGAGCAACGCAGGAGCAGTTGCCGAGACGGCCGGTCCATCTGCGTCAGCGCGCCGCGATCTGCACGCAGACAGACGTCGTGACGGTTGCGCCACTTGTTTAGCGTTGCCCTGAGGTATCGGCATCCGACCTCAGTCGCGTGAGTCCCGTGCAGATACCGCGAAGTAGCTCCTGTTCCTCGCCGAATCAGATCCGGAGCAGGCTGACAGACCATGCGCATGGCGGATCCGGCCCCGACGGGAAGACACCGTTCGCACCGAGCCTGTAGTAGGGCGCTCCCAACTCACCCGGGACGGGAACGGTCGGTGGAGCAGCCCCGCTTGCCCTGCCGACGCGCCGCCTGTACTTTCGCGACTGTCCGATCCGATATGACTGGCTTGTTCCGGAAGCGAGGTAGTTGTTCGTGGCCGAGTCTTCAGCAAAGCAGGAATCCGATAACGACCCGGCGCAGCGCCCGTTTGTGGTCCCCTGTCGCGAGCTCGATCTCTCTGCACCCTGGCGCTGGCTGCAACTGGGCTGGCGCGATCTGCGCCGCGCTCCCGGCTTGAGCGCGCTCTTTGGTCTCGTCATCGTTCTGATCAGTGCTGCGATCTCCTGGCTGGCGTGGTCGCTCGGCCGCTTTGCGTTGCTGGCCACCCTGCTCTCCGGTTTCGTCTACGTGGCTCCGCTGATCGGGGTCGGCCTCTATGCTGTCAGCCGTTGCCTGCTGAATGACCGATCACCAGGAATAGCCGACTCGATGATCATCGTGCGCCGGGTTCTGGGACACGCAGGCATATTCGCCCTTGTCCAGTTTGTCATTGTGCTGATCTGGTCTCGGTCCGGAATGATGCTGACCGCATTCTTTCCAGACCAGCAAGGCGA
Organism: Dokdonella sp.; assembly: GCF_041395345.1. Taxonomy (GTDB): domain Bacteria; phylum Pseudomonadota; class Gammaproteobacteria; order Xanthomonadales; family Rhodanobacteraceae; genus Dokdonella. Next base: position 3,550 of record NZ_JAWLAR010000016.1, on the reverse strand, counting down.
TCCCGGTCAGTTCATCGAGTTTCTGCTGGTTGGCTCGGCAGTCGGATCCATCTTCGCCGCGCTCACATTTTCCATTGCGGCATTTTCCCTGCCCATGATCGCTGATCGCAACGTCGACATGGTCACTGCATGCATCTCGAGCATCAATGCAGTACTTCGCAACAAGCTGGTCATGCTCGAATGGGCATTCATGCTGTGCGTGTTGACGGCGCTGGGATTCGCAACCGGGTTGCTGGGTCTCGGCCTGATCATGCCCTGGCTGGGCTACGCAACGTTCCATGCCTACCGCGAAACCATCGATGCATCGGAGTGGCCCGCGGCGTAGACAACCGGGGCTCATGCTGGCGACCTGCTGCTTTTGCTCAATACCCGACACGCTGCGTGCGGGCGGCGCTGCTGGCATCTTCAAAACTGTTGGCGCGGACTGCGCCAGACCGGGACGAAGATCAAGACAACCGCGAGCAGAGATTGGTCGGAAACCGACTCGCCAGGCACTCCAGACGATGATCGAGCGGTCGATCATTGGCTACACTGCCCGCTTGAACTTCATTCGGACAGCTGCGATGAGCGATGCAGACCACGACGACATGCCCGATTCAAGGCCGGAGCCGGCGCCTTCACGCCGCGTTGCCTTCGAGCAGTTGCGCGAACGCACCGATGAGCTGGAGCTGCTCATCTCCGGTATCAGCCTTCTGGCGCTGATCGCGCTGCCGAATTGGCTGCTCGATCGATGGGTCGGACTGGCCTTGCACCTCGATGGTGACCGGCTCGCAGTCGTGACGATGGCTTTTCCCCTGGCCATTGGCCTCAGCTATTCCTTGGCAGGTGCCTTCCTGCTGCACCTGGCGGTGCGTGCCTATTGGGTCGGGCTGATCGGGCTCAAGGCGGTCTTCCCCAGCGGCATCCGCTGGCAGAGCCTGCGCAATATCGGTCCGATCACCCGTGAATACTATCAGCAACGCATTGTCGATCTGGAGACTTCAATCCATGCTGCAGACAGGGCGGCCTCAATCATCTTTGCGACGATCAGTCTCATCGCCCTGTCTGTTCTGTGGGTGGGGCTGCTCCTTGTAGGAGTCATCCTGCTCGGCATGCTGGCCGGTTACCTGCTTTCGGTACACGAAGGAACTACCGATCAGATCGTCACTACGCTTGCGCTTTCCTTGATCACCATACCGTTATTGATCGTTGCACTCGATCGAGGCTCAGCATACTTGAGACCGCCCGACGCGATGCCACCGACCTGGCTGCGGCGGCTTCTGCGTCTCCTGATTGCCGTGCAATCCGCGCTGATGCCACAACGTCTGGTATTGCCTGTCCAGCTGTCACTTGAATCGAATCTGCCAAGACGAACATTTTCGCTCGCCTTCATGGTCATTCTCTTTTCAACAATAGCGATCGGCCTTGTCCAGCCACGTCTGGCGCGCGAGTTTGCCCCACTGGGGAACTACGAATACATGAGCGATTCGAACATCGAATCGGGGCTGCGATCGGCCAGCTATGAAAGCCTGCGCACCGATGCAGATCGACTTCTCTTCGTACCGATGATTCCGTCCGACCTGGTTTCGGATTCCTACCTGCGCGTCTTCCTGCCCTATGTGCCGGACAGGGATAACCACATCATTCGCAGCACCTGCGCAAGAGCAAACACGACAGAGGATCGCCAGCGCTGTCTCTCCGAAATGTGGATTGTTCGCCTCGATGACGTACCGGTAGATACCTCGACTTTTGTTGCGGCCGAGCGACGCGATCTTGGCTTGCGCGGAATTCAGGGATACGTTTCTCTGAATGGACTCAAACCCGGTGCGCATCGATTGACAGCCACCAGGCGGACAAACGGTATCGCGGCGGGCGACACCGCCGAAATGATCCATCAAATCCCGTTCTGGTTCGCGCCGCCCTATCAACTCGACCTTCCCATGGTTCCGGAGGCACCGAACCCGGCAGAGAAGAATCCTGTTTCCGCTGTCAGCGAGCCACCTGGCAAGCGAAACCCCTGATTCGGTTCCCGACTTGCGATGGCTCTTGCATCTGAAGCCAATGGCTGCCGGCTCCGCTGTCAGGCACTCCCGGGGCGTCAGTTGCCGTTTGCATCCAGACGCACGATATGACCTGCGCGCGGATCCATTCGGCCCGCCACAAGATCGGCTATCAATGCCTGCGCAGACTCGATTCCGTTGTGCTCGACAATTCTCATCCAGTCGTTGCCCGGGTCGCTGAGTTTCGCAATGAAACCACCCTCGGCTGCAGCAAAGCGCTCATTGAAGCCTGCCGGGCCCCAGTCTGCCGTGCGTTTGCGGATTTGCTCTGGAGCAAAGAAGAACTTTGGCGGCGGGCCGGACAGTTCACGCTGCCCTGCAGAGACCATCTCGCTGGTTTGCGTGAACCCGACAAGGCAGTCGTGGACCAATGCATTGCCAAAATGACGATGAATGCGGGAGCGCAGTTCAGGATCTCCGGAAAAATCCAGGTAAAGCGTATCCCCGTCGCTGTCGATTTCTTCAAGCTGATCGTACGAAAACGTTTGCGCGTAGCAGCCCAATGCGTCGACAAATTCCAGATTGGCCGCCGATGTCAGTGCCACCAGTTCCACGTCGGCGTGCTCGCTCAACCATGCCGCGGCACCATAGGCCGTCTTGCTGGAGGCACTGGATACCACCAGCCGCCTGGCCCCGAAAAACTGGTTGTCCTGCAGATAGTCGGCCAGCATCCACGACGTCACAAACAGTGGGCGCAACAGGGCCAGATAGTTCTCCAGATCCTGCGAGTACGCAGGATCGGCACTGCATCGTGTGTAGAAGTTGTAGGCAGAGGTCAGTGGCAGTCGATGCGGCATCGCATCGAAGAAACCTCGCGCATTGATCCGCTCGGGGCGCATGCGCAGAAGAGTGGCGATCGGGAAAAACCCGTAGAAGCGCTCGCCGCATTCGATCCCCGATACCGTGGACTCGACCACGTCGGCAAAACCCCACACCGGCATGTGCGCATGGTCCGAGTCGCCTGTCGGAAAAAACGACCAGTAGTGCAGTGGCGCCTCTCCAAAAGTCAGATACGTCACATTGTTGGTCGTGATTGAAAATCGCTCAATCTGCAGAGTGATCTCGCCCTCCTGCAACGGTGGCAGGGGTTCAACCTGCAGGCGCGACTTTTCGAGAGCGGCCTTGCTGGACTGCAGGCGAGCAAGCGTATTGAATTGAGCCATTCTGGATTCCGGAGTTTCGATCACCGAAGCTTACTGCCTTCGTGGTCATTTTCGGGAGCCGGCGGTCGAATCGTCCATTTCGAAACTCGGGGTGCCTGCGGGAGGGTGGAACGTCCCGGGCGCCACCAGACAGTCCGCAAGAATCGACACCCCCTAGGGCAACGCTGAACAAGTGGCGCGACGGCCATGGATGGCCGAAGTGCAGGAAACGCAGGAGCAGGTTCCAGCCAACCGTCACGACGTCTGTCTGCGTGCAGATTGCGGCGCGCTGGCGCAGACGGACCGGCCGTCTCGGCAACTGCTCCTGCGTTGCGAAGCACAGGGATGTGCGAGTGTCGCGAGCGCAGG
>NZ_JAWLAR010000015.1:0-111195 GCF_041395345.1 Dokdonella sp. | reverse complement strand
GGTCGAGCCGTGCCCGGTCCACTGCTGCACGGCCAGGCCGGTCAATTGCGGATCGGCATCCGCACAGTCAAACTGCATGTTCCTGGAAGGACGATCCGTCGCCAAATGAAAATCCCCGCGGGCTTGCAGCCGCTGATCGATGATGGCGTGATCGATGCCGTCCTGCGGCCGCTGAAGAGTGGCAAGGAGGCCGCGGTCTACGTGGTCCGACGCGGTGATGAGGTGTTGTGCGCCAAGGTCTACAAGGACATGGGTCAGCGCAGCTTCCAGGCGCGCGTGCAGTATGAGGAAGGACGCAAGCTGCGAGGCAGCCGCAAGGCGCGGGCGGTCGGCAAGGCCAGCAAGTTTGGCAAGCGCGAGCAGGAAGCGGCCTGGAAGAACACCGAAGTCGATGTCCTCTATCAGTTGTACGGGGCTGGCCTGCGCGTACCCCGGCCAGTCAACTACACCAACGGCGTGTTGCTGATGGAACTGGTCTGCGATGCGGAAGGACGCAGCGCGCCGCGGCTCGACGACATCGACCTCGAGCCCCAACAGGCGCGCGACATGCACGCGGCCCTGATCCGCGACGTGGTGCGCATGCTGTGCCTGGGCCTGATCCATGGAGACCTCTCGGGCTACAACGTTCTGGTCGACGCCGAGGGTCCGGTGCTGATCGATTTTCCGCAGGTGATCAACGCCACCGGCAACAATTCGGCGCGCGCCATGCTGCTGCGCGATGTGCACAACCTGCGACGCTGTCTGGGCGCCTATGCCCCGGAGCTCAAGGACCTGCATTTTGGCGAGGAAATGTGGGCCCTGTTCGAAAAGGGCGACTTGCGACCCGATCACGAATTGACCGGCAAGTTCGTGTTCGACGAGCACACCGCCGATGTCGACATGGTGCTGTGGTCGATCGAGGATGCGCGTCAGGAAGCGCTCATTCGACAGCAGGGCCGCGAAGAGGCCGCAGCCGGCGACTGAGGACACGAATGAGCCGGCCGCAACCTGGACGAATCCGCTCCGGGCTCTTGCGCTGATCCACTACAGGCCTGATCCCCGGCTAGCGGGCATGTCGAGATGGAGTGGCGGCCGCATCACCTATACAATCGGCGGCCGTTTCCGACGGCAAGCGATTGTGCGGCGCGCACGGTCATTGGTGAACTGCAACGCTTACTTCGGGAATGCCTCGCTCGGTCTCGCGGCGCTGAACTTGGCCCTCAATCGATCCATGTAGCCACCATGGATCTCATTTCGGGCCAGCACCCCGATCCACTTCGCGATCCAATTCCCAAGTAAACGCTACAGTCCACCAGAAATTCCGGGCCCTGCCATGTTGCTGATGATCGACAACTACGACAGCTTCACCTTCAACCTCGTCCAGTACTTCGGCGAGCTCGGTGAGGAGGTGAAGGTCATACGCAATGACGAGCTGACTGCCGCCGAGATTGCGGCTTTGAATCCGACCACCATCGTCATCTCTCCCGGCCCGTGCACGCCCAATGAAGCAGGTGTCTCGCTCGAGGTGCTGAAGCAGCTTTCCGCGGAGGTTCCCATCTTCGGGGTCTGCCTGGGCCACCAGGCGATCGGCCAGGCCTTCGGTGGCAAGGTCGTGCGTGCGCGCCAGATCATGCATGGCAAGACCTCGATGATCCATCACACCGGCAAGGGTGTGTTTCGGGATCTTCCCAATCCGTTCGAGGCGACCCGCTATCATTCGCTCGTCGTCGAGAAGGATTCGCTGCCCGATTGCCTCGAAGTCACCGCCTGGACCGAAAACGCCGACGGCAGCCGCGACGAGATCATGGGATTCCGTCATCGCGATCTCGACGTTGAAGGCGTGCAGTTCCACCCCGAGTCGATCCTGACCCAGCATGGGCATGCGTTGTTGAAGAATTTTCTGAATCGATGAGCGCGCGCAACATCTACGCATTCGCCGGCACCGGCGCAGGAGCGCCGTCAGGCGCGAAGCCCTTCGACGATGCGCTCCGGAAAAGCATCGCGCCTGAAGACGCTCCTGCGGAAGCGATAGAGACGAAACCGACATGTCGATAACGCCACAACAGGCCCTGCAGCGCGCGATCGAACATCGCGAGATCTTTCCGGACGAGATGGTCGACCTGATGCGTCAGATCATGCGTGGGGAGGTGTCCGACGCCATGATCGCGGCAATCCTGACCGGTTTACGCGTGAAGAAGGAAAGCATTGGCGAGATCAGTGCCGCTGCCGAGGTCATGCGTGAGCTGGCTGCGCCGGTCGTCGTGGCCGATCGCGAAAATTTCGTGGATATCGTCGGCACCGGTGGAGATGGCGGCAACAGTTTCAACATTTCGACGGCCAGCATGTTCGTCGTCGCGGCAGCGGGCGCACGCGTGGCCAAGCACGGCAACCGCAGCGTTTCCTCGAAGTCCGGCAGTGCCGACGTGCTCGAGGCGCTCGGTGCGGCGATCGAATTGCAGCCCACCCAGGTGGCGCAATGTATCGAGCGGGTCGGCATCGGATTCATGTTTGCGCCGATCCATCATCCGGCCATGAAGGCGGTTGCCCCGGTGCGCCGGGAAATGGGCGTGCGCACGCTGTTCAACATACTCGGGCCGCTGACCAATCCGGCCGGAGCACCGAATATCCTGCTCGGCGTTTTCCATCCCGATCTGGTCGGCATCCTTGTGCGAGTACTCAGGCAGCTCGGCGCGAAGCACGCACTCGTGGTCTGGGGCAAGGACGGCATGGACGAAATATCTCTGGGTGCGGCGACCCTGGTGGGCGAGTTGCGCAATGGCGTCGTCAACGAGTACGAAGTGCATCCCGAACAGTTCGGGTTTGCAACGGCATCCGGCGCGCAGCTGCGCGTCGAGAATGCCGACCAGTCGCGCGAGCGCGTGCTCGAGGCGCTGGAAAACCGGCCCGGCGCGGCCCGTGACATTGTCAGCCTGAATGCCGGCGCGGCGCTGTATGCGGCGAATGCGGCCGGCTCGATCGCCGAGGGCATCGAGCTGGCCCGAAATGCCATCGAAAGCGGTGCGGCGCGGGCGAAGCTGGAAAATTTCGTGCGCACGACGCGGCAACTGGCCGGGAAAAAATCCATGTAGGGCGCGGCTTTTCGACCGGGTCACGGACGGACCTTGGATGCGATGGGCATCGTTGGATATACATGGCACGAGCACCGCGGCTGAAGCCGCTTCCTACAGGTATGCATTTTGGAGCAGGGGAACCGATGAGCGACATTCTGGACCGCATTCTTGCCCGCAAGGTCGAGGAAATCACCGAGCGCAACGCCAGGCTCAGTCTGAACGAGTTGATGGCGCGCGTCGCCGAGCTGCCCGACACGCGTGGATTCGCTGCGGCCATCGAGTCGAGGATCGAAGCCGGCCAGCCTGCGGTGATCGCCGAGATCAAGAAGGCCAGTCCGAGCAAGGGCGTGATTCGCGAGGCATTTCATCCTGCCGACATCGCGCGCAGCTACGAGCAGGGCGGTGCCGCCTGCCTGTCGGTGCTGACCGATGCCGACTTTTTCCTGGGGCATGAGGACTACCTGCGTCAGGCGCGGTCGGCGTGTTCGCTGCCGGTCCTGCGCAAGGACTTCACGATCGACCCGTACCAGGTCTATGAAGCGCGCGCGATCGGTGCCGACTGCATCCTGCTGATCGTGGCGGCGCTGGACGACGCCTCCCTTCTCGACTTGAGCCTTCTCGCTGCCGAGCTGGATCTGGATGTGCTTGTCGAGGTACACGACGAGGAAGAACTCGGTCGTGCGCTCGAAGTGCCCGCGCCGTTGATTGGCATCAACAACCGCAATCTCAGAAGCTTCGAGGTCTCTCTCGAGACCAGCGTGAATCTGCGCGCACGCGCGCCACAGGACCGCCTGCTGGTCAGCGAGAGCGGCATCGCGACGCCGGCCGAAGTAGCGCGGTTGCGTGGAGTCGGTATCGATGCGTTCCTGGTCGGCGAGACCTTCATGCGTGCCGCCGATCCCGGCGCCGCGCTCAAGCAGTTGTTCTTCAGCGCCTGATGGACGCGCGAGTGGGAGAGATCGCGAGCGCGCTCGCGACAGAGAAGGGCGCGCGTGTCGTCCTGTTCGACTTCGACGGCGTGCTCATGCGCGGTGACGCGTTTTCGCGGTTTGTCCGCGCGCGCCTGAAAGCATCGTGGTGGCGGCTGTCGATCGCACTGATCGTGTTTCCGCTGCTGCTGCCCTTTTACGCCATTCGCGCGTTGCGCATGCCGATCCTTGGCGTCTTCGTGCGCATCAGCCTGCTCGGGGTCGGCGCATCCCGCTTCGAGGCGCTGGCACGCGACTTCGCTCGCGACCTCGTCGGCATGCCACGCATCTTCATTCGCGAAGGAATCAGCGCGATGCGCCGTCACATCGTCGAGGGTGATCGCGTCATCATCGTCACCGGCTGCGAGGAAAGTCTGGTTCGGGCCATCTTTGACGCAATCGGCCTGCCGGATCTCGAGATCATCGCTTCGCAACTGCGCCCTGGCCGGCTCGGCATGCGCAAACGCGTGCACAACATTGGCTCGGTGAAGCCCGCGCAGATTGCACTGCGCGGCATCGAGGAGCCATGGGACCTGGCCTACAGCGATTCGGCGCGCGACATCCCGATGCTGAAGCGTGCGCGCGAAGCGGTGCTGGTCAATGCCGACGCGCATACGGCCCTGCGCGTCCGCCAGGCGCTGGGGCGGGACGCCAGGCAGGTCAACTGGTTCTGAGCCGGGCTTGCAGTCCGCGCTATTGCGGTTCGGCGCGGCGACCCAGCACGACGATCGTCTTGCCCGATACATCGATCATGCGCTGCTCTTCAAGCTGCTTGAGCACGCGCCCGACCATCTCGCGCGAGCATCCCACGATGCGGCTGATTTCCTGACGCGAAATGCGGATCTGCGTTCCCAGCGGGTGGGTCATTGCATCGGGCTCGTTGGTCAGGTCGATCAGGGTCTTGCCGACCCGGCCGGTGACATCCATGAACGCCAGGCGGCTGACCTTGCGGCTGGTGTGCAGCAGTCGATTGGTCAACTGCGAGCCGATTGCGAACAGGATCTTCGGGCACTCCTCCTTGAGCGGGCCTTCGAACAGGTTGAACATGCGCTCGTAGCCGATCTCGGCCAGTTCGCAGGGCGTGCGCGTACGCACCATGACTTCGCGCCGCGGTGTCTCGACGAAGAGTCCCATTTCACCGATGAATTCGCCTCGGTTGAGATAGGTGAGGATCAACTCGCGACCTTCCTCGTCTTCCGAGGAAACCGTCAGCGAGCCGTCGATGACGTAGTAGAGGATATTGGCGGAATCACCAGGCCGGATAATTGCGGTCTTGTTCGGATAGCGTCGGCGATGACACATGCCAAGGAACTTCTCCATCGCCTCCCGATCCGGGATCAGCGACGGTGGTGCCTGCACCTTTGAAACATTACGTTGCAGGGTGTATCGAAAATCTGCCATTTTCACGCAATTTTCTCCCATGGCGCCGATTACGCAGCGCATAACCGGTTGGAAAATTCCATCGACTGCGCCCCTGATTCGCAGCTTGTCACCAATCTTATTGCAATTTGGCCTTCAGATGTCGGCAACGCGCTTTTGACGCCTTCGCAAGGGGGCGATTCCGGTCGAGCGTCGACTTCAGTCTGCCTGATCGCGACAGGCGACACAGAAACCGGGCTGGCATGCGAGCGTCCGGAGCGGCCGGGCGCCTGCGCCGGAAGCGCCCCACCCGCCCTGATTCCGGGGCTCGGGACCGACATTCATGCGAGGTCGAATTCGGGCTCGCGGAGGCGAAGGTTTATTCACCTGGGTTATTGGCCCATAATGCGCGCCGTTTCCCCGGGGTCCGGGCTGGAGAACTATTCGGTGGTCAAACCCATTCCCCGTTTGCGTCTGCAAGGCTTCAACAACCTGACAAAGGCGTTGAGCTTCAACATCTACGACATCTGCTATGCGGTGTCGGAAGACCAGCGCCAGCGCTATATCGAATACATCGACGAGGCCTACAACGCCGAGCGCCTGACCACGATCCTGACCGACGTGGCCGATATCATCGGTGCGAACATCCTCAACGTCGCCCGCCAGGACTACGACCCGCAGGGCGCCAGCGTCACCATCCTGATCTCCGAAGAGCCGGTCGTCGAGAAGCTCGGCCGCGACACGATTTCCGGTGCCGTGGTTGCGCATCTGGACAAGAGCCACATTACCGTTCACACGTATCCGGAAACTCACCCACACAACGGAATCGCGACATTCCGTGCCGATATCGACGTCGCTACCTGTGGCGTGATTTCGCCGCTCAAGGCGCTGAACTTCCTGATCGACAGTTTCGAGTCGGACATCGTGATCGCCGACTACCGCGTGCGTGGATTCACGCGCGACGTGAAGGGCCGCAAGCACTACATGGATCACCGCATCAACTCGGTGCAGGAGTATCTGGCCAAGCACATTCGCCAGAAGTACGACATGTTCGACGTCAACGTGTATCAGGAAAACATGTTCCACACGAAGATGCACATTCGAGACTTCAATCTCGACAACTACCTGTTCGAAGCGCACTCCGACGATCTTTCATACAAGGAGCGCCAGCGCATCGGCTCCCTGCTGCGCCGCGAAATCGAGGAACTGTTCCACGGCCGCAATCTGCTCTGAAGGCCGTGATTCGGGATTCGGGATTGGGAAACGCAGGTCGTCGTTTCGCCGGCGCCGTCGTGAGTCCGACTCCTGAATTCGCGGACTGGTGCGAGGAACGACCAGCCAGCCATGGGCGGGCCTTTCCGAATCCCCAATCCCCAATCCCTAGATCCTGTAAGCCACCGCACGCATCACATTCGCGGCGAAGCGCATTGCGCGCCTGACCGGCTCCGGCAGGGCAGCGCCGCCGGCGGCCAGAGCCTGATCGGCATGGCGGGCCTCGTCTTCCTTCATCTGGCTGACAATCGCCCGGCTGCGCCGGTCGGATTCCGGCAGCTTGCTCAGGTGGCCTTCGAGATGGGCTTCGACCTGGCGCTCGGTCTCGACGACGAAACCGAGGCTGAGGCGATCGCTGACCAGCCCGGCCGCGGCGCCTATCGCGTAGGCACCGCCATACCAGAGCGGATTGAGCAGGCTCGGTCGATCGCCGAGTTGCTCAAGGCGCTCGCCACACCAGGCCAGGTGGTCGGTCTCCTCGGAAGCGGCCTCAAGCAGCTGATGCCGGACCTGCGCATCGCGTGCCACGGCAGCCTGCCCGGAATACAAGGCCTGTGCGCAGACCTCGCCGACATGGTTGACGCGCATGAGTCCGGCCGCGTGCCGGCGTTCGGCGTCGTCAAGGTCCGACTCGTCCAGATTGGCCGAAGGCGAGGGCCGACTTGCGGCCGGCTGCGAATCCAGCGCCGTGCCCAGGGCACGTTCGATTTCGACCAGGACACGGTCCAGGCGGGACAGCGGGCGCGGCATCATGGTTGGGCGAACTCCAGTTGTCGGGCGAGCAGGGTCAGCGGATGCAGGATTGGAACCTTCGAACCGGTCTGGCGCAAGCCGTTGCCAAGAAAGATGCGGCAGCCGACATTCGTGCTCAGGGTCCAGTCCGGCGCCAGTTCGACGATTTGTCCAAGCCTTTCGCTGCGCAGACGGTCGGCGCGCTCGGGCTGGTCGATGAAGTAGCGGCCGGCCGCGCCGCAGCAACGGGGCTGGGCGGGCAATTCGAGCAGCTCGAGGCCGGGGATGCGATTGAGAAGCGCGCGGATCGGTCCGGCTCCGTCAGCCGCGCTGATCTGTGTGCAGGGCAGATGCAATGCCGCGCGCCCCGGCAATGGGCGAAACGACAGTGTTTCGATAGCCGGATCCGCGGCGAGGAAGCCGAGGATATCGGCAACCTTCAATGCCGATCCGCGCAGGCTGTGGTCACGCAGGCTGCCGATGCAGCCCGAAGCGCTGACCAGCACGGTGGAGGCCCCGCAGGCCTCAAGGGCCCGTGTCGTTGCCTGCGCGGTGGCAAGCGCTTGCTGGCTCTCGCCGGCATGCAAGGCCAGCGCACCACAGCAGACCGGCTCTTGCGGGGTGGCCACTTCGTAACCCAGTGCCTCCAGCAGCTGCCGGCCCGCGGCCAGCGAATCGCGGTCGAACACGCTGGCGACACAACCGGGAAACAGGGTCAGGCGTCCGCGCACCGGATCCGGCTTCGGCATTCGCCGCCAGCGGGGTATCGGTGCGGGTGCCCTGGGCGTCTCGGCGGCCAGGCGGCGCAGGGTCGAGCCCCCGGGGAACAGGCGCGAAAGCCCTGGCAGCCAGCGATCCGCCGATACCGCCGCGCTGAATGCCCCGAGTCGACCCAGCAGGCCGGGTCGACTCAGCCAGCGCGCAAGGAGACCCGGTCGGGGACGCATCGGGGCAAGCAGGGCCCGGGTCTGGATCAGGATGTCGTCGTAGCGCACCTGGGACGGGCAGACCGCCTGGCAGGACAGGCAGCCCAGGCAATGGTCCAGATGGGCAATCGTGGCTGCAGAGGCCGGCAATTGCCCGGATTCGAGCTGGCGGGCCAGGCTGATGCGACCGCGCGGGGACTCGGCTTCGTGCCGGTCCAGCCGGTAGGTGGGGCAGTGCGGCAGGCACAGGCCACACATGACGCACTGGTCGGCCAGGGCCGCAATCGAACTGCCAGTTGTCCCATGGGTCGTATCGGCCATGGCTTGATGCTATCATTCACGGCTCGCTGCGCTCACCCGAAAAGAGCGCGCGGACTTGCGTGGCTCGGGAGGTTCCTATATTCTCCCGCGCCTTTCGCCGCATCCAGCCCGACCTCGGGCATTCAAGGTTTTGATATGAAGACGATCAGCGCCAAGCCAGAAAGCGTAAAGCGCGACTGGTACATTGTCGACGCGACCAACAAGACGCTGGGCCGCTTGTCGACCGAGCTTGCTCGCCGCTTGAAGGGCAAGCACAAGCCAATCTTCACGACCCACGTCGACACCGGCGATTTCCTCGTCGTCGTCAACGCGGAGAAGATCGCCGTCACCGGCAACAAGCTGAATGACAAGAACTACCACCGCTTTACCGGTCATGTCGGCAACCTCAAGACGACCTCGCTGAAGGACATGCTCGCTACCCATCCGGAGCGCGTCATCGAGATCGCCGTCAAGGGCATGCTGCCGAAGAACCCGCTGGGCCGTGCGATGTATCGCAAGCTCAAGGTCTACGCCGGCCCGAATCACCCGCATACCGCCCAGCAGCCACAAGTGCTGGATATCTAATTCGTTACGCGTAGTCCCTCGCATGGAACCGCACATCCTTGTGCGGACTCATCAACAAAAGCAGATCAATAGTCATGGCAGCGATTCAGCAGAACTACGGCACTGGCCGACGCAAGTCCTCCGCAGCACGCGTTTACCTGCGCAAGGGCAGCGGCGCCATCACCGTCAACGGCAAGGCACTCGATGAATTCTTCGGCCGCGAGACCGCACGCATGATCGTGCGTCAGCCGCTGCAGCTCGTTGAAGCGACCGAAAAGTTCGACGTGCTCGTCAGCGTCAGCGGCGGTGGCACTACCGGACAGGCCGGCGCGATCCGCCTCGGCATTGCCCGCGCCCTGGTCGAATACGACGAGAATCTCAAGTCGCCGCTGCGCAAGGCCGGATTCATGACCCGCGACGCCCGCGAGGTCGAGCGCAAGAAGATCGGCCTGCACAAGGCACGCCGCGCCACCCAGTACTCGAAGCGCTAATCAGCACATAGCCCCGTCGCCAAGCGGTAAGGCACCTGACTCTGACTCAGGCATTCGGTGGTTCGAATCCATCCGGGGCTGCCAATACCAGGTCAAGGAATGCGACCGCCGCACCGGAACGGACTGGAACAGTCCGGTGCTCTGCCAAGGGATCAGGCAGCACTCCAGAAAACCCCGCCGCGTGCGGGGTTTTTTTTGGCGAATTTTCCCGAACGCGCCGCCCACGAGCTTTCAAGTGCGGCGCACGGTCACGCTGTGGCAGTGGACCGCACAATCCTCCGGTCCAGAAAGGTTACCCTTCGCGGTGAGGATCAATCGATGCCCCCCGATCGCACAGAGATGGCTGGTTCCTGGTTCCGCGGCCGCGGAGGGAAGCGATTTGCGCTCGAGTTCGCGCTGATCATCACCATCAAGCTGGTTCTGCTGGTCCTGCTCTGGGTCGTCGTCATCCGGCCGCTGCCGCGCGCTGACACCTCGCCAACGGCGATCGAGCAGCATTTTTCCGCACCCTCCTCGAAGGAGCCATCGCGATGATCGACCACACGCTGGTGGACCTCTCGCGCCTGCAGTTCGCGCTGACCGCGATGTACCACTTCCTGTTCGTGCCGCTGACACTTGGCCTGGTTTTCATGCTCGCGATCATGGAGTCGGTCTATGTGATGACCGGGCGCGAGATCTGGAAGCGCATGACCCAGTTCTGGGGCATCCTGTTCGGCATCAACTTCGCCATGGGCGTGGCCACGGGCGTCACTCTCGAGTTCCAGTTCGGCACCAACTGGGCGTACTACTCGCACTATGTCGGTGACGTTTTCGGCACGCCGCTGGCGATCGAAGGCATGATGGCCTTCTTCCTCGAGGCGACCTTCGTCGGTCTGTTCTTCTTCGGCTGGGACAAGCTCAGCCGCATCAAGCACCTGATGGTGACCTGGCTGCTGGCGTTCGGCACCAGCATGTCGGCCTTGTGGATTCTCGCTGCCAATGCCTGGATGCAGCATCCGGTCGGCGCCGAGTTCAACATCGACACCATGCGCATGGAAGTCACTTCGTTCAGTGCGCTGATCCTGAGTCCGGTCGCCCAGTCGAAGTTCGTGCACACGGTCAGTGCCGGCTACGTGCTTGGCGCGATGTTCGTGCTGTCGATCAGTGCCTGGTATCTGCTCAAGGGCCGCAATATCGAGTTCGCGAAACGCTCGATGACGGTCGCTGCCAGTTTCGGACTGGCCGCGGCACTCAGCGTCGTCGTGCTCGGTGACGAATCCGGCTATACGGTTTCGGAAAACCAGAAGATGAAGCTGGCCTCGATCGAGGCGATGTGGAACACCGAGCCGCCGCCCGCCTCGTTCACCCTGTTCGGCATTCCTGATGTGGCCGAGCGCAAGACGCACTACGCGATCCACATACCCTGGGTCATGGGCCTGATCGGCACGCGTTCGCTGGATGGCGTGCTGCCCGGCATCAACCAGCTGGTCGAGGAGGCTCGCGGGAAAATCGAGAACGGTCGCATTGCCTATGCAGCGATGCAGCGGTTGCGTGCCAACCGCGACGATGTCGAAGCGCGCGCCCTGTTCGAAGAACACAAGAACGATCTCGGCCACGCACTCCTGCTTGTGCGCCTGGATGTCGACCCGCAAGCGGCGACCCCTGCCGATGTGCAACGTGCCGCCGACAGCACGATTCCGAACGTGCCCGTGCTGTTCTGGTCCTTCCGCATCATGGTGGCCTGCGGGTTTTATTTCATCGCCCTGTTTGCCTTCTCGTTCTGGCTCGCATCCAGACGCCAGCTTGACCGACATCGCTGGTATCTGAAGGCAGCGCTGTGGAGTCTGCCGCTGCCCTGGATTGCCGCCGAGCTCGGCTGGATCGTTGCCGAGCATGGCCGCCAGCCCTGGGCCATCGAAGGCATCCTGCCAACCGCCCTCGGCGTTTCATCGGTGTCCACCACGCAAGTCTGGGCCAGCCTGATCGGCTTCGTGATCTTCTACACGGCCCTGGCCGTTGTCGACGCCTTCCTGATGGTCAAATACGTCCGCAAAGGCCCCGATGGCCTCGGCATGTGGCCGGAGCAGAAACCATGATCGACTACGAATCGCTCAGAATCGTCTGGTGGCTGCTGCTGGGCGTGCTCCTCGCCGGCTTCGCCGTGATGGACGGATTTGATCTCGGCATCGCCGCCCTGGTTCGCGTCCTGGGTCGCGATGACGCTGAACGCCGCGCCCTGCTCGAGACCGTCGAGCACACATGGGAAGGCAACCAGGTCTGGCTGATACTCGGCGCCGGCGCCGTTTTCGCGGCCTGGCCCCTGCTCTACGCCGCTGCGTTCTCGGGCTTCTACTTCGCGATGATGCTGGTCCTGTTCGCCCTGATCCTGCGCCCGGTGGGTTTCAGTTTTCGCAGCAAGGTCGCCGACCCGCGCTGGCGCAATGTGTGGGACTGGTTGCTGACTGTGTCCGGCGCGGTGCCGACCCTGATCTTCGGCGTCGCCATCGGCAACCTGTTTCTCGGCGCGCCGTTCGTGCTGGATGACTCCATGCGATTGAACTATGACGGGGGCCTGATCGGACTGTTGCGGCCATTCCCGTTGCTGGTCGGACTGGTCTCGCTGAGCCTGCTCCTGATGCACGGTTGCGCCTGGGCGGCGGTCAAGTCGGAAGACCCGATAGCGGAACGGGCGGAGCGTCTGATGAGCTGGTTTTCGGCCGCGTTCTTGGCGCTCTACGGTGCTGCGGGCATCTGCCTGGCGGTGTCCGTCAGGGGTTATGCGATCACCAGCCCGATCGTTGGCGACGCACCGTCCAATCCCCTGCTGAAGTCGGTGGCAGTCGGCTCCAACTGGCTGAGCGACAGCCCGCTTGGCCTCTGGGCCTGCGTCATCGCCGGCATCGTACTGGTCTTCGCGCTCGTGGCCCCGATGCTGGCCCGACGCAAGCGCCATCGCATCGCCTTCCTGGTCAGTTCTTTCGCGGTTGTCGGCACGCTTTTTTCGGCGGGCTTCGCGCTGTTTCCATTCCTGCTGCCGTCCAGCCTCGACCCGAACAGCAGCCTGACGGTGTGGGATGCTTCATCGAGCAGGTATACGCTGGGCCTGATGCTGGTCGCCGTGCTGGTCTTCATGCCGCTGGTGATCGCCTATACGACCTGGGTCTATCGCGTGCTGCGCGGGCGCATCAGCCTCCAGCATGTCCGCGATACCCACTCAATGTACTGATGGAGGGAGTTCAAGCATGTGGTATTTCAGCTGGATCCTCGGCGTGGGCCTCGCCTGCAGTTTCGCCATCCTCAATGCAATGTGGTTCGAACTGAACGCCGATGACACGGCAAAGCTGAAGGCTGACGAGATCCCGCCACCCGGATGAATTTCAGGAAACGCATGCAGGGTGTGGCGTCTGGTTCGATTCGAGCCTCGGATGCCCGCCCTTGACCCGATCTGGGGCAACGCTGAACAAGTGGCGCAACCGTCACGACGTCTGTCAGCGTGCAGATCGCGGCGCGCCGACGCAGATGGACCGGCCGTCTCGGCAACTGCTCCTGCGTTGCTCTACCTCCTGCATCCATGCAGTCGCTTCAAGGCAGCGCAACAAGGAGCTGCGCGCAGACAGGCGTCGCCCAACCGATTGATTCTCTACTGAAACAGGTGGCTTTCAGAGGGCCCGCCAGCCGCACCGCGAGTCTTGCCAGGGCCACCCGCCTTCACTTCGCCTCGCAGCACGACTGGCAGACCTTCTGAATGCCATGACGATCGTGCCATTCGTTCAGCGTTGCCCTAGTGCATGTCTCCCAATGTCCCCCCCACAATGAGGTCGTAGGCGCCACATTCCTGCTGCAGGCTGCCCACGACCACCTGGTAGCTTCCGGGCTCCGGCAAGTAGACCGTTCCCGAGCTGGTCTTCGCGTCGATGCACGGCCCCGACGGGCCACTGCCGATCGGGCAGGCGAAAATGCTCATGAATGGCGAGGCAGAGGACAACTGGACCCACCGCTGATTCCCAGCGGGTACGGTTATTGGATGAATGGCAGTCGGACCTCCCAGGCGCGTGCTCCCGGATGCGATCACGGGTAACTCGACGCTCCCCCCGCATGTGGTTCCGGCAATGACGAGAGGGACGGTGAACAGGTTGCTGGCATTCGGCACAACGCTTCCGACGACATCACTCTCGAATCCATTCCAGAAAAGCTGAGGGTCGCTGACCGAAATTTCCGAGAACGTGAACGGCTGCGTTCCGATCGTCGCAAACAGCGACTCGGATACGCCACTCAGGCCCACACTGACGCGATCGATCCCTTCCCAGCGTTCGTTGTCCAGATCGTCCAGCGACAGTGCCGGCGCCCCCGACACATCATCACCGAGCCAGGCCTGGATCTGACCGGCAGAACCCGCTCCCATGTGCACGTCGAGGGTGATGCGCAAGGGGAAATCCGCAAACGACACCGGCAAGGCGGCACCGCACTCGCCCTGCGGAACCGCGGCCTGGTGGCAAGCCCCCGCAATCCCGATTCTTGGAATTCCGCCTCCCCCGTAGAGCAGCGAAACTTCGAACAGACTCGCCTTGTCGGGGCCCGCAACCGGCACCTTGGCGGCTACTCCGGAGGCCAGTGTTGCAAACTGACTGATCGTCAACGAGGTCAGGTGAGGATCGACGACAAAACTGATTCGCAATGGAAGCTGCGGCGACGCACGACGGAAATGCACGGTTGCCGCGCTGGGGCGCGGCGCACCCACGCTTGCATTCAGGATGCAATCGCCCGGGCCATCGCCCCATGTCACGCTACCGCCGTTTTGCCAGGATTCCGAAAACGGAGCGGTAATGCAGGCTTTTGACAAGGCCGGAAAAGCCAGCGCTGTGAAAAACAACAGCCCCGCTTTGAACATCGCCACATTCATCCATGCCATCCTTGTGCTGAACAATTCAATCCAGTCTACATCTACTGAATGTCCAAGCACAGGCGCGCGCATGAAGTAGGTCCGTTCATGCTTTTACCGGTTGGAGACTCGCCACCTGGGGCAATTCAGAGGGGTCCCCGGCGTGGGCCTCGCCTGCAGTTTCGCCATCCTCAATGCACTGTGGTTCGAGTTGAACGCGGACGACAGCTCGAAAGAGATCGCGGACGAAAACACACGCCCGCACTAGCACACTGGCGCTGATGATGGCCGCTCGAAGACAGTCGATATCAGTTGAGCGAGCCTGTTACTGCAATGTTGTAGGAGCCGCAGCTTTGTTCCACGTTGCCGACGACTACCTGGTAGCTCCCGGCAGTCGGATTCGCAAGGTAAACGGGAAGCAATTCCGCTGAGGCGTCGATACAGGGGCCCGATGGACCACTGCCGGCGGGGCAGACAAACATGCGCATGCCTGGGACACTGGGGATCAGATCCAGCGACAACTGGGCAGATGATCCGAGATCCAGGGTATGGACGATGGCTAGACCGTCGAGTTGCGTGCTTCCCGACGCGATGGTCGGAAACTGGGGAGTGCCCAGGCAGGTATTGCCCTGTATGGGTCCAGTAGTGCTGATTGCTTGCCCCGTGGCAAGAATGTTACCAGCGAGATCGGTTTCGAAATCGCTCCAGAACAGTTGCGCTTCGTTGACCTCAATTTCGCTGAACGAAAACGGCTGCATGCCGATCACCGAGGCCAGTGATGCAGAGACGCCGCTGAGGCCAAGGCTGACCCGGTCAATGCCCTGCCAGCGACTATTGTCGAGATCCGCAATTGACACCGTCGGTGTGCCTGAGGTGTCATCGCCAAGCCAGGCCTGGAGTCTGCCGGCGTCGGCGTCACCCATCTCCAGCTGCAGGGTAATGCGTAACGGGAAATCCCCGAAACCGACCGGCACCTGGGCGCTGCAAATACCGTTCAAGCCTGCCG
Organism: Dokdonella sp.; assembly: GCF_041395345.1. Taxonomy (GTDB): domain Bacteria; phylum Pseudomonadota; class Gammaproteobacteria; order Xanthomonadales; family Rhodanobacteraceae; genus Dokdonella. Next base: position 95,669 of record NZ_JAWLAR010000015.1, on the reverse strand, counting down.
GTGGGGCGCACGCTGCTTCAAATCGCAGCTGAGGCTGGAAAGAGGTCGAATCACCGGTCAGCTTGATGTTGAAAAGTGAAGCTTGAGCCGGACCCTGTGCGGGAACGCTGAGTGCCGTGCCTGTAGCCAGGTTGGCGATCTGGGAACCATCTATCGAGATCAGCGCAGGCGAAGGAGAAAGAATGAAGCTCAGCCGCAATGGGGCTGTGCGATTCGCACGCCGATAGTGTGCCGTTGCTGCAGCGGGGCTGCCCGCAGAGACGCTTGCGCGGAGCTCGCAGTCGGTCCCGGTCTGAGTCCAATCTGCCGCGCCCCTGACGATCCAGTTCTGATTGAAAGGTGGCACATTGCAGGCGCTCGACAGGGATGTCATCAGCAGGCCGGTGCACAGCACCAGTCCCATCAGGAAATTCGAATTCATCATCCTGCTCCCGATATGCGCCCGACAATTGCATCAAACTGCACGAGCAATTGCAACTAAGTTGTGTAACCAATCTGTCGCATGTGCACATTAGTGTAAACATGCGTCAAGCATGCGGGCGAGCCAGCTCCCGAAGATTCGGAATGTGGGAAGTTCCGAGGTTGCGCCTGTGGCCGGCCGACTTTCCTAACGAATCCTGAACACCCGATGCGCGGTGCTCTGCTAACTTCGCGCCCCTTGGGGACGCTCCGAACTTGCGCGGCCCTTTGCGATCAAGCCGAGAGCTTCGCCGATGCCGATCCAATACCTGATCAGGGTTGCACTGCTGCTGTCCGGGCTGTTCGTCCTTGCGCCTGCGCCGGTCCATGCGACCGGCGCTACCGCCGAGCCGGTCTGGATCAGTGCGACTGGAATCGCCGCGCTGATACCGGCGACCGATACACACGTACCCCTGCTTCCGATTCCCGCTCAGGCCGATCAGGACAAGGCGGTTCAGCGTGGCTTCTCGCCAGGTCAGCTGCTGACTGCACTGGCCAACCAGTTCAGGGACATCCGCTACAAGCGCGGCGGGCGCAAGCCCTCTACCGGCTTCGATTGCAGCGGCTTCGTCCGCTACGTCTTTCAGCTCGGCGTGGGTGTGGAACTGCCGAATACCTCGGCAATGCAATACAAGACCGGCGAGGAAGTCGCCCGCGATCAGTTGCGCAGCGGAGATCTGGTTTTCTTCCGCACGCGTGGCAATCGCGTATCGCACGTCGGCATCTACATCGAGGACGGGCGATTCATTCACGCACCCTCGAGCGGCAAGCGGGTCAGCGTCAGCAGCCTGTCCGAACCCTACTGGTCACGCCGATTCGCTGGCGGGCGCCGGCCGGCCGAGCTGGCAAGCCATGACCAGGCGCTCTCGCCAGGCCAGTCCTGAAAGACGGTTGGAGGTCGGCACTTCAAGCCGTGCGCCAATCAGCGCGAAGCCATCAGGGCTTCGATCTCGTCAGCATCCTTTGGCACTCCGGATGAAATGACTTCCGGATCGCCGTTGGTAACGACCACGTCGTCCTCGATGCGGATGCCGATACCGCGCCAGCGTGCCGGAACGCTTTTCATGTCGGGTGCGATGTAGATACCCGGCTCGACCGTGACGACCATGCCCGGTTCGAGTTCGCGGAATTCGCCATCGACACGGTAGTCGCCGACGTCGTGCACGTCGAGACCGAGCCAATGGCCGGTCTTGTGCATGTAGAACTTGCGGTAGGCGTGTTCCTCGAGATTCGATTTCAGACTGCCCTTGAGCAGGCCAAGATCGATCAAGCCTCTGGTCAGGCTGCGCACTGCGGCTTCATGGTAGGCATCGAACGGCCTGCCGACGCGCACCTCGTCGATCGCGGCCAGCTGGGCGGCGAGGACGATATCGTACAGCGCACGCTGTTCGGGCGAGAAGCGGCCGTTGACCGGAAACGTGCGCGTGATGTCGGAGGCATAGCAGGAATACTCCGCGCCGGCGTCGATCAGGAGCAGGTCGCCATCGCGCAGGATCGAATGGTTGGCCCTGTAGTGCAGTACGCAACCATTGGCGCCGCCGCCGACGATGGGCTCGTAGCTCGGAACAGCGCCGTGCTTTCGAAACGTATGCAGCAGCTCGGCTTCGACTTCATGCTCGTTCATGCCCGGACGCGTGGCGCGCATCGCCCGCACGTGCGCCTCGGCAGCGATCTGGGCGGACTTGCGCATCAGGCGCAGTTCCGAGCGTGACTTGTACAGGCGCAGGTCGTGCAACAGATGCGACAGGGCGACGAACTCGTGCGGTGGTCGTGCGCCCTGACGAATCTGCGAGCGCACCCGGTTGACCCAGCCCATCAGGACCAGATCGAAGTCGCTGTCCCGGCCAAAGTGATAGTAGACCCGCGAACGGCCTTCGATCAGTCCCGGCAGGATGTCGTCGATGTCCTCGATCGGAAATGCATCATCCATTCCGAAGTCGTCGACCGCGCCTTCCTGGCCGGCACGGTAGCCGTCCCACTGCTCGCGTGTTCGGTCGCGCTCGCGGCAGAACAGGATGGTTTCGCCCTGCTTGCGTCCCGGAACCAGGGCCAATACCGAATCAGGCTCGCCGAAGCCGGTCAGATAGTGAAAATCGCTGTCCTGCCGGTATGGGTAATGGGCATCGTTGTTGCGCAGTTGCTCGGGTGCGGAAGGCACGATGACAATGGCGTCGCGCCCTGCCATGCGCATCAATTGGCGGCGCCGGCGGGCGAATTCCTTGCGGTCGATCTTCAATGCAAGCGCCTGCTGGCCGGGGCGGTGCTGCGGGCACGCACAGGTACGGGAGCCAATTCGCTGTACAGCAGCAACACGCCCACGCGAACGAATTCGAGTACTTCGTTCAATGCAGTCTCGTCTTCTTCATCGTCGTCGTAGTCGAAGCTTGATGCGGCGATCGTGCTGAAGTCCTGGACGATTTCGCGCACTTCCGCAGAGAGTTCTCCCTGCGCCTGTCCGGCACTGGCCAGCCCGACCCCGCCAAGAAAGCCGCGACACCATTCGACCAGTGCCTCGGCGCGTTCAGCCAGGCCCACGTCATCTGCCGGCAACAGGGGTTCGAATCCCAAATCGCTGTCATCCAGTTGCTCGCGGCAATGGCGATACAGCCGTGGAAATGCGTCGTCGAGAAGCTCGCCCGCATGGCCGGCATCCAGTTCGAGCGCACTCGGCCATGCATCAGCGGTTGTCTTGCCACCCGCACACAGGAAGCCAGTGAGGGAACCGTGGAGATCGCTGGCGCTGACGCCGGCACGAAGTCTGACGAGGGTGTCGGCCAGATCCCGGTGGCTTATTCGTGATGCTGTCATCGTCGACACAGGCTGCGGAGGCAGCCAATTCTAGCCCGAATTCACCGTGCAGGCCCACGTTCGTCCGAGCGCAGACCCTGCATGCGTGATTGCAGAATGCGCGAGCCGATGTCGCGCATTCGACTGGACGCGTGCGTCGACTGTGAACAAGGGTCACACCGGTCTCAAGGCTCCCGCCGTGGTTCCCCCGGCCAGGGTGCCGCTTTCATGGCACCATGAGGCCGGATTGCCTAAACTGAATGCCGGGCGCAATTGCGTCCACCAGACGGGGGACCTGCACGTCGCGCCATGACTCGATTTCTGCCAGTGCTCCATCGTGCCAGCCTGCTGCGAAATGCCGTGCAGTGGGTCGCGGCGATTGCACTGGTTGTCAGCTGCCTTGGGGCGGGCGCAGTGGAGCGGCAGTTCTATTTCGACCGGCTCGACAATGAGAGTGGCTTGCTGCAGAACTCGATTCTCTCGCTGCTGCAGACCGACGACGGCCTGATCTGGATCGGCACACAGGGCGGCCTGCACAAGTTCGACGGCTATCGGTTCAAGGTCTACGAACACGATGGCGATGACCCGACCAGTTTGCCCGACAGCGCGATCACTGCCCTGGCGCGAGGCGAAGGGAACCAGATCTGGGTTGGCACTTCGGCCAATGGCATCGCCCGGCTCGATACCGTGTCGGGCACGTTCGAACTGTTCGCATTGCCGCTGGATGCTCCATCGCGAAACGCGCGCGAGGCGATCATGGCATTGCGCCTCGATCCCGCTCGCGGACTCTGGGTTGGCAGTCGCGGTGGTCTTGGCCTGCTCGATCCTGGCACCGGTGAACGCAAGTCTTTCACGGCCGAACAATCCGATGCGCCCCTGGGTGTCGTCCGCGACCTGTTGCTGTCCACCGACGGCAGCCTCTGGGCTGCCAGCAGCAGTGGGCTGTGGCGCGCAGGGCGCGGATCAGACCACGTCGAGCGAATCGCGGCGGACTTGCCGGGCGAAGCCCTGAGCGTATTCGAAGGTGAAGACCGGACGCTTTATGCCGGCACTACAGAAGGTCTCTACCGCGTTGATCCCGTTGTTGGAAAGTCGAGCCGGATCTGGGCCAGCGAAGGGCAGGGACCGGTCAGCGCGATCGTCGAGGACTCGTCGGGACAGCTCTGGCTTGCGGTTAGCGGCCAGGGCCTGCTGATCGTCGACAGGCGCCAGGCCAGCACGCGCTGGGTCCGCCCCGACAGTGATGTGCGCGGCAGCCTTCCGCAGGCAGCGATCACCCAGCTGATGGTTGATCGATCAGGCCTGCTCTGGGTAGGCACCGATGCGGCTGGCCTGAGCAAGGTCGATCCCGCCGGTGCCACCTTCAGCTACATTGCCGAGCGCGACCGCAGCCGCGACCTGAGCACGACCAACAACATCCGGGCCGTCCTCGAAGACCGCAACGGGAACCTCTGGCTGGGCACCGATGGTGACGGTCTGGCCCGATACGACCGAAGCACGGCCACATTCACGCATTACGACGCCGTTCTCGCCGGGGCGTTCGAGGTACCGTATCCCACGCCGCTGCAGGTTGAGGCGCTGGCCCAGGATGCCGACGGTGCGATCTGGTTCGCCAGCAATCTCGGTGTCGGCTCGCTCGATCCGGAAACAGGGAAGGCGCGAGCGCTGGGACAGAGTCCGGTCGAAATTGCCGACGGTATCGAGCGGCGACGACGCGCCTTGATCATCGCCCGCGACGGCAATATCTGGTACGCCGGACGCAGCGTCGGAGTCGTGCGCTACGACCCTGAAACCGGTCAATGGAGCAACTGGCAGCACCGCGATGGTGATCCTGACAGTCTGACCCACAATCATGTGATGAGCCTCTACGAGGATAGCCGTGGCCGCATCTGGGCGGGTTCCGCGGATGGCCTGAATCTCATCGATCCTGCCAGCCAAAAGGTGCGTACCTTCCGCCACGAGTCAGGCAATCCGTATTCGCTCTCGAGCGGCGTCGTGCGCGCGATCCACGAAAGCGCCGACGGCGGAATCTGGGTGGGAACCCATGGCGGTCTCAACCATCTGGCACGCCTCGACGAAGGCACGGCCCGGTTCGAGCGCGTGCTCAAGCGCGACGGCCTGCCCGACGCAACGATCTACGGCATTCTCGAAGACGTGATGGGCCGGCTCTGGTTGAGCACGAACCGCGGCATCGTCTCGTTCAATCCCGCCTCGCGATCGATCCATCATTTCTCGGTGAAAGATGGCTTGCAGGGACAGGAATTCAACGGCGGTGCCTATGCATCCTTGCGCAGCGGCGAACTGGCGTTCGGAGGCATCAACGGCCTCAATCTGGTCAAGCCGGGGGCCGTGGTCGCCAGCCGTTTCGTTGCACCGGTCGTGTTCAGCAATATCCGTGTTGGCGAGCAACAATCCACGGTCATCGCGCCAGGCCAGCCGATCGTGATGGACCAGGCCGATCGGGTCGTGCACTTCACCTTCGCCGCGCTCGACTACACCGCGCCGGAACGCAATCGTTTCCGCTACAAGCTCGAAGGTTTCGATAGCGACTGGGTCGAAGCCGGAACACGTCACGAAGCAACCTACACCAACCTCGATCCCGGTCGTTACCGTTTCCAGGTTCAGGCCAGCAATCACGATGGCTACTGGAATCAGCCTGGCGCAGCCATATCCCTGGAGGTCAGGCCGCAATGGTGGAACAGCCCGGCCATGCAAGCCGGCTACGTCGTACTGGCCCTGCTGGCCCTGGCGGGTCTGGCCCTCGCCATGCGGCGCAAGCGGGCCGAGCAACGCCGGCATGCCCGTGAACTGGCCGATCGGGAAGCGCGATTGCGACTGGCATTGTGGGGTTCGAGCGACGAGTTCTGGGAACTGAACATGGACAGCGGCGTGCTGACCCGGCTCAGCGCGGCACCGACGCCTGCGCGTCAGCGCGAGTCAAGCCATTCCGTCTATGACTGGGTTCGCGAAAGCGTGCACCCTGACGATCAGCGTGCCATTGCCCAGCACCTCGACGACCACATCAGCAACAAGGCCTCGTTGTTCGAATCCGAGCAGCGCGTGCGCGTCGGCAAGGGCAAGTGGATCTGGGTTCTGGCCCGCGGCAAGATTGTCGAACGCACGCCCGAAGGACGCCCTCTGCGCATTTGCGGCACGGCGCGCAATATCACCGCAACGCGTGAAGCCGAGCGTGAGCGACGTATTGTCCAGGAGGTGATCAGCAGCATGCGCGAGGCGGTCACCGTCTGCGATCTCGAATTCAGGTTTGTATCGGTCAATCCCGCTTTCACGCGCATCACCGGCTGGCAGGAACACGAGGTCATCGGCCAGTCGGCGGCGATACTCAATTGCGCCCAGCATTCGCCCGAGTACTACCAGAACATGCGCGAATCGATCTTCCGGGACGGTTTGTGGCGCGGCGAACTGTGGCAGCGACGCAAGGACGGCGAGGAGTTTCTTTCCTGGCTGCAGAGTTCGGAAGTTCGAGATGCGCAAGGCAAGCGCACGCATTACATCGGTGTGCTGACCGACATCACCGAACGCAAGCGAAACGAGCAGGAACTGCGCTACCTGGCCAACTACGACACCCTGACCGGGTTGCCGAACCGGACACTGATGGCCGAGCGACTGGGCCACGCGGTCATTCGCGCGCGCCGGGGCGGACGCAAGGTTGCGGTGCTGTTTCTCGATCTGGATCGCTTCAAGCACGTCAACGATTCAATGGGTCACGCCGCAGGCGACCGCATGCTCAAGGCTGCCGGCAGTCGCCTGCGTGACAATGTCCGCGATGGCGATACCGTTGCGCGCATCGGAGGCGATGAGTTCACGGTAGTCCTCGAGGAACTGGCTGACGCGGGGGAAGCCGAACGCGTTGCGCAAAAGCTGATCAGCGCATTCGAGAAGCCACTTGAGCTGAACGACGGTCAGGACGTCGTGATATCACCATCGATCGGGATCAGCCTGTACCCCGACCATGCGCAGACGCCGACCGACCTGCTCAAGTTCGCCGATACCGCGATGTACCAGGCCAAGGATCGCGGGCGCAAGACCTTCATGGTCTACACGGAAACGATGGACGCTGCCGCGCGCATGCGCGCGACCCTGGTCGGGGCCTTGCGCAAGGCCATGGAGCGCGGTGAATTCCGCCTCGTGTATCAGCCCAAGCTGTCGCTGCTGGATGAGCACATCACCGGCGTCGAGGCCTTGCTGCGCTGGAACAGCCAGGATCTCGGCGAAATCTCGCCAGTCACCTTCATTCCGGTAGCGGAGGAATCCGGGCTTATCGTCGAGATTGGCGACTGGGTTCTGGTCAAGGCCTGCGAACAACTGGCCCAGTGGCATCGAGATGGCCTGCGTGACATCTCGATGTCGGTCAATCTTTCGGTCCTGCAGCTGCAGCGTGGCGACCTGACCCAGCGCCTGTGCGACATACTCGCCGACAACGACATGGCGCCAAACCAGCTTGAGCTCGAGCTCACCGAAAGCGTCATCATGGCCAATGCCGAGCAGTCGATCAGCACGCTGCGCCAACTCAAGGCGGTCGGCGTGACACTTTCGATCGACGACTTCGGCACCGGCTACTCCTCGTTGAGCTACCTGCGTCGCCTGCCCATCGATGCACTCAAGATCGACAAGGAATTCGTTGGCGACATCACGACGGATCCGGACGACGAGGCGATCACGGCGACCGTGATCAACATGGCGCATTCGCTGGGTCTGAACGTGGTTGCGGAAGGCGTTGAAACGGCCGAGCAGGCCGAGTACCTGCGCGAGCAGGGCTGCGACGAGATCCAGGGCCACTGGCTGTCCATACCGCTGCCGCCGGAAGCCTGCTTCATCTTCCTGCGTGATCGTGCCCGCAAGCGTCAGGAAGTGCTTGGCGACGGTCCCTTGTCCGGGCCTTGAGGCGCCTGCCTGCTTCCGGTGTATAGTTCGCGCCATGGCCGAGAAAGAGCAAACACAGACTGAACTCGCCGAGATCAGCGCCCGCATCGACGAACTGGTCGAGCTGTGCCGGCGCCTGAGCGAAGAAAACCGGAGCCTGCGTCAGAGCCAGGAACAACTTTCCAGCGAGCGAGCCGGACTGATTGCCCGTAATGAGCAGGCGCGCTCGAGAGTCGAGGCCATGATCGGCCGACTCAAATCACTGGAGCAGAACCAGGCATGAGCGAACCCGTTTCGGTACGCATCCTCGATCGCGAATACCTGATTGCCTGCAAGCCGGAAGAACGTTCCGGCTTGATCGCGGCAGCGGCCTATCTCGATGGAAAACTGCGCGAGTTGCGCGACAGCCACCGGGGTGGCGGCCTGGAGCGCATTGCCGTGCTTGCAGGGCTCAATATCGCCCACGAACTGCTTGACATCCAGCAGCGGGAAGCCGAAAGCAGCCAGCACCTGGCACAGCATCTGCAAGCCATCAAAACAAAGCTTGCTGCCGGTTTGCCGACCTCACTACAATAGTCCCCGGTGTCCTCGGTAGTGTGCGACAGCGCATTCAACATTTTGCCTTGTTCCTGTAGCGACCCCGGGACAGTTACGCACCTGTCGGTGTGCAAGTCCGCCTCGAGCGGAAAGCCTGAAGACGGTGCCAGACTCTCCCACCTGAACCAATCGGTTCAAGGTCGTTCTATGCGCATCGCCACAGCGGAGGACGCCACCCCTTTCTTTTCCGCGCGGCAATCATGACCGTCAATGACGAGCGCAAGATGCTGCGCGCGAGCTTGCGCACGCGACGCAAGGCCCTGACAGCAACGGAACGCATCGCCGCCGCCGAAGGCGTGGCGAACACCCTGGGCCAACTGCCGGATTTCCTGGTCGACTCGCGTATCGCGGGCTACTGGGCGATCGATGGCGAATTGCCGTTGCATGCGGTTGTCGGTCAGCTGGCGCAGCGCGGGCAACAATACTGCCTGCCACGAATCAGCGGACCGCGTCAGCTCTCCTTTGTGCCCTGGCGCGCTGGCGAAGAACTCGAGTCGAATCGCTACGGCATACCGGAGCCGGTTTGTACCGAGGATGATCTCATCGCTCCGCAGGCGGTCGACATCGTGCTCCTGCCCCTGCTCGGGTTCGACCGCCACGGTTATCGAATCGGCTACGGTGGAGGCTACTACGACGCGAGCTTTTCCTTTCTGCGCGAGCGCACCGAGGCCCTGTCACCTCTTCTGGTCGGGATTGCGTATGCGGCCCAGGAACTCGAGGCGATCAAGGCCGAGCAGTGGGACGTCAAGCTCGACTACATTGCCACCGAGAAAGAGCTGATCGACTGCTGGGTCGATGCAGCATGAGCAGGCGATGCCGCTTGATCAAGAGCGAACCATGTCGGACGAGCATGCCATGAGCAAGCGCTACTGGTTGATCAAGAGCGAGCCCCAGGAATTTTCCATCGATGCCCTGTCCAGGGTCGAGTCCGAACCCTGGAGCGGTGTGCGCAATTATCAGGCACGCAACTTCATGCGCGATGGCATGCGGGTCGGCGACGGCATCCTGTTCTACCACTCCAACTGTGCCGAGCCAGGGGTGGTCGGACTCGCCGAAGTGGCCAGCGAGGCCTATCCGGATCCGACCCAGTTCGACCCGCGCAGCGACTACCATGATCCAGCAAGCAAGCCTGAAGAACCCCGCTGGCTGATGGTGGATGTGCGCTTCAAGCGCAAGTTGAAGCGAACCATCAGTCTGGCCGAGTTGAAAGGCCGCGAGGAACTGGAGGAGTTCGCCCTCGTGCGCCGTGGCAACCGCCTGTCAGTGATGCCGGTGACGCCGGCACAATGGAAATTCATCGTCGGACTCGAGAAGGAAAAGCCTCATGGCGAATGAAGAAGGCAAGCGTCGCGCCGCGCGCGCGGCGATGCGGTTTGTCGAGCCTGGCATGACGGTGGGTGTCGGTACCGGATCCACGGTGGCCCATTTCATCGATGCCCTGGCTGAAGTGAGCAACGACATCGAAGCGGCCGTATCGAGCTCCGAACAATCAACCCGACTGCTTCAGGAGCGCGGCATTCGGGTGGTCGATCTCAACTCGACTGGCGAACTGGCCCTGTACGTGGATGGTGCCGACGAGTGTGATCCGCAACGCTGCCTGATAAAGGGTGGCGGCGCGGCGCTGACCCGCGAAAAAATCATCGCCGCTGCTTCGCGCCAGTTTGTCTGCATCATTGATCCGAGCAAGCGCGTCGAGGTGCTTGGTAAGTTTCCGCTGCCGGTGGAAGTGATTCCGATGGCACGCAGCCATGTCGCGCGTGCACTGGTTCTGCTCGGCGGTCAGCCGGTCTGGCGCGACGGCGTGGTCACCGACAACGGCAACTGGATTCTCGATGTGCACAACCTGCGCATCACCGACCCGGTTGGCCTCGAGGCCGAGATCAACCAGATCGTCGGCGTCGTCACCGTCGGCTTGTTTGCGGCTCGGCGCGCCGATGTCGTGCTGACCGGCGAAGGTGACTAGGGGATACGAGGGTCGGCAGCGCCCAGCGCCTGGAACGTGAAGCCCGTATGGGTCAGTCCAGTTCCACCGCGTCGATACGGTCGAGCCGGATCAGGATCGTTGCGTGTTCCTGGTTGGCCACCAGCACGGCATCCTTGAGGATGCGCTTGACCACGCCGGCCACTTCTTCGCCATTCATGTGGAAGATGATGCCGCGCTTGGTCTCGATGCCGCGAGTGAGTATCGAATTCAGCTCGGCCTGAAAATCGGCGTTTGCAGTGGACTCGGCGTGCACTGGAACGACGGCAAGAAGGCTGGCCACGGCCAGGCTGACCAACAGGCAGGATTTCGGTTGCATCGGGATCGCTCCAGTCTGGACAGTTTGCCGCGCGAAAGCCGGCCCACCAACGATACGCCTCCCAGTCGTCCGTTGCGCATGTTTGCGCAGGAAAAACCGATTGCCCGGGATCAGGCGACCTCCGGCTGCCAGCCAGCGACCCTCTCGACATTCGTAGCGCCCGGTGCGTCTCGGTCAGTGCGCAAGCGGACCAGGGCTTGTCGCCAGGCAGCTGGAATGGCGTCGTCCGAACCATCCAGACGCACGCATTTTCCGGCCATCAACGCTGCCCGCGGGATGCCGTCCACGAAAAGGATGCGCGAACCCTTCAGCGCCGGTACGCGCGATCCCGCCGTCAGGATGCCGGCCAGGTTGAGCACATCGGTTGCAGCGATACTGACCAGGCTGCCGTCCGGCTCGCGCGAACGCAGCTTGCGCAGCAGCGGAATGGCTTCGGGCAGGGCGTATTGTTCGCCGGACAGGCCCGCGATGAAGCGCCCCCCGCGCAACTCGCCGCGTGCCTCCAGTCTGCGGTAGACCCTTGCCAGGTCCCGCCAGGGAGGCAGCCAGCTGGCTTCGCGCGCGAGCAGTCGCCAGCAGACCACGCCATAGCGGCGCAGCAGGCATCGTGCCGCATGTTCCACCGCCTCATTGCTGGCCTCGAACGCAGCAGCGCGGGTCGATCGAGCGCTGTCCGCGCGCGGCGATTCGGCAATGCTGCCTGTCGCGGTCAGGGCCCAGCGTCCGGCATCCTCGATATCCGACAGGCTGGCATGGCGCGCTCGTCGTCCGCGTTTCGAATTGCGCTTCGCCGCCGGCAGGAGCAGTGCGCGCAAGCCGGAGAAACTGTCGGCATTGACCAGGCCGCGCGCAACCAGCTCGCCCAGCGCATCCTCGAGCTCCACCTTCAGCAGCCGGGTTGAATCAGCGATTTCGTCAAAGAACGAAGCGCCGGATTCGGCCAGGTGGTCCAGCACCGCCTGTGCCCGCGACGATGTCTGCGCGCCTGCGCTGCCGTCATGGTTGGCCAGGCTCGCCCAGAGCCTGGCTTCGCGTCGTGGCAGGAGCACGATCGGCGTGCTGCCGACAGGTCCGGAACTGCCCTCGCGCTGCGCTGCCGAGGCGCTGGCCAATCGCGACCAGATGATGCGGCCACTGCGGCACAGTTCATCCAGCCACACGCTTGAATAGTCAGCCACGCGTGCGGCCAGCAGCTCGCTTTCCCAGGCGCCGGCCGCGCATTCGTAGCCTTCCAGTTGCGAAAGAATGGATGGCAGAGCCTCGGGGCCACGTGCCTGCGTGTCCGCTGCAACGCGCTGCCATTCGAACAGGAAGCGCATGAAGTCGCGCGCTTCGACCGGCTCGATCTCGCGGCGCAGACGCTTCAGCGTGTAGCGGTGAATGCGTGCGAGCAAGTGGCGCTCGCACCATTCTTCGCCTTCGCCGCCGGGTGTGAATCGCCCGCGCATGATGTTGCCCTGGGTCTGCAGCGCGATCAGGCCGGCCTCAACGGAAGCGGCTTCAAGCGCCATCGACGCGGCCAGCGTCTGCAGTGTTGCCGGACCCAGTGCACCGAGGCGTGCACGCAACTGTTCGACCAACGCGTCTTCCCGCGTCCAGACCATCGCAGCGTACTCGGCGGGTGCTTCGATCACCGGCTGTCGTGTCGCATCCGGCCAGATCGCCAGCGCCTGCGGCAGGAGTTCGGCGGCGCACCAGAATGAGTCGCCTGTTCCAGTCTCCAGAATGCATGCACGTGAATCGCTGGCGAGCTGATCGAGCCAGGCCTGCCAGGACGAATTGGCGGCGACCTCACCTGCGTTGACATGACCGATCGCCATCAGTGTCTCGTGCATCTCGTCGGCGTCGCGCGGATCCGGCCAGGCCTCCGCGCAAACGGCTTCAATCGCCGCAAGATCGAGTGCACCCAGTTCATCGGCTGATTCGGGATCGCTCCAGCGCCGCATCTGCACGGCCTGGGTGCGACGCTCTTCCAGTGGCGCGTCATCGAGAAAGGCGTAGGGTCGGGCGCCGAGTATTTCCGCAGCCAGCGGTGACGGCTCGGGCAGGTCGCGCGCGACGATGCCGATGGCGCCGCTCTCGAGTCCACGCAGCAGCTCCAGCCATCCATCGACATCCATGGCCTCGTGCAGGCAATCGGCGAGGGTCTGGGCAACCAGTGGATGATCGGGAATCTGCCGTTCGCCGACGATGTTTTCGAGACAGGCGACCTGATCCGGGAATACGGTGGCGAGCAGGTCTTCGGCTTTCATGCGTTGCAGCTGTGCAGCGATTTTCTGTCCGCCACCGAAACGCGGCAGGGCAAGCGCGGTGGTTGCCGCCCAGCGCCAGCGCACGCCGAACAGGGGCGCATCAAGCACCGCCTGGATGAGGATGTCCCTGGCCGTGGCCGAATGCAGGTAGCGCGACACTTCGATCAGCGGAAAGCTGTGGCTGGTCGACAGCGACAGAATGATGGCGTCCTCGGTGGCGGCTGCCTGCAATTCGAAATTGAACGAACGACAGAAGCGCTTGCGCAGGGCAAGGCCCCAGGCCTTGTTGACGCGACTGCCAAAAGGCGAGTGCAGGATCAGCTGTGTGCCGCCCGACTCGTCGAAGAAGCGCTCCATGACGATCTGTCGTTGCGTCGGCAATGTGCCGAGCGCATTGCGTGCGCGGGCCAGGTATTCGACCAGTTGCTGCGCCGCCACTGCATCGATTCCAACGGTGTTTGTCAGCCAGTCGCGTGCGGTGGCCAGGAGACTCCGGCTCTCGCCTGTCGCGGATGACTCGCCACCGAGTCGCGCCTCAACGTCACTGCGCAGTCGCGATACGCCCGCGGACAACTCGTCGCTGCGCCCGGGCGCTTCGGCGATCCAGAACGGAATGCTGGGTGGCAGGCCGTGCGCATCCTCGACCCGAAGCTGGCTGCGTTCGACTCGCAGAATCCGGTAGCTGGTGTTGCCCAGCTGGAAAATGTCGCCGGCCATGCTCTCGACGGCGAAATCTTCGTGCACGCTGCCGACCGTGATCGCTTGCGGCTCAACGACAACGGCGTAGTCGGCGGTATCGGGAATCGTGCCGCCCGAGGTCAGCGCGGTCAGCCGTGCATTGCGCCGCCCCCTGATCCGGCCATGCACGGCATCGCGGTGCAGGTAGCCGGCACGTGCACCGCGTCGCGTCGTGTAGCCTTCGGCCAGCATGCGCACGACGGCGTCGAAATCCGCGCGTGCAAGCTCGCGATAGGGCCAGGCGCGTCGGAACCAGTCAAACAATGCCGTTTCATCCCAGTCGACGCAGGCCACTTCGGCGACGATCTGCTGGGCGAGGACATCGAGCGGAGCAAGCGGGATCTTCAGCGCATCCAGTTCGCCGCGGCGAACGCAGTCGAGCAGGGCGACGCATTCGACCAGATCGTCGCGCGATTGCGGAAACAGCCGGCCTTTCGGAGTGGCACCGACCGCGTGGCCGGAGCGGCCGACGCGCTGCAGCAAGGCGGCAATCGAGTGCGGCGACCCGATCTGGCAGACCAGGTCGACCTCGCCGATATCGATGCCGAGCTCAAGTGACGCCGTGGCAATCAGCACCTTGAGCTCACCGCGCTTGAGTCGCTGTTCGGCGTCGAGCCGCAGTTCCCTGGCCAGGCTGCCGTGATGCGCGGCCACCTGCTGCTTGCCAAGGCGCTCGCCCAAATGGCGCGCCATGCGCTCGGCCATGCGCCGCGTGTTGACGAACACGAGGGTCGTGCGATGCGCCTCGACAAGCTGGGCCAGGCGGTCGTAGATCGTCTCCCAGGCCTCATTCGACATGATGGCCTCAAGCGGAGCCGGCGGCATCTCGATGGCGAGATCGCGTTCGCGCACATGGCCGCTGTCGACGATCGCGCAGTCCGGCTGGCCCTCACCATCGACGTGGCTGCCGCCGACCAGGAACCGGGCGATCTCCTCGATCGGCTTCTGTGTTGCGGACAGGCCGATTCGGGTCAGCCGTCGCTGGCAAAGCGCTTCGAGGCGCTCCAGGCTCAGGCTCAGGTGACTGCCGCGCTTGTCGTCGGCGATGGCATGTATTTCGTCGACGATGACGGATCGCGTGCTCGCCAGCATCAGTCGGCCAGACTCCGATCCGAGCAGTACGTACAGCGATTCGGGCGTGGTCACCAGAATATGCGGCGGTGACTTCAGCATGCGCTGACGTTCGACCTGCGGCGTATCGCCGGTTCTGACGGCTGCGCGGATTTCCAGCTCGGGATGCCCAAGACGCACCAGCTCTTCACGAATGCCTGCCAGCGGCGCAACGAGATTGATCGCGATATCGTTCGACAGCGCCTTCAAGGGTGAGACATAGACCACGCTGGTCTGCTCGGGAAGACCCGACTCGATTCCTTCGCGAACCAGGCTGTCGATGGCGGCGAGAAACGCGGCCAGGGTCTTGCCTGAACCGGTCGGCGCGGCAATCAGGGTGTGGTGGCTCTTCTGAATCGCCGGCCAGGCATCCGACTGCGCCGGTGTGGGCGCAGCGAAGCTGCGCGCGAACCAGGCAGAGACGGCCGGATGGAATGAGCTGGCAAACATGATCAGGCGGTGGCGACAGCGGGTGCCCAGCCTACACCTCTGCTCGTCTCAAGGCATGCGATACCCGCCCGGGTACCGCCAGTACCTCAGGCAGATTCCTGCATTCAGGGAACGGCGACCGCCACGGGATCAAAGCCCGACGCGAACAGCTCATCGGTCAGGATCGTGATCGGGCCATTCATCGAGGCGTGATTGCCGCAGTTGTAGTGCAGGTTGTCAGGTGCGTTTCCGGGAACGACGAAGGTGAGGGTCTGGGTTCCCGTGGCACCGTTGTTGGTAACCCCGTCGTTGTAAAGGCTGGCGGACCCGATCGTATCGATCGTGTTGATGTTGAACGGATGGACCGCACTGACATTCTGCATGACGAATTCATAGGTCTTGCCGCGCAGCAGGGTCAGCGGCGGATTGGACTGGCCATCGATCGACCACGCGGTCATGCCGACATTGACGACATCCATCGAGATCGGCGGATCACCCGCATGGGCGAAACCGGTCGCGGCAAGCAACGCCAGCGCGAGCATGGAGGACTGGCGCGAAAGGCGGATACGCTGACAGCATGGAATCATGTTCGGATCTCCCTGAATGGCATGGTCTTGCGCGGCGCACCAGGCACGCGCTCGATCGCGGTACTCCAGGTGAGTACCCGCTCAGGGCAATCCGGTTGCAGTGCAGGCGAAAAATCCTGCCGCGGCCCTGGAAAGGCCGGGCAAGGCGCGCCTCAGTCCGCTTGTGCGGCGTTCTTGCCCAGCACCGAGGTCGCAATCAGATGTTCCAGCGCCTGGGCGGGATCGAAACAACGGCCACTGTGTACGGCCGAGGTCTGGATGACGGCGCTGCGCGGCGCAACCAGCCAGTGGAAACGCTCGCGCTGACTCATCGACCCGATCGCTCCTGCCTCAGCGCCGCCGGCACAGATGCGCAGAATGGCGTTCAGGTGCGAGCGTATGAGATGAAGATCCGCGGTCGGATCGAGAGCCAGCAAGCGCCCCTCATCGAGCGCGATGCGCGCCTCGAGGAACTTTGCCGACAGGCAGGACACGATAACCCCGGCATTGAGGAACTCCTCGCGCTCTGGGCGAGGCACCACGCGCACGATGGCGTAGTCATACCAGTGTTGCGTGGGCACGGATGGCCTCCTTGCAGAATTCCCGGGGCGCCTTGAGGCGATTCAGCAGCCAGGTCTCGTAGGCGCCGCGAAGCGCATCGGCGTCGGCGAAACCCGACTCGCGCTGCAGCCAGGAGTCCGGAATGCTCTCGACTATGTCGTGCACGACCGACTCGCCCAGGCGTGCCGCCATGTCGGCGTCGACTTCTGCCAGGCGACTGGCGAACGGCAACAGCACCTGATCCCTGATCTGGACGAAGCCTGCGCGGCTGCGCGCGAGCGCATCATCCCAGGCGTGGTGAAAATAGAGGGCTGCTCCATGATCGATCAGCCACAGCTGATCGTGCCACACCATCATGTTGGTGTTGCGCGGTGTGCGATCTATATTGGTCACCAGCGCATCCAGCCAGACGATGCGCGAGGCGAGATCCGCATCCGCCGTCCATACGACCGGATCGAACGTGACCGCGCCCGGAAGATAGTCGAGCGCAAGATTGAGCCCTTCGCTGGCGCGGATCAGGTCCTGGATTTCGGGGTCGGGCTCGGTACGCGCGAGATTGCCATCGACCTCGACAAGCACAACTTCAGGCATCGGCAGACCGCAAGCGCGCGCCAGCTCTCCAGCGACGAGTTCGGCAATCAGGGCTTTCGGTCCCTGTCCCGCTCCACGAAACTTGAGCACATACATGCCGGCATCGTCGGCTTCGATGATCGCGGGCAGCGAACCGCCTTCGCGCAACGGCGTGACATAGCGTGTTGCGGTGACGGTTCGCAGTTTCATGGGAAGCGATGCTCGCATTGATTGGCAAGCCTGCAAAGCATCGCGTACACCAGGACGGGTCCGACCTTGAGGCGAATCCGACCGCCGCGCGGGTCAAGCACCCTGGGACTTGGTCCACTCGGCCATGCGCTGCTGCATTTCTTCCTCGGGAACATCCTCGACATGAGTCGCCAGCGACCACTTGTGTCCGAAGGGATCGAAGACCGAGCCCATGCGGTCGCCCCAGAACTGGGTTTCCACGGCGCGGTCCTGTCGTGCGCCGGCCTTGATGGCCTTCGCGAATGCGGCGTCTGCGTCTTCCACGTAGATCATGAAGGCTGCGGTGGGGCCCCCGCGTGCATTCGGACCGCGAATATTCATCTCGGCGAATTCGTCGGAGAGCATGATGCGGGTATCGCCGATCTGCACTTCGGCATGCCCGATCATGTCGCCCATCGGCAGGCGATAGAGTTCGGTCGCTCCGAACGCATCGTGATAGAAATCAATGGCCTTCGCCGCGTTGTCGACGGTCAGATAGGCAGTAACGGTGTGATAGCCATCGGGAATCGGATTGACGGCAGGCTTGGCGCTCATGGCGGTACCTTTCGATGGATGGGGAGCGGATCGTAGCGCCAAACCGGTTATGGCCGTGTTACCGGCCTGGCACTACCCGGCGGGCGCCGGCGCGGGTTTCGCCGTTGCAAGAAAGCGTGCTCGCAGCGCCCTGTCCAGCGGAATCGAATAGATGTGAGCGAGTATCGCGCCGAGCAGCCAGCACAAGCCGACGATCGGCAGGTACCAGAGGAATCCGAACCACGGGTCGCCCTGCCAGGCGGTATGGACGGCGACAATGCCGAACACGACAAACATGTGGGTCAGGTAGATCTCGTAGCTGAGCCGTCCCATTGAAGTGAGCCAGCGGACGCCGCGCGGCGCGCCGCATCGTTCGTCCTTCAGTGCATACAGCAGGACGCCGGCAGAAGCCGTCAATACCAGCATCAGGCCATTGCCGATCACGGGCCATAGCAGGCCGCCGAACAGCAGATTGGCAGCGATGCCGCCGCAGCCGACCGCACACAAGATGCGTTGCAGGCGAATGCCGGGTATGGGCAAGCGCTGCGCGAACAGGGCGGCCAGAACGCCTGCAGCGATCGCCGCCATGCCGGGCAGGTAAGCCTTTTCGCGCCAGATGTCGTTGTCCACGATTGCGGCACGCGTCACCGGCAGGGACAGGGCCAGCAGCGCCAGGGCCGCGACGAGGATTTTCGGTCGGTGCAAGACCAGACAGACCAGCGGAAAACCGAGATAGAACACCTCCTCGATGGACAAGGACCAGAGCACGTCCCAGTTGCCCGGCAGATATCCGGTCGATCCCTCGTACCAGTTCAGATACAAGCCGAGTACCGACAGCAGGGCGCCCGGCAGCGACTGCCGTTCGGTATCGATCGTGAAGTTCGGAACCCCGGCCAGATGCAGCACGCTCAGGACTGCCACCAGCAAGACCAGACACGGCAGGATGCGGGCGCCGCGACGAACATAGAACGTACGCAGATCGATGCGCTCAAGGCTGCCCCAGCGCTCGAGCGCATTCCCGGCAATCAGGAAGCCCGAGATCACGAAAAACAGGAACACGGCTTCATAGCCGTTGTAGACAAACGCGTTGAGCAGGCTGCGCGGCAGAAAGGTTTCCAGCCCGCCTTCCTTGAGCGGAATGCGCAGTGCGATGTGATGCACGATCACAAGCAGGATCGACAGGCCACGCAGCAGGTCAATGGCGGCGTTGCGCGATGGACTGTCGGTTGGGCTGGCAGCAGCGTCACCGGTGTGCGTCATCAGGATGCGATTCCTTCGACAGGAATTGCATTATTGACGATCTTCCCGCCACTCCACCAAACGAAGCGCCGGCCCGCAATGCGACTTCGATAGACATCAGCAGCAGGAGCATCGCGGCCGAAGCCACTCCCGAGTTCGTCTTCCGCGATTTTCGGCTGACTTCATGCCGCTTCGAACGTCAATGGCCGGTTCCACAAACAACAACGCCCGCGGTCGCAGAGCGAGACGCGGGCGTTGGGCTGGCGGCGATCCCTGGCCGCGAATGGAGCTCAGCCGATTACTTGGCTTCCTTCTCCATCAGCTTCTCGACCATGTTGGCCGGCACTTCGGCGTAGTTGTCGAACTCCATCGTGAAGGTGCCGCGTCCGCGTGTGGCGGAACGCAGGAAGTTGATGTAGCCGAACATCTCCGACAGCGGCACCTGACCTTGCACGAACGACTGCAGGCCCTTCTGGCCCTGCTCGCTGACCGTGCCGCGGCGACGATTGATGTCACCGATGATGTCGCCGAGGAACTCGGCTTCGGTCACCACTTCCACGCCCATGATCGGCTCGAGCAGTTTTGGACGGCTGCCGCGATGCGCTTCGCGGAATGCACCCTTGCCGGCGATCTCGAATGCCAGTGCCGAGGAGTCGACGTCATGGAACTTGCCGTCGATCAGGCGCGCCTTGAAGTCGACGACTTCGTAGCCGGCGACCTGGCCCTTGCGGCTCTCGACGCGGATCGCATGCTCGACCGCGGGAATGTATTCGCGAGGGATGCGACCACCGACGATTTCGTCGGCAAACTCGATGCCCGTGCCCGGCTCACCCGGCTCGAACACCATCTTCACTTCGGCGAACTGACCGGAACCGCCGGACTGCTTCTTGTGCGTGAAAACGAGTTCGATCGGACCGCCGAAGGCTTCGCGGAAGCTGACCTTGGGCTTGCCCATGACGGCTTCGACGCCAAGCTCGGTGCGCATGCGGTCGACGGTGATTTCCAGATGCAGCTCACCCATGCCCTTGAGCACGGTCTGTCCGGTTTCCTTGTCGACTTCCATGTGCAGCGATGGATCGGCCTTGGCCATCTTGTAGAGAGCGGTCGACATCTTGTCGATGTCGTTGCGGTTCTTCGGCTCGACCGAAACACTGATGACCGGATCCGGGAAGCGCATGCGCTCGAGCAGGACCGGCGAAGACGGGTCGGACAGCGAGTCGCCCGTTTCGGTGTCCTTCATCGAGACGAACGCGCAGATATCGCCTGCACGCACTTCCTCGATGTCCTTGGTTGCATTGGCCTGCACTTCGACGATTCGGCCGACGCGCTCTTTCTTGCCGCGGGTCACGTTGAGCAGGGTGTCGCCCTTCTTGATGACACCCGAATAGACGCGGCAGAAGGTCAGTGTGCCGAACTGGTCGTTGATGACCTTGAACGCCAGCGCACGCGCCGGCGCGTCGTCGCGCACTTCCTGCTCGCCGATCACCTTGCCGTCGACATCGACCATCGAGATGCCGCCGTTTTCGCCCGGGTACGGGAGGTAGTCAATGACGCCGTCGAGCAGCTGCTGCACGCCCTTGTTGCGATAGGAGGAGCCACAGAACACCGGCACCAGCTTGCCGCTGACCGAACCGATGCGGATGCATTTCTTGAGCATGTCGGGATCGAACTCGCCGGTCTCGAGCAGTCGCTCGAAAGCGTCGTCGTCCATGGCCAGCGCGGACTCGAGCAGATCCTGGCGCAGCTTCGGCAACTGGTCGACCCAGTCGTTGTCGGCGGTGGAGGCGAAGTTGAGGCGTGCGCGCAGGTCTTCCAGCGGAATCGTTTCCCAGGTGCTGTCCTTGTCGTGCGACTGCCAGATGTAGCCGACGCCGGCGACGAGGTCGGCCATGCCGCAGAACTCGTCATTGCTGCCGAGCGGAACCTGGCAGAGCAGGGCGTTGGCACCGAGGCGCTCGCGGATGCCCTTCACGCAATGCGCGAAGTTGGCACCGATGCGGTCCATCTTGTTGATGTAGCACAGGCGCGGCACGTTGTACTGGTCGGCCAGGCGCCAGTTGGTCTCGGTCTGCGGCTCGACGCCGGCAACGCCGTCGAACACGACGACCGCGCCGTCGAGGACGCGCAGCGAACGATTCACTTCGATGGTGAAGTCGACGTGTCCGGGAGTGTCGATGACGTTGATCTGGTAGCCCTTCCACTCGGTTGAAACGGCCGCGCTCTGGATCGTGATGCCGCGCTTGCGTTCCTGTTCCATGTAGTCGGTCGTGGTCGATCCCTTGCCGTCCTTGGTGTCATGGACGTCAATGATCTGGTGCTTGCGACCGGTGTAATAGAGCACGCGCTCGGTGGTCGTCGTCTTGCCCGCGTCGATGTGGGCGATGATTCCGATGTTGCGGTAGAGCTTGAGCTCTTTCTGCCTGGCCATGATTTTTCTCTGATACTAGGTTGAAAAGGTTGGCCGAGCGGACCGGCGATACGGGATCGCTTCAGCCTTCCGACCACGAAAAACGCGACACCGAACCCGGCAGCATCGGCGCGACGAATCGCGCTGCTGTCGGGTGGATGTCGTGGAAACTGCTCCGATGGCTTCAGCCTCGCCGCAAACCGCGGTTCGCGCGGGCGTTCAGGTCCAGCCTGAATCGGCGCGCGGATTTTACACGAACTGCGGGCTTTTCGCTCAATTCCGCTCCGGGCATCCGGTGGAACCCCGTTTCCGGACATGGCAGCGGCCTTTCCTGCCGGCGATGAGGTCGCTGATCGGGCCGGCTTCAGCAGGCAACCAGGACGGTTGATTCCGGGTTTCCGCTGCGCCAGGAGCAAACGAAGCGTATCTTTTCTCGGGTCATCGCGTGTAGGATCAAGCCTTCATTCACAGGGGGCTGGAATGAACCTACCGTCTCGAGTTGAGCGCGTGCGGCTGCAGTGCGCGTCTGTTTCCGGATGGCTGCTATGCGGATGTCTCGCCGTATTCGGCTGCGCGGCCCACGCCGACTGGCAGATTCCTGCCGGCGCCGATGTCCAGTTGTCAGGCGGGATCCTCGGGCTTGGCGGCACCGATCTCCTTGTTTCCGGGACATTGGCACTGGGTTCCGGTTCGGTCGAACAGGTGCAGGCCGTCTCGACCAACCCTGGCGGCACGATCGACGCCGGTAGCGGATCCATCGAACTGTCGGGAACGTGGTCGAATTTCGGCAATTTTCTGGCTGGAACCAGCGTAGTCCGGTTCATCGACGGCGCCCCGGCCCAATCCGGCGTCAGTGGCAATTCGCTTTTCCACGACCTCAGCTTTGTCAGCGCAACCGGCAAGACCTACATCTTTTCTGTCGGCACCACGCAGAGCATCGATGGCTTGCTGACCATACTTGGCGTACCGGCCCTGGCGATTCAGATGGCCAGTTCGACAGCCGGTCAGGTGGCCTATATCGATTTGCTGCCAACGGGCAGCCAGAACATCAGCGATGTCGGTGTCTCCGATGTGCACGCAATCGGTCAAGCCTTGGCGCCCGACGAATCCAACCAGGGCGGTACCGGCAACGACCTCGGCTGGTTCGGCAATACCGGCTATGTAGAGGGGATTCCCTTGCCCACGCTTTCACCGGTCTGGCTTGCGATTCTCGGCTTGCTACTGATTGTGATGGCCAGGCGCCAGCGAGCAGCCCAGAGCCGCTGATCCAGTTCGTTTCATCCTGAGTCTTGAATAGGACACCACCATGATCCGACGCACCGTACTTGCCTTCGCCATCCTGCAGACGCTGAGCGTCGGCGCTGTACAGGCCCAGAATGTAACTGTCACGCCACCTGCGGGCGGCGGCTTTGTCGTCGACAATGGTGTGTCGCCCCTGTTCGCGATCGATGCCCTCGGCAATCTGACCGTTGCCAACCTTGGCGGCGCAGTACTGCGCACCAGTCCGGTCTGTTTCGAAGTGGCTACCGGCGCGGTCGGTCCCTGCTCGAATGTCGGCCTGGTGGGTCCGACCGGGCCGACCGGTGCGACCGGAGCCACAGGCGCTACCGGAGCTGCCGGGCCAACAGGCGCAACCGGGGACACGGGAGCAACCGGTGCACCCGGCCCGACCGGTGCCTCCGGACCGACGGGCGCGGATGGAGCCATGGGAGCCACTGGCGTTACCGGTGAAACCGGCGCTACGGGCGCACCCGGCCCGACCGGAGCCCCTGGCCCGACTGGCGCCACTGGCAACGATGGTGCCATGGGAGCGATCGGTCCAATCGGCCCGATCGGCCCGATCGGCCCGACCGGAGCCGATGGAGCCACCGGCGCAACGGGTGCAACCGGCGCGGATGGCGCGGGATCGGCAGCGGGTACCACCAACTATGTGAGCAAGTTCACCGGGCCAAGCACGCTCGGCAATTCGCTGATTCGTGACGATGGCACCGGCGTCGGAGTCAATGTCGCGCCAAGCGCCAGCTACCAACACTATGTCTCCAGGACACAGTTGACAGCCACTGGCGACGGCCAAGCAACCATCTTTGGTTACCGCACGCGCGATTCGCAAAACGATGGCACCAGCTACAACCAGAGCGGTGGCAACAGCGCCGTGATGGGTTACAACTATTGGGGCGACCTTTACACATTCGGCGTGGCTGGCTACAGCTACAACGACTACACCCGCACCGGCGGCGTGCTGGGTGCCCAACAAGCCGGCACGTATTGGGGTTCACTCGGCTACAAGAACAGCGGCAACGCGACCTATGGCGTCTACGGTTCGGCCGGCTATGCCTCGGGCGGTGGAAGCCCGGTGGGTGGAGCGAACGAAGGCGTTGGCGGCGGCTTTTACGGTGGCATGATCGGCTCGTGGTCACACGGTGAGGTCATGGGCGCGGTCAGCAGTGGATCCATGTTTGCCTCGTACAACCTGGGCAACGTCTATACCAGTGGCTACTCGGCTGATCTGGTGGTCAGCAGCAGCGAACTCGGTGCACCGCGCGTGGCTGCATTCGCGAATACCTCAACCGGCCTCAAGGTTTACGACAATGGTTCGGCGCAGCTGAATGGGGAATCGGTATTCGTGCCATTTACAGCGGCGTATCGGGGGATGCTGGGCGGTGTTCCTGACGTAACCGTGTCGCCGGTTGGGTCGCCTGCCCAACTCTACATTGCGAGCATCGAAAGCAATGGCTTCACGGTCGCCGTCGCATCGGGTTCGGCCAATGTCCGTTTCAGCTGGATTGCGGTCGGCAACCGCTCCGACGCGGACAAGGTCCAGCCCTTGCCTGCCGAATTGGCCAACGGCAACTTCGATAGCCAAATGCGCGAAGTCATGTTCAATGATGCAGACCTGACAAAAGCGGCCAGGCCGATCTGGTTTGATGGCCAGAGCGTCCGCTTCGACGCAGCACCCCAGCCGGCCGGGGCGACCAAGCAGGAGCCGTAACAGCGGTTGATGCCGAGCTGAAAACGCCGAGTCGGCCGTGGGGATCAACCCTGCGGCCGGCGCGCATATCGCATCGGCTTTCGGCTGCTGATCGGCATGCGCTACATTTCACCAATGCGCATCTGCCTGTCCATGATAGTCCGCAACGAATCCGCCGTGATCGAACGCTGCCTGCGTTCAGCTTTACCGTTCATTGATTGCTGGGCGATATCCGATACCGGTTCGAATGACGGCACCCAGGATCTGGTGCGGCGCGCGCTGGCCGACCTGCCCGGTGAGTTGATCGAGCGGCCCTGGGTCGATTTCGCCCACAATCGCAACGAGTCGCTGGAACTCGCCGCCCGCCACGGCGACTACGCGCTGGTTATCGATGCGGATGAAGTGCTTGTTGCCGACACCGGCTTTGCCTGGCCGGCTCTGGATGCGCCCGGCTACTCACTCGAGTTTCATTTCGGCAATACACGCTACCGACGCATTGCACTGCCGAAACTGGATGCCGACTGGGTCTGGCGAGGCGTGCTGCACGAGGCGCTGGTCTCAAGGCATGCTGCCGAAACCAGATTCCTGCCGGGCCTGCACATCCAGGTGCACACCGATGGTGCGCGCAGTCAGCGCCCGGTGACCGAGAAGTTTGCGGCCGATGCCGAGGTGCTGAGACGTGCGTTGATCGACGAGCCCGACAACGCACGCTACACCTTCTATCTTGCCCAGAGTCTGCGAGATTCTGGCCAGCTTGCGGAGGCACTGATCGTATATCGCAAGCGCATTGCCATGGGTGGCTGGGCTGAAGAGGTCTACCAGGCCATGCTGCAAGTGGGCTTGCTCAGCGAGCGCAGTGGTTGTGCCGATGCGGACATTCTCTCCGCCTATCTGCTTGCCTACGATTTCCGCCCGTCGCGCGCCGAAGCGCCCTGCGAGTTGGCCCGCTACTGCCGCTTGCAGAAGCGCTTTGCATTGGGCCGCGATTTTGCCGCGATTGCGCTCGCGAAGCCGCCGACCGAGGATGTCCTGTTTGTCGATCACAGCATCCAGGCCTGGCGTGCCCGCGATGAACTGGCGGTGTCCAGCTATTGGTGTGGTGACTATTCCGAAAGCGCCGAACTGTGCCGACAACTGCTTGCCAGTCCATTTCTGCCTTGCTCGGAACGCGAGCGTGTCAAGGCGAACCTGGCTTTCGCTCAATCGGCACTGCAGAACGCAGGGGCGAGCAACTAGTGCCAGTGGCATTGCAGACGCGTTCGAATGCACTTCGCCTGTCATCGTGAGCCATCCGGAATTGACTCATGCCAGCGCGATCGCTTCGCTTGTCTCGATGGCAGAACGTCGTGAAGGGCCGATCCGGTCAAGGAAGCGACTGAATACGGCAAGTGCGGATTTGCGCATCGACGACATTGCCACGGGAGTTCGGGCAAGAATGGATGCTGCATCCTGGCCCAATCCTGCGGCGGCCAGTTCCGCGTGGTACTGCGGCAATCCCAACCACCGCTCAATCAAGGCCAGGTCCATTTCCAGATGGAACTGGAATCCATAGGCATTGCGGCCATAGCGAAAAGCCTGGTTCGGGCAGGTCGCGGTACTCGCCAGGTGTGCGGCACCCTGCGGGATAGCGAAGCTGCGGCTGTGCCATTGAAAAACGGTTGAGCGGCGGCCCAGGCCCGAAACCACCGGGTCTGCCAAGCCGCGTGCATGGGCCTGGAGTTCGTACCAGCCAATCTCGGGCTCACTGTGGCGCACGACCGCCGCGCCGAGCGCGTGCGCCAGCAATTGCCCGCCAAGGCAGATGCCCAGCACCGGCTTGTCCTGGTGCAAGGCCTGTTCGATCACGCCGAGCTCGGTGCGCAGATGCGGCCGCCGCGCCTGATCTTCGACGTTCATGGGCCCGCCGAGCACGATCAGGCCGTGATAGCGGTCCATGTTCGGCACGGCATCCGGCTGGCGCTCGAAATTGACGAAACGCATCCGGTGACCCCGCTGACGGATCAGCGGATCGAGCGTTACGAGCGGCTCGGCGGCAACATGCTGGAAGACGAGG
The DNA here is from genome assembly GCF_041395345.1 of Dokdonella sp. GTDB lineage: Bacteria > Pseudomonadota > Gammaproteobacteria > Xanthomonadales > Rhodanobacteraceae > Dokdonella. Next base: position 68,987 of record NZ_JAWLAR010000015.1, on the reverse strand, counting down.
ATGCGCGACATGGATTGCCTGGGTCCGGCGACGGCGATGTCCGCACACTAGCGTATCGACGTCTAGACGTCCAAAACGGGCGCCGACGAAGGCGCGTCTGCCCGGCGACAGGACCGGCCGTCCCGACAGCTGATAGAGTTCGCCGATGAAGACCCGTCCCGATCGCGAAACACCGTGCCCCTGCGATCCAACGCGTCGCTACGCCGAGTGTTGCGCAGCGCTGCACGCCGGTGCCGTCGCCAAGGACGCCGAAGCCCTGATGCGTTCGCGCTACAGCGCCTATGTGCTCGGCCTCGAAGGCTACCTGCTGGCGACCTGGCATGCTTCGACGCGACCGCAAGGGCTTGAACTTGCCGTCGGGCAGCCGAGCTGGCTGGACCTGACGGTTCTTGACCACGCCAGCCCTGGACCCGAACGGGCCGAAGTCGAGTTCGTCGCCCGCTACCGCGAGGGCGGCGGCAGCGCGCGACGCCTGCACGAACGCAGCCGTTTCGTGCTCGAGAATGGCCGCTGGTGGTACCTGGACGGTCGGTTCCCCGCTGCGCGCGGGAGGTCCGGCCCTGCCTAGGGAAAATCGAAGTCGGCCCTGAACAGGACCACGATGTCGCGATCGGTGACGACGTTGTTGCCCGGAGTCGGATCGAAGGTTTCGAGGTCGGAAAAGGCCGACACCGTGTTCGCGATCGGTGCCGTGAACGACGGTCCTTGCACGATGGCGCTGAACAGGTAGGTGACATGGCCGCCGACCGGAATCGTGACGACGTCGTCGAGCGTGTTGCCGACGCCCTCGTGGCAGGTTGCGCCGGGCGAGGCCGTGCAGGACCAGACGCCGCTCGAGAGACCGTTCGGCAGCGCGTCGAAGATGTAGGTGAACTCGCCGCTGTCCGGCCCGGCGTTGTCGATGCGGATCGTGTAATCGAGGAAGTCGCCGATGCGCACGTACTGGACACCGTCGTCGATCGTCGCCGACAGATCGACGCTGCGGCGCAGCAGGTCGGTGTCGGTGGCCTGGTTGTTGGACGGAACCGGGTCACGGAACGGCGGCGCGATCAACAGCTCGGCCGTGTTGACCACGTCGAGAAAGGCGCTGCCCGATAGCATGCAGGTCGAGCTGAAGCGCGCGAATTCGGTGAATCCCCCCGAATTGGCCGGCAAGACCAGTTGTACATCGATGTTGCCATTGCCGCTGGCGGGGGTCGGGCAGAACTCCCCGACAAACGACTGGCAAGACCAGGTGCAGTCAGTCAGGGTGGATGGGACGCTGTTGACCAGGCGCACGATCGCATCGGAGCCCTGCGAACTCACCTTGATCACGTAGGTCAGACTGCGCCCATACCAAATAGTAGAAAGCCCGTCGTCGATGCTGACTTTCACGTCGACCACGGGCACCAGTGCATCGGTGTCGGTGGCGATGTTGTTCAGGGGATTGGGATCGCTCACCACGCCGACCACACTGGCCGTGACCGCGAGCGTGGGTGGCGGCGGAATCGGGATGGAGGTGGCCACGAAGCAGGTGGCGCTGAAGCTCGCACGGGACAGGGCCGTGGGCAGGAAGACGCCTTCCCCGATGTCGCCGCTTCCGGCGGCGGCACAGCTCGCTCCCCCATCGCCCGCGCAAGTCCAGTTGCAATTGGAGAGTCCGAATGGAAAGTCGACCGCGACCGTGGCGCTCATCGGCTCGGGCCCGCTGCTGGCGGCGACGATCTGGTAGGTCGTCAACTGGCCTGTCTCGATCTCGTCCGAGCCATTGCCGATTGTGATCGAGAGGTCCGCCGAGGCGCCGCTGACCGACGACTCCGCCGCGATCGTCGGGCCCGGAAGGCATGCCGCGGTCGCCAGCAGCGCAGCAAGGAATCGCCTCGAGGGAGTGCGTCGGCGCAGCATGTCAATGTCCTCCGCATGACAGTGGTGAGTCGGGGCAGGGCGCTGCGGCGCGTGGCCCGGAGACGCCCGCGCGTCAATCGAAGCCATTGCGGAAGATGAGGTCGCCGATCGGCAACGCCTGGCAGCGGTTCTGTTCGAGAAACAGCGAGTAAGCCGGACAACCCGCATTTGCGGTGATCTCATGCACGACGATCGTGAACGGTTGGCCCGCGCCGCGCCGGAAGCTCATCTGGAGCCGACCGATCGAACTGTAGCCGGCGTCGGCCAGGATGTTGTTGCCTGGATTGGCGGGGTCGTAGGTCGTGTAGACGACGGGTTGGGTCGTATTGCCGCCGCAACCGGTAAAATCCGAGGTCAGGGTAATGCAAGTCTCCTGGGCGGCGGGATTGACGACGGCGTAGGCGTCGTAGTGGAGCGAGGTCGTGGCGAACAGCGAATTCGTCTTCGGCCATGTGCACAGGCTGACGATTCCGTTGCGATTGGTACGTCCGGTCTGCAGCAGGTCGCTGGTCGTGATGGCGCCGCTCAGCAGGGTGCTCGCGTAGCAACCGGTATTGCTCGCCGTCGTCGTGATGTCCACGCACCATCCGCCGGCGATCGTACCGGTCGGCTGGGGGTTGGCGGCCGTGTTCAGCGTCGCTTGATTGACGAAGAGCTGCCAGCTGCCGTTCGGATTCTGCCCGATCTGGCTTGCCAGCAGCTGCGACTCGGCGGCGCTGGGCGCCGGAGCAGGCAGGCCCAACAGAGCGAAGGTCCGCGGCAGGTATGAACCGGAAACCGGAGCCGTTGAAGTGAGCTGCGGAACGCCATCGCGATTGAACAGCGCATAGTCGTCGGCCTGCTCGCTGAAGGTCCACTGCGCCGATGACGCCGTCGGGACCGGCCGCTGGTTGGGGGCCTCCGGACTCGACACGAGGAAGCTCGAGCCGGTCAGGCCGATCGGTGCCCCCGATGGCGGCTGCACGAGTGCCTGCAGCGTGCTCGTATTGGCATGTGTGACGCCGAGCATGCGCACCTTGAGGTCGCTGATGACGCCGGTGAGGCCGGACACCGTGATGGCGCTCGGGTACTGCGAGGCAACGCCGGCCCCGGGAACGTTGATTGCGCTCGTGTTGCAGAACGTGCCCTGGTCGAGAACCACTTGCGGGGTCAGAGGGCACTCTGCGTCGAGAAAGACCGTTTCTTCGTTGCCAGCCGCGCTGCCCGCGACGACCATCACACCAAACAGGAAACTTGCCGCTTTGCACATATCGGTCTCCGCAGAGTTGAGGTCGAAGGAGGCCGCCAGTTCGACGGTCGCCCCGCCGGCGCGCGCAAGTCCCGATCGCTCGCGCCCAAGCCCCGTTGAAGCCCTCGGGGCCGGTTCCCACCGTGCCTGCCGTGTGTCCCCACTTGCCGCATTGCGACGCCGACGGAGCCGAATCAGTCGATCCACTCACAGGCAGCAGCGATGGGGTGGCCGCCGGCGCGTTCCGAGGATACGCCGATTGCCCAGCAGGGGCATCCTCGTGGCGATCGGATTGCGAGGGCCGAACCGCTGCGCAGCAGCGTCGATCTTCCAGCAAATGCCGTCGCCTACCGCTCCGCCTGCCACCCCGATGCCGATTTCGGCTGCGGCGTTGAACCGACTGATGGCACATCGCCGAGCCGGCGTTCGCGGTCAAGATGACCTGGGAGACGTCATGCAGATTCGCCAACGGATCTGCGCGATGCTTTCCCTTCCCTCGCCCGGATGCCCCCTTGAAAACCCTCTTTCTCGATTCAAACCGTCGCCTGCGCAATGGGTGGTGGATCCCCTGTTTGCTGCCGTGTACCTGCCCAGCCGTGCCTTCTACACATCGTTGTCGCAGGGCCTCAAGCATGCCGGTGTTCCAGCCACCTGGCTGGAACCGCTGCGCTTCTCGTTCGTCCTGCTGGTGACCTGGATTTGTACGCGCCTGCGCGGCGAGGCGCTGGCCAGCGTCGGCTCTCATCTCGATCGCCGCTGGCACAAGGAGCTCGTAGTCTGTGCCGACAACTGCTTGCCAGCCCATTTCTGCCTGGCTCGGAACGCGAGCGTGTCAAGGCGAACCTGGCTTTCGCTCAATCGGCACTGCAGAACGCAGGGGCGAGCAACTAGTGCCAGTGGCATTGCAGACGCGTTCGAATGCACTTCGCCTGTCATCGTGAGCCATCCGGAATTGACTCATGCCAGCGCGATCGCTTCGCTTGTCTCGATGGCAGAACGTCGTGAAGGGCCGATCCGGTCAAGGAAGCGACTGAATACGGCAAGTGCGGATTTGCGCATCGACGACATTGCCACGGGAGTTCGGGCAAGAATGGATGCTGCATCCTGGCCCAATCCTGCGGCGGCCAGTTCCGCGTGGTACTGCGGCAATCCCAACCACCGCTCAATCAAGGCCAGGTCCATTTCCAGATGGAACTGGAATCCATAGGCATTGCGGCCATAGCGAAAAGCCTGGTTCGGGCAGGTCGCGGTACTCGCCAGGTGTGCGGCACCCTGCGGGATAGCGAAGCTGCGGCTGTGCCATTGAAAAACGGTTGAGCGGCGGCCCAGGCCCGAAACCACCGGGTCTGCCAAGCCGCGTGCATGGGCCTGGAGTTCGTACCAGCCAATCTCGGGCTCACTGTGGCGCACGACCGCCGCGCCGAGCGCGTGCGCCAGCAATTGCCCGCCAAGGCAGATGCCCAGCACCGGCTTGTCCTGGTGCAAGGCCTGTTCGATCACGCCGAGCTCGGTGCGCAGATGCGGCCGCCGCGCCTGATCTTCGACGTTCATGGGCCCGCCGAGCACGATCAGGCCGTGATAGCGGTCCATGTTCGGCACGGCATCCGGCTGGCGCTCGAAATTGACGAAACGCATCCGGTGACCCCGCTGACGGATCAGCGGGTCGAGCGTTCCGAGCGGCTCGGCGGCAACATGCTGGAAGACAAGAATTCGGGACATCGGGCCTGGTGCCTCCACCCCTGATCCTGGGTTCGGTCGAGGTAGCTGGTCGACAACACTAGGTGATCAGGACCCGACCATCCAGAACCAGAATTCGATATCGTTATTCCGGACCGCCACTTGTAGAGCGTTGCCCCACAGCAACCCTGAACACGACGCCATCCAGGACCTCGCGGGGATGACGTGAAGAGACTCATTCAGCGATGACCCGAAATGCCCGTCTCTGCCGGCGGTCCATGTTGATCCCGCAACTGGCGACTTGCTTCCTGCCAAATCGAATCCAATGAACCGCCAAATCGCATCTGTCTGCCCATGCGATCCGACACGGGACTATGTGGCGTGCTGCGGTCGCTGGCACGCTGGGTTACCCGCGCCCGAGGCCGAATCGCTGATGCGCTCACGCTACAGCGCCTATGCCCTCGGTCTTGCCGACTACGTGTTGGCGACCTGGCATGCGTCGACGCGACCCGCGCAGCTGGAACTGGCCGCGCCTGCGAACTCGCGGACGATCTGGCTGGGCTTGAAGATCAAGGAGCATGTCACCACCGGCAGCGACAGCGCCGAAGTGGAGTTCGTCGCACGCTACCGGCAAGGTGGCGCGAGCGCGAAACGCCTGCACGAACGCAGCCGTTTCGTCCGCGAGCACGGCCGCTGGTTCTACCTGGATGGCGAAAGCGATCCAGCGACCTGACCCCTCTCGTCTTGCAGGCGCCCCGCGTGCCATTTCTTGCGTACAGAAGATCGAACCCTGCCAGGCACTCGGCACTGATTGCGAGTGATTCGCATTCGTGATTTAATTGCCGCTGCCCTGTTTTTGCAGACTGCATTCCGATGAGCCAGCCAGTGGACCTGAAGCGCCGGTCGTACTGGCTCAAGACGATGCATGAGTGGCACTGGATCAGTTCGGCACTCTGCCTGATCGGCGTCCTGTTGTTCAGCGTCACCGGGATTACCCTCAATCATTCCTCGCAGATCGAGGCGAAACCGGTTGTCGTGACGCTGAAAGCAACTCTGCCGGCCGATCTGATCGCGCGGATCAAGCCTGAACCCGGCGAGGCCGAGGCCGCTCTTCCCGGCGTCGTAAGCGACTGGATTTCCGAAGCGATGGACGTCCGTGTCGGAAGCCGTCCCGGAGAATGGTCCGAAAGCGAAGTCTACATCTCGATGCCGCGTGCGGGCGGCGATGCATGGATGAGCATTGATCGAGCAAGTGGCGAGGTTGAATACGAGCGCACCGATCGCGGCTGGATCGCCTGGCTCAATGACTTGCACAAGGGTCGCAATACCGGAGCAGTCTGGAACTGGTTCATCGACGTTTTTGCCATCGCCTGCATCGTGTTTGCGCTGACCGGATTTGTCCTGTTGCAACTGCATTCCCGTCAGCGACCCCTGACCTGGCCGATGGTCGGGCTTGGCCTCATGGTCATGCTGTTGATCGCCATCCTTTTCATCCACTGAGGAGTTCCGCATGCGATTCGTCCTACTCCTTCTCGCTCTGTTTCTCGCTTCGAATTCGATGGCGGCCGGCATCAATGTCACGGTGGATATCCCGCGCATCGATGCGTCCGAGTACCACCGACCCTATGTGGCCGTCTGGATAGAAAATCCGGACAACAGCGTCGCCGCCAACCTGGTCGTCTGGTATGCGCAAAAGGAAACCTCGGAAGGTGCGGGCACCAAGTGGCTGGCCGACCTGCGCCAGTGGTGGCGTCGCAGCGGCCGTGACCAGTCGATGCCGATCGATGGCGTTAGTGGCGCCACGCGCCCGGTGGGACAGCATCAGCTGCGCTTTGATGCAGGCGAGCCACCCTTGTCGCAACTGAAGCCCGGGAAGTACGGACTCGTCGTCGAAGCCGCGCGCGAAGTGGGTGGCCGCGAACTGCTGCGCATCCCGTTCCAGTGGCCCATCACCGAAACACTGCATCTTGATGCCAGGGGCGAGCACGAACTCGGCCTGATCAAGCTGGACCTCAATCCCTGATTCCGGAGTGCCCCATGAACCGTGCCATTACATTCCTGACCCTCGCATGGGCCATCGCCCTGCCACTCGCCGCGCAGGCCCACAAGGCATGGCTGTTGCCCTCCGACACCGTGCTCTCGGGCGTGGACCCGTGGATCACGGTGGATGCGGCCGTTTCGAATGATCTGTTCTATTTCAATCATGTGCCACTGCGACTGGATGCTCTTGCCATTGTTGGACCGAGTGGCACGTCGATCCAGCCGGAGAACAGCGCGACCGGGAAATTTCGCAGCACGTTCGATGTGCATCTGGCCGAACCGGGAACCTATCGCATCGCCGTCGTCAATGCGGGCCTGTTTGCGAGCTGGGATGCCGACGGGAAGCCCAGGCGCTGGCGCGGAAGCCCGGAGAGTTTCGCCACCGAAGTTCCGCAAGACGCCAAGGATCTCAAGGTCAGCCAATCGACCAGTCGCATCGAAACTTTCGTGACCGCAGGGCGGCCGAACGACACCGCATTGAAGCCCAGCGGAATCGGTCTGGAATTGGTGCCGGTCACGCATCCAAACGATCTGTTTGCTGGCGAATCGGCGACCTTCAAGCTGTTGCTCGATGGCAAGGCGGCGCCGGATCTGGCTATCGAGATCATTCCCGACGGCATCCGCTATCGGGACCAGCAGAACGCATTGTCGGCCACCAGCGACAAGGACGGCCTGTTCTCGGTGACATGGCCGGGTGCGGGACGCTACTGGTTGGAAGCGGGCATCCAGGATGACAAGACCACCTTGCCCCAGGCCAGCCAGCGTCGCGCCAGCTACGTCGCTACGCTTGAGGTGTTGCCCCAGTAATGCGCGCGACACGAAGGCTGCGTGGTGCTGTATCCGCTGCGCGCTGGACGCTCGGGTTGATCGTCGGCGGCATGCTGGCGGCGTGTTCACCAGCCATGCGCGTCCAATCCCTCGACGGCGAATCGATGGGTTCGATCTGGGCGCTTCGATACGTCGGAACACGAGACTCGGTCGAGGATGTACGCAGCGCAGTCCAGCAACGGCTCGATCTCGTCGACAGGCAGATGAGCACCTGGAAAGCCGATTCGGATCTGAGTCGCTTCAATTCCGCGCAAGCGGACACCTGGTGCGAACTTCCGCCAGAGCTCTTCACTGTCGTTCAATCGGCACTCAAGCTCGCTGCCGAAACCGACGGTGCCTACGATCCGACGGTCGGGCCACTGGTCGATCTGTGGGGATTCGGGGCGGATGGCGAGCGAAGCGAGCCGCCCTCGCAAGCCGCCATCCGGAATGTGCGCGAACGCATCGGCTGGCAGCGTCTCGGCATCGACGCCGACAAGCATTCTGCGTACCAGCAAGGCGGAACCCACATCGACCTGTCGTCGATTGCGCCGGGTTTTGCGCTGGACCTGATCGGCGAATATCTGGAGTCGCAGGGGATTGTCGATTACCTCGTGGAAGTAGGTGGCGAGCTTCGCGGGCGCGGATCAAGACCCGATGGCAACGCATGGCGGGTGGCGATCCAGCGGCCAGTCGACAACGACAGCGTCGATGGCAGTATCGAGGCGCAGCACGTGTTGGATCTCGTGGATGCGTCGTTGGGTTCGTCTGGCGACTATCGGCATTTCTTCGAGGACAAGGGGCGTCGCTACGCCCACCGTATCGATCCGCGCACAGGCTATCCGGTTGACAACGCCATAGCATCCGTAACGGTAATGTCCGCCCTCGGCATCGACGCCGATCCGCTGGCCACCGCACTCAGCGTGCTTGGCGTGGAAGCGGGTCTCGAGTTTGCGAATCGGCGTGGTCTGGCTGTCATGTTCATCGTGCGCACCGATCACGGCTTTGAGGAACGCATGACCCCGGCGTTTGCGGCCCTGCTGCAATGATGGGCAAGGCGGCACGACGATGACGACGAGCAGGGTGCGCCGTTCTGGCAATCTCGTGGCCACGGGTGCGCTGACTGGCCTGGCAGCCGCATTGATCCATTGGCAGCCGGACACCATTGCAGCTCAGGCGCCGGACGCGAGCAGAATTCTCTGGGCCGCGGCTGCGGTTGCCGTCTACGTCCTTCTTTGTGCCCTGCTCCTGCGGTCTCGCCATCGGCGCAATTCGGCGAACATCACAACAAGTCCGAATGGCAGGGACATCGGGAACACGGAGACCGTGGTCGTGGCTTACGCCAGCCAGACGGGCCATGCGGAACATCTGGCCACACGCACAACCGAATTCCTTCGCAGTGGTGGCGTCGATGTCGAGTTGTGCTCGTTGCGGCACCTCGATCTGCAACGAACGCAAGCTGCCGGTCGCATCCTGTTTGTGATCAGCACGACCGGCGAGGGAGACGCGCCTGACATGGCCGCGGAATTCGCAGACGCAGTCATGGGCTCCGCAGCAAGACTCGAAACGCTCCGCTACGGCGTGCTTGCGCTGGGCGACAGCGAATACACGAACTTCTGCGCATTCGGGAGAAATCTGGATGGCTGGCTTCGCAAAGCGGGGGCGCAGGCCCTGTTCGATCCGATCCTGGTCGACAATGGCGATCCGGGAGCCTTGCGTCACTGGCAGTATCATCTTGGTCATTTGGCAGGTCGCAGCGATCTGCCCGACTGGCAGGTGCCGGACTATGAACCCTGGCTGCTGGTTGAACGTCGCATCCTGAATCCCGGTAGCGCAGGCGGGCCCTGTTTCCATATCGTGCTGGAGCCCGCCAGCGCGGAGCTGCCGCATTGGCAGGCGGGTGACATTGCCGAGATCGGACCGCAGCAGGCATCGGCGGATGTCGAATCATGGCTTGTGCGGCACCGGCTGGACGGCGCAGCCCGCATTCTCGTCAACGGCCGGGAGGAATCCCTTCGCGAAGTCGCTGCGCGTTCATCGCTGGATGCACCGACGAGCAGCGATCCGCAGCAGGTGGCCGAGTCGCTGCAACGACTTCCGCATCGCGACTATTCGATTGCGTCGATTCCCGCGGACGGTCACATCGAACTGCTGCTACGCCAATGGAGGCGCAGCGATGGCAGCCTTGGTCTTGGTACCGGATGGTTGACCGAGCATGCGAAGCTGGGCACTGAAATCGGCATTCGCATCCGTGCCAACAGCGGATTCCATGCGCCGAATGACGACCGTCCATTGCTGTTGATTGGAAACGGCACCGGGATGGCCAGCCTTCGCGCCCTGCTCAGGCAGCGCGCACTGGAAAAGCGGCACCGGAACTGGCTGATTTTCGGTGAGCGCAACGCCAGCATCGACTTCCACTTCCGCGAGGAAATTCTGGCCTGGGCGGAGCAAGGCGTTCTGGAAAGAATGGACCTGGCCTTCTCTCGCGACCAGTCCGAACGCGTCTACGTCCAGCATCGCCTTGAGGCCGCGGCGAGTGAGCTGGGTGGCTGGATTGCGAACGGAGCGGAAATCCTCGTTTGCGGCAGTCTCGAAGGCATGGCCCCTGCTGTAGACGACACGTTGACGCACATCCTTGGCAGTACATTGGTCCGCGAGCTGATTGCAAGCGGCCGCTACCGCCGCGACGTCTACTGATCGCATGGCGCATCGGATCCGTCCCGAAAGGGGAATTCCCTGCTGTGGATCCTCTTGCAAAATGGCGTGACGAGCCGGGCGACCATCGGACGCGGCTGCAAAGTCGATTCCCGGCGGTGGCGCCCGCAACAGCGAGGGCCGCTGCAGGCTTCCATGGCCGCCAACGTAGCGCCTGCCAACTGCACAAGCCAGGCGGACAGCATTCCGCGTCGCAGGTCTTGCCGGTCCGGTGCGCGCCCTGAAGCGTTCTCGAAACACGACGAGAGCACGTTCTTCGCCAGATCCACGCCGATGGCTATAGTATTCGCGGAGACTTCCCCGTCTGCCGACAGTTGTGCAGGGCACCCAACATGGCCCACGGGGCCGTGCAGCGGGACGTCTGCTCTCCTGCTCGTTCAGGGGCGACGTGGCGGCTCAACTCTGGTGCTGGATCAATTCTGGAGAGATCGTGGCAAACGAACTGACTGAAGCAGAGAAGCGCACTGTTGCGTCAATTCTTCGGCCGCGCTCGGACGGGTGGGAGCGCGCCCTGGCTTACGGCGCCTATGTACTGCCATCGGTACTCTTCGCGGCTTATGGTGTCTGGAACCAGGACTTCGCTGCCGTCTTGGTCGCGTATGTCACATTGCTGGTCGTTGTTCTCTTGTATCTCGGCTGGGTTCGCGACGCGAGCGCACGGCTGCGTTCTGCCCTGGAGAAGTACGAAGCAATGACTGGAGCCTCAAGGCAACGCTGAACAAGTGGCGCAACCGTCACGACGCCTGTCTGCGCGCAGCTCCTTGTCGCGCTGCCTTGAAGCGACTGCATGGATGCAGGAGGTAGAGGTCGCTCCAGCGCATCCTGCGCTCGCGACACTCGCACATCCCTGTGCTTCGCAACGCAGGAGCAGTTGCCGAGACGGCCTGTCCATCTGCGTCAGCGCGCCGCGATCTGCACGCAGACAGACGTCGTGACGATTGCGCCACTTGTTCAGCGTTGCCTTGATCGGGCCGAGTGAAAAAATCCAGCAGCTCGATCCGGCCGCGCCACACGCGCTGTTGGGTTCGGGTGTTGGCAGAATGGGCAACAGTCGAGTTTCGAATTCGAGCCTGGAAACGAGTCACGTCCGTGCGAATGATGCGGTTGCAGGTCTGCCTGTCGACTTGCTCCGGCTTCATTGGCGCAATCCTCAAGTCTCGGCCCACTGGCGCAAGAGATTGTGGTAGATGTTGGTCAGCGTGAGAACGGCATTGGCGTCCGCGGCAGCCCGAGTCAGGGTCTGTATGGAAGTATCCATTTCGAACAGCAGGCGTCGGCGTGTGTCGTCGCGGACCATGCTCTGAACCCAGAAGAACGATGCCAGCCGCGCACCGCGCGTGACCGGCTCGACCTTGTGCAGGCTGCTTGCCGGGTACACGATCAGGTCGCCCGCCGGCAACTTGATCTGATGCTCTCCATAGGTGTCGCTGACCACGAGTTCACCGCCTTCGTACTCGTCGGGCTCGCTCAGAAACAGCGTGCAGGCAATGTCGCTGCGCAGGTGTCCTGCAGCTTGACCGCCCGCGCCGGCCACTGACATGACCGAGCCATCGACGTGGAAGCCGTAGTTGCCGCCGCCCTCGTAGCAATTGAAGCGCGGCGGCAAGGTCCGCAACGGCAGTGCCGCGGCGAAGTAAAGCGGGCTGGCAGCAAGCGCGTCCAGAACGATCCTCCCGAGTTCCTGACGTAGTGGGGAAGCGTCCGGCAGCTGGCGATTGCGCTTGACCAGCGCGCCTTGCGCACCGACCGTTTCCTTGCCATCCGTCCAGTCGGCCGAGGCCAGCGCAGTGCGAATCCTCGCTAGCTGCGCCTTGTCCAGAACATCGGGTACGTGAAGCAACATGGTCTTGCCCTGTGTGACGCCGTCACCAGTTGATCAGAACTTGAGGTTGGCCGTCAAAAGGAACGATCGCGGTACGCCGGGCGTGTAGCGGTAACCGCTCTTGTTGATCGCGGCGACGTATTCCTCGTCGAACAGGTTGTAGGCGTTCAGCTGCAGGTCGAGGTGCTCGTTGAACGGATAGCTGACGACGGCATCGACGACCCAGTAGCTGTCGGTGGATACGGGCGTACCCAATGCGCCATCGGTGCCGCGCTTCAATTCGCCGGAGTAGCGAACGCCACCGCCGATGGTCAGGTTGAACGGCAAGCGATAGGTCGTCCACGAAGTGAACGCGTGTTCCGGCGTATAGGTGAGTCCGGTCGTTCCGTCCTGGGCGACATTGGTGCCTTCGGTGACATCGGCATCCATGAACGTGTATCCGGCCGATATCGACCAGTTTTCGTTGATCTGTCCGACCATGCCGAGTTCGATGCCCTGCACGCGTTTCTCGCCGGTCTGATAGTAGTTCAGATCAACCGGATCCTGCACGAGTTCGTTGGTGATCTCTGTCCGGTAGAGCGCGGCACTCAGCAGCAACTGACTGTCGAGGAACTCCCACTTCGTCCCGATTTCCGCGGTGCCGGATTCCTGCGGATCGTAGATCGGGTTGTTGAGATTGTTTGCCGACGCGCTGAGCTCAAGAGAACCGCCACCCGGTGGTTGTTGGGAAACCTCGTAGTTGACGTACACGCTGCCGTTCTCGGCAGGTTTGTAGAGCGCGCCGAGCTTCCAGCTGAAGAGATTGTCGCGGATGTTGTCATCCACACCCGTGATCAATGTGCCGGGCGGTAGATCGCCGCAGGCTGGTGCGCCGCGCGAGCCGCATATGACGATGCTGTCGAACTCGGTTTCATAGTGGTCAAGGCGGGCTCCGGCGTTCAACTGCCACTGCTCGTTGAGCGTCAGTGTGTTGAATGCGTAGGCCGCGATGGTGTCGCTCTTGCCCGAGTACTTCGCGCCGTTCGGTCCCCAGGCCAGGCCGCTGACATTCGCGTCGGGGTGGTAGATGTTGGCGGCTGGCCAGGTGGATTCGTCCAGCACGGCGATGCCTGTTCCATCGAGCTCTTCCTTCGACAGCTCCACACCTGCACTGAGGTCGTTCTCCACGCCGCCGGACTCCATGTGCATGAGCAGGTTGGTCTGGTTGGCCAGGATGTCGTAAGTCTGGTCCTTGAAGGTTGGAATGCTGCGCGCAATGGTCCAGGTGGAAGGATCATTGAGGTCCGGCGTGACGATGCTCTCGGAATTTCCGCGGTAGGCCGTGAGCATGTAATCCTGCGAATTGCTGCCCCAGCGGGTCGTGTTCTGCAGCGCCATGCCGTTGGCGAAATCGTGTTCGACGCGGGCCGTGAACATGTTCGAGTCGGCATTGTCGTAGTCCGAATCCGTGCCGTAGAAATTGTCCGGGGCAACCCGGGGCGCCTGGCCAATTTCCGGGCGCTCCGGATCGGGCGACGTGTAGCCAGGCAGTCCGATCGTGAATACGCCGCCATCCGGAACGTTGTCCTGCTTGACGTAGAGATAGTTGAGGTAGAGACGCGTGGAGGTTCCAAGGCCGAACGCCAGCGACGGCGCGATGCCCCAGCGATTGTCTTCGACCACATCGCGACCCGGCACGCCGCTGTCCTGGGCCATGACGTTGAGCCGGAATGCCGTGTGGTCGCTGACACTGCTGTTCCAGTCCGCGGTCATGCGCTGCTGGCTGCTGGTGCCGAATGAAATGGCGGCTGAAAGTGCATTGCCGGCCATGGCCTGCTTGGACACCATGTTGATCACGCCGCCGGGCGCAGTGCGACCGTAGTCGGTGCCGGCCGCGCCCTTGGTGACTTCGATCTGCTGGATGTTGAAGAGATCGCGTGAGGCAGTGCCGAGATCGCGCATGCCATCGACAAAGATGCTTGAAGAGGCATCAAACCCGCGAAGATTGACCGCATCGCCCGTGGTCGTGTTGCCGTTCTCGCCGACGTAGAAGGTGCCGGTACCAGGGCTGTTGCGCAGCGCCTCGGTCAGCGTGGTGGCCCCCTGGTTGTCGAAAAGTTCGCTGGAGATGATCTGAATGGTCTGGGTTGTGTCGATCAGGGGCTTGACGAACTTCGGCGAGGCCATCTCGTCAATCTTGAATCCGTCGTCGGCGAATCCTTCGACCGATACCGTATTCAACTCTGCTGCGTTCGCGGAATCCGGCATCAGATGTTCATTCTGCGCGTGCGCGGACGCAGCCGGGAAAGCCAGCGCCATTCCCGTGGTCAGTGCTGCCAGCACTGGTTGACTGTACAAACGTGGAGATTGCGCGTGCTTTCGACTCTTGATGGAGGACATTGCCAGTTCCTGTGGAAGAAAGGGCCCGGACCTATGCCTCTGGCAGGGTTCGGCTGAGCAGTCAGATTCGGATGGCTTCTGTTCGTGCAGGGCGGCAAACATCAGTCATCCCGACCGGGCGTGATGGGGAATACGATTCAGGAAGATCAGGGCGAATTAAAACGCAAATGCGAATGAGTTGCAATAAGAATGCGTCCGGACTGGTTGTCCTTGCAGCCCCCTTGCTGGCCCATCAACCTGTATTTTCAGCGGCCGGAGCCATGTGACTGGAGACGTGGGCGGTTGCGGACGACAAGCCGCCGAATTGCGGGATCCCGCCTCTTCACTTTCAGTCAGTCGCGCGCAACCAGGCACGCGGTGAAGCGCCGACGACCTGGGCAAAACTGCGCGACAGGGCCGCTGCGCTGCTGAATCCGAGCTGGTGGGCGGCGGACTTGATCGATAGTCCGCTTCTCAGCAATGACTGGGCGATACAGATGCGCCAGCCCTGCAGGTAGGCCGCCGGGGTGGATCCGACGACGTCGTGAAACGTTGCCGCAAACGCGCTGCGCGACATGCCGGCAGACTCGGCCATGGTCTTCAGTGACCAGGGGTTCTCCGGATGCTCGTGTACAGCGGTCAGCACGCGCGCCAGGCGTGGATGCGACAGGCCTGACAGCAGTCCCGATTGCAGGCCGACCTCCTGCGGATGATCCAGCATCCAGCGCATCAACTGCAGCAGCAACACTTCGAACAGGCGATCCGCCACGAGCCGCTGGCCACAGCGGACGCGCTCGGCTTCCGCAAACAGCAGATCGAGCGTCTGGCCAAGGCCGTCGACACGGTTCAGAGGCAGGACGATGACCGGCGGCAGTGCCGCAGCGAGCGGGTGCGCGGAGCCCGATTCGAAGTCGAGGGTGGCGCAAACCAGGTCGGCAGGATTGTCTGGCGGGTTCTCGAACGTGTGCCGCAAGGAGCGCGGATAGAACAACAGGGTTGGTTCGCGCAGGGCGATCTGGTGCCGGGCACCACTGCCGCGGTCGTGGCTCACGACCATGTCGCCGCGCTTCAGAACATGCAGGAAGGCGCGTCCTGGACGTGCATCAAATGCCGTCAGTCCGCACAGGGTGCCGCTGTGGAACAGGTGTGCGCGAACGCGAAAGCGCTCAAGCAAGGAGGAAAGGCGATCAATGGATTCCATGGCATGGGGCTATCTGGACGAATTGATTCATATCATGGACCAAATGATGCGAATAGTCCTGTCCTTTCGGAAATAATGCGCCTCAGGTGATCCGCATCAGGCAGTGCCGGCGGACACCGTTCCTCCCCACCCATAGGCCAACAGGAGTTCCACGATGAACCGAGTTTCCTTGATTGATCGCAATGCCACTTCGCCCGAGCGCAAGCAGATGCTCGACGCCATTCATGGCGCCTTCGGAGCCACCCCGAACATGTTTCGCGCAGTTGCCAATTCGCCGGCGGCCCTGAGCAGCATGTGGGCGGCGTTCGGCGCTCTCGGCAACGGCACGATTGGTGCCCACCTCGGCGAACAGATTGCAGTTGCCGTCGCGAACAGGAATGCCTGCGAGTACTGCCTGGCCGCGCACACGGCGCTCGGCAGAAAGGCGGGCGTCAGCGCCGAACACATGCAGGAAGCGCAAGCCGGCAACTCGACTGATTCCAAAGTGCATGCGGCGCTGCAGTTCGCCGTCAGGCTGGTCGAGCAGCGCGGTCAGGTCGGCGACGCCGACATCCGCGAATTGCGTGTAGCAGGGTATGACGACGAACAGATCGTCGAGATCATCGCCCATGTCGCACTGAACCTGTTCACCAACTATGTGAACATCGCACTGGCAGTACCGCTGGATTTCCCGGCCGTAGCGCTGCGCAAGGCCGCCTGAGAACCAAGCGTCGGAACTGGAATGGCAGGTTCCTGCTGTGCTTTCCCACCACGTGCTGCAATGCCATTTCCGGCGTTGCAGCACAGGAACGCGTGGAGCGGTTCATGGGTTCGAACTTCAGCGCAGCGCCCGCACAGGAAGCCGGCGAATGGATCAACACGGCTGAGCCGATGTCACCCGCACGCATGCGCGGTACGCCAGGCCGGGACCTGATCGATCGAGAAGGATGCCCGAGGCTGAGCCATTTCGGACAGATCGATGACCCTGGGGCCGTCGCATCGATGGCTCAGCTGATCGCGGAATCTCGGGACATGGGCCCGTCGTCGGTCGTGGCGGTCATGGAACCCGAAGCCGGGCGATGCTGCGTTCCGGCACTGCCTCGGAGTGAGTTCACGCGAAGTCGAACCGATGCAGTTCGCAAATGCCATCCGGCAGCGTTATAACAACAAAGGCCCTTGAGAACGGCCTTGAAGTTCACTACGCAGGAGGAAGGTCATGAATCGTTCCGCACTTGCACCACTTGGCTTGCTGGCGCTGCTGGCGGCAACCACACCCGCCCTGGCTGCCGATTCGGCAACAGGCGATGTCAGCCTCGAGAATGTCGATTTCAAGGTGGTCGACGGATTGGCATTTCCCAGTCGTGGAGGGCTCGCCGTCTCGCTGACCAATGTACCGTTCGACAAGGACAAGATGCGCGAAGACGGCAAGGTGGATATTTTCGATCGCATGGGGCACGACGGTCAGGCAGTCACCATCAATTTCGACAAGGGTGAGCCCACCATGTGCGTCGACTATTCATTCCATGTGGGCGATACCAGCAGCAGCGGAAGCTACTGCGAATCGGGCGTTGCCGATGCAGTCAAGGTCACCCGGCTGGATGACAAGCGCGTCGCCGGCAGCATGGACTGGAAGAACGACAAGGACGCCATGATCAAGGTCAAGTTCGACCTGCCGATTGAACCGGGTGGCGGCTAGCAAGCTCCTTGCGTCGCACCCACTCACGGTTTGCGACCGAGTCGGGAACACGAGAGCCGCTGCAAACAGCAGCTCTCGGTCGCCGCTTCAACCCCATTGTCAGTTCGCGGATTCCGCAACGCGCGGTGAGGTCGCAAACGGCTTGATGCCGAAATGCGGATAGATTTCGGCGGGGAAGTAGACCGTGCCGCCCTTGACGACCATGCGCACCTGCCGGATCGCGGCGAGGTCCTCGACCGGATTGCCCGGCACGAGCAGAAAATCGGCCAGCTTGCCCTTCTCGATCGAACCCAGGGATTGATCCCGGCTCAGGTATCTGGCCATGTCGAAGGTCGCCCGCTTGAGCACTTCGGCGTTCGAAAAGCCGATCATCGCGAACAGTTCCAGTTCCCGATGCAGGCTGAACGAGCCACCCATGTCGGTGCCGGGGATGAGGAAAATGCCGCGCTCACGCATCATGCGCAAGGTGTCGAGAATCTGCGTCCATGCGCCCTCATAGGCTTCGGCGTCTCCCAGCGCTGAAGAATCGATCCAGGCCAGTCGTGCATCACGCTGCTCGCTGACTGGCAGGTTGTCGATGATGGAAGCAAGACTCTTCGGCACTTCGCCGTTGCGCCCGAGCAGCAGACGCTCGTGAATGCCAATGGTGGGTTCGACTGCCACGTGTTTCGCAGCGATATGTTGCAGGGTCTGCTGCACGCTCTCCGATTGCAGGTCCAGTGCGGGCAATCGCTTCAGTGCGGTCAGACGCAGCAGGGTGCGCGTGTCCTCACCCGGCTCGAGGACCCAGCCAAGCATGATCTGGTTGATATGGGTGAGCTCGTCGTAGCCGGCATCGACCATGGCATCGGCGGTCGAGAATGCCGGCACGTGGCCACTCACGCGCATGCCGAGCCGGTGGGCCTCGGCGGCATTGGCCCTGGCCCAGTCCGGATTCATGCTGTTGTAGAGCTTGATCTGCCAGTAGCCGCGCGCGGCGTACCAGCGCACGGCATCGAGGGCGGTCTGCTGACTGTCGACGAGGATGCCATTGTTGTTGTTGAAGGGGCTCTTGCCTTCGATCATGCCGCTGCGGGTGATCCGCGGGCCGGCCATGACGCCTTCATCGATGCGCCTGATCAGCACGTCGAGGACAGGATTGTCGTTGCCCATGTCGCGCACCGAGGTCACCCCGGCCGCGATATTCAACAGCGCCTGCTCACTGGAGAGGTGGCCGTGCATGTCGTTGAGTCCGGCAATCACGCTGCCGCCCTCGCCGTCGATCACGACTTCGCCGGGCGTGGTCGGACTGTCTAGGGGTTCGACACTGCTGATGCGCTCGCCACTGACCACGATCGAAACGGGCTCTCCCATCTGCAGCGTTTGCGGATCGAACACGCGTACGTTGCGCAAGCGCACCGGCGCCTCATAGTGGTGCGCGGTTTCCTTCTGGATCACTTCAAAGCGCTCGGTGGCGAGTCGATCGGCCACGCCACGCAGACGTGCCTCTTCACCTTCGTAACCCTTGCGAATGACGATGAACTTCGACCAGACCGCCGCGAACAGGGCCTTCTCGTCATCGAGCAGGACATAGGAGGGGTTCAAGCCAATGCCACTCAGCGCATAGACGCGAACCTTGATCGTGCCGGGCTTGCCCGTGACGCTCAGCGTCTCGCCTTCGCTCAGGCTGAGTTCGCCGGCAGGAAATGCGGGAAGCACGTGGTCCGGTTCGGCCAGCAGGGCACGCGCATACATGCCGAGCCCCCAGGGACTCGCGCCCTGGTCCACATAAAGGGTTGGTGTCGCGATCCTGGCGCTGCCGACACCGGTCGAGTCGGTCCAGCTGGCCAGCTCGCCATCGCGGTTGAAGCGTTCATCGATCTTGTTGCCGAACGTAGACGCGCCGGTAATCGTCCAGGAAACCGGGAATCCGGCGTCGTCGAGCACGATGGTTTCGGCAATGGTCGGGCCGCGCCCATTGCTCTTGTAGTCGTAGTCGATCTCGACCGTACCGTTCTTCTCGATCGTGTTCAGATGTCCAACCACGGTGCCGCCACGAATGGCCGAGAATGATTCGTCGGCCATGGCGGTCTGAGCCAACGCGCAGCACATCCCGAGCAGCACGAGCTTGAATGCGAGCTTCATCTTTGCTGTCCCCTGTCCGGTTCTGGCCATCTACTCTGACCAGCACCGGGCAGCAGTGCAAGCCGGCGCGGCCATCAACTTCACTCGCGGCGTTCGCCGCTGGCGCAACTTCGGCAGCAAACGCAACAGCATTGCTCCCTATCGGTCGGCCAACACCCGCATGGTGGACGGATCTGACTCGGAGCACTCCGGCATCCCTGTTCAGCAGATACCCCGCAACACTTCGCGCTGCGCGAAGATCTGGCGCACCCATGCTTCAATGCCAGCATCTGCCGGGATGCCGGGAAGCCCTTGCATCATTTCGGCGTTCGACGAGGCCAGCCGCCGCCCGGCACGCCGTTCTGACGCATCAGCGTCGCATAGGCCGGCAGGTCGCGAAGGTGGTCCAGAGCCGGACTGACTTGCAGCATCAGGAATGCTTCGCCACGGCTCTTGAGGATGTCTTCGAGCAGAGCCAACGCCTCGTTGTCCTGGCCACGGGCCGCCAGCTGCTCCATGTCATAGCAGCGGTAGACAGGCAGCCCGGTCCGGCGGTAGGGCTCGGCGTGATCGGCAATGGCGCGCCACAGCGCCGCCGGTCCTTCGCTCTCGATGGCCTGCTGCAGAGACTGCTGCTCGCTCTCGTCAAGTTTGGCGAGGAAGGAATGGTGCCTGGCGCGAATCTGGGCGGCCTCAATCGGCTTGCCGGTGCGTGCGAGTGCGGTGGACCAGTAGATGAAGTGCCAGCTGAAATCAGGCGCAAGCAGTTCCGCCTGATGCAGGGTATCCAGTGCCTCAGAATAGCGTTCGGCATGAGTCAGAATCAGCGCCTTCACGGCGAGCAGCAGCGCGGAATAGGGCTTGATTGCCAGGGCGTGATTGATGTTCGCGATCGCTGCATCGTATTGGCCGGTCATCACCTGCATCTCCGCAAGATGCTGGCGCGCGCCGATATTTCCGGGGTCCAGTGCCAGGGCGCGCTGCAGCAAGTCGATGGCGGAATCGAAGTTCCAGTCACGCAGGGCCAGTACTTGCGCCTTCGCCACGATGGCTTCGCTGTGGTCCGGATCGAGTTCCAGCGCACGTTGTGCTGCGGCCATGGTTTGCGCATACGCCGAGTCTGCCGGCATGCCGGTGTACTGGATCTGGTAGATGAAGCTCAAGGCCAGTCCGGAAAAAGCGTCGGCATAGGTGGGATCCAGCTCCACCGCCTGCTTGAACAGCTCATGCGCTTTCCTGACACCCTCCACAGAGCGCCGCTGCGCGAACCAGCGCGCCTGTGCCTGCAGGCGATAGGCCGTCGGATCGACGGAATAGCCGCGTGATGCATTGCCTGTGGGAGTCTCCAGCGCAGCTCCCAGCGAGGAAACGACCGTGGCAACGATGCCATTGCGAAATGCCTGCTCCGATCCGGGATCTTCTTCCAGCGTGATCGTCCAGAGCAGCTCGTGGGTGTCGGGAACCACGAGGCGCAACTCGACATGGATGCTGGACTGCTTCTCCACTGCCGTTCCCGTGAGCACGGCATCGGCTCCGCTTTTCCTGGCGAAGGCCAAGTAGTCCGCGTGATTGCTTTCGACATCATCGCCTTGTGGCTCGGGAAGCATCAGGACACGATGCCTGCCGCGTCGGAGCAGGGCACTGGCCACGGCTTCGTGCACATCGTGGATGAGGTAGCGATGGTCATCCGGCACATCCTTGTCCGCCAGGGGTGCAATGGCGATGACGCTCAATGCTGTCAGTGTCGCTGGCTGCGCACCCGCTGGCGAGTAGTCATCGAACTGTCGTAGCCAGAACGCGGCAGCGGCGATCAGCAACAGGGAGAGCGTGGCGGCCGCGATCCAGAGAGGTCGCCTCGATCGAGCCGAGGACTCCATGACCGGCGTAGCAGGAAAGTCGGGATTGCCCGCTGCTGCAGTAGCGCCATGCGCCGGAAGTGTTTCGACACGGTCGACCGGCGTGACCGGTCCGTCCTCGGCAATCGGCGTCACCGGAGCGATCAGGCGGTAGCCTCGCGATGGGATGGTGCGGATGTAGGCCGGGTTGCGCGCATCGTCGTGCAGATGTTGTCGCAGCAACGAAATCGCGCGCGCAATCACCGAGTCACTGTGGTGCAGCGAACCCCAGACCGACTGCAGGATCTCGTCCTTGCCCAGGGTCTGATCGGGATGCCGGCTCAGATACACCAGCAGGTCCATCACCCGCGGTTCGAGCGACACGCGTTCCTCACCGCGAATGATGCAGTTCTCGCTGGCGTGGATCTGCCATTCACCGAGTTGGAAGCGATTCGACGGAGAATCGTTCATCGCAAGATCGACATCGGGCGGTCGAGGCTCCTGGAGTGGATGTCCCTCATGCGAATCAATGCATTAAGCAAATCATCATGAATTCATGAGGCAAGCATAAAGCACCCGCAGCGATCCGTGCACAGACTGCCGACTCGTTTCCGAGGACGCAGAACCCATGCCTTCATCATTGCCTCTTCGCATGCTGCCGGGATCGCCCGGTCGCCGCTGCCACATGCCCGTCGCCGCCCTCGCACTTCTGCTGATGTGGCCGACACTCGCTGCAGCGGCGATCTTCCAGGTCAACGTGACCGCCTCCGACGCGCCCGACGACAACGTCAACGACGGCGTCTGCCGTGTGGTCGGCATGGACGGCTTCTGCACCTTGCGCGCGGCGGTCATGCAGGCCAATGCCAGTCCGGGTCCCGACATCATCACCCTGCCGGCCGGTGCCGTCATTCCGCTCGATATCACCGGCAATCCGGAATTCCTGCCGGCATCGAGGGGCGACCTGAACGTGCTCGAGGATCTTGTCATCCTCTACAGCGGCAACGATCCTGATGACTACCCGCTGATCGATGCCAGTTCCCTCGACGACCGCGTGTTCAACGTGTTCCAGGGCGAGTTCTTCCTGACCCACGTGCGCATCACCGGCGCCAGCCGCAACGAGCCCGGCGGGCGCGGCGGTGCGATCTACATCGGCGCGCAGTCTACCCGCACCACGCTCACCGGGGTCGAGCTGTTCGGCAACAATGCCGTGCTCGGCGGCGCCGTCTACAACGACCGCAGCGAGCTCGCCGTCGTCGACAGCAGCCTCCACGACAATGCCGCCGCCGAACATGGTGGTGCCCTGGTCAACCATTGCGGCAGCGCCACGATCGAACGCAGCTCGGTCTATCAGAACAGCAACTTCGGCAGCTTCGGCGAATCCCTGCACAATGTCCGCGACAATGCCGCAGACAGCGGCGTGTGCCGGCTCAACCTGCGCAACACCAGCGTGCTCGAAAGTTCGGGCTTCGGTGTACTGAGCCAGGGCGGCACCCTGGACCTCACCAGCAGCACCGTCGCCGGGAATCTCGGCGGTGGCATCCGTGTCGGTCCCGACGCGGCCGGCCAGACCCTTGGCGAACTGCGCATGCGCAATTCGGTGATCGCCGAACACAACCCGGCCAACTGCCAGCTGATCGGCACCGGCTGGAATACCAACGGCTACAACGCGTCCGATGACGGCAGCTGCGACCTGGCCAGCGGCTCGACCAATCTCGTTGCGACCAACCTCGGCCTGCTCGCGGCCGAGAACGACGGCAATTCCCTGCAACGCTACAGGCGCCTTGGCGCAGGCAGCCCGCTGCTCGATTCCGCGCACCCGGTCACCGGCGGTGTCGGCTGCCCGGAGGAGGACCAGCGCGACCAGCCGCGGCCCAGGCAGGGCAGCGTCAACGGTCCGGTTCGCTGCGACGTCGGCAGCATCGAGATGCAGTCGGTACAGGCCGACGACACGATTTTCGCCGACGACTTCGACTTGAATCCCTGACGATGAATCGGTTCGCGCTGACTCAAGCCGGCCAGCCTGCGTGGTGGCTGGCCTCGATGCTGGCGCTGCTCTCGCCGGCCCTGCAGGCCGCCGACCTCCATGTCTGCGACTGCGGCGACAACAGCCTGCCGGCCTGCGTGGCCGGGGATGACGGCAATAGTGGCGTCAGTCCGGAATTCCCGTTGCGCTCCTACGAGCGGGCGCGAGTCGCCTTCGCTGGGCTCGCCGCCGGCGACGCGATCCGCTTCTGCCGCGGTGGCGCCTGGGATGTCGACACGGCGGGCGAGCGATGGGTGAATGCCGCGTGCCGCGCCGAGATGCCGTGCACGGTCGGCGCCTACACGCCGGGCTGGACCGGCGCCGACAGTCCCTCGCCGTGGATCGAGCGGCGCACCGACCGGCACGGCTTCGCGCTCCAGGACGGCGGCAACGCCGATCACGAGGAAGGCTACGTGTTCGAGGACCTGCACATCAGCAGCAACCTTGGCGAGGCGGCGACCGCGAGCGGATTCCTGCTGCAGAACGACATCGATGATGTCGTGATCCAGCGCGTCGTCATCGAAGGCTTTCGCATTGGCGTCCACCTTGCCGGTTCGAACGAGTGCAGTGCCGATCCGTTGTGCGACGGCCGCAACGAACGCATCGTGCTGCGCGACGCGCAGGTCGACGGCAACCGCAGTTTCGGCTGGCTCGGCAGCTCCGACGGCAGCGAGATCCTCGATTCCACGTTTTCGAACAATGGCTCGCTGGCCGTGTTCGATCACAACATCTACATCAGCGGCGCGAGTGACGGCATGCGCATCGTCGGCAATCGCCTGGACCGCGCGACCCTCGATGCCAGCGGCCATTGCAGTGCCGTGTCGCTGGTCGTGCACGGCGTGCAGAGCCGCCTGCTGATCGAGAACAACGCGGTCGAGGAGGCGCTCGGCATGGCCAACGCGGGCTGCTGGGGTATCGCGGTCGATCCCGGCTACAGCGAGGCGGAAGCATTCACCGATGTCACGATCCGCGGCAACCGGGTCCGCAACGTCGGGCGTGTCGCGATCGGCGTCGCCTCGTGCCAGCGCTGCGTGATCGAAGACAATCTGATTGTCCAGCAGAACGCCGCGGCCGACTTCGACAGCCTCGGCATCGCCGCGCCCGATCGGGATCGGGCTGCGAATGACCTGCCGATGGACATGGTCACGGTGCGCAACAACGCGATCTACTTCGGGCCGGCGGCGATCGGCATCGGTATTCGTCTGAACGGGGAAGGCCAGGCGCACCTGCTGGTCAGCAACGCCCTCCACTACGCTGGCACAGGCCCGTTCAGCTGCTTCGATGCCGACGACCTGCCGGCGCGCTACCAGGCCATGGACCACAATCTCTGCTTCACGCCCTCAGCGCCGGGCGCGAACTGGGTGCGCGGTGTGGGGAGCCTGCTGGAGTGGCAGACCGCGACCGGATTCGACCTCCATTCCGCAACCCTGGAGCCGGGATTCAGCGATCCTGCCGCGGGCGATCTGCGTCCGGCGTCCATGGCGTCCGCGATGGTCGACCACGGTGATCCGCTCTACTCGAGTGCCGCCGATGTTTCCGGCAATCCGCGCGATGCCGACCCCGATATCGGCGCGTGGGAGTGGGTGCCGACGGTCCCAGACCTGATCTTCGCAGACGGATTCGATTCGTTGCCCTGATCCGATCGATCCCGCTTCTATCGCGCAGCGGGAGGTGTTGCTCCTGTGTCCGTCCATCCCTCGACGGGCCCGGAACCCTCGAACGGCACTTTCGGTGGCAACTACTGCTGATTCATGCGCCGAGGTCCGTGCCCGAAACGATCCCTAAACTTTTCCTAAGACGGCCATCATGTCGGACTGCTGCGTGCAGGCAACACTCGCTGGACCTCTCTCACTGCGATGCCGAGTCATGAAGCCGTGCCCCCTCGTTCCACTGATCTCCGGCCTGCTGTCGCTGGGCCTGCTACTCGCACCGAAGGCTCACGCCGCCATTTTCACGGTCAACGTCACCGTGCTGGATGCCGTCGACAACAATCCCGGCGACGACCAGTGCCGCATATCGAGTGGCAACTTCTGCACCCTGCGCGCGGCGGTCATGGAAGCCAACGCCTCGCCCGGGACCGACATCATCATCCTGCCCGGCAACTCGACGATCACCTTGAACATCACTGGCAGCGGCAACAGTGCGGCGACCGGGGATCTCGACATCAAGGAATCGGTCGTGATCGGCACCTTCGTCGTGCCGGACGACGAATTGCCCGTCATCGATGCCTCGGCCCTCGGCAATCGCATCTTCGACGTGCGCCCCGGGACCGCGCTGTTCACCCTGCAGCGCGTAATCCTGCGCGGAGGCGAGGCAACCGCCGGTGGCGCGATCTACGTTCGCGACGGCGTCGATGAGGTGACCGTGACGCGGGTGAAGTTCGAACACAATGCCGCCGACGAGTACGGCGGCGGCATCTACAACCTCAGTGCACGACTGATGATCGAGGACAGCGTGTTCAACGAGAACAATGCCGGGTTCGGCGGCGGCGCGCTGATCAACGACTGCGGCATCGTCAGCGTCCGGCAGAGTTCGTTCTGGAAGAACGAATATCCGGGCGACACCTTCATCACCAGTACCGTCCTGGCCGATCGCCAGCTCAGCCTGCGTCACGACTGCGTCACGACTTTCACGACCGTCAGCATCAGCGACGGCGACGGTCAGGCGCTGCTGGTCCGCAACGCGACGAGCGCCGACGAGATGAAGGTCAGCTTCGAGAGCTCCACCCTCAAGAACAATTTCCGGGCGATCGAGCTCGATGGCGCCGATGCCATCATCCTGATGATCAACTCGGTGCTGGCCAGTAGGAATGCAGCGCTCAACTGCACTTTCGACGGCGTCGCCAGCGCGCATCCGCTGAGCAAGTTCAATATCGAGACCGGTCACAGCTGCCAGGGCATCATCGGGATGCCGGGCTGGACCGATACCGATCCCGGACTGGCCTGGTTCGGGAGCGACGGCTGGCACAGGGCCTACATTCCCCAGCTCAATGACTCGGTGATCGACGTCGACATCTATTGCTCCGGAACCGACCTGATCGGTCGCGAGCGGCCCCAGGACGGCGACAACGACGGCCAGGCGCTCTGCGATGTCGGTGCCGTTGAGTACATGCGCGACGACGTCATCTTCGTCAACGGTTTCGACGGGTGAGCCGACAATCGGACCGTAGCAGCAAGGCCAATCGAGTACTTCGCGCAACCGCCTTTGTCTGTTCGAACGAAGCGGCCACGAACTCGCAGCGCTCATCTCGGCACGGCATCGTCGGATCGCTCCAGACTGCAAACCTGCACGGACTGCCTCCCTCGGCCCGGCGTGGCGGACGAGAGAAACCCTACGCATGGGTGCGAACGGGCGGGTTTGCCGTTTAGGCCATTGGGGTGCGAAAGATTCTGGAGTTGCCCCGGCGCTGGACGACCTGGCCGCCGGCTGCTGCGATGAAGTTCATGCGACGGCGGAGTCCGATGCGCGTATCGCACATCGCCCAATCTCGGATTCCGAGACCGGATCGGGCCAGCATGTCCATGCAGCCAAGGCTGCGTTTCCCCCGCCGTTGGTCCAGTTTGGGCGCGCCCCGCCGTCAGCAGGGCGCGCCCCCTTTTTCAGTCGGCCGATTTCTCCGGCCGCGAAAAGTCGGCGCCCGGTTTCCACTTCGGGTACGTGGTTTCGTCGGCGAGCTTGCGGCCCACCGCATAGAGCGCTTCGAGATTGGAGATGACGCCACGGAAATCCCAGTTCGGATCGTAGTTGTCGGCGGGCTTGTGATAACGGTTGGTGGTGTAGTCGCTGCTCGCGGCACGACCGGCCGCTTCGCCACCGTCGACGAGATCGAGCCCGTCGCGGATATACAGCGCAGGTACACCGGCGCGTGCGTAGTTGACATGATCGGAGCGGAAGAAAAAGCCCTTCTCGGGTTCTTCGTCGCCGGTCACAACGCGCCCCTGCGCTGCGGCGGCTTCGCTGATGTAGTCGTCCAGTTCGGACTGACCAAGACCGAATGCCATGATGTTCCTGGACGGCCCTTCAATATGCATGGCGTCGATATTGATATTGGCTGCAATCTTTTCATGCGCAACCGGGGAGTGTGCGACCAGGTACTGGGCACCGAGCAGCCCGGATTCCTCCAGAGTCACTGCCGCGAAGTACACCGAACGTTGCGGTGGCGGTTGCTGCTGGGCGAAGGCCTCGGCGATTTCCATGATCGCGGCAACGCCGGTCGCGTTGTCGATGGCGCCGTTGTAGATCTGGTCGCCGCTGAGCGATTCATCCCTGCCGAGGTGATCCCAGTGCGCCGTGTAGACGATGGCTTCATCCGGGCGCTCGCTGCCGGGCAGGTAGCCGATCACGTTTTCCGAACTGGTCACGTCGATCTTGTTCTGGAACTTGACCGAGAGCCTGGCGTCGAGACTGACCGGCTTGAAACCGCGCAGGTCGGCGCTTTTCTTCAGTGCCGCGAAATCGGCACCGGCGGCGGCGAACAGGCGGGTTGCCGCCTCCTCGCTGAACCAGCCTGCGGTCTCCAGACGCGGTGCCGGATCCTCGCTGGCGGGCAGGGAGAGCTGGGTGCCGGTCCAGCCGTTCTCGACGACGGCCCAGGGATAACCCGCGCCGGCTGTTTCGTGGACGATGAACAGGGCCGCAGCCCCTTGTCGCGCGGCCTCTTCGTATTTGTAGGTCCAGCGGCCGTAGTAGGTCAGGGTCGGACCCTTGAACAGATCCGGATCCTGGTTGCCCCAACCCGGATCGTTGACCAGCACGATGACCGTCTTGCCCTTGACGTTGATGTCGGCATAGTCGTTCCACTCCGGTGTGGACACGCCATAGCCGGCGAACACGATGTCGGAGTTCTCCAGATTGACCTCGGTACTGCCATTCAGGGTGCCGACGACCATGTCGCTGCCGATGCCGAAACTGACCGAACTCGTGGATCCCTTCACGTCGACCTTGACGCTGCCGGGATCGAGCATTTCGGTCTGCATCATCGGTACGGTCTGGAACCAGCTCCCATCGATGCCCGGCTTGAGGCCGATGCGCTCGAACTGATCCTTGATATAGGCCGTGGTCATGCGCTCGCCGATCGTGCCGGGCTTGCGTCCCTCGAACTCGTCTGAGGAAAGCTTCTTCAGGCGCGCGGCAAAGTCCTCGGCGTTGATGGCGGCAGAAAACCGGCCTTCGGGTGTCGGTTGCACCGGCTCCGGCTTGTAGTCGACGACAGGCGTCGATTCGGTCACTGCGGGGGCGGGCTTGGCCGGTTCCTGCTGGTTGCAGGCGGCGAGGGTCAGGATGATCGTGCTGACCAGGGCGATGCGGACCATGGAGCAATCTCCGATTGTTGGGCAATCGGGGATCTTAGCAGCCTGACCCGAATGGCTCGAAAGCCGGGCTGGCCCGCAGCGCCTGTCCTTCTCGTTCCATGCGCGGCAAGGGCGCGCCATGCACGCCCCCATGCGCTGGATAACTCAGGGGTTTTCGCCGGAGAACTTCACCGGCGTGGCGCCGCGAACAGCCCCGATACTGGCGCTGTCGCTGACCAGCAGCTCGACTTCCCGTTCGAAGTCGAGTGAACCCTTGACCACGGCGCGCGGGCCGATAACGATGCGCGGCGGCTTGCTCGAACCGAAGTTGAACCAGTTGTTCGATTTCTCGACCAGGATGCCGCCATCGACGATGGAGTCGGCACCAATCTCGATATCGCCGCTGACGGTCTGGATGCGCCCGCCGACATGAGCCGAGCGCAGGCGAATGTCGCCGTTTACATTGGCCACATCGCCGCTGACGTCGCTGGCCTCCTCGAGGTCCAGGGATCCGTTTACCGTTTCGACATCCCTGGATACGCGCGTGTGGCTGCCAATCGTGATGCGCCCGTTGACCGTATCGGCGGATTCGACACTTGCGTTGTCACCGATATCGATGGAGCCATTCACGGTGGATACCTCGCTGGCCTGGACATTGTCACCGAGCCGGATCGAGCCGTTGACCGTAGTCAGCTCGCCGACCGTCTCGCCGGAGTCGATGCGGATCGAGCTGTTGACCTTGCTGATGTCGCCGTGGGCAAGCGCGCTGGTCGTGACCAGGGCCGAGCCGGCGACCAGCAGGGAAAGAACAAGTGAGCGCAGCATGGGGAAAACCTCCTGATGGGTTGCCGCTGCTTTGATGCGGATTGTCGCCGCACCGTTTAGAGCGTCGGCGTTTTCCCTGCAAGATCAACGGAGTCGGCCTGCATGCGACCGCGAAAGTGCCCCGGCCCACGCCGAGCCGGCCGTGACTTGCCCGCTTCCGGTACCATTTCGATACCTGCAAGGACTGCCCTTGCGCACCTACAAGCCCTGCTGCCCATGTCCCGACCCAAGCCTGTTCTCCTGCTGATTCTCGATGGCTGGGGCCATCGCGAGGAAACCGCCCACAATGCCATTGCCCTGGCGGACTGCCCGAACTGGCGGAAACTGCTGGCCGAATGCCCGCACGCCCTGGTCGACACGCATGGCTTGAGCGTGGGTCTCCCGGAGGGTCAGATGGGCAACTCCGAAGTGGGCCACATGAACATCGGATCAGGGCGAGTCGTCTATCAGGACCTGACCCGCGTCGATGCCGCGATTGCAGACGGCAGTTTTGAGCGCAACCCGGCGCTGCGCGGCGCCTGCGCCGCAGCGCGCGACAACATATCCTGCCTGCATGTATTCGGCCTGCTCTCGCCCGGTGGCGTGCACAGTCACGAGCAGCACATCCTCGCCATGATCGACCTTGCCGCCGCAGCCGGTGTCGAACGGATCGCCGTGCACGCATTTCTCGATGGCCGCGACACGCCGCCAAGAAGTGCCGCTGATTCGCTGCAACGCCTGCAGGCGAAATGCGATGAGCACCCGGCCGCGCGGATCGCCACCCTCAGCGGGCGCTACTTCGCCATGGATCGGGATCAGCGCTGGGATCGGGTCAAGCTGGCCTGCGAAGCCATCGTCGATGCGCGCGCGCCACACCAGGCTGCAACGGCAGCAGAGGGCCTCGAGGCCGCCTATGCGCGTGGCGAGAATGACGAGTTCGTTGTGCCAACCGCGATCGGCAACGGCATGCCCATGCAGGATGGCGATGCGGTCGTGTTCATGAATTTCCGAGCCGATCGTGCGCGCCAGCTCAGCCGTGTCTTTGTCGAGCCGGGGTTCAACGGATTCGTGCTCGAGCGCAAGCCCGCGCTGTCCGCGTTCGTGACCCTGACCGAATATGCCGCCGACTTGCCGGTCACCGGCATCGCCTTCGCTGCGGCCTCAATGGAAAACACGCTGGGTGAAGTGCTCGCCAAACGGGGTCTGACCCAGTTGCGCATCGCCGAGACGGAGAAATACGCCCACGTGACGTTCTTCTTTTCCGGCGGGCGCGAAGCGGCGTTCGACGGCGAACAGCGCATCCTGATTCCGAGCCCGCAAGTCGCCACCTATGACCTCAAGCCCGAGATGAGTCTGCCCGAGCTGACTGATCGCCTGGTTGCAGAGATTCGCGCGCACACCTTCGATTTCATTGCCTGCAATGTGGCCAATGCCGATATGGTCGGACACAGCGGCGTCGAGCCTGCGGCGATCAAGGCCGCCGAAGCGATCGATCTGGCTCTCGGCAGGATCGTCGAAGCCATCCGCGAAAGTGGCGGCGAGATGCTGATCAGCGCGGATCACGGCAACCTCGAGCAGATGGTCGATGACCGGGGCGTGGCGCATACCCAGCATACGGTCGGTCCGGTGCCGCTGGTCTACGTCGGTCGCAAGGCCAGGCTTCACAACGGAGCATTGCGCGATCTTGCGCCGAGTGTGCTGGCCTTGATGGGTATCGAGGCGCCTGCAGAAATGACCGGCCACAGTCTTGTCGAATTCATCGATTGATGTCGATCCGGATCCTGGCAGCGTTCGTCCTGTTCGTGGCTGTTGCTGCGCAGGCGCAGACTGCGGCTGAGGCGACCTCGGTCAGTGAAAAGGAAGCCCAGGCTCGCCTGGAGGCAGTACGCGCCGAAATCCGTGCATTGACTCTCGAGCTGCAGACCACCGACAGCGAGCGCAGCGAAGCGACCCGATCCCTGCGTGAGCTTGAGGTCGCCATAGACGCGAGCCTCGGCGAAGTGCGTGCCATTGAAGAGCAGTTGCGTGTCCAGCAGGAGAAGCTGGCAGAGCTCGAGTTGCGCCGGTCGCGATTGTCGGAAACGCTGGCCGCACAACGAAAGGCGCTGGCCGTGCTGTTGCGCTCGGCCTATGCGCTCGGACGCAGCGAGGAGTTAAAGCTCCTGCTGCAGCAGGAAGATGTCGGGGAAATTGCGCGCGTGCTGGCCTATCACCGCTATTTCCAGCGCGCCCGTGTCGAGCGTATCGATGATCTGCTTGAGGATCTGAACCAGTTGGCCGAAGTGCAACTGGCGATTGAAAAGCAGAACGCCGAGCTGGATGCCACCCGAATGCGCAGCGAAGAGGAAGCGGAAATCCTGCGTGGACAACGTGGCGAACGCGAGGCCTTGCTGGCCGAGCTCGACCAGAAACTGGACGCCCAGCAGTCACGTCTGGCGCTGATGGCCAAGGACGAGAAGGGACTGCTCAGGCTGCTCGAGCAACTTCAGGACGTATTTGCCGACATTCCTGAACAACCGGACGGCGCGGAACCGTTCGCCCGTCTGCGCGGTCAATTGGAGATGCCGGTCGAGGGCAAGATCCTGGTCCGCTTCGGCGGCAATGACGAAAATGGCAGGCGCCTGTCGGGCTGGTTGATTGGCGCGCCGAGTGGCACCACGGTCAAGGCCATCGCCCGCGGCCGCGTCGCCTACGCCGATTGGTTGAAAGGCTACGGCATGCTCCTGATCCTCGATCACGGCGATGGCTACATGAGCCTGTATGGATACAACGAATCGCTGCGCAGGGACGTCGGTGACTGGGTATCCGCCGGCGAAACCATCGCCACCAGCGGATCCAGCGGTGGCCAGCGATCCGCGGCCCTGTATTTCGAGCTGCGCCAGCAGGGCAAGGCGATCAATCCAAAATCCTGGCTGCGCTAATCCGCGGCCCACTCGCGCTATGATCGGCGCGACCCTATCGAGGTTTTTCCGATGTACCTGCGTTTCCCCGCTTTCCTGCTGATCCTGGTCAGCGCACTGATGTTTGCTCCTGCCACGCAGGCGGCAGATCCACCCGTCGTGGGCGACAAGCCGGATGACGCGCTGCAGGAATCCGCGGCCGAGCAAGCGGTCGAGGCCAGGGAGGCGCCGACGGTGCCTGGCCAGATCAGCCTGGATGACGTGCGCAAGTTCACTGCGGTGCTGAGTCTGGTCAAGCAGGCCTATGTCGAGGAAGTCGATGACCACGCGCTGATGCAGGCGGCCATTCGGGGCCTTCTGGTCGGACTCGATCCGCACAGCGAATATCTTGAAGCGGGGGAACTCAGCCAGCTCAATGAGGACACCTCGGGCAGCTATGTCGGACTCGGGATCGAGGTCACGACCGTGGACGGTGCCCTGCGCGTCATCGCTCCCATAGACGACACGCCCGCGGCGCGGGCCGGAATCCGGTCTGGCGACTCCATCCTGCGCATCGACAATGTGCCGATCGCGGCCGAAAACCTGAACGATGCCGTCGACATGCTGCGCGGCCCGGTCGGTACCGAAGTCAGTCTGTCGATCCTGCGCGAAGGCAGCAATCTGCCCCTGGAAATCAAGCTCAAGCGCGAAACGATCCGTGTTGCCAGTGTGCGTGGCCGCATGCTCGAGCCCGGCTACGCGTATTTGCGCGTCAGCCAGTTCCAGGCCGAGACCGGCGCCGATCTGCGCAAGCGCATCGCGCGTCTGCGCAAGGACAATGGCAAGCCTTTGAACGGAGCCATTCTCGATCTGCGCAGCAATCCCGGCGGTCTGTTGACCTCGGCGGTCGAAGTCAGCGATCTGCTCCTCGACGCCGGTGGCATCGTCACCACCAAGGGTCGCATCCGCGAAGCCGAAATGGCGTTCCGCGCAACTCCTGGCGATGCGCTTGAAGGCGCGCCACTGGTCGTCCTGATTGACAATGGCAGTGCCTCGGCCGCGGAAATTGTCGCCGGTGCGCTGAAGGACAACCACCGTGCCCTGCTCATGGGTCGGCGCAGCTTCGGCAAGGGCTCGGTGCAGACCGTGCTCTCGCTGGACGACGAGAATGCGCTGAAACTGACCACGGCCCGCTACTACACGCCCAGCGGAGTCTCGATCCAGGCTTCGGGCATCCAGCCGGACATCGTGCTTGCCGATCTGGCCTTGAGCGAAAACGAGGGCCAGGCGCTGTCCGGCATCAGTGAACGCGATCTGCGCAATCACCTGAAGGGCGAAGGGGGCGTAGACGACGAGCCCGCGCCCGTCGTGCTGAGCCCGGTCCGATCCGGTGCACCCAGCGACTACGCCCTGAGCGAGGCCCTGAATGCGCTCAAGGCCATGGCCTTGCAGCGCCGCCAGAATCCCCCGGCGGCCACATCGACGGGCCAGGGCAAGGGCTGAACGTGGGAGAATCCGCGTGTGTCGGTGGCGAAGGGCACCCATTCGGCTGTCCACGCGGTAAACTTGCGGATTATTCGACCCGTCGCCCCGTTCGCAGGCGACTTGCCCCGGTTTCGATGAGAGGTATTGAGGAATGAAGAGTCGCAATCTCGCAGCCGCCCTGTGCTGCCTTGGTGGATCCCTGATCGCCACGGCATCCATGGCCCAGCAGATTTACAGCAACGGACCCTTCATCACGAACCCCGGCGCCCATGTGCCCAGCGGGGATGTAAGCCTGGCCCAGGATGTCACCTATCCGGGCTATACCGCGCTGGGCATCAATGCGGGCCCGAATTTTCGCCTGGCCGACGACTTCTTCGTCCCCTTGACGCACATCTGGACCGTCGACAGCGTCACCTTGTACGCCTACCAGTTTGGCAGCGATGGAGCCGCCTTTACCGATGCGCGCGTGAACATCTGGATCGGCGTGCCGGATGGCTTTGGCAGCTTCAAGGTGTTTGATGGCGAGGACACGAACCAGCTCGTATCGACCACGCCGGTCGCTTACCGCACCGCACAGTCCTTCGCGGCACCGTTCTCCAATTCCGATCGGCGTGTGGTTGCCCTGACCCTCGAGATCCCGCCTCTCGAACTGACACCCGGGCAGTACTGGCTCGACTGGCAACTGAAGGGTCCGGATGCAGGGACCAGCGTATTCACGCCGCCGGTCAGCATCATCGGCCAGCCCTACACGGCTGTCGACGGTTTCGCCCGCAAGAAGTGCCCGACCAGCGTGGAAGACCCGAACGACAGTTGCGCCACCTCGCCAGGCGCCTGGCAGCTTTTCGAGAATGGCACGTCTCCGTATCTGGTCGACATGCCGTTTGCTGTCAACGGCATCGACCTGGTCAATGTGATCTTCGCAGACGGCTTCGATACACCCGATCCGCCCGAGCCCTGAGGCGTGTCGCGGCGGGAATCCGCGGACGCTGCCTCAGCTTGCGATGACTGCCGGCCTCGGCAACACTGGGTTCCCAGGCCCAGTCCCCGTCTTGCCGACTGATGCAGCAATCCACTGTCGAAATGGCCAGCCATTATGTGCACGTGCGCGTGTTGCTGGGCATGGTCGTCGGTCTCGGGCTGACTCATCTTATTCGCAACCTTGCCCGCATCATTGATCGACCGGTTCGTCTCAAGGCCTACTGGATCCATCTGTTGTGGGCGATTTCGATGTTCGTCTACCTGCTGCACTTCTGGTGGTGGGAGTTCCGCCTGGCCCACACGGTGGAATGGACCTTCGAGATCTACCTGTTCGTCACGGTCTACGCCTTGCTGCTTTACCTGCTCTGCACGATCCTGTTTCCGGAAGTGCTGGATTCCGGGCAGGACTACCGCAGCTTGTTCTACGATCGACGCGTGTGGTTCTTCAGCCTGCTTGCGCTGGCCTACCTGGTCGATTTCGCCGACACCTGGATCAAGGGTGAGGAGTACTTTCGCGCTGCAGGGAGCGAGTACCTCATACGCAACCTGAGTTATGTCGTGCTTTGCGCAATCGCCATGGCCACGCGCAATCCGATCTACCACGGCGTTTTTGCAATCGCAGGCCTCGCCTACCAGTTTTCCTGGATCATTCGGCAATTCCAGACGCTCAGCTAGACACCCTGGCGACAGAAATCTTCCTCGCCTCCTCGCAACACTCGCGTCGCCGCTTCGTGGTTGCCTCTCAGTCGGCCGTGGCCAGGGCAACGGCGACGCGTGCTACAAGCGCCGGCCAGGATTCGCCAGCGGCCTTGCGGAACAGGCGCGCGCTCGGGTACCACGCGCTGGATTGGCCGGTCATTCCCCAGCGCCAGTGGGAATCGCCGCCAAGCAGGATCCAGACCGGCTTGCCCATTGCGCCGGCCAGATGCGCGATGGCCGTGTCCACGGTGATGACCAGGTCGAGCTGTTCGACAAAGGCTGCGGTGCGCAAGCCAGTGCGCATTTCCGGCTCCAGATGGGTCACGCCGTGGGCCTTCAGGCGTTCGACTTCGCCGCCCGTGACAGACATCTGCAGGCTGAAGTACTCCGCGCCACGCGCTTGAACCAAGGGCAGCATTTGCTCGAGGGTCATCGAATGATCGCGCTCATTCTTGTGCATGGCGCCGTCCTTCCAGACCAGGCCGATGCGCCGGTCGCCGGGCAACGGGTGCGCTTTCGCATGCTGCGCGATGCGCACGTAGGGCGCTGTCATCGGGAGTGGATCGGGCAGGCCCAGTCGCAGGGGCAGGCTCATCAGCGGAACAAAGCAGTCGAAGCGGTCGCGCGCGATGTCTCCGGGACCGCGGCTTTCATCGATCCCGTCCACACTTGCAGCCAGTTCGACGAGGTGATCGGGGCCGACATAGATCAGCTCCCGGCAACGCGCGCGGGCGAGTCGCAGGTAGCGCCAGAACTGGATGTGGTCGCCATCGCCCTGCTCGCTGTGCACCAGCAGCCGCCGATTCGTGATGTCCTCGCCTTGCCATTGCGGCTGCGGAGACCTGAACGGCCTGAAGCCGGGTAGTTGCCAGCGCCATTCGTATTCAGCCCAGGCCTCGGCAAAGCGGCCCAGCTTGAGCAGGATCAGCGCACGATTGAAATGCGCGAGAGCGAACTGGCTATCCACTTGCAGGGCGCGTTGCAGATATTCCAGCGCACTGTCCTGATCGCCGATGCGCGAATGACACAAGCCCAGGCGATTGAGCACGTCGGCGTTGGCGGGGTGCAAGGCCAGGGCGCTCTCCAGCATGCCGATCGCATCCCGCCATTGTTCCGCGTCGAACAGGCAACGTCCGAGCTGCTGGCGGGCCTCAACTTGCTGCGGATGCTGGTCGACGATGGTTCGATACGCGGCCATGGCCTGCTCGAGTTCGCCGCCGGCATGAAGTCGGAGGGCCTCGGCCAGTGCTTCCTGCAGGGGATCTGCCGGCGCAATCAGGTGCAGCGATTCGACCGGCAACTCAAAGGAACTGGCGAGCAGGGGCGAGCTCGAGTCGAGCACGGTCGGTGAACGATGCGGCAGCAGTTGAACATCGAAGATCTCGTGCATATCGCCGATGAACTTGAGGAAACCGACCACGCAGCCCGCCTCGATGTCGACAAGGTAGATGCCGCAGTGGCGTTCGCTGACGCGCTCGGTCAGCGGCAGGCCGGCAAAGATGGCCGATTCGCGCACTTTGGAGAGGCCGATCAGGGCATGGCGGCCGACGAAAGCGAGCCCGCGCGTGAAACCAGGCAGCTCGACCACGGTGCTGATCTTGCCATGGTCATCAACACGCTTGAGGCAGCCTTCTCCGGAGGCCAGGAACCAGAGCCGGTCGCGATACCAGCGCGGTGAATGCGGCATGCACAGTCCGTCAACGACGATCGAATCGTCCTCGATATCCATGATCTGTCCGCTGCTCGCCTTGTCGCGGCGCCAGCTGCCGGGCGCGTTGCCATGTCCGAGCATGCTCACGTAGCGCGGCCGCCCGTTGCGGAAGCCGAGACCGTTCAGATGGCAGCGATCGAGCAGGTCGTAGTGGCTGATGAAAGGCGGCTTCCAGCGCGGCACGATGCTGCTGTCCGCGGCGAGCGTGCACAGGCAGGACATGCGCGTGTTGATCAGCCAGAGTTCGCCATCGGCGTCGTACCCCATCTCGTGGATATCGATATCGCCGGTGACGTGCGTGGCCCGATGCAGATAGACGGCATCGTGCCGACCCGGCGCGATCTTCTCGCCGACAGCCGGCAGGTTGCGAAAGGTCTCGACACGGTGCGCGTCGCCGACGCTCAGGCGGGTTCCGCCATCCACGGCGATACCCATCGGCTTGCGCATCGGCATGAAGTGCGTGTTCGCGCCCTGTTCCTGCGGTCGCAGCAGGACAAGCTGGCCGGCCTCATAGGTGGAAACCGCGAGTGAAACGCCAGCCTTGCGCAGGAACCCGGCGAAGCTCTCGGTGTGCTGACTGGCAAACGGCTGCATGATCTGGGCGTTGTCTCGGATGCGTCAGCTAGGTCTCGGTCAAGCGGCTGGTCGAGACCACGACTGCAGCCGGCAGGGCCGAAATGGCAGCGCTAACAACGCCTCGGACAGGAGGCATGATTCGCGCCGCGCACGATGCCAGCAACGCGATCAGCCGATGCCCGGTGCGATCTTGAACGAGCAACCGGTCTTCGCCTTGACGTCCTCGAGGCTGACGCCCGGATGCAGCTCGGTCAGGGTCAGGCCACCGCCTTCGGCGACATCGAATACGCATAGATTGGTGATGATCATGTCGACGCAGGCCTTGCCGGTGAGCGGCAACTCGCAAGCCTTGAGGATCTTCGGCGAGCCGTCCTTCGCGGTGTGCTCCATCAGCACGACCACGCGCTTGACGCCGGCGACGAGGTCCATCGCGCCGCCCGGACCCTTGACCATCTTGCCCGGCACCATCCAGTTGGCGAGGTCGCCGTTCTCGGATACTTCGAGGCCGCCAAGAATTGAAAGATCGATGTGGCCACCGCGGATCATGGCGAACGAGTCGGCGCTGGAGAAGAAACTGCTGCCAGGAATCGTCGTGATGGTCTGCTTGCCGGCGTTGATCAGGTCGGCATCGACGGTGGCCTCGGTCGGGAAGGGACCAATGCCGAGCAAGCCGTTCTCCGATTGCAGGGTGACGCTGACGCCGTCCGGGATGTAGTTGGCCACGAGGGTCGGAATGCCAATGCCCAGATTCACGCAAAAGCCGTCGCGCAACTCCCTGGCCGCACGCTTGGCCATCAGTTCACGTACCGGATTTTCCTTTCCACTGGGTGCGGCACCGGAAAGGGTGCGGAATTCGATGCGCTTCTCGTACTTTTCGCCCTGGATGATGCGGTCGATGTAGATGCCGGGCGTGTGGATCTGATCTGGCTCCAGCGTGCCGGTTTCGACCAGCTCCTCGACTTCGGCAATCGTGGTCTTGCCGCATGTCGCGATCATCGGATTGAAATTGCGTGCGGTCTTGCGATAGATCAGATTGCCGAACTTGTCGCCCTTCCAGGCCTTGACGATGGCAACCTCGGCCTTGATCGCCGGTTCGAGCACGTAGTCGACACCGTCGAACGCCTTGGTCTCCTTGCCTTCGGCGAGCCGGGTTCCGTAGGCCGTGCGCGTGTAGAAGCCGGGGATGCCAGCTCCACCGGCGCGAAGCCTTTCGGCCAGCGTGCCCTGCGGTACGAGTTCGAGTTCGAGTTCGCCGGCGAGTACCTGGCGCTCGAATTCCTTGTTCTCGCCGACATAGGAGGCGATCACCTTCTTGACCTGGCGGGTCTTCAGCAGCGGGCCCATGCCGAAGTCATCGACGCCGGCATTGTTGCCGACAATGGTCAGGCCCTTGGTGCCGGCATCGAGCAGTCCCTGAATCAGGTTTTCCGGAATGCCGCAGAGGCCAAACCCGCCCGCGGCAATGGTCATGTTGTCGGACAGCAAGCCTTCGAGGGCTGCGTTGGCGTTGGCATAGACTTTCTTCACGTGAAATCCTTTGAGGTTCGAGCCGGTGTGTTCGCCCAAGCGGTATACAGAGTCAAGCGATTGCTGGGTCAGGCGGCGAGCGTAGTACGGACCTGAAGCCGGTTCAATGCGACTTTCGGGCAAATGCGATGCGCCAACGCAATGACGCTCTGCAAGACACGGACTGCAGCATCTTGCGCGAATGCGACGGGATCAGGAAGCATTATGGCACTTGTCAAAAACCATGGAGCCGACCAGGGCCAGGCCGCGAGCAGGGAACCACCTAGATCTGCTTGCTCCAGCGCAATTCGGCGACACCGATCGGCGGGGCGAAGCTGTCGGCGCGAGCGCTGGTCCAGAACTGCTGGAAGACGGCATGTTTCGGAACAGCATCGAGCAGGTCACCTGGCTTCAGGAACGAGTACAGCGCGCCAAGCGAGCGAATCTCCTTGCCAGAAACCCGGCGAATGATGTGTTCCGGGCCCAGTTCACCCGGATGCGCCAGGCCAGCGGCACCGATCAGTTCAGCGAGCGCGCGCAATGTGTTCTGGTGAAAATTCATGACCCGATCGGCCTTGCTCGGCACGTCGAGCGCGCGCCAGCGTTTCTGATCCTGGGTCGCAACGCCGGTCGGGCACTTGTCGGTATGACAGGTTTGCGACTGGATGCATCCCAGTGCGAACATGAAACCGCGTGCAGCGTTGCACCAGTCCGCGCCCAATGCCAGCGTGCGCGCAATATCGAATGCGGTGATGATCTTGCCGGCGGCGCCGATACGGATGTCCTTGCGCAGGTTGAGCCCGACCAGGGTGTTGTGCACTAGCATGAGACCCTCGCGCATCGGCACTCCGACATGATCAATGAATTCCATCGGTGCGGCCCCCGTTCCTCCTTCACCCCCATCGACGACGATGAAATCGGGCAGGATGCCGGTCGTCTGCATAGCCTTGGCAATGCCGAACCATTCCCAGGGATGGCCGATCGCAAGTTTGAAGCCAACCGGCTTTCCGCCGGACAGCTCACGCAGGCGCTGAACAAAACGCAGTAGACCTTCCGGACTGTCGAACGCGGAGTGGCGCGCCGGAGAAATGCAGTCTTCGCCTTCGGGCACACCGCGTGTTTCGGCAATTTCCCGAGTGACCTTGGCACCCGGGAGCATGCCGCCGTGACCCGGCTTGGCGCCCTGGGAGAGCTTGATCTCGATCATCTTGACCTGGTCGAGGACGGCACGTTCGGCGAACTTCTCCTCGCTGAAAACGCCGGCCGAGCTGCACGCGCCGAAGTAGCCCGAACCCAGCTCCCAGACCACGTCGCCGCCGTTCTCGCGATGGTAGACGGAGAGCGAGCCTTCGCCAGTATCGTGGTAGAAGCCGCCGCGCCTGGCACCGGCGTTGAGTGCGAGGATTGCGTTCGGCGAAAGCGATCCGAAGCTCATTGCCGAAATATTGAAGACGCTGGCTGAATACGGTTTCGTGCACTGCGGACCACCCACCGGAACGCGGAAGTCATGGTTCTCGACATGCCTGGGAAGCACCGAGTGATTGATCCACTCGTAGTTCGGCTCGTACATGTTCCGCTCGCTGCCGAACGGGCGCGTTTCCTGCGCCTGCTTGGCGCGCTGATAGACGATCGAGCG
Source organism: Dokdonella sp. (assembly GCF_041395345.1). Lineage (GTDB taxonomy): Bacteria > Pseudomonadota > Gammaproteobacteria > Xanthomonadales > Rhodanobacteraceae > Dokdonella. The sequence continues at coordinate 28,054 of NZ_JAWLAR010000015.1, read as the reverse complement.
TTGATCGTGCGAAAACGGCACCTCGTCGTTGTCGCCCTCGACGACGTACTGACGCATCATCGGCCGGATCGCTTCCATCAGGTAGCGACCGTGCGCCGAGATCGGGAAGTTTCGCCGGAGCGTGTGTCGCCGTTGCAGCAGATCCCACAGTCCGACCCCGGTCAGGGCGGTCGCCGGCACGCAAATCCAGGGCCAGATTCCGCCCTCCTTCCAGAACAACGCGCTGATGACGGCGGCGATCAGCGCAGCAGAAAAAATCCAGTAGCGACTTGGCAGGATGGAACTCAAGGCGGCAACCCCCTTTCCGGCGACGTGCCGAGGATAGCGGATTGCGGAATCAGGGCGAGGTTTTCGGAAGGATCCTGAAGATCACGCGTTCGTTGAAGGGTTCGCCGAGCACGCGCGTGGGATAGCCGCGCGCATTGAGCATGGACTCCAGCTCGGGCCATCGCTTCTCCTTGCAGATGTAGATCGCGGCCTGGTCGTTGTCGTCCAGTTCGGTATCGAGTTCGCTGTCGTACTCGCCGCCGATCAGGGAGGGATGAAGCGGATCAATGGAGACCTTGTCGACCCTTGCGCCAAGATGCAGGTGAATGCCGTAGCGAGCCATGTCCTCGACAAACACCAATTCCTCGACCTTTTCCGTGGTTCGCTCGCGAATCGCGTCGGCCCAGCTTTCGGCATTCTTGTGCGTGGGCCAGAATGCGCTGGCGAGGCGCAGACCGATCAGGGCGACCATCCACAGGCCCAACCAGTGCAGCTGTGGAAACGCCTTGCCGTCGAGACGCATCTGGCGCGCAACAATCAGGGCCAGCGGCGTGAACAGCGGCAGCAGATAGAGCGGCAGGCGCGACCTGGCCAGGCAGAACACGATCAGCGGCAGGGCAACCCAGAGAAAAAGCATCAGTCCAGTCGAATCGCTGCCGCGCAGTTCGGGATCGCGCCAGGTTCTGAAGGTCGTCCCGAGCGATCGCAGCCAGCGCCACAGCAGCCAGGTCCAGGGCAGGCTGCCGAGGATCAGGGTCGGCGCGTAGATCTGCAGCCAGCCGTACCATTCGCCATGGCGGCCCAGGTCGGCGCTGGCAACCCGATCCACTATTTCCTTGTGCAGAAAATAGTCGAGCAGGCCAGGCTGGCTCTGCAAGACTGCGATATACCAGGGAAACGCTACGCCAGCGAAGACCAGCAGGCCACTCCAGTGGAAGGCGGAGCGACCCGCGGATGCTGGAAGAAGGCGGGTGCTGGCAATGATGACCAGCAAGGGAAGCAGGGCGGGAGGTCCCTTGATCATGAATCCGAGTCCGAATCCCAGCCACATCAGCCATACCCAGCGCAGGGAAATCGCAGGATTGCCGAATCGGGATTCGATCCAGGCCATCATGGCGACGCTCAATGCGGCGGCCAGCAGAAAGTCCGTGGTCACCAACTGGGCTGCACCGAAGGGCAGGAACATCGTCGCGTAGATCAATGCAGCCTTGTTCTCTTCGCCCGGCATGAGGCGTCTGGCAATTCGCCAGACCATCCAAATGCAGACAAGGTAGGCGAGCGCAATCGGCAGGCGTGCGGCCCAGGCGTTGTAACCGAAAGCGGCAACGCTTGATGCGATCACCCAGTAGGTCATCGGGGGCTTGGTCCAGTGGCCGATGTGCTCGTTGCGCTTCGGGTGCATCCAGTCGCCACTCTCGAGCATGTTCAGGGCTACATTCGTGTAGCGACCTTCGTCCGGGTCCCAGATCGGCCGCGTGCCGAGAAAGGTGAAGGCCAGCAGCAGGACAGCCACTGCAGTCAGAAGCAAGGAGGGTGGCGCCGGATTTCGCATCAGTAATCCTCGGGTTCCGCGAGCGCGTACCGGCTCCGACCGGCACACTGCGGCTCACGTTCCAGTTGGTGGGATGGTAAGCGTGATCTGGCCGGATTCGGCCTGACTCTCGTCAATGGACCAGCCCATGTTGGCAGCGAGTCTGCCCACCAGAGTGGCGCCAAGCTGGGTGTCGGTCGATTGATCGCGCTGGATGCTTTCGGCTTTCCGGTTCGAGCCCATCGCATGACGCAGCGTGATCGTGTTCGCTCCGGCAATGACATCGAGTTTGCAGGCTTGCTCGCTCCGACCCAGACGTCGGACGAGTCCGCGAAGAACCAGCGCGCCCTCGCGAGGTTTCAGAGACAATCGGGATTGCTCTACATGCAGGCTTAGTTGGTACCGGTCGGTCAGATCGGCGAGGCTCTCCTGCAACCAGGCCTTGGTATCGACTTCTTCGAGCGAGCTGGAGATTCCCCTGGCCTGCCTGAGCATCACGTCCAGCAGGTCGGTCAGGGTCTCGACCCCGCGGTCCAGCCGGCGCAACCGTTCTCGCGACGCGTTGCCAAGTTGCTCATCCTCCAGCAGCAGCTCGGCAGCACCGCGGACAACAGACAACGGTGTGCGCAATTCGTGGCTGGCATCGGCGAAGAACTGTCGTTCGCGATCTTCCGATAGCACGAGTCGGGCCTGGTAGCCGTCGATGGCGCTGGCCAGGCGACCCAATTCGTCGTTGGCCATGTTTTCGGCCAGATGGGTGCGCTCGGCGCGAACCGGCAACGCCTCGACGGCTTCGGCCAACCGCCGTACGGGTGCGATCGTCCTGCCGGCCAGAATCCAGACCAGCCAGGCGACAATCGCGGTGCCGGAAACCACGATACCGGCCAATACGGTCTCGAGATAAAGCTCCAGCGTCTCCACTTCCTGCATGTCGATAACGAGGTACAGCCGATCGCCAGCGAGGTCGAAGACGCCCACGAAAATGTCCAGATCCTCGCCTGTTTCCCACTCCTGGATGCCCAGCGGCAGCTCGGCAAAGTCGGCTGGCACGTTGCCACTACCATCTGCGTGGCGCAGGTATCCCTGCAGCAGGCGCGATCGCGGCATGGGAAGTTCGTTCTCCGGATCACGCGCGTGGCGATCACGCAGATCCTGCGCGAGGCCGTTTATCATGCCTTCGGCCATGACGGCTTCGTAGTGTTCGGTGATGAAGATCGTGGCGGTGGCAAACAGCAAGCTGAGTACGCAACCGAGCAAGGCGAAGGCCAGGGTCACATGCCGGCGCAGCGATGCCGGCCGCATCTTCATGGCTCGACGCACAAGCGATAACCAATACCGTGAATCGTCTGCAACATGCTTGAACCGAACGGCCGATCGATGATCGCGCGCAATGCGCTGACATGGGTATGCAATGCGGCGAAGCTGCCGCCTTCCTCTCCCCAAAGTGCGTGCAGCAAGTCCTCACGGCGCAGGACTTTCGGTGATTCGCGCATCAGCAATGCGAGAATCCTGCCTTGTGCGACGGTCAGAGGCATCGATTGTCCTGCTCGTCTGGCCAGCATGGTCGCTGGCGCGTAGGCCAGATCGCCAACCTGCAGCTGCGCATCGGCAGGCGGCAGGCCCCGTCTGTGCAGAACGCCAATGCGCGCCTCGAGCTCATGCAAGGCAAACGGCTTGACCATGTAGTCGTCTGCACCTACTTCGAATCCGGCCAGGCAATCCTCAAGCGTGTCGCGAGCCGTCAACATCAGCACCGGCACGCCATCGCCGGCCGCACGCAAGCGCCTGCACAGCTCAAGTCCGTCCAGGCGCGGCAGGCCAAGATCCAGCACGATTACGTCAATGCCGCCTTCAAGCGCGCGCGCAAGGCCACGCTCGCCATCGACGACGTGGTCAATCACGTGGCCACGACGCTCGAGGAAATCCCAGATGTTGCCGGCGATATCACGCTCGTCCTCGACAAGGAGGACCTTGAGCGGACCGAAACTACTCGCAATCTTCTTGCCGGTGCGATGCCCCGACTGTGTGGCTTGTGACCGCATTACCCCTCGCTATCCGGTTCGATCAAGCAGATGCCGCTATCCGTCATGGCTGGCCTGGCAGTCATGGGTATTCACTTTATGCATGAATCCTCGTTTCGCACTCCTGTGTCAAATCTTAGGCTTGAGTTAAGGCAGCGCTGAATTCGTCGCTTCCGATCATCCCAATGCAGGGTTGAAGCGCTTTACAGCAGCCAAACGGCTGGTCATCCAGTCGCGCCGTTGATTTCCAAAGAAAAGCAGGCACGGCATCCGGCCTGCGCTGGAATGACGGCTTGTCGTCCGCCCCCGTGTTTCAGGCTTGCACTGCGTCGCCGGGTCTGGCGCAATCCGGAGTGGCAGGCTGCGCGCTCCTGGCACACGATTCGGGGGGCGACCGCAGGGAAGTCAGGCTCCATCCATTCCAGGGCGACAATCCATCGATGAGCGCATCAAGCCAGAATAGCCCGCGCCATCTCTACCTGTGGGTACTCGGGGCCATCATCCTGGGGGGCGGTATCGGCCATTTCCTGCCCGATACCGGCATCCAGCTCAAGCCGCTCGGTGACGGCTTCATCGCCCTGATCAAGATGCTGATCGGGCCGATCATCTTTCTGACCGTGGTCATCGGCATCGCAGGGGTTTCCGATGTCAAGAAGGTCGGACGCGTAGGTGTCAAGGCGATTCTCTATTTTGAGGTCGTCTCGACGATGGCCCTTGTCCTGGGCCTGCTCGTGGTCAATACCCTGAAGCCGGGCGCCGGGTTCAACGTGGATCCGGCCACGCTCGATGGCGAAGCGGTGGCCCGCTACGCAAACCAGGCCAGCGAGCGCAGCGGCACGCAGTTTCTCCTCGATATCATTCCGAAGACGTTCCTTGATGCCTTCAGCGGGCAGGGCGACCTGCTGCAGGTGCTGTTGGTCGGATTGCTGTTCGGCTTCGCCCTGATCGGAATCGGCGAGCGCGGCAAACCGGTGCTGGAATTCCTGCAGAGACTTTCGCAGGTCTTTTTTCGCATGATGGGCATGATCATGCGCCTTGCGCCGATTGGTGCCGGTGCTGCCATGGCCTTCACGATCGGCAAGTACGGAGTCGACAGCCTCGGGCCACTGGCCCGATTGATGGGCAGCTTCTACCTGACGTGTGTGCTGTTCGTGGTCTTCGTGCTCGGTGCCATCGCCCGATTCAGCGGCTTCAGCATCTTCAGGTTCCTGCGCTATATCCGCGAGGAGCTGCTGCTCGTGCTCGGCACCTCGTCGTCGGAAACCGTGCTCGTGCCGATGATGCAGAAGCTCGAACGACTCGGCTGTTCAAAATCGGTGGTCGGCCTGGTCATTCCCAGCGGCTACTCGTTCAATCTCGATGGCACCAACATCTATCTGACCATGGCCGCGATCTTCGTCGCCCAGGCGCTCAACGTCGAACTGAGCCTGACCCAGGAGCTGACCCTGCTGGCCGTGGCCATGCTCACATCGAAAGGTGCATCGGGTGTAACCGGCGCCGGATTCATCACGCTGGCGGCGACGCTGACCGTAGTGCCCAGCGTGCCGGTTGCCGGCCTCGCCCTGATCCTCGGCATCGATCGCTTCATGAGCGAGGCCCGTGCGCTGACCAATCTGGTTGGCAACGGTGTTGCGACGATCGTCGTCGCGCGCTGGGAAAACGAGCTCGATCGCGATGCATTGGCGCGACAACTCGAGGCGGGTCCCGATCTGCCGGATGCAGTCGACATGCAGCCAGTCGCCGCGCGGGAAGGCGAGTGAACGCATTACCACGCCATGTGCGCCACGGCGCGCGTGGGCGCGGCCTAGCTTTCGTGCTGCTCGCGCTGCTGTCGGGTGCATGCCTGGCGGACGAGGCACGCGTGCTCGGCAAGGGTATCGTTTCGACCGCTGCCGTCGAATACGGCGCAGCAGTCGATCCGATCAATGGCGCGCTCTATTTCGTTCGAACCGATGCGCCGTGGGGAACACCGGGTTGCGGTCGTATCCTGGTCAGCTTGCCGAACGAAGCCGAGTGGAGCGAGCCGTCGGATTTTCTCGCCGGCAATGATGTCTGTTATGGCGATCCGTTCGTATCGCCGGATGGACAACAGTTCTTTTTCACCTCCAATGCCCATGAAGATCCCGAGCGCAGCGATGATGACATCTGGTCCATGCGTCGAACCGCGAGCGGCTGGAGCAAGCCGGCGCGAGTGGATGGCCTGAACTCGACCGCCGCCGAATTCAGTCCGGTGTCGACCCGCTCGGGAACACTCTACTTCGCGTCGGACCGGCCAGGCGGTTCGGGTAGCGGTGATCTCTGGCGGGCAAGGCGACTGGGGACTCGCTACGCGCAGCCGGAAAATCTGGGAACCAGCGTCAATTCGGAGCACGGCGAATGGAACCTGTTCGTCGATCCGGAGGAGGAATATCTGCTTTTCGAATCATCCGGTCGAGCCGGTGCAATGTCGGCTGCTGGTGATCTTTATCGGTCATGGCGCCGCGGCGACAGCTGGTCTGTGCCGATGCCAGTCGTATCGATCAACACCAGTCAAAGCGAGTTGATGCCGCGCCCGTCGCTGGATGGCCAACTGCTCTACATTGCTCGTTCGAATGCTCAGGGTGGCGCAGACATCCTTGAAGTGCCCGTCAGCCTGGTTCTCGAAGGGCGCGAGAGTGCGTTCTGACGGGATCCGCATTGGCGTGGCGCAGACAGTCCGACAGAATCAAGAATTCTGAAGGGGTCTGGCATTGCGGGGAGTGGAGCCCCATGCCTTTTGGCGCTGTCGCTGGGTGGCTTGCCATGTATCAATACCGCCAGCACTCCCGCTCGCTGCCCTGGAGACGCTCCATGAACGCTGCATTCAAACTGATTCAGTCGGTATGGTTTGCCCTCCTGCTGCTCTGGAGTTCCGTGATGAGCGTACACGCCGATGAATCCGACAAGCCTGCTCAGTCAGCCATGCCTGACTGCACGACGCCGAAGCACCAGAAGTTGCGCATGCTGCTCGGCAAATGGACCGTCACCGAAGACGGCAAGGTGGTGGGCCACAATACGCTGACCCCGGTGTTCGGTGATTGCGCCGTGCGCGAGGAGTGGAAATCCGAAGGCGGTTCGGATGGAACCAGCCTGAGCTTCTACGATTCCCAGCTCGATATCTATCGGCAGACCTGGATCGACAGCAACGGCATCGTGCTCGAGCTGAGCGGCCAGTTCGATGGTGATTCCCTGGTGCTTGAAGGCAAGCGGCCATCGGTCAGGGAGCCCGGCACAACCGTGCACCACAGGATCCGCTGGAGTCCCAACGAGGACGGCGGATTCCAGCAGGTCTGGACCGTCAGCAGCGACGGCGGCAAGACCTGGAAACAGATCTTCAACGGCAAGTACGCCAGATAGCGAGTTGGGGTGCCTTGCACCTGCAATCGGGCGTGAAGCACGCGAAGGTCCGCTCCGGCCAACGTACGCAGCTGGGTTATACTCCCGCCGCGGTTCGCCCCGGTGCCGTTACCCGGGCTTAGAAGCTGCCGAAAAAGACTTGCAACGCGCCCGTAGCTCAGCTGGATAGAGTACCGCCCTCCGAAGGCAGTACTCAGTCTTCGGATATAATGCGCGGCCGGACACGAGGCCATTACTCGGCTTTCTGCCCGTTCAAGAAAAAAGTCGTTTAGATACGCGCCCGTAGCTCAGCTGGATAGAGTACCGCCCTCCGAAGGCGGTGGTCGGGGGTTCGAATCCCTCCGGGCGCGCCAACCCCCTCGTGACTCTTTCGTGGCCACCTTCGTGACCCGGCTAATTGGCGTTCAACTGCCTTTGAGTAAAGGCTCCGAGGCATGCCTTGCGGGGTGCGTCTCCAAATGCTGAATGTAGTACCTGCTCTTGCTCGTCTGGCGAGGTGCGTGCACCGGCACATGTTGATCGGCGCACCGATTGAGCATGGTGTAGTTGCCAATCAGAGCGATCCGGAAACCGCTCTTGTCTGCTTCCGCACTGTAGTGAGCTAGAATCGCGGCAGGCTCAGATGGTGTCCTCATGCCTCAATCAATAGCCCTGCCCGAAGAGCTCGAAGAAGTATTTCGCAGCCTTGAATCGGCTCTCGACGCACAAGGTGCGATACCGTTTGGATTCAAATTCGATCACTGGCGCGGCGAGTGGCTAAAGCGACCTCAGCCAGCACTTGGTGGATCGCGACCAACAGATCTTATGATTACCCCAGACGGCATCAGGTCCGTACGGAGGGTTCTCGGGGCAATTATTGGTGGCGCATACCAGTAACCCAGTTTGCTTAATTGCTCACTGGCCGCAAACGGCGCCTCCACTCTCGCGCCTGTATGTTGAAGTCACTTTTCCTACGCGACATCCCTTGCCCCGAGCGAGGCTGCAGACTATATGCAATTGATTGGGCCTGAGTCGCCCAAATCTGGAATCGACTCCCCCCAACAAGAATAGAGGTCAATGAAGCAATGCCAGACGATTCGGACCGTTGGCCATGAGGTGCGGCAGAGCATGACTGAGACCCAATCAGCATGGATCGATGACCAGACGTGGAAGACGCGCTGGGTGAAACTCAAGGAGTTGGATGGTGGCGGCCAAGGCGAAGCCTATCGCGCGCGACGTCGGTCCGACGGGAAGATCGGTTTCCTTAAGATCATCAAATCGAAGAATGTTCCCGAGCGTCGGGCTCGCTTCTTCCGCGAGGCGACTGCCTATGACAGCTTCGGTGTCGATGGCATTCCTAAGCTAATAGAGAGCAACCCACATCGACACGTGGACGGCACTGCCTTTCCTTTCATCGTGATCGAATTCATCGATGGAACCACTCTGCGGTCATGGCGCGCTTCGCAAGCATCGGTGTCGATCGAGACGGCTGTGACGATTACATCGCGCCTGCTCGATATCCTTCAGGCTTGCCATGCGCAGGGGTGCGTCCATCGCGACGTAAAGCCCGACAACATCATCCTCGAAGGCGGCTCCCCGGCGCGCGTCTGGTTGCTCGATTTCGGGATCAGCTATCACGATCTCACCGACATCGACTTCCAGACCGAGCACTGGCAGGAGGTCGGCAACCGTTTCCTGCGGCTTCCCGAGTTGTCGGCCGGCAGCCTGTCGAAACAGGATCCGAGGTCGGACATCTGCTTTGCTGCGGGTATCCTCTTCTTTCTGCTGACCGGCGACCCACCCGATGTGCTTGAAGACAGCGAGGGCCGAATGCCGCACCAACGAACGGCCGCGATGACAAAGCTCCAGAACGTCGCATCGCCTCGACTCGCGAGTCTCTTGGCACTCGGTGAGTTCAACTTCGAAGCGCAACACCGATTCGGTGAAGTGGCCCAGGTGCGCTAGCCTGCGCGACTTCACCGGCAAGTGGAGTTGCACATGCGATATACGCACCTGAGCCAATACGAACGCTACCAGATTCAGCGGCTGTTTCGTGCAGGCGTTTCGATCCGCTGGATCGCCCGGGTCATTGAACGATGTCCCAGTACTGTCAGTCGCGAGCTGCGGCGCAACGCGGGCACAGGTCAGTATCGGTCTGCCACGGCACAACACTTCAGCGAGCAGCGGCGCAATCGTGCCAGCGCCGTACCTCGGATCAGTCTGAGCGAATGGCGCAGAGTCGATGAGTGCTTGCGTGAGGGCTGGAGTCCTGACCAGATCGCAGGCAGTGGCGAGGTCGCTGTCAGTCATGAGCGCATCTACTTGCACATCGCACGGGACCGTCAACGCGGCGGAAGCCTCTGGAAGAGCCTGCGGCGCCGTCGAAAGCAACGTCGCAACCGTTGTGGAAAGCCCCGGGATCGCCAACGTTTCGGCGGTCGCCGCATTCAGGAACGTCCGGCCATCGTCGAGACCCGCCAACGCCTTGGCGATTGGGAAGGCGACACGATCGTCGGCAAGGGTAGAGCTCGTATCGTCACACTGGTGGATCGCAAGAGCGGCCTGCTCCGAATGCGACGAGTCGCCAGCGGCGCATCCGATCCAACCCGTCACGCCATCCTCAAAGCGCTGAAGCCCCTTATGCCCAGGGTGCATACATTGACTTGGGACAACGGCAGTGAGTTCGCGGAGCACGCCCTGATCGACGCCGCCCTGGGGGCAACCAGCTTCTTTGCCGATCCCTTCTCAGCCTGGCAACGTGGCAGCAATGAGAACACCAACGGTTAGGTTCGCCAGTACTTCCCCAAGGGCTGCGATCTCGCTTCATTCTCCAACGCGGAAATTCAACGCATCGAAGACAAGATCAATCGACGACCACGAAAGCGGTTAGGATTCAAAACACCAGAATTCGTGTTCTACCGTTCCTTCAACCGTGTTGCGCTTCAGAGTTGAACTCGCCCTCTTCGATGAGGCTTTTGCCACGCGCTTTGTGAACCGCTTCGCCACCGTGCAAGCGATGTGCGAACGAATGGACAGGATGATGCAAAATCAATCACACGGATCATCGGCCGACGAGAATCTGGCCGCGCTCCGCGAAGTACTCGACACCTCCGCCAGCCGCCGGCTGAAGGCAACGATCACGATGCTCAGTGACGCACTGAGGGAGGTGCAACAGGTCTTCAATCAAATGCAGCAATCCATCGGCGGTAGTCTGTCAATTACTCAGACTGGCTGGGGCGTCACCGGCGAAATCGGTCGAAACACATTGTTTTGGTCGCAACAGGGATCGACCGACCGCATTTTGTCGGTCATCTATGAGGCCGTGCCCGCTGGTGAGGAGCTTCTCCTGCGCATGTCGGGCGAGACCGTTTATCGCACCGACCTTAGTGCGCCGAACTATAGTGATGATTTTCAGACCGCGATCCAGACATGGCTGGCCGCCCGGCTCCGCGCCGCTCTTAGTTAGTTCATTCACAATACCCCCTGCCACTGAAACTTCGTGACAGGTCAATATCAGTCGCTGCTGCGTTTACGGACAAGCTTTGAAACGGAGCGCACGCCGTTTCTATAGTGCATGTAGACAATCCTGGGACAGCCAATTGCGAACAAAAGTGCGCATGGAAGAATGTAGAGCCAATACAGCTTCGTGAATATCAGATGCGAATCATCTGCTCTTGAAAGAGCTGCTACAACCGCTGGCGCACTCTGGTAATAGTGGTCAACATCTGCTCGTCCCCATGTCTTGCTGAGCAACCACTCGTCCCTGAACTTCCTGAGTTGCCGGAGTTCCCAACAGTTGTCGGGCAGCCTGAGTACAGCACATGCTGCTGTAGTCAGGTAGCACCCACCACCTTTGGGGCAAGCATCAATATCATTGGCGGCATTCCGCGCTCGTAAATGTGCCTCCATTGTCTTTAGAAAGGTGTCTTCGAGACCCAATGAGATGTAATCGCGAGATAGCACCACGTCATTGTCGTCTAAGAGCTCAACAGATATCTTATCGGCCCCTGGTGCAAGTAACTGTTTCGTCTGAGCACTCGATAGTAGAAATGTGGATTCAACATATTTGTCTTTTCCGTCGAACGACACGAACTGCGGCGATGTAATCAGCGAACCTCTTCTGAGCCGAACCGCCAGATTGGCTTCCAGAGTAGTTTCGGCTTCACGCGACCACCTGCTTACGCCCACTACTTGCGCTTCTCCATCCTGCTGGACAACTTTTGGTCGAAATCTTGACTTGGCTGTGTTGAAAAAGATGGGTATCGAATCCACTTCCACGACCAAACTACTGTAGTCATCTGGTTTGGCTGAGATGGTAAATGTCAGCACTTCTTCCCAATCGAATGCGCCCGCGGCTTCTAGGTAGCCCGAAGTGTCGTCTGTGGCGAAAATCTCTATGCCGCTCTTCTCGGGATTTTCCTGCCCAAAACCTGTAGACACCATGGCTCTGTGCACATTCCAATATCCGTTCCAGTTTGGTGTTGTAATTTCGCCGATGGGGCAATGGGCAGCTGAGCTTGCAATAGCACGGCTTGATTTCGTTAGCCCACAGACTGTCAATCCGAGAGTCGCGAGCGAGATCAATCTACGATTCAGGTCAATCATTAGGTGTGCGCTCAAAGGTCGAAAACGTTGTGTCGTTGCATACTGGTCATCGCGCTTGTTGTCAGGCTCAACCCAGGCAGCAACGAGCTAAATCAAACCGCATGCAGCGCTGGCTTAAGAGGCATGGTCGTCCAATTGAAGTCTTTTCTTCGCTGGATTTCATCCCCCAGTTGGGTGATTGTTGAAACGGTAGAGGTAGCTAGGCTGGCTAGTGGTACAAGCGAGGCCGGTTCAGCTGTCAATAGCGATTGCGGGAATCAACGCAGATCCGTAGTTTTCAAAGATGAAAGGTGTATTCTTGCTGCTCACTACTCACCGACCACACTGGGCGCAACCCCATCATGGCGGCCCCTGCACACTCCGGGTTCCGTCTGATTCCCAAAGTCAATGCCATATCCTTATGACTAATCGCGGCGGCGAAACGGCGTGCCAGATGCTGGAGCTGCCAGATCTTGAATGCCGATCTTCCGTCCTATACGAGAACGACAACACATTCGCAGATGTATCAATGGCGAGCGGGTTATCTGATGCGCAGAAATCATGGCGACTCACCGCTATCTCGCAGCGGCATGGCAAAGCGGGCGGCTAACCTTAGCAGTTCACTCTGACTCCGCAGACCCAACTTATGCAGTACTGATTTGATCTGGGTGCGGGCGGTCTCGGTGCTGGTATTTCGCTGGTTAGCGATCTCGGATGAAGTGAGTCCTTGCAGCATGCCCTGTAGTACCTCGCCTTCGGCTGGCGTCAGCGCACCCAACACGGATAGAGCCTTGCCGGCATCGCGCGCCTGATTGTGCTCGTCGAAGAACAGAAGCGCCCACTGGTTCGAGGTGCTGCTATGCCACGGCAGCACGAACACCACCCAGCGCTGCCACGATGCAGAGATGATGACAAACGGATCGACGGCGTGGAGGCTTCGACGATTGCCGCGTAGTGCCGAGAGATCGAGCTCCTCAAGGATGCGTTGCTGGATCGCCGCGTCTCGGAAAACAAGATGGCCGGTGCGACTGCACAAGGGTCCGCCGGGCTGCAGCAGCGCTTCCGCCGGGCGATTGGTCTGGGTGATGCGTCCGCGCGCATCCAGCAGCATCAGGCCGAAGTCCAGTCGATCGAGCACTGACTGACTGCGCGCGCCGATCGCTTCAAGCGAGCTCATGCGCTGCTGGATCGATACCACGCGGACCAGGTGGCTGGCGGCGAACGCGAAGTCGGGGTAATCGCCCGGACGCAGCGAACCGGCATCGTCGTAGCGCGGAGTTCCGAGGCTGACAATCTTGCCGGGCGCGATTTCGGTAAACGTGCCTGCGGTATGCAACAGGCCCCAACGGCGCCAGAACTCGTTGAAGTAAGGCGTCATCTTCAGCGGTCCCATGTCCACTTCGCCGATGTCGGTGAGATTGCCGGTGCAGGCCACTTGGCCCCAGCGCAGACGATTGGTTGCGAACAGCTTCAGCCAGGGATCGTTGTCGGCGAAATGCAGCGCGTAGTCTTCGAGCACCGGCTGCGGCACGCCCCATGCGGCGATTGGCTGCATCGCGCTGTCAGAGGTATGCATTACCTGCAGGAATGACATGGCCGCGCCAATGCGCTCGACCACCTGTCGCAACACGCCGCTCAACGCCAGCGGATCCGAACCCAGTGCCGCCGCATAGCAAGCGTCGACATACTGAAGCCGCCACTGCGATTGCTCGCTCTCTCGGGTCGCTGCTTGCCAACTCATTTCGGACACGCGACACACCCCCTGTAGCGCGATATTCTGGAAGATTAAAGTCGGTTGTCCAAGCTGGCAACCGTGCGATGCGTCATCCCATTGGCTCCGTGTCGTCCGCTGTCAGCGGCGGCCTGTACCGCGATGCCAGCCGCAGCAGTTCCGACTGGCCGTGGACCCCAAGCTTCTGCATGATGGATTTGATCTGGCTGCGAACAGTTTCCGGGCTGGTGCCCCGCTGGCGCGCGATCTCGCTGCTGTTCAAACCTAGCAGCACCCGCTGCAATACACCGGTTTCCGCCGTCGTCAGCGCACCCAGCACGGCCAGCGCAGCAGTCGCATCCGGCTGAGGCGCTTTTTCATCGAAGAACAGCAGCGCCCACTGGTCGGACGTGGTGCATTGCCATGGCAGGACGAAAACCATCCAGCGACGCCCGTTGATCGCGCTGACCACGAATGGATCAGGCGCGGTGCGGGATCGAATGCGCCGATACAGCGGCGACAGCTCCAACTGGCGGCGCAGGCGCTGCTCGGTATCGTCGTCACGAAATCCGAGAGCGCCTCCATTGCTGCGCAAGGGGCCCCCGTTTCCAATCAATGCCTCAGCATTGAGATTGATCAAATTTATGCGACCCTTGCCATCAATCAGCACCACGCCAAAATCAAGGCGATCGAGAATCGATTGCCGGCGTTCGTTGTCGGCCTGAAGAGCCCCCAGACGCTGCTGAATCGAGACCACGCGGACCAGATGGCTGGTGGCGAAAGCGAGATCGTCCTGATGCGATCGTTGCAGCGTGCCGGCGTCGGCAAAGCGCGGCAGGCCGAGGTTGAGCACACCGCCCGAGGCGAGTTCGGCGAATGTACCCGAGGTATGCAGCAGGCCCCAGCGGCGCCAGAACTCGTTGTAGTAGCCGGTGTTGATGACCGGGCTGATATCAATCTCCTCGCCGGTGCTAGCGGCTTGGCCCCAGTGCAGGCGATTGGAGAGAAACAAACGCAGCCAGGGATCATCCGCCGCAAAATGCGCGCCGTAGTCCTCCAGCATGCCGTCCGGAAAACCCCACGAGGCAATACCTTCAACTGCCGGACCACAAGGCTGCATGACCTGCAGCAACGCCATGGCCGCGCCAACGCGACCTGCCACCATTGAAAGCGCAGGACTCAGCGCAGAGGCGTCGTTTGCCAGCGTTGCCGCATAGCAGGCATCGATATATTCAAGTCGCCACGCGGCGTCGCTGGATTTGAACACGTACACGCCCCTGTCACGTGATCGTTGCTGAGACTAATCCTCAAACCGGCACAACTTCAAGAGCCCTGGATATGGCCTACAGAACTGCCTCGCCAGCGCATCTAACGCCCGTCGCAAATCAGCACCGAGCGTCTCATTTGAAAAACGGGCAATACGGTAGAGCTGGATAGAGTCGAATCCCCTATCGAAGTAGTAGGCGCTACCGAATCATCATACTTCCATTGGAAACTCGGCTTTATCCAATTTCATCCCCCACTTGGGGGATGGGAGATTGCGCAGGAGGGGATAGGCTTCGCCCAAGCAATTGAGGTCCGGAGAACAATTGTGGCGCTGCGGCGGGAAAGCAAACTTCGGAATTGTGGCTGCTCAAGGGGTTCGGCTAGTGGATCCTTCCAAATCTCATATAAGCACGCCGATGATGGGTTGGAGCGGAACCAGGCGGTAGGGAGAGTGGCTAGATCAGCGAGGTGCGGCCTCTCAGGAGATAGCTGGATTGCTTAAAGGCGAACGAGGTTTCCTTGCTTCCATGTCGACCACTCCGCCAATCGGGAGAACATCGTCATGATGTCTCCTATTGCTCGCATCAAAGCAAAAGTCCGCCTTTCGCTGGCATGGCTTGTTTCAGTTTCTCTGACTTTTTCCGTCTTCGCATCTGACCGCTCACTGACAATAGACTTTGACGGGCCAGACAAACTAATGGAGGAAGCATTGAGGCTCGATGCTTCAACCTCCTTTCTTTTCCCAAGCGGTGGTACGCCCGCCAAAGTCACACAAGAAGTGTTTGAATCAATAGCGTCTGGCCAGCCAGACTTTCTTATATTTTCAGGACACTCGGGCGCATTTCGTTTTTCCGGGCATTTAGGAGCGTTCGACAGCGAAGAGGCCAAGAGAAGTGGAGCAACCTTCCCCAGCGTCAAGGCCATCGCGCTTCGTGGCTGCTATTCAGGAGTTCTTGATGCCTCTCTAGACGACAGCCCATGGCGCGCGCTATTCCCCAACCTCGAACTAATCCTGGGCTATCCAAGCAAAGCCTGGAGTAGAGAGCATGCTGAAGCTTCGGAATTCATTCGGCTGGCGTTCTTGCTCCACAGAGCGGCTCCAGCAGATCGTGAGTCGATCTTCATGAGCTGGAGCGGGCACAGTAGAAGTGAAGTCTCCCTCTCCTTGTTGCGTGATCGCAGGCTCATCGATTTCTGGGCAACCCGATACCAGAACAAGACACCCTTTCATCTCGACGTGAAGGAAATTCGCAATTCTTGCAAACGAGACCAGCGTGAGTCCTCCGAGCGTGAACTGCGCTTTTCCGCAGGCCAGTTGATGGACATTGATGTCGACAGGAGAGCAGAGCTCCGTTCCCACTATGATTGGTTCAGGCAACGACAGCACTGCCGTACACTAAACATATGGCCCTACGGAAAATGGTCGGATCCTGATCGCCAGATCTTTACTTTCTATCGCGAAAATGTAGTTCGAAACTATCTCGCGTTCGTTTCGCTATCCGAAATCAACATGCTGCTGCTTTACGGTGCTGGTGAGGTCCCGGATCTTCTTAAGCTTCATGAGTCTCGTGAAATTCAAGCTTGGGTTGCAGAGTCTCTCACCTTGCTGAGCATAGCGTGTGCTTCGAATGACTGCCGTGTGCCGGACGAACTACGCCCTTGGCTTGACTCGGTAGCAAATTCCTTCACCCAGATTGTTCTCAATCATGATCCTCGCGTACTGAGCTTGCAGTGGGCAACATCTGACAGAATAAACTACTGGCCTATACTTCTGGATAATCCAGAAAATAAGAAAGGGATTACAGCAAATGCAATCCCGAAGCTGCTTGAATCTCAACTATAGTGCTTTCACTTTGGAACTACCAACTGGCAGGAGCGCATATGAAAGGCACACTCGCGTTGATAATAATGTTGCTAAGCGCGCCGGCGCTTGCTGAAGTCGAGTTTATTGGCGAGAACTCTGTGAACGTGGACATTCTCTGCGGCAGGGGAAGAGACGACGGATATACTCAGGCGCAGTTGACGCTGATTGTGCGAGGAACGTCCGCTAGGATTTTTGAAGGTGGCTATGAAGCGGACCAAGGGAGCGTTGAGAAAACGGATACCGGGTTCGAGGTGATAAATGCCAGTCGCAGTGAGTACTTCTTTGTGCTTGATCGAGAGCAGTCATCAGTTACCATGTTTCATGTTGGCATTTTTCTGCAAGGGCCGGCAAAAGTAACCGAGGCAATGCCATGCAACTGGTCCACAAAGAGATAGCGAAGCCTTAGCGGGCAGTTGAGTCAGTACACTTGAGTAAGTTGCGGAAGCAAGAGGTCCCATAACCTATAGCTCTAGAATCTCAACTAAGGACCGAACCTCCATAGAGGATTCAGGTGACTCGAATTTATATCGCCGGAACAATGAGGTATGCGCAGCTACGCTAGCTGTTTCCATTCAAGCTTGGGGCGGCCGATGCAGCAGGCTCGCCTGTCGGGTTTGACAGCCGTTGCCGCGATCATGGCGGTGACGTTTACTGTGGCTGCATTGGCGGAGCAAGCGGCCGCGCCATCGGAGCCGACCACTCAGGGATGTGATTCCCAAGTCGTCTACATGCCCACCCGGCGCCTCATGGATTTTCTGGAAGTGGCCTCAGCCGAAGCCAAGGCACGCCCGGGATCGGCAAGGAGATCGAGGACCTTCTTCAGCAGGCACATTGCGGTGATACCAGCGCAAGCGCAAAGCTGGGGGCGCTTCAGAACGAGGAGGTTCAACGCTCTCTGCAGCCGGCTTGATGGTTGGGGTAGGTCTTCGTAGCCAGGACGAACTCCTTGAAGCGGCGCACAGGAGCACCCTGACGGATGATCAACGGGCCGCAGCACTGCGCGCAGCGGCCGGCGTGTTGCTGGAAAGCGATCTGGTCATCAGCGTCGAGCGAATGCGGATCCTGACCCAATGGGCCGCAGACAGTGACAACGAAGCCTTGGTCCAGGCTGCGGAGGAAGCCCGTGCCGGCCAAGGCGATGCACCCGCGCTGACAGCGCGAGGCGACCGCCTGATGACCTGTGCAACGGCCGGGGAGACGGATTGCCTGGGGCGGCACGAATACCATGCTGCCGATATTGACCAGATTGCATCCCGTTGGCCTGATGCATCCCTGGCACAACGGCGCTGGTTGGCGCGCTGGGCCAAGCCCAGTGATCCGAATCGCCAGTTTTTTGTCGACGCGATTGCCGCTGCGGATTCGGAAACGCAATACGAGATCCTGACCTCCGTCCTAAGCCTCGCCCACAACCGCGATGGCGACCGTCTCAAGGCCGCATTGTCGATGATCGAGCAGGTCGCGACGGATCCTTCCCGGCGTCCGGCTCGGGTCATGATTGATTTCGCGACGGACCATGGCGAGGGGATGATTGGGGGGAAGGCGTACGAAGACCATGGCGGCTATCCCGATGGTCTTGATGAAGCCTTCCAGGAAGTCATGACCTACCCGGATCTCGGCCCGGCTATGAGCGCCATAGCCGGCCTTGATCACCCCTGGCTCGCAACACAGGCGGCCTTCTGGTTCTTCTTTCAAGGCAGGATCGCTGAGGCAATGCAGGCTATGCGCTTCACGGTCGATGCCAACGGCATACCCGCACCCTATATCATCAAGAGCATTCCGGTCATGACGCAGAACGTGGCGCTGTATGGGGATTGGTTCGTTCAGATCGTTCTTCGTGGAGAACTGGGCGACTGGAACGCGCTGGCACGCGATGAGTTTGTCGAGCTGCTTGATCAGTCGGGAGTGCGCACCGCCCTGGTCGAGCGCGCGAAAGGCATTCCGGATCGCGCCCGGAAAGCGGGCATCAAACTCGATGCGGATCAGGCATTGGAAGTGCAGGTCCAAACGGCTCGTGGCTTCCGTGATGAGGTCCAGGGCGTTCAGTGGTTTGTCGGCGAGGTCTCAAAGAAGTACCCCGAGGATGTGGCGCTACTCGCGCAAACGTATGCGCAGGAAGAGGAAGTGCCCTGGCAGGCGCTCGCGATGGTGCTCTGGGCCAGCATTGGCGATTCACGCGCATTGGATCTGGCGCATCGACTCGCCGACAGCACCAATTCGGATGTTCGCGACAGCGCATTGGGCACGATCTCGTTGTTTGCCGGGGTGAGCGCCTCACAGGCGCAATAGGTGCCTTGCCCATGACTGACATTCTTGGGTCAGATGCGTACGCGCATCTAGTAGCATGGGGTCTGGCTTTAAAACTAGATCTATCTAGGGCGCTCACGCAAGGCATTCCTTGTGCCTTTCTCGGACACTCCATTTTGGGAGCATTGCCCCAAAAAATGAAAGGCCCTGGTGATCGCGCCGACGCTCAGAGGCCGGCGGGTTGACTCCCAAGGCCGATTGTCCCGTCGGAGGGACTTACGATTTCGTAAGCGTCAGTGACCTGGCGCAAATCGGAGTGCCGACGGGCTTTAAACAAAGTCCTTGGATTGCCCCCATCCGGCCAAGCGGAAAGTCACTGACGCCGCTCAGCCCGATTGAAAGGCGGGTAGCGCTAAAATGTCTGGATCTTACTCGCAATCTGTAAGCGATCCTGTTGCATAGCTCATTACAGCGCAAGTACCTCGATTATCACACCCGCTATAGCTCTGTTTGAACGAGTTGATAGTGTCCAGAGTTGGTGATTTTGTCGCTTCACATACCTCTTCGCGCGAAGAATTGTTCACATTCGAAAGCGTGGGCGAATAGCGCTCCATACTTTGCCCCACTTCAAATTCGCCTTTGTCAATGTCAATCACTATTAGCCGTCTGCTTTTCTCATCGTCATGGAATTTGCTCGTGCTTACGCGGTCAATAATGGCGTTCCCTTCAGCATCTATTTTGCAAAAACAGGTCCAGTTGTGGACTGCTGGGTTTAACGAGTATTGACCATCGTCAGCCTGTATCTCCTCACATGAAACGCCCTTCGTTTTGGGCACTTGAGCGGAAGACATTTGGCCTGAAGTTTCTTCAAGGCCAGTTGAAGTGTCTTCGAACCAAACGCGGCTAGTTCCTGTGGCTTTGCAAGTATTCCAATCCATTGCTGATGCGTAGTTGATAGATGCGACAAGAGTTACAAAACACAGTAAGGCCCTTTTCATTCTAGCTCCTCCATGGGTTAGTGATACGTGCGTGTGTTCGGCGTCTTTCAGTTTCCCGCAGGTTGCAACACCGCTGAATGTGAACTTCACCATCTCATATTTTTGAGACTCACTTTTGCTTGGTGAAAAGCTCATAACTTTTGACTCGCGACTTTCCATCGGCTCGAGTTCTATATTGCCGAAATCCAACGTCTGAGCATTCAATGTATTTCCGTGCCGCATCATCGTGGTGCCGACTGTTACGTTGCAGCGCGTTCGATTGTCAAACTCAACGCTGTACTTGAAGCTCTTGTCGTCGTGAGACTGGTATCGCACAGTACCGACCAAGAACCCTCCGCGGAGGCGAACCCAGTCGAATCCACCACAGGAGATCGACGCGGAGATGCAAACGCCAACCTCCCCACTAAAAGACTCAGTGCTTGCCGCAAATGTATTATTAGTGAATACAGCAAGGCCATAAAGAATTAGCGCGTGTTTGCATCTAAACATAATGCTTTACCGTTTGTAGGTTACAAAGTTACTTGCTGCTAGTTAGCCTTTCCTCTCGCCGCATTCGAATTTCGAATCTTTGATCAGGAGAATGCGACCAACGGCACCCATTGAGGATCAACCCACGCTGCCACTTTCTGTCGAATAGTGGCGCAAAGTTCGTCGGGGACGCATTCGTCAGAATGACTCCAGATCGCCTAAACGATCCAATTCCTTTCCAGCTACCGAATGTTCCCTGATCCGCGTCCGCGAGGCTCAACAGCGATTCGCTTCGTGGATCATCTGCCCAAAGCCTCCCAAATTCATCACCCAACTGGGGTACGACTGGATATTTACGTGCTGATCAAATCTGCGTGCCGATCAAATCGGCTAGGAATGAATAGTGGTCGTGACCTGCCCCTAAGTTTCAGTGCCATGCATGAGACACCGAAACGATCCCGGTTGACCGTGTTGTCCGTGCCTATTGACGCGATCCCCCAGAGTGCTTACGCACCCTCAAACAAAGCGCTCATCTACAAGGCGACTCCGTGGGACGTCCACCCTAGCTTTCGGAATGTCCGGCTGTGGCCGTATTCGGCCTCCAGCCTAGCTGATCGCGACCTCTGATTGCGCGCGCTTTGCCTATGAACGATTTCCCGCGCAGGCTCGTGCAGTCCACGGTTGGTGACGGAGGTTCTTGTGCTTGCGCCGGTCCTGTTCGACGCTGTCCTGGTCGAAGGCTTGGACAATCTTCCCGAGGGCGAGAATGGGACGGCCGCCTTTGACCTTCCACAACCCGGCCAAGAGCGTTGTGAGTGCGGTAGCGCCGTCTTCCCATCGGGTTGCGTGCGCCGCTTGATCATGATCACTAAACCGATTCAGATTGACCACCTCGCCGATTTTGCGTGATCAGCTTACCGCTAATGTTGACCACCCCTTCTACCCTGCTGATTTCGACTGTTCTTGTTGAACCAATCGAGTGTTTTTCCCCGACATACAAGCAAGTATGGCTGAAGGATTGACATCAAGCGCTCGTAAACTGGATCGAACGGAGCTTTCAGGAAAGTTGTAGTGCATTCCATCAACGTACGATCGCTTCCAGAAAATGCGCTCAATGCAGCTGAACAGTTCTTGCCACACATATCGCAAGGGCTGATGCGCGAAAAGCACTCTCGGAAAAATGTCGAAGGCACACGCCGACGGCAGGAAATGGTGCGGATCGTCATCAAGTACCTCTCCCTTTCGCGCCAGGCACAGAAGTGCAATGAGCGCATCAAGTGAGTATTGGTTGCGTATGGCGAGGGTTTGTTGCCGATTGACCATCGAATGGCGGTACCGGCCCAAGCGATCCGGAGAACTGTCCATGAACAGTATCCGTCTGATGGCAGTCGGGGACTCTTCCAGCAACTCATGAATTCGTTGCATCGCTGGCGGCTCGGGAGCGAGGAGCTCCCAAAGTGGCAGGTCTATCCAGTCGTCGAGCCTGACACTCATCGCTGTGCGTGACGCTACGTGCAAGATGGTTTCTTTGTGCGGCAGCGCCTTGCCCTGACGCCAGCGGCGATACTTGTTTGATGCGGCGGCGTCGCTGTCGCGCCCATAGGGCCTTCGACCATCCACTCGCCATTCGAGCTGCTTCGGCGAATCTGTCCCGAAGTGGGACGCCAATGCGCCGTAGCATGCTCCGCCCTTGCAGCGCTTCACCTCATTCCGGTGGTGCACCCAACCGTCGGCGGGCGGAAGTGGACTCAGGAATGGTATGGGCATGGCCCATGGTCGCTCGAATATCCTGCTCTGTCACGGGTAGTCCGGGGTTGGCGTGGGTGTATCGATTTCGTCGAACCGCTCCACTTTGCGATCTCACGTTAGAGATCCTAGGATGCGGAAAATGTCCACCCTAGTCGGAGACAAGCAAAATGGTTCAGCGGCAACCGACAGAACCCTTATCCCATGGCGGGCTGGTCTATGAAGATTTCGAGTGCCGGCTAGTTCGCGCCCTGGGAGCAACGGTCGGGGGCGAGCCGCTCTCCCGCGCCTTGGGCTACCCCTCACAGGACGCCTTCAGAAAAGCTCAGCAGAGGGGACGTTTGCCCGTTGCGACGTTTACGGTGGAAGGCCGTCGAGGCCGTTTCGCATCGGCTGTGGACATCGCGGCATGGCTCTGGGGGCAGCGCCGCGCAGGCTCCAGTACCTATCAAAACTCGCAGAGAGGTTCGACATGAATCGGTAATTCGTATTCAAGGCTGCTTTCCCAAGCGCAAAAATGAGAACGCCTTGGAGTTCATTACACTCCAAGGCGCTCGGGTCTTGCGGCACAACCTTGCCTGCAATACTCCATCTGCGACCCTGTCGATGTCAAGTCCTTCTGTGCCGGTTCGGGCAAAGGGCTCGCTTGTCTCAATTGCCGATCCGCCGGAGCCGCAGCCGCTCCCTGGGTGGCGGATTGTTCTTGGAGATTGGCATGAACCCATTGCGGACGGCTATTCGTCTGATTCTTTCGACGTCCGATAGCAACCGGGAAATTGGTCGCCAGGTAGACATGGCTTACAACAGCATCCGGCGATACCGGCAGCTTGCAGACAAGTATCAAATACAACTGGACGACGTCCAGAAGTTAAACGATGACGAACTTCAACTCAAATTCAGCCGTCGCGGCGCCACGAACTCCAACAAGCGATTGCCCGACTGGGCCCATGTCCATCGAGAGTTGCAACGCAAGGGAGTAACGCGAACGCTCTTGTGGATGGAGTACAAGGAAGAGGAACCTGAAACTGCCTATGGATTGAGTCACTTTAACGAACTCTATGTCCAATGGGTGGGCGGAAATACCCTTTCCATGCGCCAGCAATTCGAGCCCGGCGAGCGGGGTTGGGTGGACTTTTCCGGTAGCAAGATGCAGTGGGTTGACCCGACCACCGGTGAAACTCACGACGCGGAAATCTTTGTGGCCTCAGCGGGTGTTTCCGGCTTGCTGTTTGCACTCGCGGTTCCATCCCAGCGCCAGGAACACTGGATTCATGCGCACTGCGAATGGTACGCGGCGCTTGGTGGCGTCCCGAAAATCACCGTGCCCGACAATCTGAAATCGGCGGTCCTGAAAGCGGGTCGCGATCCGACCCTGAACCCGGCCTACTTCGAAATGGGCGAACACTACGGAACCGTCATCTTGCCAGCCCGTTCTCGTCGGCCTAAAGACAAAGCTACTGTGGAAGGCGGCGTCCTGATCTTTCAGCGGTGGGGCATCGCAAAACTGCGCAATCGGGTGTTCCACTCATTGTCGGAGCTGAATGCTGGGATCTTCGAGTGTGTTGAAGCCATCAACAACCGGGTCATGCGTCGCTACCGGCAGAGTCGTCGCGAACGGTTCGATGCCATTGACAAGCCTGCGCTGAATCCGCTGCCCTCCCGCTATGAGTATGCGCAATGGTTCGGGCCCCAGCGTGTTCCTCCTGACTACCACGTGGCTGTGATGGGACATTTCTATTCGGTGCCGTATCGATTGGCGCAGCAGGAAGTCCATGCACGCTGCACTCCAACCATGATAGAGATCTTCAGTGGGCGGACGCGTGTTGCATCGCACGCTCGCCTTCAATCGATTGGGCACAAAACAACCGATCGAGCGCACATGCCAGACCATCACCTGGCATGGGCGGATCACACGCCCCTGCGCTATCGGACGTGGGCGGAGTCGGTTGGGCCCAACGCACTGCTTGTCGTCGAGAAGCTTCTTGACGGCGCCCGCCACCCTGCAGGTGCGCTCAACGCCTGCGCCACCCTTCAAAGGATCTCCAGAAAGAACGGGCTTGAACGGTTCGAGCTGGCTTGCGTCAAGGCATTGGCTATTCAATCGCCGACGGTCAAGAGCATTCGGTCGATTCTGCAGAACCGTCTTGAGCAACGCAGTGGTGAGCCAGTGAGCCAACGACCCATGCCCTCGCACGAGAATCTCCGAGGCGCAGACTATTTCAAGAACAAGGAGCAGAAACATGTTGACCAATCAGACGCGTGAAGGACTTCTTGCATTGCGCCTGCCAGGCATGGCGCGCGCCTACGCTGAGCAACTCGACAATCCGACGACGCAGAGCCTGGGCTTTGACGATCGCCTCGGGCTTATGGTTGACGTTGAGCTCGCTCAACGCGAAAGAAGGCGAATCGACCGGTTGCTCAAGAATGCCAAGTTGAAAGCGCAGAGTGCCTGCCCAGAAGACATCGACTTCTCAGCCAAACGGGGAATCGACAAAAGGCAGATTTTGGATCTGTTGACGTGCCAGTGGATTCAGCACGGCCAGCACGTCGTGATCACAGGACCAACAGGGACAGGAAAGACCTGGCTGGGCTGTGCGCTCGGGCACGAAGCGGCTCGCAAAGGCTATTCGATGATCTACTACCGAATGCCCCGACTGCTGGAAGAAATGGAGGTGGCTCATGCGGATGGCAGCCTTCCTGCACTTCGAACTCGATTGGCCAAGGCTCGCCTTTTGATTCTCGATGATTGGGGCGTATCGCCGATCACCGATCGCGGCCGGCAAGACTTGCTGGAGGCAATTGACGATCGCATTCCGGGCGGCTCCGTCTTGATCACTTCTCAGCTTCCTGTTGACGTCTGGCATGACTATCTGGGCGAGCCAACCATCGCCGATGCCATTCTTGATCGCTTGCTGCACAACAAGCACGCGATCGCGCTCAAGGGAGATTCAATGCGACGAACCTCGCGAGGCAACCCCGACGCCTGAGGCTGGTCATCGGCCCCGGCGAACCCCGGGGCCGGTCACCGTGATCACTTCGTCGCTCCATCTTGATCAGCCCTTGCCCAGTACATCGCGAGATCTTCGGCTGCAAAGGGCCGTGCACTGTTGGGAAGCGGTCTCGGACAGGGTTTCACGTGTTGAGCCCCAGAGTTCACGCCAATCATCATTCATATTTGTCAAGAAGGCGATCTTCTTCATTTGAATGTGCTAGATTTTGTCGAGTCGGTCCCTCGGAAACGCATGGGATTCCGGGGGATCGAGTTTCGATCACTGGGGTGCAGACATGGATCATGGAAAGGCCGTCTCCGGTGCGCGTGGATACGCGCACCGTGTATTGAATTCCCGCTTCTTCAGCGCCGCGCTTGTAGCCACTCTGGCCTTTTCTGCTGGCATTACACCCGCAAGTGTCAGGGTGATCGGCTTCGGCTTCGGTGACAATGCCTTCGGCCCGCCGCCCGGCGGAGCTTTCGGCGGGCCTTCTCAGTCGCCAGTGGTCCCATACCAGGAGCCGACGCCACCTGTAGACCCGTACTCCGATAGCGTAGGCGCAACACCAGGCACCACGCACGTCGATGAGAGCGGCGCGAGTACCTACACTGTACCGATCTACACGCCGCCAGGGACGGCAGGCTTTGTCCCCAGTTTGTCGCTTCAGTATTCCAGTCGTGGCAGCCACGGACCGCTTGGACCGGGCTGGGCCATCGGTGGCCTTTCCTCGATCAGCCGGTGCAGAAAGGGCACCGAATACGGTGATGGCGCAGGGCCATTTCCCGGCATTCGTTTCAGTGCCGACGAATCGGGCAGCGCCTATTGCCTTGACGGTGGCCGCCTGCTGGATCGTGGAAGTATTGGATCATGTCCCGCAGCGCCGAATGGGCACACGGGCCGCGAGTTCGGAATCGAACTGGACCCCGCCTTGCGCGTCTGTGGCTATCGCGTCAGTGGCGCGCCTGCCTATTCGTACTGGTTGGTATACCCCAAGGACGGTTCCCTGCAGCGATTCGGATTCGCCGGCAATTCGCGACTGCGTCCAAACAACGGCACGGGCACTTTACTCGCGACACAAGCCCTTACTTGGGGCATCGATCGCATCGTTGACGCAACAGGCAACAGCATCGATTTCCTCTACAACGCTGATCAGACCGATGGCGAGATGCGCCTTGCCGAGGTGAGCTATACCGGCAAAGTCGATCGTTCCTCGCCGCACGTCCAGACGCAAACGAGGGCACCGTACAACCGCGTCGAATTCACCTATGAAGCGATGCCCTCGACCAGTCAGCGCATCGACTGGTTGGCCGGCTCCAAACTCGCGTTGACTCAGCGACTGAGCACCATCAAGGTCATTGGCACGGTCAACAATGGCACCAATCCTGATACGGCGGC
The DNA here is from genome assembly GCF_041395345.1 of Dokdonella sp. GTDB lineage: Bacteria > Pseudomonadota > Gammaproteobacteria > Xanthomonadales > Rhodanobacteraceae > Dokdonella. The sequence goes on along the minus strand of NZ_JAWLAR010000015.1, from coordinate 1,615 downwards.
GACTGCTCGCACCTACAAGCTGAACTACTTTACCTTTGGCACAGGCAGTCGATACTCACGACTGACATCGTTGCAGGAATGCGCGCCCAATGGCACCGGCGAAGTCTGCTATCCCGCCACGCAGTTCCAATGGGGCGCAAATGGAGGGTCGCCGGTCCAGGGATTTCCGACGACTCCGACCTCTGCCGGCTATGACGCTACCCTGGCGCGATCCATTGATTTCAAGGTGGGTGATGTCGATGGCGATGGTCGACAGGATCTGATCTGGCTGCGTGACAACAAGTGCTCGAATGGGTCGGTTCCTGCCAACCAGCGCTTCGAGATCATGGTTTCGATTGCCAACGCGACGGGCCTGCAGACCTCGTCGGCCAGTGGCATCTATTTGCAACGCAATAACCCTGGAGCCTGCGGAAGCGATCTGCGTGCACTCCATTTCGAGAACCTCTGGCATTTGTTCGACTTCACCGGGGACGGTCGCGATGACCTGATGTTTTCCAACACCACCGCCTGGGTCATCTCGCCGGCAACACTTGGACTGGTCACGTGGGGATATACCTCGGCGACCCTCTACGCCACAGGCATCCAGTCGTCGATCGACGATGACGGTCGGCTGTTCGATCTCAATGGCGACTCGCTTCCCGATCTGATTCACATCGGATCGGCAGGCGCTGCCACGGCACGACTACTGGAGCGCACGGCCCCCTCAGTGCCAAACACCTACCAATTCTCGAGCACCAATATTCTCGTCGATGTGGATGAGCCGCCGAGCCCTGGGCCCAACTACCTTCTCAACGGGGTCACCATCAACTCGGCCTTGTCCCGCGGCAATCCCAACGCGGATATCGATGGGGACGGTGCCAGCGACATGCTCTTTCGCGTGCAGTTTATCGATGAGGGCGGCAGCTGCCCAATATGCATTCAGTTGGGCATCGGCGTTCCGCCTTCAGAGGGCACCCGGCTACTACCGTCCGCATACGACGATGTCTGGAATACCCAAGGTATTGTCGAAGGTGCGGGTCAGATGTTCCGCAGCTATTGGCACGTTTATCGCAACGCGGGCATCCAGCCGAATGGCCGTTTCCGTTTCGTACTCGATCAAGAGGCGACACTCGGCGAAACCGGAACCGGTAGCGGCAACATCAGTCGCGATGGCAATGACGTCCAGCTAGCCGACATCAATGGTGATGGTCAGGCTGATGTGCTCTACCAGAGAGTGCCCAGCGGAGCGCTGCGGACCTTTCACACTCGTCTCAATGTTGGCAAGGCCGATCCGGCTGCCGCCGGTAGCCGTTTTCAATCGGAGCAGGCGACGGGTTTGCAGACCTCCGCAGACCTCGCGCGCCAGGTGAATCTGTTCGACCTCAATGGAGATGGTCGCAAGGATTTGTTCTATCCCGTCGACCTGGGCAGTGGTACGACGCCGCGCTATCCCCTGAAAGCCCGGCTGTTCAGCAGCACGGGCTTCAATGCAGAGATTGGCGTCGGCAATGCGACCAACAACGCACAGGATCCATTGCAGGTCTTGAGCTTCCTGATGGATACCAGCGGCGATGGTGCGCCTGATTTGGTGCGCTTTAACCCGAGCGGCAGCGCTGTCTCGGTGGCTCGCAATGCC
>NZ_JAWLAR010000014.1:0-121454 GCF_041395345.1 Dokdonella sp. | reverse complement strand
CACGACGGCAAGCGCCATCGCCATGCTGGAATCCAGCGCCCAGGTGGAGACCAGCATCCTCGCCTATGCGGCGCCCACTGCCATGACGGCAGGCTCGATCAGCGTGCGCGTCAAGGTGACCAATCTCAGTGGCCACAAGTTGCCCACCGGGTACGCCGAAGGTCGGCGCATGTGGCTGAACGTCAAGGCGGTCAGCGACACCGATGCCGTCGTCGCCGAGAGCGCGGCCTACGACGCACTGACCGGCGATCTGACCCTCGATCCACAGGCCAAGGTCTACGAGACCCTGCAAGGCATCTGGACACCGGGAGCCCCGGGCGAATGCAAGACCGAAGAGGCGGGCAAGAAGCAGTTCCATTTCGTCCTGAACGACTGCATCGCCAAGGACAACCGCATTCCGCCGCTGGGCTTCAGCCCGGCCAGTCCCGGCGATGCCAATGGCGACGAGTTGCGTCCAGTCGGCTACACCTATCCGGAAACTTCTCCCGGTTCGGGCGTTCTGGTCAATTACGATTCCACCGACTACATCTTTGTCTTGCCAGCCGGCATGGACTTGCCGGTACGTGTGGATGCGGAGCTGCAGTTTCAGGTATCGAGCAAGGAGTACATCGAGTTCTTGCGCGACGAAGCGGTGGCAGCACCCGCGGTGCCCGCGGAAAACATGCTCTGCTCGGGTGGACCGGGTCGACCCTTCGATGTCGGTCCGCAGTCGGTGTCGCGAGGCGAATACATGTTCCAGCTGTGGAACAACCCCGCGTACGGCAAATCGCCGCCCAAGCGTGCGGGCAATATTTCCAGTGTCACGGGGCCCGGCTGATGACTGCAATTGAATCCCGCAACAGGCTCAAGAGCTCGACGTGGCTCGCTGGAGCTGCAAGAACATCAGGGGTTTGCACCGCACTGGTGATGATGGCGGTGTTGATCGGAGGCTGCGCGGATCGAACCGGATCCGAGGTGGTATCCGCCGACAATCATGCAGGCCGAATGACAGGTTATGTGGAGTCACGAAAAGTCACCGACTTCTGCCCGGACCAGGATCAGCGCGCCGACGATGAACGATGCACGGTGACGCATGGCTGGGACTATGATCGAGGTGTCAACATCGTTCGCACCTATGATCCCGCCGGAAAGATCATCAGCGAAGTGGAACCGCCCGGTGCCGACCTGAGCCTGACACCGGCAGAGAGCGCAAGAGTGGAAGCCCTTGTGCGTGCCGATCCGCGCACTCGCGACATCGTCAACAAGCCCGAGGTCATGTTCTGGGCGGGCGGTTTCGCCGTGCGCATGCCGGGTGATCCCTGGTGCGACCGCGGCTCGCGCTGCATTCGCGCCATAGCCGCCGTCGACGGTGGAAACACGGCTATTCTTCATTCAGTTGTGGACCTGATGACCGATCAAGTTGTTTATCCTGACTATCAGCCGCTGGGCGAGAAGCTCTCCGGCAACAACGGGGAAAATTGAAACATGAACATATGCAAGCGTTTGATGCTGGTGGCGATTCTTGTTCTTGTCGGAATGTCGACCGCGCAAGCGGGCGGTTCACCGACGTGCGTCTTTCCGGAGACCAAGCTGAGCTGGCCAGCGATCAATCCGATCTGGGAAATGTGCTGGCTTGATCCGGGCGACAGCGTCGGACCGCGCGGCTCGGGCATGGAGCTGCGCAACGTCTACTGGAACGGGCAACTGGTCATGCGCCGTGCACACGCGCCGATGCTTTTCGCCGAGTACAACGGAGGCCAGGGCGGCGACTGCTATCGCGACTGGAAGGATGAGCCAACGCCGACACTTGCCGCTGCTGTCGTGCAGAACCAGTTGGGCTCGATTCCGAACGGTGGCGAACCTGCGATCACCTCGTGCGATCGCTCGAATTCCCCCACCACTTCCTACGGCATCTGCCCGTTTTCGCTGACCATACCGGGCGGGTACAACTGCACGGCTGGATTGGCCATCGAAGACCTCGGTGATCATGTTCGGTTGACGGCGCAATATCGTGCCGACTGGTACATGTACGCCTCTCGATTCGAGTTTTATGCGGATGGCCGCATGATGCCGAGTTTCGGATTCGGCAATCGCAACGGAACCTTCAACAGCGTGACCCACTGGCACACGAATTATTGGCGCTTCGAATTCGACATCGATGGTCAGGGCAACAATTCCGTGAGTATCAATGGCGTCGACCAGACAACGGAATTTACCGATCTGCGTGATGCGACCGGTGGCCCGGGCGGAACGCAGACGACCTGGGAAGTTCGCAACCCGGTGACCGGCAACGGATATCGCCTTGCTCCTGGCGCGAACGACTATCTGGTCGGCACCAACGAGTCCGGGCGGAATTTCCACACCGTCGACTTCATGGCGACCCAGGCACACGCTGGCGAGTACGGCGATGACCCGAACTACGATCTGTTCGATTGCACGATGGACCAAAGCGCGCTGGTCAATGGCGAAAGCATCGCCAACAACAACCAGGCGATCTACTATCGGGTTTCCGTGCGCGATGCGACCGCCAACAGCTGGCCAAACGGGTGCAGCGGAGGCAGCTGCATTCCGCAGGATTCCATGATCTGCAAGAAGGCCGGTCCGACCCTCTATCCGATCGGCCCATGGAACGAATTCATCTTCGCCAACGGCTTTGACATCTTTGTGCCAGGAGCCAATCGGTTCCGGTGAGCCGATTCTGGAAATCCGGCATGAGCAGATATTCTTCCTGGGTATCGCGTCAGATCGTTGTTCTGGTAATGGCATCGGCAGCCTTGGCCGGCTGCCAGACCACTGCCACGAAGCTTGCGCAGGGTTCGCCGGAAGACCGGGAAGCGGGAACGAACGCCGACAAGCTGCGCCCGCTTTCCGCCTCATCGGGGGTTGGCGGGCGCAACGTCGACACCACCCTGTCGTCCGGAAGCATTCTGCTGCCCGACTATGTGCCCGTGCGGCGTTACCAGGACGTATTCACGCTTGATGGCGAAAACAAGCGGGTTCTCGTCGAATATGCCTGGGATTACCGCGCAGGTACGGCCGTCGAAAAGGTCTATGACGAGAGCGGGCTTGAGCTCCGGCGTACGCAATTGCCGGGTACGACGATCAGCTTCACCGATCGCGAGCTCGAATTGGCCATTGCTCTGACCCGCGAGGATCCGCGGCTTGCTGGCCTCTTCAAGCAGGGCGACATGAACTACTATGCGGGGTTCGCCTATCGCGAGCCCGATGATCCCGGTTGCGGAGAGGGATCCCGTTGCCTGCATGTGATTGTTTCCGAAGGCGATGGCCAGCGGCACGTGGCCCATTCCATAGTCGATCTGATGACTCGCCGCGTGATTCACCCACAACTGGATCCGGATCGGTTTCCGGATCTCATTCCAGGCAAATCCTGAGGGGAGCAACTCCTGTGAAAAAGCTGAGCTGCATGAAACTGGCCGGATTGGCGATTGCCGGACTCCTCGCCTCCGGTTCGGCCATGGCCGCCGGGGCCGACTGTGCCCTCTGGGGCGGAAACCTGGTGAAGTGGCCGGCCGCTAATCCCATCTGGGAGATGTGCTGGGTGCGGCCAAGCCAGAGCGTCGCAGCCGATGGGTCAGGGCTGGAACTACGCGATATCCATTACAAGGGCATCCTGGTGGCCAAGCGCCTGCATGCGCCGATCCTGTTTGCGGAGTACCGCAACAGCAGTACCTGCTACCGCGACTGGAAGGACGCGGATGCGACGTTTGCGGCTACTCCCCCTGTCCGCAACATGCTGGGAATTCCGGGGAGTTTCCTGGCCACGACTACCTGTGATGTTTCCCAGGCCGCCACGACTTCTTATGGAAGTTGTCCGTGGCCGGGACTGCCTGGCAGCCCGTTCACGTCGGGCGATTGCATGTCTGGCGGCGGTGTCTCCATCGAGGACATGGGTGACCATGTTGTCCTGACTTCGCAATATTCTGCTGCCTGGTACCAGTACACCGGGCGTTATGTGTTCTGGGCCAATGGCGACATCCAGCCAGAGTTCGGTTTTGGCAACCGGGACGGCACCAACAACAACCTCACCCACTGGCATCACAACTACTGGCGTTTCGATCTCGACATCGATGGCGCCGGCAACAACGCCATTCTTGCCAATGGCGTTCCCCAATCGACCGAATTCACCGGATTGCGCAGCCAGACAGGCGGCCCCGGCGGCGGGCCAACCTATTGGGACGTCATCACGACCAAGGGCGGCTACGGCTACCGAATCGTATCCGGCAGCAACGATTACAATCCACCGAACCAGTCCGGTCGTGGATTTCACACGATCGACGTGATTGGCAGCCGCTTTGTCAATAACGAATATGCGGACCAGGCGAACAACAACCTGGGCGATTGCACGATGGCTTCCGGAAACATAGCCAACAATCAGAGCATTGCGGATACGGACGTGGTGTTCTACTACCGAACGAGCGTTCGCGACGTGAATGGCACTGACTGGCCGCCCGGATGTTCCGGAGCCACGTGTGAGCCGCAGAACTCGATGGTTTGCAAGCAGGGCGGACCGACCATGACACAGATTGGAGACTGGCCCATCTTCCGCGACGGCTTCGAATAGCAGCGAGCCAGGGGCCTTGCTGGAAGCGTCAGCCCGTACCAAGCCAGAATCGGGCCCCTTGCAGATCCACATTGGAACTAGCGCCATGAAATCTCACAAGTACCTGTATTCCGCAGCAAGAATCGCCATCGCGTTCGCGGTATTTGCGGTCGGCCAGCCTGTCTTGTCGGCCAATGGGCAGGGGTATCCGGGCGATGCCCAGGCGACGCAGAACTGGTCTGCCTGGGGCGGCACGGTTGGCGTGCGCTGGAATCGTGACCTGGCCGGAGATCTGGGTCTGACGATCGAGCGACCCAGCGGGATGCTGCCGGAGTTGAGCTGGCGAGAGCATGAGCGTTTCGAACTGCGTCAGGCGGGCAGCCTCGAATTCAACGTCGGCAATGGCAACCTTCAATCCTTTGCTGGCGGTTCGCTGCAGGCGCGCGGCGGCTATGTCCTGAAAAGCGCAGCAGGCGACATCGATCTGACCGATTTCCGCATTCGCACGCGCGAGAACGATCCACTGGTGCTCGATCTGGTCGGCGCCGATGGACAGGCCTGGTTCTACATCGATCGCCTGATGTACGAAATCGTCGAAGACAACAGGATTCTCGCGGTGCGCGAGATGGATCTGCGCATCAGCCGGGCACTGGCCGTGCGGCTTGGCCATCCCGAAGTGGCGGATTGGGCCATCGCCGACATGCAGATGACCACCCAGGTGCTGCATCAGGGATCCGGTGCCGAACCGAATGGCGGCGGCGTATACGACTGGCATGGAACACAGGTGGCCGGTCAGCCGGCAGGGACTGTCTACCAGGCTGACCTGTTCATGCAGGTGTTCACGCCGCAATACAGCCGTTGCCTGGGTTGCACCGGAGTGTCGCCAAACAGTCAGGTTGTCTTCACGCCCAGTTCCACGCTCAGGAACAACGTCAACAACGGTTCCCCTGCAGCGACCATTCCGGGTGATCCGATGGGCACCAGCACGGCGCTGTGGACGGCCGATATTCCGTGGTATCAGAAGTTCTCAGGCACGTTTGCGCCGTATGGAAACGACCAGCATCCCTATCTGATCTGGAACATGTACCGGATCAATCCCGATGGCAGCATCGACCAGATTGGTCGGTCCGGCGTCAAGCACGCGTTCCTGACCACCAACCAGGGCTGTGCGTCGGGCCACGGCACCAATTCGCACGTGCTTGGCCGTCAATGTTCCGACACCTACGGTACCGGCAACAATGACAGCAACAACGATCTTGGGCCACGCTCCGAGATCATTCCCGCGACCAACCAGTGGGGGCGGTGCGGATCGATCTATGACACGAACTGCGATGGCAATTCGAATTCATCCGGCAATACCAGCTACTCGCAACGCCTGATCGTCGCCGAATCGCAGATCGCGTCCGCCAGCAACCCCGGAGCCAGCTACCTGTTCGAGTCCTGGTACCTCGCCCGCGAGGACATCAACATCTACAACTCGATGGCGACCAAGTCGGTGACGCCGAGCTGGACCGGATCAATCTGGAATATCGGCACTGGGACCAACTATCGGCTGGGTTCCGCTTTTGATCGCTGGTTCGAGCTTGCCGTGCCGGTATCAACAAAGGTCGAGCAGGAGCTCGCCAGCGCCGAGGGCCATGTCAAGGTGGGGGTCAAGGTATTCGATCTGGGCGGCGGCGCCTGGCGCTACGACTACGTGGTGATGAACTACGATTTCGCTCGGGCCTTCACGGAAGGCAGCGAGCCCAATCTGCGCGTCGTGCACAACTTCGGCTTCGATCGATTCAGCCTGCCCGTTGCAGCCGGTATCAATATCAGCAGCCTGAACTTCAGCGATGGGGACATGGATTCCGGCAATGACTGGACTGCTTCCAGCGCTGGCGGAAACGTGACATGGACCGCTCCGGCGAATCCGAATCCGCCGGCGAATACGCCAGCGGTTTTGAATCCGCTCAACTGGGGCACGCTGTATCGCTTCTCGTTTGTTGCCAACGGCCCTTCGGGCCCAGGCAGCGCCAGCCTGCACATCGCCCAGAGTGGTCTGCCGGCCAGCCTCAGTACAACATTGCTGGTGCCGGTCAACGACGTGATATTCGCCCACGGTTTCGAATCGCCGTAACCAGCAACCAACCGCGTTTCAGCGGATGGACGTGCGCGCTCGGCGCTCGGGTCAGGCACGAGCGGGCGCGTGGCGCCCGCCTGGCCCGAAGGATTAAAGTTGGTCAGGAGCCGGGGGCAAATCGCAGCGAGTGGCGTGCAGGTCCGGGCAGGAATGGAGTCGGTTTTCCTTCGACCCAATCCTGATGACCCGCGCCATAGTAGGGTGAGAGAGGGTGGCCGCTTTGTCCGCCCGGCAATTCGAAATAACCGTTCTCCTCGTCGCCGGGCGCGACGGCAAAGCGCTCCGATGCGCCGAATTTCGGTCCCTGTACGCGCGGCATGTTGCTGTCGCCGGGCAACCGGTCGGCGGGCATGTCGAGATGGCGTGAAATGAAGCCGGGCAAGGCGCGCGACAGCGGATGAGTAATGCGGGCCATGTTGCGTTCGCCCCAGGTCCTCACTTCGATACCCCCGGGATGCGACTCGAGGCGCGCGGCCACGCGATCCAGGCAGGCCATCTGCAAGGCCTCCCAACTCGGATAGTTCGGTGGCAACAGATGCAGCGGCTGTTTCTCGAGCAACATCCAGATTGCATGTTCAGCCTGACCCAGCTTGGGCATCTCGAAATCCGGATAACGTACACGCACGGCACCGGCAAATGCATCGAGCACCGTGTCCTTCACTTCATTGCGCCAGGCTCGAACGATCCGGTAGCTGACCGAGTCGATCGATGCCCGACCCTCCCAATCCGCAAGCGATTGCTGGATCTTCGCCCGCTGCGGCGTCCCCGCGCTGTGCTCGAGCAGCTTGACCAGCCTTTTCCGCCACGGATCGAGAAACACGGCGCGGTCATCCAGCTGGATCTCGAGCATGTCGGTCGGGGTGAATTGTTCCTTGCCAAGCAGGTCATCGCGAATCTGTTGCTGGCGCGCGCCGAGGTCGTAGCCGCCATCCCCGAGCACGTCCAGATGCCTGCCTTCGTCGACAATGCGCGCGTTGGCCGTCCACAGTCGCTGCCAGGGTGGATTTGATATCAACGGATAATCGGCCGTGGCCAGCCATCCGTTCCAGCCGGTTTCCGGCGTACTCCAGTCTGCGGGCAGGCGTGGATCGAATCCGCCCACCCGGACCGGAATGCGCCCGGCAATAGTCCAGGCAATGCTGCCGAAGCGGTCCGCGACGAGAAAATTCTGGGCGGGCATGCCGGCGTTCTGGGCAATGGCGATGCCTTCGTCGGATGTCTCTGCCAGTTCAAGGCGCAGCAACTCCAGGTTTACTGCACCCTCGCGGTGTGCAGTCCATGCCAGGGCGAGCGGTGTGCCGTCGGCGTCGCTGGCAAGGATCGGGCCCCACTGTGTTTCCTTGATCTCAAGTACGTCAGGTGCCGAGCCCTTGACCAGGATCGTCTCCGACTGGGTGGCGATGGGCGCGCTGCCCGCGGCGGTCAGGTAGCGATCCGCATCATCCGGGTCGGCAACGACGCGAACCCAATCGGTGAAATCTCCGTAGCTGTTGGTAAAGCCCCAGGCGATCGAGCGGTTGCTCCCGGCGACAATCGCGGGCGTACCCGGCAGGCTGGCGCCTGAGACGTCGACGGTTTCGCCCGGACGGCGTGTATTCGGATAGATCAGACGGGCACGAAACCAGAGCCCGGGCACGCCCAGCCCGAGGTGCATGTCGTTTGCGAGCAGGGCAGGCCCGCCAGCCAGGGCGCCGTTCACGGCAAAACTGTTGCTGCCAGGAACGTCATCGGAGCCGGCTGTCCCGTTTCGCAACAGGGAGGCGTCGAGCGCACGCAGGTCGAGGTCGGTGGCAGGCGGCGGATCCGGCCAGCGCATGGGTGGTCCAGTCAGCGGCGCATCCCAGCGACCGCCGGTGGCGGAAAGAAACTGCCAGGCCGAATCCGGCAGGGCATCGCGCATGCGTGCGAACGCGAGCTCGCGCGTGTTGGCGGCGTCGTTCAGGGTGAAGTACATGGCATCGACAACAAGCACGGTGTCCGCGCTGGCCCAGGGGCGCGGTCGGGTGCCGGTCAGCAGATATGCAAATGGACGAGTGCCCAGATCGTTCAGTCCGGCATTGACGCCATCCCGATAGCGCTCGATCTGCGCGCGCTCGGATTCCGGCAACAGGGCAAGGGCCGCCTCGGCGCGTGCGCGCATGCGATGCGCCCGGGCGCGTCGATCAATCGGCAGCGCAGCCGCACCGAACAGCTCGGCCAGTTCGCCGGCGGCGCTGCGGCGCATCAGGTCCATCTCGAAAAACCGTTCCTGCGCATGCACATAGCCCAGTGCCCAGGTAACATCGTTTCGACTCGAGCCGGTGATGGTCACCGTGCCACGCTCATCACGATCGAGCGTGGTCTCGGCGCCCACTTCAGAGGTGACGACAAGGCCATCCAGTTGCGGCAGGCTTCCGCGAAGAAGCAGCCAGCCCGTGATGGTCAAGGCGATGACCAGTAGCGAAAGGGCGACAAGAACGCGGACCAGCCAGCGTGTGGACTTCTTCATCAGGCGGCTCCGTTCGTCATGCGCTGGTCTCGATGCGTTCGACGCGCTGGAAGCCGCGGGGCAACAGACTGCCGCGCGTGGCGCGGTTGCCGCCGTACTCAACCAGGTCGGCCCACTTCAGAATCAGCTTGCGTTGCCCGGCGAACAGCGTGGCTTCGCCCTTGCCTTCAGCAACGACGGCCACACCCACCACGCGTTCGCCGGCAGCCAGTTTGGGCTTCGGGATCTCGATCAGCTTGTTGCCCTTGCCGCCGTTGTCGAGCTCGGGCAGTTCGGCAACCGAGAACATCAGCAGATGTCCCGAACTGGTGGCGACGACAATGCGGTCGCGAGCGGAATCCTCGACTATCGCCGGGTTCAGCACGTGGGCCTTTTCGTCCAGGTTCATGAGCTGCTTGCCGGCCTTCTTGGTGCCCAGCAGGTTCTCGAAGCGGGTCACGAAGCCGTAACCCAGCGTCGAGGCGAGTACCAGGCGCGTGCCGGGTTCGGCAATCGCCACGGTATCGAACTGGGCTCCTGCCGGAAGGCTGAATCGCCCGCTGAGCGGCTCACCGTTGCCGCGCGCCGATGGCAGCGAATGCGCGGGCGCAGAGTAGCTGCGTCCGGTAGAGTCGATGAACGCGGCATGTTGTGTCGTGCGTCCTCTGGCGAAGGCCAGCAAGCTGTCGCCTTCGCGGTAGTTCAAGGCCGCTGCGTCGAGTTCATGTCCTTTGCCGGCACGTACCCAGCCCTTGACCGAAAGCACGATCGTGGTCGGCTCGCTGGTCACCAGGGCTGCCTCGTCGAGGGCCTGTGCCGCGGCACGGGCAACAAGCGGCGAACGCCGGTCGTCACCGAACTTCATCGCATCGTCGCGCAACTCGTCCTTGATCAGCGTCTTCAGGCGTGCCTTCGAATTCAGCAGAACGTTGATCCTCGCGCGCTCAAGCTCGAGCTCCTCGCGTTCCGCATTGATCTTCATTTCTTCAAGTCGCGCCAACTGACGCAGGCGCGTTTCAAGAATGTAGTCGGCCTGTTCCTCGCTGAGCGCGAAGCGCTTCATGAGCACCGGCTTGGGTTCGTCTTCGCTGCGGACGATGCGGATAACCTCGTCGAGATTGAGGTAGGCAATGCGCAAGCCTTCGAGCAGGTGCAGGCGGCGTTCGACTTTCTCGAGTCGATGCTGCAGGCGCCGAGTTACCGTATCCGTGCGGAAGCGCAGCCATTCGGTGAGGATCTGTTTGAGGTTCTTGACCTGCGGTCGTCCGTCCAGACCAATCATGTTCAGATTGACACGGTAGCTCTTTTCGAGGTCCGTGGTGGCGAACAGATGAGGCATGAGCTCGTCCGCATCAATCCGGCTGGAACGCGGGATCAGGACCAGACGGATCGGATTTTCATGATCGGATTCATCACGCACGTCCTCGATCATCGGCAGTTTCTTCGCCCGCATCTGCGCCGCGAGCTGCTCGATGATTTTCGATGGGGAAACCTGGTGCGGCAACGCCGTGATGACGATGTTGGCATCCTCGCGCTGATAGATGGCTCGAGCACGCAGTGAACCGTTTCCGGTCGAGTACAGGTTGAGCAGTTCACTCCTTGGCGTGATGATTTCCGCTTCGGTCGGATAGTCCGGGCCGCGAACGTGCTCGCAGAGATCTTCGATGCTGGCGTTCGGTTCGTCGAGGAGGCGAATGCAGGCGGTGGCGACTTCGCGAAGATTGTGCGGAGGTATGTCGGTTGCCATGCCGACGGCGATGCCGGTGGTGCCATTGATCAGGACGTGCGGAATGCGCGCCGGCATCCAGGCCGGTTCCTTCAGGGTGCCATCGAAGTTGGGTGTCCAGTCGACCGTCCCCTGGCCGAGTTCCTCGAGCAGGGCTTCGGCAATCGGGGTCAGCTTCGACTCGGTGTAGCGCATGGCCGCGAACGATTTCGGATCATCCTGCGAGCCGAAGTTGCCCTGGCCGCCAACGAGCGGGTAGCGGTAGGAAAACGGTTGCGCCATCAGCACCATGGCTTCGTAGCAGGCGTTGTCGCCATGCGGATGGAACTTGCCGATCACGTCGCCAATCGTGCGCGCCGATTTTTTCGGCTTTGCTCCCGCACTGAGGCCGAGCTCGCTCATCGAATAAATGATACGGCGCTGGACCGGCTTGAGACCGTCGCCGATAAACGGCAGCGCTCGGTCGAGCACAACGTACATCGAGTAGTCGAGATAGGCGCGCTCGGCGTAGTCCTTGAGCGCGATCTGTTCGTAGTTGCCTTGCAGAGTCATGATTTCCGGATTCGATGCGTTTGCGGGAGGGGCGACGCGAGCCGCGAATTGTGCCGGATCGGGACCCGTCGCGCACGGCTGCCGCTTGCGCCAGGTGAGCGCTACCCGGAGACTTGAGCCGTCGCTGACCCCGATGCCTGACAGGCGGACTTTCGGCCCCTGCCACTGTAAGGAAACGCCCAAGATGCCGGTCCAATCGACCATGAGCAGTCGCCAACACCAGTTCGAAGCCCTTGTGCGTGGACACTCCACCGACCTGTACCGCTATGCGTACTGGTTGTGTGGCCAGGATGCACTGGCTCAGGACCTGGTCCAGGACACGTTTCTGCGAGCCTGGCGTGCGCTCGACAATCTGCGCGAGGTCGCTGCGGTCAAGGCCTGGTTGATCACGATTCTGCGTCGCGAGCATGCGCGATTGTTCGAGCGCAAGGCGATGCCGTCCGATGACATCGACGATCTCGACTTGCCGGACCCGCAGCCGACGCCGGAACGCCGTACCGAGGAGTCGGCGCTGCGCCGGGCCATCGCCGAACTGGATCCGAAGTATCGAGAGCCGCTTGTCTTGCAGGTCCTCGGTGGTTTTTCCTGCGCCGAGATCGCCGAGCAACTCGGCCTTGGCGAAGCGGCCGTGATGACCCAATTGTTTAGGGCACGCCAGAAACTTAAGGGGCAACTGGGTCTGGATGACCCGGTAGCCGAGGTGAGTGAGCTATGAATTGCCTTGAATTCCGCCGACATCTGGGCAGCGAGCCAGCCAGTCGCCTTGATGCCTTTGTTGCGCACCGGGAGTCCTGCCCGAATTGTGCTGCGGCCAGCGCACGCGCCGATGCGCTCGAGATTCGCCTGCGGCGCGCGATCAACCTGACCGTTCCGGGCAACCTCGCTGATCGCATCCTGCTGGCGCAGACGACCGAGAAGCGCCAGGTTGCACGCAACCGCAGTCGTGCGCGCGGGTTCGGTGCATTGATTCTTGCCGCCGCAGCATCGGTTGTCGTTGCCCTGATCGCCTTGCCAGGGAGGCAGCAATCCCCGCCCGAGCTGTCGAACCTGGTCGTCGAGCACTTGCATCATCATGACGTGGGAAGTGCGGAGACAGGCAATCCGGTCGGCAAGGACGCCGTTATCGACGCGTTCGCGGCGCGCGGTGTCGTGTTGTCGGCGGTTCCGCAAGGCATCAACTACGTGCACCTGTGCCCGGCAGGTCCTTACCGAACCGTGCACATGGTCATGCCCGAGCCCAGCGGCGCAGTCAGTGTCTTCTACGTGGTCGATCCGCCATCGCGTGAACGCGCTGATTTCGAAAAGGATGGCATGCGCGGCCGCGAAGTTCCGATCGGGAATGGCGCTTTGGTCATGCTGGCCAGCGACAGTCGTGATTTCGACGCCATAGAGACGGTCTGGAAATCCGCGCTGATCGAAGGTGTCGCGAATGTTCCGCCGCCGAATCCGGAGGACGAGATCCCCCCGTCGGTCATGCGTCTGCAGTACGCCGCACCCTGATGCAACTCAAGACAACCACCAGGTCGGATTCCATGATTCCGGCCAGGGTCCGCTCATGCCCGGGATATGCCGTGGCCAAACTGGAGATCTGAAAATGAAGCCCATCGTCGATGCATTGATCAACTGGCCCGAGCGTGTCTCGGCGTACTTCGCCTGGCTGGGTCCGCTGGTGGCCAGAATTACCGTCGGCTGGGTCTTTCTCTGGGCTGGCTGGGGAAAGCTCGGCGCCTTGCCTCAAGTCACCGAGAATTTCCGCGAGTGGGGTGTCATGGCGCCCGAGATCATGGCGCCGTTTGTCTCCGGACTGGAGTTCGTGGGCGGCATCATGCTGCTACTTGGATTGTGCACCCGAATCTTTTCCGCGCCGCTGATCGTGGTCATGGTCGTCGCGATCAAGTCGGTATTCTGGGATCAGGTCGATTCGCTCGACTATTTGCTGGGATTGAGCGAGTTTGCCTATCTTGCAATCTTTCTCTGGCTCAGCGTGGCAGGCCCGGGCACCGTCTCGCTTGATCATGTGCTGCAGCGCAGCGTCGACCAGCGCAGCCAATGAAGGCATTGGCCGCAACGAGCAATCGGTGAAAGATTGTGCGTGAATGCCGGGTCTCATGCCCTGCGCATTCGCGCTGTTCGTCAAATCGTCATGGTGAAAGCGCGCACTAGAGGCGCATGGATCCAATACCGGCCCGTGTACGGATTTTCCGTCAGGCCGCAACACTGCAACTACACTTGGAGAACATCACAATGAACAATCTCAGCGCTGGAATTTCAGGATTCAGTCTCGCTCTCGTGGCAGCCAGTCTCGCCGGTGCCTCCGGGCAGGTGCTTGCCGGTGATGCCGCCGCAAAGGCCGAAGTCGGGCACTGCATGGGCGTGAATGCGTGCAAGGGCCACAACGGCTGCAAGACGGCCGAGAACGCCTGCAAGGGCAAGGCCGGTTGCAAGGGCACGGGTTTCGTCGCAACGACCGAGGCCGCTTGTACCGCAATGGGCGGCAAGATGGACAAGACCGCAGGCATGGCCATGGCCGAACAGACCGACGTCGTGAAATGCTACGGCGCAAATGCGTGCAAGGGTCACAATGACTGCAAGACCGCCGACAACGCCTGCAAGGGCCAGGGTGGTTGCAAGGGCCAGGGTTTTGTCGCCATTCCGGCCAGCACTTGCGCCGACGTAGGCGGCACCACCAAGTCCTGATGAGAAATCGCGCCGCCGGCGTGAATATGCCGATGCCCGAAGCTCCGGCTTCGGGCATCCGCCCGTGGCATGGTTATGGACTGGGTTTGCGTACCGAGCACTTTGACGCGGTCTTGCAGGAAGACCCGAAAGTTGACTGGTTCGAGATCATCTCCGAGAACTTCATGGTCGCAGGCGGCAAGCCGCGCCACTATCTCGATGCCATTCGCTCGCGCTATCCGATTGCCATGCACGGGGTTTCGCTTTCGATCGGCAGCACGGATCCGCTTGATCGGGACTATCTGCGTGGCCTGCGCGACCTGGCCAGTCATGTCGAACCGATCTGGATCTCCGATCACCTGTGCTGGACCGGATACGGCGGCATCAACAGCCATGATCTGTTGCCGCTGCCCTACACGGAAGAAGCCATCGCTCATGTGACCGCCAGGATTTCCGAAGTTCAGGATTTTCTTGGCCGTGAAATACTCATCGAGAATGTTTCGACCTATGTCGGCTTTGCCGATGCCGAGATGGACGAGGCCGCGTTTCTCGCAGAGATCGTGCGCCGAAGCGGTTGTCGAATCCTGCTTGACGTCAACAACATCTACGTCAGCTCGCGCAATCACGGCTACGATGCCGACGCCTATGTGGCCTCCTTGCCAGCGGACAGGATCTGGCAAATCCATTTGGCCGGGCACAGCGACTACGGCGACTATGTGATCGACACCCACGACCACCCGGTTCGCACGGAAGTGTGGGATCTCTATGCGCGCACCCTCGAGCGGATTGGTCCGGTTACCACGATGATCGAGCGCGACGACCACATTCCGCCGTTGGCCGAACTGGTCGCCGAACTCGATCAGGCGCGGCGGATCGGCGCCAAGCTGGATGCAGCAGTCCGCATGGAAGCATGCGCATGACTGCGCTTCGCGAACTGGAACGTCACTTCCTCGGCCACGTTCGGGGTGGCCAGGTGTTTCCGCGCAGCTGGTGCGGGCAGGGCAGCGTGGACAGCAATGTGGGACTCGCCATCTATGCAAATGCCTATCAGGCACGATTGAACGAGGCGCTCGAATCGGATCATCCCGTCCTGTCGGTCTACCTGGGCGATTCGCTGTGGTCGGAATTCTGCACGCGATTTGTCCACGACTGTCCATCGCGCGTGCGCTCGTTGCGAGACTTCGGGCAGCAGGCCCCCGACTGGCTGACCAGGAATGAACCGTTCTCTGCGCACCCTCTGATCGCCGAACTGGCCGCGTTCGAACGCCTGCTGCTCGATGCATTCGATGCGGCCGACGCGCCGCGCCTGCAATGGTCCAGCATGCAGCAACGGCCGCCGGATTCCTGGCCACGACTGCGACTGCGATTTCATCCAAGCGTCCGGCTGCTGGAAACCCGCTGCAACACGGTGGAAGTGTGGCGGGCGTTGAAGAACGAAGAGGCTCCGCCAGCAGCTACCGAGTCAACAGCGCCCGCGCATCTGATCTGGCGTGACGAGGAACGCATTTCCCGCTTTCGCCCGGTCGACCCTGTTGAACTGGCTGCATTGAAAATCTGCCTCGGCGATGCAGGAAACTTCGCCCAGCTCTGCGAGCGGCTGGCGCAGACGCATCCCGTCGATCAAGTCCCTTCGCTGGCGATCGATTGTCTGCGCCGATGGGTCGATGAGGGCGCAATCGCAGGAACAGACGAACGCTGAGCGGGGATTGCTTCAGTGCGGCAGGAAGTCGTTGGGTTCGATCAGCTTCCAGTCGGGCATGTCGCTTGCACACTGGCGCAGCAGTGCGCTGTGGCCAGCGCCATACACCACGATGACGCGATCACCCGGTTCGACCATCTGGGCAAGCCTTGCGCAGATTTGCAGGTTGCGCATGGTCCACTGTCCGACCAGTTCAGCGCCAGGCTGTGTCTTGCCATCTCCCATGAAAAGCAGGTTCATGTAGAAGCTGGAATCGTCACGAATGGCTTGCGCTGTATTCATCGAGTAGAGAAGCTGTCCAATGGTCGATGTCTGCTGCCTTGCACTGAACGCCTGCATCCTTTTCTCAACGTCACTGCTTGCCTGCTCCAGCTCCGCATATCGACCTGCCTTCTTCGCGAAGGCTTCCACGGCTTCGTAGGGAAAATTGCCGTCGACGTCGATGCCATGGACTTCGGCGAGATTCAGTTTCTTCGCGAGGCGAAAGGCAATCTGGTCGATCTCATTGCGACTTTCCTGGCGCTCTCCGGCCAGGTAATCGTGATATACAGGGACGGTGTGATTCGGTTGGTCGTCTGCATTGCGCTCGACTGCTACGCGATTTGGCCTGAAACGAGCCAGGCTGTCGACAACGTCCTTCAACTGCTTCTGGCGCTCTGGCGCGAGCACGTCATCCGCTTTCATGTTGTGCAGATCGAGGCCGGGATTGCCCATGTGGTAGGTGCCGAGGATCATGACCTCGACAGGCGCCCCGGCACTGGCCGTAGTCGCCAGGATCAGGCTCAGAAAAGCGGTTGCGGCTCGCGACATGTCGGCTCTCCGTTGCAATCGTCCCTCAGATGCGGGATGCATGCGGAGGGTTTAAGGCAACGCTGAACAAGTGGCGCAACCGTCACGACGTCTGTCTGCGTGCAGATCGCGGTGCGCTGACGCAGATGGACCGGCCGTCTCGGCAACTGCTCCTGCGTTGCTCTACCTCCTGCATCCATGCAGTCGCTTCGAGGCAGCGCAAAAAGGAGCTGCGCGCTGACAGGCGTCGCCTGGCAGATTGGTTCTCTACTGAAACAGGTGGCTTTCAGAAGGCCCGCCAGCCGCACCGCGAGTCTTGCCAAGGCCACCCGCCTTCACTTCGCCTCGCAGCACGACGGGCAGACCTTCTGAATGCCATGACGATTGCGCCACTTGTTCAGCGTTGCCTTGATCAGCGTTGAGCCGGATATCCGCCCGGGACACCTTGCGGACTGAAAACCATCTGCCAGAGCTGGTCGCGTCGGGAACGAAAGCTTGCTGCCGAAGCAGAAAGATAGAATCGCCACATCCTGCGGAAACGTTCGTCATAGCGAGCCGACAAGTCGGGCCAGGCCCGATCGAAATTCTCGATCCACGCCATCAGCGTTCGATCATAGTCCGGGCCGAATCCGTGCCAGTCTTCCAGAACGAAATGCCTTTCTGCCGCCCTTGCGATCTGCGCAGCCGACGGGATCATGGAATTGGGGAAAATATATTTTTCTATCCATGGATCGGTGTGGTTCGATGAGGTGTTTCCACCTATCGTGTGCAGCAGGGTCAGGCCATCGTCGGTCAGGCAGCGCCGCACGACATCAAAGTAGTTTGCGTAGTTCTTCTTGCCGACGTGCTCGAACATGCCGATCGAGTAGACGCGGTCGAATTTCTCATTGATTTCGCGATAGTCCTGCACGCGAATTTCCACTGGCAGGTCCGTGCAAAGCATGCGTGCGTATTCGGCCTGTTCCACGGAAACCGTGATGCCGACGCCGACAACGCCATGGCGTTGCGCTGCAAACTGCAGTGCTTCCCCCCAGCCGCAGCCGATGTCGAGGACGCGCATGCCGGGCTTGAATCCCAGTTTTCTGCAGATCAGGTCCAGCTTGGCTTCCTGAGCCTGGTCCAGGGTCTCGGAGGAAGGCCAGTAGGCACAGCTGTAGACCAGGCGCTTGCCCAACATGGCGTGGAAGAGATCATTGCCGAGGTCATAGTGTCGCTTGGCGATCGTATAGGCACGCTTTCCGCGCTGCAGATTCAGAAGCTCGGACTTGATCCACAAGCGCACGTCGTCAAGGCGTGCGGCGCGTTCATCCACACGCGCCACCAGAAGCCGATGGATGAACCCGTCCAGGTCATCCGTATCCCACTGGCCGTCCATGTAGGATTCGCCGAGGCCAAGCGAGCCGTGCGAAATGACACGCGCATAGAAGGCGTCGTCGTTGACGCGAAGGTCCCAGGGCGCGCCGCCGTCAACCTCGACGCCACAGTCCGCAAGCAGGGCGGTGACTCGTGATTTCAGGTCGGCTCTGGGCATGGCGGCATCCCCGGGCTAGTGGCGAAGTGCTACCCGGACCAGGGCGAAACCAAGTGTGGCAGCAAGTATCGAGCCGACCACATGTACCGTGATCATTGAGGCGGCCCAGCCCCATTGCTGGCGCAGCAAGTGATTCAGTGTCTCGCCGGTGAACGTCGAAAACGTGGTCAGACCCCCGAGAAATCCCGTGGTGATCGCCAGGCGCCATTCCAGCGGCAGCGTCTGGAACTGATCGAGCATGCCGAGCACGATTCCCATCAGCAATCCGCCGATGACATTCGCAAGCAGCGTTCCCATCGGAATGCCAGGCAGGGCGGAATCGAGGGCAAGGCCCAGCGTCCATCGAGCCAGCGCACCGATGCTCGCGCCGCCCGCCACGGCCAGGGCGGACAGAAAATTCATGCTCGCACCTGATCGGCTCGCAGCGCTGTCGTATCCATGCATTCAATCTTAATCGATGCCGCGCGGGATGACTTGCCTGGCGTCAATCCGTAGCATGCAGGGATCCCGGACCGAGTGAACCCTGCCATGACACCCGTCGGCGCAAGAAGCAGTCGCCGCCTGGCGCCGCTGCTTGGCGCCCTGGCCATGTTCGGCCCGTTTTCGATCGACACGATGTTCCCTGCATTCCCGGCCATCGCCGCGCAATTGCAGGCGAGCCCGCTGGCCATGCAGCAGACACTGAGCGTGTACATGGTGGCCTACGCCATGATGTCCCTGCTGCATGGGCCCTTGTCCGACTCACTGGGGCGTCGCAACGTGATTCTCGGCGGCGTCGCCGTGTTTGCGATGGCCTCGATGGGTTGCGCAATGTCGAACTCGATCGGCGAACTGCTCATTTACCGGGCCATTCAGGGTATCTCGGCAGGCTCGGGCATGATCGTGGGGCGTGCCATCATCCGCGACTGTTTCGAAGGTGCGGCCGCGCAGAGACTGATGTCGACCGTCTCGATGATTTTTGGCGTGGCTCCCGCGATCGCGCCGATTGTTGGTGGCTGGGTCATTGCCTACGCCCGCTGGCCGATGATCTTCTGGTTGCTGGCCGCATTCGCCGGCGTGCTCTGGGTCGCCTGCGCGTTCATGCTGCCGGAGACCCACCCGCAGGAACGGCGTCTGCCGCTATCGCCGCGCAGCATGGGCAGGAGCTACCTGCATATCCTCTCGGATCGCGCCTTTTTTCCACTGGTCTGTGCCGGCACCTTTGGTTTCAATGCCCTGTTCGTCTACATTTCATCGGCGCCGGCATTCGTCCTTGGACTTCTCGAACTCAACGAGCAGCAGTTCGCCTGGCTGTTCATTCCGGCCATCGGCGGTCTCATGTTCGGGTCGTTCCTGTCCGGGCGCACAGCAGGAAGGTTGAGTGCCGACGCCACGGTCAGGCTTGGCTATTCGATCATGCTCGGTGCTTCGGCGATCAATATCGGTGCGGCCTGGCTGTTGCCCAGGCCTATGGTGCCGTGGTCGGTATTGCCGCTGGGGTTGCATTCCATGGGAATCGGACTGGCGTTTCCGACCCTGACCCTGCAGTTGCTGGATCGATTTCCCACGCACCGTGGCGGAGTCTCTTCCCTGCAGGCATTCTGCAGTCTGATGATCAGCGCAACACTGGCGGGTGTCGTTTCACCGATGGTGTCCGACAGTGCACTCAAGTTGTCCGTGACTGCCGCAGCCATCACGACTTGCGGATTCGTCGCCTGGCGTGGGTTCCGCGTGATTGAGCGGCGACAACGCGCGCTTGCCGCGACGGAGCACTGAGGCTCGGCGCCTGCCTAGGCGGGTGGAGTTGCCGCCGATCCGCCCAGGATGGTGCGCAACAGGGCGAAGATCTCTTCCTTGGTGCCGACGACGTTGATCTGGGATTCGCGCGGAAAATCGGTGCCGAGGTTGACCGCATAGGACAGGCCGATATCGACGCCGTCATCGTCGAAGCGGTTGAATGTCTCGACCTTGCCGACATAGGCGATGCGATTGGCATCGAGAAATCGACCGTCCGGAATCTTTACCCAGCGCTGCATGGCTACACCCGTCTTTGCGTTTCAGGAATCCCCGGTTGCCGAAGACATGCGAGGCAACCGGGGACAGGGTACTGCTTCAACCCTCCCAACCGCACTCCTTTCCTTCATTCTGCTCGGTCAACCACGCGTTAAGCGGTGCGAAGTAGTCCAGGATCGCGCTGGCATCCATCTGTTCCTGGCCAGTCAGCTGCTTGAGAGTCAGCTGCCACGGCTGGCTCGCGCCCTCGCCAAGCATGGCCCAGAACTTTTCGCCGGCCTGCTTGTTCCCATAGACCGAACACTCATGCAACGGGCCATTGAATCCGGCGGCTTCGCACAATGAGCGCTGGAACTGGAACTGGAGGATGTGGGCGAGAAAGTAGCGCATGTAGGGCGTATTGCCCGGCACGTGATATTTGGCGCCCGGATCGAAGTTTTGCTCGGTCCGTTCGATCGGCGAAGAGACGCCCTGGTACTTCTGGCGCAGCTGCCACCAGGCCGCATTGTAAGAATCTGACGGAATCGACCCGTCGAAGACGCCCCAGCGCCATTCATCGATCAGCTTGCCGAATGGCAGGAAGGCGATTTTCGCCAGGGCGAGTTGCATCTGCGTGTTGAGGACCGCTTTCTCGTCAGCCTTGGCCTCGCCGGTCAGGCCGATCTGGTGCAGGTAGCCCGGGGTCAGGTTCAGCTGCACCGTATCGCCGATCGCCTCGTGGAAGCCGTCATGGGCGCCGGTCTGGAACAGGGGCGGCAAGTCGTTGTAGGCCAGGTAGTAATAGATGTGGCCAAGCTCGTGATAGATCGTGTTGAAATCCTCACCGGTCGGCTTGATGCACATCTTGATACGAACGTCCCCTTCGAGATTGGTGTCCCACGCACTGGCGTGGCAGACCACGTCGCGGTCGCGCGGACGCACCAGCATCGAGCGTTCGTAGAAGGAGTCGGGCAGGGCCGGCATGCCGAGCGACTGATAGAAATCCTCGGCGCTGCGTACCATCTTCTCGGCCGAGTAGTCCTGCTTTTTCAGCGCCGAATCCAGATCGACACCGGCGACTCCGGGGAACGGCTGGACCATCGGATAGAGAGCCGACCAGTCCTGCGCCCACATGTTGCCCGTGATGTGTGCCGGAATCGTGCCGTCGGCCGGCATCTTGTCAGCGTATTTCTCTTCGAGCTTGCCGCGCACATAGCACTGCAGCTGGGAATACAGCGGTTTGACCTGACCCCAGAGACGATCGGTCTCACTGCGCAGCGCCGATGCGTCCATGTCGTAACCTGAGCGCCAGGCCTCGCCGGCGTCGGCATAGCCTGTATCGCGAGCCCCTTCATTGAGCAGCTCGGCGAATCGGGTGTAGTCGGCACGCATGCCGTTGCCAACGGAATGCCAGCCCTGCCAGGCTTCGAGATCCTCGTCCCAGTCGCGGCTGCTGGCCAGGGTCTCGGACAGCTCATTGAGATTCCTGCAGGTGCTCTTGTCTTCGGGATTGCTGCAGTACTTTCCGGAGCCGTAGGCTGCACCCAGCCTGGAGGCGATCTCCGCCATTTCGGCCAGATGATCGGGATCCTTCGGCGCAGGCATCGAGCTCTGGCGCTTGAGCATTTCCAGGGCGCGCGCCGTGGTCGGCGAGATGCCGGCTACGTCATCGAACTTGCGCGAAGCCTCGATGGCGTTCTTGAGACGAATCAGGCCGCGTTCGTTGGCCTTGGCCTCGAGCAGGCCCGTATCCGGGGTGATGTAGGTGGCTGCCACCCATTGTGCGGCGACGTCCTCCACATAGTGGTCGCGAATTTCCTGGTTCACGCTGCTGACAAAGGCATCCGCATCCGCAGGGGTGACTGCGGGCGCGTTCGTGGCCGATGGAGCGCCTGCTGGTTCCTGCGTCGCGTTGCACGAGGCCAATGCGAGTGCGCCGGCCAGTACCGGCAGGTAGGTGAACTTCTTCATGCGAAATCTCCCGAATCGAACACGAAGGCTAGACCGAGTCCCGCGCTTCCTGCAAGCCGGCCGGAAGGGCCTTGCGACCGAGTGGTCAATACTTGCCCAAACTCATCCCATGCGGGTGCTCGCGCCGCTTGCAGGTGCGCTGCTGACAATTCGTTGCAATTGCCGTCACTGCGGGCAAAGACTCGGCGCGACGGGAATGGAATGTCCATGACGCGGAATTTTCCGGGCCGATACGCGTGCGTGACACCGGCGATTCGCGTTTTCGCCGTTCCTCGTCGCTCAGATCGGCCCTATTTCGCGCTGGTGCAAATTCCGTCATTGACGTAAATTCGTGCCGGCAGCCTGCCACGGGTGCTTTATTCGCCAAAATGCGCTGTCTGGCACGGATTCTCTAGCTGGTTTTCGTGCACGCGCGATGCTGACGTTCGGGCATTGATGTGAGGTTGTTGGAGCCGACCCGAAAGGGCGGAGATATCGAGGCGTAGGGCATCTGGCCCCAGGAAATGGAATCCCGGGTTGGCCTGATTCTTGCTTTTGTCTCGAGCAGCAAGGGGGAATCATGTTCAAACTCTCAAGTCGGCCCGCGGCTGGGCGAGTCTCGCCTGCATTGTTCAAGGCCGTAGCCGGGCCCGCGTTGGTGTGTTCCCCCGCGCAAGTACCCACTCATCCGTACGAAGTCCTACCCGGCTTTTCGCCGATTTCCGGAAATCCTATGAATTCTATTGCCGCGACCCGCCAGGCTGCGACTGCTTCCACCCGCCACTTCAGTGGAGTGCGACATAAATGGCGCGCCAGCCTGCTTGCACTTGCTTCGATCCTGGCCAGCACGATGTTTGCCCCGCTGGCGATGGCGCAGCAGGTCTGCGGACTGCCTGGCAGTGATCCGGCCTCCACCGCCTCGGGGATCGTCAACAGCTATTTCGATGGCAGCAATCAAGCCACCCTGAATGCATCGGCCACCACTCTGACGCTGGGCGCGGTCAGGGCCGGTAGCGCCACGACAACCGTATCGAATGGCGATCTGCTGATCGTCATGCAGATGCAGGACGGCGCCATCAACTCCGACAACACCGCCAACTACGGCAGCGGCACCGGAGTCGGCATGGGTACGACCAGCATCGGCAACGCCGGTCTGTATGAGTTCGTGCGTGCCACCAGCGGGGGCGGTGCGGGCGCCACGATAACCTTCACCCCGGCCCTGACAAACAGCTATCGGCAGGCGGCGGCGACGGCAACGCTCGGCCAGCGCCGCTACCAGGTGATACGCGTGCCGCAGTACGCCTCGGTAACCCTGCAAGGCGTCACTGCGCCGAGCTGGAATGGCCTTGCCGGCGGCGTTGTGGCAGTGGATTCAAGCCAGACCCTGACGCTCGGAAGCGGTACGGTTGAAGGCGAGACCAATCGCGCGGTGTTTCTGGGCGGCAAGGGTTTCCGTGGCGCATCCGGCTTTGGTTCGGCTGCAAACAGCCCGGGCACGGACTGGCGCCTGTCCGACAGTACCAGCCAGGCCCACGGCGGCAAGGGCGAAGGTATCGCCGGCACACCGCGCTATGTCTCGGTCAAGAACAACGGCTGGGGTTACCAGACCACCGGCATTGTCACGGATGCAACCCTCGTTCGCGTCGACAATGGTGTCAACGGATATCCCAATGGCGACCGTGCGCGCGGCGCGCCGGGCAATGCGGGCGGTGGCGGCACGGATGGTGGCGGCAACAGCAATCAGTACAACGCAGGCGGCGGCGGTGGCGGCAATTACGCGCAAGGCGGACTGGGCGGCCGTCCCTGGGCCCGACCGCTGGAAGATACCAACGGCCGCGGTGGCGCTTCCTACGCAGGAGTCTTGAGTTTCAGTCGCGTGTTCATGGGCGGCGGCGGTGGTGGTGGTGGTACCAATAATTCCACTTCAGAGAATCTTGCGTTCGAGAACCAGGCGATAGCCTGCAATATTTCGGCGGGTGCCAACACGGGCGCCAAGTGTTCGTCGGGTGCTGCGGGCGGTGGCGTCGCGATCCTGCGTGCGCGCACCGTTACCGGCACCGGCATCATCGATGTTCGCGGCGCACACGCGTACAACGTTGGCAATGACGCGGGCGGCGGCGGCGGATCGGCCGGTGCCGCGATCCTTCACGTGATCGAGGGCGGCAATGCCACGGTCAATGGAGCGGGCGGTGATGGTGGCAACGCGTGGGCGAGCAACAGTGGTGGAGCCAATGCAGTCGCAAACCGGCACGGCCCGGGTGGCGGCGGCGGCGGCGCATTCGTCGCTTTCAGTCCGGCGGCTCTGGGTATCACCGCAAATCTCGCCGGTGGCGCGCCGGGTCGAACCACCAATGGCCCGACCGACACCTACCTGGCCAACGGCTACAACGGCGGCCTGACCACGTTTCTCACGCCCGACGTGCCGGGCGTCATCCCTGGGGCGCTGTGCTATCCCGATCTGCGTCTGAGCAAGACCAACGGTACCGATGTATTGCTGACATCGGGCACCACGACCTATACGCTGACGGTCACCAATGCAGGCGCCGTTCCGACCAGTGGCACGATCACTGTCGTTGATGTGCTTCCGGTACAACTGAGTGTCGCCGATGGTCCTCTCGCCCTCGGCGGCGCACAGGCCGCCAACTGGACCTGCAATTCGGTCAGCAATGTCATCACCTGTACGTCCAGCACGGTCATCCCGGCCACATCCACCAGCGTATTCGCGTTCAGCGCAAATATTTCAGCGGCGAACGGAGCTTCCATCGTCAACCGTGCTCGCGTCGGCGGTGGCGGTGATCCCGACAATGCGCCACCCACACCTGGCAACACCCCGGCTTGTACTGCTGACAACGTGCCGGCAGGCTGCGCGATCGACGCCGACGTGACCAACGCGCCGTTCCTCACCCTTTCCAAGTCCGGCTCGGCCTTCGTTGCCGGCAATAGCGGCAGCTACACGCTGACAGTCACCAATATCGGTTCGCAGCCGAGCGCCGGGACGATACGGGTTGTTGACGTACTGCCTGCCTTCGTCACGTTCACCAGCGCTTCTTCGCCGAGCGGTTTCACCTGCTCGTCGACTCCGCCAAATGTGGTCTGCAACAGTTCCACCGTTATTCCGGTGGGAGGCACTGCGACCATTACGATCAACGTGGCCGTGGCAGCCGGTGCGTCGACCGCTGTTACCAATCGCGCACGGGTCGGAGGCGGTGGTGATCCAAGCAAGCCGACTCTGCCGGCGACCGACGGCAGCACGACATCGACCTGTCCCGCACCGATTCCGCCAGCCACCACAATCAGTGTTCCGCTGACGGGTTGTGCCGCGGTAACCGATCCCGTGCGTCGGGTCAATCTGACACTGGCCAAGAGCGATGGCCAGAGTTTCATGCCGGTCAATGGCCAGACCAACTATCAGTTCACGGTCAGCAACACAGGCGATGCCGCATCCATAGGGACAATCTTCTTCCGCGATGTCCTGCCCGCGCCAATGACATGGCCGGCGACCCTGACCGTTGGCGGTCCCGATGCAGCGAACTGGACCTGCGTCCGGGTCGATGGCACCAATGTGACCTGCAGTTCTCCGGCTTCCATTCCGGCCGGCGGCTCCAGCACTTTCAGCATCATTGCCAATGTCGGCGCGGTAGCGACGAACGGTACGAACTACGTCAACAAGGGGCGAATCGCCGGTGGCGGCGACCCGTATCTGATAAGCACGCCGCCAACATCCGGCGAAGTGACGGCATGTACTGGCGACAATGTGGCCCCGGGCTGCGCGATCGATCTCAATGTCGGTCAGACTGGACCGCAGATTCGCCTGGCGAAATCGCATCCGGATCCACAGGCTCGCAATCCGGGCGATACGTTCGCCTTCAATCTGCTGGTCAGCAATTCCGGCGGCGTCGCTTCCTCGGGAACGATCACCGTCGTCGATGTCCTGCCGGTCGGCTTGACGTATTCCGGCCCGGCAAGCTTCACCAGTGGCGGGTTCACGTGCTCCTTCAATGCGACCCCAGCACCGGGCTATTTTACCTGCACGCGCGCAACTGCACTGGCGGTTGGGGCAAGCACAACCATCAGCTACAACGTCACTGTCAGTACTCCGGCATCGAATTCAATAGTCAACAAGGCGCAAGTGGGCGGCGGCGGCGATCCGCAGAACGGGACAGCCCCGACCAGAACATCGACCCTGCAGTGCACGGAAGATGGCTCGCCAGGACTCGGTTGCGCGATCGATCCGGTTCCGTTGAATGCCAATCCCGGAATCAGCAAGTTGCAGTGCCAGGGCGCAGCCTGCGGTACGGCCATCGGGAATTACACGTCTTCGATAGCGCCGGTCGTGACCGGCACCCCGGTCCGATTCTTCCTTCGCCTGTCGAATGCCGGTCCCTCGACAGTCGTCAACGCGACGATCAGCGACACCGTACCGGTCAACTTCACTTCGCTGGCAATCGTCGCCGTCACTCCTTCAGGCGGTGCAGTCTGCAGTGCTGCGAATGTGGCGCTCTCGGCCAGCCTGCTGACGGGAACGATTCCGTCGTTGCCTGCCGGTTCGACCTGCGACATCGTCATTTCGGGCACGGCAAGCGTCGAGGGTATCGACGTTCCGAATACGGCAACCATCACGGCGCCGACCGGCATTGTGGATACGGTTCCCGGCAACAATTCGTCGACGGTGACCACCACGATAGTCGGGCAGGATCCTGCCCTGAACACGGAAAAGCTGCTCACTTCCAATGCCGATGGCGATGGCAGCACCACGGTGACCCTCGGCGATGTGCTGACCTACACGATCACGGTAACCAATGTCGGCAACATTCCGCTGACGAATGTGGTGGTGACGGATAGCCTGATCACACCGACCGGCGGCACGACGCCGTGCGCAAGTGTTCCAGTCGGTGGTACATGCACCCTGATCGGTACCTATACGGTGCTGCTGGCTGATGTGACCGCCGGCAGCATCACCAACACCGGCACTGGCGATTCGGATGAAACGTTGCCGGAAGACGATGTGGTGATTACACCCGTCACCCGTCCGGATCTGTCCATCAGCAAGACCGACGGTGGCATCACCGCCGCCCCGGGCGAAACGGTCACCTATACGCTTTCCTACGACAACGTTGGAACAACTGCGGCAACCGGCGTTGTCATTTCCGAGACGGTTCCCGCGAATTCGACCTTCAATCCCGGTGCAAGCACGGCTGGATGGACATGCGCCCCCGACAACAACGCAGGCAGCACCTGCACCTTGTCGATAGGCACTGTTGCCGCGAGCACGGGAAGTGGCGTGACCTTCTCGGTAGTCGTTGACGTGCCGTTCCCGAGCGGGATCAATTCAATCAGCAATACGGCCACCATTGCCGACGACGGTAGTCATGGGCCCGACCCGACGCCGTTCAACAACACCGGTAGCGATACAACGCCGGTTGTCGGTCCGCTGCTGACGACGACCAAGGTCGGCGTGCTGGACAACACGGTGGTGGCACCGAACAACCAGAGCAACGTGGGCGACACGATTGCCTACACGGTGACGGTGGCCAACTCGGGCAATGGCGATGCGACCGGCGTGACGGTCAGCGATCCGCTGCCGGGTCTGACCCTGACCTGCACGATTGGCGGCAGTCCGACGGCGTTGCCGACGACGTTGGCGGCGGGCGAGAGCCTGGTGTGCACGGGCACCTACACCCTGGTCGCGGGCGACATCAGCACCGGTCAGGTGGACAACACGGCGACCACGACGGGTACGAATGTGTGTGACCCGACGACGTTGGGTTCGATCTGTAGCGACAATGAAATCACACCGCTGGATCGCCTGCCGGTGCTGACGACGACGAAGGTCGGCGTGCTGGACAACACGGTGGTGGCGCCGAACAACCAGAGCAATGTGGGTGACACGATTGCCTACACGGTGACGGTGGCGAACTCGGGCAATGGTGATGCGACCGGCGTGACGGTGAGCGATCCGCTGCCGGGTCTGACCCTGACCTGCACAATTGGCGGCAGTCCGACGGCGTTGCCGACGACGCTGGCGGCAGGCGAGAGCCTGGTGTGCACGGGCACCTACACCCTGGTCGCGGGCGACATCAGCACCGGTCAGGTGAGCAACACGGCGACAACGACGGGCACGAATGTGTGTAACCCGACGACGGCCGGATCCGTGTGTAGCGATGACGAACTGACGCCGCTTTCGCCTATCGTGACCCTGGCGAAAACGCTGAGCGTCGGTGGTCCGACGGCGGAATCCGGCGAGACGCTGACCTACAGCCTGACGCTGACCAACGCGACGGGCACCAGTGCGAACTACGCAATTGCCGATCTGGGCGAGACCGTCCCGGCGAACACGACGCATGCGGGTGGAGATGACTTCACCTGTGCCGCAGCAACGGCGGGTTCGGCTTGCTCGAACACCGCGGCGATCACGGTGCCGGGCAACGGTAGCGTGACACTGAGCTTCAACGTCCTGGTGGATAGTCCGATCCCGGCAGGTGTGACCTCGATCCTCAACGTGGCGGTGCCACCGACCGGCGTGCCCTGCGATGCGGTTGCGGGTTGTGACGAAGACACCCCGACCCCGGCGGTTGTGACGGTGGCCAAGTTGCTGACCAGTGAGGACGGCAGCCTCGCAGGCATCGCCGAGGCGAACGAGACGCTGGTGTACACGATCACGCTGACAAATAGCGGAGGCAGTGCGGCGAGCTATGACCTGACTGACACGCTGAGTGCTGGTCTGACCTATGTGACCTCCAACCCGCTGGGCGCGAATGCGGGACAGACGACAACGTGGACGAGCCTGGCGGTTCCGGCCGGAGGCATGCTGGATGTGACTGTGACGGCGACGGTGGATAGTCCAATCACAGTGACTGAGGTGTCGAACCTTGCGAAACCGACGGGCGATCCGGATCCGGCGTGTCCGAGCACGACGTGCGTAGTGACACCGACACCGAATCCGAACATCACGGCCTCGAAGAGCTGAATCCGGCGTCCGGCACGTACGGTCATCGTCGGCCAGACGATCACCTACACGCCGAGTGCGACGGTGAGGATGCCGTGGCGCGACGACGGCGCCGACTCCTGCTGACCGACACCCTGGGTGCCGGTTTGACGCCCGGCACGCTGACCGCCCCGCGGTGGGTCAGCACGACCTCGCCTCAGGACGGTGTGTGCACGTTGCCGACCGGCACGGTGCCGGGCACCTACACGTTCGAGTACACCGCGACGGTGGATAGCGACGCGACGAACGGCACGATCAACGTGGCCGTCCCGGAGCGGTGGCGATCCGATCCGAGCTGCACGACGGTGGGCGGTTGCGAGACCGATCACCCGCTGGGCGATCCGAACATCACGGCCTCGAAGAGCTCGAATCCGGCGTCCGGCAATGACGGTCATCGTCGGCCAGACGATCACCTGGCTGACGCTGAGTGCGACGGTGAGTTGATGCGGCGACGACGGCGCTGCCGACCCTGGTTGACCGACACCCTGGGTGCCGGTCGGTGTTCGGCACGCTGAGGCCCCGCGGTGGGCTCGTGCACCGGCCAGACGGCAGGTGGTGTGCACGTTGCCGACCGGCACGGTGCCGGGCACCTACACGTTCGAGTACACCCTGACGGTGGATAGCGACGCGACGAACGGCACGATCAACAACGTGGTCGTCCCGGAGCGGTGGTGGCGATCCAGATCCGAGCTGCATGACGGTATGGTTGGCAGACCGATCACCGTCAAGGATCCGAACATCACGCCCCAGAACGAGCTCGAATCCGGCGTCCGCACGACGGTGGTCATCGCTCAGACGATCACCTACACGCTGAGTGCGACGGTGAGCGATGCGGCGACGACGGCCGACCTGCTGACCGACACTCCTGGGTGCCGGTTTGACGTTCGGCAGTTGACCGCCCCGGCAGGGCTCGTGCACGACCGGCCAGACGGTGGTGTGCACGTTGCCGACCGGCACGGTGCCGGGCACCTACACGTTCGAGTACACCGCGACGGTGGATAGCGACGCGACGAACGGCACGATCAACAATCGGCCGCTGTCCCGGAGCGGTGGTGGCGATCCGGATCCTCGAGCTGCACGACGGTGGCGGTTACGAGACCGATCACCCGCTGGGCGATCCGAACATCACGGCCTCGAAGAGTCGATCCGGCGTCCGCACGACGGTCATCGTCGCCAGATCACCTACACGCTGAGGTGACGGTGAGCGATGCGGCGACGACGGCGGCGCCGACCCTGCTGACCGACACCTGGGGTGCCGGTTTGACGTTCGGCACGCTGACCGCCCCGGTGGTGGGCTCGTGCACGACCGGCCAGGTGTGCACGCCGCCGACCGGCACGGCGCGCCGGGTACCTACCGCGTTCGAGACACCGCGACGTGGATAGCGACGCGACGAACGGCACGATCAACGTGGTCGTCCCGAGGAAGGGCGATCCGGATCCAGCGTAACGACGGTGGCGGAGCGAGACCGATCACCCGCTGGGCGATCCGAACGAGCCACGGCCCCGAAGAGCCTGGAACTGTCCGCACGACGGTCATCGTCGGCCAGACGATCACCTACACGCTGAGTGCGACGGTGGATGTATGACGACGGCGCCGACCCTGCTGACCGACACCCTGTGCCGGTCGTTCGGCACGCTGACCGCCCCGGCGGTGTGGCCCGCACGACCGGTGTGCACGTTGCCGACCGGCACGGTGCCGGGCACCTACACGTTCGGAGTACACCGCGACGGTGGATAGCGACGCGCGACGAACGGCATCATCAACAACGTGGTCGTCCTGAGCGGCGGTGGTGGCGCGCGATCCGATCCGAGCTGCACGACGGTGGGCGGTTGCGAGACCGATCACCTGCTGGGCGATCCATCACGGTCACTGAATCCGGCGTCCGGCACGACGGTCATCGTCGGCCAGACGATCACCTACACGCTGAGTGCGACGGTGAGCGACAGCGCGGCGACGACGGCCACCTCGACCGACACCCTGGGCAGCCGGGTCGAGTTCGGCACGCTGACCGCCCCGGCGGTGGGCTCGTGCAGAAGACCGGCCAGACGGTGGTGCACGCCGCTGGACCTCGGCGCGGTGCCGCGCACCTACACGTTCGAGTACACCGCAGGATAGCGACGCGACGAACGGCATCGATCAACAACGTGGTCGTCCGAGCGGTGGTGGCGATCCGGATCCGAGCTGCACGACGGTGGGCGGTTGCGATCGACCACCTTCCGCTGGGCGAGGTGAGATCGGCCGCTCTCCCGAAGAGCTGAATCCGGCGTCCGGCACGAGGTCATCGTCGGCCAGACGATCACCTACACGCTGAGTGCGACGGTGGATGACGCGGCGACGACGCGCCGACCCTGCTGACCGACACCCTGGTGCGCCGGCTTGACGTTCGGCACGCTGACCGCCCTCGGCGGTGGCCAAGCTTCCGTGCACGACCGGCCAGACGGTGCACGTTGCGACCGGCACGGTGCCGGGCACCTACACGTTGGAGTACACCGCGACGGTGGATAGCGACGCGACCGGCACGATCAACAACGTGGTCGTCCCGACAGGCGATCCGATCCGAGCTGCACGACGGTGGGCGGTTGCGAGACCGATCACCCGCTGGGCGATCCGAACATCACGGCCTCGAAGCTGGAATCCGGCGCGCGTCCGTACGACGGTCATCGCCGGCCGGTCGATCACCTACACGCCGAGTGCGACGGCGAGCGATGCGGCGACGACGGCGCTGACCTCGCTGACCGACACCCTATGCAGCGGTCACACGCTGACCGTTCCAGGCAGGCTCGTGCACGACCGGCAGACGGTGGTGTGCACGTTGCCGACCGGCACGGTGCCGGGCACCTACACGTTCGAGCACCGCGACGGGTGGTGGCGACGCGACGAACGGCACGATCAACAACGTGGTCGTCCTGGAGCGGTGGTGGCGATCCGGATCCGAGCTGCACGACGGTGGGCGGTTGCGAGACCGATCACCCGCTGGGCGATCCGGAACATCACGGCCTCGAAGAGCTCGAATCCGGCGTCCGGCACGACGGTCATCGTCGCCAGACGATCACCTACACGCTGAGTGCGCGACGGTGAGCGATGCGGCGACGACGGCGCCGACCTCGACCGACACCCTGGGTGCCGTCGGAGCCCGGCACGCTGACCGCCCCGGCGGTGGGCTCGCACGACCGGCCGACGGTGGTCGTTGCGCCGACCGGCACGGTGCCGGGCACCTACACGTTCGAGTACACCGCGACGGTGGATAGCGACGCGACGAACGGCACGATCAACAACGTGGTCGTCCCGAGCGGTGGTGGCGATCCGGATCCGAGCTGCACGACGGTGGGCGGTTGCGAGACCGATCACCCGCTGGGCGATCCGGTGGTGACCGTCGTGAAGAGCTCCAACCCGATTGATGGCGCGACAGTAGCTGCGGGCCAGACCATTACCTACACGGTGACGGCCGTAGTGGCGAATGCACCACTGACGGACGTGCTGACCCTGACCGACACGCTGAGCGTCAATCAGACGCTGGGCACGGTGACGGCCGGCTCGTTCACCTGTGGTGTGGTCAATCCGCTGGTCTGCACGCTGCCGATCGGCACGGTACCAGGCAGCTACGTGCTGACATA
The DNA here is from genome assembly GCF_041395345.1 of Dokdonella sp. Lineage (GTDB taxonomy): Bacteria > Pseudomonadota > Gammaproteobacteria > Xanthomonadales > Rhodanobacteraceae > Dokdonella. Next base: position 88,831 of record NZ_JAWLAR010000014.1, on the reverse strand, counting down.
CGACGCGGTGGTCAACCTGGATGCAACGGGAACAGTGAACAATGCGGTAGTGCCCACGGGCGGCGACAACCCGACCTGCACGACACTGACCAGTTGCGATACGGAGCATCCGCTGGAGGCGAATGTGTCGATCCTGAAGCAGTTGACGGCTGAAGACGGCACGGTGGGCGGTGTTGCGGAGCCCGGCGAAAACCTGACGTATACGATCACGCTGACCAACAGCGGTGGTGTGGATGAGACCAATTTCGGTGTCACCGACCAACTGGATACGAACACGCTGTTCGTGATTGCCGACAACGGCGGAACGGAAGCGGGTGGGATCGTGAGCTGGACCGGTCTGACCGTTCCGGCGAATGGCAGCCTGGTACTGACGGTGAGCGTGGTGGTGGTCGATCCGATTCCTGCCGGCGTAACCGACATCGCGAACCTGGTATACGAAACCGGCACGACCCCGCCGGCGTGCACCACGACGCCCGGCCCGCAGTGCGTGATTACGCCTACGGCGCCGAGCATCTCGGTTACAAAGGCGCTCTCTGGCGAGAGCATCACGGCGGACGGTATCGCTGAGGCCGGAGAGCAGCTGACCTACACGATCACCGTGCGCAATGACGGCGGAACCGCGACGATCGGTACGATCGTCAACGAGACGGTGCCGCTGCACACGACCTATGTGTCGGGTGCGCCGGTGTGGACGTGCACTCTTGGCGACCCGGGCGGCACGCCTTGCGATACTCTGGTCGACGTGCCTGCACATGACGGCAGCCAACCAGGCCTGGCGACCCTGCTGTTCACCGTGGAAGTGGTCGATCCGATACCGGCTGGAGTCACCACGATTGCCAATGCAGTCGCACTCAACGACGGTACGCCGCCCGATTGCGTTGCGTTGCCCTCGCAGCCTGGCTGCGTGGTGGTGCCGACTGGAAGCCTCAGTCTGGACAAGACGGTCGCGTCGGTCACTGCCACGGGCCCGTCCAGCTACGTAGTGAGCTACCTGATCGAAGTATCCAACACCGGCGGTTCGGCGCAGACCTACACATTGACCGATACGCTAGGATTCCCGGCGCAAGGTGTCCTGTTCACCGGCGATGCCAACGTGACCACGACCGGCGGTACGCTGAACCCGGCGCTGGTCGGCGGCCAGTTCACCCCCGTGAATGGCACGATGGTGCAGCTGTCCGACACCAGCGTCAGCGTGGCGGCCGGAGCGATCCACAGCTACACCGTGTCGGTTCCGGTCGGCGTGCAACCGGCCAATCTGACCAACGGGCCATGCACGGGAGCGGCTGGAAACGGCTTCTACAACCAGGCTGCGGTGACCGGCATGTTTGACCTCGAGAGTGCAGCGTGTGCGCCTGTAAATGGCGATGTCGCCCTGATTCATCTGGTCAAGGAGGTTACATTGGGTCAGGATGCCAACGGCAACAACTACGGCGATGTCGGCGACGTGCTCAACTACACCTTCACGATCAGCAATCCTGGTGCGGTGCCACTGACCACGGTGCAGTTGCTCGATCCACGTGTGAACAACCTGCAATGCGATTCGCTGACTCAGTTGGGTTCGCCGATTCGGGTTCTGGGCGTCGATGAGCTGTTTGGGCATACATTTGATCCTGTGCCGGTGCCCGGAACGCTGGTCCCGGGTGATTCGGTCGACTGCTCTGCTACCTACACGCTGACGGCAAACGATGTCATGCGGCGTTCGGTTGTGAACTCGGCAACGACGACCGCGAGCGCGCCGGCAGGCCAGGCCGTGACCGCAACAGCTACTGCCATCTACACGTCGTTCCGCTAAGGACTGGATAATGACCAAGACCAACATGATCTCCCTGCGCGCAACGCGTGTCGCACTGGCCTTGGTGGCCGGGCTGCTTACGCTGCCGGCATTCGCCGCGGGCCTGCGGGTGACCGCCTCAGCCAACGCCTTGCCCCCCACAGCGGTGGCGGCGGGAGCGTTCGGTTTCACTGTCAGCAATGACGGCGCAACGGCGTTCGACAGCGTTCGCCTCGTCGCCGATCCGGGCCACGCACTGGAGTGTGCGAGCGTTACGGCGCAGAGCCGCAACTTTGTGCCCGGCGGCTTGCTGGGCGCAGGTGATCACGTATCCTGCACCTCGCAACCCATTGCTGGCCTGCGACATGTGGCAGGCGTCAGCGTGATTGCCAGCAGCGCGAGTGCGGCTCCACAGGAACGACACCTGACATTCACGACGAGGGGTGCTGCGACGCCTAGTCAGGGCATTGTCGTGCTCGTCGCTGGCGCTGTCCTTCAGGACACCAACTCCAATGGCATCCTCAATGCCGGTGAAATCATCGCCTACAACTACAGCGTGCTGAATCTCGGCACGCTGGCGTTGTCCGGATTGACGGTGGCCGACAATGACGGTGCGGTGACGTGTCCGCAAACCACGCTCGCCACTGGTGCCAATATGGTGTGCACCCGCAACCACGTGATCAGCGCGGCGGAAGAGGGCGCCGGGATAGTGGCGAACCTCGTCGACATCGTGGGCTCGGATGGCAGCGGCCCGGTCGGGGGTGGCGATTTCATCGTGACGTTCAATTTGCAGGGCACCGCCGGCATTCGCATGTTCAAGAGCCCGCTCCTGCAGGATGATGTGGACAGCAGCGGATACGCCAGCGCAGGCGATCTGCTTCGATACACGTTTGTCGTGAAGAACAGCAACGCTCAGTCGCTGAGTGCGGTCAACGTAATCGAGCCAGATCCGACCTTGATCGACACGCCAATCACCTGCGCCGCGACGACATTGGGAGGCCAGGCATTTACAGGACTTGGCAGCGGCGTCTTGCAGTCCAACGATGTCATTCTGTGCACGGCCGATCACACTATCACGACAGCCGAGGCAACCGCAGGATCAGCAGACAACCTTGCTGAATCGAGCGGCCAGCCGGCCATTGGCCTGCCTGTCAGTGGCACCGGAGCATCGGCCGTGGTCATCCCGTCGCCGGCCGATGTCACGATCGTCAAGACGCTGACTGGCGAGAGTGGCAGCCAGCCCGGCATTGCCGAACCGGGTGAAACACTGACCTACTCCATTACACTGAGCAACGCTGGCGGGGCCGATGCGCTCAACTATGGCGTGCTCGATCCGCTCGATGCGAATGTCGATTTTGTCAGCGCCGACAATGGCGGCATCAACATGGCTGGCGTAGTCACCTGGAGCGGCCTCACCGTCCCCGGAAGCGGCAATCTCGTGTTGACCGTGGTGGTAACCGTGAGCGATCCGGTGCCGATCGGTGTCGAGCAGATCGCGAACCTTGCCTACAATGCAGGCACTCAGCCACCTGATTGCACGCTGCAGCCAACGCCTGCGGCCTGTGTCGTCATCCCGGTCGCCGATCGCCCGCGTCTGAGCGTGACCAAGACCGCCGATACCAACGTGATCGTGCCGGGCGGGACCATCAACTACACGATCACCGTCACCAACGTCGGTACTATTGCTGCCAACAATGTCACCATCAGTGATCCGGTTCCTGCCTCGATCGCAAGTTTCACGTGGACCTGCGCAGCCAGTGGCGGGGTGACCTGCCCGAACGCAAGCGGCAGCGGTGCGATCAACGAGATTGTTCCAACGTTTCCGGTCGGTGCACAGTTGACCTATACCGTGCTGGCGGTCGTGACCGTCAACCCGGAGCCACCGCTTGTCAACGTCGTCACCGTTACGCCCTCGTCGGACACGGTCTGCGAGCCGAGCCAGACCGCACCGCCCTGTACAGCAACCGTTCCGCTTGGAGTCGCCATTGTCGCGGTGCCCGTGGATGCGCGCTGGGCACTGTTGCTTCTGATCGGATTGCTGGCAGCCGTTGCCGGAGTCAAGACTCGGTCGAAGAATTTCTGATCGCCCGGTTCTCCGGCGAGCGTGTGCTCACCGGAGAATCCGTTGGCTCTGTCTTGTCGCAAAGGGCTTATCAAGGCTGAAACTCACATCGATCCGGATTCGGGTTGCCCGACGATGACGCAAGCGGGCGACGACGCGCTACCCAGCAACGACGACAGCGATTGCGCGACCATCTGGGCGTCCACTTCCGCGATGCTCCGGCCAGTTCGATCTGGCTTATGCTGCTGGCCGCGGCGTTTGCGGTGTTCAACCTCGAGGCGATTTCTGAACGCGTGCACCGGGCAATGCCTGGACCAGGCCAAGCTGAATCCGAGGGATCGGTGCGCTGGGCAGTGACCTTCGCAGATTGACCGGGGTCGCGCGGCAGCCGTTTTCTCGTGACGCAGACCACCCTTCGGCACATGGACGGATGCATCAGACCTGATTAGTATCCGTGGTCTCCGTCCGTCGGCGGAGTTACCGGGGATAGTCATGAGAATTCGAGTTGTTTCCACTTTCCTTTTGTTCGCGGGAGTGCTGGCCGGAGCCGCCTATTTCGGCCTGAAGCCGGCGCAACCACTGGATGAAGATGCAGACGCCAAGGGCGTTTGGTCCAAGCCTGGCCAGGGCGATTTCTGGGCAACCCGTGTGGCTTACCCGACCATGAATTTCAGTCCGGTCTGGTACGACGAGGCCAAGCCCGCCGATCGGTTGATCCAGTCTGGAATTCCCGCAGGCGAAAAGAACTACCGGCGATCCGCCGAGTCACCGCTGACCCTGGCGCCGGGCGGCTGGACTTTCCTTGGTCCGTCCCCCTTGCTCAACGGCGGTGTCGTGGTTGCGGGCCGGACCAATGTGATCGTGGTCGATCCACGCGGACCGGATATCGACGGCCACTACACGGTCTTCGCCGCATCTGATGGCGGTGGTGTCTACAAGTCGACCGACTGCTGCGATGCGAGTACGACCTGGCGCAATGTCACCGACGACCGCGAGATTGCCAGCATCGCCATTGGCGACCTGTATATCGAACCGAGCAATCCCGATGTGATTTATGCCGGCACGGGTGACCTGCGCTACGGGTCCTTTTCGTTCGGTTCCGCGGGTGTGCTCAAGAGCGTAGACCAGGGCGAAACCTGGACCGTGCTCGGCGAGGATGTCTTCAATCCGTTCTATCCGCCATCGGTGGGGCTCGGATATCCCCAGTACCAGGCCATCGGCAAGGTCAGGACGGATCCGAACAATCCCGACACGATCATTGTCGGCACCAAGACGGGCCTGTTTGTCTCCAACGATGCGGGAACGAACTGGACCGGTCCCTGCTACACCAATGCCTTCAGCAGTCAGCGCCAGGACATAACCGGCCTGATTCTCCAGGACATCGGTGGCGGAGCCACGCGCATGTTTGCCGCCGTGGGTACGCGAGGCGGTCCCACCACGGTGCAGCCAGACCTTGCCAATCTCGGTGCGAACGGTGTCTATCGGGCGACCTTGCCAGCCACGGGCTGCCCGGCCACCGGTGACTGGACCCTGCTCGCCAACGGTTGGCCGGCAGGTACCGGCGATGGCAATCCGGCCGGGAAAACTCTCGGCCGTATCGAGCTGGCCGATTCCGCAAGCAATCCCGACACGATCTATGCAATGGGCTCGAACGGAGAATCGTTGGGCAATGGCGTGATCGGCATCTGGCGCACGGACAACGGTGGCGACAACTGGACTCAGACGGCCGTGGGTTCCAACGTCGAAGCGGGTGGCTGCAGCAATGCAACCGCCGGCGGTGGACAGATGTGGTATGACGCCGGGCTTACGGTTTATCCGGGCAATCCGAACACCGTCCTGCTCAGTGGCGTGGACATGTGGCGTTCGACGGATGGTGGCGCCAGCTTCAAGAACATCACCTGCGGTTACGGTAACGGCAATGTCCACGTCGACCATCATGCGCGCGCCTTCCTGCCGGACGGATTCGGTGGCTACGACAGCGAAAAGGTGTTGAGCGGCAGCGATGGCGGCGTCTTTTACACTCAGAATGCGATGTTCGGCACAGGCGGCAGCAGCGCAGCCAATCGGCCGACCTTCATCTCGCTGAACCAGACCATCGGTTCCATCGAGCTCTATTCGGGAGACATCACGGCCAACTTCGCAACGGCGGCAACGCCGGGTGCCAATGCCGGTGCCCAGGACAATGGCAGTTCGTTCGCGCAATGGAGCAACACTGATCCCGCTCCGGTTCAATGGACCGTCCGCAATGGCGGCGATGGCATCTATACGCGAATCGAGCCAATCAACGAATTGCGCTGGTACTGGTCATCCCAGAATGGTGCGTTGCGCGTTACCCAGGGCGGGCCAAACAGCGGCTCAACGTCGGCTGCGGCACCGGGCGGCTGGGGCGGTGACACCTTGAGCTTTGTCATGCCGGTCGAGCTGTATCGCTATGGTGTACTTGATGCGCCTGGCAGCGGATGCAGTACGGCGATCGGTTGCAGCTACATGCTGGGCGGAACCAATCGCGTCTGGGAGACCCTCTCTGGCGCCATTCCGACCAGCAGCTGGTATCCGAACAGTCCGAACCTGACCAAGAACACGCTGGGCAACCGGTCGTTCATCAACCAGCTGGCCCATGCCACGAAGACGCCGAGCGTGGTCATCGCCGGAACCAACGACGGCAACGTCCAGGTGGGTTTCGGAATGAACCAGGGCACGGCCAATTCCGCGACCTGGGTTGATCTGACCAACGGAAACGCCGTACTGCCGAACCGTCCGGTCATGGATGTAACCGTTGATGTGGGCGATGCGGGCAATCCTGGCGCGACCACGACAGGCTACGCAGCCCTGGGTGGTTTCGACCAGAACACGCCAGGAACACCGGGCCACATCTACGAGGTCACCTGCCAGAACAGCTGCACCACATTTACCTGGCGCGACGTGAGTGGCAACTTGCCGAATATCCCGGCCAATTCGGTGGCAGTGAACCCGAACATGCCGAACCAGGTATTTGCCGGCACCGACTGGGGTCTCTATTACACGGACGATGTCAGCGTTGCGAATCCGGTCTGGTACCGGTTCGAGAACGGCTTGCCTCGCGTGATGATCTGGGACATGGCAATCGATCGAGGCTTTACCACTCTCGCTGTATTCACGCGCGGACGCGGTGCCTGGGCCTGGCCGCTGCCCAGTGGCCCGATCGATCTGATTTTCCAGGATGGATTTGATCCACCGATGTAATTGACGGGTCAGTAGACACATGCGCCGGAGTGCACGGCACTCCGGCGCCATCATGGTTTCGGTTTTCCAATGCGATCGGGTTGTTGCGACCGGCAACAGCCAGCTCAGGGCGACGGTTGCAAGTTGTCGCCTACCAGATTCCGACTCTGCAGCCAGGCGCGTGCGTCATCCGCATCTTCCGCAAACCAGGCCCGTGTCGAGCCCAGGCGAAACGTGTAACCCCATTCGTCCATGTCAGCCATGAGCCGATCGCGACCGATGCCGGGAAGAGCGTCGGCAAGGACGATTTGCAGGTAGCAAGTGGCGTCTTCTTCGGCGATCGAATCCGTGGCGTTGGTATGCACCCGGACGCGCCGCTCGACCGGCATCACGATCAGATGGCAGGCCTCGTGCAACAGCGAATGGACGGGCGTGTCGCCTCGGGCATAGACCGTTTCGCCGATCAGCCCTGCTTCGGGTTCACCCCAGAAGCTGCCCGGTATCGGCTGCCCGTCCGCGACGCGCTCGAAATTGATGGCGTGTCCGGCCAGCAAGCGCCTTACAGCGGGTTCATCGATATCCGCCAGCACCAGCATGCGGGCAGGCGCCTCAGTTTTCGCCGATGGCGACTGCGCCATTTTCCGGCAGTGCCACGGAAAGTTCGAGAACCTCATGATCGCCGTCACGCTCGACGTTGATGAGCACTGCGTCAGGATCGACGTTGACGTACTTCTTGATCACTTCAAGGATTTCGCGGCGCAGGGTAGGAAGATAGTCCGGACTGCCTCGCTGGGCACGCTCCTGGGCAACAATGATGCGCAGTCGTTCCTTGGCGACGTTGGCCGTGTTCTTCGGCTTGGGCTTGAAGAAGTCGAGGATTCCCATGCTCAGCTCCTGAAGATTCGTGAGAGCAGACCTTTCTTCTGCGCATCAATGAAACGAAGGGGACGGGTCTCGCCCAGCAGCCGCGCGACGGCATCATCGTAGGCGTGGCCAGCGTTGGACTGTTCGTCAAGGATGACCGGAATGCCGGCATTCGACGCAGCCAGGACACCTTCGGATTCGGGGATCACGCCAACAACTTCGATACCGAGAATTTCCTGTACGTCCGCGATGCTCATCATGTCGCCGGATTCGACGCGGTTGGGGTTGTAGCGAGTCAGCAACAAGTGCTGCTCGACCTGACCGTTGCCGAGTTCGGCGCGTCGGGTCTTGCTCGCCAGCAAGCCAAGAATCCGGTCGGAATCGCGCACGCTCGAGACTTCGGGGTTGACCACGACGACTGCACGATCGGCGAAGTACATGGCCAGCGCGGCGCCCTTCTCGATGCCGGCGGGTGAATCGCAGATCACGAAGTCGAATTCTTCTGCGCGCATGCCATCAAGTACGCCTTCGACGCCTTCCCTGGTCAGCGCGTCCTTGTCGCGCGTCTGCGAGGCGGCGAGAACGAACAGGTTGTCGTAGCGCTTGTCCTTGATGAGGGCCTGCTTGAGCGTGCATTCGCCATTGATCACGTTGACGAAGTCGTAGACGACGCGTCTCTCGCATCCCATGATCAGGTCGAGGTTGCGCAGACCGACGTCGAAGTCGATCACGGCAACTTTCTTGCCGCGCTTTGCCAGGCCTACTGCCAGCGAGGCGCTGGTCGTGGTCTTGCCTACACCGCCCTTGCCGGACGTGACGACGATGATATCTGTCAAAGTCCTATCTCCATTGGCTCTTGTGATCCACCGTCAGCCGAGCCTGGCCAACAGCAGTTTTTCCCCCTCCAGCCAGGCCTTCACGGGCTTGCCGCGAAGGTCAGGTGGAAGATCCTCGAATACCCGGTACTGGCCGGCAATCGACACCAGCTCGGCGTGGAATTCCTGACAATAAATGCGCGCGCTCTCGTCACCCTGGGCACCGGCGAGCGCGCGACCGCGCAGCGCGCCATAGACATGGATGGATCCATCGGCAATGACTTCCGCACCGTTGGCCACCAGCTTGGTAACGACCAGGTCGCCGCCGCGTGCGTAAACCTGCTGACCTGAACGCACGACGGCATCCTGATGCAGGGTATGAGCAGTCTCCCGGCTGGGCGGTGGCGGTGTCGAGACGGACTCCTCTCTGGCCGGCGAAGCCGTGGTTTCCGCAGGCGGGGCCACGGCGGGTTCGCCAGAGCGCTCGAAGGCGGTTCGGAACTTGGCAAACAGCGGCAGGTCCAGCGATCGTGCCAGCGCTTCGTTTTCAGTGGTTCCGTACGACAGCCCAACCGGAAGCATGCCGGATGTACGGATGCGCTCGAGAAGATCCCGAACCTGATCAATGGCGGGCAGGGAAGGCAGATGGCTGAGGTCAAGGATGACCGGAGTGCGCAAGAACAGCTGCGGCGCCGTGCTCACACGCTCGCCGAGTTCGCCCGAGATGGCTTCGGCATCAAGGCGCTTCAGGCGCAGGTTGGCGACTCCGACCTGACCAAACTTGAGTTCGGCTGCCGGTTCCAGATTCTTCGTCGATTCACCCATTGTTGCGGTTCAGCCCCGACTCGCCTGCGCCAGGCCCTGGACAGGCCGGAGCTCGGCACGTTCGGCCAGCCACGGCTGGTCGGGCAGCTCGCCTGTGCCGGATTTCAGATAGGTGTCGCGCACGAACTCGTAACTGCACAGTGATTTCGCCAACAAGCTGACCGGGCGACCGACACCATTCATGAGTTGCTGCCCAACCTCGTTGAATCCGTAGGTTCCATGAAAAAGTACGGCAACATCGTCGCGTGGTTCGAGAAACACCTCGCAAGCCAGCAACGGCACGCGCAGTTCCGCATAGCTGGTCACGTCGCAATAGAAGATCCGGCCGAGGCCGAAGCCGCGATAGGGTTCGGCGATGACGATTCGGTCAATATAGGCGAATTCGGGATAGCGCTGTCGGAACCAGAGGAAGTTCGGGCTTGAATAGCCCGAGAATTCGCGCAGCGCGACAAGGAAACCGGCGATCACGCCATCGACCTCGGCGACCCTGAAATAGGCCGCATGGGTGAAAAACCAGCGCATCTGAGTCGCATCCAGAGCCAGAATGCGCGGCCCGACGGCGTTGTTGAGGGCGAGCACGGAATCGAGCTCGTGCTCACGCACGTCGCGAATAACGAAGGTCATGCGTTCAGGCGCTCCAGCGGGGGATTCGTCTTGCCGAATCGTTCGGCACGGAAGCCGGATTATCGCATGCGCAGGACCGGCGGACCATTAAAAAGGCGTCTATCCGGAGCCGTCTCTCGAATCCCGGACAGCCTTCAGTCAAGCAGGACAATGACTTCGGGCAGGTTGCGGGATGGTCCGACACGCCTATGATGGCGTCATGTCCATGCCCCACTTCAACCACATTCGGCTGCTGCGCTACGCCAGCCTGTTCACCTACGCCTGCGTCGGCATCCCGCTGCTGCAGTTCGAGACAGTCATTGCCGAAATGCTGGAGCGGGGAAGACCCTCCTATTTCTACGACCTCTGGCTGGGCTGCTATCTGCTTTTCGGAATCGTCTTCTGGTTCCTGACCCACGACATGGGTGCGCGCAATCCGTCCGGCCTGCGTCGCATGGTCCAGATCGCCATGTTGCTGTTGTTGAACCTGCTTGCCATCGCGGTCGGCTGGCTCAGCCAGAGCGGCCTTTGTGCGCTGCTGCTGGTCGTCGTATCGGTGGCCTTGCCCTGGATTCTCAATCTGCAGGTGGGCGTGGCCTGGATGGTCCTGCAGAATTTCTCCCTGCTGCCGCTGTTCGCCAGTTGGCCCAACTACTCGCTGACCCAAGCGGCCTGGCAGGCAACGATGTATTTCGGCATCTCGACGACCACGTTCGTCACTTCGCTCATCGCAAAGCAGCAAGCCGAGGCCCGCGAAGACCAGCGCCGCCTGAATGCCGAATTGCGGGCCACCAGGGCGCTACTGGCCGAGTCCAGTCGACTCGGGGAACGCATGCGGATCTCGAGGGAGTTGCATGATCTCGTCGGTCACCACCTGACTGCCTTGAGCCTGAATCTGGAAGTGGCCAGCCATCTGGTCAGCGGCCAGGCTCACGAGCATGTACGGCAGGCCCAGTCGGTCGCCCGATTGCTGCTTTCCGACGTTCGGGAAGTTGTCAGCCAGCTTCGCGAGGATGACAGCATCGATTTGACCGAAGCCCTGAAAAGCCTGACCGAGGGTGTTCCAGGCTTGCGCATCCATCTCGACTTGCCAGCCCACTTCACCATCGATGATCCGCGCCGCGCACAACTTTTGTTGCGCTGTGCCCAGGAGATCATCACCAACGCCGTCCGCCATGCCAACGCGCGCAATCTCTGGCTGGAATTCGAACGCACCAGCGACCGCAAGCTGGTCATCCATGCGCGCGACGATGGCCGAGGCGCAGTGCAGCTGAAGCGTGGCAACGGATTGACCGGCATGCACGAAAGGCTCTCGCAGTTTGGCGGCCAGCTCGATATCGTCACGTCCAAGGATCAGGGTTTTTCGCTGGATGCATGGCTGCCACTGGAGGCAACGCAATGATTTCCGTATGCCTAGTCGATGATCAGACCCTGGTGCGCCAGGGCATACGTTCATTGCTTGAATTGTCCGATTCCATTCGCGTGGTGGCCGAGGCGGTTGATGGTGCGCAGGCCGTGCAGATGATTCCCGAGGTCGCTCCGGACGTGGTGTTGCTGGACATGCGAATGCCTGGCATGTCCGGCCTTGATGTGCTCAATGCTCTGGGAAGTACCGGAAAATTGCCGCCGACCATCATCCTGACCACCTTCGATGACGAGCAACTGGTCCTTGCAGGCCTCAAGGCCGGTGCGCGCGGCTATCTGCTCAAGGACGTGTCGCTTGACCAGCTGGTCGATGCGGTCAAGGTGGTGGCCGGCGGTGGATCGCTGGTGGCGCCCATGGTCACCCAGCGGTTGCTGTCCGGACTTGAGCGGATGCACAACGACTTCACCAGCCTTGATCGCCCGGACCCGCTGACCGAGCGCGAAACCGAAATCCTGCGCCTGATGGCTGGCGGCTACAGCAACAAGGAAATTGCCAATTCGCTCGGTGTCGCCGAGGGAACCGTAAAGAATCACGTCTCGAACATCCTTTCCAAGCTCGGAGTTCGCGACCGCACCCGCGCGGTTCTCAAGGCCTTCGAACTCGGGATTGTCTAGGGCAACGCTGATCTGGTGGCGCAACCGTCACGACGACTGTCTGCGCGCGGACAGGCATCGCCTAACTGATTGTTTTTGAAACACGTGGCCTTCAGAAGACTCGCCATCCGCAGCGCGAGCCTTGCCATGGCCGCCAGTCTTCAACGCACCCCGCAGTAAGCCTGGCTGCCTTCGGAAGGCCATGAGGGTCGTGCCACGTGATCCACGTTGCCCGAGGTTTCGAGCGGGATGAGGCTGATGCGGGGCTTCGCGGCGCTCGAATCGTAGCCATTGCGCCCCAGAGTCAAGTACCATGCTGGATCTGAGCCATGTGGTTCCGGGAGGATCCACTTGAGGGTATCAACACGCCGGACCCGGTAAATTCCTGCCAGATCGCGGGTTTTTGCCGATTCAGATGTGCCGGTGATCAAACAAGTCCTGGAGAGGTCCGGAATGACGCGTGTTCTTGAATTGCTGGTTTCCCTGCTGATCGTCGCGGTCCTGATTGTCGTGGTCGGTGTCCTGCTTCCCAACCACGGTCACGTCGAGCGGCAGGTCGAAGTATCCAGTCCGCTCCGGCAGATATTCGATTCCGTCAACACCTTGCGCCGGTTCCCCGAATGGTCACCGGAGCGCCGCCTCGATCCGCAATTGCACATGGAATACGAGGGGCCACGCACCGGTGTCGGCGCCAAGGTCAACTGGCGTGGCAACGAAAGCGTTGGCAGCGGCAGCGTGGAAATCATTTCCTCGGATGAAGACAGCCAGGTCAAGATGGCCGTGGTCAATGATTTCGCCGGAGAGAACAAGACCTATACCGTCACGCTCAATCCGTCGGAAAACGGCAAGACAACGAAGATCGTCTGGGCCTATGACGTCGACTACGGCTGGGATCTGGCATGGCGCTATGCCGGCCTGTATATCCATGGCAAACCCGACGCAACGGTGCAGACGGCCGTCGCAAACATCGCCAACATGCTGGCCTCGTTCCCCAATGTCGACTACAAGGATCAGGATATCCAGGATGTCGAAGTCGTTGGTGTTCCCGTGCTTGTCGTCTCGACCAAGGCACCGCGTACCCTCGATGAAGTTGAGGATGCCACCCTCACGGCGGTGGCGCGGATCGAGGCTTTCATGGAGAAGGCCGGTCTGATCCAAACCGGGCCCGTGCGCACGGTCACGACGAATTGGGGCGACGAGAACTACGTATTCGATGTCTCCATTCCGGTCGATTCCGCCACGTTCACCCTGGACGGCAACGAATACACGATCAAGGCGCCGGTGCTCTCGGATACGGTTGAAGATGTCCTCGAAGAGGAAGACGCCGGACCCCTCGCCCTGGGCGACTACGATGAAGACGGCTACCTGATTCTCGAAGACGGCATTCGTGCCAAGATCAGCTACAGCGGTCGTGCCCTGGTCACCGAGTACAGCGGAAGTCCTGCTGCCCTGCCGCTGCTGCGCCTGCAGCTGAAGGCGTTTTCTGAAACGCATGGCTATCTCTACAGCGAGATGGGTGCCGGGCGTTTCTGGGACGAAGTCATCGAGACCACTGAAGACGGCGAACAGACATTCAAGGTGACCTTGCCGGTCGAACCCTGAGTCCAGCGCTGCGACAGAATTGCAATCGAACGGGCGGTCCGAAAGGTCCGCCCGTCTTGCATTGGCGCTCCTCGATTCACTTGCGTGTCGGCGTGGCTGGCCTCAAGGTGCCTCGTAGCGAATAGCGCAGACGATGCAACGGCGTATGCCGCCGGGCGTGACGACTTCGAATTCTTCATCGACGCGCGTTTTCAGTGCAGCGCGAGCGAACGGTGAGTCGATGCTGATCCAGCCCCGGCTCGAATCGATCTCGTCGGCGCCCACGATTCGATATTCGTGAACGGAGCCATCTTCGTCCTCGACCGTGAAGGAGGCGCCAAACCAGATCGCGGTCAGATCTGCGGGCAGGGTGTCGGCGGCATGCAGGTCGGGAATGCGCTTGCTCAGGTAGCGCACACGGTGGTCGATTTCCCGCAACTGCTTCTTGCGATAGATGTATTCGGCATTTTCCGAACGATCCCCTTCGGCCGCGGCAGCGGTGATGGCGGCAACGACTTCAGGTCGACGGATTCGCCAGAGTTCGTCCAGCTCGTCCTTCAATTTCAGCAAGCCAGATCGTGTGATGAGGTGCGAAGAGGCCGCCGAGGGCGGGCGCCAGCGACTCATCGAACGTGTTCCACTCAACGCCCCTTGAAAATGCCGCCGAGCACGCCGCGCATGATGGAGCGGCTCATCTGGCTGCCGGCATTGCGGGCAGCGGACTTGGCCATCGCTTCAAGCATGCCCTGACGCCGGCTCGTACCGAACAACATGTCGCGGATCCTGCCCATGAATCCGCCTTGTTCCGCGCCGGCCTTGCCCTTGGCTTCACGTCTTTGGCTGACCACGGGTTCGGACTCCGCAGCCGTGGCTTCCTGTCTTGCCGCCAGCTTTTCGAATGCGGATTCGCGGTCGGCCAGCGTGTCGTACTTGCTTCCGAATGGCGAGCGCAGGCGGATGGTCGCCCGCTCCTCTTCGCTGATCGTGCCGATTCGACAACCGGGAGAGGCAATGAGTGTCTGCTGCACCGGCAAGGGAATACCGCCTTCCTGCAGCGTCGTCACCAGCGCTTCGCCAACGCCTAGCTGGGTAATGGCGGCTGCAACGTCCACTTTCGGATTGGGTGGCATGGTCTCCGCTGCGGCTCGCACGGCCTTCTGATCGCGTGGCGTGAATGCACGCAGGGCGTGCTGGATGCGATTGGCTATCTGGCCCAGAACCGCCATGGGCACGTCATCGGGATTTTGCGAGCAGAAATAAACGCCCACTCCCTTGGAACGGATCAGGCGAACAACCTGCTCGATCCGTTGCACCAGGGCGGGCGGAGCATCGTCGAACAGCAGGTGGGCTTCGTCGAAAAAGAAAACGAGCTTCGGTTTGTCGATATCGCCAGCCTCGGGCAGGCTTTCGAACAATTCGGAGAGCATCCAGAGCAGGAAGGTCGAATACAGCTTGGGTTTCAGGATCAGCTGGTCGGCGGCAAGAATACTGATGATGCCGCGCCCCGACATGTCCTGGCGCATGAAATCGACGAGGTCGAGGGCCGGCTCGCCAAAGAAATTGTTGGCACCCGACTCCTCCAGCGACAGCAGCGCGCGCTGGATGGCTGCCAGTGAGGCGGCGCTGATCAAGCCATAGTTCCTCGAGATGGTCCTGGCGTTGTCTGCCGCAAATGCGAGCATCGCGCGCAGGTCCTTCAGATCGAGCAGTAGCAGGCCCTCGTCGTCGGCCGCGCGGAAGACCACCTCAAGTACCCCTTGCTGGGTATCGTTGAGTTCGAGCAGGCGCCCCAGCAGGGTGGGCCCCATCTCCGAGATGGTCGCCCTGACCGGATGCCCGAGCTTGCCGAAGATGTCCCAGAACACGACCGGGTTTGCATTCGGGCTCCATTCCAGAGCCAGCTTGTCGAGCCTGGACTGGAGTCTATCGCTCATTGCTCCGGCTTGGGCCAGCCCGGCCAGATCCCCCTTCACGTCGGCCAGAAACACCGGTACGCCCAGTTTCGAGAATCCCTCTGCAAGAAGCATCAGGCTGACCGATTTGCCGGTGCCCGTCGCGCCTGCAATCAGGCCATGGCGATTGGCATATCGTGCATGCAGCCAGACTTCCTGATCGCTCTTCCCAACTAGGATCTCGTTCACCAGTAGTTTCCTCGATTACGGGTTTTCAGATTGCGGAGCCGATTGTAGTCGACGCTTGCCTGAAGTGCCGGTGTGGTGCTCGGTGCGAGGAGTACGGATGTCCGATCTGGCCTGTCGCCCTGTCGCCCGAACCCCGGAAGGACTGGACTGCGGGCGCTCCGATGCCGCTTTCTGGCCGCCTTGCGCGGCCCCATGGCGCACTGGAGTCCCGTGCGGCAACGTTCATGGACGCATTCGGCCCGATCAGCCTCCCGAGGTGACGCTTGCTCGACGTGTTGCCGTTGCCGCAGGTCCGGCGCTCGGTTACCGTGCCGCATTCGTCACAAGGATTTCCCAGGCATGCCTATTTTCTACCGCATGTTTTTCATGCTCGCATTGGCAACATTGACGGCTTGCGCCGGCACAGGCACCGCTACGACGCGCACCTCGCCTTCGGGAAAGGTCGATGAGAGCGCCGTCAACGCGCTTTACAGCCGGCTTGATGAGGACAGCCTTCGCTTTGAATCAGGTCTGCAACTGGCCGAATCCGGCGATGAGGCGCGTGCGCAGGCTGAAATGAAAGCGGCCATGGATGATCTGCAGGCCAGTGCTGCGACCTGCGCATCCACGCCGGGTTGCGATGGCAACCGATTTGCTTCCGTGTACGACCGCTTGCTGCGACGCAGTCTGGAATTTCCGTCCGTGACGAACCCGGGTAGCACGGACGTGGTCGTCGATGAGCCCACCAGGGAGTCCAGCGAGGATTCGCCGGTCATCGCCAGTCTGCCCGCCATGCAACGCACCATCACCTTGCTCAAAGGCAAGGAGCTGGCCGATATCCTGGTCACGAACGAGGCGGTCAAGGCAGGACTGGAGCAGTGGCTGACCCAGTATCGGCCGAATCTGATGACGGCCTACGTCAACTACCAGTTCATGCGCTACAAGATGTGGCCCGAATATCACAAGGCGGGTCTGCCCGAAGCACTCCTGTTTGGAATGATGGCGAAAGAATCCGGGGGCCGCGTTCATGCGGTTTCGCGATCGGGTGCTTCGGGGCCGTTGCAGTTCATGCCGGCGACGGGGCTTCGCTTCGGCCTCGGGAGCAAGGATGGCTTCGACCAGCGCTTCGATCCGGCCTTGTCCACGCGCGCCAACGCGGCCTATATCAATGAGCAACTGGAGCGACTGAATGGCAATCTGGAGCTCGTCATCGCGGCCTACAATGGTGGCGAAGGGCGAATCGGCAGGTTGGCGGCCCGCAGCGGCGCGAGCAGCTTCTGGGATCCCAAGATCTACTCCGCTTTGCCTCCAGAGACGCGAGACTACGTGCCGATGGTGCTCGCAGCGGCCTGGTTGTTTCTTCATCCGGAGCGCTACAACCTCGAATTCCCCAGCATCAACGCACACCCCGGTCGCATCAAGCTGGTCGAACCGGCATCGCTGGCCGAGCTGACCGTCTGCCTCGGCAATACCGGCAACATGTATGACGGCTGGTTCCGCACCTTGCGCAATCTGAATCCGTCGCTGGATCCGCAGAAGAAGCTTGCGGCCGGCACCGAACTGGATGCTCCGGTTCAACTGGAGTCGGCGTATGCGCGACAGTGCGTCAGTGGTCGCTGGGCTCAGTTGGCCAGCGAGCTCAATCAGGCTACCGCCTCAATGACGCCGGTTCGCAGCGCCGCACGCAATACCGCATCGAGCGGCACCTACACCGTACGTCGTGGAGACAATCTCGCCGCGATCGCTCGTCGCAGCGGTTGCGCCAACACGCGGGAAATTGCCCAGTTGAATGGCATTCGGGCGCCGCAATATCGGATCAAGGCAGGGCAGAAACTGCAAATGCCGGCTTGCAGCAAGCGCTGAATCCCGATGTGCTAAAAAAAACGCAGCCGGAGGGCTGCGCTTTTCTCGGTACCCGATTCAACGAGGCGGATCGATACCCGGAAGCTTGGCTGCGGATGACTTTCAGGCGGCCTGAGGGTGGTTCGCCAGCAACTGCGACATTTCCTTGGCCGGTACCGTTTCCTTCAGGGTGCGCAGGGTGCGCATGACCAGTCGATGCAGCTCGCGCTGGTCCGCGTAGGGAGAATCCTTGGTTTCGTGAAAGGTGACGGTCAGCCACAAGGCAAGGCCGCGCAAGCGAACCTGCAAGCTGTCGGACTTCATGCGCTCGTATCCAATCGATGTACCACTGCCCCATGGCGAATACTTTTCATCCGGCGGTGTGGCATAGAGGTGCGGATATTCACTTTTTGCGGCGTTCGAGAACTCGCGCATGGCCAGTGCGGCCAGCTGGCGGCGTGCATTCGGCGCCAATTGCTCCAGGGCTTTCTCGATCTCCTTGAACTGGCGGCGGAGCTGCATGCCGCGGGTGAGGGCGATCAAGCGGGTAATGAGGTGCATCGGTGTTCCCCTGAGGTCTGCAAGCCGCGCCTGTGACGCGGAATGTAATGTTGTGACAATTCTAGTCCCATTTCTGGAGACAAAGCTATCCCTGAGTCACATTTTGTTCCAATCACGGCGGTCCGGATGGCCGTGTCAGAGTCAGCGGTCCCGGCCCAGGCTTCCAATGCCGAATCCAACCCTCATGGCTTGCTCGGGCTTCAGCGTGGAATCGAGCTGTGGGCCTCCATTGGGAAGCAGCAGGATGACGGTCGATCCCATGTTGAATCGACCCATTTCCTCGCCTCTTTCCAGCCGGATGGCGTTCCCGCGATAGTCCCGTTTGCGAATCTTCGATGCATACGGGGGAATTTCCAGATCGCCCCATACGGTCGAAACGCTGGACACGAGCAGGGCTCCGACCAGAACCAGGGCAAACGGACCGTGTTCGCCGGTGAAATGGCAGACCAGCCGCTCGTTGCGCGCAAACAGGCGCGGAATCGACTCCACCGCCTGTGGTGCGACGCTGAAGATGCGCCCCGGCACATGCAGGGTTTCGACCAGGGTTCCGGTCATCGGCATGTGCACGCGATGATAGTCGCGTGGCGACAGGTAGACGGTGATGAACTGCCCTTCCTGATAGGGTGCAGCGGAAGCCTCATCGCCCAGCAGTTCGGCGCAGCTGAAATCCCGCCCCTTGGCCTGGAAAATGCGCCCCGCAGAAATGGGCCCGGCCTGACTGATGCGGCCGTCGGCAGGGCATAGCAGGGCTTGCGGGTCGGCATCGATCGGCCGCGCCCCCGGCTTCAGTAGACGGGTAAAAAACGCATTGAAATGCGCGTATGAAGCCAGCTCGGGCTGCGCGGCCTCGTCCATGTCGACGTTGAATCGGCGAGTGATCTGCCTGATCAGGAAATTCTTCCACGGCGCCCAGGTCCAGCGCGTGGCATGGAAAACGATACGCGACAGCAGCCGGTGTGGCAGCAGATATTGAAACAGGATGGAAACAGGCATCAGCGCGACTCGACCAGGGTGAGAATGTCGGAGCTGATTTGCTCAGCCACGAAAGGCGGACGAAACAGTCCGGCACGGCGACCATCCGGATCGATGATGATCGAGGACGCGCTGTGGTCGACGTTGTAGCCGCCCGCCGGATCCGGATCCCGCACATAGAGCAGGCCGAGCGAGCGGGTCAGTCGGGTCAGCTGTTCGTCCGTACCAGTGGCAGCGACAAAATCCTTGCTGAAGAATTGAACGTAGCTGGCCAGCTTTTCCGGTGTGTCGCGCTCGGGATCGACCGATATGAACAGGAACCTGACCCGATCCGTCACGCCTCGCCTGGCCAGCTCGGTCCAGACCTGCCTGAACGTGGCCAGGGTCGTCGGGCAGATATCCGGGCAATGAGTGAACCCGAAAAATGCGATCGTCCAGTGACCGCGCAGATTGGCTTCGGTCAACGCGGAGCCATCGGTGCGCTGCAGGCTGAATTCGGCGACCGGGCGCGGATCCGGATACAGGACAGCCGTCTGCAGCGATGGTGGCGGCGGATCGGCCAGCCAGCGCGAACCGGCCCAGAGGCCGAATGCAAGGGCCAGGGCAGCAATGACAAGAACAAGGGCAAGGCCGATGCGGCCACTCGGAATAGGCGTTTTCATCAGTCCAGTATAGCGAGCCGGATGGCTGGTCCGGGCGCGGCATGCTGACCCGGTCCGCGGTCTTGCAGATGGCACCCCCTGGCCAGCGTTGCCTTAAAGCTCGGATCGCGAAAGCTCGGATCGCGCGGCTTCGGCGACTATACTTCGCGGCCTTGCCTCGATCCCGAACCCATGACCGCAGAACTTGCCACCATCATCGACTTCATCCGCTTTGGCGCCAGCCGGTTTTCAGCGGCGGGGCTGACCTTCGGACACAGCTACGACAACGCAATGGACGAGGCGACCCACCTGGTCTTGCAGACCCTGCATCTGCCACACGACCTGTCGCCTGCCTATGGCCAGGCCAGGCTGACGGCTGCCGAAAGGTCATCGGTACTCGAGTTGATCGAGCGGCGCGTGAGTGAGCGCACGCCGGTCGCCTACCTGACCGGAAAGGCCTGGTTCGCCGGCCTTGAATTCCTGTCGGACCGACGCGCCCTGGTACCCCGCTCACCCATAGCGGAATTGATCCTGGCCGGCTTTTCCCCGTGGCTTGATGACCGCGAAGTCATCCGCGCGCTGGACCTGTGCACGGGGTCGGGCTGCATCGGCATTGCCATGGCTTCGCACAATCCGGACTGGCTGGTCGATCTGGTCGATATCAGCGACGAAGCGCTGGCCCTGGCGCGCGAAAACATCGCCTACCAGCAAGTCGGCGACCGCGTTCGTGCCCTTGCATCGGACCTGTTCGCCGGGCTGGAAGGCCAGCGCTATGAGCTGATCGTCAGCAATCCGCCCTATGTCACCGAGCAGGAGTTCGATGCATTGCCTGCGGAATACGCGCATGAGCCCAAACTCGGCCTGACCGCTGGCGCCGACGGCCTTGATATTGCATTGCGCATTCTACTCGATGCACCGCAGTACCTCAGCGACGATGGCGTGCTGATTGTCGAAGTGGGTGAAAGCGAACGCGCCCTGGCTGAGCTGCTGCCGTCGGTGCCGTTCAACTGGGTCGAGTTCGATGTCGGTCAGATGGGCGTATTCGTGATCGATCGCGCCGACCTGATCGAACATGGCGAGAGCATCCGCGCAGCGCAGCGCAGCTGAAGCCGCCACCGGGATCGAAAACCGCCATGTCCAGCAATGCATTCGGAAAACTGTTCACCGTAACGACTTTTGGCGAAAGCCATGGGCCGGCGATTGGCTGCGTGATCGATGGTTGCCCTCCTGGGCTGGCGATAGCCGCCGAGGACTTCCGCACCGATCTCGATCGCCGCGCTACCGGCCGTTCGCGGCATACCTCGCAGCGCCACGAAGCGGACGATGTCGAGATCCTATCCGGCACCTTCGAAGGACACACCACGGGCACACCGATAGCGCTGCTGATCCGCAATACGGACTCGCGCTCGAAGGACTATTCCGAAATTCTGCAGACGTTTCGGCCCGGCCATGCCGACTATACCTACTGGCAGAAGTACGGCATCCGCGATCCGCGCGGTGGCGGCCGTTCATCGGCCCGGGAAACCACCATGCGCGTGGCTGCAGCCGTAGTTGCGCGCAAGTGGCTGGCAGAGCACTTCGGCATTCGCATCCGCGGCCATCTGGCGGCCATTGGCGAGCTTGAGCCCCGTACGTTCGACTGGGCAGCGGTCGAGCAGAATCCCTTCTTCTGGCCGGATGCCTCGATGGTCGCCGAGCTTGAGGAATTCATGACTGCACTGCGCAAGTCCGGAGACTCGGTCGGAGCGCGCGTGAACGTGGTCGCCGAGGGTGTCCCGCCGGGTTGGGGCGAGCCGGTCTATGCGAAGCTCGACGCCGACCTGGCAGCGGCCATGATGTCGATCAATGCAGTCAAGGGTGTCGAGATAGGTGACGGTTTCGCCGTGGTGGCGCAGCATGGATCCGGGCATCGTGACGAAATGACTCCGCAGGGATTCCTCAGCAATCACGCAGGCGGCATTCTGGGTGGCATCAGCAGCGGCCAGGCGGTGACCGCCAGCGTGGCCTTCAAGCCCACTTCGAGCATTCTGATTCCGGGGCGAAGCGTGAATCTGGCCGGGGAGCCGATGGAAGTGCGGACCAGGGGGCGGCATGATCCCTGCGTCGGCATACGCGCCACGCCAATCGTCGAGGCCATGATGGCGCTGGTGCTGATGGATCACGCCCTGCGCCACCGTGCCCAGTGTGGCGATGTCGGCGAGGTTGCGCCACGGATACCCGGTGCGGTGGAGTAGGCATGCGATCGCAGCCGGGGGCTTTGCTGCACTGCAAAAATGATTGACACTGGTCGCGCTCCCGCGGCGATGCAGCTCGTCGCTTGGGCGGCAAATTCCTATCGAACGAATCCTCAGGGTCTGGCATGAGCAGCAAGAACAGCTTCAAGGTCGCCATGGTCGGCGCCACCGGTGCAGTGGGTGAAGCGCTGATGGAAATACTCGTCGAGCGCAAGTTTCCCGTTTCCGAATTCGTTGCGCTCGCCAGTGCACGCAGTGCCGGAGCCAAGCTGGATTTCGGTGGGCGCCAGGTGCTTGTCCAGGATCTGGCCCATTTCGATTTTTCCGGAACCGATATCGCTTTCTTCTCTGCAGGTGGCAGTGTCAGCCGCGAGCATGCTCCGCGCGCGGCAGCGGCCGGTGCGGTGGTCATCGACAATACTTCGGAGTTCCGCAACACGCCCGACATCCCGCTGGTCATCAGCGAGGTAAATCCGCAAGCCATCGCCGCCTATGCGCAGCGTGGAATCATCGCCAACCCGAATTGCTCGACCATGCAGATGCTGGTCGCGCTTGCGCCCATCCACCGTGCGGTCGGCATCGAGCGCATCAATGTCGCGACCTACCAGTCGGTCTCGGGCGCCGGTCGTTCCGGCAATGAGGAGCTGGCGCGACAGACCGCAGCCGTGCTCAATTTCCAGCCCGTAAAGACGGAAAAATTCAGCACCCAGATAGCATTCAATGTCATCCCGCACATCGATGAATTCCAGGACAACGGCTACACACGCGAAGAAATGAAAATGGTCTGGGAAACACGGAAGATCCTCGACGACGAGCGCATCCAGGTCAATGCGACCGCTGTACGCGTCCCGGTATTTCTTGGCCATTCGGAGGCCGTACATCTCGAAACACGCGACAAGATCACGGCAGAACAGGTCCGGAATTTGTTAAATAGCGCGCCAGGAGTGGAGCTTGTCGATGAGCGCAGGCCTGGCGGCTACCCAACCCCGGTCGGTGACGCTGCTGGCCAGGATGCGGTATTCGTGGGCCGAATTCGCGAGGACATTTCGCATCCGCGCGGAATCAATCTCTGGGTTGTCTCGGACAACATTCGCAAGGGCGCAGCCCTGAATGCTGTTCAGGTCGCCGAACTATTGGTGAAAACGTATCTGTGATCTATAGTTACGATTGTGTTATAAGGCATTTTCGAGGTTTGGTCGGCTCCGTGTGGAGCCGCCCAGAGTTCATAGGCATCGTATCCGGGGAGCCCTGTTCATGAAACGACCGTTGCAATTGTCGCTGGCCATCGCGCTCGCGTTGGGGGTGACCGATGCGTACGCACTCGGTTTGGGCGCGATCCAGGTCAAATCCGGGCTGAATCAGCCGTTGGTCGCCGAAATTCCGATCATCCAGAGTTCCCCGGGAGAAGCCGAGGGGCTGATCGTCGGACTGGCCTCGGTGGACGATTTCGAACGGGTCGGCCTGAGCCGGTCCAGCATTGGCGTCGCAGTCCAGTTCAGCATTGGCAAGGACGCGCGCGGTGAGCCAGTGATCAAGGTGACCAGCGACGAAATCGTTCGCGAACCCTTCCTTGGCCTTCTGCTCGAGGCGAATTGGCCCAAGGGACGCCTGCTGCGCGAATACACGGTATTGCTCGACCCGCCGGTAATGGCCCCCGCAGTGAAGGGAGCCAGCGCGGTAGCCGTTGCGACCAAGGCCACGGCACCGACTTCGACCCAGCCCTTGCCCGCCTCCAAGCCGGCACCCAAACCGGCCATGGCCTCGACGCCACCGGCAGCGCCAGCCGCCGCGCCCAAGGCCAGTCCGGCGCCAGCGAAGCCTGCTCCGGCCACGCGCACTGCGGGTGGCAATGAGTACGGGCCGGTTGCGGCCGGGGAAACCCTCGGCGAAATCGCACGGGCGACCTTGCCGGGCTCCGACGTCAACGTGAACCAGATGATGCTGGCGTTGTTGAAGAACAATCCGCAGGCGTTTTTCAAGAACAACATCAACGCACTCAAGCGTGGTGCGGTGCTGCGCATTCCGAGCGCCGAGGAGATTGCCGCCAGCGGCAGCGCTCGCGAAGCGGCCGCAGCCGTGCGTGCCCAGATCGACGAGTGGCGCGGTGCAGCCGCCTCAAGCGCGCCGACCCTGGTCGCCGACACGACACCGTCCAGCCAGAGCTCCACGGCGCGCAGTGGAGCCACCTCGGCCAGCAGCGAACGACTGGCCCTGGTGCCGCCGCGCGAAGGCAAGGCAGGACAGGATGCCGATGATCGTCCGAGTGGCGGCCGTGCCGGCGGAACCGGTGATGTCGCCAGCAAGGCTGAACTGGCCAGAGTCAAGGAAGCCCTGACCAGCAAGGAACAGGAATCCAGCGAACTCAGGTCGCGGGTCAAGGATCTTGAGGAGATCAAGGGCAAGAACGAAAAGCTGATCAGCCTGCAGAGCACGGAGCTCGCCGAGCTGCGCGAAAAGCTCAAGCAACTGCAGGAGCAGGAAGCAAAGGATGCCAAGGCCGCGGCAGCGATGGCCAAAGCCGACACGTCCGACAAGGAAAAGGATGCGGTCAAGGCAGAGGCCCCGGCGACTGCAAAGTCCGAGTCCGATTCGATCAAGGCAGAGCTTGCACCGGCCGATGATGCAACGATCACCAAGGATGACATCTGGGGCAATGCAGACGGCACCGGACCCGACAAGTCAGGCACCAGCGATTCGGCCGCCTTGGCTGACAGTGGAAAACCAGCAGCTGCCCCCGCTGAAGCAGACAAGATCGTGGATGCAGCGGCTCCAGCTCCCGGATCCGAATCCTCTCCCGCATCCATGGCACCCGAGCCAAGCCCGCCCGTTGTTGTGGAGAAAGCACCGCCACCCGCGCCGGCCAAGGCCGAGCCCGGGAAAGACACCGCGAAACCGGTTGCACCGGTCAAGCCAGCCCAGCCGGCCACGCCGTGGTATCTCGAACCCATGGTTCTTGGTGCAGCGGCGATCGGTGGCCTGCTGCTGGTCATTCTTGGCATCTTCGGATTGCGCAAGCGCAAGCCTGCGGCTTCCGGCCCTGCGCGTACATCGATCGCGGGTGCATTCGGTGATTCGCCGATCGGCGCTCCGCCCCTGGCCGACGCGGACTCCGAGGAGCAGGAACTCATCGCACAGGTGCAGGATGATCCGACCAATGCAGGCGCGCATCTGGAACTGCTGAGCCTCTATTACGCACAAGGCGATACCGCCAAGTTCGAGGCGGCCGCCGAAGAAATGTACGCGTACGTGGCAGATCCGAACGAGGTGAGCTGGCGCGAGGTTCGCACGATGGGTGAGGAACTGGTTCCCCACAATCCGCTTTTCAGCAACCAGGATTCGATTGTCGACAATTACTCGGATCGGGCGGAAAGTGAGGAATACACTTTCGAGGAGCCCGCTGACACCGTTGAGGATGACTTCCCCGATTTCGAAGAAGAAGTCGAGAGCGCGGAGACGGCGAGGAGCAGCCTCGAGACCGCCAGCATGCCGGCACTGGATGTATCCGACTTCGATCTTGGCGAGACGCGGCCACCAGAACCTGCTCCAAGTTCCGACACGTCGTTCAGTTTCGATCTGCCTCCGATTGAAGACGCGCCGGCCATGACTGAATCGAGAGTCGAGGATGACGGGGAGGGAGCAGACATGGACGAACCCGACGGCGACGTTTCCGACGAGGAATTCTTTGCGGGCGAAGATGCCATCGGCACCAAGCTCGATCTGGCCAAGGCCTATCTCGACATGGGCGATCCGGAAGGCGCGCGCTCGATGCTCGAGGAGGTCCTTGCCGAGGGCAACTCGTCGCAGCAGGATGAAGCACGCAAGCTGATCAGCGAAATCGGCTGAGTCGAGATCCACGCGATTGATCGAGGCCGGGGACATCCCCGGCCTCGTTGTCTGTGAGCGGCGGGATCCTGCTTCTTGCAGGACCGAAATGGCTGGCCGAAGCAGTGCAGCAGCAACAGCGCTAGTGCCGGACGATTACGTCGGCAGTGCCAGCAGTGGTTATCCGTCGCGCACGCGAATCCGGTCAGACAGGAGGGGCGATAGCCGAGTCGCCTGCGGCCTTGCTGCAAGGGGGAAAAGCACTCGTGCGGCCCGCCCGTGGCCGGATCATCGGCGCCTCTCGCCACCCATACGGGCTAGAATTCGCCCTCTTCAACACTGCGGAGTATGCATTGCGCATCGCGCTTGGCATCGAGTACGACGGCACGGATTTCCTCGGTTGGCAGCGTCTGTCCCACGGCCCGACCGTGCAGGGTGCCGTGGAGGAAGCGCTCTCGCATGTCGCCGACCATGCCGTGACCGTCACTTGCGCCGGTCGCACCGACTCCGGTGTTCATGCGCGCTGTCAGGTGGTCCACTTTGACAGCGACTCGGACAGGACCACGCGAAGCTGGCTGTTGGGGGCGAACTCACGATTGCCTGTCGCAGTGGGTGTGCGCTGGGCTGTTCCTGTTGCCGACGACTTCCACGCTCGCTATGGGGCCATCGCAAGACGCTACCGCTACACCATTCTCAATCGACTGGCGCGGCCGGCACTGGACGCGCGCTATGTGGCTTGGGAACGACGGCCCCTGGATGCCGAGGCGATGCAGCGTGCCAGCCGTGTCTTGCTGGGCGAGAACGATTTCAGCGCGTTTCGCACCGTCGCGTGCCAGTCGCGCACGCCATTCCGGAACCTTCGCTCTCTGGAGATACGCCGCTGCGCTGATCGCGTCGAGATCGACATCGAGGCGAATGCGTTCCTGCACCACATGGTGCGAAACATTGTGGGTTCCCTGTTGCCGGTGGGGCGCGGCGAAATGCCGGAAGACTGGATCGACCAGTTGCTGAGGGGACGCGATCGCAGTCTCGCCGGCCCGACTGCCTCGGCATCGGGACTGTGCTTCATGGCCCCGGTCTACCCGCCCGCTTGCGGTCTGCCCGACGAGGTCAGCGCAACATGACTCGCA
Organism: Dokdonella sp.; assembly: GCF_041395345.1. Lineage (GTDB taxonomy): Bacteria > Pseudomonadota > Gammaproteobacteria > Xanthomonadales > Rhodanobacteraceae > Dokdonella. The sequence goes on along the minus strand of NZ_JAWLAR010000014.1, from coordinate 61,768 downwards.
TGCGCATCAAGTTCTGCGGGATCACGCGTCAGGGAGACGCGCAGGTCGCAGCCGATCTCGGTGTGGACGCGCTGGGCTTCGTATTCACGCGCGGCAGTCGACGATTTGTCGAACCCGATTCCGCCAGGGCGATCATTCGGGCCCTGCCTGCATTCATCACGGCAGTCGCTCTTTTCATGGATGACGAGCCGGCATGGGTTCGCGAGGTCACTTCAATCGTCAACCCATCCCTGCTCCAGTTCCACGGGGAAGAGGCGGTTGCCGACTGCGCGGGCTATGGCAAGCCGTTCATCAAGGCCGTGCCGATGGCATCGGTCGCCGATGTGGCAAGCTATGCGGCCAGCTACCCCGGGGCCAGCGGCTTTCTGCTCGATGCGCATCGGTCGGGTGAGCCGGGCGGACAAGGTCTTCGCTTCGACTGGTCGAGACGGCCCTTGCTGGAGCAGCCGCTGATTCTCGCAGGCGGTCTGGACGCGGCAAATGTTGCCGCAGCGATTCGGCAGATGCGGCCTTACGCGGTCGATGTCTCCAGCGGAATAGAGTCGGCACCCGGAATCAAGGATGCCGAAAGAATGCGTGCCTTTGTGGCGGCAGTGCGTGCCGTCGAAACTGATTGAGCAATCCGAAAAATGAACAAGCCGATCCACATCGACGACTATCACGCCTATCCCGACGTGCACGGGCGCTTCGCCGACTACGGTGGCATCTACATGCCGGAAACGCTGATGCCGCCGCTGGAGGAGTTGACCGCGGCCTATCTCGGGCTACGCGAGGATCCCGAGTTCATCGCCGAGTTCGAACGCGACCTCAAGCACTATGTTGGTCGGCCCTCGCCGATCTATCACGCCGAGCGCTTGTCGCGGAAAATCGGAGGCGCCCAGATCCTGCTCAAGCGCGAGGACCTGAACCACACCGGTGCGCACAAGATCAACAACACGATTGGTCAGGCTCTGGTGGCACGTCGCATGGGCAAGCGACGCATCATTGCAGAGACGGGCGCCGGCCAGCATGGCGTGGCGACGGCGACCGTCTGCGCGCGATTCGGTCTCGACTGCGTGGTCTACATGGGTGCGGTCGATATCGAGCGGCAGAAGATCAATGTCTATCGAATGAAGCTGCTCGGTGCCGAAGTCGTTCCGGTTGTCTCGGGATCGAAGACGCTCAAGGATGCGCTCAATGAAGCCATGCGCGACTGGGTCACGAACGTCGCCGATACCTTCTACATCATCGGCACGGTAGCAGGGCCGCATCCGTACCCGATGATGGTGCGCGATTTCAATGCAGTGGTCGGACGCGAAGCCCGCGCCCAGATGCTCGAGCAATACGGCAGACTGCCGGACGTGCTGACCGCCTGCGTGGGCGGAGGCTCGAATGCGATCGGGCTCTTCCACGCCTTCCTGAATGATCGCGAGGTTGCCATGGTGGGTGCCGAAGCCGCTGGCGAGGGCATCGGAACCGGCCGCCACGCCGCTTCGCTGGCAGCGGGCCGACGCGGCGTGCTGCATGGCAATCGCACCTACGTCATCTGCGACGACAATGGCCAGGTGACCGAGACGCATTCGATTTCAGCCGGACTGGACTACCCCGGCGTCGGTCCCGAACATGCTTTCCTAAAGGATTGCGGCCGGGCCAGCTACGTTGGCGTCACCGATGACGAGGCCCTGGCCGCATTCCACGAACTGGCGCGAACCGAGGGAATCCTGGCCGCGCTCGAATCGAGTCACGCCATCGCCCAGGCGATGAAACTCGCCAGGACCCTGCCCAGGGACCAGCTCATCCTGTGCAACCTGTCCGGGCGTGGCGACAAGGACGTGCACACGATTGCGGCGCGCGAGGGCATCGCGTTGTGAGCGGACGCATCGAACAGCGATTCGCCGAGCTGAGCAAGTCACGGCGCAAGGGACTGATCCCGTTCATCACCGCTGGCGATCCCGGGATGCAGTCGACCGTGCCGGTCATGCATGCCCTGGTTGCGGCGGGTGCCGACCTGATCGAGCTCGGCGTGCCTTATTCCGATCCGGTTGCAGACGGACCGACCATCCAGCATTCCAGCGAACGCGCAATCGCACGCGGCGCCGGCGTGACCCAGGTGCTTGAATGGGTCTCCGAATTCCGCCAGCGCGACACGGCAACACCGGTCGTGCTCATGGGGTACCTGAATCCGATCGAGATCTTCGGCTATGCAAAATTCGCCCGCATCGCGCAGGAAGCCGGCGTGGATGGGGTTCTCATCGTCGACCTCCCGGTCGAAGAGTCCGCGTCGATCAGCCTGCTTCGTGATGCCGGAATCCACCAGATCTTCCTGGTTGCGCCGACCACAACCGAACGCCGACTGGCCGCTATCCGTACCCAGGCACAGGGCTTTGTCTACTACGTGTCGTTTGCCGGAATCACCGGAGCGGACCGTCTCGATCCTGATGCAGTCGGCAAGCGCGTGGAAGAAATCAAGCAGGGCGGCGACATACCTGTCGCAGTCGGCTTTGGCGTGCGCGATGCCGCCGGTGCCGTTCGTATTGCCGAGCATGCCGATGCCGTTGTCATCGGCAGTGCGCTGGTGGCCAAACTGGCTGAAGCAGCCGATACTGAGGCAGCGGTTGCCGCAGCGTCGGGCTTTCTTGGCCCGATACGATCCGCGCTTGACGGCTTGTCAGCCTAGAAGCACCCAGGCGCAGGAATCAGAATACCGGTTCCGGGTCGCCACATGATTCCGGAGAGAGAAACACGATGAACTGGCTGCAGAAACTCATGGCACCACGAATCCGCACAAAGGGCACAGGCAAGGGAAAGGTGCCCGAGGGCCTGTGGGAGAAGTGCGACGGGTGCGGTGCCGTGCTTTACGGACCGGAGCTGGAAAACAACCTGATGGTCTGCCCACGCTGCACGCATCACCACAAGATTCGTGCGCGCAGACGGCTCGAAGCCTTGCTCGACGCAGGCAGCGCCATCGAGGTGTTCGGCGGACTGGAGCCGGTCGATCCGCTCAAGTTCAGGGATTCGAAGAAGTACAAGGATCGTGTCGTCGCCTCGCAGAAGGCAACCGGCGAAAAGGACGCTCTGGTCGCCATGCAAGGCCTGCTCAATGGACGCCCATTGGCCGCTTGCGCATTCGATTTCGCGTTCATGGGCGGGTCCATGGGTTCCGTGGTGGGCGAGAAATTCACGCGCACGGCCGAACTCGCTCTTGCCGAGCGCATGCCCATGGTCTGCTTCAGTGCAACCGGTGGCGCGCGCATGCAGGAAGGCTTGTTTTCGCTGATGCAGATGTCGAAGACTTCTGCGGCGCTGGGACGCCTGCGTGCCGCCGGGCTGCCGTTCATTTCGGTGTTGACCGATCCAACTACCGGAGGGGTGTCGGCGAGTTTTGCCATGCTCGGCGATATCAACGTTGCCGAGCCCAAGGCACAAATCGGTTTCGCCGGCGCGCGAGTCATCGAGCAGACCGTTCGTGAAACCCTGCCGGAGGGGTTCCAGCGTTCTGAGTTCCTGCTCGAACATGGCGCCATCGACATGATCGTCGACCGGCGCGAGATGCGCGACAAGCTCGCTGATCTGTTCGCACTGATGATGCGCCAGTCGAAGGTGGCTTGATTGGAGGCCGGGAATCGGGATTCGGGATTCGGGATTCGGGAAGCGGCCGCGTGCATGGACACTGCGACCAGCGACTTCGAATGTGATCCATTCGCCCGGCGCAACAATAACCCTACCCTGAGCCTGTAGCAGCGACTTCAGTCGCGATGCTCGTCGATTCGTTCGTAGGGGCGAGTCTCAGACTCGCCCGCTTCCAGCTTGTTCGCGGGATTCCGGATCAGGGCGGGAGGGTCCGAGACCCACCCCTGCGAAAAGGAGCGAACGATGATTCAGGCTGCGGACGCTCGTCTCGCGTTGCCGTCTCGTTGCTGTATCAGGCGAGGTTGAGAAAATCCGCGCTGCAGATGAAGCGCACTGCGTCGAGCCTCGGCCCCGCTTGCGGAATGGCCGTGCGCAGCGCTTCCAGCTCCGCGTCGATCGCCTCGATTTCCTCTTCACGAACAGCCGGGTTTACCCGGGCCAGCGCGACAAGACGGGCATGCTCGTCTCCGAGTTCGCGCTCGACCCGCGTCAATGCGGCGCCGATCTCGATCTGGGCACGCTCGCGGGCCAGGGTCTCGGCATGAGCCAGCATCGGCTTGACCAGCTTGGTCAACAGCTTGCGGTAGCGCGAATATTCGATGGCGCGATCGGCCGATCGTCGCACGCATTCCGCGCTCGGTTTGTAGTCGTTGCGCGGAAGCAGTCGCGTATCGACGACGATGCGAATCGGCAACGGCGGCAAGTAGCGGTCGATGGCCAACTCCCGATCCGCAACACAGGTCAGCACAAAGACGCACTCGAGCAAGGCCGAGCGCCCGGGCAAGGCTTCATCGACCAGGAACGAGGCATTGCCGTGCTCGCCTTCCAGCAACAGATCGATGGATCCGCTGACCATGGGATGGTCCATGCGCAGCAGGGGCAGATCCTCGCGGGCCAGCGCAACCGCACGGTCGAACGTGATTTGCTGCGGGCCGTCCTTGAGGCCCGGGAAGCCATCGGTACTGAGGTATTCCGGATCCAGCACGACAACGCGCGGGGCGTGCTCTTCACTTTCGATGCCGAATTGCTCGAACAGGCGCAGGATGAATTCGTCATTGGCCAGATTCGCATCGGCGTCGGCAAGCGCCTTTCGCAGGCGATCCGCATCCGCCTGCCGAGCGCTTGCCAGTTCCAGCAGTCGATCTCGACCGCTATTGACCAGAGCGGACAGCTCCTCATGCGTCGCGCGTGTCTCGCCGATCAGGGCATCCAGCTCGGAATCGGCGTCCTCGCCACCATGCGCGTGCTGCTCGGCCAGTTGCACGAGGCGTTCCCCGTAGCGCTTGAGCAGCTCTCGGCCGTCGGACGGGCTGCTGCGGAATGCATCCAGACCCAGGTCATACCAGCGCATCAGGGCATGTTGCGCGGTTCCCGAAAACGCACACGCATGGAGGATGATGTCGTGCTTCTGACCGATACGGTCGAGACGTCCGATGCGCTGTTCGAGCAGGTCCGGATCAAGCGGCAGATCCCAGAGCACCAGATGATGGGCAAACTGGAAGTTGCGACCCTCGGAACCGATTTCGGAGCACAGCAGCAATCGGGCCCCTTCCTTGTCGGCGAAATAGGCGGCATTGCGATCGCGCTGAAGCAGGCTCATGCCTTCGTGGAATCGCGCGACTTTCACGCCACTGCGCATGCGCAGTACTTCCTCGAGCGCAAGTACCTTGGCCTGACTTCTGCAGATGAGCAGGAATTTCTCGTCACCCAGCCTGTCGATCATGTCGAGCAGCCAGGTCAGGCGCGGATCGTTGGCGTAAGGCAGCTCGATCTCCGGCGCGCTGACCTGCAGGTCGGCATGGAATTCAGCGAGAAGATGTTGGCGCTGCCCGTCGTCGAGTTCGCTGCCTTCCAGCGCGACAAGCTGGGGAACACGGCGTGGAAAGCCGCCCACTTGCGCACGCCGGTTGCGAAACATGACACGGCCGGTGCCATGCCGATCGATCAAGGCGTCGAGCAGGGTGTTGGCAGCCGCGGCATCCATGGGAGTCGCCAGCAGACCAGCCATTTGCTCGTCCTCGCCAAGGCGGCGCGACAGCTCATTGCAGTCGCCGACAGACAACGCCTCGCCGTCATTGAGCTTGTCGGCGATCCCGGAAAGCTCGGCGTAACCCTCGGCTTCCGCAATGTAGGCACCGAGATCGTGGTAGCGGGCGGGATCGAGCAGGCGCAGGCGCGCGAAATGCCCGCTGCGACCCAGTTGCTCGGGAGTCGCTGTCAGCAGGATCAGACCGGGTGCACGCAAGGCCAGCGATTCGACCAGCCGATATTCGGGGCTGGCCGATTCCGGCGCCCAGGCCAGATGGTGCGCCTCATCGACGATGATGAGGTCCCAGCCAGCCTCGGTGACCTGTTTGCTGCGTTTGGCCGAGCCACTGAGGAAGCCGATGCTGGCGATGACGAGTTGTTCATCCTGAAAGGGATTGCGCCCCGGATCACTGGTCTCGATCGATTCGCAGCGTTCCTCGTCGAACAGAGAGAATTGCAGGTTGAAACGCCGCAGCAGTTCGACGAACCACTGGTAGACCAGGCTTTCGGGCAGCAACACGAGCACGCGGCCGACACGCCCGCTGGCGAGCAGGCGGGCCAGGATCATGCCGGCTTCGATGGTCTTGCCGAGACCGACCTCGTCTGCGAGCAGGATACGCAGAGGCTGACGCGAGGCCGCAATCTCGGCAACGCGCAACTGATGTGCGATGAGGTCGATGCGCGCCGATTCGAGACCCCAGGCGGGTGAACGCAGCGCATCCGCGCGACGCAACAGCGCTTCCTGACGGAAATCGAATCGATCGGCCCGATCGACACGACCCGAAATGAGGCGCTCATCGGCCCTCGAGATCGACTGGCTATCATCAAGCTCCGCTTCGTTCAGGCTCTTGCCACCGCCGTGATAGACGAGCAGGCCTTCTTCGTCGGTGACTTTCTCGATGACCAGGCTGATGCCCTTGCCCGCAACCTTCTGGCCTGTGCGGAACTCGGCCCGGGCGATAGGTGCGCTGTGAACGGCATACTGGCGCAGGACGCCGGCCGTTGCGTACAGCAACTGCACGCTGCGGCCCTCGATACGAATCAGGGTACCCAGGCCAAGCTCGGGTTCGGCATTCGAGATGTAGCGTTGACCAGGAACCAGAGCCATCGGCATTCAGGGAATTTCAGGTGGGCCGAGGATTATCCCCTCTCTGGCTGCAGGCATAAACATGTATCGACGGTTTCGCGGCAATTTGCCGGATGGGTGGAGCGCATCAACTGTCAGCTTTCGGTCGAACCAATCCTGCGATCCAGCCATTCGACGATCTCGCGTTGCAACGGCTCTGCTGCCAGTTCCAGACTTTGCACGCATACGAATGCAGCGCTTTCGTCAAAGTCCGCCTTGCTCATCTTGCTGCGGACTCTGGCTGGCAGTTGTTCGCTGGGTTTGAGTTGGACGACATGCAGGCTGTTGTCGACGATGGCGTTGTCGTGCAGGAACTCGAGATGGGTCGCGACGGCTTCGGTCTTGAATTGCTCGTTCGAGCGCAGCCGATAGCTGCAGTTCTTCTCGAGCAAGTCGGGGTGTTCGCCGAAGAAGGTCTGCAGTGTCGATCGGCGCATCGGGAACGGGTTGTGGTACAGGCGATAGTAGCGATCGGGGAAACCGGCGATACGCGCACTCATCTGCTGGGAGTCGAGGTTGCCTACTCGATCCTTTCGTTTTCCGCGCAGGCGTTTCAATGCGTTCATCAGGCGGCCGGGTATGGTCGCGTCGGACTGCATCCGCCACGATCCGCGCTGGACCACCCTGCCTTCGCGGAAAAAGTCATCCGGAGTGACATCGCGCAGCAGGAACATGTCGTCGTTGAAGTAGACGAACTGCTCGGCCAGATCCTCGATCCGCCAAAGCATGCTGATGATCGAGCGGCTGTTGAAAGTGGGAAGGTGCTGTTCGAAATTCCTGAATATCTGACGGTGGTCGACTACACGAAAACGATCGGCGAATGGCGTGCCGGCCAATCGATCAAGGATCGCGGGCGTCTGCGCATCGGAGACGATATGTATCTTGCGGAACCAGGGGGCGAATCGGAGTATCGAGCGAATGCAGTATTCGATTTCGCCTGCATCGTTGAAGCGCGTGCTGTGCGCTTCGGGCGGTCGGGAAATGCCTGCAGCAGCCAGGTGGTTCGCAAGCCTCTCCTGATGCGCCGGATCGGATCCATCCACCCAGGTGATGACGGCGTCGACAGGCATCATCAGCGGATTTCGTAGCCTGGCTGCTCGGGGAATCGACGGGAAGTGTCTTGCTTCACGGAATCGGCTCCGAACGGTTCCCCTCTTCAGGGCTGCGATGACGAGGCCGATTGGTCACTCGTTGAAAGCCGCCACGCTCGATCGAACGTGGCGGCCTGCAGCGACTAGTTACCAGATTTTCACTTGCTTGTCGCCATCTCGGACCATGGCATCGCCCGTCTTGCATTCAAACGCTGCCGCAAACGCCGGCATGTTCGATGGGGCGCCGATGGCACGGAAATTGGCCGGTGAATGCGGGTCTGTATTGAGTAGCACTTCCAGTCGCTTCTCGCGCGCGTGTCCACGCCAGATACGTGCCCAGTTGAGGAAGAATCGCTGGTCCTGAGTGAAACCGTCGATTTTCTCCGAAGCTTCCGCAGGGTCCTTCTTCAGCGCCACTTGCAGCGCATCGTAGGCAATCGACAGGCCGCCCAGGTCGGCAATGTTCTCGCCAAGGGTCAGCTGTCCGTTGATGAACTTGCCAGGCAGCGGCTCGTAGCCGTTGAACTGTTCAACCAGCTTGCCGGTGCGTTGCTCGAAGGCGGCGCGATCTTCATCGGTCCACCAGTTGGTATTGTTGCCTTCGGCATCGAACTGGCTGCCCTGGTCATCGAAGCCGTGGCTGGCCTCGTGTCCGATCACGCCACCGATCCCGCCATAGTTGATCGCATCGTCGGCCTTGGCGTCGAAGAACGGGGGCTGCAGGATAGCGGCCGGGAAATTGATCGTGTTGTCGGTCGGGTTGTAGTAGGCGTTGACGGTCTGCGGCGTCATGCCCCAGTCCAGCCGATCAGTCGGTTTGCCGATCTTGGCAATATCGTAGTCGTAGTTGAACTTGACCGCGGCGGCCACGTCGGAAAAGTAGTTGTCGCCGCTGATGTCGAGGCCCGACCAGTCACGCCATTTTTCCGGGTAGCCGATCTTGGGCAGGAACGTCGCCCACTTTTCCAGCGCCTTTTCGCGGGTGGTGTCGCTCATCCAGTCCAGATTCTCGATGCGCGTCTTCAGGGCGGCCTGCAGATTGTCGACCAGCTCCTGCGCACGCGCCTTGGCTTCGGGCGGGAATGCCTGCGCGACATACAGCTCACCGAGGGCCATGCCGAGCTGGTCGTTGACCGTGCTCAGTGCACGCTTCCAGCGTGGCTCGTTTTCCTTCTGCCCGTTCAGCTTTTCCTTGTGGAAGGCGAAGTGTTCCTGCTGGAACGGAGTGGAAAGGTAGGGCGAGGCGCTGTCCGCGTACTGGTAGCGCAAATACGCTTGCCAGTCGGCAACCGGGACATTGGCCAGCATGCTGTCGATCTCTGCGAAGAACTTCGGCTGCGACAGCGAGAATCCGTCGGTGACATTGGCACCTTGCGCGGCGAAAAACGCCTTCCAGTCGAAGTGCGGCGTGATCTTGTTGGCTTCCTCGATGCTGACGAAGTTGTACTGATTTTCGGGAACGCGCAATTCGACCGGTGCCAGCGATGCCTTGGCCAGGCGCGTTTCGAAGGCAAGCACGGATTTTGCCTGCTTCCTGGCGGACTCGGCATCGACGCCGGTCAGCTCGAGCACGCGAGCCACATGGTCGACGTAGGCGTCGCGCAGCTCGGCATGCTCGGCGTCCTCATAGTAGTCGCGTGTCGGCAGGCCCAGGCCGCCCTGGAATGCGTAGGCGATCTTGCGCGTGGAGTTCTTGAAATCGGTTTCCGCGCCAAAAAAGAACAGAGTGCCCTGTCCGCGCGAGAAACTGTCGGCCAGATACTCGACGACATCTTCTCGTGAGGCCAGCGCATCTATCCTGGCCAGCTCCGGCTTGATCGGTTCGACGCCGGCGGCGTCAATGGCGGCTTCGTCCATGGCAGCACTGTAGAGCGCACCGATTTTCTGCTCGATGGTGCCGATCGGCGCATCGGACTTGGCCGTGGCTTCGACAATCTCGCGCTGTGTCTTGAGGCTTGCCTCGCGCAACTGATCGAACGCGCCCCAACGCGTACGGTCGTCCGGGATCGGGTTGGCGGCAACCCATTTGGAGTTGACGAAGCCGTCAAAGTCGTTGCAGGCATTGATCGCGGTATCGAGTTCGCTGATGTCGAAAGCGACATGATCAGGCGCTTCTACCGCGGCTGCCGGTGCGGGCGCCGCAGTATCCGCTTCCTGCTGGGGGGGCGGCGATTTCTGCCCGCAGCCGGCCAGGGCAACGGCAATCGCCATTGCGGTGGTCAGTGGTTTCAGTCGCTTGCTAGTCATGGGGACTCCTGTTGAACGAATGGGGTGCCTGGCCTGAAGGACCATCCAGGCACCAGGCAGAGGGTTGTTGGCTCGCGGGAAATGCCGAGCGGGACGCTGAAACGTCTCCCGAACCCCGTAATTGTAGGCCTGGACGGCCAGGAACTGCAGTGTCGAAGGTCACTGGCGGGGGCGGCCAGCGTGCATTCCGACCTAAGTATTGCCTGCAGCTGCCGTGAGGACGATACTCTTCGTGCACTGGAAACTCGGTGCTCAGCCCGGCTGTCCGGCCGATGCGCGCTGGCCAATACCTGAACCCCAGATAGAAGGAAATTGCCATGTCATCGAAAAGCTCCCTGATTTTTCTGCTCGCAATGGCCGCCTCCTCAACCGCCATCGCTCAGAACACGACTGATCTGAAAGTATTCGAGCCCGTGTTTCCTTCAGCCTATGAGGACATGCGTCGCGATGCCGCCGTTTCCTACAGCAACAAGGACTACGACAAGGCATTTGCGCAATTCCAGCGTCTGTCCTGCGCCGGCGACGTGCAAAGCCAATCGGCTCTGGGCCGCATGTATATCGACGGCAACGGCGTGCAGCAGGATGACCTGAAGGGATACGCCTGGCTCAAGATGGCAGCCCAGGTCATCTTCCCGAAGTACCAGTACGTGGTGAAGGAACTGGAAAAGGCCATGACGCCCAACCAGCGGGAGGTTTCCGATGCCATGGTTGCCGACTACATGAAGTACTACAGTTTTGCCGCCACCGGCATGAGCTGCCAGCCAGCGGCGATGAACGATGATCCGATCCCGAACGAGATCGACTGCTTGCCGATTCGCCAGGCCGAGCGCTACATGCTGCGTCGCTGCGAGGCGCCCGAGCAGGCTCTGATCAAGATGGATTCAGCCAAGTCCGAGTAGAGCCCAGCCCTGCATGAAGCGAGGATTCAGACAGTATCCCTGTCTGGATCCGCCTCCCCGGGCAGTCCCGCAGCATCATTCCAGCGAATCGTGAACGGCAGGGTATCCGCGCCGACCGCACCCGCTGAAAGCAGGAAGGCCATCGCCTGATCCACGCTCCAGTCGGTTGCAGTCAAGCGTTCGACCGGAACGATTTCGAGGTATCCCCCGGTGGGATTCGGCGTCGTCGGCACGTAGACCGCGGCCAGCTCGCGTCCGCCGGTGTCGCGGAACACCCGGGTAACGAAGCCGATCGATTTCAGGTCCGGCGACGGGAAATCTATGAGAACAACGCGCTGGGTTCCACTCGGCTTGTTCTGCAGCACCGACATGAGCTTCTTGGTGCCGCCGTAAATGGAGTGCACGATCGGAATGCGCTGGATAAGGCTCTCCATGCCTTCGATGAGTCGTCGCCCGAGCACAAAGTTGGCGGCAAAACCCACCAGGTATAGCGAAACAACGGTAATAACGAACGCGCACAGGGATATCAGCCAGGGTTGGCCCAGGAATTCCCCCGTGGCCGGCCAGCTGCTGCCTAGCACACTGATCATCCAGGCGACCAGAGGTGCGCTGACTTCTGACAGGAGTTCGAAAACGAACTTGAAGACCAGCCAGGTCAGCCACAGCGGCACGAAAGTAAGCAGGCCGGTGATCAGGTATCGCTTGATATGGAGCTGTCGCTTGGCCATGTTCAACCTGAATCCTCGAAACCCGATTATCGCGGCATTGGTGTATTCAGGCCAGCAGGCCGAGCCGGCACGCATCCGGAAATGGTCAATGGCGCACGCTCGTGGCAGTCTCTGGCACGGATGGTTGATTCGGAAGACGCAAGGGTAGGGACCCATGTCGACGCAACACAGCCCAGCTGCGGCATCGAATTCGGAACCGACGGGTGAGGCATTTCCACTGCGGGCTGAACGTGGCGTGCGGCCCATCGTGATCGCCGTGATGGGATTGCCGGGCGCAGGCAAGAGCGTGGTCGCGCGTGCAATCGAAGATCAGCTCGGCTTGCGCCGGGTCTGCCGTGATCGGATCAGGGCGGCGATGTTTCCGCGCTGCAACTACAGCTTCATCGAAAAGCGGGCAGCCTACAGGAGCCTGCTGCTCGCACTCGAGATCAATTGCATGCTCGGCGCCGGCAGCGTCATAGACGGCATGACCTTTTCACGCCGCAGCGAATTGGACCGGGTGGCGGAAGTGGCTGCCAAGCACGGCATCGTGACCATTCCGCTGCTGGTCGAGTGCCCGCCCGATCTGGCCAGGGAGCGCGTCGCCAGGGACTTGGCCAGCAACAGCCATATCGCGCAGGACCGCACGCCGGAAACCGTCAACGACGTGTTGACCCGGCGTGATCCCCCTCCCGAGGGCACGCTGGTCGTCGATGCAACCTTGCCTGCAGCGGACATGTGCCGAGCGGCGATCGCGACTATTCGGGACGGCATTGCGGCTGCCGTTTCCGGCGACAGGGCTTGAAATCCCGATCTCACCCACCTGTCTGCATGCGGAATGGCGATAATGCCTGCGTGACCAAGATAGTACTGTCCACGCTCAACGCCCGCTATGCGCACGCCTCACTGGGCTTGCGCTACCTGCGCGCGAACCTGGGCAAGTGGCGCGAGTCCTCGCTCATTCGCGAGTTCGTGACTGGCCAGAAAACCGAAGAGATCGTCGAAAGGATCCTCGAATCACAACCCCGCATCCTCGGGATCGGGGTGTACATCTGGAACGTCGAGGAAACGACCCGGCTTGTAGCGCAGCTCAAGGTTGTCGCGCCGGAGCTGATCATCGTCCTCGGTGGCCCGGAAGTCAGCTTCGAGATCGAGGAGCAGCGCATCTGCGCCCTGGCTGACTATGTCATTACCGGTTGGGGCGACGTCAGCTTCGCCAGTCTGGTGCGCCAGCTGATGTCGGGTGAGGCGCCGCCAACAAGGGTCATCGCCGGCGTGCAGGCGCCGCTACCCGCCATCGCGTCGCCGTATTCCGAATACACCGAAGAAGATGTTGACAAGCGGCACCTCTATGTCGAGGCATCGCGCGGCTGTCCGTTCAAGTGCGAGTTCTGCCTGTCAGCACTGGACAAGACCGCATGGCCGTTTCCGCTGGAGACTTTTCTGGCCGACCTTGAGTCGCTTCACGCACGTGGCGCGCGCCAGTTCAAGTTCGTCGATCGCACCTTCAATCTCAAGGTCGACACTTCCCTGGCCATTCTCGAATTCTTTCTCGCCAAGATTGCCGCAGCACCGGAAGATCCCCCATTCGTCCACTTCGAGCTGATCCCGGATCATTTGCCCGAGCGTCTGAAAGAGGCCGTTTCGCGATTTCCGGCGGGCACGATCCAGTTCGAGATCGGAATCCAGAGTTTTGATCCGGTCGTACAGGCGCGCGTGTCACGACGACAGAAGAACGAGGTGGCAGCCGCAAACATCGCCTGGCTGCGAGAACACTCCAAGGCCCACCTCCATGTGGACCTGATCGCCGGCTTGCCAGGCGAAGACATGAGCGGATTTGCCGATGGATTCAACCGGCTGGTCCAGTTGGCTCCGCACGAAATCCAGTTCGGCATACTCAAGCGCCTGCGTGGCGCACCTATCGCGCGGCATACACGGGAGTTCGGACTGCGCTTCAATCCGGATCCTCCGTACAACATCCTTTCTACCGCAGCCATCGACTTTGCCACGATGCAGCGGCTGTCGCGCTTTTCGCGCTACTGGGACATCGTGGCCAATTCGGGGCGCTATCCCAGGACCCTGCCATTGCTGCTCGAGGGCAATCCGTTTCAGCACTTTCTCGGATTCAGCGACTGGCTTTACGCGAGAACCGGGCAAACCCATGCCCTGGCCCAGGAACGTCTTGTGCATCTGCTGCACGAGTATCTCTGCAAGGTGCGCGAACTCGATGCCACCGGGATTGGCGATGCCCTGATCTCCGACTATCGCGGCACCGGAGGACGCAGCCGCTTGCGCTTTGAAGTCGGTGCAACTGCACGCGTGACACCACGCAAGAGGGATGCCGGCTCGACCCCTGTCCGCCAGGCCCGCCATTTGCGCACCTGATCCGTTTGAAACGCCGGCCATGGGAAGCCAGCAGGAACTAAATGTGCGCAAGGCACTCTTACCCTCATCGCCGAGAACGGCACAACGTGATGAGGTGGAAAATGCTGCAACGTGCGCTGCTGTCCCTGATTGTCATCTGCGCTGGAGCATTTTCCGCGTTGACCTGTTCTTCCGAGGCCCTGGCCAGCGAAGCGGCAAAGCCTGACCTCGATATCGTGATGTACTCGACCAGGACCTGCGGCTACTGCGCTCAGGCCCGAGACTGGTTTGAAAATCAGAACCTGACCTGGGAAGAACGGGACATCGAAACCTCCGAGGTAGCGCGAGCGGAATGGCAGGCCCAGGGCGGCAGGGGTACGCCGCTGATCCTGATCAATGGCAGGCGCTTTTCGGGCTTCTCGCCAGAGCAACTCTCGGAGGAACTCGCAAAGTATCGATAGTCCCCTGGCCGGGCAGGCTCAGTCGAATCCATTTGCAAAAAGGCTGGGTTCGACGGCGTCCATGTTCTGCAGGCGCGCGATGCCAAATGCGGGAATCGAGAACTGGTCGGTGCTGCGCGATTCGCCTGCAACGTACAGGAATCCTGTCGGATCGAGCACCTGCGCGACGCCCGTATCTCCGAATCCTGCTGAGGGCGCGCCTGCGTAGGTTCCGACCCCGGCTCCGCCAACACCATAGCCGGGATCGTTGTTCCCATTGGCAAGCAGGCGCATGCTGAAGAAGTAGCTGCCACCCCCGCCATCAATGCGTAGCGCCGTTGCCACCAGCAGGATCTTGCCATTTGTCTGGATCACTACATCTCCCGGCGCCTCATTGGGGCCGAGGCTAAGCTCGACTTCAGCTTCGATCACCCTGTACCCGCCACCGAAACCCGGGATGGGATAGAAGCTGATGTCCGGATTGCCATCGGGCAGGAATCGGGCGACATAGAGGTCAGTATCGCCCTGGAATGGATCTTCCGTAGTGCCCAGAACGATCGGGCGATCGCTGGCGTCGATGGCCAGCCCGCCCGCCTGTGCGTCGATCGTGGAGCCGATCGTGGTCTCTCCGCCTGAGCCGAACGTCGTATCGATAGCACCGGTTGAGGTGAAGCGATACAGCGTATTGAACGTGGCGAAAAAATCTGTTTCCCACTGGTTGCAAAGGACGAGGATTCGACCCTGACTGTCGATTTCGATGTCTGCTGCATTGCTGTTGCGGTCGACGTAGTCGACGCGCACGGAACCGTTGTTGCCAAACGTTGGATCCGGATTCAAATCTGAGTTGAATCGCATGACGAGTAGTGAATAGCGACCGTTGGTGCGACGCACCGACCCTGCCACTACGGCTCGGTTTTCGCTGTCGACGATGATGGCCTGGAATCGGCCGTTGTCCAGCTCGTTGGTGCCGGGTGCCCTTACGAACACGCCTGCAAGCACATCGCCCCGCGGACCCAGTAAAGCCAGACTTGCCCTTGAAGAGCCATTGAATATGGTTTCTGCGGCTATCAGCAGGCGACCATTGCCGTCTATAGCAGAGTCGTTCGCGTAGAAGGACTCCCCAGGCTGCTGCGGTTGCAGCTCGGTCATCGCTACTGCGCCGCCGACGGTATCCGCTGGAGGTGGACCATAGTCGGTCAATGCGCCTTCGGTGGAGAGTTCCGCGGCGCACAGTGTGGTAACAATGGAGCCATTCGTAGCGAAACCGCTGCAGGATCCGGCGAGCAGGGCGCGACGGTCCGGGCGCAAGTGCACCCCCACCAGGGAGTGATAGCCCGCAGCAGAAACCGTGCGCCTTCCGCCCAGGGCATAACCCGGGTCGTAGGCGCCATCAATCGCGGGTGCCGCATTCGAGCAAACCAGCGTGACAAGGGCAAGGGCAGGAATCAGCACCTTGTGCCATCGCCCGCCGTGACTGGGAATGTGGATTCCAGCAACGTTTACCGGGCCAGCCAGTTGCGCTCCTGCTGCCGCGCTGCACGCAGCTGGCACGCCCTCCTTTCGATGCTGATCACGATGAAGCCGGTTCATGGCTCACCCTCTTCGAATGCGCTGTGAAAGATGCGGTCTCCAGCGAAGATGGCTTGTCCGCTCAGAAATGTCAGGTCGGCAATCGGGACGGAGACGATCACGGTCTGCGGATCTGCCAGGTTCCCCGTGCTGGAGTAGTCGAGCAGGACCAATCGAGGGCTGGCGATGCAGCAGCGGGTGCCGATGGCATGACCCAAGCCATCCGGACTGAGCGAGAGATAGTTTTCGCTTGCGCTGTCATCGCGCTGGCTATGGATGACCGCTGGCGCTGCGGGATCGACCAATCTCGACCGGCCAAGGCCGGCAATCAGTATTTTCTGTGTGTAGGCGTCCCATGCCAGACCGGTAGCAAAGGCGCCGGCCTGCTGGCGCATGGTTTGTCCAGTATCCAGATCGAGGCTGCCAAAGTCACCATTGAAGGCCTCGGTGCCGGTCGAATAGAAGCTATCGCCAGTGGGAGTGAATGCCACGCCAGTAATCTCTACATCGTCGCCAGCCAGCTGCACCGCAGTGCCATTGCCGAACGGGCTGGTAGGCACGCGACTCAATGCTGAACGCCAGCCGCAATAGAGATTCTCCCCGGTTGGGTCGATGCTGCAGGTGTTGGCATTGTTGAAACTTTGCACGGTCGCGACCTGGCCGTTGCGCAAATCAATACGACTGACCTGACCTGCTCCGGTCACATATATGAGGGTCTCTGATGCAACAAGTCCGCCACCTGCAGCAGCCGTACCGACAAATTGGGGTTCGGAAACCGTCAGCGTGCCTGCGCCATCCCAATCGAGGCTGATTCTGTAGATCTGCTCGGATTGCAATTCCGCGAGATAGACGACGGCTTGTAGCGGCGTTCCAGCCCGGGCAGGCATGGCCAGGACGGACATCAATGCGATGGCCGACAGGTTCCATGGTTGAATCATCTTCAGCCTCCAATATTGGCAGTCCGAGCCTAGCCCGCGGTGGCCGACCCGGCCCGGACGGGAACTTCCTTTTTTCTTCGTTGCATCCACCGGGTGAAATGGCGAATCATCTGCCGAGGGTGTCAGCAGGCGTGGAGTGTCCATGCGCTATCGGTTTTCCGGTTTTGTTCTCGATCAGGACGAGCGTCGTCTGCTCGATCCCGAGGGTCGCGAGGTGCCTTGTGCACCAAAAACCCTTGATGCCCTGCTCCTGATGGTTGAATTGAACGGTCAACTGGTCAGCCGTGAAACTTTTCACGAGCGCTTGTGGGCGCGCTCGGTCGTGGCGGATGACACGCTCGGAAAGCTTGTCTGGCATGTTCGCAAGGCATTGGCGCCTTTTGGAGAGGATCTGATCGAGACCGTACCCAAGCACGGCTACCGCTTTCACGGTGACGTCGTGGGGGAGCGCTCGAAGCCTCTCGAACCGGCAATCTCGTGCGAAGTTGATGTCGCCGCATCTCGCGGCCGTCTTGGCTGGATCCTGGCACTCTGCATTGCTGCTTGCCTGGTGGCAGCAGTCATCCACTTTCATTCCTCGAGTACCGATGGGCAGACCGCGGCACTCAGCGGAGCAAGCGAATCTGAAGGTTACGTGGCCGTGGCAGTGGCCGAGTCCAGTCCGGAGTTGCCCCAGTGGGTGGGTGAAATGCTGGGTACCGCTATCGCCCTTGATCTTGGTATCGAGTTGGCGGGGTCTTCGTCATTCCCGGTATCAGATATCGCGATTGGCCGTAGTGGACGCCTCTTGCGGCACAAGGTCAGTTCGGACGGGTCGGGTAGATGGATCTGGTCGATAGATCCGGGGCAGGAGAGACAAATCCTGACGCTGGTCATAGACAAGGATAGCGACCTGCGAAAGCAGGTGCACAATGCTGTTGATCGTCTGCGTGCTGCCGCGTCCTTGCCGTTGATTGGGCGGTCCCAAGGGGCCGCGCGTGACCTCGTCTTGCCTCGAACCTGGACATCGCTTCGCGCCTACGTATCGGCGAGTCAGGCCCTGATGCGTCGGCAAGGTCAGTCTGCCGAATCGGCGTTGGCGCCCGTCGTCATCGGCGAGCCCGAGTTCTTGCCTGCCTGGCTGTCACTCGCTCGCGCACAGTATCTTCAGGCGCAAGATGCGGAATCGGCGAAATCTGCGCGAGAAGGCCTTGCCAGGGCCGCTCAGGCTCCAGCGATACTCAGACTTGCCCTGGAGGTCCAGCTGGATGAGGCAGAAGGTCGTTTTGACGAGGCAGCCGAGCGCTCCTATGCCATGTACTTGCTCAAGCCCGAGCGATACGACACAACGCTGACGGCTGCGAGGTTGACCGGGCATACGGGACAGGCAGATCGTTTTGATTTTCTCATTGCTCACGCACGCGAACTTCGGCCGGATTTGCCCGAGGTAGATCTTCTGGAGTCGGTAATCCGGTTGCGACGGGGACAGCTGGAACAGGCAACCGCCGCCGCGGCCTCCGCCTCAGCAAAGGCGCTTGCACTTGGCTGGAAGGAAATTGCAGCTGAGGCGATGCTCAATGAAGCTCGCGCCCTTGGTCAGCAGACCGACTATGAGCGTGCGCTCGAACAGGTTCGAAAGGCGCGCGAACTGATCGAGGCTCCCCAGCCCGATCTGCTCGCCCAGTTGGCGCTCGTCGAAGGCTCCGTGCTGACTGACCTCCAGCGCTACGACGAAGCCCTGCAAAGCCTGGCCATTGCGGAATCCTGGTTCAGGTCAAGCCAGGCCGATTTCGAGCTTTCATCGGTGCTGGACAGGCAGCGCGAGATCGCGATACGTCGGGGCGATAAGGCGCATGCGGCCGCCTTGGCCGATGAATCGTTGCGTCTTGCAGAAGCCAGTGGCGATCGCTATCTGGCAGTCGCGTTCTCCATTCGCATCGCCAACACATTTCTCGATTCAGGCGAAGCAGCCATTGCGAATGAATGGTTCAGTCAAGCTGTTGAAAGGGCCAGCCAGGTCAATAATCCGCGATTGCTGGCGAGTACTCTGATCGACTGGGCGAAAGGCGCGTGGCAGGTGGGTGCAACTGAAGTCGCGCGGTCAGCATCGACGAAAGGTCTGGATACGGCGCTTTCTTCGCAGGACTGGGGGGCGGCCAGTTCCGCGGCATTGTTGGCTGCGAAGATCGCGCTGGATCAGGAGGATGCAGAATCAGCCGAGCGACTGATGGATCAGGCGCAGGATTTCGCCCAGCGCACCGACGATCCCTTCTCTATTGCCCAGGTGCTGGTTGGCCACGCAGAGCTTTCCCTGGTTTGCTCCGATCCCGGGCGTGCGCAGGCGTACCTGGAAGATGCCCGTCGTTCGATCGTGCTTCTTGCAGAGACGCCGGGAGCGGCCGTCGACATGGCTGAAATCGAGCTGTCAGTTTCGCTCCTTGAAGCGGAGCGCGCCCTGCTGGAAGGACAGCGCGACAGTGCCGAGTCGTCTCTTTCCGAATCCGAGAGACTGATTACGCGATCGTCCACGGAAGAGAAGCGTGTCATGGCTATTCTTCTTCGCTCCATGCAACGGTCAGTAGCGGGAAACCGGACAGAGGCGAAAACCCTGCTCGATTCCCTGGATGGCCTTGCCTTGCAAGGGCAGAATCGCATGGATGGCATTCGCCAACGACTTGTCCGTGCATTGGAAAGCGGTGAGGTTCTGCGCCTGCGCAATCCGCCGCCCGCATCTTGCAAGGCTGCCAAATAGCTTCCGCCGCCGGAGGCTGATCAATTGCGATACTGGAATGCGCAGCCGGTTTTACATTGCATTCCCTGCGCGCTGTCGCTGTAATGGCGCACTGAATTCCAGGCAGCCTACACAGGGGACCATCGATGCCCATACTTCGCATGAGCGATCTCGAACTCAAGGGCAAGCGCGTGTTGATCCGGCAGGATCTCAATGTGCCGATTGAAGACGGCACGATCACTTCGGAACAGCGCATCACGGCATCCTTGCCGACCATCTCCCTCGCACTGGCGAAGGGTGCCACCGTGCTCGTGACGTCGCATCTGGGTCGACCCAGAGAGGGCGAGTGGAGCGAGGCGGACTCGCTGGCTCCGGTAGCCGTACGACTTTCAGAGTTGCTTGGCCGAAACGTGCCACTGGTTCGTGACTGGGTGGATGGTGTCAATGTGGCCCCGGGCTCGGTCACCCTGCTCGAAAACTGTCGCATGAATGTCGGCGAAGGCAAGGATGACGAGACGCTTTCGAAGAAATACGCGGCGCTCTGTGATGTGTTTGTCATGGATGCGTTCGGCACCGCGCATCGGGCCCAGGCATCGACCCACGGCGTGATCCGTTTCGCCAGGATCGCCGCCGGCGGTCCATTGCTGATGGCCGAGCTCGACGCACTGGCCAAGGCGCTCGAATACCCGTCGCGACCCTTGCTGGCCATTGTTGCGGGCTCAAAAGTCTCCACCAAGCTGACCCTGCTCGAGAATCTTGTCGACAAGGTCGACCAGCTCATCGTCGGTGGCGGGATCGCCAACACCTTTCTCGCCGCGGCCGGATTCAAGGTCGGCAAGTCGCTCTGCGAGCCGGATCTCATTGACACCGCAAACCGGATCAATGCCGCGGCCAAGGCGCGTGGCGCCAGGATTCCGATTCCGGTCGATGTCGTGGTCGCGCCGCGCTTCGCGGCCGACGCGCCGGCAACCGTCAAGCCGGTCGCCGAGGTGTCCGACGAGGACATGATTCTCGATATCGGGCCCCAGACAGCAGCCCAGTACGCGAGCATGATCGACAAGGCCGGCACGGTAGTCTGGAACGGCCCGGTCGGCGTGTTCGAGTTCGATGCATTCGGCTCGGGCACGGAAACGCTGGCTCGCGCAATCGCGAAGTCGCCCGCTTTTTCGATTGCCGGCGGGGGGGACACATTGGCGGCGGTCGACAAGTACGGCATCGCCAACCAGGTTTCCTACATCTCGACGGGGGGCGGGGCCTTCCTCGAGTTCCTCGAAGGACATGAGCTGCCGGCGGTAGCGGCATTGCGTGCGCGCGGCGCATAGCCCCTGAAAATCATGAAGTACACGCACCCTCGCTTGTCGCTTGAATCCAGGCGAAATTTCGCTCAGGCCGCCATTGTCCCCGCGATGCGTTCGATCACGAAAATTCGCGTGAATCCAATGGGCTGCGCGAACATCGCGCGCATTCATGATCCGTAGGGGATAGCCGATGGCACTGATCCTGTTCGATCTCGATGGCACCCTGATCGATTCGGAAATCGGCATCACCTCTAGCATGGTCCACGCGATGCGCAGCGTGGGGGTCGATCCACCGGATCAGGAGCGCATGCGCAGCTGGATCGGGCCGCCCCTGCACGCGTCGTTCGCGCAGGTGCTGGGTGATGATGCGAAGCGCGTGGACGAGGCCGTCTACCATTATCACGAGCGCTTTGACGCGATCGGATGGAGCGAACATACCGTTTATCCGGGCATGGAGAATCTGCTCGTCGAACTGGTCGGACGTGGCAACCGGTTGGCCATCGTGACCAGCAAGGTGGCTTCGCAGGCTCGTCGGATCGTGAAACATCTGCCGTTCGGCAAGCTGTTTGAAGCCGTTTTCGCGCCGACGCCCGATACACGCAGCTGCAGCAAGGCGGACCTCGTGGCCAGCGCCCTGCGCGAGCTGGATGGCTCCGCGCGGGATGCCATGATGATTGGCGACCGCCATTTCGACATCGAAGGCGCCCGGGCAAACGCCGTGCGTGGTATTGGTGTCCTCTGGGGGTTCGGCGGCATGCAGGAACTGCGCGAAGCCGGAGCCGACTCCATCGTGGCCAATCCCCGGGAGCTGGAAGCGTGTCTTGCCCAATGTCTCGGCGGACACGTGCACTAGGGCATTCAAGGATAGCGGGACAGGCTGCGGGACGAATCCGGAACGTGATTCTCACGCATTCAGTTGTCACCGGGCTGTGGTAGGTTCATGCGCTGAAAGCAAGGAATCGATGCATGTCTGGACAGTTGCGACGAACCCGGATCATCGCCACCCTGGGCCCGGCTACCGACGCCCCGGGAATGTTGAAGAACATCCTGATGGAAGGCGTCGATGTGGTGCGCCTGAATTTCTCCCACGGCAATCCGGATGATCATCGGGCACGTGCAGCAGCCGTGCGCGCGGTTGCGGCCGAAATGGGGCGCGAAGTGGCGGTACTCGCTGATCTGCAGGGGCCGAAGATTCGCGTCGAGCGCTTCGCCGATGGCGCCGTGCATCTGGAGGTCGGCCAGGCGTTCATCCTGGACTGTCGCGCCGATGCACCCCCCGGCGACTGCAATCGCGTAGGTGTGGGCTATCTGGACCTGTGGCGGGATGTGAAGGCGGGCGACTTGTTGTTGCTGGATGATGGGCTGATTGCCCTGGAGGTCGTCGAGGTGGTTCCCGAGCAGGTGCGTTGCCGGGTCGAAATTGGCGGGCGCCTGTCCGATCGCAAGGGCATCAATCGACAGGGCGGCGGGCTCACCGTTGCCGCATTGTCGGACAAGGATCGCCGCGACATCCAGCTTGCCGCCGAACTGCAGGTCGAGTTTCTGGCGGTCTCCTTCGTCAAGTCTGCGGAGGATGTCGAGCAGGCACGTCTGTTGCTGCGCGAGGCTGGAGGCGATGCCGCCATTGTCGCCAAGATCGAACGCACCGAGGCCATCGCGGCGCTGGGCGACATCATCAATGCCAGCGATGTGGTCATGGTCGCGCGAGGCGATCTGGGCGTCGAGATTGGTGATGCCGAATTGCCGGGGCTGCAGAAGAAGATCATTCGCGAAACACTCGAGCGAAGCCGTGTCGTCATCACGGCTACGCAGATGATGCAATCGATGGTCGACTCTCCGATCCCGACGCGCGCCGAAGTGCTCGATGTGGCCAATGCGGTTATCGACGGTACCGATGCAGTCATGCTTTCGCAGGAAACCGCCTCGGGCCGTCACCCGGACAAGGCCGTCGCCGCCATGTGCCGCGTCTGCCTGGGCGCCGAACGCCAGTTCGAGCCGCCCAATGATGTTGCGCCGGGCGCGCGCGTGCTCGATCGCACGGATCAGGCCATCGCGCTAGCGACCATGTTCCTGGCCGACCGAATCAATGTGCGTGCCATCGTGGCCCTCACTGAATCGGGCACGACAGCGCGCTGGCTTTCGCGGCACCGATCGACCGTGCCGATCTATGCGCTCTCGAGAAACGGCAGTGCACGCCGACGCATGCTGCTCTATCGCGATGTGCATCCGATCGAGTTCGATCCACACGATGTCGGGCCGACCCAGGCTGCCCGCGCGGCGATCCAGCACTTGTTTGATCTCGGTCATCTCGCCGAAAACGATCGCGTGATCCTGACCACGGGCGACCACACGGGTCAGCTGGGGGGCACCAACACGCTGAAATTGTTGCGGGTTGGGGAGGGTGGTGTGGCGGAGGGGTTGGGGGATCTTTGATCTCGAGCTGTTTCGTTGTGTTCGTTTTGACGTTGCGCCAAAGCGCTGCAAAACGGCTCGATGGACGGTCAACTTGTCCTCCCATTACCGCCGCTTCGCGGCGCGGCATCCACGCCGGTTTTTCGCCCGCCTCCCATGCGGGCGAGTCACTTTTCCTTGCTTGCTCAAAGAAAAGCAACCAAGCGAAAGAGCACCCCGATGCAGCAGTCTCCGGGCATCCTGCCCCAGGACTGCACGGTGCGGCTCCGGAAGATCACTGACAGCACCTCCGTGTGCTGGCAGCGAACGGGCTCGCATCCCTGCGAGCCACCCTGCGGGCTTTTTCGGCAACTGCGCCTGCGTTGCTCTACCTCGTGCATCCTTGCACTCGCCTACGCTGCATCGCCGCTACAAAGAGGCCCCACTTACTGCGCTTCCTGCGCAGCAAGACCCAAGCAGACTCCCGCGAATTTTCTGTTTTGCCCTGGCCCGTTGCTTTTCCTTCTCCCGCTGGGCGGGAGAAGGTCCCGAAGGGGGATGAGGGGCCTTTGCCTAGGCTCTTGCTCTGGCGCGCAGGATGCGCGCTTCCAGGGTCCCGCAAACGGTGGCAACAGGGCGCAGGAAAGGCCCGCAGGGTGGGCCCGATGAATCGTGCCCAGTTTGCTGCCAGCACAGGGAGGTACTGTCATTAAACCCCCGGTGCCCTCTTGTGGAGTTGGAGGGCAGGAGCCCGGAAACCACCGCTTTGGAGTGACCTCCTCTTTAATCCTGCCCTTCGCCCTTCGGGCCGGCTACGCCGTTCGCGCTGCTCCTGCAGCACAGTGGTTGTTCTTCTCCTGGCCAAGCAACAGAAAGTGACTCGCGCGCCGCAGGCGTGTGAAAGCTTGCCTGGAATCGAGGTCTCGCTTCACGCCGCCCCCTATCAAGGAGAAAGGAACGAGAGAGCGGTATTCGGTATCCTTTCCCCATCCCCAATCGAGGAATTCCCATGAACATGCGCAAGTTTGCACTGATCCTTGCATGCCTCGCGCTGACCCCGCACGCCCTCGCGCAGAAGGTGCCGCGCTCGGTGACGCCGGAGACTCTGGAAAAGTACTGGGTGCTGATGAAGTCCTCGGTCGAGGGCAATGCGCCTCTGGGCGGCAGAAACATGGATCAGCCCGGCTGCGCGTCGGTTTCGTTCATCGTCGAAAAGAACGGGCGTACAAGCGACATCACGGTCGAAAAGGTGGAGCCACCCGGTGGACTCGGTGAACTGGCTGCAAGCATCACCTCGAATCTCCAGTTCGAGCCGACCATTCGCAATGCGGCGCGCGACCGCGTATTCAGCTCGATGATTTTTCCGTTCAACCTTCCCGAAGATCCCGAGGCGCGTACGGCGATCATGCAGCGCTGTGTCATTCCGGCGCGTGCCTGGAAGCCGAAATCGGAAAAGAAACAGTAGTTTGCGATATCCATGCGTGGTTCTGGCCAGAACACCTCCGGGTGCGCGCAGGAGGGGAGCGGGCCTGCACCAGCGGTCAATCTGGCCTATACTCCGCGCCCCTGAAACCCCTATCCCTGCCGGCACCCCTCGTGGCGGCATCACGCGTTTGTTTCCCGGAGTTGTCCATCCATGAGTATCGAGCAGCTTGAAAGCATCGCCCAGGCCATGGTGGCCCCGGGCAAGGGCATCATCGCCATCGACGAATCCAACAAGACCATCAAGAAGCGCTTCGATGCGGTTGGCGTTCCGAATACCGAAGAAAACCGTCGCGCCTATCGCGAGATGCTGTTGACCACGCCGGGCCTGAATCAGCATATTTCCGGCGCGATCCTCTATGACGAGACGATCCGCCAGTCAACCAAGGCCGGTGTGCCGTTCACCAAGCTGATGCTGGATGCCGGCATCCTGCCGGGCATCAAGGTCGACAAGGGGCCGTTCCCTCTGGCCGGTTTCCCGGGTGAGCTGGTAACCGAGGGCCTTGATGGCCTGCGCGAACGCCTGAATGAATACGCCAGGCTCGGCGCCAAGTTCGCCAAGTGGCGCGCGGTGATCACGATCAGTGGTGATGCACCGAGTGGAACCTGCATCGAAGCCAACTGCCACGCATTGGCGCGCTATGCGGCGCTTTGCCAGGAAGCAGGCATCGTGCCGATGGTAGAGCCCGAAGTCCTCATGGATGGCGAGCACGATATCGACGAGTGCTACGAAGTCACCGAAGCCACATTGCGCAGCCTGTTTGCTTCGCTGTACGAGCAGAATGTTTTCCTCGAAGGAACGATCCTCAAGGCGAGCATGGTGCTGGCCGGAAAGGATTGTGAGGAGCAGTCCGATGTCGACGATGTGGCCGATGCCACGATCCGTTGCCTCAAGGCCTCGGTTCCTGCCTCGCTGCCCGGCATCGTGTTCCTCTCCGGCGGCCAGTCGGACGAGCGCGCCACGGCCAACCTCAATGCCATGAACCAGCAGGGTCCGCACCCCTGGCCGCTGTCGTTCTCCTACGGTCGTGCCATGCAGCAGGCGGCACTGAAGCTGTGGGGCAAGGACATGGCGGCCAACTTCGCAGACGCGCAAAAGACTGTCGCGCAACGCGCTCGCGAGAATGGTCTTGCGGCTCTCGGTCAGTGGAAAAAAGGCGCCTGATTTTCCACGCAGTCAGGTTCCAACAAAAACGGGCGCCTCTGGGCGCCCGTCTTTTTTCAGCCTGGATGATTTCTGCAAATCCGATGAAAGAGTCGACACTCAGCCAAGCGAAGCCAGCCACTCGTCATCGGAGCCCTCGTTGACGCCTTCGAACAGGAAGGTCGACAGATAGCGTTCGCCGGTGTCCGGCAGCATGGCCAGCAAGACGGATCCGGCCGCCGCATTCTTCGCGACCTCCAGCGCGGCAGCCAGGGTTGCGCCGGCCGATACACCCACGAAGATGCCTTCCTTGCTGGCCAGCAGGCGCGCGGTATCGCGTGCAGTGACGTCATCGATCGGAACAATCTGGTGGGCAACTTCGCGATTGAGCACTGCCGGGACGAAATCCGGAGTCCAGCCCTGGATCTTGTGCGGGGTCCATTCCTTTCCGGAGAGCATTGCGGCGACAGCCGGTTCGCTCGCGATGATCTGAACCTCGGGACGGGCCAGGCGCAGCACTTCGCCGACGCCGGTGAGGGTGCCGCCGGTTCCCCAGCCGGTCACGAAGTAGTCGAGCTGCTTGCCGGCGAAGTCGCTCAGGATCTCCGCCGCGGTCGTATTGCGATGCCAGGCCGGGTTGGCCGGATTCTCGAATTGCCGGGAAAGAAACCAGCCATGTTTTCTGGCCAGCTCTTCGGCCTTGCGCACCATGCCCGAGCCGCGCTCGGCAGCCGGGGTCAGGATGACCTTGCCACCGTAGGCGCGGATCAGCTTGCGTCGCTCGATCGAGAAGGATTCGGCCATGACGGCCACGAACGGATAGCCGCGCGCGGCAGCCACCATTGCAAGCGCCACGCCCGTATTGCCGGAGGTCGCTTCGACGATGGTCTGGCCGGGTTTCAGCGCGCCACTCTTTTCGGCGTCGAGGACGATGGCCAGGGCCAGTCGGTCCTTGACCGATCCTCCGGGATTGAAGGATTCGACCTTGACGTGGATCTCCACGTTTTTCGGAGCGAGACGTTGCAGCTTGACGATCGGCGTGTTGCCTATCGTGTCGAGTATCGATGCGTATGACATGGTTTCCGGGTCTCCGTGGGTTTCATGCCGCGCGCCGATCAGCTGAGGAAGCCGGGGCGCCGGTCAATGGTGCCTGCCCGTACCAGTGTAGGCGATTGGCCAAACCGGCGACTTCACCCACGATCAACAAGCTCGGCGACTGCAGCGAATGAGCCGCGGCCAGCCGGGAAAGTTCACACAGCATGCCGCAAATGACGCGTTGCTCGGGGCGCGAACCGTTCTCGATCAGGGCAACCGGAGTATTCGGGTCTCGCCCATGCGCGATCAGGAGATGCTGGGTCCTGGCGATCCCGCTGACGCCCATGTAGATGGCCAGGGTCTGGTTCTGCCGGGCCAGCGAGCTCCAGTCAGGGTCAGCGCCTGGTGTCCGGCATTGAGCCGTGGCAAAGGCGACCGCCTGGGCATGGTCTCGATGGGTCAGAGGAATGCCGGCGTAGGCCGCGCATGCTATGGCAGCGCTGATTCCCGGTACGACTTCATAGTCGATGCGGTGTTCGCGCAGGAATTCCAGCTCTTCACCGCCACGCCCGAAGACGAAGGGATCGCCGCCTTTCAGGCGCACGACGCGGTGGCCTGCCAGGACGTGTTCGCGCATCAAGGCGTGAATGTCTTCCTGTGGTGTGTGGGCAC
The DNA here is from genome assembly GCF_041395345.1 of Dokdonella sp. Lineage (GTDB taxonomy): Bacteria > Pseudomonadota > Gammaproteobacteria > Xanthomonadales > Rhodanobacteraceae > Dokdonella. Next base: position 34,018 of record NZ_JAWLAR010000014.1, on the reverse strand, counting down.
CGCCACCGCGCTTGCCGACTTCGACGAGGGTCGCATCGCGACGAACGAGTTCGAGCACTTCGGCAGACACGAGGCCGTCATGCAGGACGACATCCGCTTCATTGATCGCGCGAAGCGCGTTCAGGGTGAGCAGGCCGGGATCGCCCGGCCCGGCTCCAACCAGGACGACCGAGCCGCGCTTGCGCTGCAGGTTGGTGTCGCGAAGTGAACGTTTCAGGGTGCGCTCGGCCAGCAACGCCTGGTTGCAGCGCATCTGCTCGGCAACCTTGCCGCGAAACAGATGCTCCAGAAAGCGCCTGCGTTTTCGGCTGTCCGGAAACCTGCGTCGGATCCGCTCGCGGTAGCGCTCTGCCAGGGATGCCAGCGGGCCCAGCGACAGGTCGAACAGCGACTCGATTCGCTCGCGAACAAGCCTGGCCAGCATCGGCGCTGCACCGGACGTGGAAATCGCGATGGTCAATGGATGCCGGTCAACCACAGCGGGAACCTGAAAGGTGGAAAGACCGGCATCGTCGACCACATTGACCAGCAACTGCCGCTGCCCGGAGGCGCTAGCGATGCGCTGATTGACTGACCTGTTGCCCGTCGCAGCCACGACCAGCCAGACGCCCTGGAGCCAGGTGTCCTCGAATTCGCCGCAGCGATGGGATACCTCGGCGGCGGCCACCCATCGTGCGATTCGGGGTGTGACGCGGGGCGCTCCGACCTCGATGCGAGCGCCGGTCTTGCGCAGGGCTGCTATCTTGCGCTCGGCGACACTTCCGCCGCCGACCACGAGCACGCGGCGGCCATTCAAGTTTGCGAACATCGGATAGAGGGTCATGGCAGCCAGCGTAGAGCCAGCCATGGAATGAGTGAAATGCCGAAAAGGGTGGGGCATATGGCGCATTGTGATTAGCGGCGGATAGACGTTTAGACGTCCATAGTGGACGCAGTGCATGCAAACACCTATGCTGCACGGTGCCATGCGTGGCGCAAGCCCCGATATTTGCGTCGGCATGGCATCAGTCCTGACTTCTTCAGTTGTGCGAATCGATCGAAATGACCCTTACCCAGCTTCGCTACATCGTTGCCATTGCCGACGCCGGCCTGAACATCACTCTGGCGGCCGAACGCGTGCACGCGACGCAGCCCGGGTTATCGCGCCAGCTCAAGCAACTGGAAGACGAACTGGGGTTCCAGTTCTTCCTGCGCAAGGGCAAGAGTCTCGATTCGATCACCGCTGCCGGCGCCCAGGTCATCGCGAGGGCACGCGTGATCCTGGCGGAGGCCAGGAATATTCGCGTCCTTGCCGCCAATCTGCGTGGCGAAAACCAGGGAGAGCTGGTCATCGTCACCACACATACCCAGGCCCGCTTCGTCCTGCCCGGCGCCATTGCTTCAGTAAAGCATCGTTATCCCGATGTCGGTATTCGCCTGGAGCCGCATGGCGATACCGAGCTGATCGACTTGCTCGGCAAGGGGGCGGCCGACATGGCTATCGTCAGCACGGCCGGTGGTCCGCCGGACGCCGAGCTGGCCATTCCGATATTCTCCTGGGATCGGCAGATTCTGGTTCCGCGCTCGCATCCGCTTGCGGCGCTCGGTCGCGCGCCGCGAATTGACGAACTGGCCGCCTTCGAGCTGATCAGCTATGAATCCTCGCTGGCAGCGGAATCCTCGTTGCGCCGTGCCTTTGTCGACGCCGGATTCGAGCTGAAGCTGGCTGTCACTGCGCGCGATGCGGATCTGATCAAGACCTACGTTCGAGCAGGTCTCGGCGTGGGCGTGCTGGCGGAAATGGCGCTGGGCTCCGACGACGGCAAGGACCTGTGCGTCTTGCCGGCGGCGGGCCTGCTGCCAACCTGCACGACCTGGATCGTTCTGCAGCGGGATCGCGTGCAACGGGATTTTGCACTCGACCTGATCCACCATCTCGCGCCGCAAATCGACCGACGAGATCTGGTGCGCGTGGTACAGGGAGCCGCAACCGCAGCGTGGCCATCGCCGCCGCACTGGCGAGATCAGCCTGCGCCCGGAAATCCCGCCCGCGCTGCCTGACGATTTTGCGACGTTGCCTTGAACCGTGCTGCGGCCAGGCTCAATCACGCAGCCTTGCAAGCAGGCCGGCAGTGGATCCGTCCAGCGAATCGATTTCGCCGGATTGAATGCGCGGCAGCAGGTCCGAGCACAGCGTCTTGCCGAGCTCGACCCCCCATTGGTCGAAGCTGTTGATGTTCCACAAGGCGCCAGTGACGAATACGCGGTGCTCATGCAATGCGATCAGCGCGCCGAGCGATTCGGGCGAAAGGCGATCGAGCAGCAGGGTCGTGCTGGGCCGGTTTCCGGGAAAGCTGCGGTGTTGCGCCAGCACTTGGGCGTCGACCTCGCCTGGGCCATCCGGCGCCATTTCTTCTGCAGCTTGGGCAGGGCTCTTGCCCAGCATCAGGGCCTGGGACTGGGCGAGACCATTGGCAAGCAGCTTCCGGTGCGCTTCGAGGTGGGTGTGTCCCGGTTCGCGGACCAGGATGAACTCGACCGGTATCGTTTCGGTACCCTGATGCAGCATCTGGAAATACGCATGCTGACCGTTGGTGCCCGGTTCGCCCCAGATTACGGGGCTGGTTGCGTACGGCAATGGATCACCCGATCGGTCGACGCGTTTTCCATTGCTCTCCATCTCCAGTTGCTGCAGGAAGGGCGGGAACCTGCGCAGGCCCTGGTGATAGGGCGCGATACTGCGGCTGGCGCAGCCATGGAAGTTGCGGTACCAGACATCAAGTAGCCCCAGCAATACCGGCAGGTTGCGCGCGAGCGGAGCCTCCCTGAAATGGGTATCCATGGCGTGGGCGCCGGCAAGCAGGCTGCGGAAACTGCGTGCACCTGTCGCCAGCGCGATCGGCAAGCCGATGGCTGACCAGAGTGAGTAACGGCCGCCGACCCAATCCCAGAAACCGAATGTTGTGGTGATGCCGAATTCGGCTGCAGCGTTGATGTTGGTCGTCGTGGCGACGAAGTGGCGGTCGATATCGCGACCGCCTCTGGACAGAAACCATTCGCGCGCGATGCGCGCATTGTTCATGGTTTCCTGAGTCGTGAAGGTCTTCGAGGCGATCACGAACAGCGTTTCTGCGGGTTCGAGCTTGCGCAGTACCGCTTCGATTTCGTGGCCATCCACATTCGATACGAAATGAACCTCGATGTCGCGGCTGGCATATTCGTCCAGGGCCAGCACGACCATTTGCGGGCCGAGGTCCGAACCGCCAATGCCGATGTTGACGACATGCCGGATTCCGCTGCGTGCCGTATCCCGAACCGCCTCGGCGTATTCGAGAAAGCGGTCGAGTATGGCGTGGATCTCTTCGGAATGCGGAGCCATTCCTCGTGGCGCGCGCAGTGCCGTGTGCAGTACCGCGCGATCCTCGGTCGTGTTTATTCTTTCGCCGGCGAACATGGCATCGCGCTTTTGTTCGACACCGCAGTCACGCGCCAGTTCGACCAGGGCGGCCAGGCTGGAACCATCAATCAGATTCTTGGACAGATCTGCGAAAACCGATGGCGCTTCGAAAGACAGTCTTGCGAAGCGCTCGGGATCGTCAATGAACGCCTGACGCAGGTCGAAGCGGCCAGCCTGTCGGCGGAACATCTCCTGCAGCTTTTCCCAGGCGGGTGTGCGATCACAACGTTGAGCCGGGCTCATTTGCTTTCCGGTGCAGGGACTTCGGTAGCCTGAAGCATAGCGACTTGGGCAGGCACATGGCACGCATGGCTGATGCGCCGCACGCGCGTCCGCGTCATTTCAAGACCGGTTCGAGTCGGTGCGACATGCCGGCCGAGGCTGGCATGTCAGGTACCGGCCTCGCCATGCAGGCGACCTGCCGCATCAATCGAAATCGTGGGCGAAGATCAAATCGCTGACGGGCACGAGCAGGCTCGCTTCATTGTTGTCCGGCTGGCCGTCAATGAATTGTGAGGCGTGGATTGTGCCGTCAATGGCGAGCGGCGAGCCGTCCGCGTTGGCGGATTCGAACTGCGTCGTGATTTCGAGCATGCTGGCCACTGGCCCCACGGGCAACACTCCCTGGCTCATGTCGCAAACGACCAGTGTTCCGGTGGCCGAACAGGCCCAGGTTGCGAAGCCGATTTGCGATTGCGCGGACACGAATTCCAGGGCATCGGGCAATTGCAGGCTCAGGCTTGCGCCTTCTGCATCATCGGCGCCGGAATTCTGGATCGAGGCAAGGATCTTCAGCTGCGTCCCGGGTTCTGCAGGGTTCGGGATCGCATCCAGCGAGAGGCCAAGATCGGCGTTGCCGAGTGGTGTATCGAGACAGTTTCTGCAGACCAGGGCGAAATCCTGGGCCGGCGCGCCGGGCGTCCACGGATTGATCGCATCGGCGGCAAGGTTGGCGGCGAGCACTTCGATCTCAATCGAGGCACCGAGCTGTTCCGGGCTCAGATAGACGGCCTCCATGTTGTTCATCGTATCGGCGCTGCCGCCGGTGCCGGACCAGCCATCCGTGCCGATGACGTTGCCGAGGTAGGTATCGCCATTCGTGCTCACGGACAGGTCGAGATCATTGACCCAGGCCGGCGTGCTGCCGCCCAGGCCATGGCCCTTGGCGTCGCTCCAGGCCAGCATGATGCGCACCGGACGCGCCGGGTCCGCTGCCGTCAGGGTGCGCGACCATGCAGCGCCGGTTGCAGCGAGCAGCTCTGATTGATCAAGCGTGAAAACCACTTCGTCCGAATTGACAGCGGCATCGAGATCGATCCGGCCATAGCCCTGGAAGCGGTCCGGCCGATGGCCCATCAGGCGGCCGTCCGCATCCCGAAAGCCTTCCAGATCGCGGGCGACTACGGTCAGTCCCGCCTTGATCATGGCCGGACTCGGTGTATTGCCGGTGTGCTCGGCGCGATACTTTTCAACGAAGATGGCCGATGCCCCGCTGACAACCGGTGACGCCATGGATGTGCCGCACTTGAAGCCGAACGAGGTATCGCTGCCACTGTCTGCACTGTCCGTGCTGCAGCCAGGCGCGACGATATTCGGCACGCGACGGCCATCGCAGGCGTTGCCGTGCGCCGAGTTGCTCGATACGTCAAAAATGCCCGACAGCTGGGTGCCCGAGCCGGACTGCAGGGCGGTCGAACCTACCGCGAAGAGATTCTTGGCCTCGTCCGGTGACCCCAGCGAAGAGGGTGCGCAGGCACCGGACGAATCTCCGCCGCCATTCATGATCGACCAGACATTCAGGACTTGCTGATTTCCCGGCAGATCGGGATTGGCATCGCGAATGACCATGTCGACCTGCTGGGTCGGAATATCGTAGCCCTGCGGCGTACCGGTCGGTCCCCAGGAGTTGTTGGTCAGGATCGCTCCGCTCAGGCTCGATTCCTTGTAGATCTTGAGCATGCCGTCGGCGATCATCGATCCAGGACCGCCGCCGAGGAAGCTGTTGTACCGCTGCTGCACGATATTCGCCCCGGGCGCCACACCCTTGCCGCGCAGGAACCCGTTCAGAAGTACGCCGCTGGCGCCGGTGCCCGCGATGGCCCCGGCGACATGGGTACCGTGCGAATTGTTGGAGGTGCTGCAACTCGAGGGAGTATCACCGGACGCCACGCAGGGAAGCATGCGCGAGGCGAGATCGGCGTGTGTACTGCGCAGACCGCCATCGACCACGGCGACCACGACGCCAGTCCCGTCGTAGCCGAGCGTATCGAGCCAGCTCTGGTAGCCCGGCACGATCGTGTAGTTCGGCGCCGGGCCGTAGTTGCCGACGATGGACTGGCCACTCATTTCGCCTCGCGGGCCGGTTTCCGCGGGAATGTCCTGCACGGCAAAAACACCGGGAATCGAAGCAAGGTCGAGATAGCGATTGCCGGGGGCGTCGAGCTGGACCACATCGAAATGGGTATCCAGTCGGGTACGGGATTGAATTGCTACGCCGAGCGCATTCACGCTCGCCGCCAGTGCCTCCGGATCACGATGGCGACTGAACAGTGCCATCGTCGGACGTCGGCCCGAATCCAGGTTCCGTTGCTGCGGTTGCACGCGATAGGTGATCTGGAACTCGCCCTTCCAGCGCACTTCCTCGTGCGCCGCTGCCCGGTCCAGGGCGCTGCCATCAGCCCAGACGACATAGGCGAAGGGATGGATGTACTGCACGGGTATGACGCCCGACTCGCGCAGACGAGTCAGCCATTCGGACTTGACCGGACCCTGGAACTGAATCAGCCGCCAGTCCTCGCCAACCATGCCTGGAGTATGCGTCGTCTGCGGCAGTCCCAGGGGGTCGAAGCGCTGCCCGCCCAGGTCGAGGACGAACGGGTCGACGTAAGTCGTGGCTTTCACGCCTGCGTGGCGAACCCGCTGCGCCTCGCTCGCATCCAGGGAGATCCACTGGAAACGGCCGTAGTCGATGCCCTGCCTGCTGGAACCGAGGATCTGCTGTAGCGTTTCGCGCGAGGCTTCAACGCGCAGCCAGCTGGTTTGGCCGGCGGCAGCCGGCTGGTCCTGCCCGGCCAGCACGCATGCCGGATGGGCAGCGAGTGCCACGACGAACAGCAACCCGATTGCGGACAGTCTAAGATTCAAGGTGGTTTCCCCTGACGGCAAAGCCCTTGATGGTAGTGCCTGGGGGATGGCTTGTCAGTAGACCGGGCAGTTCTGGCATGCGCTGCACGTGCGGGGACTGCCCAGCAACCTGAACAGGAAGTGCCGACCTGGGCTGGTCGCGCCACTTGGGCTGTTCGTGAATCTGGCGTGCCGACACGGAGATGCGCCGGCACGCCAGGAGGCTCCGATCAGCGGTAAATGACCGCGCGCCGATACGTGCGGCGTGCGACGCCTGCATACGACAGCGGCGTCAGCGGCATGCCGATCACGTCGATGAATACCGAGACATCACTGCCTTCCGCCGGCATCGTGCCCTCGACCAGCTTGACCGTGTAGGTCAGGTCATTGCCGGAAAGCACGGGTGATTCGAGAACGACGACGACCTGGCTCAGCTTGTCGCCCTCGAGAATCGAGATGTCGGCATTCGGTGGGTCGGACAGAAAGCTGTCCGTGCCTTCGCTCCAGAATGGGATGAACGAGGTGGTCTTCATGTTGCCGGCGATACGCTCGGGGCGATCGGCAAAAAACAGCGTTATCGGGCTCACGTCACGCAAGGTGAGCTTGTTCGTCGCCTTGTCGTAGCTCATCTTCCTTGCGCTCTGCACGAACAGGAAGTCGGCGCTAGCCGCCTTCTCCTTGGTCATGGCCTTGTCGGGTTCAGCCTTGTTTTCTGCTTGCGCGTAAGGGACGGCCACTACCAGGCACAGCACGGCGGCGGCGCCGAGAAGGGATTGCTTGAGGCTCATTGCGAGTACTCCGTTGGGGGGGGATTTTCGAACACGTCAAACAGGAGGAACGATACGCCCAGCCGCGGTCACGGGCAATTCGTCAGCCTCCGAATCAGGCCTGCCGCCGACCCCGGCTTTCTCCGCTATTTGCGTTGCGCTGCGGTTTCGTCGCGAATGCCACGGAATTCCGAATCTTCGGACCAGCTCGGCCATTGCGTCGAATTGGCCAGCGCATTGCCGAGCCTGTACAGGATCGGCAGGTCGTGGACCATGCCCGCGAATGTCCAGCTTGCCTCCCATTCATCGGCTGGCTGGTGATAGCGCTTTTCGCGGTAGTCCATGTCGGCAGCTTCTCCCGCTGCGGTGCCGCCGACAACGAGATCATTGCCCGAGCCCCATGACAAGGCAGGCACGCCCCGCTTGGCGAACGGAAAGTGATCGGAACGGAAAAAATATCCGGCTTCCGGATGCGGGTCGGTGACATAGCTCATGCCGGCCGCTTCGCCCTGCGCGACCAGTGCATCGAGCAGTTCCGATTTCGCACTGCCCGAAGTCGTGAAATTGCGCGATTCGATGGTCGGGTCCAGGCCGTCCATGTTGATGACGGCAACGGTGGTGGCCAGCGGGTAGAGTGGCTTGGACGAATAGTATTCGGAACCGAGCAGGCCCTTTTCCTCGGCGGTGACATTGAGGAAAACGATCGATCGTTCAGGTTTAGGCCCGTTCGCAAAGGCACGCCCCATTTCGATCAGGGCAGCCGTGCCGGTCGCATTGTCGACGGCGCCGTTGTAGATCGTGTCGCCTTCCGCATCCGGTCGACCCACGCCGAGGTGATCCCAATGCGCGCTGTAGATGACGGTTTCGTCCGGACGCTTGCTGCCTTCGACGCGTCCGACGATGTTGTGTGAAGTGATCACCTGGGAATCGACGGTATACTCTGCCGAAAAAGTCGTGTCCGTGAGCGGGACTGCCTTGAACCCGCGCTTTTGCGCCTTCTTCTTGAGCGCTTCGAAGTCGAGTCCGGCTTGCCTGAACAGGTCGACGGCCACGTCACGCTGGATCCAGCCTTCGACTTGGGGATGCACGCTGCCGGGCTGGTCGCGCACGACATCGAACATGGTGTTGGTATTCGAGTTCTTGACCGTGGCCCAGCCGTACGAGGCCGGTTCGGTCTCGTGCACGATGAGCAGACCTGCGGCTCCCTGGCGCGCGGCTTCCTCGTACTTGTAGGTCCAGCGGCCGTAGTAGGTCATGGCCTTGCCGCCGAAATCCCCTTCACCGGATTCGAAATCGGGATCATTGACCAGGGCAATGGCAATCTTTCCCTTCAGATCGGTTCCGGCGAAATCGTTCCAGTTCCGCTCGGGTGCGCGTGTGCCGTAGCCAACGAAGATCAGCGGGGCGTCCTTGATGGCCACCGATGTGGAGCCATCCATGGCGGCGCGAACGGCGATCTGCTCACCCTGTGTCAGCGCCATGGGTTTGCCGGCATGCGAAAATCCGAGCTTGGGCGTGCCCTTGATCTCGGCGCGCAGCAGAGGCACTGCCTGCGTCCACAGACGCTTGCCGTCCTTGAGGTCGCCGCCGGGCTGGAGGCCGGCGCCCTTCATCTGTTCGACCACGTAGTCGATAGTTTTTTTCTCGGCCGCCGTTGCAGGCCCGCGCCCTTCGAATGCGTCGGAGGACAGCATCTTGACCTCCTCCGAAAGGCGCTTGGCGTCAAATTCAGGTGAATCCGCCGCCGCAGCGATCAAGGGGAGGGTGAGCGCCAGTGCGCTTGCGAGTGTGCGTTTCATCACAGGACTCTCTGGAAAGACAGTCCGGCGATGTTAGCAGGATGCAGTTTGCGCTGACCGGTATCGGTTGGCTGCGTGCTCGGCGCGTATTTCGAATTCGCGGCTGGCCTCGTGCGTGCTCAGTCGAAGTCGGCGCGGAAGATGTTATCCGACGGCAACGGCACAACGTAGAAACCTGAAGGGAATCCTCCGTGCTCGACGTCGAGAAGAACCTGAGAAGCAGTAGCGAAATTCGAATCGATCCGGATCAGATCGTCGTTTGATGTACCGAGCAACAACATTCCATCATCGTCTATGGCTATGTTTCGCGCGCCTCCGCAAGCCGTCGAAGGATTTCCAGAAACGATACAGTCGGTTTGCGCGAGCAGTTGGCCCGCGCTGCCGAGTTTTACCAGCGGCGCCAATGAACTGTCTGCCAGGAATATGTTTCCGTCCACGTCGGCGGCAATGGCTGTTGCGCCTGTCAAACCGGCGGTCTGCATCGTATTGAAACCCGCCATCTCGCTCAGAGTCGCAGGGTCGAATCGACGCACCACGGACCCCGTACCATTAGCCGGGCCGAGCACGTAGACGATGCCGTTCTTGCCCACGGAAAGGTCGGATACGAAGGATCCACTCGCAAGTTCTCCGATGACAGAGCCGTTCTCGAACACGAGCACGCCACTGGATGGCGAACCGGCTGTTGCGTTGTTTGCGACAAACCATCGCGAACCATGGTGCCCGATGGCACCGCGGCTGTTGTTGACCGTACTCCAGCCAGAAGCGACCGCGAACGACCAGCCGTCTGTTCCGATCCGGTATTGCCCCATGGCAGGCGAGAACACGCCGAGGAACACGCGGAAAGCGTCGAGATTTTCCGCATCGACGCCGAGCATGCCGGAATCGCTGGGCGACAAATGTGGAAACCAGATGTCCTGGATCCAGTCTCCCTGCAAGCTGAATTCGGAAACCCGGTTGCCGAGGCTTACAAGCACATTTCCGGCGCCAAATTGCCGGGCCGGCCCGCTGTGGTCGACCCCATCAAACTCATAGGCGCCGGCATCACATCCGCCTGCCATGCCGGATGGACGCGGTTGTCCACCGACCGGTTTGCTACCTGATGCGTTGACCTTCCCGATCGGGGGAGGTCTGGCAAGAAAAAGGGCCTGGCAGAAGCCAAGCCCTTGCTCAAACCATCCAGAAGCGCTGAGCCTATTTTCTGGCGAAGGTGCGGCGGCCGATGAACACCAATCCCAGCGCGAGCAGGAGCAGGGCCCACAGACTCGATACAGGCAGTTCGCGTGCGGGCGCAAGAGGCGTGCCGCCGCCACTGACGTTGCCATTCACGACCATGATGATCTGCATGCCCGCGAATCCGATTGAAGCTGTGTCGGTTGGTTCGGTTGCACCGCATACCGCCGACCTCAGGTAGGAAGGTGCAGTCTGGCCGTTTGGATTGCTGCCAATGAAGAACGTGGCGCCATCGGTGAAATCGTTGGAGAAGACCTCAACGACCAGGTCATCCGTGGTTCCGTTTACCGTGCCTGTGACTGCCACGTTCTGCATGAACGCGGCACCGTCGGCGATGCTGACAGTCGCGGTTCCGACCAGCGTAAGGTTCGCGTAAACAAACGCGTCAGCATTGGCGATCGAGTAGAGGTTGATGACGATATCCTGTGCGCCGCCAGGTCCGGCCGCAGATTCCACGCCGAAATCGAAATCGGTGACGTTGAAGTCATCGACTATGCTGAATTCCCCATCGAGGTCAAAGCGGCGCAGATAGCTGTCGTTGTCGCCTGGACAGGCAACCGAATTGCCAGGGGTAATTGTTGCCGTGTCCGTGCTTTGCGTGATGCTGGTAGCACCGCCGCGGATCGTATAGCCCGTATTGACATCGGGGCCGGATGCACCTGACGTCGTAAATGCGTGCGCCGAAGATGCGCAACAAACCAGCAACAAGGCATGCATGACTGAGTAGCGATTCATGTTTCCAGCTCCTTTTCAGTATCTGAACGATTTTTAAACGAACGCAGATTGGACCCATTTGGGTGCCCTGCGCAAGTCTCCAGGCAACCTTTCGACAGGCAGCCGGCGCCGGATTCCCATAGTTCGTGTTGTTCGGGGCCGCTTCGGGGCACGGACGGCAAGCGCCTGCGGCATCGGCAGCCGCTCCATGACTCACGGATCCGGTCAGTAAAGATATTTCAAATCAACACCTTGCAGGGCAGTCGACGGGACAGAGCGAGTTGGGACAAGCATGCCTGCACCTCTACTGTGTGGATTCCCTCTCGAAGGAGTCCGGGCCCCCCTGTCGGAAGCCGGAATTCCGGATCGGCTGACTGGTGCGCTTTGCCGCGGCGAGCCGGTCGACTTACCATCGATCCGTTCACCATGGGGAGTCGCCAATGAAAGTGCTTGTTGCTTCGCTAGTGTTTCTGCTTGCCGGGTCGGCCAGTGCCGCATCGAAGCCTTTCGATGTGATGGACCTGGTCATGATGGATCGGGTCAGCGATCAGTCCTTGTCCCCGGATGAAAGAACCGTGGCCCTGCACCTGCGCGAAACCGACTATGCGGCCAATGCAGGCCGCAACAGCATCTGGACGGTGCCGATGGCGGGCGGCAAGCCGACCCGGCTGACCGACGCCGCGCTCAACGCAACCACTCCGCGCTGGTCGGCCGATGGATCGCATGTGTATTTCCTTGCAGCCGGCGACGGAGTCAACCAGCTCTGGCGCGTTCCCGCGCGCGGAGGCGATGCGGAAGCTGTCGGAACGCTTTCACTCGATATCGGCAGCTACAAACTGTCGCCGGACGGGAAATCGGTCGTGTTTTCCGTTGATCTCTTCGTCGAGTGCGCAGAGGATGCCGCCCCGATTGCCTGCACCAGGAAACGCCTCGACAAGCCCGCCGACGACAAGTCCACAGGCCTTCTGTTTACCGAAGGATTCGTTCGGCATTGGGATACCTGGTCGGATGGCCGCCGCTCGCAGTTGCTGATCGCGAGTTTCGGCGCCGACGGCAAACTGGGTGAACCGCGCCTGCTGACGGGCAGCATCGACGGCGACATCCCGTCCAAGCCCTTTGGCGATGACAGCGAGTATGCCTTCTCGCCGGATGGCAAGACCGTCTACTTCAATGTACGCAACCAGCGTGCGGGCGAACCTTGGTCGACCAATTTCGACATCTACTCCGTGCCCGCGGATGGATCGGCCAAGCCGACCAACCATACGGTGGACAACAAAGCCTGGGACGCCTATCCGCTGCCTTCCCGCGACGGCAAGACGCTTTACTATCTGGCCATGACGCGGCCCGGATTCGAAGCCGACCGCTTCGCGATCCAGGCCCTGGACCTGGCTACCGGCCAGCGTCGCGAGATCGCGCCGGACTGGGATCGCTCGGCCAGCGCGCTGAAGGAATCCCTGGACGGCAAGACCCTCTATACGACCACCGATGATCTCGGCGAGCACCCCCTGTTCGCGATCGACGTGTCGACTGGCAAGGTCGACAAACTGGTGGGTGACGGTCAGGTGCGCGGATTCGAGATTGGAAAAAAATCACTGCTTGTCGCGCGCAACGACCTGCGTCATCCGACCGACCTCTATACCGCGAATCTGCGTGGCCGCAATCTCAAGCAGATCACGCGGTTCAATGCTGCACGCCTGAAAGGACTGGAAACCGGTACGTTCGAGTTCTTTACGTTCAAGGGTGCCGACGACGTGACGGTGCAGGGCTACGTGGTCAAGCCGGTCGGCTTCAAGGCGAACAGGAAATATCCGGTCGCCTTCATCATTCATGGTGGTCCGCAGGGTGCCATGACGAACGACTTCCACTACCGCTGGAATCCGCAGACGTATGCGGGGCAGGGCTTCGCTGTCGTAACGATCAATTTCCACGGTTCGACCGGTTATGGGCAAGCCTTTACCGACTCGATCTCGGGCGACTGGGGCGGCAAGCCGCTCGAAGACCTCAAGCTTGGCTGGGCTGCCGCGCTGAAGAAGTATCCATTCCTCGATGCCGATCGTGCCTGTGCGCTTGGCGCATCCTACGGTGGATACATGGTCAACTGGATCGCCGGGAACTGGAACGAGCCCTGGAAATGCCTGGTCAATCACGATGGCATATTCGATACGCGCGCCATGGGCTATGAGACCGAAGAACTGTGGTTCTCCGAATGGGAGAACGGAGGCACGGTCTACGACAATCCGGAAGGCTACGAGAAATTCAATCCGCTCAACCACGTCAAGAACTGGCGTGTGCCCATGCTGGTCGTACAGGGCGAGAACGATTTCCGCATCCCGACCACGCAGGGCCTGGCCACCTTCACAGCCTTGCAGCGTCGCGGCATTCCAAGCGAATTGCTGATTTTCCCCGACGAGAACCACTGGGTACTCAAGCCGCAGAACAGCGTGCAGTGGCACAATACGGTGAACAACTGGCTCAAGCGCTGGACATCAACCGAAACTCCCTAGCTTGCAGATGACGCGCCGACTACGGCCGGCGCGGTCCTGGCCAATTCGGGATCTTGCGAGGATTCCACTCGCGTCGCGGCATGCCCGCGGCCATTTCCAGTGAGTTCTCGGGCTGACTCCCGCCTGCCAGAAATCGCCGGTTGCTAACCAAACCCGTTCCACCATCATCCATGGTGCGATGAACGAATCCAAAGAGCACTGGCTGGCGCAGGCCCGCGAAGGGAATGCCGCGGCGTTTCGACGCCTGGTGGAGCCGCATACGCGCCCGCTATACGGACTGTGCGCCCGAATAACGCGCGATTCGGCACTGGCCGAAGATGCGGTGCAAGAGGCGTTGTTCAACGCCTGGCGGCACTTGCCAGGTTTCGATGGCCGGGCCGGGTTTCGTACCTGGCTGCATCGCATCGCCGTCAATGCGGCGCTCGAGCAACTGCGCAAGCGCGGACGCCACAGGCAGGAATCCGATACCGCGGATTGCGACGATGACTTCCTTGAAGCCCATGTTGATGAGTCGTCCGGACCCGACCGTCGGGCCATCGGTGCGGAGATCCACCAGCAGACCGAGCGCCAGCTCGAACGCATGAGCGCGATCGAACGGACAGCCTTCGTCATGCGCCACAACGAAGGGCAATCCCTCGAGGAAATTGCCCACGTCCTTTCGATGAATACGAATGCCTGCAAACAGGCGATTTTCCGGGCGGTGCGCAAGCTGCGCATCGCCCTTGAGCCACTGAGGTGATCGACATGAATCCGATCAATGACAACGACCTGATCCTGTACTACTACAAGGATGGGCTGGATGCAGGGCGACTGGCAGAAATCGATGCGGCGCTTGAAGCGTCCGGCAAATTGCAGGCCCGCTATCGGCGGCTCTGCGAGATGCTTGATCGTGCGACCGAGGCGCCGCCTGCGCCCGCTGCAGATCTTGAACAACGGGTCTGGTCGCGCTTCGAACAGCGTGTCGGCGCAGCTGCGGGCTCGCGGAGTTCTGCAGGATTGATCGATTGGCTGCGCGGCATCCTTGCATCAGCGCGCGGGTCGCGCCTGATTGTGGCCGGCGGTTTCGCCTGCGCCCTGCTGATCGCTGTCGGCGTGGGATACCAGGTCGGCCGGGTGACGCCTCCGTCCACCGTCCTTGAAACACCGCTGGAAGCCCGGGCCAGCGACCGCAACATGGCCAACCGGGTTCTCGACGGCTATGTATCCGGGCATTTGCGCGCCACCGAAGGATTGCTGCTCACGGCTGTCAATGAAGACAGCGGTGAAATCTTAGACGGCAATCGTGAGCTGGCCAGGTCGCTGGTGGAATCCAATCGCCTGTATGCCGTGGCTGCTGCGCGAGCGGGCAATGTGCGTCTGGCGGATTTTCTGCGCCAGCTCGAACCGGTCCTGCTTGAAGTGGCTAACCAGTCTGCCACTTCAAACGTCGAAGACAGGCAAGGACTGCGTGACTACCTGCAACGATCGGATCTGCTCTTCCAGGTGCGAGCCACCGAGTCGCGAATCGATGTCGCAAACAAGCGCAGCCTTTGAATTCCACTGGAGCAGCAATTCGATGACCAAGAAAATCCTCATGATGATGTTCTGCCTTTGCTTGGTGGCAGGTGTCGACGCACAGGCCGCATCCGACCGGGCCATGGCGCCGAGTGACAAGCAGCTCGCTGCCCTCTACTGGCAGGGCCACGATGCGCTGAAAAATGCGGACTGGAGCACCGCGCTTGCACGTTTCAGCCGGCTCGAAAGCGACTTGCAGAAGCAGGAGCCTGCCAGTGCCGATGCGGCGGTGTATTGGCAGGCGTATGCCCTGTTCCAGGCGCGGCGCACTGCCGAAGCCAGGTCAACCGTGGAACGGCTGCAGCGCAACTATCCGGACAGCCGCTGGTTGGGCGATGCACAGGACCTGTTGCGACAGTCGCAGGCTGGTAGCGCCATGGCTGCAGTCGGTGAAGACGACGAGGAACTGGCCGAAATCGCGGTGGCAGGTTTGATGCAGGCGCCGGCGGAGCGCGCACTTCCGATACTGCGCAAGGTTCTGAATGGATCACAGCCCACCCAGGTCAAGAAGCGCGCCTTGTTCGTGCTGAGTCAGCTCGACGAAGACGTCGCCCTCGATACCCTGACCGAATTCGCAAAGACTTCCCGTGATGAGGAGCTGCGTGCCGACGCTATCCGGATGCTGGGCGTGAGTGGCGAGGATCGGGCAATCGAGAATCTGCGTAGCATCTATTCCAGCGCCAGCGATGCCGAGGACAAGCGCAGCATCATCCAGGCCTGGCTGATCGCCGATCGGGCTGACCTGGTCATGCAGTCGGCAAGCCATGAATCCGATGAAGAATTGCGCAAGGAAGCCATTCAGGCTCTGGGCGCAATGGACGCGACCGCAGAACTGCGCAGCCTGTTCGAGAGTGAGAAATCAGCAGAGAACCGCAAGGCGATCCTGCAATCGCTGGGCGTCGCGGGAGATTCCGACACGTTGGCCCGGATTGCCACGTCGAATCAGCCCGAGGACATTCGCGTCGAGGCCATTCGGGCGATAGGCATTGCCGACGAGGGCGACGCGGGCACTACCCTGGCGGGTATCTACAAATCGGCCAGCTCCGAAGGAATCCGTCAGGCAGCACTGCAGGGAATGCTGATTGCCGGAGACGGCGACGTCATGCTCGGTCTGTATCGCGAAGCCGGGACCCGCGAGGAAAAGAAAGCCCTGCTGCGCATGATCACGCTGACGGACGGCGATGCCGCGCTGGACCTCATCGAAGCCGAACTTGACAAGGGGAGTGACCAGCCGTGATCAAATCAGGAAGCTTCATTGTTCTCGCAGTCTTGTGTTTCAGCGGTTTCACCCGGGCAGACGCATCGGATCTGCAAAAGCGGGTTGAACAGCAGGACGGGTGGGTGGGTTACCGCGTGCCGCAGGTGGCGGGTTCCGGATCATCCTGTTGCTATTCGAGTTTCGACAACGGCGAATTTCGCAAGACGGGCTGTGACCTGGATTCGAAAAAGGGCTCGTTCGTTTCCGTACGGGAAGAGGCGGCTGGCCCTGACGAACTCAGCATCTACTGGCACGTCGACAACGGCAAGGCCGACCGAATCCTGGCCTACTCGGCCAACTGTCCGGTCACCAGCGCCACTTCCCTTCGATGGATCGACCCGGTCGAGCCGGTCGACAGCATCAAGACCCTCCTCAAGTGGGTCGAGGCCCATCCGGGCGTTGAGGAAAAGAAGTCCACGGTATTGCCAGCCATCGCCTTGCACGCCGACGAAGAAGCGACTCGGGTTCTGATTGACCTGGCCTCCGCTCCAAGAGCGAAAAAGATTCGCGAGGAGTCGGTGTTCTGGCTCGGCCACGCGCGTGGTGCTCGCGGAGCCGACTTCGTCGAGCGTGTGGCGAACAGCGATCCTGCAGAGGAGATGCGCGAACACGCGGTGTTCTCGCTCTCTCAATCCAGTGAAAAGGATGCTTACGATCGCGTCCTGCGCATCTCGAAGCAGGATGCGTCTGCCGAGGTGCGAGGCAAGGCCCTGTTCTGGATGGCGCAGATGGAAGATCCACGCGCACAGACCGACATTCTTGCTGCCCTGGACAGCGAAGCTTCCGACGATGTTCGTGAAGAGGCCGTGTTCGCCCTGTCCCAACTGGATGAAGAAGACGCAACCCGGGCCCTGATTGCCGTCATTCGCGGCAACTACCCGAGACCGGTCAAGGAAAAGGCCCTGTTCTGGCTTGGCGAATCCGGAACCGACGAAGCCATGGCCTTTCTCGACGACATGCTGACACGGTGATCGGCGGTTGTGACTCTGTTTGCGCGAGCAGCAAGCCAGCCGAGGAGCTGAACGGGTCCCATCGTGCAGGCGTTCCCGAACACCTGCGCGATCAGAGGTTCAAGCCCGCAGAATGACAACCATATCGGATTGTGAAGTTTGATTTCTGAAAGATTGACCCTTGCAACGCTCCTAAGTAGTCTGGAGGAGAGGAACCGCAATGTAGCCAAGGGAGATTCTCGTGCTCAGGAAGCTGATCGTGTTGTTTGCCGTGACTTTCGTGCCGGCATTTGCCCTGGCTGCCGCCAGCGGCGATGAATTGACAACTACCGTTCAATGGAAAATGCACCTTGATCCGGAGGGGCGTATCACGGCACTGGAACCAAAGGGCAGCACGATCGATGCCGTGCGCCAGAAACTTGAGCCTGTAGTTCGCAGTTGGAGTTTCGTCCCGGGCACGGTTAACGGAGAGCCAGCCGGCACCGACACGCTGCTTTCCGTCCAGGTCACTCTGGCCCCGCTACCGGACGGCGAGCAGTTTTCGCTTCGTATCGACGATGCCCGGACCGGCGGATTTGTCGCTGACGCATCGACGCCACCTCGATTTCCGGCGAAGGAAGTTCGCAAATTGTTGGACGGTGATGGCTACGCAAGCTTTTTCTATGAAGTCGGCTTTGACCACGACGGCGTGCCTACAAGCGTAGTCCTGGCGCATCGCTCGGGTGCGACCAAAGGGAGCCTCGGAAAACTGGCCGAGGAAGCCGTTCGATCCTGGACCTATGAGCCGGAACGGGTGGCTGGAGTTGGCGTTCCTGGATCAGTCGTCGTACCGGTCTGCTTTTCAGTTGGCAGCTCACCTCGATCGGCTCAGCGGAATAGCAGCCATTGCCGCTGGAACCAACCAGGCAGCAAGGCAGCGGTCGAAGAAGGCCAAAGCCTCGCTCTGGAATCGAGCGCAAGCCTGAAGTCCGACGTTGTCGGACGCGTGCTCTAGAATCCGGCGGTTCCGCCACGGTAACAGATTCGACTGCCGCGAACGCCTCTCAGCTTTTGGTGTTCGTTGGTCAGCAAGGCAGGCAGTCCGGGTAGCCGGCCACGGTATTAGCGCGCGAGCATATCAATCGTTCTGTTTCGCGGCCGAACCCGGTCAATCCTGCAGCTGGACGCCACCTGGAAGCGATTCCCCTTCTGGTAGCAGCGGAGAAAGCTTGGCCCTGAATTCACAGCTGCAGTTGAAATCTGACGTCATCGGCAAGACGATCTGATCAGTCAGCAACCGGCTTTGCATCGCCCCGGTTAATCAACCACGCTCTATCAATGTTGCCCCGCCAGCAGCTGCAACTGGTCGGTCTGGTCTTCGCGGGTCAGCGTCTCGATCAACTCGCCTAGGTCACCCTGCATGATCTCGGGCAGCCGATAGAGGGTGAGATTGACGCGGTGGTCGGTGACCCGGCCTTGCGGGAAGTTGTAAGTGCGAATGCGCTGGCTGCGGTCGCCGGAGCCTACTTGCAGGCGCCGCGATTCGGCCTGGGCCGCGGTCTGCTGGCTGCGCTGTTCGTCGAGCAGCTTGGCTTTCAACAAGGACAAGGCGCGGGCACGGTTCTTGTGCTGCGAGCGCTCGTCCTGACACTCGACGATGATCCCGCTGGGCAGGTGGGTAATGCGAATCGCCGAATCGGTCTTGTTGACGTGCTGGCCGCCGGCACCGGAAGCGCGAAACGTATCGGTTTTCAGGTCCGCCGGGTTGATCTCGATGTCATCGATTTCGTCGAGCTCTGGCAGGATCGCCACGGTAGCGGCCGAAGTATGGATACGGCCCTGCGACTCGGTTTCCGGGACTCGCTGGACGCGGTGCGTTCCTGACTCGAATTTCAATTTCGAGTAGGCGCCCTTGCCCTCGATGCGCGCAATCACTTCCTTGTAGCCACCATGCTCGCCCTCGCTTTCGGTCAGGATTTCGACCTGCCAGCGGCGTTGTTCGGCATAGCGCAGGTACATGCGCAGCAGGTCGCCGGCGAAGATTGCCGCTTCGTCGCCGCCGGTTCCGGCACGAATTTCCAGAAACAGATTGCCTTCGTCACGGGGGTCGCTCGGTAGCAGAAGGAGATTGAGTTGATCGTCCAGCTCGGTTTCGCGAGCTTCAAGCGCGGCAATTTCTTCCGTTGCCAGTTCGGCCATTTCAGGATCGGTCAACATGGCCCGAGCGGCCTTCAGTGCGGCCTGGTTGGCGTCGTAGTCGGCCAGCGCTTCGCTGAGCGGACCCAGCTGCGCATGCTCGCGAGACACTTCACGCAGACGTTTGACATCTCCCAGCACTTCAGCGCTGGAGAGCAGATGTTCAAGTTCCTGATGGCGTTCGGCGAGTTGCTCGAGCTTGCGACGAATCGACGGTGTCATGGGTTTCCTGGCGGCCAGTCAGCCGCGCGCATGATACGCCAAGGCGGCCTCAGGGCAGGGATGTGATCGTACGTGAGCGGACATCAATTGCGCGGTTTTTTCGGCAGCCGGGCATTGCTGCCGGACTGGGCGTCGAACAGTTTCTCTGCCGCATGCAGCAACTCGGAATCACCCCTGAGAGCGGCCGCGCGAAGATTGGCGCTGGGCGCATGCAGCAACTTGTTGGTCAGCGTGTGGGCCAGATAGTCCAGTGCTTCTTCGGGGCTACGGCCTCGGGCCAGCAGCTGGCGGGCCTTGTTCAGGATCTCGTCGCGGCTGGCCTCGGCATCCCGACGCACCATGCTGACCGGATTGCGCAAATCGAGCGCGCGCCACCAGTCCATGAAGTGCTCCACCGAAAGTTCGATCATCGCCTCGGCTTCGCGCGCCGCTTGCTGGCGTGAGCGCAGGTTTTCGTCGATGACCTCGCGCAGGTCGTCGATCGTGTACAGGAACACGTCATCCAGTTTGCCTACGTCGGGCGCGATATCGCGGGGAACGGCTATGTCGACCAGGAACATCGGTCGCCGCCTTCGCGCAGCGATTGCGGCGGCAACCATGGGGCGGGTTAGAACGGGTTCGCGGGAAGCCGTCGAGGAAATCACGATATCCGCTTCAGCCAGATGTTTTTCCAGATCGTCCAGTGGAATCGCGTAGCCGCCGAAACGGCCGGCCAGAGCCTGGGCGTTGTCGAGCGTGCGATTCGCGACGATCAGTCGACGCACCCTGGCCTCGGTCAGGTGCCTGGCGGTCAGTTCGATCGTTTCGCCTGCGCCGATGAGCAGGACGCAGGCTTCGTTGAGATCGGTAAAGACCTGCTCGGCCAGCCGAACCGCCGTAAACGCGACCGATACCGTGTTCGCGCCGATGCGGGTATCCGATCGCACCCGCTTGGCAACTGAAAAGGTGTTCTGGAACAGGCGCTCCAGCGGCGCTTCCAGACCGCGCGCCTGACGCGCGAAGGAATATGCATCCTTGACCTGTCCGAGGATCTGCGGTTCGCCCAGGACCATGGATTCAAGACCGGTAGCGACGCGAAAAAGGTGGCGCACCGCGTCGGCATCATGGTGCCGATAGACAAACTCCTCGATGTTCTCGCCATGCAGTTGCCGATGCTGGTGCAGCCAGACAAAGGGCGAGGATTCTGCGCCGGGCTCGACATTGCAATACAGCTCGGTGCGATTGCAGGTGGAGAGAATGGCGGCCTCGCGAACACCCGGCTGGGCAATCAGCTCGGCGACTGCGTCCGGCGTGGAATCGGGAGCAAACGCTGCCCGCTCACGCAGTGCAATGGGTGCGCAGAGGTGGTTGAGTCCAAGTGTAATCAGGGCCATGCGTGCAACAATCCGGGAAAATAGCGCCGTAGAGCCCGATCCTCGGACAGGCGAACAGGTGTCTGCGTAGAATCAAGCCTGGTTCCGACGGGCACGGCCATGAACAAAAGGCCGTCCATGCTGGTCATAGTGCATTGAAATCCTGGGCGCTTGCGCAACATCCATCAGATCTCCATGGCGCAAAGGATTGTGCGGGCAGCATCGACCAGGTTCAAGCAAATACACGGTTTCGAGGGTTTTTCTGCGTGAGAATGAAAATCAACAACAGGCAGAGGCAACACTGTCGAAACCAGATGTTCTTTCGCCTGGCGGCGATGGGATTTGCCGGTCTGGTCGTCCTGGCCGGTTGCTCCAGTTCCGTACAAACCCGACCCGATCGGGTGTCCGCCGTGACCCAAAGCGTGTCGCCGGTGCCTCCCGAACGCGACTTGCCGCTGAAGCTGATAGCGGCCGAATACGCCTTGCAGAAGAATGACCTCGAGTCTGCGGCCGAAGGCTATGCGGAAGCAGCGGAGCTGTCGCCGAATCCCGCCATTGCCGAACAGGCCACGCGTCTCGCCCTTGCGATCCGTCAGACGCCGCTGGCACGGAAGGCCCTGCAGCGCTGGAAGGCACTGGCGCCGGATTCTCCCGGTGTACTTCAGGCCAGCGCCTGGATTGCCCTGTCTGAAGGCGAGACCGAGCGCGCGTTCACTGAGCTCGAGGCTATTGCGAAGTCGGATGCGGATGGGGGCTGGCGATCGATTGCGCAGGTTCTCATCGGCACCGAAGACAAGGGTCAGGCAACGGCCCTGCTGAACCGCCTGGCCACCCCCGAACGCCTCGGCGAAAACGACCAGAACTGGATCGCAATGAGCCAGCTGGCCTTCAAGTTGGGCGACAAGAAACTGGCCAATCAGCTGTCCGAGAATGCTCTGGCGCGCTTCGAGAGTGCCGATACCTATGCGTGGAGTGCACAGCTCGCCCTCGACAGCGAGGACAAGCCACTCGCCCGGAAGCGGTTTGGCGAGGCCCTCAAGCGCGATCCGGAGAGCCTCAGGCTGCGCACGGGTTATGCTGCGTTGATCGCCGAGACGGGCGACTACGCTGGCGCCGCAAAGGCTCTGTCCAGGGGCAAGCAGACCGATGTCGTTTACGCAGCGCGCGCTGCCTATGCTGCGCGATCGGACGACAAGACCCTGCTGCCTGCGCTCTACCTTGAGATCGAGTCGGACGATGGGGACCGCAGTGGCAAGCGCCTCTTTCTGCTTGGCCAGATAGCGGAGCTGATCGAGAAAAATGCTGCCGCAGCGCGATGGTATCGGCAAGTTCCGGAGGACGACGAAAACTGGCTCGATGCAGGCATGCGCGTTGTCGTACTGAGTGACCAGCAAGGCGACACCAAGGCCGCCCAGGCCAAGATCAACGAGCTGCGCCTTGCCGTGGGTACCGATACGCGTGAAACGGTCGACCTGTATCTGCTGGAAGCGGACCTGCTGATCCGGAAGTCGCGCAAGCGTGATGCCCTGGCCGTGTATTCACGCGGCCTGGACCTGCTTCCGGGCGAACAGAGGCTGCTCTACGCACGTGCCATGTTGTCGATCGAACTTGACGACATTGCCGCCGGCGAGCGCGATCTGCGCAGCGTGCTTGCCGAAGATCCGGACAGCGCCGATGCCCTGAATGCACTGGGCTACACCCTGGCGGATCGCACCGATCGCATTGTCGAAGCCAACGAGCTGATCGAAAGGGCCATCAGCATCAAGCCTGATGAGCCGGCCATCATCGACAGTTACGGCTGGGCGCAGTACCGCCTCGGCAACCTGGATAAGGCGATCAAGTTGCTGCGCAGAGCCTATGCAAAGCAGCCGGATGGGGAGGTCGCCGCGCATCTGGGCGAAGTGCTCTGGGTCAAGGGAGAACGCGACGAAGCGCGTCGAATCTGGGCCGAGGGGCGCGAAAAGGATGCCGAGAACAAGGTGCTTCTGGAGACCATGAAGCGGCTGGCTTCGTGATCGCAAAGCCGTTCCCGATGCGCCAGTGGCGACTGCTGCCGGTGGGCCTGCTGGCTTTGCTTCTGGTCGCCTGCGCTGCTCCGCGAGTCCGCCCGGATGCCGCCCTGCTTGCGGCGCAGCAGCAGCGTGAGCAGCAGTTGACGGCAATGAGCGACTGGTCCCTGAAGGGCAGACTCGCGCTTTCCGGGCCCGAAGATTCGGGTAGCGGCTCACTGGATTGGCAGCAGAAGGGCGTCGAGTTTCGTTTCACCATGCATGCGCCGGTCACGGGCAAGACCTGGACCCTGAGCGGAAATGATCACGGTGCCGAACTGACCGGTCTGCAGCCCGGACCGGTCGCTGCACGCGATGCCTCAAGCCTGCTCGAGCGCGAGCTGGGCTGGAACGTGCCGGTGACCGAGCTGGCGCACTGGGTACGAGGACTGCGTGCCGCCGGACCTGCCGAGATTGTCTTTCGAGCCGATGGCCTGCCCGCCGAGTTCCGCCAGGCTGGCTGGCTTGTTGAGTTCAAGGAGTACGACGAGGCGCGCGAACCTGCGTTGCCACGGCGCATTTTCGCCAGCAATGGCGAGTACAAGGTTCGCCTGGCGATCCAGCGGTGGGACCTGCCGTGACCGAAACGAGTGGCGAATGGACTTCCTGGCCGGCTCCGGCCAAATTGAATCTGTTCCTGCATGTCACCGGTCGCAGGGCCGACGGCTACCACCTGCTGCAGACCGTATTCCAGCTGCTGAACTGGGGCGACACCATCCACCTGCGCATTCGCCGGGACGGACAGGTCCGGCGGGAAGGTACGCTGAAGGGAGTGGCCGAGCAGGATGATCTGACTGTCCGTGCTGCCCGCCTGCTGCAGAAATCCAGCTCATGCCCGCTCGGCGCGGATGTTCGCGTGGAAAAGCGGATTCCCATGGGCGGCGGACTCGGTGGCGGCAGTTCGGACGCGGCTTCCACGCTGGTTGCGCTCAACCATCTGTGGAACGCTGGCCTGGACCGCGCCGGCCTGTCCGAACTCGGGGCCCGACTTGGCGCTGACGTTCCCGTTTTCGTTCAAGGGCGCAGCGCTTTTGCCGAAGGGGTCGGCGAGCAGCTCACGCCACTGGATTTGCCAGACCGCCATTTCGTGGTCGTGGACCCTGGCGTGGAGGTGCCGACAGCACGGCTTTTTCAGGCTCCCGAATTGACACGCGATAGCGCACCCTTGACAATTGCGGGCTTCGTTTCCGGGGTGAGTACGCATAATGCGTTCGAGCCGGTCGTGCGGGCGCGATATCCCGAGGTGGCAAAGGCGCTTGACTGGCTGGGTCAATGGGGAAATTCGCGACTGAGTGGCACCGGATCAGCGGTATTCGTGGCGGTGGATGCAGAAAGGGCGCAAGCAATTGCCGACCAGTGTCCCCCCGGCATGCGCGCCCGGGTAGTGCGCGGGATCAACCGATCACCCTTGCTGGCCGCATTGCCGGCGGATGTCGGGCCCGCTTCATGAGCAAGGGCGTGATTCATCCGCATTCAGGCTGAAGATCGCGTTTTCCAGTTTCTTGGTGGGGCGTCGCCAAGTGGTAAGGCACCAGGTTTTGATCCTGGCATTCGCAGGTTCGAATCCTGCCGCCCCAGCCACGTCCGGAAGTCCGGGTGCGGTTGTGTCCATGCTGCCTGTTGGCAGCCAGCAGCGTAACGGAGTGGCCATTGAACACCGCAGCAAGTTCCTCGAGCATCCTGGTGTTCAGCGGCAATGCGAACCGCCCGTTGACCCAGGCGATCTGCACGGAACTGGGCGTACCGCTGGGCAAGGCCCAGGTAGGACGTTTCAGCGACGGTGAAGTACAGATAGAAATCGAGGAGAATGTTCGCCGCCAGGAGGTCTTTGTCGTGCAGCCGACTTCGGCGCCGACAGCGGACAATTTCATGGAGTTGCTGGTGCTGGTGGATGCGCTGAAGCGCGCTTCTGCCGCCAGTGTGACTGCCGTGCTGCCGTATTTCGGGTATGCGCGGCAGGATCGTCGCCCGCGTTCGGCGCGCGTGGCGATCACGGCCAAGGTTGCAGCCAAGATGATAGGCGCCGTGGGCACGGATCGGGTGCTGACGGTCGACTTGCATGCCGACCAGATTCAGGGCTTTTTCGACATTCCCCTGGACAACGTTTATGCATCACCGGTGTTGCTGGCCGATATCTGGCGCTATTACGCCCGGGACAACCTGATCGTGGTCAGTCCCGACGTGGGTGGCGTGGTTCGCGCCAGGGCGATTGCCAAGCGACTGGATGATGCCGATCTGGCCATCATCGACAAGCGTCGGCCGCGACCGAACGAAGCGACCGTGATGAATATCATCGGTGAGGTCAACGACAAGGTCTGCGTACTGGTCGATGACATCGTCGATACCGCCGGCACCCTGTGTGCGGCTGCCGCGGCGCTCAAGCGCCAGGGCGCCCGCAAGGTAGTGGCCTACTGTACGCATGCGGTGCTGTCCGGCCCGGCGATCAGGAATCTTGAAGGGTCGCAGCTCGATGAGCTGGTCGTGACCGATTCGATTCCCTTGTCGCAGGAAGCGCAGGCATGCACGCGAATTCGCCAGCTTTCGGTCGCCGAATTGCTGGCAGAAACGATCCGTCGAATCGCCTTTGGCGAATCGGTGAGTTCGTTGTACGTGGACTAGGAGCCGAGATTCGGGATTCGGGATTGGAGCTTTGGCAAGGCGGTTTCCCGCTTCTTGCGAATCCCCAATCCCGAATCCCTATTCCCGGTTCAAGACAACTCTCCTGGTCGCGGGGGAGTTATTAAATCGCCGCGAGGCGAATCACTGAAGAAAAGGCAACACGAAAATGGCAAAGACACATGAACTTTCGGTAGAGCTGCGCAAGGACGAGGGGAAGGGTGCGAGCCGCCGCCTGCGTCGTGCGGGCAGCGTACCGGCCATCGTTTACGGTGGCGGAGAACTGGGGCCAGTGAGCATCCAGATGGCGCACAAGGATGTCTACATGGCAGCGCAGAACGAGTGGTTCTATTCCTCGGTTCTGGACTTGAGCCTCGACGGTGACGTGCAGAAGGTGCTGTTGCGGGACATGCAGCGCCATCCGTTCAAGCAGCAGATCCTGCATCTGGATTTCCTGCGCATCAACGAGAACGAGGAAATCCGCGTTCGCGTACCGCTGCACTTCCTCAACCAGGATACTTCGCCTGCCGGCAAGGCATCCGGCGTGATCATCATGCACGAAGTGACCGAGGTTGAAGTCGCCTGCTTGCCGAAGGACCTGCCCGAGTACATCGAGGTGGATCTGGCTGACCTGAAGGTTGACGACATCATCCATCTTTCGTCACTGAAGCTGCCCGCTGGTACCGAAATTCCCGAGCTCAAGCTTGGCAAGGAGCACGACATTACCGTGGTCAGCGCCAAGCTCGGCCGCGAAGAAGTGGACGTCGTGGACGAAGATGCGGCCGAAGGCGCGGAAGCCGAAGCCGAGAAGAAGGAAGCGGACGGCGACGACGACAAGTAGGTCGCAATGTCCCCTGCTGCCCGCCGGCAGGGGGCAATTTGACTGTGATGAATCGTTTGCGCCTGATCGTAGGCCTCGGCAACCCCGGGGCCGAACATCTCAGGACCCGGCACAACGCCGGGTTCTGGTTTGTCGATTCGCTGGCCCAGCGTGAGGGGGTGCGTTTCGGCATCGAGTCGAAATTGCATGCCGAAACGGCAAAGATTTCCCTGGGTGGCGAATCTTTGCTGTTGCTCAAGCCGATCACATTCATGAACAAGAGCGGCATCGCCATCGCTTCGGCGCTGCGCTACTACAAGATCGAGCCCGACGAAATGCTGGTCGCCCACGATGATCTTGATTTGCCGCCTGGTGCGGCAAGGTTCAAGTTCGATGGCGGGCACGGCGGGCAGAACGGGCTGCGCGATACGTTTGCGCATCTGGGGCATGGAAGATTTCATCGCCTGCGAATCGGAATCGGCCATCCTGGCCACAAGGATCGTGTGACCTCATGGGTGCTCGGCCGGCCGGGTTCCAACGACGAGCAAGCCATACTTGGCAGCATAGGCAATGCCATCGACGTGCTTCCGCTGACTGTGGCCGGAAACTTCAACGAGGCCATGAAGAGGTTGCATACAGGCAGGGAACCGGGAATGGGGAATGGGGAATAGGAAAGCAGGTCTTGCGAGATGCCGGCTTTTTCCATTCCCCATTCCCGATTCTCCATTCCCGGTAAACAATCATGGGTATCAAATGCGGTATCGTCGGTTTGCCAAATGTCGGCAAATCGACCCTGTTCAATGCGCTGACCAAGGCCGGTATCGCGGCTGCGAACTTTCCGTTCTGCACGATCGAACCCAACGTAGGTGTCGTGCCGGTGCCGGATCCGCGTCTCGGCGAACTCTCCGACATCGTCAAACCACAGAAAACGATACCGACCTCCATGGAGTTCGTGGATATCGCCGGTCTGGTTGCCGGTGCATCGAAGGGTGAAGGTCTCGGCAACAAGTTTCTTGCCCATATCCGCGAAGTCGACGCCATCGCGCACGTGGTCCGCTGCTTCGAGCACCCGGATATCGTCCATGTGGCAAACAAGGTCGATCCGATTTCCGACATCGAGACCATCGATACCGAGCTCGCGCTCGCCGATCTGGAGTCCGTGGACAAGGCGTTGAACAAGGCAGAGCGTGCGGCCAAGGCGAATGACAAGGAAGCACTGGCAAAACGCCCGGTGCTGCAGAAACTGGCGGCCTGCCTCAACGAGGGACGGCCGGCTCGTGCGGCCGGTCTGGATCAGGACGAACTGGCCCTGGTCCGCGACCTGTTTCTGCTTACGCTCAAGCCATTGATGTATATAGCAAATGTCCTCGAAGACGGGTTCAACGACAACCCGCTGCTGGAAAAAGTGCGCGAGCGAGCCGCAATCGAAGGTGCCGAGGTCGTACCGGTTTGTGCCGCGATCGAGGAAGAGCTTTCCCAGCTTGAGGAGCAGGATCGGGATGCGTTTCTCGCCGACATGGGTTTCGACGAGCCAGGCCTGAATCGCGTCATTCGGGCCGGCTACCGATTGCTTGGCTTGCAGACCTACTTCACCGCCGGGGTCAAGGAAGTGCGGGCCTGGCAGGTCAGGATCGGCGCCACGGCGCCCCAGGCCGCCGCAGTCATTCATACCGATTTCGAGCGCGGCTTCATCCGCGCGGAAACAATCGCCTACGACGATTTCATCAAGTATCGTGGTGAATCCGGGGCCAAGGAGGCGGGCCGTCTGCGTCTGGAGGGCAAGGACTACATCGTCAAGGAAGGCGACGTCCTGCATTTCCGTTTCAACGTCTGAAAATCGAGAGGTGGCGCCATGTCCGGTCAGCAACACGTCCTTGAATTCCGCTTTCTGGCAGAGCCGACCGATGTGAATTTTGGCGGCAAGGTGCATGGCGGAGCCGTCCTGAAGTGGATTGACCAGGCCGCCTACGCCTGCGCTGTGGCCTGGAGCGGCAAATACTGCGTTACCGCGGCCATGGGCGGCATCCAGTTCGTTGCACCGATCCTGATCGGTGATTTTGTTCATGTCCGCTGTCGGCTGGTGCATACGGGACGGTCCAGCATGAATCTGGTTGTCGATGTCCGCGCCCGTGATCTCAGATTGACGGAGGACCGCCTGGCAACCCAGTGCGTACTGACCTTTGTGGCTCTGGATGCCCCGGATGGGAAGCCGACTCCAGTACCCGCCTGGACGCCAAAAACCGATGAGGATCGCGCCCTGGCGCGGTATGCGGAGAAAGTCATGGAAGCGCATCGACGAATCGATGAGGAAGTCTCCGACCTGCGTGAATCGCCTTCCGGAGCCAGTTCCTGAGCCAGGTCCGGCACCGAAGCGAGTCTGAGTGAGCGCAGAGGGCGCTTCGGGACCCCGATATCGGGGTCTGGCACTGCTTTTGCTGTTGACACCCCGGTCCCGCTCCGCGAAAATGCGCGGCTCCGCGTATGGATGCAATTCGAACCAAAAGGCAAAACCGACCCTCGGCCGGTTGGTTTGCGTGTCTGGCGACTGTGGAAATTGGCGGCGATCTGGGCGAACGCGACGAAGATTCGGCGCGAACCCAATCGGCAAGGAAAAGTGGCTCTACATAAAGGCAGGAAAGATTCTGGAGGGATACCCAAGCGGCCAACGGGGGCAGACTGTAAATCTGCTGGCTTACGCCTTCGGTGGTTCGAATCCACCTCCCTCCACCAGTCAAGCAAGACCCGATGGCGTGCACCACCATTGGCGCAACACCAGGAGAGTTCAACCATAGGCGGGAGTAGTTCAATGGTAGAACATCAGTTTTCCAAACTGATTACGAGGGTTCGATTCCCTTCTCCCGCTCCAAAAGCTCCAAGGTCGAATTGAAGCAAGCGAAAGAGAATGCCTTGAGTTGAAGAGTCCAGCATGGATGCTGGTCAGCAGTTGCCATCAAGGAAGATGGCTGAGAGTCACCGCTCACGTAGCTCAGTCGGTAGAGCACTTCCTTGGTAAGGAAGAGGTCGATGGTTCGATTCCATTCGTGAGCACCATTGTCAGTGCGATTGTCCCTGATCGGGAGAATCAAGAAGCGGCCATCGCTGGCCGCACCGTTTAGAGAAGATTCTTTCTCCAGAGGCCTCTAGAAATGTCCAAGGAAAAGTTCGAGCGCAAGAAGCCCCACGTCAACGTAGGCACGATTGGTCACGTTGACCACGGCAAGACGACCTTGACGGCGGCGCTGACGAAGATCGGTGCAGAGCGTTTTGGTGGCGAGTTCAAGGCCTACGACGCGATCGATGCGGCGCCGGAAGAGAAGGCGCGCGGCATCACGATCTCGACTGCGCACGTGGAATACGAGTCACCGAACCGCCACTACGCGCACGTTGACTGCCCGGGCCATGCGGATTACGTGAAGAACATGATCACGGGTGCCGCGCAGATGGACGGCGCGATCCTGGTCTGTTCGGCAGCTGACGGCCCGATGCCGCAGACGCGCGAGCACATCCTGTTGGCACGCCAGGTGGGCGTTCCGTACGTGGTGGTGTTCCTGAACAAGGCGGACATGGTCGACGACGCCGAGCTACTCGAGCTGGTCGAAATGGAAGTCCGCGAACTGCTGTCGAAGTACGAGTTCCCGGGCGACGACACCCCGATCATCCACGGCTCGGCGCTGAAGGCGCTGGAAGGCGACCAGTCCGAGATTGGCGTGCCGGCGATCATCAAGCTGGTCGACGCACTGGACAGCTGGATTCCGGAGCCGCAGCGTGACGTGGAGAAGTCCTTCCTGATGCCGGTCGAGGATGTCTTCTCGATCTCGGGTCGCGGCACGGTGGTTACGGGTCGTATCGAGCGCGGCATCATCAAGGTGGGTGACGAAATCGAAATCGTGGGCATTCGCCCGACGGTGAAGACGACGGTCACGGGCGTGGAGATGTTCCGCAAGCTGCTCGACCAGGGTCAGGCAGGCGACAACGCCGGCCTGCTGCTGCGCGGCACCAAGCGCGACGACGTGGAGCGCGGACAGGTACTGGCGAAGCCGGGATCGATCACGCCGCACACGAAGTTCGAAGCCGAGGTGTATGTGCTGTCGAAGGAAGAGGGCGGTCGTCATACGCCGTTCTTCAAGGGCTACCGTCCGCAGTTCTACTTCCGCACGACGGACGTAACGGGTGCGTGCGAGCTGCCGGAAGGCGTCGAGATGGTGATGCCGGGTGACAACGTGAAGATGGTGGTGACCCTGATTGCACCGATCGCGATGGACGATGGCCTGCGCTTCGCGATTCGCGAAGGCGGCCGTACCGTCGGCGCCGGTGTCGTTGCCAAGATCCTCGAGTAACTTAGAAACACAACCGAGCGGCATGGGGTGTGCGCGCCCCTTGCCCCAACCAGGAAACGGCAATGGCAGACCAGAAGATTCGCATCAGGCTCAAGGCATTTGATCACCGCCTGATCGACCGTTCGGCAAGCGAGATCGTGGAAACGGCCAAGCGCACGGGTGCGCAGGTTCGTGGACCGATTCCGCTTCCGACAAAGATTGAGCGCTACACCATTCTGGTGTCGCCTCATGCAGACAAGGATGCACGTGACCAGTACGAAACACGCATTCACAAGCGCGTTCTGGATATCGTTGATCCCAACGACAAGACCGTGGATGCCCTGATGAAGCTCGACTTGGCGGCCGGTGTGGACGTCCAGATCAAGCTCTACTGATAGCGGCATATAGGACACGATGATGAGTATCGGATTGGTAGGCCGCAAATGCGGCATGAGCCGAATCTTCACAGAAGATGGCCGCTCGATTCCGGTGACGCTGATTGAAGCGACGCCGAACCGTGTGACCCAGGTGAAGACGACGGAAATCGATGGCTACAACGCCATCCAGGTAACGGCTGGAAGCAAGCGCGCGGCGCTCGTCAACAAGCCGTTGTCCGGTCACTACGCCAAGGCCAAGGTCGAGGCGGGTCGCGGGCTTTGGGAGTTCCGTCTGGAAGCAGACGAGCTGGCCAAGTTCAGCGTCGGCGGTGAGGTCAAGGCAGACGAGATCTTCACGGTCGGACAGATCGTGGACGTCGCCGGCATCACCAAGGGCAAGGGCTTCCAGGGCACGATCAAGAAGTTCAACTTCAAGATGGGTGACGCGACGCACGGCAACTCGCTGTCGCATCGTGCTCCGGGCTCGATCGGCCAGCGTCAGACTCCGGGCCGCGTGTTTCCGGGCAAGAAAATGGCCGGTCACATGGGTGCAGTTCGTCGCTCGTCGATGAATCTCGAGGTCGTCAAGATCGACAGCGAGCGTCATCTGATCGCGATCAAGGGTTCGGTCCCGGGCGCCAAGGGTGGCAACCTGATCATCCGTCCTGCGGTCAAGGCATAAGGAGCGTAGTGATGGAACTCAATGTCATAGGCTCCAAGCCAGTCACTGTGTCCGATGCCGTCTTCGGCAAGGAATTCCGTGAGGACCTGGTGCACCAGGTGGTCGTTGCGTACCGCAATGCCGGTCGTTCCGGTACCAAGGCGCAGCTGACTCGTTCGGAAGTCAACGGTACGACCAAGAAGTCGAAGAACCAGAAGGGTGGCGGTGCACGTCATGGCGCCCTGAAGGCTCCGATCTTCATCGGTGGTGGTGTCACTTTTGCGGCGAAGCCACGCAGCTTTGCGCAGAAGATCAACCGCAAGATGTTCCGCGGTGCGCTGGTCTCGATTCTTTCGGAACTCAATCGCACGGGTCGCCTTCGCATCATCGACGGATTCGGCATCAATACTCCGAAGACGCAGACTCTGGTCGCCAAGCTGGCAGAGCTCGAAGCGACAGGGCGCTGTGTCCTGGTTGCCGAGAATGCTCCGGAAGCCCTGTACCTGGCGGCTCGCAATATTCCGTATGTGCATGTGGTTGATGCAGCGGCAATCGATCCAGTCAGTCTGGTCGGTGCGGATCACGTACTGATGACTGTGGATTCGATCAAGAAGATCGAGGAGTGGCTGGCATGAAAGAAGCTCTCTACAACGTTCTGCGCGCTCCGCTGATCTCCGAGAAGACGGCGCGTCTGCAGGAATCCAACCAGTATGTTTTCGAGGTTGCGCAGGGTGCGACCAAGGCCGACGTAAAGGCGGCCGTCGAGCAGCTGTTCAATGTGCAGGTCGAGGCGGTGAATGTGGTCAACCTCAAGGGCAAGACCAAGGCATTCCGTCAGCGGACCGGTACCCGCGGAACCAAGCGCAAGGCCTATGTACGTCTTGGCGAAGGTCAATCCATCGACGTGATGGCCAAGGCCTAAGGTGAATTATCCATGGCACTGATTACACTCAAGCCCACATCTCCTGGACGTCGTTCCGCGGTTCGCGTATCGACACCGGGGCTGCACAAGGGCGCTCCCTATGCTCCGTTGACCGAGTCAAAGAGCAAGACGGGTGGTCGCAACCACTACGGTCGCATCACCACGCGTCACAAGGGCGGCGGCTCCAAGCAGCACTACCGCATCATCGACTTCAAGCGCGACAAGGAAGGTATTGCCTGCCGCATCGAGCGCCTGGAGTACGATCCGAACCGTACTTCGCATATTGCCTTGCTGCTTTATGCAGACGGTGAGCGTCGTTACATCATTGCGCCGAAGGGTGCAAAGGTTGACGACCAGCTGATGGCGGGTCGCGAAGCCCCGATCAAGGTTGGCAATTCGCTGCCGCTGCGCAACATCCCGATCGGCTCGACGGTGCATTGCATCGAAATGAAGCCGGGCAAGGGGGCGCAGATCGCGCGCGCTGCCGGCGCCTCGGCCCAGCTGGTAGCACGCGAACAGGGGCATGCGACTTTGCGACTTCGCTCTGGCGAAATGCGCAAGGTGCCGGCTGAATGCCGCGCGACCATCGGCGAAGTGGGCAACTCGGAGCACAGCCTCGAGAAGCTCGGCAAGGCCGGAGCCAGTCGCTGGCGTGGCATTCGCCCGACTGTTCGTGGTGCTGCCATGAACCCGGTTGACCATCCGCACGGTGGTGGTGAAGCGAAGGCAGGCCAGGGTAATCCGCATCCGGTGTCCCCGTGGGGCATGCCGACCAAGGGTTACAAGACGCGCAAGAACAAGCGCACCAACAAGTTCATCGTGCGCGATCGCAGAGGTTGAGATAGATCATGGCTCGTTCATTGAAGAAAGGCCCGTTCATCGACCATCACCTTCTGAAGAAGGTGGAGGCGATTTCAACTGGCAGCAACAAGCGCCCGATCAAGACCTGGTCGCGCCGTTCCATGGTCTCGCCGGAAATGGTCGGACTGACGTTGGCCATTCACAATGGCCGCCAACACGTCCCGGTTCTGGTCAACGAGAACATGGTCGGACACAAGCTCGGCGAGTTCGCCGTGACCCGCACGTTCAAGGGTCACTCCGGCGACAAGAAATCCGCCGAAAAGAAGCGATAAGGAGATAGCATCGTGGAAGCCAAAGCGATATTGCGCAGTGC
>NZ_JAWLAR010000013.1:0-143869 GCF_041395345.1 Dokdonella sp. | reverse complement strand
GCCTCGGAGGCTACTACGGTTATCCGTGGGGCTATGGCTACGCACCGATCTGGTGGGGCCCACCGACCGTGATCGTCGTCAATTCGCCAAGCTTGCGACCGGGTGTGGAGGAGGAGCGCGCTCGCCGGGTGGCACTTTCACATCGGCCGGACGGTGCCATGCCCGAATCCGCAGGTTGGGCCCGACGTGATCGAGTTCCAGCGGCGGGCAGCCGCAGCGCAGGTCTGATGAACCTCGGGGTTGGCCCGTGGACCGGTCGTGCTCCGATACAGGCCGTTCGCCAGCCCGCTACCACGCTTTCGCAGCCTCCCGCGGCAAAGCCTTCGCGCAGCGTGGCGCCCGTTTCCAGGCCTCCATCGGGATCGTTCAGTCGGCCGTCGTCCGGCTCGAGACCCATGCGCAGTGCTCCGGCACCGCGGAGTTCGGGTCGAAAGCACTAGGACGAAGTCGTTGCCCTGGTCGTGCATGGCCGGATCGGATTCACGGCAGCGTCAGGGCATGTACCCCGTCCGAACCGTGATTTTCGGCTGCAACCCGTATTCCTGGTTTGCTCGCTTGAGCGCGAATGACAACTGCTCAGGCCTTGCCGGGCAGGTCGGGAGCTGCTGAGCGACCGAATTTTCGCTGCGATCGCCAGGGTCTGATCCGCTACCCGGTCCGCGCGGGCCGCGATGCAGCCGTTGTGTGCGTTGATCTTTCGGGGGGCAGTGACGGAAGGCTTGCGCCTGTGCGATCTGCCGCGCATCAGGAATTGTTGGCCGGGCGAATTGCAGGCAACAAAAAACCGCGCTTTCGCGCGGTTTTCTGGTCTACCCAGAGAGTTTCCGGTGTCAATTCAGGCCGGCAGGCGGCTCAGGGCTTCGTTGATGCGTGCGCGGCGGCTTTCGAGCTGCTGCAGCTGGGCGGTGCTCTGGTCGACCTGGGATGTGGTCTGCATGTCCTGCATCGCCATTTCCAGGCGCCCCAGTTCGATCATGAGGTCGTGGCGAAGGAAGAGAGGATTCAGATTCATTGCGGAGGCGGTAGCGATCATGATGGTGAACTCCCTGGGTAATGTTGGCTTGATAGGGATGTAGCAAGGGGCGTGCCAACCAGGCTGATTGCTCGAAAACCCGGAGTATTCGGAAAATCAGACCGCGAATCTGACGTTTCATGTCGTAAAATGACCGGCGATGACGGAGCCGATCCAGCGCTGCCGGTAATCCGCGATTACGGTCACAGTCTGCCAATTGCTGTTACCGATAAGGTCAAGTCTGACCGTCAAACAACGAATGCCGCGCTTTTGAGGGCGCGGCATTCGTTGTTTGAATCAGAAGACCGGTT
This sequence comes from Dokdonella sp., assembly GCF_041395345.1. Taxonomy (GTDB): domain Bacteria; phylum Pseudomonadota; class Gammaproteobacteria; order Xanthomonadales; family Rhodanobacteraceae; genus Dokdonella. The sequence goes on along the minus strand of NZ_JAWLAR010000013.1, from coordinate 142,546 downwards.
AACCTGGCGCCCGGCACCATGGTCCTCTTGGATTCCCCCTGTTCCTAAGACCGCCGGGCGCCAGCCTTTCCGTGCCGCGCCCGATCCCGAGCAATGCTGAACAAGTGGCGCAGCCGTCATGACGCCTTTCTGCGCCACTTGTTCAGCACTTCCCTGGAGGTCTTTCCAATGCATGCTGCCTGGGCAGCTGGATTGGCGAGTTTCAGTGCATCCTCCCACCGGCGCGTGGCCAGCCCCTGAATTCCGACCTTCGACGTGCTCGCATACGTCTAGCGCCGGTGGGAGTGCATGACAACAACAGCAGGTTCCGTGCCAAGCGCATGCCAACGTGCCTGCGATAGAATCCGCTTCGAATTTCCGGGAAGTGAATGATGTCGCTGGATCGTGGTTATCAATTCGATGTGATCGTGGTCGGTGGCGGGCATGCCGGCACCGAGGCTGCGCTGGCGGCTGCCCGCAGTGGCGCGCGCACCTTGCTGCTCAGCCACAGCATCGAGACGATTGGGCAGATGAGTTGCAATCCTGCGATCGGCGGCATCGGCAAGGGCCATCTGGTGCGCGAGATTGATGCGCTCGGTGGCGCCATGGCGCACGCCGCTGACCGGGCCGGTATTCAGTGGCGCACATTGAATGCCTCGAAGGGCCCCGCCGTGCGTGCGACACGATGCCAGGCTGATCGCGTCCTTTACCGCGCAGCGATCCGCTCGATCGTCGAGACGCAGCCGAACCTGCAATTGTTCCAGCAGGCGGTCGATGACCTGTTGATCGAGGCAGGTCGGGTGACGGGCGTGCTGACGCAGATGGGTCTCAGGTTTCATGCCCGCAGCGTCGTGCTGACCGCCGGGACTTTTCTGGCCGGCAAGATTCATATCGGCTTGAGCAACCATGCCGGCGGACGCGCAGGCGATGCGCCGGCGCAGCGGCTGGCCGAACGCATGCGTGAATTGCCGATTGCCGTGGATCGACTGAAGACCGGCACGCCGCCGCGCATCGATGGCCGTACCATCGATTTTGCCGGTCTCGAAGAACAGCCCGGAGATGATCCGGCGCCGGTCTTTTCATTCATGGGTTCGCGCGAGGAACATCCACGTCAGATCAGTTGCTGGATAACGCATACCAGCGAGCATACCCACGAGATTATCCGTGGCGGCCTTGACCGCTCACCGCTCTATGGCGGAATGATCGAGGGAGTGGGCCCCCGCTACTGCCCGTCGATAGAAGACAAGGTCGTGCGATTTGCCGACAAGAGCTCGCACCAGATCTTCATCGAACCCGAGGGTCTCGATACGTATGAAATCTACCCGAACGGCATATCCACATCCCTCCCGTACGACGTCCAGCTTGAACTGGTGCATTCGATTCGCGGCTTCGAGAATGCCCACATCACGCGCCCGGGCTACGCGATCGAATACGACTACTTCGATCCGCGCGGCCTGAAGCCCTCGCTGGAAACAAAAGCCATCGAGGGGCTCTACTTCGCCGGCCAGATCAACGGCACGACCGGCTATGAGGAAGCCGCGGCACAGGGACTGGTTGCCGGCCTCAACGCATCGCGCGCAGCACGCGGACTGGCACCATGGACACCGCGTCGCGACGAGGCCTATATCGGCGTGCTGATCGACGACCTGACGACCAACGGTACGATCGAGCCCTACCGCATGTTCACCTCGCGCGCCGAATACCGGCTGCATTTGCGCGAAGACAATGCAGATCTGCGCCTGACTGCCATCGGTCACGAACTCGGCTGTGTGAGCGCGGCGCGAAACGAACAGGTGCTGCGCAAGCGTGAAGCCATCGAGTCGGAGCAGGCGCGCCTGCACGCGCTCTGGGTCACTCCAGGCAATGCACTGGGCCAGGCCATCGAGCAGGAGCTCGGTGTGTCGCTCAGCCGTGACGCAAGCGCGCTTGAACTGCTGCGTCGTCCCGAGCTCGACTATGTCAAGCTGACATCGCTGGCTGGCCTTGGCCCGGCGGTGGCCGACTCGCAAGTCGCCGAGCAGGTGGAAATAGCCACCAAGTACGCAGGTTATCTGGACCGTCAGCGCGATGAGATCGAGCGCAGTCGCCGCCACGAGGACACGGGCATTCCGCAGGAATTCGTCTACGACAACGTGCGTGGATTGTCTGCCGAGGTCCTGATCAAGCTCAAGGCCACCCGACCGACCACGATCGGTCAGGCGCGACGCATCAGTGGCGTCACGCCGGCGGCCATCTCGCTGCTGCTGGTCCACCTCAAGCGCCATCAGCGCGTCGCCTGAAGCCCTCTCTCGCTTTTTCCCCGGACCACTCTGATGGTCTGCTCGACCTTGCACCCAGGAAAACAGAAAAAGAATGTCCAGCATTGAAGAAAGGCTCGCCGGGGAAATTGCGGCCCGTTCCGAGCAGGTTCGCGCGGCAGTCGAATTGCTCGATGCAGGCGCGACCGTGCCATTCATCGCGCGCTATCGGAAGGAGGTGACCGGCGGTCTGGATGACACCCAACTGCGCCTGCTCGAGGAACGTCTCGGCTATCTGCGCGAGCTCGAGGAGCGGCGTGCGGCGATAATTGCCAGTATCGACGAGCAGGGCAAGTTGAGCGACAGCTTGCGCGCGGATCTACTGGCCGCCGACAACAAGGCGCGCCTGGAAGACCTGTATCTGCCATACAAGCCGCGACGCCGGACCCGGGCGCAGATGGCGCGCGAGGCCGGACTGGAGCCGCTGGCTTTCGGGCTGCGCGACAACCCGGACAAGGTGCCCGGGGAACAGGCGGCCGCCTTCGTTGACGCGGAGAAGGGCATCGCCGATGTGAAAGCTGCGCTCGATGGCGCCCGCGCGATCCTGATGGAGTTGTTCTCGGAGGATCCCGCCCTGGTCGGCGGATTGCGCGAATGGATGACCGCGAAGGCTGTCATCCGCGCCAGACTTGTCGCGGGCAAGGAGCAGGAAGGAGCCAAGTTCCGCGACTACTTCGAACACGTCGAGGCGATAGGGACGATCCCTTCACACCGATTGCTTGCCCTGTTCCGTGCGCGCAACGAGGGCGTGCTCGATCTCGAGCTGGCGCCGCGACCGACAACAGCCTTGCGAAAGCCGTCCGCCGGTGAGGATGCGGCCGTCGCACTCGATGAAGCCGCTGCAGCCGGACACACGGAAGCCGAAGGACGTGTTGCCGGACACTTCGGCATTTCAGACCGCGGGCGACCGGGCGACCGCTGGTTGCTCGACACCGCCAGGCAGGCCTGGCGGATCAAGCTGCATCTGCATCTTGGCCTGGATCTGTTTGGACGCGCCCGCGAAGCGGCCGAAGCCGAAGCGATTCGCGTATTCGGCGACAACCTCAAGGATCTGATGATGGCCGCGCCGGCCGGCGCGAAGACGGTCATGGGGCTCGATCCGGGCATCCGCACCGGCGTGAAGCTGGCCATCGTGGACGGCACCGGCAAGTTGCTGGCGACTTCGGTGATCTATCCGCACGAACCCAGGAAGCTCTGGGATCAGTCGATAGCAGAGCTGGCATCGCTGAGTCGAAAGCATGGTGTAAACCTGGTCGCGATCGGCAACGGCACTGCCTCGCGCGAAACGGATCGTCTGGTTGCCGATCTGATGCGCAGGCATGCCGATCTGAAGCTGGCCAGGATCATCGTCAGCGAGGCCGGTGCATCGGTGTACTCGGCTTCCGAGGTTGCGGCGAAGGAATTCCCGGATCTCGACGTATCGCTGCGCGGTGCGGTGTCGATTGCCCGCCGTCTGCAGGATCCGCTGGCGGAGCTGGTCAAGATCGATCCCAAATCCATCGGGGTCGGTCAATATCAGCATGACGTCAATCAGGTGAAACTGGCGCACGCCCTGGTGGCGCGCGTGGAGGATTGCGTCAATGCGGTCGGCGTCGACGTGAATACCGCCTCGCCGCCGCTGCTGGCGCGCGTCGCTGGCCTGACACCGGCGGTGGCCGACAACATCGTTCGCTATCGCGACGAGAACGGAGCGTTTCGCACGCGCAGGGAATTGCTCAAGGTGCCGCGGCTCGGTGAGAAGGCCTTCGAGCAATGCGCCGGCTTCCTGCGCATTGGCAACGGCGACGATCCTCTCGATGCCTCGGCAGTCCATCCGGAAGCCTATCCGGTGGTGCAGCGAATCATCAGCCAGTGCGGTCGCGAGGTAGGGACCCTGATTGGCGACAGCCGGTTCCTGCGTTCGCTGGATCCCGGTCAGTTCACCGATGCGGCTTTCGGCATTCCGACCGTACGCGACATCCTGAAAGAGCTGGAGAAACCGGGGCGCGATCCACGCCCCGAATTCAGGACCGCAGAGTTCGCCGATGGCATCGAGGACATCCGTGATCTCAAGCCCGGCATGATCCTCGAGGGTGTGGTCAGCAATGTGGCCGCGTTTGGCGCCTTTGTCGATCTGGGCGTGCACCAGGACGGGCTCGTGCACGTCTCGGCGCTGGCAAGCCGGTTCGTCAAGGATCCGCGCGAAATCGTCAAGGCGGGCGACATCGTCAGGGTCAAGGTCATGGAGCTGGATCTTGCACGCAAGCGAATCGGTCTCAGCATGCGCCTCGACGATGAACCGGGTGCCGATTCCAAAGCAGCGAAAAAGCCCTCGACGGAAACCGCGGCCAGGCGCAGCCCGGGCAAGCCAGGCAAGTCCGAGCCGGTTGCGGCCGGCTCGCTGGCCGATGCGTTTGCCAGGGCAAGACGCTGAGCGACCAGCCCAAAGCAGAAAGGCCGGCAGTGCCGGCCTTTCCTTGATGTTCGAACTGTCGGATCGGGATTACTTGCGCTTGGGAAGCTTTTTCTCACCCATGGCGAAAGCTTCCAGTGCACTCGTGTAGAGCGCGGCAGCTTCTTCTTCACTGACAACGTCGCTGTTGCCCTTTTCATTGAGGACAACCTCGCCGGCCTCGTTCCAGCCCACCCGCGTGTTGCCACTGCCCTTCTTCAGAATTGCCAAGGGCTTGCCATCCTCGAAGGCGTACTCGATGTTCGAGCGAACAGCAGTATCACCCTGGCCCAGTTCCGTGCTGACACGCATGAAGCGCAGCTTGTTGCCAGCCTCATAGAAGCCGTCCCATGCGACCGACAGGTCGCCGTCCAGGAAGGAATCCTGGATTCGCTTCATGCCGCCAATCTGCGACTTGAGCTTGTTGAATTCTTCCTTCAGGTTCTCGCCAGCCGTAGCCTCGGAATTGAGCACGACTTCGATGTCCGATCCGGCACCGCCGGTCAGCACCGGTGACTGCAGGGCCTGCACGTAGCGGCGCTCACCATCGATCAGCAACACATTGACGACGTAGACACGAGTCTCGTCGATGCGTCCGGGTTCGAGCGGGAGTGTGAACTGGTAGGGAGGCTGGCCGTTTACAGTTTCGGAGGTTTCGGCGATGACGATGTCCTGCTGGGCCACATCGACCAGTTGGACACTGAGCTTGGCGCCTTCGTTGATCACGGCCGGAGCGCGCAGCGAAACCTTGCCGTTGATCCTGTCGGGAATCTCGACGACGACCGGCTGGCCGTCGTTCTGGGCTGCGCCGCTGCCGTTCGATGCCGAAGAGCCGGCAGACTGGTTGGAGGAATTGCAGCCCCCGAGTACGGCCAGCGCTGTCAAGGCGGTGGCGACAAACTTCATCATGACATGATCCTCCAGAAACAATAAACGAAATGCATCGTAGGTTGAGCCGCAATCATAGCGCTCGTTGAGTGAACGGGCGATAGGTCCAGCCGGGGTCGGATGAAAATTGCACGCCGGGGTGAATCGCGGGCCGAGCACAATAAAGCGGTGGCGCATCGTAATCAATCCTTGATTCCGTTGCAGTTTGGCGTCAGTTTCGTGAATCCTTGCATGGCGGGAGCCGGTTTTCCTCGCCTGGCCTGACGTTCCGCCTGCACATGCGCAAGGCGGTTGAATCGCGTCCAGTTCGGCATTTTCCGCTGCAAGCCGGTTCGATCGAGCCTCTTGTCGGGGCCCCGGCGCCTGCCAGCGCCCGAATCGCGGGTGTCGGACGAATGCGTTGCCCTAAGGATCGAGGTTCGAGCAAACCCGGTTGCGCCCACCTTGCTTGGCCCGATAGAGCTGTTCATCTGCGGCACGCATCAGGTCGCCGGTGGCGCTCATGCCGTTGAGCCAGGAGGCTGCTCCGATGCTGACCGTTATCTGCTTGATCTCGTCGTTCAGCGAAAACTCGAGTTCCGAAATCGTCGAACGCAGTTTTTCGGCGAACTCCACGGCGCGCTCCAGCTCGCTCTCGGGCAGAACGATCGCGAATTCCTCGCCCCCGATCCGCGCAACAATGAATTCTTCGCGCGACTGTCCGCGCAGGGCCATGGCGACCTTCTTCAGGACAAGATCGCCGCTTGGATGGCCGTATTCGTCGTTGACCGACTTGAAGTGGTCGAGGTCCATGATCAGCAGACTCAAGGGACGCTTGTAGTTGGCCGCGCGCGCGATTTCGCGGTCGATCAGTTCGAGGAACTGGCGACGGTTGTAGAGGTCGGTGAGCGAGTCGGCCGTGGCCAACTGGTACAACTCCTCGTGGTAGCGCGCCTCGACCGAGGAACGGTCCATGAACTTGAGGACGCAACTGCCGACCGCGATATGGTCGCCATCCTTGAGCTCCGCCTCGATGATGGGCTGGTCGTTGAGGAAGGTCTTGTTGGTAGAGTCGAGGTCCTTGATCCGGTATCCGGCCGGCTCTCGGGTAATGCGGCAGTGGGCGCGCGAAACACTGCGCTCGACAATCTGGAATTCCGCTTCCGGTGCCCGACCGATGGTCAGCGGCTCTTCGCCAAGATTGATGCGCTGGCCCAGTCGCTGACCCTGCAATACGACCAGGCAGGCTGGCACTTCGCCGGCACCGATCCGGCGGTGCGGATGCATGGTGCGTCGTTGCGTGGTGCTGGCGTCGCTATTGTTTGGACTCATCCCGGGCAGCTCGGCTCGTGGTCGGCGTCAAGCCGAATCATGCCGCATGAGGCATGAAAGGCGAAGCAGAGGCTTCCCAAGCCCATGATTTCATGGACTTCACGCTGTTGTTGGCGTCTCGCACGCCCCTGCGAGCCCGAAGTTTACGCGATCGTCGCCCGGGCAGTCCCCCGATCCTGGTCCAGGGTCGGCCAGACGGGCATGACGCGATCAGGTCGGCGACGGCGCAGCAGGCAGCAGGGATATGTCGGCCACGCGCAGGAACATCGAGCGAAGACGTCCCAGCAGGACAAGCCGATTTTTGCGTATCGCCTCGTCCTCGGCCATCACCATCACGCCATCGAAGAAGTGGTCGACTGGTTCGCGCAGTGCGGCCAGCCGTCGCAGCAATCCCACATAGTCGGCTTCGGCGAGCAGTGGCGCAGAGTCGGTCTCTGCCGCGGCAACTGCAGCTACCAGCATGCGTTCCGCTTCCGATTCCAGCAGGGCGGGATCGATTTCGCCAGTCGGGCTGGCCTCTGCCTGGCGCAGGATATTGCCAATGCGCTTGTTGGCCGCCGCCAGTGCCTGAGCCTCGGGCAATCGGGCAAATGCCATGACCGCGCGCAGGCGCCGGTCAAAATCGAGCAGGGAGTTCGGCGACAGGACGCGTACCGCCTCGAAGGCTTCGCCGGCCACATTCTGTTCAGCGTAGTAGCTGCGCAGCCGGTCGACAATGAATTCATGGATCTCGGCAGCCAGTTCGTTGCGGCGCTTGCCTGCATCGAGTTCGCGAGCCTGGCCGTCCTTGCCCTTGCCCAGGCCCGCCACGAGGGCCGATTCCGGCAATCCTGCCAGCGCTTCGGCGAGATGGGCTTTGAGGTCGATATCGAGCGCACCTTCGATGATCGTGCGGGCCAGGCCGAGGGCGGCGCGCCGCAATGCAAAGGGATCCTTGTTGCCACCGGGCTTCATGCCGACAGCAAAGATGCCGGCGAGGGTATCCAGGCGCTCGGCAACGGCCAGCACCTGTCCGAGTCGGCCCTCTGCAATGCCGTCGCCGGCATTGCGCGGACGGTAGAACTCATCAAGCGCGCGGGCGACTTCTGCGGACTCCGGCCTTTCGCCCTGGCTCGCGTAGTAGCGTCCCATGATGCCCTGCAACTCGGGAAACTCGCCGACCATGCGCGACATCAGGTCACACTTGCTCAGAGCCGCTGCACGGGTCGCCAGCGCCGCATCGACGCCGACCCGGTTGGCAATCACGCGGGCCAGTTCGGCAACGCGGATGCACTTGTCCCAGACGCTGCCCAGTGCCTGTTGATAGGTCACCGACTCGAGCGATTCCTGGAACGACTCCAGTCCCTGCTTTCGATCTTCGTCATAGAAGAATCGGGCATCGGCGAAGCGCGGTCGAATCACGCGCTCATAACCCTTGCGAATTTCGCCAGGGTCTTTCGATTCAATGTTGGCGAACCCGATGAAATGCTCGCTGAGCTTACCTTCGGCGTCGAACACAGGGATGAATTTCTGATTGGTCTCCATGGTCATGATCAGTGCTTCCTGCGGAACGGCGAGGAAGTCGCGATCAAAGTTGCAGGCGATGGCCACCGGCCACTCGGTGAGGTTGGCGATCTCGTCGAGAAGTTCGCTTTCGAGGCGCGGCTTGCCGCCGACTTCGCTGCTGACCCGGGCGACTTCGTCCACGATGCGCTGCCGCCGCTGTTGGGGGTCGGCAAGGACACGTGCTGCAGCAAGCGTGTCCAGCCAGGAATCCGCATCCGCAATCGCTACCGGCCCGGCATGATGGAAGCGATGACCGCGTGAATGCCTGCCAGATTGCAGTCCGAACAGTTCTGCCGGAACGATCTCGGTGCCATGCAGCATGACCAGCCAGTGCGCTGGCCGCACAAAGGCGAACTCGTGGTCGCCCCAGCGCATCGGCTTCGGAATGGGCAGAGACTTGACCGCTTCGGCGAGGATGCCTGGCAGCAGTCTGGCGGTCGGCTGGCCCGGCTGGGTTGCGCGGTAGACAAACCATGCGCCCTTGTCGGTCTCGAGCTTCTCCAGCGCTGCAACTTCGACGCCGCAACTGGCCGCGAAGCCGCTCAGGGCGCGGGTCGGTTCCGCATTTGCGTCGAGGCCTGCGGAAACCGCCGGACCGCGACGCTCGATCGCCTGATCAGGCTGCTGCCGGGCGACTTCGGGAACGAGTACGGCAAGCCGTCTCGGCGAACAGCAGGTTCTTGTTGCCTCCGCATTCATGCTGATGCCGGCTTTCGCCAGTCCGTCGAGCAGATTGGCGGCAAACGCCTGCGCAAGCGCATCGAGCGACCTGGGCGGCAGTTCTTCGGTGCCGATTTCGACGAGTAGTGTCGCGGGCTTCATGTTCGCGCTCATGCGGCTTCCCTGCGATTGCGCAGGCCCGGAAATCCGAGCTTCTCGCGCTGGCTGTAATAGGCTTCGGCGACGCCGCGGGCCAGGGTGCGAACGCGAAGGATGTAGCGCTGGCGTTCGGTGACGCTGATCGCGCGGCGGGCATCGAGCAGATTGAAGGTATGGCTGGCCTTGGTCACCTGCTCATAGGCAGGCAAGGGCAGGCCGGCTTCGACCAGGGCTTTCGCCTCGGCCTCGCAGGTGTCAAACCAGTCGAACAGCCTGGCCACATTGGCATGCTCGAAGTTGTACGTGCTTTGCTCGACTTCGTTCTGGTGGAACACATCGCCGTAGCTGACCACGCCGCGTGGCCCGTCGGTCCAGACCAGGTCGTAGACGTTGTCGACGTTCTGCAAGTACATCGCCAGGCGTTCGAGGCCGTAGGTGATCTCGCCGGTTACCGGGCGACATTCGAGCCCGCCGGCCTGCTGGAAGTAGGTGAACTGGGTCACCTCCATGCCGTTCAGCCAGACTTCCCAGCCCAGTCCCCATGCGCCCAGGGTGGGTGATTCCCAGTTGTCCTCGACGAAGCGCAGGTCGTGAACAAGCGGATCGATTCCGAGCGCCTCGAGCGAGCCGATGTAGAGATCGAGTATGTCGTCCGGATTCGGTTTCAGCACGACCTGGTACTGGTAGTAGTGCTGCAGGCGATTCGGATTTTCGCCGTAGCGGCCATCGGTCGGCCGCCTTGATGGCTGCACATAGGCGGCCGACCACGGCTCCGGTCCCAGCGCGCGCAGGAAGGTCGCCGGATGGAAGGTGCCGGCCCCGACTTCGGTATCGAGCGGCTGGATCAACACGCAGCCCTTCTCGGCCCAGTAGCGGTTGAGGGTCTGGATTACGTCCTGAAAACTGAGTCCGGCCATGGTCTGGGTCACAGTAGCGGTGGCAAAGCGCGCTAGTATAACGGGCACTTGCGCTACACCGAGGATCTGCGCGGCATGGCCACACAACCGGTGCGTCCCGAAGCAACCATGAAGGCGGCTGCCGCCGACCCGGCGCCGGGTTCGCGGCTGGGCCTGCATCACCGCATCGACCTGGACGAAGCCCTCGAGGCACTTCTGGCCGATCGAATCATCAGCGAGGAAGATCTGCGCCGCGTGCGCGCCGACGTGCGCACCACGACCAGCAAGCTTGAGCTCCACCCGCTGATCCTTATTGCCAACCTGAAGCTCGCTGATCGGCGCGATCCCGGCAAGCCGCTCAGCCTCGAAGTGCTGACCCACTGGATGGCCGGGCGGGCCAAGCTGCCCTACCTGAAGATCGATCCGATGAAGATCGATGTGCCGGCCGTGACTCAGGTGGTCAGCCATGCCTATGCGCTGCGCTATCGCATCTTGCCGGTCGCGGTCAGCGAGCTGCAGGTCGTGTTTGCCACTTCGGAACCGTTTGATACGCGCTGGATGGCCGATCTCGGCCACATCCTGCGTCGCGACATCCAGCGCATGGTCGCCAGTCCGATCGACGTCAGCCGCTTCCTGACCGAGTGGTGGGGCGTGCAGCGCTCGATCCAGAAGGCCAGGGATGCCAAGGCAGAGATCAACGACAACGCGGCCGGTCTCAACTTCGAACAGCTCGTCGAGCTCGGCAAGACCGGCGACCTCGGGGTGGACGACCGTCATGTCGTGCATATCGTCGACTGGCTGCTGCAATACGCATTCGAGCAGCGCGCCTCGGACATCCATCTTGAGCCAAGGCGCGATACCAGCCATATCCGGTTCCGCATCGACGGGGTCATGCACAAGGTATTCGAGCTGCCGACGCCCGTGATGACCGCCGTCACCTCGCGCATCAAGATCCTCGGTCGCATGGACGTGGCCGAAAAGCGGCGTCCCCAGGATGGCCGCATCAAGACGCGCTCGCCGGGCGGGCGCGAAGTCGAGCTGCGCCTGTCGAGCATGCCAACCGCGTTCGGTGAAAAGATCGTCATGCGTATCTTCGACCCGGATATCGTGGTCAAGGAATTCCGTCAGCTCGGTTTTTCGAGCGGCGAAGAAACCATCTGGCGCGAAATGGTCGAACGCCCGCATGGCATCGTGCTGGTCACCGGACCGACCGGTTCGGGCAAGACCACCACGCTGTATTCGACATTGAAGGTGCTGGCGACTCCGGATATCAATGTCTGCACGGTCGAAGACCCGATCGAGATGGTCAGTCCCGAGTTCAACCAGATGCAGGTGCACAACGCGATCGATCTCGATTTCGCGGCCGGCGTACGCACGTTGATGCGCCAGGATCCCGACATCATCATGGTGGGCGAAATCCGCGACCTGGAAACGGCACAGATGGCCGTACAGGCATCACTGACCGGCCATCTGGTGCTCTCGACCCTGCATACCAATGATGCGCCGAGTGCGCTCACCCGCCTGCTCGACCTCGGTGTGCCCAATTATCTGATTCAGTCGACCCTGGCCGGCATCGTGGCGCAACGCCTGGTGCGTACGCTGTGCGTGCACTGCAAGGTAGAGGCTCCGCTCGACGAAAATGCCTGGGCGGCATTCACCCACGGCTGGCAACTGCCTGTTCCGGAAACGAATTACGGCCCCAAGGGCTGCCTGGAGTGCCGCAAGACCGGATTCCAGGGGCGTACCGGCATTTACGAGATGATGCGCGTCACCGCGGCCCTGCGTGCCCTGATCCAGCCGGACATGGACCTGGCTCGAGTCCGCCAGACCGTACTCGGCGAGGGCATGCGGCCGCTGCGCGTCTCGGCTGCCGCTCAGGTTGCACGTGGCGTGACCACGCTGCGGGAAGTCATGAATGTCCTGCCGCCCGTCGATTGATGGCCAGGGGCCCGTCGGTGCCCGCTGGGCGCCAGGGCAACCGGGGTTCAGGCCCAACGAAAAAGACGCCAGCTGCAGAGCAGCTGGCGTCTTTGATCGGTAAACTTGCAAGTGCCGTGATTAATGCAGCAACATCAAGCGCTTACTTGCGGCCGCGTGCATTGCTGCGGATCGCCTTGAGCGGGTCGCCGAGCTTGACCGTGGACAGGTAGCTGTTGATCGCTTCGTTGGTGACGTCGTAGAGCGGACGGCCCATTACGGCCGCAGTGGCCTTGAGGCTGTCGCGCATGCGCTTGGAAACGCGCAGACTCGCATCGCGAGCGTCGTCCTGGATTGGTGCTGCTTTCTTCTTTGTGGCCATGGTTCCCCCCATCAGGGATAGTGACAAGTAGTGTTGTGCGACGAAATCCTTTTTCGCCACAAGCAAAAGTGTAACCCCTTTGTGGCATGGAATAAATGTGCCATTCGTATCTACAGGCAAGAGTTTGTGAACTTTGATCGACATCGCGCTGCGATTCAGCGTTGCCTTAAGCGAGGAATCCAACATGAGTGCACAGAAAATTGAAGCGGGCAGCGGCCTGAACTGGATTACCGGAGCGGTTCAGCTGATCCTGAAAAACCCCGTCGTTTTCCTGGTCATGGGTCTGATCGTTGCCGCCATTGGCTGGGTTCCCGTTATCGGTGGATTGGTCATGGTCGTGATCGGACCAGCGCTCTACGGCGGCATCGTCCATGCCGCACGCGAGCAGGAAGCCGGCAGGACAACAGAAATTGGCCAATTGTTCCGCGCCTTCGGCGAGTCGGGAAAAACCGGTGCGATGATCATGTTGTGCCTGCCCAGCATTGCAGGGGCAGTGCTACTGTTCGTGCTGCTGATGATTGTCGTCGGCGGCGCCTTGCTGGGAGGCGGCTTCGCTGCGCTGACCAGTGGGTCGGCCGAAGCTCTGCTTGGCGCGCTGGGCGGCGGCGCCCTGATCCTGATTCCACTGGCACTGCTGATTGCCCTGGTGGTCTACGCCTTGCAGTTCTTTGCCATCCCGCGCGTCATGCTGGATGACGCGGAGCCGATTGCCGCGATGAAGCAGAGCTTTTTCGATTGCCTGGGCAATCTTGGCGCCTACCTGGTGTTTGTCGTCCTGCTCATGGTCGTCGCCGTGGTCCTTGGCCTTGTCCTGGGCATTCTCGGCTTCATCGGCGGCCTCCTGGTCTCGACCCTGCTCACGCCCGTCATCGGCTGTGGCCTCTACCTTGCCTGGCGCCAGGTCTACCCGGAATCGCAAGTCGAATCGGAAACGCCCACAGTTCAGCCAGCCGAAGCCGAAACGACAGACGAATAAGCCGGGGGAAGCGCTTCGATTCGACGAACCCGAGCGGCACCTGGGCTCGACTTCAGGCGGCCGGGGTGTCCGCTTGGTCGGTTGAGTGCTTGCCAAGCAGTCGGGCGGCGAAGATGCCGACTTCATAGAGCAGACACATCGGAACTGCCAGCAGCAGTTGCGAAATCACATCGGGCGGGGTCAGCACGGCGGCAATGATGAACGCGCCGACGATCGTGTACGGACGACTCCTGACCAGCTGATCGGGCGTCGCCGCGCCTATCGCAACGAGGATCACCAGAGCGACCGGAACCTCGAAGCAGAGCCCGAATGCGAGAAACAGGACCAGCGCGAAATCCAGAAAGCGGCTGATGTCCGGCATCACGGCCACGCCCGCTGGCGCGACACTGGTGATGAACGTGAACACGGCCGGCAGGACGAGGAAATAGGCGAACGCGCAGCCGATATAGAAAAGCAGGACAGACGACGCCAGTAACGGCACGGCCAGGCGGCGTTCGTGCTTGTACAACCCGGGTGAGACAAATGACCATCCCTGGTAGAGGATGAAGGGCATGGCAATGAAGACGGCAACGAAGAAAGCCAGCTTCAGCGGGGCAAAGAACGGCGAGGCCACGTCGGTGGCGATCATGGCGCCGCCTGCCGGAAGATGCTCGAGCAAGGGCTTGGCAAGCCAGGCATAGAGCTTGTTGGCGACCGGAATCAGAGCCACCAGAATCACCAGCACGACCGCGACGGCCTTGAGCAGTCGCGTGCGCAGTTCCACGAGATGTGAAAGAAACGACTGCTCGTCGTCTCCGGCGTTCTCAGCGTTGCTCATCGGCGGCGTGTTTTTCCTGTTCAGGGTTCACCGCGTCGCGAATCTGATCGGCAGCCGCGCGGACGTCATCGCGGATGTCCACGCCTTGTGCGGTTTCCCGAATGCTGCGTTTGATGTCTTCGGCAGCGAGTTCGCGCTCGATTTCAGAGCGCACGCCTTGCCAGCTGTTGCGAATGCGGCGCAGCAATGCGCCCGCAGTCCTTGCCGCGGCGGGAAGCCGTTCCGGGCCCAGCACGAGCAGGGCGACGATGGCGACCAGGGCCAGCTCGGCGAAACTGAAGTCGAACATCAGTGCTCGGCGCGATCCTTTTCGCTCTCGCTGGAAGTCTGCGCGGTCGCTGGCGGATCCGCCTTCAGCTCCGATGGCTTGGAAGTATCGTCGCCGTCCTGCATGCCCTTGCGGAAGCTCTTGATGGCCGAGCCCATGTCTTCGCCGATGTTGCGCAGCTTTTTGGTGCCGAAGACCAGGGCCACGATGACCAGCACGACCAGCCAATGCCAAATACTGAAACCACCCATATCAAGACTCCAAAGCTGCACTGCCGGATTCAGGCCGGCCGGGGTTAAGGCACGATGCAATGCGCGGTGGTCGAGAACGTACTGTGAGATCCGTGTGGATCAGCGAGTGCTGTCCTCGACTCGGTGCCGATTACTGTGCAGTGTACTCCTCAAGACTGTCCCTGAAATCCACTACAGCGCCCGGAACATCGCTGACGCCCCCATCAAAGATCCGTCTGGGCGTGATTCCCTCGCCATAAATGTGCTGGTTGCCCTTGTTGTCGATCGACAGCACCGAGCCATCCAGTGCGACGCCGGCGAACAGTCCGCGGGCGCGGGAGTACGAATAGATCTCGGCTTTGAGCTGGGCATCGGTGGACGCCTGCGCGGTACGCCCGACCGGGCCTGCGGCTGCCGAAGCGTCGGCGCCCAGGGTGAACTTGCCGTGCACGATCGAGTCGACGCCACGCTGCGTGCGAAAAACGAGGATTACATCCGTCGAGGAAACGCCTGCCTGGAAGCCAACGCTGCCCCCGGTCAGATTGACGAAGCTCGGGTTCGACCAGGTGCCGTCGCGTGTTTTCACCGCCATCAGGCCCTCACCGCGACGGCCGCCGATGACAAAGCCGGCCTTGATCACGTCGGGAACCACGACGATCGCATGCGCGCTCTGCAGCAGGTCTCGAGGAATCGCCTTGTCAGGTGCCTGCATGACTTCCTTGAGGACGCGCACGGCATTTTCGGCGCGTTTGAGCTCGGCTTCCGAGGCAGAGGCGACGGAGGCATGAACGACGAGCAGGACGAGCAAGACGCGCAGCAGGGAAAACATGGGAAAACTCCGCGGGTGGACAACCGCAGCACGCTAGCAGGTGAACCTGAGCCTGCGATGAAGCAGCGCGAATGGCGTTGTGCGATCGGGACTAGCGGCGCAAGCCGGACAGGCGCCTTCCGCCAACCACCAGCAGGGTCAGGCCCATCAGGACCAGCACCCACGGTGCATCGGCGGGAAGTGCCACCGAAGCCGGAGGCACGGGGCCGCCGCCGGGTCCCTGCGGCGTGCAGGAGTTGGGCGCCACGGCGAGTCCCTTCATGCTGAAGAAGCGAAGGCTGTCGGGACCGGTAATGGGGCCGAGGTTCGTCAATGCCCCGGTGGAGGTATCGATACGGGCAAGATCACTCCATTCGCGATTGAATGGCGGGTTGTAGCTCAGGCTTGCCCAGAGCAGGCCATCGCTGCCGAACCCGGGGTCAATCCAGGGCACATCGCCCGTGTAGGCTCCAATCAGGGTGGCCTCTGCCGTATCCGTGCTGATCCTGTAGAGGCCCTGATCAGACCCGATACCGGTGCCGTAGAGCACCCCATTGCGCATCGCCAGGCCACTGATCTGTCGACCGGTGGAACCGACCAGGGTGAGTTGCGCGGTTTGCGCATTGACCCGCCACAGGTCGCGATTGATGGCCGAGGTCAGCCAGAACGAGCCGTCGCAGCCGTAGGTCATGGACAAGTCGAGTGCGTCGAACTGGCCCTGGCCCTGTCCGGCAAGGCCAAAGCTGCCGACAAAAGTCGTCGCGGCGCTGCCGGGGTTGATCCTGACCAGTGCCTTTTGCGTGCCCGCGACCGCGTAGAGCTCGTTGCCGGGGCCGTAGGTCAACCCGGTCAGCGCGGCCAGCGGTATTCCGGCGTAACTGCCGGCGCTGCCCACGTAGGTAGCCTGGCGCGTGGCAAGGTCAATTCGATAAAGCTCGTCATACGCCACGCCGTAAGCGATCGGTTCCGCCATTGCTGGCGAAATCGAGGCGACGGAAAGCACAACTGCGATCAGGCAGGCACGCATGCGCATGGCGGCGGTTCTTTGTTATGTTATTGGTAATCGTCTGCCTCACGGTACCCGCGAGACAGGCTTCAGTCTAGCAGTTTTCGCTGCGCCGACAAGGCCTTGGAGCGAATGCCTGCAAACCCTTCAATCCTGTCGGGAACGCATCTTTCATGCCGCGCTATGTCTCGTTTCCCGACCCGCCGCAGCCCAGGCGACTGGCCATCCTGCTCGTCAACCTGGGTACGCCCGATTCGCCGGATACGCCAGCGGTACGGCGCTATCTTGCTGAATTCCTTGCCGATCCGCGCATCGTGGAGCAGCCGCGCTGGCTCTGGTGGCTGATTCTCAACGGCATCATCCTGCGTTTTCGCCCGGCGCGATCGGCCCGCAACTACGCCAAGGTCTGGACCGCCGAGGGCTCGCCCTTGCAGGTGGGCACCGCGGCCCTGGCTGATGGTCTGCGGCAAGCGCTGCAGGCCGACCTCGGTGATGACGTCCTGGTGCGCCACGCCATGCGCTATGGCTCGCCCGCGATCGGAGAGGTTCTGGCCGACCTGGCTCGGTGCGGCATGCAGCGTCTCCTGGTCCTGCCCCTGTTTCCGCAGTTTTCGGCAACCACCAGCGCTTCGGTGCTCGATGCGCTTTCCGGGACTTTCCGCAAGTGGCGGTATCCCCCGGAACTGCGCTTCATCAACGACTATCACGATGACCCGGCCCACATCGAGGCCCTGGCCCGCAGTGTCGAGACGCACTGGGCGAAACATGGCCGGGCCGAACGACTGCTGCTTTCGTTCCACGGCATCCCCGAGCGCTATGTGCGCAACGGCGATCCCTACCGCACGCAGTGCCTTGCGACCACGCAGGCCTTGCGCAGCCGACTGGGCATGGACGAGGAGACCTTGCTGCTGAGCTTTCAGTCGAGGCTCGGGCGGGAACCCTGGTTGCAGCCGTACACGGACAAGGTGCTGGAGGGGCTGCCTGAACGAGGCATTCGTTCGGTGGCGGTGCTTTGCCCGGGATTTTCCGTCGATTGCCTCGAGACGCTTGAAGAAATCGCGATCACCGGGAAGCAAGAGTTTGTCGGTGCCGGCGGGCAGGATTTTCACTACATTCCCTGTCTGAACGACAGCAGTGAACAGGTTTCCGCGATGCGGGACCTCGTACTCAGGCACTGCCAGGGCTGGCCGGAGCGCGACGTGCCGGATGCAACTGGAAGCAAGACCGGACCCTCGGGCACATGACGCGCGCGGGCGGCAAGGAGCTGCGCATTCCCTTGCGCCACCTCGAGCTGGCGGCCAAGGCCTGGGGGGATCCGGCCGATCCGCCGATGCTGGCGGTGCACGGCTGGCTCGACAATGCCGGCTCTTTCGACCACCTGGCGCCGCTGCTGAAGGGGCACTACGTGGTCGCCATCGATCTGGGCGGGCATGGCCGATCCGCGCATCGTCCGCCGGGTACCTGGTATCCCTACGCGGATTTTCTCGATGAGATCGGCGAGGCGATGGATCAACTGGGCTGGCAGGAAGCCGATCTTCTCGGTCATTCGCTCGGGGCGACCCTGGTCAGCGTATTTGCAGCAATCTGTCCGCAGCGCGTGCGGCGACTGCTGCTGATCGAGGGGCTCGGGCCGCTGGCTTCGGCGGCAGACCAGAGTCTTCACAACCTGCGTCGGTCGCATCTCGCCCGGATGGCATTCAAGCCGGACAAGTTGCGCGTATTCAATGGTCTGGACGAGGCGATTGAGGCGAGGCGGAAAGTCAGTGAGCTGTCGCCTGAAGCCGCGCGTTGCATCGTGTCGCGCGGGGTGAGGGAGGTTTCTGCCGGTGTGGTGATCGACGGGGCTGAAAAAGGCGGGGCTCTGGATTCTTCAAAGAGTGCGGATAGATCGCCTGGTGCTGAATGGAGGCGGCCGTCTGCCGTCGAGGAAAGCAGCGATACCGATTCCCGCCTCGAAGAGGCACAGGCGTTTCAGCTTCTCAGTTGGTCTTCCGATCCCGCGCTGACCTTGCCCAGCCCGACCCGACTCACCGAAGAGCAGCTCGCCTCGATCCTGCCTGCGATCTCCGCGCCAACCTTGCTGCTGCTCGCCGAACCGGCCGCGCCGTATCTGAAGCGCGAGGTGATGGAAGCGCGGATAGCGCTGCTTGCAGACATCGAAGTCCTGCGTCTGGCCGGCAGCCACCACCTGCATCTGGAAACACCGGAAATGGTTGCGGCACCGATCAGGGAATTCCTGAAAGCGCACCCGGTGGATCCTGCTCGCGATACCAAGGCCGTGTCATAGGGCAGACGATCCTGCGACCGTCCCGACCGGGTGGGTTGCTCCGATTTCCTCTCGCCAAAGCCTGACTGCCGACCTCCAACAACGTGGATGGGGGTGAGCATGCGAACCCCAACATGGAGCTCCCGGTTCCGCCGAAGAATGCGGCATCCCCGCTATTGTCCTGATTCGCTCGCGCTCACCGCCAACCTGCGGTCGCTGCAGACAAGCAAGCCCCGAATCCCGAATCCCGAAACGTCTCAGACTGCGCTGACATTGACGAGCCGATCCAGCTCGCTCTTGATCGACTGGCCGTTGGTGCGCAACCAGTCGCGTTGTGCGCGCCAGTTTGGCAGGAACGACTCGACCAGCTTCCAGAACCTCGGCGAATGGCTGCGCACACGCAGATGGCACAGCTCGTGTACGAGTACATATTTGAGGACCGCAGGCGGGGCCAGGACCAGGGCAAGATCGAGAGTGACCCGATCACGCGTATCCAGGCTTCCCCACAGGCTCTTCAGGGGGCGCACACGCAGTCCGCTCGGGGCCAGCCCGAGCAGGGGGCAATAGCGCCCGAGCCAGCGTGAAACATCCTTGCGCAACTGCGCGTCGAGCCAGGATCCGAGCATGCCACGCGCTGCATCCTGTGCACGTCGATGCGCCTTCGGCAGGATCACGGTCAGTCGATGCTGTGTGTGCTCGATGCGCGGATACGGGCCCTCGCGCCAGCTGATCCTGGTGGCCTCCCCGTGCAGGGGAAACAAGGTGGACACACCCGGTTTCAGCGGCGCCGGCCGATCGCCGAGCTTCAGCTCACCCAGCTTGCGCTCAAGCCATTCACCGTGCTGACGCAGAAAGGCCGCGATGCTCGCCGGATGCGTGCCGACCGGGTAGGTCACGCGCGCTCCGCCTGAAGTGACGGTCAGGCGCATGCGCCGCGCACGCGGGTGGCACAGGCGCTGCACCCTGATCAGCTTGCCGGCCGGGGTCGGCAATTCGAGATAGCTGTTTTCCGATTCCAGATTCATTCCGGTACCCGGTAGCGTGTGTGCCCGGACCTACTCGCGTTCATCCGGCCGTGGCAGGCCGAACCACTCGTCGAGCTTTTCCAGCAGGCGTCTGGTTTCCAGCGTCATCAGCGCAAAACGCGCGTCGAGTTCCTCGCGCGCCGATTCCCCTGCATCATCGCCGATTTCATCGAGGACGATGTCGAGAAAACGGAACTTGCGGATGGTCAGGTCCTCGCCGAGCACAAACGCCATGCGCTCGTCGAGTTCGAGACCCAGCTGAAACACCTGCTTGCCGGATTTCAGGTGCTCGCGCACCTCGTCCGATTCAAGATCCTGGCGCCTGCAGCGGACCACGGCGCCTGCCTCCGCAGGGTCGCGCAATTCGCATTCGTCGCCAAGACTCAGGCCGGCGGGAAGCTTGCCACTAACCAGCCAGTCCGTCATCAGGGTTCGCGGCGAATCCGATGGTGCCATCGGCGTTGCCGGAAAGCGCCCGAGGGCTTCGCGGATCTGACTGACAGCCTCTTCGGCGGCCTTGCGGCTGGCGGTGTCGACCAGCAGCCAGCCGGCGTCGGCGTCCAGATAGGCGAGCAGGCGCGATGGCCGCACGAATGCACGCGGCAGCAGCTCGGTCATCACTTCTTCCTTCAGCCGCTTGCGTTCACGTGCCCCGATCCGGCGTGCTTCCTTGTCGGTGATTTCAGCGACTTTCTGTGCAAGCGCCTCAGCGATCACCGAGGACGGCAGCAACTTGTCTTCACCGCCGATGGCGACCAGCGAGTACTTTCCGCTGCGATGGGTCAACTCGTCCGAATCGCGGCCATAGGGCGAGACAAACCCGCGCGTGGCCAGTTCGATCGGCCCGCACGGACGCAAGCGATGCTCGCCAAGCAGGTCTTCGAGTTCGTTCAGGGATTTGCTGGAGCTCTTGGGAAAGCGGAACAGGGTCAGATTGCGAAAGAACATGGAGAGTGTCGGGTTCCGTAGGAGGTTGGAGGAAACGTGATCCTGGGCCTGGCCGGAATCACGCATTGAGATGAAGGCTGAGGTCCCTGGCTGCTATGCATGAGCCTCGGGTCGATCCGCGGAAGCGGTGTCGCTCGTGGCGTCCTCGCACGTCCCGAGGGCGGCAAAATCGAACAGGCCGGAGTCAGCCAGCTGCGAAGGTTCGACGCGGGTCAGGGATCGGAAAATGTTCTCGATTCGGCCGGGAGATTCGCGTTCCCAGTCGGCCAGCATCGACTTGACGGCCTTGCGATGTAGGTTCTCCTGGGAGCCGCACAGATCGCAGGGAATGATCGGAAACCTGCGCTCGGCCGCGTAGGCCGAGATGTCGGCTTCGCTGCAATAGGCCAGCGGGCGGATCACGACATTGCGCCCGTCATCGGAGCGCAGTTTGGGCGGCATCGCCTTGAGCCTGCCCTGGTGGAACAGGTTCAGAAACAGCGTTTCGACGATGTCGTCTCGATGATGACCCAGCGCGATCCGTGTCTGGCCCTGCCTCGCTGCATGGTCGTAAAGGGATCCGCGGCGCAGGCGTGAACAGAGACTGCACTGGGTTCGACCTGGCGGAACCAGGCGCTGCACGACGCTGTAGGTGTCCTGCTCGATGATGTGGAACGGAATCCCCATTTCTTGCAGGGCGGCGGGCATGATCGAAGCGTCATAGCCGGGCTGTTTCTGGTCCAGGTGGACAGCCAGGATTTCGAACCGGATCGGCGCACGCGACTGCAACTGGCGCAGAATATCGAGCAGGGTCCAGGAATCCTTGCCGCCGGACAGACACACCATGACCCGATCGCCGTCTCCGATCATGGCGTAGTCGGCGATGGCCTGGCCCACCTGGTGGCGCAGGCGCAGGGCCAATCGTTCGCCTGCAGGATCGGGTTCGCGGGGCAGGGCAGACATGGGGCGTAATCCTTGGATTGTGCTGAAATGCGTGATGGGTCGTGTGCTGCGCGGGCAGCCTGTCCGACTTTACCCGGCTGGACTGCGAATCGCCTCAACCGGCAAGGTCCGACAGGCTGCTAGACTTTCGCATCAGCAAGGATATCGATGAAATCCGACGACCCCTCAACCACCATACGTCAGCTGATGGCACTCAAGGCCGAGCACCGCGATCTTGATGCCACCATAGCGCGGCTGGTGCTCGATCCGGGCAATGATGAGCTTGAACTCAAGCGTCTGAAAAAGCGCAAGTTGCACCTGAAGGATTCGATTGCCTTGCTGGAAAGCCGGCTGATCCCCGATCTGGACGCCTGAATCAAGCTGTTTCCTCGTCCCTTTCCTTGCTGCTTTCAGTCGGTGGTGCCGGCATTTCTCCGGTCAGCTTGAGAATGCCGTGGCGAATGTCACGACTCAGGATCACTTTCGATTCCCTGACCAGATCTTCCAGGCCGGCATCGAAATCGAGCTTGTTGTTCGGGTCGGCCCAGATTACCCGTCGTTCGCGCAGTTTCTGGATGAAACCGCGGAACAACGAGCGGTCGAAAAACTCCGGTGCATTGAGCTGGTGCAGCAGCGATAGCCGCTGGGCCGTCAGCGAACAGAGGTTCTCGAGTTCGGCGGCCGACAGCGTGCCGCGCCCGTTGCTGACCAGCAGGGCGAGGGTGATGTAGTAGCGCTCCACGGCTTGCAGCAGGCTGTGTGACATGACCCTGAGGCGAAAGGCGCTGTCGCTCTGTCCGGGAGCGCGCTCGATGACGCGGCCGTCGGCATCGCTCTCCAGCAGTCCGCGGTCGACCATGAAATCCAGCGAGGCACGCAGCCGTTCGGCGAACTCGTCCTGGCTCCAGGGCAGGAACAATTCCGACTGGATGAACGGATAGATCAGGCGGCCAAGACGCAACAGCGTGGCACGGCTCATGCGTCGGTTGTTGAGGAAGCAACAGGCGATCCAGGCGCCGGCCACGAAGACATGCTGGACGTTGTTGCGGAAATATGAGAGCAGGACCGAGTTGTCGCCCTCGGTCATCAGCACATCGCCGAGCGGATGCTTGACCCGCCGGATCCACTCCATAGATTCGCCATAGGCAATGATTTCGGCGGGCGTCTTTTCGGTGATGGTGACGCGATCTCCGTAGGGCAGCGCGATCAGCAGATCCTTGGAGAGTTCTATCTGTGCGAGCAGGTCGGCCTCGGCCATGGCGTGCTTGGGCATGGCCAGCAGTGCCAGAGCGAGCAGGTTGATCGGGTTCACGTCCACGGCGCGATTGATATTGGCCTGGATACGCTCTGCCAGCGTATCGACCGCGCCTGCCAGCCACTCCGGCTTGGCTTCGGGATTTTCTGTCGACGCGCGCCAGTCCGGCGCGACTTCGTCCAGCAGGTCGACCAGATCGATCGGCTCGCCGAAGTTGATCGTGACCCTGCCGTAGTGCTGACGCAGGACACCGAACGCACGCAGCAGGCCCAGCCAGGATTCCTTTTCCTTCGGCTTGCCGGACAGTTCACCGATATACGAGTTGCCTTCCATCAGCTTCTCGTAGCCGAAGTAGACCGGCTGGAACATCACCGGACGGCGCGATTCACGCAGGAAACTGCGCAGGGTCATGGCCAGCATGCCGCTGCGTGGCGTGAGCAGGCGGCCGGTTCGGGATCGACCGCCTTCGATGAAATACTCGAGCGCAACGCCGCGCGCAAACAGCTGGCTGACATATTCGGAGAACACGGCGGAATACAGCGCATTGGACTTGAAGCTGCGGCGCAGGAAGAACGCACCGCCGCGGCGCAGGATCGAACCCAGTCCCGGCAGATTCAGATTGACCCCGGCAGCAATATGCGGCGGCACGAGGCCGTTCTGGTAAAGCGAATAGCTGAGCAACAGGTAGTCGACATGGCTGCGGTGGCACGGCACGTAGATGACCTCATGCCCCGGTGCCACGGCACGCAGCTTGTCGAAGTGATGCATGACGACGCCGTCGTAGAGCTTGTTCCAGAGCGCGATCAGCATGAACGAGATCGAGCGCACCACCGTATGCGAATAGTCGGCTGCGATTTCCAGCGCATAGCCGCGTGCACGCCGGCGGACCTGTTCGACGTTGGCCTTTTCCTTGGTCGCGACCGCGTCGATGGCCTGGCGCACGGAGTCGGCATCGACGACGGCATCCACCACCGTGCGCTTGTGCGAGAGGTCGGCACCGATGATGGTCGTGCGGGTCAGGCGAAAGTGCACGCGCAGAACGCGTGAGAGCTTGCGTACGCTGCGTTCCAGGGCGACATCGCCCTGCTCGGACAGGGTTTCGCTCAGCGAAACCGGCGCCGAGAACTGCACGATGGTGTCGCGACCGTTGAGCAGGATCGCCAGCAAGCGTCGGAAGCGGCCGACGACAACCCAGTTTTCGGCGAACAGGACACTGAACCAGCCAGACTGGCGGTCCGGTGCGCGGCCCACGAAAATGGACACGGGAACGAGGCGGATGTCGTTCTGCTGGCCGGTACTGATCAGCTCGGCCAGCTGGCTCAGGGTTTCCGAGCGTGATGGATGGGCACGCGCGCGGAACATGCTGGGTCGTGGCGTCAGCGCAATGATCGCGCGCGTGCGCTTGACCGGCAATTTTGTCGCTGCCTCATACGGCGAGGGCAATTCGGCCTCGCGGCAGGCCTGCTCGAGAATCAGGGTGTCGGAAAGGCCGTAGCGTTCAACCACGTAGACGGTGGGTACGCCGTCGTCGGGAAGGAGCTGTTGCGGATCCTTCGGTTCGCGCCGGATCCGGATCCACGGGCGCAACAGGGCGCCGAGCAGGTTCAGCCAGAACGGGCCTCGCGCTGACGGGTCGGGTGTGCGATGCAATGGAAGATTTTGTTGCATGAGTGCCGTAGCCGGTATCTCCGATTCCGCAATGCCTGGTCAGCACTGGTGCGGGCTGGCATGAAGAATCTGGTTCGCTCGTCAGTCTGCAGTCGCCGGAGCGACGGCAGCACCGTCGGTGGCCTGCGATGCCTTGCGTTCCCTGATCTTCTCGATCGTGTCCTTGCCGTACCAGCGACCATCGATGAGAACCATCTCGGTCGTGGTTTCAAGCGGCGTCCCCATCAGGCTGTAGGAAATCTTGAGGTTGGCAGTGTCCTTGGTGCGCGACAGCTCTTCGACCTTCACGGTTGACAGGGTCTGGTCAATCGAGAAGCCGTAGACCTCGAAAACGCCCTTGAGGCCGTCGAAGGCCACCTTGAACTTCGGCGAAGCCTGTTCGAACGTCAGCGCACGCGCCTGCTCGAGCGTTTTGAGGTCGAGTTTCTTCGCCGTATCTGAAATCACGGTCAAGGCCTGCTTGACCAGGGCCGGGTCGGTGAAGCGGGTTTCCTTGACCCAGACCGACAAGGTGTCGATGACGCTGTCAGCCTGATCCTTTTCTCCGGCCGAGAGTGTCTGGCTCTGCCTGACCAGCCCGTGCAGGTAGGTATTGCCCATGTCGACCATGCTCGGAATCTGCTTCTGGTATTGCGCGTCGAATTGGCGAATGTCGGGTTCGAACTCCGCATACAGCTTTTCTGCCGCGTCGTCGGCAGTCAGCTTCTTCATGGTCTCTTCAAACTGGGCGCGCTCGTCCGCGGTCGGCTCGTCCTGGTCCTTGCGCTGGTTCCACTCGGTCTTGACCCTGGCGAATTCCTCGGGTGGCAGCATGTGCTCGATCAGCCCCGCCAGGTCGCCATTTCGAACCAGTTCGACCGAATGCTGAACGGTTTCAACGGGACCGTCGCTGCCGCTTGTTCCGCCGTCCGCCGAGTCGCGATTGCAGGCTCCGGCAGCCACAGCCAGGATCGACACCAGGGTCATTCGTGCAAGCGTGTTCAACATGGATCTTCCGCTAGTCAGTGAGGCGCGCACTCTAGCAGTCCGGTTCGCTCAGGTCAGCCGCCGAAAGCCCCGGTCGTGCCATATTCCCGAATGCGACGCGCCCCGGCCCGCCATTGCGAATTCGATGTTTATTCGACGGAATGATGGTTCTGCCCGATGGCGTCTGAGCGGCGAAAAATCCTGCAGATCCAGCGTCCTGCAGGCCTGGCGGCTGTGTCCGTGGGCGCCGGGCGAGCCCGTGGCGCCCGGCTCAGGCAAAAGAAAACCCGGAAGACCTGAGGTCGTCCGGGCTGAATCCGGCAAGGCCGGAGGGGGAAATTGTTCGTCGTTCTCTGCGGTGTGGACCCCGATCCGCTGTTTCCAGCTGGCTGGCAGCGGATACCGTGGGCACATGTTACTGACCTGTTATACCTAATGCAATACCTTAAGTGTTGTCATGTAAGCAATTGATTTTGATGAGTAAAACGTTTCGGAGTTACTGTCCGGTTTTCAGCGCACGGAGCTTGGCCTCGCGACGTACTTCGGCGGATTGGCTCCAGTCGTTGTTGAACAGCGCCGATTCCCAGTGGCCGTAGGTCGGGTTCGGCAGGACGAACCAGCGCTCGCCGACCCAGTCCAGGTAGGGAGCGACAGCCTCGGCGCGAGCTTCCGGCGAATTGCTCATGACATCGATGAAGTCGCCCAACTGGTCGCCAAACTGCATCAGGACACGATAATCCCTTGCGATCAGTTCGCGTCGGCAGCTCTTGTCGCTGCCATTTTGCTCACAGCCCGGAACGAAGGTGCCGAGACCGAGAAACACCTCGCGATCGGTCGCCACGGGAAAACCGAGCTTGCGCAGATTGGCCAAAGTGGCCTCGCCAAGATCGCTGGCGCGGTTGGACAGGTAGAAGACAGTGACGCCCTTGCTTGCCGCCAGGCGCGTGAATTCAAGAGCGCCCGGTAGTCCTGCGGCATTCTCTTCGCGACACCATTCCGACCAGGTGAACTCGTTGTAGGAGTTTCCGTTCACGACCAGGCGTGCCTGGTAGGGCGAATTGTCGAGCACTGTCTCGTCGATATCGAGGATCACGGCAGGTTTCAGCGTCGCCGGCCGCTCGCCCTTGCGTTCGTTGCGCGCCAGCGCCTCCCAGTCGGCATCCGCCAGCGCGCGATCGAGCTGGAACCCGGCTGCACGATAGGTCTGCCGATAGATCAGCTCCCGTTCGACGGCCGTCTGGGTCCAGGCAACCGCATTGAGATTGTCATTCGGGCCTGGCAGCTCCGTCTGTGCGGCCGACTCCGAACGGGCGGGATTGTCGTGGCCCGGGTCGGGTCGGGTCGGCGTCTTGCCACAAGCGACGAGCAACAACACCGCCAGCAGGGAGGCCGGGACAGATTTCAACATGCAATGACTCCGAAACAGGAATGAAAGGAAATGCTCGCCGAAGTCTACGACAAGCCCGTGACTATCCGGGCTGGCAATGCGCCGCTGCGGCTGACAGACTGCGCGCCGCCCCTCGAAGATTGACTGCTCATGTCGCTTCCCTCAGCGCAATTCCAGACCAGGATCATCCAGGCCAGCTACGTGCTTGCGGCATTGTCGTTGCTGCTCGTGCTTCATCTGCGCCTGTTGCCGGTGCTGATTGCGGGCCTGCTCGTCTATGCGCTGGTCAATGCACTGGCGCCGTCGTTGCAGAGGCACTTCCCGGGTACCCGGGCTCACTGGCTTGTAGTCGCCCTGCTCGCAGCGATCGTGGTTGGCCTGCTTACCGCAGCCATTGCCGGGGGGCTTGCCTACCTGGGATCCGAGCATGGCAATCCCAGCCTGCTGTTCGAACGCCTGACCCCGGTAGTGGAGCGTGCGCGCGACCAATTGCCGGCAATTATCGTCAACCATTTACCCGACAATTCAGAGCAGATCCGCGAAGCGGTAATGGGCTGGTTGAAGGAACATGCAGCGCAACTGCAACTGGCCGGCAAGAACGCAGCCCGCATGATCGTGCATCTCCTGATCGGCATGATCCTGGGCGCCATGCTATCCCTGCAGTCCGCTCTCCCACAGGGGTCGGTCGGGCCGCTCGCGGTAGCGCTGAACACACGCTGCGTGAATCTTGCCGTTGCGTTTCACGACATCGTTTTCGCGCAGTTCAAGATTTCTGCCCTCAACACGCTGTTCACGGCGATTTTCCTGCTCATCGTGTTGCCCCTGTTCGGGGTCAACCTGCCGCTGGCCAAGACTCTGGTCGTGGCGACTTTCATTTGCGGCTTGCTACCGGTGCTGGGCAACCTCATCTCGAATACGCTGATTTTCGTCATCGGACTTTCTGTTTCGCTCTGGGTCGCGATCGCCTCGCTGACCTTCCTGGTCGTCATCCACAAGCTCGAGTATTTCCTCAACGCCCGCATCATTGGCGGGCAAATACGCGCCCGCGCCTGGCAATTGCTGATCTCGATGCTGGTCATGGAAGCCGCGTTCGGCATCGCCGGTCTGATCGCGGCACCGATCTACTACGCCTATCTGAAACGCGAGCTCGAGCAGGCGAAGTTGATCTAGGGCAACGCTGAACAAGTGGCGCACCGGCGCATTCAGTCGTCGAACAGGGCAGCCAGCCTGGCCAGGCTGGAGCTGGCCACTTCCTTGCGCTGGACTTCGTCCTGCTCTGCGTCACGTCCGGACCAGTGCAGGTCGCTCGCCGGGAGCTCGGCAAGGAACCGGCTCGGATCATTCGCGATGATCTCGCCGAAACGCCGCTTGCGCCGCGCGAAACTCAGGGCCAGCTGTTCCTTGGCCCGGGTGATGCCGACATACATGAGTCGACGCTCTTCCTCGAGCCGTCCCTCTTCGATGCTGGACTCATGCGGGAAGGTGCCTTCCTCGACGCCGATGATGAATACATAGCGAAATTCGAGGCCCTTTGCCGAATGCAGGGTCATCAGGCGAACGGCATTGCCGGGATCATCGCGATCGCCGTGGGTCAGCAGGGCCAGTTGTGCGGCCAGATCGCCGGCACTGCCTTCCTTCTGCATGGCCCGGAACCACTCGCCCAGTTCATTGAGGTTTTCCAGTCGACGCGCGCGCAGACCCGGTTCCTTGTACAGGGCCGCAACATGCGCGGCATAGCCGACGCGCTCCATCAGTTCGTCGACAAGCTCTGCTGCGGTCTTGCGCTCGGCTGATCGGGCCAGCTCGCGTACCAATGCGACGAATCCGGCCAGGGCGGAAGCCGGGCGTGGCGCCAGTTCGGCGAGCACCGCATCATTCTGCGCGGCACGGAACATCGAGAGATGGCGAGCGCCGGCAGCCTGACCCAGCTTCTCCAGCGACGTGGCACCGATATCCCGGCGCGGAATGTTCACGATGCGGAGGAAGGCCGCGTCGTCATCGGGATTGTTGACCAGGCGCAGGTAGGCGAGCAGATCCTTGACCTCGGCTCGGTCGAGAAACGCCGTGCCACCAGTGAGGTGATAGGGCACCCGGGCGATGCGCAGGGATTTCTCCAGGGCGCGGGATTGATGGTTGCCCCGATAGAGCACCGCAAACTCATTCCAGCGTGCCTTGTGCTTTTCGGCCAGATGCGCGATTTCCGCAGCGACCCGTTCCGCCTCGTGTTCGTCGTCCTTGCATTCGAGCACGCGAATCGGCGTGCCTTCATCACGTTCGCTCCAGAGTTTCTTGGCGAACAGATGATCGTTGTTGGCGATCAGCGCGTTGGCCACGCGCAGGATGCGACGCCCGCAGCGGTAGTTCTGCTCGAGCTTGATGACCTTGAGCTTCGGGTAATCGCTAGACAGCAATTCGAGATTCTCGGGATTCGCGCCGCGCCAGGCGTAGATGCTCTGGTCGTCATCACCGACTGCGGTAAACATGCCGCGCTCGCCGGCCAGCGCGCGGACCAGACGATACTGCGCGGTATTGGTGTCCTGGTATTCGTCGAGCAGCAGATAGCGGATGCGCTCCTGCCAGACTGCCCGGGCCTCGTCGTCGCCCTCGAGAATCTGCAGGGGCAGGCGAATCAGGTCGTCGAAATCCACGGCATTGAAGGCGGCCAGTCGCCTCTGGTAGGCAGCGTAGATGGCGGCCGCTTCCTGCTCGCGGGCGCCGGCAGCCGACTGCGCGGCCTGTTCCGGCGTCAGGCCCTCGTTCTTGGCCCGCGAGACCAGCGACTGCAGGGCCCACAAGGCATCGTTCTTGATGCCCTTCGGCGCGAGATCCTTGATCAGGCCCTGGCTGTCATCGGCATCGAGCACCGAAAATCCGCGCCGCAGGCCCGCGCGCGCATGCTCGAGCTGGAGAAACTTGAGACCCAGCGCGTGGAACGTCGAAACCGTCAGGCCCTCGGCAGCCGGACCCTGGATAAGCTTGCCGACGCGTTCGCGCATCTCGCGCGCCGCCTTGTTGGTGAAGGTGATCGCGGCAATCTTCGACGCGGAAAGGTTCTTGCGCCGGATCAGGTGCGCAATCTTCTCCGTGATCACCCGCGTCTTGCCCGAACCGGCACCGGCAAGCACGAGCAGGGGGCCATCACAGTACTCGATGGCAGCGCGTTGATGGGGGTTGAGCATTTGCGGCCGGGATTGGGGATTCGGGAGAAGGGATTCGCAAGGGCGCGACTCGCCATTGTCGCGCAGGTTGGCTTGATTCGTCATGTGGCGAAATCACGAATCTCTGAAGCTGTGCGAAACTTGAACGCAGGAGCGAAATCGAATCCCCGATCTCGAATTCCTGGCTTTCAAATTCGAATCCCGACTCTCCAATCCCCAATCCCGGCATCGCCATGGCCAAACTCTATTTCTACTTCTCGGCCATGAATGCCGGCAAGACCACGATGCTGCTGCAGAGTGCGTACAACTATCACGAGCGCGGCATGCGCACGCGGATACTGACGCCGAAACTCGACAACCGGGCCGGCGAGGGAGTGGTGGCCTCGCGGATCGGGCTCAAGGCCGAGGGTCTGCGCTTCGAACGCGAGGATGACCTGCTCGCGCTGATCGATGCGGATATCGCAGAACGTGGCAAGCTCGATTGTGTCCTGGTCGACGAGGCGCAATTCCTCAGCAAGGCCCAGGTCTGGCAACTGACCGACGTGGTCGACCAGCGCGGCATTCCGGTGCTCGCGTACGGCTTGCGTACGGATTTTCGCGGTGAGCTGTTCGAGGGCAGCCAGTACCTGCTGGCCTGGGCCGACCACCTCGAGGAAATCAAGACGATCTGCCACAGCGGCGCCAAGGCCACCATGGTGGTCCGTGTCGACGAGCACGGGCGTGCGGTGACCGACGGACCGCAGGTCGAAATCGGTGGCAACGAACGCTATGTCTCGGTCAGTCGCGCCGAATTCAAGAAGATCGTCGCCGGCGCAGGCCGCATCGAGTTGCAGCAGCCCGTCCTGCCACTGTAACTCCCTCAAGCAACCGTAGGAGCGGCTTCAGCCGCGATGCTCCTGCTCCTGGTGCCCATAGAAACGCTTTAGGAGCAACAGCATCGCGGCTGAAGCCGCTCCTACGGCCGTCTCCTGTGTCTTTGCCGGCCATTCACCGCTGACACGCAGGGCAATAAAACGTCGAACGCTGGCCCAGCACGATCGAGCGGATCGTTGAGCCGCAGTTGCGGCAGGGTTCGCCGGCGCGGCCGTAGACGTAGAGTTCCTGTTCGAAATAGCCGGGTACGCCGTCGGGCGAGATGAAGTCGCGCAGGGTGGTGCCTCCGCGCTGGATCGCATAGTGGAGAATGCGCCGGATCGCTTCGGCGAGGAGGCGGTAGCGCGCACGCGAAACCGATCCGGCCTTGCGTCGCGGGTGGATGCCGGCGGCGAAAAGGGCCTCGGCAGCGTAGATGTTGCCGACGCCGACGACAATGGCCTGGTCCATGATGAAGGTCTTGACCGCGGCAGAGCGTCCACGCGACAGCCGCCACAAATAGTCGCCATCGAATGCGTCGCCAAGCGGTTCGGGACCGAGCGCGACCAGCACCTTGTGCGTGCGGCCCGGCGCCTGCCACAGCAGGCTGCCGAAGCGACGCGGATCGGTGAAGCGCAGCAGGCGTCCGGAATCGAGCTGCCAATCGTAGTGATCGTGTTTGCCGGCAGGCGTTCCTGCATCGAGGACGCGCAGGCTGCCGGACATGCCGAGATGCAGCACGGCGCTGCCCGCCGACGTATGCACGAGCAGGTACTTCGCGCGGCGTTCGACGGCGTCGATGCGCTGTCCGGGCAATGCCTTGATCAAGCTCGGCGGAATCGGCCAGCGCAGCTTCGGCTGGCGAACCACGAGTTTCGTGACGCGCTGGCCCAGCAGGTGGGGCGAAATGCCGAGGCGGGTGGTTTCGACTTCAGGTAGTTCTGGCATGCCGGTAGCCGCTTACGGAGTCGGGCCGCGATGCTCGCCGAGCAGACGGTCGAGGACGGCGGGATCCAGTTCAAAGCCGAGATCGGGCTGGGTGCGCCAGGCAATCGGGGTGTCCGTGCGGCGATCGATTCGATAGGTCAGCACCGATCCATTGTCCAGACCGAGCTCGACGAGCGTACCGGCAGGTGCAGGCTCGGCATTGCCTGCACGGATGTGCGTGGCAACGACGGCCGACCAGTCCGCCAGCACTCCCGGGACTTCCTCCCCATCGATGCTCACACGTTCCAGCATGGCGCCGCGCGGAACCAGATGACGGTCCAGTTCGCTTTCCGCCGTGGCCGTGAGGAACGGACTGAAGCGGTCGGGCAGCATGGCGACGACATCGCCGCTGCGCACGTAGCGATCGCCGCGCAATGCATCGGTCACGCCGATATCAAACGACTCGTCATCCAGCACGAGCTGCATCAGAGGTGGGTCCAGCCCGATCTTTTTCGGTTCGAGTTCGTGCAGTGGCCTGCGCAACCGCACCGGCGAAGCGGCAATATCGATCAGGCGCTCCACCATCGCGTCATCGGCGGGCAACGCATAGGGCTCGAGCATCTGCCACTGCCCGTCGCGTCGTTCGAAGCGACGTACGGTACAGGCATGGCAGTTGACCGCGACGCGCTCGACGCGGGCCGGATCAAGGGTACTCAAAGGCGGTTCGAAGCGCGCGGTTTCCGTGCCGACCTGCCAGAACACGGCAAGTCCGAGCAGGCCGGCGATGCCAACCAGGATCAGATTGGTTCGTGTCGCGCGCTGCATCAGTGGCGGCGCCGGCGGAAACGGATCCACAGGCCGGCAGCGATCAGCAGAATCGGCAGGCCGAGCAGGAAGCCGAAGCCGATGATCGCCAGCGCGGTATCGGACAGGGTGATCTCCCGATCCTCGGCAGCGCGTTCGACGACATGGATCAGGGCGTCATCGGCCAGCAGCCAGTCGAAAATGCGCGTGCCCAGTTCGCGATTGCCGCCATTGCCAAGGAAGCTGTTGGAGAGGAAATCTCCGTCGCCGATCACGACGACGCGCTGCTCGTTCTCGCCGGGTTTGGGCGACAACCGCGAGAGCGCAAAGCCGAAATCCAGGGGCCCGGAAATCTCGCCGTCGGCGCCGTCGTAGCGCACCGTTCCTTCGGGTTCGCCGGGCCTGGGGATGTGGCCGGTTTCATTCCAGGACTGCGCCGAGCTTTGCAGGATCGGCTTGAAGTCCCAGCGTGGCGGTGTCAGCTGGGCCAGGGCGACCGGTTGTGGAAACACGGTGCCAAGATCGAAGTTCTCATCGATGGCATGGGCCGGATAGCGGTTGACGGCGACGAAGCTCGGATCATCGATGCCGAACGACTGGCTGGCGCCATCGACGATGACACCAGGCAGCACGCGGATCGACAGCGCCTCGGCCAGCGCATCCAGTCCGCTGGCCTCATCCGGCTCGAGCAGCCAGAGCAGGTTGCCGC
Organism: Dokdonella sp.; assembly: GCF_041395345.1. Taxonomy (GTDB): domain Bacteria; phylum Pseudomonadota; class Gammaproteobacteria; order Xanthomonadales; family Rhodanobacteraceae; genus Dokdonella. The sequence continues at coordinate 109,090 of NZ_JAWLAR010000013.1, read as the reverse complement.
CGCGTTCAATGTAGTCGACGACCTCCATGGCGGCCGGACCGGCAAGGGCAACACGCGGATTTGCAATGACCAGCAGGTCGACGTTGTCGGGCACCTTGCCGGTATTGGCCAGGGCCAGGTTCAGGCTGCGTATGCCGCGTTGCTTGAGTACCGCGCCAAACTGGCCAAGATCGGCGTTGGCAGCGCCATCGGGCCGGCGCTCGCCTTCACCTTCGAGAAACGCCACGAGCCGCTCGCGCGCACGCGACAGGCGCAACAGCGCGCTGCTCAGCTCGGCTTCGCTCAATACCTTGAGGCGTTCGCTGCGACCCTGGTAGCGGAGTTCGATTTCGCCGTCGATCTGAATGCCGAGGGCGCGAATCGCCGCCGGGTCGGCATCGGGGTCGACGAACGCGAGTGTCAGGTCGGGCTTGACCCGATGGTAGCGGTCGATGAAATCCGAAATGGTCTTGCGCAGATTGCCTTGCGGGCGCGCGTAGGAAACGACTTCGACCGGGCCATCCAGCGACGCCAGCATGCGTACCGATTCTTCGCCGAGGCTGGCGCGTTGCATGCGGCTGAAATCGTGCACGAATCCGTAGCGCGTGCTGAGGAATCCGATCAGCAGCGCGATGCCGACCAGCAGCAGTACATGGATCAGGTTGTTCAGGCGTTCGCGCATGGCTAACCGCGTGTCCGCAGGCTGTCGAGACGTCGCGCCGCAAACAACAGGGCGAGGACGGTCACAAGCAGGAAGTAGACAATGTCGATGCTGGCCACCAGCCCCAGGAAAAACGGCTCCAGATGGGTCGACATCGAGAGCCAGTTGATCAGCGCATTGTCGATGCCCTGGAAGCGTGCGCCCATGTCGAGCATGGCCAGCAGGCTGCCGATGATCAGTGCCGCCGTGGCCGCAAGGACCGGATGCGCGGTCCAGGCCGAACACAGCACGCCGATGGCGCTGAGGCTCATGGCAAAGAGAAACAGACCGAAGGCAACGGCTGCGAGCCGGCCGAGGTCCAGATGCGTGCCGAGCTGCAGCGACAGCGGCATCAGCATCGCCATCGCGATGATCAGGGTCACCAGTGCCAGCGCGCCGAGAAACTTGCCGGTGACGATGTCGAAGCTGCGCACGCCGGCGGCCTGCAGCAGGGGCAGGGTGTTCGCGCGTCGCTCGCCTGCCAGGGTGTGCATCGTCGCCAGCGGTACGATCAGCATCAGCATGCCGGACAGGGCGCGCAGCAGCGGAACGGCAATCAGGTCGGTGGCGCCCTGCGAATTCGCGACCGCGTCGAGCTTGGGTGCAATGCGCAGGTAGGCATCGAAGGCGATCAGGAATTGCCAGGCCAGCAGCGCGCTGGTCAGGGCCAGCAGGATCCAGGCAAATGGCTGGAAGAACTGGCGCCTGAGGTCGTTCGCGGCAATCAATCCGATCGACTTCATGCGGCCGCCCCGGTGTGCTTGCCTTCGGCCGCGATGCTGACGAACACCTGCTCGAGCGCGTTGTTGTCGCCGCGCAATTCCTGCAGGCCGAAACCCTGTTCCCCGATCGCGTTGGCCAGCGCGCCGGAGTGCGCGCCTTCCTGCAGCCTGATGCGCCAGCGTCCGGCGTTAGCAGGTTCGGCATCGGCGACAATGGCCAACTTCATCCAGTCATCGCGCGTCAGTGCGCGCTCGACACGGACCAGCACCGCGGCACTGGCATCCAGTTCCGACAGGATTGCGGAATGGCGAAGGCGCCCGTGATGCAGGATGGCGACACGGTCGCAACAGGCCAGCACATCCGAGAGCACGTGCGTGGAAAGCACGACCGCATGGCTGTCGGCCAGATTGCGGATCAGCTCGCGCAGACGCAGGGCCTGGATCGGATCGAGACCCGATGCCGGTTCGTCGAGCACGATCAGGGCGGGCTCGTGAACGATGGCCTGAGCCAGCCCGACACGTTGCCTGAAGCCTTTCGACAACAGGCCGGTCAGACGGCGGCGCATGTCACCGAGTTCGCAGCGCTCGATCGCGCGTTCAACCGCCGTCCCCACCGCCGGCCCCCGGAGGTCATGCAGACGCGCGCAAAAGCGCAGGTACTCCTCGACACTGAGCTCGCCGTACAGGGGCGGATCTTCGGCCAGATAGCCGATATCGCGCTGGGCCTGCTCGGGATGCGCATACAGATCGAGCTCGCCGAGCCGCACCGTGCCGCTGCTCGGTGCGAGCAGGCCGGACATCATGCGCAGCGTGGTCGACTTGCCTGCACCATTGATGCCGAGCAGACCGAGCACTTCGCCGCGACGGATGCGGAAGTCCAGGCCCTCGACGATCGTGCGCCCGGACAACTGGCGGCTGACCTGATCGAGGGTGAGAACGGGTAAAGAGTCATTCATGCCGCGCGGATTGTTCCGGCTATGGCTTCTGAGGGCAAGGACGAGGTGCGGATCGAACTCCGCTCGCGACCATCATGCCATGCGCGGAAAACAAAAAACCCGCCAACTGGCGGGTTTCTTGCGGGAATGCCAGATCGTTATTTGATCTTGGCTTCCTTGTAGGCCACGTGCTTGCGAATGACGGGATCGTACTTCTTGATCTCCATCTTGTCGGGCGTGGTCTTCTTGTTCTTGTCGGTGGTGTAGAAATGGCCGGTGCCAGCAGAGGACACGAGGCGGATCTTGTCGCGCTTGGATGCCATGATTCGATACTCCTCAGATCTTCTCGCCGCGCGCACGCAGCTCGGCAATGACTACTTCGATACCCTTCTTGTCGATGGTACGAAGACCGTGGCTCGAAACCTTGAGCTTGATCCAGCGATTCTCGCCCGCGACCCAGAAACGGCGTTCGTGAAGGTTCGGCAGCCAGCGGCGGCGGGTCTTGTTGTTGGCGTGTGAAACGTTATTACCGGACTGGAAACTCTTTCCGGTGACTTGGCATACCTTGGACATGCGAACCTCGTCATTGTCGGTTACCGCCCTTGGCCAGGACGGAGACGGCCCAGCGGCGACAGTGCGCCACACGATGCTGGGGTGCTTCGGCAATGCGACAGAGGGTCGTGTACCGGAATCTGCCGATCCGCAAAGCGGGGAAAGGGCCGAAGCGAGCCGCGCTTTATAGCCTAATCCGGCTCGGCTGGCAACGTCGGCGATGCAATCCGACCCCGCACAGGCATGGCCCAGGTGGCCGAACGGGTCTAGATTTCCTCGGTTTCCGTGCGTTTCGAGCGCCGGATCAGCCAGGCCACGCCGCGCAGGTCGGCTATGCCGACCAGGGCGCGGTTGAAGTTGTTGTACTTGGAAACCCCAGCGCCACGAGCGCGGTGGTTGACCGGTACGCTCCTGACCTGCCAGCCGGCGCGCTGCATCAGGGCCGGCAGGTAGCGGTGCATGTGGTCGAAATAGGGTAGTTCGAGAAAGGCGGCGCGCTCGAACAGCTTGATCCCGCAGCCGGTGTCGGGGGTCTCGTCGCGCAGCAGGCGGCTGCGGATGGCATTGGCCAGGCGCGAGGCGAGCCGCTTGCTGCCGGTGTCCTTGCGTTCGACCCGCCAGCCGGCAAACAGCTTGATCGAATCCGCAGACTCGTCGCGCATGGCGATCAGCTTCGGGATATCGGCCGGATCGTTCTGGCCATCGCCGTCCAGGGTCGCGATCCAGATCCCACGTGCGGCCTTGATGCCATTGCGTATGGCCGTGCTTTGCCCGCTTTGCGTAGCGTGATTGATCACGCGCAGTTCGGGATTGTCCGTCTTCGCCGCAGACAGCACGGCAAGCGTGTCGTCCTTGCTCGCATCGTTGACGTAGACGATCTCGAAATCCGTCTTGCCACGCAGTGCCGCCGTGATCTCATCGATCAGCGGCAGAACATTGTCGCGCTCGTTGAAGACCGGCACGACGACGGAGAGCTGGGTCATTGCCCGTATCCTGTGGTTGGAGCGCCGGTACACGCGATGGCGAAACGGCCATGATCGCCATTATCGCCGATTCGTGGGCTTATCCAAAAGCGAGGGGGTGCGTGCGCTCGCGGCGCCTATTCCTTCTCCCCTCGGGAGAAGGTGGCGCGAAGCGTCGGATGAGGGTACGACCTGGCGAATAATTCCGGCGACATGGGTTCATCTACTTCGCTCGTACCCTCATCCGCCCTGCCGGGCACCTTCTCCCGAAAGGAGAAGGAAAATACGCATCCGTATCGCCCCTGACGGGCCTCCTGCAAAACCCAGTGAGAATCAGCGAATTTTTCCGAGAATGCCGTCGAGTTCGTCGAGGCTGTGATACTGGATGACAACCTTGCCGCGACCGCCGCGGCCATGGTTGATCGCAACTCGCGCACCGAGTTTCTCGGCCAGTTCGTTTTCCAGCGATTCGATGTTGGCGTCGCGTTTCGGTTTCGCGGGCTTGCCCCGTGGCAATTCCGTGGCACCGCGGACCGCCTCTTCGAGTTGACGAACCGACCATTCGTTGTCGATGGCTCTGGATGCCAGCGCGATGGCACGGGCTGGCGGCAAGGTCAGCAATGCGCGTGCGTGGCCCATCTCGAGTTTGCCGTCATCAAGCAGCTTGCGAATTTCATCGGGCAATTCGAGCAGGCGCAGCAGGTTGGAGACCGAGGCGCGCGAGCGTCCGACCGCATCCGCAGTTTGCTGATGGGTCAGCTTGAATTCCGCGATCAGGCGTGAAAGGGATTGCGCCTCCTCCAGTGGAGAAAGGTCTTCACGCTGGATGTTCTCGATCAGCGCAATGGCGATTGCGGAACGATCGTCGATGTCGCGCACCAGGGCGGGAATTTCCGCCATGCCGGCCAGCTGGCTGGCGCGCCAGCGTCGTTCGCCGGCAATCAATTCGAAGCGGTTCTTGCCGGCGCTGCGGACGATGATCGGTTCGATCACGCCTTGCGACTTGATCGACTCGGCCAGTTCCTGCAACAGGTCTTCGTCGAAATGGCGCCGCGGCTGGTATTTGCCGGCGCTGATCGACGTGACGGCGAGCGAGCGCAAATCCCCTTCCGCATTCGCGCTGTTCGCTGCGTTCTCGTTGGCATCGTCGTTGCCGCCGAGCAGGGCATCAAGCCCGCGACCGAGCCCAAGCCCGCGTTTTTTTGCTGCCATTGCTGCGTATTCCTAACTGGTTGCTGCGGTCGCTGCGGCGGGCGTGCGCTCGCGGCGGAGCATTTCGCCGGCGAGACCGAAGTAGGCGATGGCGCCGCGTGATTCACGATCGTAAAGGTTGATCGGCTTGCCGTGGCTGGGTGCCTCGGCGAGCCGGATATTGCGGGGAATGATCGAGCGCAGCAGCTTCTCGCCAAAGTGCTTGTGCAACTGCGCCGACACGTCATTGCTGAGATTGTTGCGCACGTCATACATCGTTCGCAGCAGGCCCTCGATTTCGAGTCCGGGATTCAGGCGCTTGCGCACGGCCTTGATCGTGTCGACCAGACTGGACAGGCCTTCGAGGGCGAAGTATTCGCACTGCATCGGTATCAGGACGCCATGCGCGGCGGTCAGCGCATTCAGGGTAAGCAGGTGCAATGATGGCGGGCAGTCGATCAGGATCGTGTGGTAGCGATCGCCGAGCTTGTCCAGTTGTTCCTTGAGCCGGTGCTCGCGGGCCAGGGCGTCCATCAGCTTGATCTCGGCCGCGGTCAGGTCGCCACTGCCAGGAAGCAGGTCGAAGCCGCTCTCGGTCTTGACGATGGCATCTTCGATGGCAGCTTCCTCGAGCAGCACGTCGCAGCCATTCGGCTTTGCCTCGCGCTTGTCGACACCGGCCGCCATGGTCGCGTTGCCCTGTGGATCAAGATCGACCAGCAGGACTTTCCGGCGTGTTTCGGCAAGCGCCGCGGCCAGGTTGACGGCCGTTGTGGTCTTGCCGACTCCACCCTTCTGATTTGCGACGGCGATGATGCGTGTCATGAATGTGTCCCGGCAGCCGCCAGATCCTGGCTGCGTTTGATGATGACCAGATGGCGCTCGGCATCGAGGCCGGGTACCTCCAGACGATGTACGGCTTCTATCACGAAGCCGCTGGGCAGTGCGTCCAGCTCATCCTGCGGGAATCGCCCCTTCAGCGCCAGCCAGCGACCTTCGGGCTTGAGCAGATGGCCCGCCCAGCCCAGCATGTCCGCCAGTGTCGCGAAAGCACGGGCCGTGATGCAATCAAACTCGCCCTCGACCGCTTCGACCCGGGACTCCACGACCCGGACCCGCGCCAGTTTCAGGTGACGGACGGCCTCGCGCAGGAATCGTGCCTTCTTGCCATTCGAATCAACGAGCTGAACCTCAAGTTCCGGTCGGGCCAACGCCAACGGAATGCCGGGAATTCCCGCGCCTGTGCCCAGGTCGGCCAGCGACGTTCCGGAAACATGGGGCAACACCGCCAGCGAATCGAGCAGGTGTCGCGTGATCATTTCGCCGGGATCGCGCACGGCAGTCAGGTTGTAGGCGGCGTTCCAGCGCAACAGCAGTTCGACATAGTCGAGCTGACGCTCGACGGTCGAATCGTCCAGATCGAGCTTCAGCGCCGTCAGCCCCGCACGCAGCCGCTGCCTCAGCGGTTCGCGGTTGGACATGAGTCGCTCGGAATCGAAAGGGGCGCCAGTATCGGGGTCAATCGCGCTCAAGGCAACGCTGATCAGGCCATGCAGGCGTCATGCGCCCTGTCCAGGGCAGGCCTCGGAACCATGGGTCCTGCCGGGAATCGGTTCAGGCTGCGCTGCGCAGATCGATCCGCGTGACCAGCAGGCCACGCTCGCGAACCTCGCTATTGAGGCCCTGCTTGAGCCAGATACGGCGTTCCGCGGTTTCCGGCGGGACCGAGTCACCGGCCAGCAGGCGGGTGGTCTGGTCGCTCAGCAGGGCATCGACGCACTCGATGACCTGGTCGGCCCGTTGCGGATCGAGCACCTGGTAATAGACCGATGCCGCGTAGTTCTCGCCGTTCGAGAGGGCGCCGCTGACTTCGATGGTCGAGCCGGTCAAGCTCATCTTGTGCGAGACGCGCTCGATCAGGGGCAGCATGAAATGCATGCCTGCGCCGACAAATCGGGTGTGCCCGCCGAATCGGCGTAGCGAGTAGACCTGACCCTCGGGAATGCGGCGCACGCAAACGGCGGCGAGTGCAGCCAGGGAAACGAGCATGATCGAAATGATTGAGATCGACATTTCTTAGTACCATCATGAGGTTATCCAGTGAACCTCATGTGCATCCTAACAAAGCTGGCGCGAAACTGGAATAACGAAGGCTTAACATTCTCCCTTGCAGCGCAACAACAAGCGCTGAACGGGATCACAGTTTCTCGTCGATATCGGGCTTTTGCGTGGCGCGATTGCGGCTTTCCGATGCCGTGGCAGGTCTGCGGCAGTGCGTTGGCCAGGCGCAGGCAACAAGGCCCGCCGAAGCGGGCCCTGCTGGAGGTGAAGCCTACCGAGCCGGAGTGGGCCCTGGCGTACCGATATGCGTATCCATCAGTTTCAGGATGCGCCGGTATTCGTCGTACCAGGAATCCGAATGCACGAAGCCGTGACGTTCCAGCGGATAGCCGGCCAGCTCGAAGTCGTCCTTGCGCAGCTCGATCAGGCGCTGGTTCAGGCGCACCGAATCCTGGAACAGGACGTTGTCATCCAGCATGCCGTGGGCAATCAGCAGGCCGCCCTGCAGGCCATCGGCGAATTCGATCGGCGATGATCGCTGGTAGGCGATCGGATCGACCTGCGGCGTGTTGAGGATGTTCGAAGTGTACTCGTGGTTGTACGACGTCCAGTCGGTGACCGGGCGCAGGGCCGCACCGGCCGAGAACACCTCCGGCGCCCGGAACATCGCCATCAGGGCCATGAAACCGCCGTAGGAACCGCCGTAGACGCCGATGCGAGAGCGATCCACGGAATGGTTGGCCACCAGCCAGTTCACCCCGTCGATCAGGTCTTCGAGTTCCGGGTGACCCATCTGACGGTAGATCGCGGTGCGCCAGTCGCGGCCGTAACCCTTCGAGGCGCGGTAATCCATGTCGAGCACGACATAGCCTTTCGAGGTAAGCAGATTGTGGAACATCTGCTCACGGAAATAATTCGGGTAGCCGCTGATCGTGTTCTGCAGATAGCCGGCGCCGTGCACGAACAGCACGGCCGGATACTTGCGGCTCGCGTCGAAGTCCGCCGGCTTGTACAGCTTGGCGTAGATCGGTGCATCGACGTGGCTGGACGGAACCTCGACAATTTCCAGTTTCGGCCACTCGAGCGCCTTGTATTCCGGCGTAAGCGTGTCGGTGAGCAGGCGCGGCTGGCCACCGGTGGCGGCAACCAGCGACAGCTGCGGTGGCACATAGGTCGTGGACTGCAACAGGGCGAGCTGGCCGTCATCGGGCGAAAGTTCGAATCCGTCCAGACCCTCGACGCGGGTCAGGCGTTCGAGTTTTCCGCCGCTGGCTGCAACGCGGTAGGCATCGTAGGCGTAGGGGGCCTGTGCGTTGCTGAGCACATAGAACCATTGGCCATCCGCAGAAAGCTCGGGTTCGGAGATTTCGAACGTGCCCGATGTCAGCGCCCTGGCACGTGACCCCGGCGTCTTGATGTAGAGCTGCGAGTAGCCGCTCTCTTCGCTGAGGTACCAGAGCTGGCGGCTGTCGGGCGTCCAGCCGAAATCATTGAAGTACCAGTTGATCCAGGCTTCGTCACTGAGGCGGTGTTCGCTGACCAGCTTGTCGTGCTTGAAATCGACGCGGGCTATCCAGCGATCCTTGTTGTCGATGGCGCGCAACTGGATCGCGACCTGGCTGCCGTCCGGGCTCCAGATCATGTCGGCCACATTGATATCCCGAACTTTCGGCTCGTCCGACTTCGCCGGCTCTGCAGTCTTCTTTTCCTGCTTCCCACCGGTTTCCCTGGCTTTCTGATTTTCTTCGCGGACCTTCGCCAGGGGATCATCCTTGCTGCCTGGCAGGTCCTCCATGGAAAGTCTTGTCTGGCGGTGATCGGCCAGGTCGAGCAACCAGATCGTGGCCGGTGCCGGCGCATTGCGGCCGACACGCACGCGTTCGTCTTCCTGTTCCTCGTAACCGGACTCGGTCACGTAGTGCTGCAGCTTCGCGATCTTGCCCTTGTCGTAGTCCTTGGCCGTCGTCACGATCAGCAGGGTGCGGCCATTCGGAGACAGCGCGGTGCCTTCGATGTCGACGTCGCTGCCCAGGTAGAACGGCTGCGGCGAGCGCGTCGCATCGCCCTTGCGGAATGCCTCGTCATTGTTCTTCGTCGCTTCGCGATCGTCCTTGATCGTGCGCAGGGTAGAGAACAGTCGCAGTTGCAGCTCACCGAGATCATCCGGCTTGCTCGCCTCGGGATCCGCTTCGGCCTTGACCACGGCGGCGGGCGCGGTGACGCGACTGGCGATGTCGTAGCTGAACCAGTCGTTTGCAACGCGAAACTGGAGTGCGCGCCCGTCGGCGCTGAATTGCGGGGCGGCTTCGGTCTGCGGCGACCGGGTAACCTGGATCAGCTGGCTGTTGCGAAGATCACGAATGAAGATATCGCCATTGCGGACAAACGCGGCCTGATTCCGGCTGCGATCGAAGACCGCATCCTTGCCATCCGCACTGGCCATCAGTGCCGGATCGATCAGCACATCCTTTCCGGTCTCCAGATCGATGCGGTGCAGATCGCGAATCGTGGATCCTTCGCGCTTGAGCCGGTAGTAGATCGACTTGCCGTCGACACTCCAGTACGGCGACTCGACCGGTGGCCCGATCCAGTCCGGATCGGCCATGGACTGTTCCAGCGTAATGGCGCCTGCCGGTGCGGCAAGCGCGCATAGCCAGGCAGTCAGTGCGGCAACGGCGAATCGTGACATCGTCGAAATCTCCGGAAAAAGGCAATCGCACAGGATACCTGCTCGATGCAGGCCTGCAATGCGCCAGAAGTCAGCGCTTGCGCGGGTTCGCGCGCCTGGCGCACTTGGCATTCGACGACGAATCGGGCAGCCTGCCCGATTCGTCGGACGAGGATGGAACATGGTGCTCGAGTGTGTGGAAAAGGAAACAGGTCGCAACCCGCAATTCGCGGTGATCTGGTTGCATGGCCTCGGCGCGGACGGCAACGACTTCGTGTCGATGGTCCCTGAAATTGTCGCAGCGGACTGGCCGACGGCGAGATTCGTGTTTCCGCATGCGCCGAGACGGCCCATTACGGTCAACGGTGGCATGACGATGCGTGCCTGGTACGACATCACCGGAATGGAGATCGCGCAACGACAGGACGAAACCGGCATTCGCCAGTCGATCACGCAGGTCGAGGCCCTGATCGCGCGCGAAGTAGAGCGCGGCATTCCGGCTGCGAAGATCATCCTGGCCGGATTTTCGCAGGGTGCCGCCATGTCGATCTCGACGGGTTTGCGACATGCCGAACGCCTGGCCGGCGTCATTGCGCTTTCAGGCTACCTGCCGCTGGAACGACAGCTCGAAACCGAGCGCTCTGCCGCGAATGCGGATGTGCCGATCTTCATGGGACATGGCAGCCTCGATCCCGTCGTGCCGCAGACGCTGGGCATGTTGAGCCGCGATTTCCTGCGCTCGCTGGGCTACAGCGTGGATTGGCACAGCTACGCCATGGCGCATCAGGTCTGCATGGAGGAAATCGCCGATCTGCGCAACTGGATCAGCGCGAGGGTACGCAACCTGAGCTGATTCATCCCGCGCGCTGCATAATCGACCATCGGCATGGGAGGCGGTATGGCTGAATCCGAAAAGCATCGCTGGCTGCCGCAGTTCTGCAGTCTGCCGACGCTGTTTGCCCTGATGGTCGTGGCCGAGATCGTTGCGCTGGTGATCGCCATGGCACCGGATCGTGTCGCGCGCTCCTGGATCAGCGAGCTCGCCATCGCAAGCGTCTTCGTGCAGTGGCTGGCCCTGCTCAATGCCGTGGTCCTGTGTTCCTCGCGCGAGACCCTGGAGCGCCTGTCCATACGTCTCGGATTCTTCGTGGCCTGGGCACTCGCCGTGGTCACCACGGCGCTCGGAAGCGCCGTGGTTTACTCGATGGACCATGCACTCGGATTCGGGCTGACTTCACCACCGGGCTCCGGCTGGCGTTTCTCGCTGGGCAATGCTGCCATCTGCGCCCTGATTGCAGCAGCCCTGTTGCGTTACCTCTACATTCGCGAGCTGTGGCAGGAGCGTATCCGCGCCGCAGCCAAGGCACAGGTGGACGCCCTGCAGGCACGCATACGTCCGCATTTCCTGTTCAACAGCATGAACACGATCGCCAGCCTGATCCGCAAGCGGCCGCAGGATGCAGAACGCGCCGTGGAAGATCTCTCCGATCTTTTTCGGGCGGCGCTCGGTGCGCGTGAAACCCTGGCGACCCTCGGCGAAGAACTTGACCTGATCGGACAGTATCTGCGCATTGAGGGCCTGCGTCTCGGCGACAGGTTGCGATTGCAGCTCGAGCTGGACGAGCTGCCGCGAGACTTGCCGATGCCCGCCCTGCTGTTGCAGCCACTTGTGGAGAATGCCGTCTACCACGGCATTCAGCGGCTGCCCGAGGGTGGAACGTTGAGCATTCGCGGCACCCGCTCGCCGGGGCGGGTGGAAATCGTCGTGAACAATCCGGTTCCCGATGATGCGGCACTTCCGCGCAACGCCCATGCGCTGTCCAACGTCCGCGCGCGCATCGAGTACCATTTTGGCGAGAAGGGTGCGCTGCTGGTGCAGCCCGAGCGTGGAGAATTCACGGTGACCGTGCGTTTGCCGGATGCGACAACACGATGAGGACCCTAGTCGTCGACGACGAATCCCTCGCCCGTGAGCGTCTGGTCGACCTGCTCGGCGATATTGCGTCCATCGAGGTGGTCGGCGAAGCCGCTGACGGTCGTGAAGCACTCGAGGCGGTCGAAAGGCTGCGACCTGACCTGGTCCTGATGGATATCCGGATGCCGCGCATGGACGGCCTCGAAGCGGCGCGCCACCTTGGCAAGTTCGAAAACGCGCCGGCCATCGTTTTCTGCACGGCCTACGACGAACACGCCTTGGCTGCCTTCGATGCGAATGCCGTCGACTACCTGCTCAAGCCGATCCGGGCCGACCGCCTGCGCGCGGCCATCGAACGCGCAGGGCGCTTCAGTCGCGAAGCGGTCGAGGTCATCGAGCGCGAAGATGCCGGACGGCGCGAGCGCAGCCATCTCTGCGCCCGCGTTCGCGGAAACCTCGTGCTCGTTCCCATTTCCGAAATCGACTATCTGCTGGCCGAGGACAAATACGTGATCGTTCACCATGCCGGCGGCGAAGTGCTGATCGAAGAACCCTTGAAGACCCTGGAACAGGAATTCGGCGACCGCTTCGTGCGCATCCATCGCAACTGCCTGGTCGCGCTCGAGCGATTGACCGGCCTGGCTCGAACCACGGACGGTCGTGTACTGGCCAGGCTGGAAAACGTCAACGCCGAGCTCGAAGTGAGTCGCAGGAATCTTCCCTCGATACGCAAGCTGGTGCGCTCGCTATGAAGCATCTACGCATTGCCACGCGCAAGAGTGCACTGGCCCTCTGGCAGGCCGAACATGTCGCCACGCGTCTGCGTGCCGCGCATCCGGATCTCGAAATCGAACTCGTGCCGATGACCACACGCGGTGATCAGGTGCTGGATCGCCCGCTGTCGGAAATCGGCGGCAAGGGCTTGTTCCTCAAGGAGCTCGAAATCGCGATGCTCGAGGAGCGTGCCGATATCGCCGTGCACTCGCTCAAGGACGTGCCCATGGAGCTTGAGCCGGGTTTTTCCATCGGCGCCGTGCTCGAACGCGCGGACGCAGCGGACGCCTTCATCAGCAACAGCGTGACCCGCCTCGACCAGCTGCCGAATGCTGCACGCGTTGGAACTTCTTCCCTGCGCAGGCAGGCGCAACTGCGGTCACTACGACCGGACCTGCAGCTACTCGACTTGCGTGGCAACGTCAACACGCGTCTTGCGCGCCTCGATGAAGGCCACTACGACGCCATCATTCTCGCCTGCGCGGGACTCGAGCGGCTCGGATTGTCCGAGCGCATCCGTTCGCGACTGGTTGCTCCGGACTGGCTGCCTGCCGTCGCTCAGGGTGCCATCGCGATCGAACAACGCCTCGGCGACGAGCGCGTGGCCGAGCGCATCCGTGCTCTGGATGATGCCAGTACGCGCCGTTGCGTGGAGTGCGAGCGCGCGATGAACCGTCGTCTGCATGGCAGCTGCAACGTGCCGATTGCCGGCTACTGTGTTGAAACCGAAGCCGGACTGGCCCTGTATGGACTCGTCGGCGATGCGGGCACGGGTCGCCTGATCCGGGTCGAGGTCGAGGGCTCCGGGCTGGATATCGGTGAAAGCCTCGGCAACCAGGTTGCGGAATTGCTGCTGGAGCGCGGCGCCGATCAAATTCTCGGCGCCTTGCGCAAGGTCTAGCAGGCTGTTTCGGCCCATGGATACACCATGGGCCTCGCACTACTCCTGCGGTCGAAACTCCGATTTGGGACCCAGCCAGCTTTTCGCTCCCTCGCCCCCCGGGAGAGGGCTGGGGTGAGGGTACGCTTTCGCGCCGTTCCCCATGGTTCCTGTTTTCGGCCGCAAGGGGATTTTCAAGGTCCGCTCATGCGGCTGTCACCGCCTCAGAACTTGAACACCACGTTGGTGGTAACCAGCTGATCGGTCTTGTCCAGGCCTGCACGGACTTCCGAGTTGTAGCGGATCTGATAGCCGAGCTTCAGCGCCAGCCGATCGCTCATGCTGACCGAGAGTCCGGCGTCGTTCTGGAAATAGGTATTGTTCGAGCCGGCTTCGACGAGGCTGATGTTCTCGAATGAAGTGGAGTCGTTGAACTTGTGCTTGTAGGCCATCAGGCCACGGCCGACGAAATTGTCCTCTGCATCCGGATCGATCTCCGTGGTGACCGGCGGATCCCCGCTGGTGACCTCATACGGTTGCGGGTCGAGACGACGATAGCCGGGACCGATTTCGACGAAGAATTCGGTGTTCGGATTCTTCACGAGCGTATAGCCGTAGCTCAGCGACAGCACGAACTGGTAGCTGTATGGCGAAAATTCGTCGTCCTGGTAACGGGCCGCGCCGACCAGGTAGCTGCGCTCGTCGAACTTGTAGCCTGCCGAAGCGCCGGTTTCGTACTGGTTGGCAGTGACATCGTAGCTGCCGTTGGACTCGCCCTTGCTGCGCAGCGCATTGAAGTAGAAACCGTACTTCCACAACGGGTCCTCCTTCTTGATGTTGAACTTGACGTTGAGGTTTTCCGATCGCGTATTGCCGCTGGTGGCCGCAAAACCGAGTTCGCCGCTCCCCGACCAGCCCTCGTCGGATTTCTTCTCGTCGGCCTTCTTCTCATCGGCGGCAGGATCGTGGGCGAATGCACAAATCGGAAACGCAAGCAGCATTGCGCTCGCAAGGAGAGCTGTTTTCATGGCGGGTTCCTCGAGGAATGGGTGGGAATCTGAGCGCCTGGATACGTCACGCAGGCGTGGCGATGCTAGCGGGCGAAATTGAACCCGAAATGAACGAAGTGGCGGAAACGCCTCAAGATAGCGGCCACGAAAAGCGGGATTTCATCCGTTCCTCGCGCCGTAGTAGAGCATCACGGTGTGCTTGGCCTCGGCGAAAAACAGCCAGCGTTCGATGAAGATTCCGCCCATGCCGGCGAACAGAGAAAGCCATGCTGCCACCCCGCCGAATCGCGGCAGCAGCAGGCTTGCCAGGGCTAGCAACGCCGGAACTCCGAATCCTGCCACCAGGCAGATCCGGCGCAATTTGCGCGAATGCTTGCGCGCAAGGCGGAAGCCCATTTCGTGGGTCAGGTAATTTTCTTCGGTATGCGGCTGCTCGAATGAGCCGACCGCGCCCAGCGTACCAAGACCGATGGCATCGCCGGTGGTAGCGCTCGGCCCTTCATCAACGAAGCGCCAATACCGCAACTTCAGAATGGCCCCGGCCACGGCCGTCGCAACGATCAATGGAAGCAGGTATTTGAGGTGCCTGGTGCCGCCAAAGGAAATCGATGTCAGCACCCAGGCAAAAAGTGCGCCCGTAAAGAGAGCTAGCAATAGATAGCCGATGACGACCTTGCGATTGTGCCAGACACGGACAGGTTTGATGCAGGCGTAGATGTGCGCGGTGCACCAGACCGTGGCAAATGAGCCGAAGACCAGCAGGATGCTCCCAAGGAACTTCGTCGGAGTAAGCATCCAGAACCACGAATCAAGGTCCGCGTCAGGGTGCGAGGCCGGTATCAGCCAGTCGACATAGAAGGATCCGCCGGCGAGCACGACAGCGGGCAAATAGGTCAGGATCGCGGCGACCCCTTCGCGAGAAAGCCACGAACTGCGCCATTGCGAAAAGGCGCGCCAGGCACGCGAGGGTTTGCCTAAATGCCAGAGAGAAGAAACCAGACCGCTACTGACCAGCAGAAAACCCATTCCCAGGCCGAACGTCAACAGTTCTGTAAACAGGATCAGGTTCAACCCGTCTCCATGGTGAATCTCCGGCCAGAACAGCAACAGCAAAACACCGAGGAGAAACCACAGCCCGTAGCCTGCGCCGGAAATCACAGTAAAGAAGATGATCGAAAAGGTCGGGCGCATCGTCGATTGTTCTCAGCGTGACAGTACGCGATCGACCCAGCGCAACAGCGGTGGCAGTTGCTTGCTGTCGACGGCTTCGGGCGCGGGTTCGGGTTTCGCGCTCGCTGCATCGCGTCGCGGACGCGGCGGCAGGTAGCGATTGACGGGCTTGTAGCCGAGCTCCGGCATCAGCGCGTAGCCGCCACGCTCTTCGACCAGTTTCGAGACATTCGATTCGGCATCGCCGAGATCGCCGAAGTGACGTGCGCGGGTCGGACAGGCCAGTACGCAGGCGGGCTGGCGATCAGCCTCGTCGAGCGTCTCGTTGTAGATGCGATCGACGCACAGCGTGCACTTCTGCATGACCCCGCGTTTCGCACTGAACTCTCGCGCGCCATACGGGCAGGCCCAGGCGCACAACTGGCAACCGATGCACTTGTCCTCATCGACCAGGACAATGCCGTCCTCGGCTCGCTTGTAGCTTGCCCCGGTCGGACACACCGTCACGCAGGCCGGCGTCTCGCAATGCAGGCAGGAGCGCGGGAAGTGGACACTCATCGCGTTCGCGGGATTCGGGATTCGGGAATCGGGATTCGCAGAGGCGGTCTGCGGAGACTCGGAGTCATCGGGCTTGCGATTGCTCTTGCATTCGCTCTTGCCGAATCCCGCTACTTCGTAGCTATGCACGCGGTTGAACCACACTCCCATGGGTTCCGCGCCATAGGCCTCCTCATCCGGCAAGGGTCCGAATGCGCCGCCCTCGTTCCATTCCTTGCAGGCGATCGCACAGGCATGGCAACCGACACAGGTGTCGAGGTCGATCACGAGGCCGAGCTTTCGGGTGGTCGGCGGCGGCAGGCGAGTCATGGTTGCAGCGGCCAGAACTGCGGAATCAGGTACATCGAAATGGCGCAGAAGATCGCGATCAGGGGAATGCCGACCTTCATGAAGTCCATGAATCGATAGCCGCCCGCGTAATAGACCATCGTGTTGGTCGGGTAGCCGACCGGTGTCGCAAACGAGGTGGCCGCGGCGAAGGCCACTGCGATCACGAACGGTCGAGGATCGGCATCCACGGCATGGGCCACGGTGACGGCAATGCCGCACATCAGCACCACCGAAGGATTGTGCCCCATCAGTTCGGTCAGCAGGGCCGTCATCAGATAGACCATCAGCAGGGCGGCCAGCGGTCCGTGCTCTCCGACTACCCCCATGCCTGCGTTGACCAGGGTCTGCGACAGTCCGCTGTTCTCGATGGCCGTGCCCAACGGCAGAATGGCCGCCAGAAGGATGATGATTTTCCAGTCGATTCCCTGGTAGAGATCCTTGCGCCCGTAGCATCCGGCCACTGCCATGGCGATGGCGCCGGCAATTGCGGCTACCGGAATCGGCAACCAGTGCAGTCCGGATACGAGTACCACCGACACCATGATCAATACGGCGGCAATGGCCCGTCGTGACGTGCGGCGGGTATCTTCGCGTTCGCTCAGAACGACGAAGCGCTCATCGTTGCGGAAGGCGCCGGCAGCGTCGTCCTCGACCAGCAACAGCAATACATCGCCGGCAGCGAGGCGCACGTCCTTGAGCTTGTCGCGCAGGATGCGTCCGCGCTGGTGGATGGCCAGGACGATGGCATCGTGATTGCGCCTGAAATCCAGTTCTTCCAGCGAGTTGCCTTCGATGTTGCTGGCCGGCTTGACCATCACTTCGACCAGGGTGCGCGCGCTGCTCTTGTCGTGGCCGTAGCGGTTTTCCGGATCGATCTGCAGATCGGCGCGCTTGCGGAACTCCTCGATCTTGTCCCAGTCGCCGCGCACCAGCAGCACATCGCCCACTTCCAGTTCCTGTGATCGCGGCGACCACAGGTGACGGTCGCCGCGCAGCAGCTCAAGCGGGTAGACACCGTACTTGTCACCCAGTTTCGCGTCCGCGATGGTTTGCCCGACCAGGGGCGAATCGGCGCTGACCTTGAGCTCGGTGACATACTTTCCGATGTCCGCCTCGACGGTCACGATCGGCGTGATCTGCTTCGGCAGCAACCAGCGACCGACCAGCATCAGGTAGATGATGCCGACCACGGCCAGCAAGGCGCCCAGGCGAGTGAATTCGAATACGCCAAAGCCGGCGATGCCGTACTGCTGGGCGAGGCTGTCGGCGAGCAGGTTGGACGAGGTTCCGATCAGGGTGCACACGCCACCCATCTGCGCGGCATAGGCCATCGGCAGCAGCACGCGCGCCGGCGAGGTTCCGGTATTCGAGCAGACCCGCAGCGCAAGCGGAAGAAACGTGGCGACCAGGGCGATGTTCTTGACGAACGCGCCCATCGGCGCAATCGCGAGCATCAGGCACAGCGTCAGCAGCCAGGGTTTTCGAATGCGGGACAGCAGGCGGCCCAGCGGTTCGAGTGCGCCGGAGCGCTCGATGCCGAGGCTCAGCGCGAACATCGCGGCAACCGTGATCGTGGCCTCGTTGCTGAAGCCGGCCAGGGCTTCGGTCGGCGTGACCAGGCCGAGCACGACCAACAGCACCAGCACGATCAGGGCGACGATGTCGATGCGCACCTTCTCGCTGGCGAACAGCGCAATCGCACCAACCACGAGCACCAGGGTCATCCACTGCGGCGTCGTCATGCGGCTTTCCCTGTCGGGTTGAGCTCGACGCGATGGCCTTCCCGTTGTGGTTCCGGATCGCACTCGATGCGCACGCGCAAGTCGAACCACGCCGCCTGACCCGTGACCGGATCCGCATTGGCATGGCGATGTCCGTCGGACTTCGCTGGCAGCAGTTCGTCGATCAAATGATTCAGCAGGAAGCCGTCACGATTTTCCGGTGCATCGTCGCTCAACCTCCAGGCCCCCTTGCGCTTGCCGATGGCATTCCACGTCCACAGGGTGCCCGGAGCAGTCGCCACATGCAATTTTGCCTGGACCCGGATGCGCCCGAGCGGCGATGCCAGCCAGATCCAGTCGCCATCGGCCACGTTGTTTTCCGACGCCGTGCGCGGGTTCAGGTAGAGATAGTTGCGCGTCGTGATCTGCCGCAGCCAGGCATTCTGCGACCCCCAGCTGTGATACATGAACATCGGTCTTTGGGTTATCGCAGATAGCGGGAAATCGCTCTCGGAAGAGTCCGCACACGGGTATGCGCTTCTGCCTTGCTCTTGGCGGAGGGACCCGCGTGAAGCCAGGTCTTCGTACCAGAATGGCAGGGGATCGAAATAGCGCTCGACACGTTCGCGCTCGCGCTCGGGCGGCTGCTGTGCGCCATGCCCCTGCGCAGCGAGACGGAAACGCTGCAGTGTCTCGCAGTACAACTGCAACACGATCGGATCGGTCGAGCCGAGGAATCCCAGCGACCTGGCCCAGTTCAGGTAGTCCTGGTTGGCCATCTTGTAGTAGCGCGCCGCGTCGGGAACCCGGGCCTCCCACACGCAACCATGTTCGACATAGCGCTTGATCTGGTCAGGATTGGGTTCGCCGAAGCCTGCCTTCGAACCATCCGTGCCGCGCCAGCCGGCTAGCATGCCGACGCCGGGCGCGCGTTCGTGTTCAACCATGTACTGGGCAAAACCTTCTGGATACTTCGGGCTGCCATCCTCTTTCAGGAGACCGGGCAGGCCGATGCGCGTGCCCAGATCGATCAGCACATCCTGGAACGGACGCACGTCGCGATCCGGCGGCATGACCGGCTGGCGGATCGCATCGGCCGCGCAGTCCGCATCCGAAATCGGCCGGTCGAGCATGCTGATGCAGTCGTGCCGTTCGAGGTAGGTCGTATCGGGCAGGACCAGGTCGGCAAAGGCCACCGTTTCGGACAGATAGGCGTCCGAATAGATGATGTGCGGAATGCGGTATTCGCCCGTGGCTTCGTCGCGGTCACAGAGCATGCGCCGCGTCTCGCTGGTGTTCATCGACGAATTCCAGCCCATGTTGGCCATGAACATCAGAAGGGTGTCGATGCGGTAGGGGTCGCCGGCCCAGGCGTTGCGGATCACCGAATGCATGAGTCCGTGTGCGGCCAGCGGGTGCTCCCAGGAATAGGCCTTGTCGAGCCGGCGCGGCCGACCTTCGGCGTCGACCAGGAGATCATCCGGGCACTGCACATAGCCGAGCGGCCCGCCGTCGAGCAGGCCATTGTCCTTGCGCGCCTTGCCGGGGCGATTCGGCGGCGGTGCAGGCTTGGGATAGGGCGGCTGGTAGCGGAAGCTGCCGGGCGTATCGATGGCGCCGAGCAACATCTGCAGCACATGCAGGGTGCGGCAGGTGTGGAAGCCGTTCGAATGCGCCGAGATGCCGCGCATCGCGTGCATGGCGACCGGTCGACCGATCATCTTCTCGTGATGGCGGCCATGCGCGTCGGTCCAGGCCTGATCCAGCGTGATCGATTGATCGAATGCGGTTTCGGCCAGTTCGCGGGCCAGTCGCCGAATCGTTTCGACACTGACGCCGCAGCGTTCGCTGACCGCTTCGGGTGAACACTCTTCAGCCAGGTAGCGCTCCGCCAACAGCTGGAATGACGGGATCGCCGTTCGCCCGTCGTCCAGCGTGAACTCGCCAACGACCAGCGGCGAGATGCCGGTAGCGTCCGCACGGACCAGGACAACTCTCCCGCCCACATCCCGGCTTTCACCAGAATGATCGACGACACGCCGCGCCGCGCACAGCGCATGTCCGTCGGCATCACGCGCGATCAGTCCATCATCCGCCGCACCCGGATCACGGATCACCAGATGGTGGGCATTGGTGTATCGCACCAGATAGTCGAAATCGATGCGGTCCAGGCGCAGCA
Source organism: Dokdonella sp. (assembly GCF_041395345.1). Classification (GTDB taxonomy): domain Bacteria; phylum Pseudomonadota; class Gammaproteobacteria; order Xanthomonadales; family Rhodanobacteraceae; genus Dokdonella. The sequence continues at coordinate 88,783 of NZ_JAWLAR010000013.1, read as the reverse complement.
ATTCGTGGATAAGGGCGCCGGCAAGCAGGCCATCCGTGCCCGGATTGATCGGCACCCATTCATCCGCGATCGCGCCATAGCCGGTGCGCACCGGATTGATCGCGACAATCCTGGCCCCGCGTGCCTTGAGCTTGCCGAGGCCGAGCTTGATCGGATTGGAATCGTGATCTTCGGCCACACCCCAGAGCATCAGGTATCGGGTCAGGTCCCAATCGGGTTCGCCGAACTCCCAGAAGCTGCCGCCAAACGTGTACATGCCGGCGGCGGCCATGTTGACCGAGCAGAAGCCGCCATGAGCCGCATAGTTGATCGTGCCGAACTGCTGTGCCCACCAGCCGGTCAGGGCCTGGGACTGGTCGCGTCCGGTAAAGAAAGCGAGCTCGTCGGGGTTGCGCTTGCGGATGTCGCCCAGCCACTTCGCGGCCAGTTCGAGCGCCTCGTCCCATTCGATCTCGCGGAATTCGCCCTTGCCTCGTTCGCCAACGCGGAGCAGCGGTTTGGACAGGCGTGCCGGCGAGTAGTGCTGCTTGATGCCGGCCGAACCCTTGGCGCAGATCACGCCGCGATTGACCGGGTGCTTCGGATTGCCGTCGATGTAGCGCACGCGGCCATCCTTCAGATGCACGCGGATGCCGCATCGGCACGCACACATGTAGCACGTGGTCGTCTTGACCTCGTCGCCGGTGGGTCGATTCAGCTCGAGTGAAGCGTGCGGCATCGGACGAAGTTGCGCTGCTCGGGACCGCTGATGGTAATCGGTAATCCCGGCAACCGGGGTGCTGCCCGCGTTCTGTCAGATTTCGGCCCGCGCAAATCCTTGTTTCGACTGGAATCTGTTGATTCACTCGAGGGCAAGGGGGCAACCGGCATGAAGGCAGGGCGATGGCGGGTCGCGTTGATCCTGTTCGGCGTCCTGTTGGTGTCCGATGCCCTGGCGTCAGATATCCAGTGGCAGGAGCGTGCGGACTTTTCCCGCATCTTCGTGCAAGCCGACGTGATCGGCACCGTCGTGGTATTCGACGAGACGGGCCAGAACTGGCTTGTCCATGATCCGATTCGCGCCGAGGCCGCCTACTCGCCGGCATCCACCTTCAAGGTCTTCAACGCCCTGGCCGCCCTCGAATCCGGGGCGGTTTCCGACGAATACGAGGTGATCCGCTGGGACGGCCAGGAGCGACGGATGCCGGCCTGGAACCGGGATCACAGTCTGGCCAGCGGCATGCGCTACTCCGTGGTCTGGTTCTACCAGGCCGTGGCGCGACGCATCGGCGCAAAGCGCATGCAGGCGTATCTCGATGCAGTCGACTACGGCAATCGCAGCATCGGCGATACGATCGATCAGTTCTGGCTCGACAATTCCTTGCGCATTTCAGCAAGGCAGCAAGTCGACTTCCTGCGTCGTTTGGCCGATGGCAAGCTTCCCTTTACCGAGCGTAGCCAGGAGGCGGTGAGGCGCATCACGATTTCCACCGACGCGCCTGGCTGGATCCTGCATCAGAAAACCGGTTGGTCGACCCGCGGCGCGGCCGATGGCAAGACCGATCTGGGCTGGTCGGTGGGCTGGCTGGAACGCGACGGTCGACGCTGGTTCTTCGCCATCAACATCGACATGCCAGCAGCAGACGACGCAACGAAACGCCTGTCGATCCCGCTGCGGCTCCTCGAAAGCATCGGCGCATTCGGGCCAGACCGGTAAAACAGGGCGCATCGTCCCTGTGCCTGGCGCAGCTCAAGCCTGCGCACGCAGGGTCGCTTATGCCAAACTCTGCGTCGGATTCACAACGCGGCAGTTTCGACCATGGATCGCTACGAACGCACCTTGCTCCTGCACCGGATGCTCAAGTCCGCGCGCTATCCGGTCACGCTCAAGCACGTGCAGGAAGAGCTGCAGTGCTCCAGGGCAACGATGTATCGCGATATCGCCTTCCTGCGCGATGCGCTGGGCGCGCCCATCGAGAGCGATTCGGAAAACGGCACGATCTACTACGCCAAGGACGAGGCCGACCGCTTCGAACTGCCGGGGCTCTGGCTTTCCAGCGAGGAGCTGGCGGCCTTGCTCGCTCTCAACGAGTTGCTCGGTCGATCCGACCCGGGCGTATTGGCCGGTGCCCTGGCGCCGTTCCGGGAACGCATCGAGGGCCTGCTTTCCGATCATGCCAGCGGCCGGACCTTGCCGGTGGAGCGCATTCGCGTCATCTCCAGTGGCGCACGCAAGCTGGATCAGGTTGTCTTCCGCACCGTGTCCAGCGCCTTGCTCAGTCGCAAGCGCATCACCTTCGAATACCGCGCCCGCACGACCAACACACCGAGTACCCGTGAAGTCTCGCCGCAGCGACTCGCCCATTACCGCGACAACTGGTATCTCGATGCCTGGGACCACGGCCGCGAAGCACTGCGCAGCTTCGCCCTCGATCGCATGCGCTCGGTCGCAGTCCGCGACGAGACTTCGCTCGACAGCGACCTGGCCGAACTCGACGCGCACCTCGCTTCCAGCTACGGCATTTTTTCCGGCGCACCGAAGGCCACTGCGGTCCTGCACTTTTCCGAACACGCGGCACGCTGGGTCGCCGACGAGCACTGGCACTCGCGCCAGGAAGGCCACTGGCTGCCCGACGGTCGCTATGAACTGAAAGTGCCCTACAGCAACTCGCGCGAGTTGCTGATGGATGTACTCAAGTATGGCCCCGATGCCGAAGTGGTTTCGCCGGTATCGCTGCGCGAGGAAATGAGAATCCTGCTGCAATTGGCCATTGGCAGCTATCAGACTGCAAAAACCTCATGAACGATGCGGTTGCCAGCTCTGACGATTCGACGGCCCGCAAGATCCCCATCTCGCTGGTGCTCGGCTCGGGTGGCGCGCGTGGTTATGCACACATCGGCGTGATCGAGGAGCTGATTGCGCAGGGCTTCGATATCCGTTCCATCGCGGGCAGCTCGATGGGCGCGCTCGTCGGTGGCGTCTATGCGGCGGGGAAATTGAATGCCTATCGGGACTGGGTCCTGACCCTGGCCCGTTTCGACGTCTTCAAGCTTCTGGATATCACGGTCAGCGGCGGCGGCTTCATCAAGGGAAACCGCATCATCAGCGCGATGCGCGAGCACGTCGGCGAGGTCAACATCGAGGATCTGCCGATCAGCTATACGGCCGTTGCGGTTGATCTCGATGCGCATCGCGAAGTCTGGTTTTCGCGAGGTTCATTGTTCGAGGCGATCCGGGCCTCGATCGCGATTCCCACCATTTTTCGTCCGCATCGCTACCGCGGTCGACTGCTGGTCGATGGCGGTCTGCTCAATCCATTGCCGGTCTCGCCCACCTTGCGCGACCATACCCAGGCCACGATCGCCGTGGACGTCAATGCGCCCGCCGAGCCGCTGCACGAAGAGGAAAGTGACGAGTCTCCCGAGGCCGACGGATCTGCAGACAGTGGAGGGGGCCTGGTGCCACGCGTGCGCCGGATGCTTGGCGTGCCGCCGGTCCCTGCAGGATCGGTTGCCGACGCAACGCGCGACCCCAGCGTGATCGATCTGTTTGCGCGCTCGCTCGATACCGTGCAGGAAACCATCACCCGGCTCAAACTGGCGGCGCAGCCACCGGATCTGTTGATCACGATTCCACGCAACGTCTGCATGTTCTACGATTTTCATCGCGCTGAAAGCGTGATTGAATGGGGCCGCAAACGCACACGCGAAGCGCTGGATCGCTGGACACCGCCAGAAAACGGAGCTCGAGTCTGAACGCATCGACCTGGCCGGACGGGAACCTTCCGGCGCTGGCCGGGTCCAGAGCCAGCGGACAACGGCCGGCTTCAGGGCCCGGAATTCCCTGTCAGCAAAACACGACGCAACACTTCACCACAGCCCCCACCTTGAGGTACCGAGTCAATGAATTTTCATGGAACACGCTGGTTGGCCATGCTGGCGCTGCTTTTTGCCACATGGGGTTTCCCCGCTGCGGCAAGCGCGCAAGCGAACTATCGCCTCGAGTTGACCATCGCGCGTGACGGATCGCTGGCTGCGGCACCCGTCATCGAAGTCAAGGCCGGTGCGCAGGCGGAAGTGCGCAATGAAGATCCGGCCAAACCGGATGCCGGGTTCAGGATCCTGATCACCGCCACTCCGCTCGAGTTTTCGTCGACCGGCAAGGAGTCGATCAAGCTGGACGTTGATTTCGCTGCCCGTCATGACGGCAAGTGGGTCACGCGCGGCCAGCATTCGGTGACGGCCGTGCTTGGCAAACCGCTCAGCTTCGGGTTTCCGCCTGCCAAGGAAGAGCCGAATGGCAAGAAATACGAGTTGACGATCCGACCGCAAAGCGCGTTGGTCGAGGCGCAATAGCGCTCCACGCGAGGCAGGAGCCGCACGCAGCGAGGACAAGATGCCGGGAGCACAAGCCAGCGCGCATGGGTCTTCATCAGAGAATGTTCTGAAAGACGACGCGCGCACTGCTGTGCTTCTCGCCATCGATTCTGAGGCCAGCAGGGTCGACTCGCTGCTGCCGATCCTGCACCGCATTCAGGATGCCCTTGGCTACGTGCCCGCCGCGGCTGTTCCGCTGGTGGCCGATGCGCTCAACCTGAGTCGTGCCGAAGTGCACGGCGTGATCAGTTTCTATCATCATTTTCGCAGCAAGGCCCCAGGTCGGCACGTGCTCAAGCTGTGCCGTGCCGAGGCCTGTCAGGCCATGGGCGCACGCACACTGGAACGCCATCTGACCGAGCGACTGGCGATCGGGTTCGGCGCAACGACAGCGGATGGCAGCATCACGCTGGAGCCGGTCTACTGCCTCGGCAACTGCGCCTGCGCGCCCTCGGCGATGCTGGATGACCGGGTTCACGGGCGGCTGTCTGTCGAAAAGATCGACCGCCTGGTCGAAGCCTGCCGGAAGGGTACATGAGCGTGCGTATTCGCGTTCCGCGCGATACCACGGCCATCGCCTGTGGCGCGGATGAGGTAGTCGAACGGATTGCAGGCGAAGCCGCGCATCGCGATATCGAAGTGGAGATCATCCGCAACGGATCACGTGGCCTCTGTTTTCTGGAACCGCTGGTCGAAGTTGAAACCGATGCAGGCCGGATCGGGTTTGGTCCAGTCGAGGTGGACGACATTGCTGCGCTGTTCGAGGCGGGATTCCCGCGGGCATGCAGCCATCCGCTTGCCCTGGGTCCGGTTGACCAGATCGACTGGCTCAGAAAGCAGCAGCGCTTCTGTTTTTCCCGCAACGGCATCATCGATCCACTCGATTTGCAAGATTACCAAGCGCACGGCGGCTGGCGCGGGCTCGAGCGCGCCCTGGAAATGCAGCCGGCCGGGATTGTGCAATGCGTGACCGATTCCGGCTTGCGAGGTCGCGGCGGCGCGGCGTTCCCGTGTGGCATCAAGTGGAAAACCGTGCTCGATCAGGAATCGTCGCGCAAGTTCATCGTCTGCAATGCGGACGAGGGCGACTCCGGAACGTTTTCGGACCGCATGGCCATGGAAGGCGATCCGTACCGCCTTATCGAAGGCATGCTGATTGCCGCGATCGCGGTGGGCGCGAACCGGGGCTACATCTATCTGCGCAGCGAATATCCGCTCACCCGGTCCATTCTCGTCGAAGCAATCGAGCGCGCACGCGCAGCGGGCTGGCTCGGCACGAATATTCGGGAGTCCGGATACAACTTCGACATCGAACTGCGCATCGGCGCAGGCGCCTACATCTGCGGCGAGGAAACCTCGCTGCTGGAAAGTCTCGAAGGACGACGCGGCCAGGTGCGCTTCAAGCCGCCGCTGCCGGCGATCAAGGGCCTGTTCGGGCAGCCGACCGTGATCAACAACGTGATCACCCTGGCTTCGGTACCGGACATTCTTGCTCGCGGCGCCGACTGGTATCGCGACCTTGGCATGGGCCGTTCGCGCGGCACGCTGCCGATCCAGCTGGGCGGGAACATCAAGCGCGGCGGCCTCATCGAGCTGGCCTTTGGCGTGACCCTACGCGAACTGCTTTACGACTACGGTGGCGGAACTGCCAGCGGCCGGCCGATCCGCGCCGTCCAGGTCGGCGGCCCGCTCGGAGCCTATCTGGGCGAATCGCATTTCGACACGCCCGTCGACTATGAAGCCTTCGCCGCAATCGACGCGATGCTCGGCCACGGTGGCATCGTCGTCTTCGACGATACCGTCGACATGGCCGAACAGGCGCGGTTCGCAATGGAGTTTTGCGCCATCGAATCCTGCGGTAAATGCACGCCCTGCCGCATCGGCTCGACACGTGGCGTGGAAGTGATCGACCGCATCCGTAGCGGCACGGATGCCGAAGCGAACAAGCATCTTTTGACCAGCCTCTGCGACACCATGCTGCACGGCTCGCTCTGCGCACTCGGCGGCTTGACGCCCATGCCGGTACTCAGCGCCCTGAAACACTTCCCCGAAGATTTTGCAGCGCTCTAACGCAGCTCTAGCGCAGGAGACCCGCCAGGGGCGAAGCTCCATGACGCCCATGCCGGCACGGCGCCCTGAAACTCTTCCCTGAAGATTTTGCAGCGGACTAGCGCAGCTCAACCGTAGGAGGCCCGTCAGGGGCGATGCTTTGGGGCACGTTGCGAGAAGAGCATCGCCCCTGACGGGCCTCCTACGGAAGCGGTGCCTGATTGACGGGCCTGATCCGCCACTCGACCCTCCGTAGGAACAGGCTTCAGCCGTGATGCTCTGAATGGCAATCCCGCGAAGCGCATCGCAGCTAAAGCTGGCTCCTACAACGCAAGGGCGCGAAACGCATCGCTATTGAGGCAGCGGTGCCTGATTGACGGGCCTGATCCGCCACTCGACCCTCCGTAGGAACAGGCTTCAGCCGTGATGCTCTGAATGGCAATCCCGCGAAGCGCATCGCAGCTAAAGCTGGCTCCTACAACGCAAGGGCGCGAAACGCATCGCTATTGAGGCAGGGCTCCCATTTGCAAGAGAGTCCGCTTCGCCACTCGATCCTCCGTAGGAACAGGCTTCAGCCGTGATGCTCTGAATGGCAATCCCGCGAAAGCATCGCAGCTGAAGCGGGCTCCTACGAGGCAATCCGGCAAAAGCATCGCAGCTGAAGCGGGCTTCTACGAGGCAATCCCGCGCAGCGAATGCACGACCATTTTGCTGTACCCGTCATGTCGACCGTACTAGGATGTGGACGCAAGCCAGCACATCTCGACGAGGTGATCAATGCGCTCCATCGCAGACACCGACTACGGCACACCGGCGATCCAGTCGCTGGGTTCGCTGAAGCTCGTCAGCCTGGAAATCGACGGGCAGGCGGTCAAGGTGCCTGTCGGAACCACGGTCATGCGGGCGGCGGCCCTGAGCCGGATCGGCATTCCGCGGCTCTGCGCGACTGACACGCTTGCTGCATTCGGATCCTGTCGCCTCTGCCTCGTGCAGATCGAGGGCATGAAGGGCTACCCGGCCTCGTGCACGACACCCGTCGCCGAAGGCATGAAGGTCAGCACGCAGAATGCAAAGCTCGCCGAGATCCGGCGCGGCGTGATGGAACTCTACATTTCCGATCATCCACCCGACTGCGAGGGCTGCGCCCCGGACGGCCGCTGTGAAGTGCAGGAAATGGCGACCGCGGTCGGTTTCGAACGCAACCGCTACGGTTTCGGCGGCGCCAATCATTTTTCTGCCGAACACGCAGGCGTCGCCAATCCGCTTTTCTCTGCGGTCGATGCATCCAATCCCTATTTTCGCTTCGATCCCTCGCAATGCATCGTCTGCTCACGCTGCGTGCGGGCCTGCGATGAAGTGCAGGGCACGTTCGCCCTGACCATCCAGGGCCGCGGCTTCGATTCGAAAGTCGTCGCCAGCCAGGATGAATCCTTCCTCTCTTCGGAATGCGTTTCCTGTGGCGCCTGCGTACAGGCCTGCCCGACGTCCGCCCTGCTGGAAAAATCGGTGATCGAAAAGGGACAGGCCGAGAGCAGCGTGGTCACGACCTGTGCCTATTGCGGCGTCGGTTGTTCGTTCCGCGCCGAGATGAAAGGCGAGGAAGTCGTGCGCATGGTTCCGCACATCGATGGCAAGGCCAATCATGGCCATGCCTGCGTCAAGGGACGCTTTGCCACCGGCTACGCGACGCACAAGGACCGCATCACCACGCCGATGATCCGCAGCAGGATCAGCGATCCATGGACGGTGGTGTCCTGGGACGAGGCGATCGCGCATACCGCAAGCGAGTTCCGACGCATCCAGAGCAAGTACGGCCGCGATTCGATTGGCGGCATCACCTCCTCGCGCTGCACCAACGAGGAAACCTGGCTCGTGCAGAAACTCGTGCGCGCGGCATTCGGCAACAACAACGTGGATACCTGTGCGCGCGTCTGCCATTCACCCACCGGCTACGGACTCAAGGCCACGCTCGGTGAATCGGCAGGCACCCAGGATTTCGATTCGGTCATGCAGGCCGACGTGATCTTCGTCATCGGCGCCAATCCGACCGACGCGCATCCGGTGTTCGCATCGCAGATGAAACGGCGCCTGCGCGAAGGCGCGAAGTTGATCATTGCCGACCCGCGCAGTATCGACCTGGTCCGCTCGCCACACGTGCAGGCGGACTATCTGCTCAAGCTCAGGCCCGGCACCAATGTCGCCCTGCTCAATGCGATGGCGCACGTCATTGTCAACGAGGGCCTGGTCGACGAGGCCTTCGTCGCCTCGCGCTGCGAGGCCGCTGCCTTTGCCCAATGGAAGACCTTCATCGCCGATGCAAGCCATTCGCCCGAAGCCAGCGAATCCGAAACGGGCGTGCCGGCCGCCTTGGTGCGCGCGGCAGCGAGACTGTTCGCCACCGCTGGCAATGCGGCGATCTATTACGGCCTCGGCGTGACCGAGCATTCGCAAGGCTCGACCGCGGTCATGGCAATCGCCAACCTGGCCATGGCCACCGGCAACATCGGCCGACGCGGTGTCGGTGTGAATCCGCTGCGTGGGCAGAACAACGTGCAGGGTTCCTGCGACATGGGCTCGTTCCCGCATGAATTGCCCGGCTACCGCCATGTGTCGGATTCGAGCGTGCGCGCGAGCTTCGAGCATGACTGGGGCGTGCCGATCCTGGCCGAGCCGGGCCTGCGCATTCCGAACATGTTCGAGGCCGCGCTCGATGGCGAGTTCATGGGGCTCTACGTAGAAGGCGAGGACATCGGCCAGTCCGATCCGAACACCCAGCACGTGACCGCGGCACTGAGCGCGATGGAGTGCGTGGTCGTGCAGGACTTGTTCCTTAACGAGACCGCCAAGTTCGCGCACGTGTTCCTGCCCGGTTCGACCTTCCTCGAAAAGGACGGCACCTTCACCAATGCCGAGCGCCGCATCTCGCGCGTGCGCCGCGTCATGAAACCGAAATCCGGCTATGCCGATTGGGAAATCACCCAGCTCCTGTCGAATGCTTTGGGCTACCCGATGAACTACGCGCATCCGTCCGAGATCATGGACGAGATCGCGCGCCTGACGCCGACCTTCAGCGGTGTCAGTTACGCAAGGCTCGACGAACTCGGCAGCATCCAGTGGCCGTGCAACGCCGAGGCTCCCGATGGCACGCCCACCATGCACGTCGAGGAATTCGTGCGCGGCAAGGGCCGCTTCATGCGCACCGAGTACGTGCCGACCACGGAAAAGGTCAACGCGAAGTTCCCGCTGATCCTCACCACCGGACGCATCCTCAGCCAGTACAACGTCGGCGCGCAGACGCGGCGCACATCGAACACGGTCTGGCATGACGAGGACCGCATCGAGATCCATCCGCACGATGCCGAACAGCGCGGCATTGCCGAAGGCGACTGGGTCGGCATCGCCAGCCGCGCCGGCGACACGGTGCTGCGCGCGCAGATCAGCGAACGCATGCAGCCCGGTGTCGTCTACACCACCTTCCACTTCCCGTTCTCGGGCGCCAACGTGATCACCACCGAAAATTCGGACTGGGCCACCAACTGCCCCGAGTACAAGGTCACCGCCGTCGAGATCACCCGCGTCAGCCAACCCTCCGAATGGCAGCAACGCTATCGCGCCTTCAGCGAAGTGCAGCAGCAGCTGCTGCGCGAGCGACGCCTGGAGAAATCTTCATAGGCCCACACCACGCAATTCCAGAAGCGCTCTCGTAGAAGGCCCGTCAGGGGCGATGCTCTCAGGGAATGACGTAGGAGCAGGCTTCAGCCGCGATGCTCCTCACTTCAGCCGCGATGCTCCCCCGCTCTTGGTAGGAGGCCCGTCAGGGGCGATGCTCTCAAGAAATGCCGTAGGAGCAGGCTTCAGCCGCGATGCTCCCCCGCTTTTCGTAGGAGGCCCGTCAGGGGCGATGCTCTCAAGGAATGCCGTAGGAGCTGGCTTCAGCCGCGATGCTTCCCCGCTTTTCGTAGGAGGCCCGTCAGGGGCGATGCTCTTCGGCACGAGTCCAACCAAATGCATCGCCCCTGAAGGGCCTCCCACGGCGAAATTTCGCGACATGGAAGAACGCGTCAACCTTCCCCCTCAGGCAATCCCATCCCGCATGGTCTAGAATGCGCGCCCCCGAGGAATAGCTGCCTGGACTCACCATCCCCGGCCTGTTCGCCTTCAAGCGAACGCCCGCTGCGGATTCGCGGCAATCGTCACCCTCGATCCCCATCCTCCAACCCTCGCCTGATGCGAGGAGGAAATCCCCGTGTTCAATTCCATCCGCCAGGAATGGCTGTCCAATCCGCGTGCCGATGTCCTCGCTGGCCTGGTCGTGGCCCTGGCCCTGATCCCCGAAGCGATCGCGTTCTCGATCATCGCGGGTGTCGATCCGAAGGTCGGCTTGTACGCCTCGTTCTGTATCGCCGTGGTGATCTCGTTCACCGGTGGCCGGCCCGGCATGATCTCGGCCGCGACCGGTGCGATGGCCCTGGTCATGGTTACCCTGGTCAAGGATCACGGCCTGCAATACCTGCTTGCCGCAACCCTGTTGACCGGCGTCCTGCAGATCATCGCCGGCGCACTCAAGCTCGGCGTGCTGATGCGCTTCGTCTCGCGCTCGGTGATCACCGGCTTCGTCAACGCGCTGGCCATTCTGATCTTCATGGCCCAGTTGCCGGAACTGATCGGCGTGCGCTGGCCGGTCTACGCGATGGTCGCTGCCGGCCTGGCCATCATCTACGGATTCCCGCGCCTCACCCGCGCGATTCCGTCGCCACTGATCTGCATCGTCGTGCTGACCGCGATTGCGATCTACTTCAAGATCGACGTGAACACGGTCGGCGACATGGGCGAGCTGCCCGACAGCCTGCCGATCTTCCTCTGGCCGGAAGTGCCGCTCAATTTCGAGACGCTGAAAATCATCTTCCCGGTTTCGTGCACGCTGGCCGTGGTCGGCCTGCTCGAATCGATGCTGACCGCTGCCATCGTCGACGACCTGACCGACACGCCGAGCAACAAGAACCGCGAAGCCGCGGGGCAGGGCATCGCCAATATCGCCTCCGGCCTGCTCGGCGGCATGGCCGGTTGCGCGATGATCGGCCAGTCGGTCATCAACGTGAAATCGGGCGGCCGCACGCGCCTGTCCACGCTCACAGCCGGTGTGGTGCTGCTGATCATGGTCGTGTTCGCCGGGCCGCTGGTCGCGCGCATTCCGATGGCGGCCCTGGTTGCGGTCATGATCATGGTCTCGATTGGCACCTTCAGCTGGAGCTCGATCGTCAATCTGCGCACCTACCCGAAATCCTCGAGCATGGTCATGGTGGCCACGGTGGTCGTTACCGTCTCCACGCATGATCTGGCCCAGGGCGTGCTCGTCGGCGTGCTGCTTTCGGCCCTGTTCTTCGCGCGCAAGGTCGGCCAGGTTCTGCATGTCGGATCGACTTCGCTCGACGAAGGACGCACGCGCCGCTACGTCGTCACCGGGCAGGTCTTCTTCGCCTCGGCCGATGGCTTCGTGCAGCGCTTCGATTTCCGCGAAGTGCTGGAGAAGGTGATTATCGATGTCACCCATGCGCATTTCTGGGATCTCTCGGCGGTCGGCGCCCTCGACAAGGTGGTGCTCAAGTTCCGCCGCGAAGGCGCCGAAGTCGAAATCCTCGGGCTCAACGAAGCCAGCACCACCCTGGTGGACCGTCTCGGCGTGCATGACAAGCCGGGCGACGTCGAACATTTGATGGGACACTGAAGCATGAGCGCGACCGAAACCACCCTGATCCACGCCGATGGCTGCGTCCTCGCTGCTCTCGATGTTTCCAGCTATTCGGCCAGCGTCGCCGAAATGGCCGCCTGGGCGGCTGCGCGTCTCGGCGCGCCGCTGGAATTCGTGCACGCGATTGATCGCTCGACCGCCGCACCCGGCAAGCAGAACCTCAGCGGCAATCTCGCCCTCGGCGATCGCGAGGATCTGCTCGCGGAGCTGACCGCACTCGATGAGTCGCGATCGCGCGTGGCCCAGGAAAGCGGTCGCCGTCTGCTCAGTCAGGCGCTGGCACTGGCCGCGCAATCCCACGGCATCAAGGCGGAGTCACGTCTGCGCCATGGCGCCCTGGTCGATACCCTGCTTGAGTTCGAATCCGAAGTGCGCCTGTTTGTCATCGGCAAGCGCGGCGAACACGCCGATTTCGCCAAGGGCCACCTCGGCAGCAATCTCGAACGCGTGGTCCGCGCCGTGCACCGGCCGGTACTCGTTGCGGCCAGGTCATTCAGCGCACCGCAACGTTTCCTGATCGCCTTCGACAACAGCGCCACCACCCGCCGCTGCATCGAGATGGTCTGTGCCAGCCCGCTGCTCAGGGATCTGCCCTGCAACCTGCTGATGGTCGGTGAATCATCAAGCGAACCGGAAGGCCTGGAATGGGCCCGCGAGCAACTCAGCGATGCCGGGTTCCATGTGGATGTGCACGTCGTTTCCGGCCCGGCGGATGCCGCCATTGCCAAACATGTGCAGGAACAGCCGATTGACCTGATCGTGATGGGCGCCTACGGGCACTCGCGGATACGCAGCATGATTCTGGGGAGTACGACGACTGAGGTGCTGCGGAGTTGTCTGGTGCCGGTTTTGTTGTTGAGGTAGTACAGCAGCGGCCTGCAATGGGTCGCTAGGCTGCGCCGATGTTGTGGTACCCCAATTTGATCAAGATTTTATCGACTGCTGTCTTGGCCCTGGGCTGGGAGGGCGCCCCTCGGTGCGCGGAGGGTAGGAAATAGCCTCCGTCTCTTTGTTCCAACATTCCATGTTAGGCTTCCGAAATACGCCCCTTTATGGGTTCGGGTAGCTGGTGAGCCTCCAAGAGATCAGCTGTGTTTTCTGAATTGCAGCAACTGCTCCTTTGGTCTCAATAGATGGGCGTGCTCCCGTGGGCCTCTATCTCGTCGCGTCCATTGACTTGGGTCGAGGCGCGCGAGCGGCCATTTTGTACTATAGGAGTCTATGTATTCGCATAACAGCTTATGCGAGATTTCCTCCTGTAATTGCCGAAAAGTTCTCATGCAATGAAATTCAAATCCCAACCTATCGAAATTCCCAACGAAGATCCTTTTCGCAATGACGTGCTCGATAGAAGGCCGGCAGTCGAATTTCTAACGGATCTAGTTCTCAAAATTGATCCGCCATTTGTGTTGTGCATCGATTCACCTTGGGGAACCGGCAAGACAACATTCTTGCGAATGTGGGAGCGCTATCTGTCAGATAGACAGGTTGAGACTCTGTATTTCAATGCATGGGAGACGGATTTCGCCGAAGATCCGCTTTTGGCATTTGTATCAGAGATATGCGAATTTACAGAGTCGAGACTCGCCGAGCGTAGTAGTCCGAACGCCAAGAAACTGGATAGAGCAAAGCATATTGCATCTGCTATTGCGCGACGCGTATTACCCGTTGCTGGGAAGTTAGCTACTGCTGGACTCCTTGACCTAGATTCATTCACCGAATCGGCACTTGCGGAATTGACTGAGGAATCAATAAAGAACGCAACCGACGCATACTTGGCAGAGAAGAATCTAATCAGGAAGTTTCACGATTCGCTTGAGTCTTTGGTTAAGACACTTCCAAAGCAAGATGGTCAGCCGATGCTTCTGATCCTAGTCGACGAGCTGGATCGATGTCGACCGAACTACGCGGTTGAACTTCTTGAGAGAATCAAGCATTTGCTCAACGTTAAGAACGTAATGTTTGTTCTCGCGCTTGACAAGAGTCAAACGCAGGTGAGCTTGAGTACGATCTATGGTCGCGAATTTGAAGCAACAGAGTATTTGCGCAGATTCATTGATCTTGAGTTTCGGCTTCCAGAGCCAAATGTTGAAAAATTTACCAAGCACCTACTCAATGAGTTAGGTCTAGAAGAGTGTTTTTCTCAACGAACACATTCCGAATTTAGGTTTGACAAAGAGCAACTTGAGGACGTGTTTAACGGATTGTCTCGCTTATTTGGTTTCTCGCTCAGAGCTCGCGAGCAATGCTTCACGCGGATTCGGATGGCAATACTTTCGGTGCCAGATAATCACTACCTCCATCCTATGCTATTAGTTACGCTTGTTGTACTCCGCACGGTAGCGACAGATGTCTATAGGAAGTTCATGAGCAATTCTGGCGGCGCGTCCGATGTAATCAATTTTTTTCGATCTCAAGAAGGCGGAGTTACATTCTTGAACTCCCATTCAGGTCGAGTGGTGGAGGCATACTTAATTGGAGTAAAGAGAGGGCACCGAGAATCTTCGCCTGAGTATTTGGAGCACCAGCGAATCTCAAGTGACGATGGCGCTGCAGAAGAAGAACGCGAACGAGCGAGTTTCATACTTGGTGTTCTCGGCGAGTTCAGGTTCCGCGATAGATTGCCAAGGCTAGAAGCTATTGCTTCAACAATTGAACTCTCTGGGCGAATTGAGCGATGACAGGCTGATTTTCGGAGTTTGCTGAATAGACGTATTGGGTTGGAGGAAGTTTGTTCTGAGTCCGCGCCAGCTCGACAGGATCGGGAATTCGTAAGCTGCACTCTGCGCTGGAATGCGGGCGCATAAGAATGTGAGAATCCAAATGCCTAATGAATCAATGCCGTTCTACCTTGACTGGACTTTCTGGACAGCCCTTTGCGCACTCATTGCGATCATCCTGTCGCAACTTCCGCCTCTACATTTACTTCTGCGTCCAAGACGTCTAGTGGTCGAAGTTCACAGTCGAATTGGAGTGACACACAAGGTTGGAAATCCAAACGCAAGTCTTGTGGTCAGTATTAGCAATTCGGGCGGACGGGAACTCCGAATACGCGGCATCAGTCTCGACGTTTTACGTGATGGAGTTCCGCTGACCATTCTGCCAGCGCAGAACTACTTCGAAACACCATCGTCACAATCTTCGGTACTGTTCGTTCCGTTCTATCTGAAGCCGGGTGAAACATGGGCCCACAGGGTTGTATTCTTAAATATTTTTGATCGGCTTACAGAAAAGCAGTTTCGCGAGCAACTCTCCAATCTTGACTCAGATATCCGTCGCAAGATTCGAGCAAGGCCAGAGAATGAAAAGAAGGCAGTGGAGGCTGGCGAGGCGCTTGTAAAGCCATTTTATCAAATGTTTGAACGGCTCTTCGTTTGGCTGCCTGGCGAATATGTCATTGAACTCAAGGTCAATGCTGAGCCGGGTTCTGCTTCCTACACCAAGAAGTATCGATTCACTCTTTATGAGTCCGATACTGCCGACCTACGAGAACACCTTGAAGACTATCCGTTCGGTGGTGGCCTCACGTACAACATTGAGAGGCATGGTGGTATCAACATCCCGTTAACTGAGCATGCTGGCTAAAACTATAACGTAGACAGGAACAGCCGGATCACCCACGAATCTTTGCCGGTCTTGGGGTCAAGTTGGATCACTCCTGATTTCTCGGACACCACAAAACGGGGACAATCCCCCGATGGAGGTGTTCGATGGAAAAGCGTCGCCGATTCACATTGGAATTCAAACGAGAGGCCGTCCGACTGCTACGCGCAGCAAAGAAGCCTGCCGCTGAGTTGGCCCGAGAATTGGGCATCCCGCGCAATCGACTGTACAAGTGGGCAGAGGATGTTGAGAAGAGGGGATCAGGCCTTTCAGGAAGAACATTGGGGTCAGGTCTATCTTCGTACCATCGCCGCGGATGGACGCACGCACAATTTCCTAACGCGACCGAGACAGCCAGACGTCACCAATACAATCAGACGACACCAATTGCGACGCCCGCTTGCTTTCTGATGCGCTCAGGGGCAATTTGACTTGAGGGGCACAAGGAGTTTGAAAAGTGTCAGACGAGAGTGATTTGGAGTACGCAGGCTTCTGGATCCGTGTTGGGGCATCTCTCATTGACGCCTTGCTGCTGCTGGCGATTACTATTCCCTTGGCTTGGCTCTTGGTGGGGCCTTCCTACTGGAACGATACGTCGTTCTTCAAAGGAGGATTTGGGTTCGTGCTCGACTACCTGATGCCCTTTGCTTTGACTTTGGCATTCTGGCTCTCCTATCAGGCCACTCCTGGCAAGATGGCCATCACCGCCAAGATCGTAGACGCCCGAACTGGCAGGGCGCCCAGTATTGTCCAGTATCTAGTGCGTTACTTTGGCTATATTCTGGCGGCATTGCCATTTTTTGTCGGCATCATTTGGGTCGCTTTTGATCGTCGCAAGCAAGGATGGCACGACAAATTGGCCGGGACGGTAGTCATTCGGCCAAAAAGAAATGGTGCCGAAAAAGTCGTTTTCAGCGGGCGGTAGTGGACAACCTTCGAGACACACACGAGGACATTGGGGTCAGGTCTATCGTCGCACCTTAGCCACGACTAGAGTCAAGAGCAGAGAATGTTCAGGCCAATTGTGCATGCGGCAGGTATGCCAAGACCTGATCCCAGGAACGCTCAATCAGGAAAAGGGGAGCAAGCAAGGATGTTGACGAAAAATGTGCTGGCGCTACTCGTGTGCGCTCCCCTGGTGAGCAGCCCAGATTTGTTCGCGCAGGCTCCGGGAGGCGACGCCATTCTTGCTAGCGTCAGCTACTTCCTGACTGATGAGGAAGTAGTCGAAAAGACTAAAGAAGCTATGGATGGATCCAAGGAGGCAGCGCTATCGCTGACAAACTTCTACTGGATGCGTGGCCAGCCGGACAAAGCGAATACATTGCGCTGGGCGCTGATTGGCAGCGAAAATGGAAGTGCGGAGGCGCAGTTTCGTGCCTACCAGAGACTGAGAAGTACCAGCAATCCTCTTGACCACAGGAGAAGCATTTTTTGGCTCAGGAAGTCTGCATCCCAAGGATTTCTGGATGCAGTGCGCGCGCTGGAGCGATGCGGTCATCTGGTCAAAAATGATCCAAACAGTCGCCTTGCTTGTTTTGGCCCAGAAGCGGATCAGTGAAGGGGTAACAAACGGGGACACCCACAATTTCTTGTCAGTGCGGAATGTCCCGACCACCAAGCGCGCACACCAACAGGCCTGGAATCCAAAATGAGAGACCTTATCCGGAATTTCCTCACGGCATGGCGGCTACCCCGCTGGCGCTGGGCGCTGGTGGCTGCCGTCTTGTCGGACATTCTCGGCTTTGGCGTGGCCCTCTGGCCTCCGGCTCAGTGGATCCTGGATGCCATAACGGCGGTGGTGCTTTTCGCGCTGCTGCGTTTCCGTTGGCCGCTCCTGCCCGCTCTTGCGATCGAAGTGGTGCCGGGGCTGCAATTATTCCCCGCCTGGACCCTCGTGGTGGCCGCCCTGGCCAGCACCGAGAATCCGAAACCGGCGCTCTCAGACGAAAAATAGTCGGCAGAACAATCGGGACACCCACAACACATCCGTACAAACGGGACATCCACCCCAGCACATTGGCATTCGAGGAAAGTTCATGAGCGGAAAGCTGGTTAGGAACGGACTTGTCGCAGCGGGAGTCATGAACATCGCTGGCGTACTCCTGTTTTCGCGCGCTTTCACCAACAACGCCATCAACGAAGCTGACCCGGTCGTGATGTCGGACTTCGGCCTGTTGATGATTGTCGTATGGGGCCTGGCCTACATCAGCGCCGCTTTCATCAATGCGAACATCAAGTGGCTGGCCGGAGCCTTTGCGGTTGAGAAACTCGTCTATGTCGTGGTCTGGGTGCTCTGGCTTTCCGAGAACAGTCTTTCAGCGCTCTATTCCCGCGACCTGTTCGCCGGGGCATTTTTCAGCATCTACGGTGTGAATGACCTGCTGTTCATGCTGTTTTTCGGGTGGGTGTTTCTCTCGGGGCATCGTGACCAATAGGCGTTGAGTTTCTCGCTCACGCCCGCCCATCCGGGGCCGCATCGGGGCAGGGGCCACTGTCGTACCATCGCCCGGGTTGGGCTCAGGGCTAAGCAAAGCCAATCCGAATAGAGCCTGGCGGTGCGCCGCAACGCGTGACGTCGCGTGGGGATCGTCGCGAGGCGATTTTCGAGGTCATGCAAGCAGCGTGACCCCATACCGTCTGCCTGTCTGCAGGAAAAGGCCGATTTCTCGAGTAGGCATCTTGTGAAATCCTGGATGTCCCTGACTGAGGTTCATTCTGCTGGCCCCTGGCGGCGCCCTTTTGCGTGGATGCGTTCAGGAACCACGCAATGCGGAGTGTGACCATGAACCTTAGAAGCCTCGTCCTCGCCCTGGGCCTGGCCATGCTGCTCGCGAGCATGCGAATCGGCGCCACGAACATCGAAGTCTCCACGCCGAATGACCAGTTCGGCGAGGACATGACCAAGTGTTCGCTGCGCGAGGCCGTGCAGGCTGCCAACACGAATGCAGCATTCGGCGGATGCCCGGCTGGCAGCAGCGCCGACATCATCACCTTCCAGGGCTTCTCGAACCACTTCAAGCTCAGCCGTCCCGGGCGCGGCGAGGACGCGAACGCGACCGGCGACCTCGACGTCGATGCGAGCGGGACGGTCGTCTTCGTCGGTAACGGCACCGGCAAGACCGTCATCGACGGCGACGGCGTCGATCGCGTGTTCGACCTCGACTGCCGCTCGGACATGAACGTGCAGTTCAACTCGCTGACGATCCTCGGCGGCGATGCCGGCAGCAGCAACGGCGGTGGCATCTACGACTGCGCCGGCGTGCTGTCCCTTTATCAGGTTCACATGACCGAAAACACCGCCAACCAGGGCGGTGCCCTGACGATCGCCTCGTCTCCCCTGGCCGGCAACGTGACGGTTTCGCGTAGCGCATTCACGCGCAATCACGCCCTGACCGGTCCCGGATCGGCGATCCGCCACGGTGGCAGCGACCTGCTCAGGCTTACGAATACGACACTCAGCGAGAACGATGCGAGCGGCGCCGGCGCGCTCTACGCAGAAGGCGACGTGAGCCTCAAGAACGTGACCGTGGCCTACAACACGGGCGCCGGCACCGGCGGCGTCTACATTCAAGGCGGCAGCGCACGCTTCGACAACTCGATCTTCAGCGACAATGCCAACCGCAACACGTCCTCGTCGACGGGAGTCGATCTGCGCTGCATTCCGACTGCTCTGAGCGACGGCTACAATCTGTGGAAGAACGGCGTCTGCACGTTCGCGATTCCACGCGGCACCGACCTGCCTGACACCGATCCGCTGCTCGGCACGCTCGCCGACGCCGGCCGCTCGCGACCCGTGCACGTGCTGCTGCCGGGCAGCCCGGCACTCAACTCGGGGGCGCCGACTCCGAACGACGGCAGTCCCGGCCGCTGCGATGCCTACGACCAGCGCGGTATCCAGCGCCAGCAGTGCGATCGCGGCGCGTTCGAGCAGCGCGTCGACTACGCGGTCAACTCGACCGCCGACGCGCCCGACAGCAATCCCGGCAATGGCGTCTGCCAGAGCACGATAGGCGGCTGCACGCTGCGTGCTGCGCTGATGGAAGCCGGCGCCCAGGACGTACCGATCGTGATCACGATTCCGGCGGGTATCTTCAACGTCAACATTCCGGGCGAGGACGACGACCTCGGCGTCACTGGCGATCTCGATATCATCGCGCTCGAGGGCGAGGGACGAATCCTGATCGGCCAGGGTCCGGACCGGACCGTGATCCGCAGCAACGGCGTCGAGCGCGTGTTGGATCTCGACGGCAGCAGCGCCTACCGGTCTGCGATCGGCCTGTTCGGGATGCGCATCGAAGGGGGCGACACGATCCATCCCGGCGACGACAGCAGCGCGTACGACGGTGGCGGCGCGCGATTCTCGTTCCCGCGCATGCTGACGATCGACCGGGTGTGGTTTGACCGCAATGCGAGCGGATCGTCGGGCGGTGGATTGCATGTGCTGCAGGGATCGGGCCCGGTGCGCATCACTCGCAGCGCATTCACGCGCAACTACGCCGTGCGTGACGGGGGCGGCATGAGCCTGGGTCAGGGCACGGACATGTCCGTCAGCAACAGTCTGTTCGCCGACAACCTTGCCGACCTCTACGGCGGTGGCCTCGATGTCTACAACACCTTCTCTGGCCGGGTTGATCTGTCCTGGATTACCGTGACCGGAAACTATGCGGAGCGTCAGGGTGGCGGCGTATCGTTCAGCGGCGGCGAAAGCCTCGGCGCGGCCCTGATCACCGGCAACAACGACGGATTGTCCCTTCATGCCCCGGATTGCCTGACGCGTTCGGAGGGCGTGGTCTCGTCGGGTTATGTGCTGATCGGCGCCGTCAGCGATGCCGATTGCGTCCTCACCGGTGATCCGACGGGCAATCAAATCGGCGTCGAGATCAACTTGTCGCAGGTCAGCATGGCCGGATCGGATATTCCGTTCGCAGCTCCGAAACCCGGCAGTATCGCGGTCGGCGCTGTTTCCGCTACGCGTTGCCGAGACGGCGCGGGACGCTACGTCCATACCGACCAGCTCGATCTGGCGCGCCCGGTGAACAATGTCTGCACAGTCGGCGCAATCGAGGGCACGAGTGACCTGATATTCGCCAACGGCATCGACGACAGTTATGCCGGCGAGTGAGGTCGCCAACGGGCCATCCACATGGTTCAACCGGGAGAAACAACCAACCCGATCAACTGGACAACCGGGAAGACAACGGGACACACAAGATTCCCGGCACTGGCAGGAATCCGATTCCTCGCCAGACCCAGCGGAATCGGCAGCCGTCGATGGTTGGCGGAAAACGCCCTGGTCGGGTTGGCAGGTCTCGGTCGGGTGGCGATTCCCGGCTGGAGGGCCCTCTCCGAAAGATCCAGACCAGGGAATTCGCAAGAGCGGCGACAGCCGACATGCCTGGTCCTGCAGACGCGGTGGTCTGCTTGCCTACGATGTAGTGTAGTTTTCTGGCAAACTGCTTTTGTTTGACCATCGCAAATCAGGGAGATCAGGATGAAATTTCGTTTGGGCTTAATTGCCGTGGCATTGTGCGTTCTTGGCATGAGCGGAGCGTACGCCGACAAGGCGATCGATCCGGCAACCTATCAATCGTTGCCGAAGGAAGAAGCGGCCAAGGCACTGTTGCGCGAAGCCATGATCCAGGCAGACGACGGAAGCTGGGAGCGGATCGGGGTTGGTCGCGTCTACTACCTTGGCGGGATGAAGCCCGAAGGCCAGGCGATCTTCGATCAGATACTGGCCGCGGATGACGATGCCAGCGACCGATTTCGGATAGCGCGCGTATATGTCGAGGCCGGGGAGTGGGCGCGGGCCAAACCCTTGTTTGACGAAGCCATCCGGATGGAGCCGAAGGAAGAAAAGTGGCTGGCCGAGGTCGGTGCCTACTACCTGCTCAACGGCGATCGCGAAACCGCCGAATCGCTGTTCGACCGATCCTTCAAGAGAAACCCGGAATTGTGGGCTACCGTCGCAGCGGCAGGCGCGTATCTGGGCGTGAAGCCGCAGGAATAGCGGGGCAGCAGGTCGACAGGAGATCGGCGTATCCGGGAGGCCGTTTCCGCGAGCTGGACTGCTGGCGGGAACGGCTGCCCCGATTGCTGTTTTCGAGTGCAATCTCGACGTTTCAAATGGAACGAGGCCTGGCTTCACCGTTCGCCGGAAGGAAACCTGCGGGTGTCTCCATTCTCATCGCTATCCTCCTGGACAATCCTCATTGATTGGGCGGAGCCCGGGCCTCGGTGCGTTCGTGTCCAGAGGTCAGGATCCAGGCATGCGTCGTCGACCTATTGCCAAAGCGCTCCGTAGCCTGCTTCCCAGAACTTTCGATTCATCGCCGGAATGTCCTTGTTGAGCAACTCATCGGAACGGGCTTTCAGCGTCGCCCACTGCGCGTTCAGAATCTGCAGTTGTTCCAGCGCTGGCGGATTGATCTGCGGAAGATGGCTCTCGGTGTGGTTGATCAGGAACAGGTAGCTGGCCGTGAACTTGTTCGGGAAGTTTTCGACATCGTCATAGGCTTTCGATCGGCGCTGGACCATGTCCTCGTCCCAGGCCTTGAGCTTGCCTTGCAGGGCTTCGCCTTCGGACTTGAGCGCGCTGTACCTGGCATCAGCGGGAATCTTGGCCAGCAGTTCTCCAAGCTGGATCTGCTTGTCATGCAGACTGTTGATCCGCTGATGCATCGCGCTCAGTTCGGCTTCCATCGTGGACATGAGCGTGTGATAGGCCTGATATCCGCTGGCATCCGTCGTGTAGAGAGGGTTGGCCAGAATCTCGGCGTCTGTACTCAGCGTCTGATCGCCGGCCTTTAGCGTGAATCGATACTTGCCGGGGATTGCCTTGTGGCCGGCGTAATTGGCCTCGAAGTAGACGTCGGGCACACCGGTCATGGTCGGGTAGCGCAGGTCCCAGACGAACCGGTTGAGTCCGCTGGCCTTGGGCAGTACCGGGTCGGGCCTCGGACCTCCCTCCCACTTCTTTTGATCGGGATCGCTCTTTGATGAAAACGTCCGAATGGTCTTGCCCTGGGCATCGGTAATCTGCAGCGAAATGTTTTCCGTCTTCTCCAGCTCGGGCAACTGGTAATAGAGAACGATGCCGGAGGCCGGGTTGACGCCGTTGAACGTGCTCGCGCCAGTGAATGCCTCCTCGCCATCGGCATCCGGCTGGTCCAGTTCACTGCTGCCGTTGACCAGGTAGGCGTCACCGGGTTTGTAGAACACGAATGCAGGCCGATCGCTCTGGTACTGACGGATCAGGCCGAGGTCATCGAGAATCCAGAACGATCTGCCCGAGGTTGCGGCGATCAGATTGCCCTTGTGGACGCGCAGATCGGTGATCGGCGTGACCGGCAGATTCAACTGGAAGGAGGCCCAGTCCTTGCCCCCATTCCATGACAGATAGACGCCACGTTCTGTACCGGCATAGAGCAGACCCGGACGCACATCATCTTCGCGGACCACGCGCGTGAAGTCGTTGTCGGGGATGCCCTTGTCGATTTTCGTCCAGCTCGCACCATAGTCGGTGGTCTTGTACAGCCCCGGCGCATGGTCGTTGAACTTGTACCGTGTCGTGGCGATATAGGCAGTGCCCGGATCGAACGGAGACACTTCGATGGCGTTGACCAGGCACTCGGCCAGACCTCGCGGCGTCACGTTTTTCCAGGTCTCGCCGCCGTCGCGGGTGACATGCACCAGGCCGTCGTCGCTACCGGTCCAGATCACGCCCTTCTCGTGCGGAGATTCGACCACGTAGGCCAGGGTTCCGTAGTTTTCGGCACCCACGGCTTCGTTGGTCATGGGTCCGCCTGGGGTGCCCTGCTTGTCCTTTTCGTTGCGTGTCAGGTCCGGAGATATCTCTTTCCACGTCTTGCCCATGTCGCTGCTCTTGAGCAGGTACTGCGCACCATGGAAGAAGGTGTCGGGTTCGTGGCGGCTCCAGACAGTCGGTGCATTCCAGTTGTAGCGGTACTTCATGTCCTTGGCATCCATGCCGAGGTACTGGATTGGCGCGGCCATGATGTTGGTGCCGGCCTTCGCCTCGGTATCGATGATCTCGATCGTGCCCTGGTAGCTGCCGCCCATCACGAATCTCGGGTTGTCAGGGTCGAAGGCCAGGAAGGCACTCTCTCCGCCAGCCGATGACTTCCAGCTCGACGTGCCGATGTGATCATTGCCGAGTTCGCGGCTGGCGATGGAAACGGAACTGTTGTCCTGCTGACCTGCGTAGATCCGGTAGGGGAACTGATTGTCGACGTTGATTCGATAGAACTGCGCAGTGGGCATGTTGTCCTGCGAACTCCAGCTGCGGCCGCGATCAAAGCTGATCGATGCGCCGCCGTCGTTGGAAATGATGAAGTTGTTGGCGTCGTCCGGATTGATCCACAGGTCGTGGAAGTCGCCATGCGGTGCCGTGAGGGTTTCCCAGGTCTTGCCGCCATCGTCAGAGCGCAGTGCCGGCGCGCTCATCACATAGATCGTGTTCTCGTTCCCGGGGTCGGCGAACAGCTCGATGTAGTACCAGGCACGCTGCACCAGTCGAGGTTCGCTGCTGATCTTTTTCCAGTTCTTGCCTGCGTTGGAGGACATGTAAAGCCCGCGCTCGTCCTTGTAGGAGTCGGTCTCGATCAGGGCGTAGACCTTGTCCGGGTTGGCCGGACTGACAGCGATCGCCGTCTTGCCCATTTCCTTGGGCAGACCCTCGCTCAGTCTCTCCCACGTATCGCCGCTGTCGGTCGACTTGTACAGGCCGCTGCCAGGTCCGCCACTGATCACCTTCCACGGCAGTCGACCGTGCTCCCACATGGCTGCGTACAGGATGCGCGGGTTGCTCGCGTCCATCGACAGTTCCGAGGCGCCTGTACGTTCGTCGACGTACAACACTTGCTTCCAGGTCGCGCCGCCGTCGCTGGATTTGTAGATTCCTCGTTGCGGCGAGGGTGAATAGAGCGCGCCCTGTGCAGCGACAAGGACCAGATCCGGATCATTCGGATCCACGACGATTCGCGAGATG
Source organism: Dokdonella sp. (assembly GCF_041395345.1). Lineage (GTDB taxonomy): Bacteria > Pseudomonadota > Gammaproteobacteria > Xanthomonadales > Rhodanobacteraceae > Dokdonella. The sequence continues at coordinate 64,013 of NZ_JAWLAR010000013.1, read as the reverse complement.
TGCTGGGTCAGCTCCAGGCCGACCCGTTTCCAGGTCTTGCCCGCATCGGTGGATCGATAGACGCCATCGCCGTCATGGCTCATGACACCGCGAACGGCGTGTTCGCCGGTACCGACGTAAACCACATTCGGGTCGCTGGCGGACACCGCAACCGCGCCGATGGTCGCGGTCTGGAAGTAACCGTCAGACACATTGCTCCAGCTCAAGCCCATGTCGGTGGTTTTCCAGAGGCCGCCACCCGTGGTCCCCATGTAGTAGGTCCTCGGGTCGCCGACGACGCCGGTGCTGGCATTCGAACGTCCGCCGCGGAACGGGCCAATCGAGCGCCACTTCACCGGCTTGAAATAGGTATTCAGATCGTCAGCGGGCGCCGCCGCTTGCACTGGCAGGTGGAGGGCGCCGAAACACAAGGCAATCAGCACAAGGAACCGTGGAGACATGTTGGAGACCGCCGCAGATGTCGAAGCGCTCGATTCTACACGGCCAGCACATGTTTCCAGGGCGCGACGCGAGACGTGTACAGGGCAGGGTACCGATCCGCTGTCCGGCTTTTCCGACGCAGGTCAGCCGGGGCGCGAACATCGCACCTGGGACACGATGCCAGGCCCCGGGCCTTCTGCGCGAGCGCCCTCGAATTATGATGGGGGCATGAAACCCGTCCTTTCGGGAACACGGTTCCCTGATCCGCCGGCCCTTGCCGGCATCTACGTGGCTCAGCCTGTACGCATGGAACCGGTTCCTGTCAGCCGGGATCCGCGCTACATCGCGACATGCGCCCGCGTGAACTGTCGCAACGTGAAGGTTGGCAAGGCGAGAAATCTGGCTTCAAGAAGGCGCGACTACGTCAGGGACTTTGGTCAGGACAACATCAGTTTTTATCCATTGCTGGCAACGGAAGAATCCGGACGCGCGGAATCGCTCATTCTTCACGGCCTCAAGGCGTATCGAATGCGAAGTCCGAAGGGCGGCCTGATGGATTGGCTGTCAGGCGTTTCAATGGAAGCCGTCATGGCGGCTGTTTTCAGCACTTTGGATGAGGCAGGAATTCCGTACAAGCCACTGGTTGACTGCAAGGTTTGACAGCGAGCGAGTCGTGTTCGGAAAGAGCGGGACAGCCTTTCCTCTGTTCCGCCTTCCAGATCGAACATGTTCGACGTTCGACCTTGTCTACCCGCCCTGCAGCAGCCTGACCATGCCCCAGCATGATCCGATGAAGATCAGGAATCCTTCGATTGCCGTGACCCACCTCATCGCGTGCCGGCTGAAGATCAAGCGCAAGAAGGCCTGTGAATAGCAGATCGCCATGAGTTTCGGCGGATCCGTAAGGAACTCCCAGTCCAGATAGCCCCCCAACATCAGCAGCAGGCCAATGACGGCAAGGCTCAAGTGCAGTCCAGCCATGTGCAGTGCCTTCCGGTTGGTGTGGCTTGTCTGCTTTCAATCCTGGACTCGTGATCCTGTGTTGTCGAGACGCACGATCCAGGGCAGGCCAGTACACTGCACACTCCAGCCAACGCGAGCACCATCATGACCGAACCCGTTCGACTGGCCAAACGCGTGGCTGAACTTGCTGGCTGCTCGCGTGCCGACGCGGAGCGCTATGTCGAGGGTGGCTGGGTCTCGGTGGATGGTGTGGTCATGGACCGGCCGCAGCACAAGGTGACGAAGGAATCGGTGTCGATCGATCCGGCAGCCACGCTGGCTGCCCCCGAGCCGGCGACGATCCTGCTCAACAAGCCGGCGGGGTTCGATGCGATCAGCGGGCCCAGGCCTGCGGCCGCTCTGGTGACCGCAGCTGCGCGATGGGCCAATGATTCCAGCGGCGTTCGATGGCTCAAGCGTCACCTTGCCAGCCTCACGCCACTGGTGCCGCTGGATCGCGAAGCCAGCGGCCTCATCGTGCTGACCCAGGATGGTCGTGTCTGGCGTCGACTCAGCGAAGACGGCGACGAGATCGAGCACGAGTACATCGTCGAGGTCAGCGGCGACATCGCGCCATGGGGTCTGCGCCGTCTCTGTCATGGCCTCAGCTATCAGGGACGCGAGCTGCCCGCGTGCAAGGTCAGTTGGCAGAACGAGATTCGCTTGCGCTTTGCGATCAAGGCGGTGCAGGGCGGTCAGTTGCGCGACATGTGCAAGCAGGTGGGCCTGGAAGTGATCGCCATTCGCCGGATCCGAATCGGAAGAGTTGCCCTGGCCAAGATGCCGGAAGGAAGTTGGCGCTATCTGCCGGCAGGTGAGCGGTTGTAGTGAAAGCACGAGGAGTTGCCCTGGCCTTGCTGGTGCTGGCGGTGGCTTGTGTTGCATTTGCCTGGTGGGGGCTGAGTACTGTTTCCGGCCGCAAGACTTTCGACGAAATGGCCGGCATTTTTCCCGTTCTGGTTGGTGTCGCAGGCTTGCTGTGCGTGGCGTGTTCGGGCGTGATATTTCTCTGCTTGCATCTCGTTCGTGGACGTTCGCATCGTCCCTGAACGCGGAGAGCTACTGCGCAATCAGCACTTTTCACCGCCTGGTCGGTGAAAGGCGGCCAGAACCCGCCACGCCCGCCTTGCCGGATACGATGGGAGAGTGAGTGGCGAGGCTCGAGTCTGGCAATCACCAATCGCCTGGCGTCCGCATCGCCGCGATCCGAGCTGACACTGCCATGCCCTGAAATGGCCACGTTCCGCACCCTGCAGTGCCCGATCGCAGCGTCAGCATTTCCCTGTGCCGGCAATGTCGCCTGCAACTTGTCGACGACTCGGATCGTCGAGCCGGGGAAATAGCGCCATGTCATTCCTTAAACCCGCTTCTTCACCCTTGCGACTGACCGATTTCCGCATGCAAAGTTGTCCAGAGCTGGCGGCTGATCCCGGCTTGCTGGCCATTCTCAAGACCACGGCGCTGGTCGAGTCGCGAGCAGACAACTACGCGGAGTATCTCCATGCGGTATTCCAGCCGCGAGACCATCGTTGGCGCGAAGCCATTGAAGGCTGGAACCAGGAAGAGCGACAACACGGCATCCTGTTGCGGAATCTGGTGGTTGCCGCCGACCCGGATTTCGATTTCGACTCGGCGATGCAGCACTATCGGGCGACCGTTCCCTACCACGCCTGTGATGGCTGCTCGGTACGCGGCACCATCGCGGACGAACTGGTGGCACGCTGCGTGGTGGAGGCGCTGGCCAGCACCTTTTACCGGACGCTGAAGGACGGCGCTCGAACGCCCGTTCTGCGAGCGGCGCTGGTCGCGTTGGCTCGGGACGAAGCCCGCCACTACGGCATGTTCGCGGCCATGCTCCGGGAAGAACAGGAAGGTCCGAACGCTCTTGGGCGATGGCGATGTTGCTGGGTTGGCATTCGACGAATGACTGAATTGGGCGATCAACAGATCATCGGTGCCTACATTTCCGCGGCCCGCGCAGTGTCGGGTGGGCGGTCACCCGCTCTGGCCGCGCAGCGTTACGCCGCAGCGCTGTTTCCACGCTATCGCTTTCACCATCTGCGCTTCGCCGCACGGCTGATTTGCCCGGTCCTGTTTGGTCGAAGTGATGCGATGACGGTGAACCTGTTTGCGCTGGCACTGCGAGTGGGAGTCATGATGAAAGGACTTGTCGCGCGCGGACAGGTCTCTGCGCTATCGCGAGTGCGTGCCTTGCTCGGAGAAAAGGCGGCCGGGTGGGCCGGCAAGGCCATCTCGTCCAAGGGATGAACTCCGTGCCCGGGCGGAACTGCCGGGATTGAAAAACAGGCTGTTGTCGAGATGGTTCAATTCCACATCCGCCCTTTGATCCTGGTCTCTCGGGACGGACATCCCACTCGGATGTCACAAAAGAAAAGGCGGGGTTTCCCCCGCCTCGGTTCTTGCGCCTGATCGCGGCTTGCAGATTGAGCAAGCCGCGGTTTCAGGGTATTGCGGTCAACTGGCTACTCGACGCCGGGGCTGGCGTTCGGACTCAGCGCAATCGGCAGATGCAGATTGGGCTCGTCGCCGGCACTCGGTGTCAGGGTCAGTTCACCCATGTTCCATTGGCCTGCCGTCAGCATTGCACCGTGTGCAGTTACGGTGACGACTTGCGAGCCACCGGTGCCGATGGTGAACGACGTGGGCGAGAACTCGACCGCACCTGCCGGGAATCCGGTCACGGACAGCGTGTAGGTCTGCGACCCGTCCCGCGCTCTCTGGAACGTGCGGGTAAACACGGTATCGCCGGTGAAGTTCCGCCGGGCGATGTTGGCCAGGTTCAAGGTCGAGATGTCACCGGCCGTGGCCGGATTTGCCGCCACGAAGTTCGCGGTGGACTCATCCATGACCAGGCCTACCTTGGCGGCAGCCGTCAGGTTCACGCGGCCGGAACCGTAGTCCCAGATCCGGACCGGCGAGCCGTCCTGGTTGATCGCGCCGAAGTTGTTCGAACTCAGGTTGAGTGCGGACTTGATCTGCGTTGCCGTCCACGCCGGATGCAGTGCGCGCATGAGGGCGCCTGAACCTGCCAGATGAGGACTCGACATCGACGTGCCGTTGCTCAGGTAGACGCCGCTCGGGCCGACCACGCTTGCCGCACCGGCGGCGAGAATGTCAACACCGGGTCCGGTGATGTCCGGCTTGATCATGCCCTGGTTGCTGACCAGGCGAGGGCCACGGAAACTGAAATCGGCGATGATGTCGCCCTGCGAGGGGAATGCGCTGGCCGTGACATCGATCGAGATGGTTGCCGTCGCAGGATTGTAGGCGGCCTCGATGTTGTTCCAGTCGCTCATCAACATGGACCACGAGGTCAGGTTGGCACCCAGGTTCAGGTAGATGACGTCGACAAAGATCACGCCCACGGCGCCGGCAGCCAGGGCATTTGCGCGTCGCGTGCCGCTGGCGCAGGAGCTGGCCGTGCCGTCAAGGTGGAGCACTGCTACTGCACCTTCGTTGATCGGCTGCGGATCGCCGTCGAAACCGTCGTCGTAGATCCGTTCAGCCGGGCTGTCCATGCGGAAGAAGGTGCCAGCAGGAAACGGCGAGCAGCCGTCGGTTGACCCGTTGGCGAAGGTCGGACTCTTGATCAGTGGAACATTGACCATGTTCGACGTCGGCAGCGGCGCGCCGCCGGGTCGCATTGGAACATCCTGCGTATTCGGTGGAGGCGCCGGCTCGCTGGTCAGATCGAGGCTCACAGCGATGATGCGGTCCTGGGTCGAGGCCGCGACGGTTTCGACCCAGGGCTCCATGTGGTTGACCTGTCCCTGAGGATTGGGCACCGACGTGCTGGTGTTTCCTGCAGAAGCGGCCACGAATGTTCCGGCATTGACAAGGTTGCGGAATGCGATCGAAGTGGCATCCGCCCAGGGCGAGGTGCCGCCACTGATCGAATAGTTGAGCGCGTCGACCCCGTCGGCCAGGGCCTGGTTGGCCGATTGCGACGTCGCCGAACTCGAGCAACCCGTGGTGCATGCCTTGTAGGAAATGACGTTGGCGTGTGGGGCGACGCCCGAGATCACGAACGGCCCACCCGCGAACGTCGCGTTCCAGCGGTTGCCGGCCGACGTGCTTGCAGTGTGCGAACCGTGATCGTCGGTATCTTCGCCGCTCGTGCCGGGTGTGGCGAAGTTGTATATGCCGACCAGCTTGTTGTTGCAACGACCCGCGTCAGGCTGGCCAGCCTGACAGGTGCCCCGATATACGCCCGCGCCGAACGGATTCACGAAGACGTGACCATCGATCGGCCCCACCTCGGCGAACGCAGGGCTCTGCCAATTGATGCCGGTATCGATGACGCCGACGATGATGCCTTCGCCCCTGGTGTCGACTCCGGACGCGGTGTCGCCATTCCAGATCGAAGGCGCGCCGATAAATTCGGGCCCACGATCGGTGGTCAGTTCAAGCATGTGCTCACGCTCGACGAGCATCACGTCGCCGCGCGTCATGACCTGGGCGGCTTCGGCCTCAGTCAGGCGGACGATCACGGCGTTCAACGCGTGCTGCATGCGCGCCCTGACTTCGATCGGGCGATTCAACGTGTTGGCGAGGTCGTCGATAAATGTCTGCTGCCTGCTCTCGAGATGAGCGACATAGGCGAGCGAGGCTGGAGAGTTCACATCAAGCTTGGACGTTGTGACGCCTTGCCTGACAATCCGTTCTGGCGCCCTGAGGCCGGGAACTTCGCCGGCATAGGTGGCCAGCGCCGCTTCCTTGAAGACGATCGTGTAGTAAGCCGAATCAGTCGCCGGCGTGGATGCCGTGGTATTGCCCATTGAAGCGCCGGACAGTGCCCGGGCGAGATCGAGCACCGTAACGCTGGAGGCGGAAGCGGTTGCGGCCATGCCAGAAAGCAAGGTCAGGGCCAGCGCGCTTGCCAACGGGGTGGTGCGGCTTCGAGCGGCATGCAATGAAAAGTGTCGCGAATTCATGGTTTCTCCTGCTGATGAATATTGAAAAGCAAAGCCGAGCTCTCCTGCCTGGCAGCGATGCACTGTCAACGAGACTCGCGGATTTGTTCCTGTTCAGCCGATTCGGCAAGTACTAACCGGGTGATATTCCGCCCAATGTCCATCTCGCGCAACCGTGAATCCGGAAATCGCGCGATCCGGGCGAGGACGCGTGTCGCGGAAAGTCAGCCCGCAGGCTGAAAACCGGGATCGGGCTCACATCATGCAACGACGCGAAGTTTGGCCATGAGAGGGGACATTGGGGCCACGGCGCAGGTATCTTCCTGGCCATTCAGCTTGCAGGGCCGCTTGCACGAGTGATCGCGAGGGCGATCCGGATCAGGTCGTGTCCCAGTGCCGGCCCTGTCCGGTTCGAGCGTTGCATGCAACCATTGTTCGCTCGGGCGGTACTCACCGGGATCAGTTCGATCAGACACCCCCCTGGACAGGACGGAAACCGGATATGCGCTTCTTGAGTCTGGCGTTGGGGCTGCTTGCATGCTTGTTCGCCCAGGAAGCGCTTGCGCTCGATGGCGATGCCGATCCCGTATTCGGCAAGAACGGACAGATTGCGCTGGTCCGTCCTCAGCAGACTCCGGGCAATGCCGCGCAACCCACCGGCGACCTTGTTGTATTCGCCGATGGCCGCTTGCTGTGGGCTGCGCCACTTGACGATGGCAGTGTCTGGCTGGGTCGCGCCTGGAGGGATGGCTCGGCCGATCCGATGTTTGGAACGGATGGCACAGGGCGCATCACCTTGCCCGGATGCGGTCAGAAGCGGAACGCGCGACTGGTCGCCGACCATGCGGGTGGCGTCTATCTGTGGTCGAGTGGCTGTTTGCGACACGTCCTCGACGATGGCTCGCTGGCTCCCGGCTTTGGCATGGGCGCGATGCCGAAGGATGGTTTTTCCGCAGCCGAGCTGGCGCGCGATCTTTCGGGGCGTTTCGTGCTGGCCGGTCGCGAGGGACAGCAGGTCAAGGTCTATCGTTTCGGCCCGAATGGTGCGGCTGACGTCGGTTTCGGAAGTGACGGCAGTGTCGAAATCGACCTGCCTTCGACGAATGGTGCACGCGAACTCAACGCGCTTGCGGTTCGCCCGGATGGGCGCATCCTGGTCGCTGGATCGCGAGGCAACAGCAGCGGACCCAATCTTGTCGTCGCGCAACTTCTGCCGAGCGGCCTGCCGGATTCCGCCTGGGGTGACAATGGCCTCGTCGACCTGGCACCACCATCCGGATTCAATGGCTTGATCGCCAATGCAATGGCGCTCGATATCGATGGCAGCCTCGTGGTGGTGGGCAAGGCGAGCAATGGCAGCAACAGTTGTTGCGTCCTGGTCACACGGCTCGACGCGGGTGGCCAGGTCGTCGCGGAAACCGGATTGAAATTCCATCAACTTTCCGGCCAACCATCCATTTATCCGTTCTTCGAACAACGCGATAGCGTCGTGATCCTTCCCAACCACCGCATCCTGATCGGTTCGATCGCATTTCCGTTCAGCGCACCACTGACTCACCGCACGCAGTACACGCTGATTCGGACATTCCCGAATGGCGACCTGGACCCGCGCTTCGGCCACGATGGATGGAACAGCTACACGATTTCCGATCCGGAAGGGTTGGGCCAGCTTGGCGACTACAACCAGATGCACGCGATCGGCCACGATGAATCCGATGGCAGCATGGTGATCCTTGGCCGCACCTTCTTCGAAGACAACGCCACGGGCAACGATTACGTCAGTCTGGTGCGTGCGCGTTTCGATCTCATCTTCGATGGTCGGTTCGACTGAAGCTGTATCCCGGTCGAATCGCGCAAGCTGGCGCTTTCCAGGTCGGCTCGTTTTCGGCGCCTGACTTGCGCCCGGGCAATTCGTCTGGCACTGGCACGCAGCATCGCTGGTCGGCCGCCACAACGGTAGTGTGCTCGGTTGCCCGCATGCGTCGATTTCCGATGGTATCCGGAACTCGCGGGATTCGATCGCTATCCTGCTGCTGTTTGCGTGACAGGCAGGCGAACACCCTGGCGACGCGCAATGGAGTCAGTCGTCAATCGACCCTTCGCCTTCATCGGGCTCGGCCTGCTCGGCCTTCTCGATCTTCGCTTCTGCTTCCGCGTGGGTATCGCTGACCGAGGGCAATGTGGTCGGGTTGTCGAACAGCAACGCAGGATCGACGCGCTTGCCGAGCCAGCGCAAACCGATATGCAGATGCGGACCGGTGGCGCGTCCCGTGCCTCCGATCGTGCCCAGCGTCTGTCCGCGCTTGACCTCGTCGCCTGCGTTCACCGAGATCGAGTCCAGATGGAAATTCATGCTGACCAGACCGTCGCCATGATCGACATAGACTGAATTTCCAGCGTAGAAGTGATCTGCGGCAAGCACTACCTTGCCATCGGCTACGGCCTTGACGTCGTTGCCGGCGCCCACCGGATAATCACGTCCGCTGTGCAGACTTTCATGCTCTCCGTTGAACAGGCGTTCGCTGCCAAAATCGTCGGCGCTTTTTGGCAGGCTCGCTGCGGGCTCGCCCAGCGGCAAAGAGAATAGAGCGGGACCGTCGCTGCCATCCAGAATCTTCTCGATGTCGACACGCTCCGCCAGTGCGCGCTTGGTCTGCTCATCGGATGGATTGAGAAAGCGGTCTAGGCTCTCGGGCAGCTCCATCTCGACTTTCGGAAACTCCGCTTTCTCGACTCTAAGCGTGCCCATGTGTTGCTTGCCATCCTGATCCCATAATGCGATCTCGTGGGTGCCGGGCTTAGTCTGGATATCGACAGGGAAATAGCAGACCGCATCCACCGCAGCGTAACGTTTGCCATAGACGCCGCATTCGCTTGCCGCCATGCCCGCCCAGCGGGCAACGCCACCTTGCGGCGCAGTCACGATATTCGCCGCCATCGCACTTCCGGCGAGGAAGCAACTGCCAAGAAGAACGGAACTGAAGTGTCGTGCTGTCGTCATGCTGGTTTCCCCGCGATCGATGAAAAGATCGCCAGACCCTACGCGAGCAACACGGAACCGCAGCCCAATGGACTCTGGAACGGGGCACGGATCAGGAAACCATTGACGATGTTTCCGGCATGAAAGCGAAGACTCCACTTCACACGATCGCCATGCTGGCCAGCAAGCGGCAAGGGTTTCCGATCCGCGCGCACGCGAGCTGGCAATCGGCATCATCAAGACGCAGGTCCCGGAAATCGGGGAAATGAAGGCGCTGATCACTGATTTTGGAAGCCGGCGCAGCATCGCCCATGACTGGCAGCGAATTGCCGTCGTCGAGTGCAATCCCATTCTCGCCACTTCTTCGGCAATCGGCCATTCACGGCGGATTTCCACTCCATTCGAGCTGCGCAGGAATTGCGCAATCCGTGTTGCCGAATGCAAGGAGGCGAACTGATAGTCTTGGCTTTCCAATCAGGAGTTGCCGATGGCCGACAATCCGCTGCTGACCGTATTTCTGCCGCTGGCCCTTGGCACCATCATGATCGGCCTGGGTTTGCATCTGGGTATCGCCGATTTTCGCCGCGTCCTCGCGATGCCGAAAGCGGTCATGCTGGCTCTGGTGATCCAGGTGCTGGCTCTTCCCCCGGTCGCATTTCTGCTGGCGCGGGCATTCGATCTTCCGGGCGAGCTGGGCCTTGGCATGGTTCTGCTGGCGATCTCGCCAGGTGGCATCACCGCGAACCTGTTCAGCCACCTCACTCGTGGCGACATCGCGCTGAATGTCAGTCTGACGGCGATAAACAGTCTGATTGCCCTGGTCACGATACCGCTCTGGGCTGCGTTTGGAATGCAGGTATTCCTCGGCAGTGAGGGCGTGGTTCCGCCACCGACACGCAAGGTGATCGAGGTTGCGGTGTTCGTGATTGCTCCGGTGATCATCGGCATGAGCGTGCGTCACTGGCGTCCGCGCTGGGCTGCAGCGGCCGAACGTCCCATCCGGGTCATGTCGACCCTGATTCTTGCGGCACTGATCGTGTTGACGGTCGCTTCCGAGTGGGCGTCGTTCCTCAAGTACGCCCCGATCGTCGGCCTGGCCTGCCTGGCGTTCAACCTGGTCAGCCTGGGCAGCGGCTACGGTGCAGCACGGTTTGCGCAGTTGCCGCGCCCGCAAGCCATCGCCATCGGCTACGAAATCGGCATACACAACAGCACGCTGTCGATGTACATCGCCCTGCAGGTGCTGTCGATGCCCGAAGCCGCGATCGCATCCGCGATCTACTCGCTGATCATGTACCTGACCGCGGCGCTGTTCGCCGTGTGGCTGATACGGACAGCGCCCAGAGTCGCCATGACGCCAGCCTGAGTATCCAGTCAGGCCAGAACTGCTCTTGCGGGAACGCCGTGAAGCGCCGCGAGTTGCATGGCACGCGTTCCTTCTGGTCGAGGGGCACAGAACGGCCGCACATGGTCGAGTGCGAGACAACAGGCGTGTCTTGCTCGGGTCAGATCAAATTGGGTTCCTGGACTGCCGTTGCGGCGATCGTGACCGCGTGCGCCGGGCGTGCAGCTCTCTTGTGGATGCATCGCATGGTCTTGCGTCGGTGCTATCGGATCCTCGGATCCGATGACTCACCAACCCCCTGAGTCGGTTCGCATCGGCGTCGCGATTCGTCGCTGATGGCAATTCCGTGACGGTAGCGGCTGTAACGGCCAGGCCTCGGCACTTCAAACCTTCATGCTCCCGTGAGGGCTTCTTAACAGGCCAGGTCCTATCGTGCGGCCTCCAATCGGAGTCCTTTCCATGCATTTCCTCAATCTTGCCGCGCGCCAGTTCACCTGCGGGTCCAGACCATGCGCCAGATCACTCTGAACACGCAGAGGCTGGCGGCTTGCACCGCGATCGCTTCGTCGCAGGTCGCATCATGATGCCGTCCGCATCATGGCGGATACGGCGGCCGGACCTGATCGGCCGATGGCGCCGGCGAACGCCGGTCCAGCTGAGCAGCCGAACCCTGAATCCTGGATACTTGCCTGCCTTGTGCGTGGACGCGTCGCCCAATGCGCTGACAGCCGCGATTCCGCGCGCCGGTATCCATCGGATCGTTCTGTGTCTGCCTCAGCACACGGTCGCGGAACTGATCATGCTGACTCCTGTTCTGGCCGCACTCCATCGCGACTATCCCGGCGCCCAGGTCGATGCAATCGTGTCCGGACAAGGCTCGGCAGCGGTATTCGCCGACTTTCCGAACTTCAACAGTGCCTTCGAGTTGCCACGCTCTGCCTGGCTGCATCCGTGGTCATGGTTTCGCGTGGTTCGCTCGATTCGCCGCCAGCGCTATGACCTGGCCATTGACAGCGTTCCTGACTGCGCGGGCAGAAGGCCCATCCTGTTGCGTTGCTCATCGAGTCGGCGCGTCTGCATCGGCGGACACTGAATTTCCACGGCCGCACCGATGCGTGCCCGGCACCGCAATCCAATCGCCTGAGTCGACAATGGCACGTTATTCGGCTTCGTTCAGGCCATCTCGTCAAGATCGCAAACCTGATCCGCCAGCGCCCTGACTCGCGCTATCCGGAGGATTTCCGGATCAGGCAGGCCTGTACGCAGTCGAATCGGCTGCTATCCTTCTGCCGCCCACGGGCGCCGGAGTGGAGCCGGCGCGGGATGGCCACGGCTGTACAGGAGCCCGATACCGCATGTCACCACCGGAGTGGTTGGAACCCAATCTGCGCCCGATCCAGAAGGATGGATGGCGTGCCTACCTGTTCCGCCTGATGTTCCAGCATCACAAACCTGATGAGCGCCGCTTCGATGTGGTCCTGCTCATCGCGATCGTGGTCAGCGTGCTCATTGCGATCCTCGACAGCGTCGCCCTGTTGCACGTTCGCTACGGCACGTATTTCTATGCGGCGGAATGGGTCTTCACGATCCTGTTTTCGATCGAGTACCTGATTCGCCTCAGCATCGTGCGCCGGCCGTTGCGCTATGCACTGAGTTTTTACGGTGTCATCGACCTGCTCGCTGCGCTGCCAACCTATATCAGCGTATTCGTCGTGGGTGCAGATCATTTGCTCGTGATTCGCGTGCTGCGCATCCTGCGCGTATTTCGCATCCTCGAGATGGTCGAATTCTCGAAGGAAGGATCCGAGCTCATGCGTGCGCTGCACTCCAGCCGACGCAAGATCGGTCTGTTCGTCCTGTTCGTGGTCCTGATCACCGTGGTGTTCGGCGCCGTGATGTATCTGGTTGAAGGCCCCGAGCACGGATTCACCAGCATTCCGCGCGGCATGTACTGGGCCATCGTGACCATGGCCACGGTGGGTTTCGGCGACATCGTTCCGGTTACGCCGCTGGGACAGGTCATCACCTCGATGATCGTTCTGATCGGCTACGGAATCATTGCCGTGCCGACCGGAATCTTCGGTGCCCAGTTGATCCAGTCCGGGATGGAAAAACGCGCCTCGCGCCGCATCGATTCCACGGATTCCTGTGCGCGATGCGGCGAGCGCGAGCACCTTGCCGAGGCGCGCTACTGCCACTGTTGCGGCGAGCGGCTGACGGTTGAAGCCGCGGAATGAGTCCTGGCAGAGCCACGACATTCATTCCGCCGATGGACTGATTCGACAAGCACGATATCGAAGTCATCCTCGACTATGATGTCTCCAAGCTCGAACGCAGCGCGATCCTGCACTCCTTCACTGTCCGGATACTGGTTGAACCCTGTGTGGAATGCTTTCGATATCTTCATTGAGCGCGTCGATGGACTCACCACGAGCAGGACTGTCGGTCCGGGAAGTCCGGGCATTGTGGATCTCCCTGATTTGCGCCTGACTACCCAATCGCATTACGGCGGCGGAGACGAAATGGCGCAACCGGAGAGACTCGTGAGCTACTCTCCCGGAAGATCCGGGATCGACCTTCAGGCCGTCATGTCCGACGGCAGCACCTGGCACTCCGAATGACCCGGACAGCAGCGGCGCGACCGCCAATTCCCCGCAGCGTCTGGGCGCTCGGCTTCGTCAGCCTGTTCACCGACATGGGCTCGGAAATGGTCCATGCGTTGCTGCCGGTGCTTCTGGTTGGAGGCCTCGGGGCAAGTGCACTGGTCCTCGGAATAATCGAGGGTGCGGCTGAAGCCCTGGTTCTGATCACCAAGGTGTTCTCGGGCTACATCAGCGATGCATTCGGACGCCGCAAACCGCTGGTGCTGCTCGGCTACGGGCTGGCTGCGATAGTAAAACCCATGTTTCCACTGGCCGGCTCGGTGGGCACCGTGCTCACCGCGCGCCTGCTCGATCGTTTCGGCAAGGGCATCCGTGGCGCCCCGCGCGACGCGCTGATTGCCGATGTGACGCCGCAGGAGGTGCGCGGGGCGGCCTATGGCATGCGCCAATCGATGGACACGGTTGGCGCCGTAGTTGGCCCCTTGCTCGCGGTCGGTCTGATGGCCCTGTTTCTGGGCGACATTCGCAGCGTGCTCTGGTTTGCCGTGCTGCCTGGAATCATTGCCGTTGCCCTGATCGTGTTCGTGGTGCGCGAACCTGCGAGCACACAGCGTGCGGCACGCTTGCCGATCACGCGCGCCGGTCTGGCCAGCCTGGGACGCCCATTCTGGATGGTGGTCGTGCTTGGCGGGCTGTTGTCACTGGCGCGATTCAGTGAAGCATTCCTGATCCTGCGCGGGTCGCAACTGGGCCTGTCGAACACCATGGTTCCGCTGGTGCTGGTCGTTATGAGCCTCGTCTACACGGCATCGGCGTGGCCGGTGGGTGCGCTCTCCGATCGCTGGACGCGTCGTGGACTGTTTGCTTCCGGCGTGCTGGTGCTGATCGCAGCCGATGCGGTGCTGGCCTGGGCCAGCGGGGCGCTTGCCGTGTTTGTCGGTGCAGGACTATGGGGTCTGCATTTGGGGCTGACCCAGGGACTGCTCTCGGCGATGATCGCCGATACCGTACCGGCCGCCTGGCGCGGCACCGGCTTCGGCGTGTTCAGCCTCGTGGCAGGCATCGCGTTGCTTGCCGCCAGCGTACTCGCCGGGGCCCTGTGGGATTTTCAGGGTGCTCCGGTCACGTTCATGGTCGGCGGCCTGTTTGCCGTGCTTGCCCTGTGCGCCTTGCCTCTGCTCGACAAGGGATACGCTCCGCGTCCGCACTAGTCCGCGCCTGGGACTGAAACTTCGGGCTGGAGGCCTGCTATTGTTTACTTCAGCACGAAGCGGGCAAGCAGCATGCAATCCCGATCTACCCTGTCGAACAGTCCGATCCCCGATGATGGCGAAGCCGTCAGCGTGCGCAGGCCCGTCGAGAGATTCCATCTCGGCCAGAACGTTCACGACGAGGACTGGATTGCCAGCGAGATTCCGCTTGCACTCCACTACAACGACCATGCCCACGTTGTCATGATGGCGACGCCGATGGATCTGGAAGACTTCGCGCTCGGATTCAGTCTCAGCGAAGCCATCATCGAATCGGCGGAAGAATTCGAATCAGTGAGTGTGCATCAGCGTCTTGAAGGCTTCGAGCTCTCCGTGCGCATACCCGAAGCACGCGTCGAGGCCATCGCGCAACGCCAGCGCAACCTGAGCGGGCGCAGCAGTTGCGGACTTTGCGGAACCCAGCAGCTCGAAGATGTCGTACGACATCCGCCCCGGGTGGGGAGGGGACCGATGGTACCCGGTGCAAATCTGCACAGGGCACTGGCTGCACTCGATTCCGCACAACCCCTGAACAGTCGCACCGGCGCGACCCATGCCGCAGCCTGGGCCGATTCGGGTGGGAACCTGATGCTCGTGCGTGAAGATGTCGGTCGGCACAACGCGCTCGACAAACTGATCGGCGCGATGGCGAAGCGTGCGGTTGCAGTGGATGGAGGTTTCCTCGTACTGACCAGTCGCGCAAGCTACGAGATGGTGCAGAAGGCGGCGACTGTCGGCATCAGCCTCGTGGTCGCGATTTCGGCGCCGACGGCCCTGGCCATCCACCTGGCGGAGTCGACCGGCGTCACCCTGATCGGGTTCGCGCGGGCCACCAGCCATGTCATCTATACCCATCCGGATCGCATCGGCCAGGCCGGGAGCTGAATCATGGACGTACAGCGCCTGGTCGCAATGGCCAATGATATTTCCAGCTACTTCGCCTCCGACCCGGATCGCGAGGCAGGCGTCGCCGGTGTCGCCGAGCACCTGAGGAAATTCTGGGATCCGCGCATGCGCAGTCAACTCATCGCCTACCATCGGGCTGGTGGAACCGGGCTCAGTGAACTCGCCAGCGCGGGTGTCGCGCGGCTGGCGGCCGACTGACTGGCGCGGCCGGATTATCTGCGGTCGCGGGGCTCGGCCCTGAATTGTGCTGGAAGGCCTCGCCTGTCAATCAAGGCTGACCGCGAGTCCGGTTGGCAAACCACGTTTCTCAGCCTCGAACTTCATTGACCGCGACCGGACCCTGTCGATGCCAAGGACGGCAGCAGGCTCGGGTGTCCGCCGCCCTGTCCTCGCACCCTAGTGCAGCAGTCCTTCCTTACGGGCGTCGCAGCCATGCGCCGCCCGAGGTCAACGGGCATGCCCGCCGACGTTTTCCGCGCGGGCTAGTCGGCCAGCGCGAACGAGTCGTCAGTCGGCAGCATCGCGACGGAGACAAGAACCGACGGGTACGCCTGAGCCTGGTCGATATCGGCCAGCACGGTCACGGTCGGCAGTGTGAAGACGGCCAATGCTTCGGTGTCGAGGCCTACCGTGACGGCCGGCAACAGGGTCACGCGTACCGGCTTCGCGGTCGAGACATACCAGCGCTGCGGCGCCGAGGGGTCGGATGCGTTGGCCGTCACCTTCATCGTCGGCATCAGGGTAGCCTGGAACGGCGTGGTGTCGGCGATCGTGGCGGTCGATTGCGCAGTTGCGCTGAAACTCAGGGCAGCGAGCAGTGCTGCACTGACCAGGGTTGTCATGGATTTTCGGATTGCGGATTTGCGAGCACTCATGGGGGTTCTCCTGCAAGCGGGTCTTGCAAACTAGAGGGAGCAAGCACCATGCCACTCCGGAAGTTTTCATCGCTTGCAGTAAATGAGATGCAGGATCAACGAATTAAGTTGCCATGACTTAAGTCATGCATGCGTTTTCGGACGCCTTTGCGGACAGTTTCATGTGTCCGTGGACACCCGTGAGCGCTTGCAGAATCGTGCCGAGAACAGGCCAGAAGTCATGTCGCGGAGCCCGCCAGATAAATGCGGGCGCATGTGCATGCGGTGCCCAGGAATGATCGCGCGGGCAGTGCTCCTGCGAACGCGATTTCGCTGGCGCTTTGCCTGGCATGTGCCGGCCCGGAATTTCCGGGCTCAACCATCCGGCTTCGCTGGAGCCGCGAAGCCGGATGGAAGCCTGTCAACCGGTATCAGTCGGCCAGCGTCAGCAGCGACGCATTACCACCGGCAGCGGTCGTGTTGATGGTCACCGTGCGTTCGGTCGAGAAGCGCAGCAGGTAGTGCGGGCCGCCGGCCTTGGGGCCGGTTCCGGAGAGATTTTCCCCGCCGAATGGCTGCACGCCGACCACGGCACCGATCTGGTTGCGGTTGACATAGCAGTTGCCGACGCGAGAGCGCTTGACGATGTGATTGATGGTGTCGTCGATGCGGCTGTGGATGCCGAGGGTCAAGCCGTAGTTGGTGGCATTGATCGCGTCGATGACCTTGTCGAGATCATTCGCCTTCCAGCGCAGCACGTGCAGGACGGGCCCGAAGATTTCCTTGTGCAGGATATCCAGGCGCGGGATCTCGTAGGCGCGCGGCTCGAAGAATGTGCCATGCGCGGTGCCCTCGGTCGCACTGACCTTGTTGATCAGCTTCGCTTCGCGATCCATGCGCTCGGCATGTTCGCTGAGCTCCCTGTGCGAGGCCTCGTCGATGACCGGACCGACATCCGTCGAGAGCAAGCCCGGGTCGCCCATGACCAGTTCGTTCATCGCGCCAGTGAGCATGGCGATGACCTTGTCGGCAATGTCCTCCTGCACGAACAGGACGCGGGCGGCAGAGCAGCGTTGACCGGCCGAGTCGAAGGCCGACGCACAGACATCCTTGACCAGCTGCTCGGGCAGGGCCGATGAATCGGCGATCAGCGCATTCTGCCCTCCGGTTTCGGCGATCAGAGCGGCGATCGAGGAATCGCGTGCAGCCAGCGTACGGTTGATGGTCCAGGCTGTTTCGGTGGAACCCGT
Organism: Dokdonella sp.; assembly: GCF_041395345.1. Classification (GTDB taxonomy): domain Bacteria; phylum Pseudomonadota; class Gammaproteobacteria; order Xanthomonadales; family Rhodanobacteraceae; genus Dokdonella. The sequence goes on along the minus strand of NZ_JAWLAR010000013.1, from coordinate 46,469 downwards.
GAAGCACACGCCGGCGACTTCCGGGCGGGTCAACAAGGTCTTTCCGAGTACGGATCCCTTGCACGGCACGAATTGCAGCACGTCCTCCGGAATGCCGGCCTCATGCAGCAGCTTGACCGCGGCATAGCCGATCAGGGTGGTCTGGTCGGCCGGCTTGGAGATCACGCTGTTGCCGGCAGCCAGTGCGGCGACCACCTGACCCATGAAAATGGCCAGCGGGAAGTTCCACGGACTGATGCAGACGAACACGCCGCGTCCATGCAGGGACAGCTCGTTGGTTTCGCCGGTAGGGCCAGGCAGGATCTCCGGCTGGGCGAACATCTTGCGAGCGATCGACGCGTAGTAGCGGCAGAAGTCGGCGGCCTCGCGCACTTCGGCGATTGCGGCCGACATGGTCTTGCCCGCTTCGCGAACGCACAAGGCGATGAATTCCGCCCGGCGCGCTTCAAGCAGGTCGGCAGTGTGCTCGAGGATCTTGGCCCGGCTTGCGGCGGGCAAGGCATCCCAACCCGGTTGCGCGGCGACGGCGTTGGCCAGGGCTTTCTCCATTGCCGGCACATCGGCGCCACGGGTTTCGCCGATGACGCGACGACGATCGGACGGATCCGTCACTTCGCGCATTTCACCGGAGTTCTTGATCCCCGGCACCAGCGGCTCGGCCTTCCACGGCTTGCGGGCCGCGTTGACTGCTTCGGCGAGTGCATTCAGTTCATTGTCGTTGGAAAGATTGACGCCCATGGAATTCTTCCGTTGCTCGCCGAACAGTGCGATCGGCTGTGGGATGCGGGGATGTGGTTTGTGCTCAAGCGGACGGACCAGTTCGCAGGGATCGGCGACGAGGTCGCGGATCGGCACGTCCTCGTCGACGACGCGATTGACGAAACTCGTGTTGGCACCGTTTTCGAGCAGGCGGCGCACCAGATAGGGCAGCAGGTCCTCGTGACTGCCAACCGGCGCGTAGACACGGCAAGGGACATTGAGGTTCTGCTTGCCCATCACCTCTTCGTAAAGGTCGTTGCCCATGCCATGCAGTCGCTGGAACTCGAACGGCCGGCCGCGCGAGAAATGATGGATCGCGGCAATCGTATGCGCGTTGTGGGTGGCGAATTGCGGGTAGATCTGCTCCGAACCGATCTCGAAAAGTTGCTTTGCGCAGGCCAGGTAGGACACGTCGGTGTTCGGTTTGCGCGTATACACCGGGTAACCGGCCAGGCCCAGCTCCTGGGCGCGCTTGATCTCGGAATCCCAGTAGGCTCCCTTGACCAGGCGCACGCACCAGCGACGCCCGGCCTTGCGCGCGGTTTCGCCCAGCCAGTCGATCACGAACGGCGCGCGCTTCTGATAGGCCTGCACGGCGAGTCCGAACCCGTTCCAGCCGTCCAGTGAAGGATCGGCGAATACGGCACCGATCACGTCCAGCGACAGCTCCAGGCGATCGGCCTCTTCGGCATCGACCGTCATGCCGATGCCCTGCGCCTTGGCCATCTGCGCAAGCTCAAGCACGCGTGGTGTCAGTTCGGCGTGAACACGCGCGCGGTTCTGCACGTCGTAGCGCGGATGAATGGCCGAAAGCTTGACCGAAATGGACGGTGCATCGAGCACGTCTTGCCATGGCCCTTTCCTGCCCAGGGCCACGATCGCATCGCGGTAGGCCTGCATGTAGCGCTCGGCATCGGCCAGGGTCAGCGCGGCCTCACCCAGCATGTCGTAGGAATAGCGATAGGGAGCATGCTCTTTCCTGGCCGAACGTTCCTGAGCCTCCTTGATCGTGCGGCCCATGACGAACTGGTGGCCCATGATGCGCATGGCCTGACGCACGGCAAGGCGGATCACGGGTTCGCCTGCGCGCCCGACCAGACGGCGCAGGGCGCCGACGAAGTTGGACCGGGTCTCTTCGGCCAGTTCGACCAGCTCGCCGGTCAGCATCAGGCCCCAGGTGGAGGCATTCACGAACAGCGATTCGCTGGCTCCGACATGCTTTTTCCAGTTCGCCTCGCCGAGCTTGTCGCGGATCAGCTTGTCCGCCGTTTCTGAATCCGGCACGCGCAGCAGAGCTTCTGCGACGCACATCAGCAGCACGCCTTCCTCGCTGGAAAGGTCGTACTCGCGCATGAATGACTCGACCGCGCTCTGGTCGTCGGCCTTGGCGCGCACACGGGCGACGAGATCTGAAGCGGCGGCCAGCACCATGTCGCGCTCGGCCGGTGCCAGGCTGGCCTGGGCCAGCAACTCGTTGACGGCTTCGGTTTCGTCCCGCGACCAGGCAGCAGTGATCCGGGCACGAGCCGAATCGACGTTGGCGGGGAGTTCTGGGGAAAGGATCTCGCTCACAATGAGTGGGCTCTCGAGTGCTGCGGCGTTAACGACAGACTGCGTCGTGGGATGGGTATCGGGTCGGCGTCGCGTCGATCCGGGCTGGCCTTCCGGCTGCATCCTGGTGCCGCCAGCCAGATTGAAGCCCCGCCTTGTGGCTGGCGCGGCCCGAATCGGGCCATCCTGGCACTACAAGCTGTCGCGTGGATTCCGATCAGGCACCGCTGCACCACGAACCGCATGGCAAACCCGTATTCCGGCGGGAACACAGCGCCCTAGTGTAAAGACCCCATTGGCTGCGGCCAAGCACCCTCTGCGACCTATTGACACGCGCCAATTCGGCCCGATCCGGGCTTTGTCCTTGCCGCTGCCGCAGACGCTCCACTATCATTCCGAGGTTCCCCGTCCATCATTTGAATGAATGATGTACCTCCGACCCGGTTGCGGGCCGGCCGGGGCCAGCGTTTTCCGTGTCGGTCGCTAGCCGGGCCGATGGGTGATCCAAGCGAATTACGTATTCAAGGTGATGGCAATGATGTCAGTTGGGTTCTCGCGAATGCGCCGCGTGCTGGCCGCGCCGGCTCTGATCGTCACGGGCATGCTCGCGAGTGCCGCGGCAAGCGCCAACCCCGAGCCATGGCAGCTCAACCTGGTCAAGGGCGTGACCAAGACCTCGCACGAAGTGCATGACATCCACATGATCATGCTGTGGATCTGCGTGGTCATCGGCGTCATCGTCTTCGGCGTGATGTTCGTGGCCATGTTCCGCTTCCGCAAATCGAAGGGCGCGGTTGCAGCCACCTGGAGCCACAGCACCAAGCTGGAGGCGGCCTGGACGATCATTCCAATCCTGATCCTGATCGGCAGCGCCTGGCCGGCAACCAAGCTGTTGCTGCGCATGGCCGACACCTCGGGTTCGGACATGACCATCAAGATCACCGGTTACCAGTGGAAGTGGCGCTACGAGTACGTTGACTACTACGGCAAGCAGCCTGACATCAATTTCGTCTCCAGCCTGGCTTCGGATTCGAATCGTGCCCGCCAGCTCGGTTCGGGCATCGATCCCGCATCGATTCAGGTCGACGGCGTTCCAACCTATCTGCTCGACGTGGACAAGCCGCTCGTCCTGCCGGCCGGGGTCAAGGTGCGTTTCGTGATCACCGCCGATGATGTCATCCACGCCTGGTGGGTACCCCAGTTGGGCTGGAAGCAGGACGCCATCCCCGGAATCATCAACTCCACCTGGACCCAGGTCGACCAGCCCGGCATCTACCGCGGGCAATGCGCCGAGCTGTGCGGCAAGGACCATGGCTTCATGCCGATCGTGGTCAAGGTTCTTCCGAAGGCCGAATTCGAACAGTGGATGGCTGACCAGGCGCCTGCGCCTGAAGCCACCGCAAGCACTATTGCTCCGACGACAGCCCCGCAGGGCTGATTCCGTTACTGAATCTTGAGGTAGAGGCCATGGCCCACGCTGCCGTCCACGACGACCACCACGACGCCCACGATCACAAGCCGCAAGGCTTCCTGCATCGCTGGCTGTTCACGACCAACCACAAGGACATCGGTACCCTCTACCTGGTGTTCGCGCTGATCATGTTCTTGATCGGTGGAACGATGGCGATGATCATCCGCGCCGAGCTTTTCCAGCCCGGAATGCAGCTGGTCGAGCCCCAGTTCTTCAACGAGATGACCACGGTGCACGCCCTGGTCATGATCTTCGGCGCTGTCATGCCGGCTTTTGTCGGCCTGGGCAACTGGATGATTCCATTGCAGATCGGCGCGCCGGACATGGCCCTGCCGCGCATGAACAACTGGTCGTTCTGGATCCTGCCGTTCGCCTTCACCCTGCTGTTGTCGACCCTGTTCATGCCGGGTGCCGGACCGCAGGGCGGCTGGACCCTGTATCCGCCCCTGTCCCTGCAGGGCGGCAACAGCGTCGCCTTCGTGATCTTCGCCATCCACATGATGGGCATCAGCTCGATCATGGGCGCGATCAACATCATCGCGACCATCCTCAACATGCGCGCGCCGGGCATGGACCTGCTGAAGATGCCGATTTTCGCCTGGTCGTGGCTGATCACCGCTTTTCTGCTGATCGCAGTCATGCCCGTGCTGGCCGGTGCGGTCACCATGTTGCTGACCGACAAGTTCTTCGGCACCAGCTTCTTCAATGCCGCGGGCGGCGGTGACCCGGTGATGTTCCAGCATATTTTCTGGTTCTTCGGGCACCCCGAGGTCTACATCATGATCCTGCCGGCGTTCGGCATCATCAGCGAGATCATCCCGACCTTTGCGCGCAAGCCGCTGTTCGGCTACCAGGCAATGATCTACGCCGTCGCCTCGATCGCGTTTCTTTCCTTCATCGTCTGGGCCCACCACATGTTCACGGTCGGCATGCCGTTGGGCGGCGAGCTCTACTTCATGTACGCGACGATGCTGATCGCCATTCCGACCGGGGTGAAGGTATTCAACTGGGTGACCACGATGTGGGAAGGTTCGATGACCTTCGAAACCCCGATGCTGTTTGCGATCGCCTTTGTCATCCTGTTCACGATCGGTGGATTCTCGGGATTGATGCTGGCCATCGTGCCGGCCGACTTCCAGTACCACGACACCTATTTCGTCGTTGCCCACTTCCACTACGTGCTGGTCACCGGCGCCATCTTCGCGATCATGGCTTCGGTCTACTACTGGCTGCCGAAGTGGTGCGGAAACATGTACAGCGAGCGCTGGGGCAAGATCCATTTCTGGATGAGCGTGATTTCGGTCAACGTCCTGTTCTTCCCGCAGCACTTCCTCGGCCTGGCCGGCATGCCGCGCCGAATCCCGGACTACAACGTCGCCTTCGCCGACTTCAACATGATCAGTTCGATTGGCGGTTTCTGGTTCGGCCTGAGTCAGTTGCTGTTCGTCGGCGTCATCGTCCATGCCGTGTATTTCTCGAAGAAGCGCGCGACCACCCAGGTCTGGGAAGGCGCACGCGGACTTGAATGGACCGTGCCTTCGCCGGCACCGCATCACACGTTTACCGAGCCGCCCGTGATCAAGGACTCCATGCTCGCGCACGGAGACGTTACTCACTAGTGGGTGCGTTCGTCGATGAATAGAGATTCCGACCAGCACGAAGCTGCTCCTCGCGCGAAGCATGACGCGCGCGGGATTGCCAAGACTGCGCTTTGGGTGGTGGCGGCTTCGTTTCTGTTCGGCTTTGCCCTGGTGCCGATCTACCGGATTGCCTGTGAGCATGTGCTGGGCATCAAGTTGTCGGGTGAAGTGGCAGATGCGGCCAGCGTGGCCCTGATGCAGGTCGACGAGTCCCGGACGGTTACCGTCGAATTCATTGCCAGCGTGAACAGCAAGTTGCCATGGGAGTTCAAGGCCGAGAAAGCGCGGGTCGAGGTACATCCGGGCGCGTTGACCGAAGTCTGGTTTGACGCGACGAACGACTCGGGAGCGGCCATCGTCGGCAACGCCGTTCCCAGCGTCGCACCGAGTGAGGCCTCGCCCTACTTCAACAAGACCGAGTGCTTCTGCTTCACCGAGCAGGTGCTCGATGGCGGCGAATCACGGCGCATGCCGGTTCGATTCGTGGTCGATCCGCAGCTTCCGGAAGGCGTGAAGACGCTGACGCTTTCCTATACCTTCTACGCAAACGAGGCGGCGACCAGCCGACTGAGTTTGGTTTCACTGCCGCACGACGGCATCGCAAGCAACTGACCTATACCTTCGAGTCCGGGGTTCCAAGATCATGGCGCATACACAAGGTGCTTACTACGTTCCACACGGCAGCCACTGGCCGATCGTGGGCTCAATCGGCCTGTTCAGCACGGTCATCGGTGCGGCGAACCTGTTCAACGGCGGCAGCGGACTGACTGCGCAGCCGCTGATGTTCCTGGGCTTCGCGATCATCATCTTCATGATGTTCGGCTGGTTCGGAACGGTCATCCGCGAGTCGGTGGCCGGCACCTACAACAGCCAGGTCGACGTTTCGTTCCGCATGGGCATGATGTGGTTCATCTTCTCCGAAGTCATGTTCTTCGCCGCGTTCTTCGGTGCCCTGTTCTACGCACGCATGTATTCGGTGCCGTGGATCGGCGGTGAGGGTCATGGCACCCTGACCAACTATTTCCTGTGGGAAGGTTTCACGCCGAGCTGGCCGACCAACGGCCCCGGCGACATCGGCGGCGCATTCGAGACGATTCCACCGTGGCACCTGCCCCTGATCAATACTCTGCTCCTGCTCAGCTCGGGCGTGACCATTACCTTTGCCCATCACGCGCTGCGTCAGGGCCATCGCCGTGCCTTGCTGGTCTGGCTTGCGGCAACGATCGCGCTGGGTGCCGCCTTCCTTTATTTCCAGGCTACCGAGTACATCGAAGCCTATGAACACCTGAACCTGACCCTGGGCAGCGGCATCTACGGTTCGACCTTCTTCATGCTGACCGGTTTCCACGGCATGCACGTGACGCTCGGAGCGATCATGCTGACCGTGATCTGGTTTCGTTGCGCCAAGGGACACTTCACTCGCGACAACCACTTCGGCTTCGAAGCCGTCGCCTGGTACTGGCACTTCGTGGACGTGGTCTGGCTCGGCCTGTTCGTGTTTGTGTACGTGCTTTAAGAGCCGGGAATAGGGAGTGGGGAACAGGGAATCGGAAAAGCGGCGATCGGCGAGAATGCCGCTCTAACGATTCTCCATTCCCGATTCTCCATTCTCAGCTTCACAAGCCGTGCGGCTGAATGTAGCCCGTGGCCATGCCGATGATGATCAGGATGATCAACAGGACGGATAGGGCGATTCGCCGGGTCAGCGCCTTGACGGTCTTATCCGAGCCGCCCTTGTCGGTCATCATGTAATAAAGACCGGCACCGAGATTCCAGACGATGGCTATCAGAAAAACGACGATCAGGATCTTGCTGGTCATGCCGCCTCGCAGTCGAACGCATTGCGGGCAAGTATAGCTGCTGATGCCGTGAATCGACGCTGGTACAAACCTTCCTGGCTTGCCGTCGTGCTGCTCGTTTCGGGACTGCTTCTGTTTTGCGTTCTTGGATTCTGGCAGCTGGATCGCGCCGCCGAAAAGGAGCAGTTGCTGGCAGCCTATGCAACGCAGGCAGATGCGCCGGTCATGTCGCTTGCGAAGGCGCGCGAGCAATCACGAGTCGGACTGCTTCCACACGTCAGGGTGAGCGGCCGCTACGATGCGACGCATACCTACCTGCTCGATGACCAGGTGCGCAACGGTCGACAGGGGAGGCTCGCTTTTGCTCTGTTTGTTCCGGACGACGGTGCGCTGCCGCTGCTGGTCAATCTGGGTTTCCTTGCGCACGGTGGCGACGGTTCGGCGCCGGAACTGCCGGACTTGCCGGTGGATCGGGTGACCATCGAAGGCTTGTATGGCCGCGCACCCGGAACGGGCCTGCGCATGGGTGGCAATGCACTGCCGGGCCAGAGCAGTTGGCCGAAGCTGACGATCTATATCGACACCGTAGAAATAGGCGAGGATCTGGGACGCAGCATCGACAGCGGCGTGCTGTTGCTGGATGCGGATCCCGAATCCGACTTCGTGCGGGAATGGACGCCGCAGATCATCCCGCCGGAGAAGCATCTCGGCTACGCATTTCAGTGGTTCTGTTTTGCCCTGGCTTCCCTGATCATCTTTATCGTGCTGCATTGGCGGCGCCCGAAAAACGAGACCGAATAATGCAGACACGAAACCGAAAGCGCTTGCAGCTGATCCTGCTGGCCTCGCTGTTCATCCTGCCGATGGGCGTTGCCGCGCTGCTCGCGTTTTCCGGCTGGGTGCCGGATGCTCGCAGCTATGGAGAAGGCATAGTCCCGCAACGAATGGTCGATGACATCCCGGTCGAGCTGGCCGGTGGGGATCGCCTGGACTGGCATGATCCGGAGTGGCGCTGGAGTGTTGTCGCAATTCCGGGTCGCAGCTGTGCCGACGCGTGCATGCAGCAGCTCGACCAGATCCATCGGGCAAGGGTTTCCCTGAACCAGAAGGCCAATCGTGTGAGGTTGCTGTATCTGGGTACGCCACCGGTTGGCACCGATGCCGAAGCCCTGATGCAGCCCTGGGATATCGGCAAGGACCTTGACAGCGATTTCGCCGAATGGAAACCCGATACCGATGATGGCGTGGCGCTGGTCCTGGTCAAGCCCGACGCCATCGCGCTGACGTTCTACCCGGACGGATTCGATGCCAGTGGCCTGCGCAAGGACCTGGCCAAGGTGACCAAGTAAGTCATTGCGTGACCTCCCTCCTGCGAACAGCTACCGTGATCGCGCACTCCGCCCATTTGAACTTGAACGACGCATGCCATCGATCGCCCGACAGTACATCGAGCTGACCAAGCCGCGCGTGGTTGCCCTGATCGTGTTTACCGCGATCATCGGCATGTTTCTCGCCGTGCCTGGCTGGCCGCCGCTGCGCGAGTCTGTCGCGGGTTTCCTCGGTATCTGGCTGGCAGCGGCATCGGCCGCCGCGATCAACCACCTGATTGACCAGCGTATCGACCGCCTGATGGCGCGCACCTCCCAACGGCCGCTGGCAACCGGGTCATTGACGCCGCTGCAGGTGCTGATTTTCGCGCTCAGCCTGGGTGTGCTGTCGATGGCGATCCTGGTCCTGCTGGTGAATACGCTCACCGCCGTGCTCACGTTCGCCTCCCTGATCGGTTACGCCATTGTCTACACGGCATTCCTCAAGCGCGCGACCTCGCAGAACATAGTCATCGGCGGGGCAGCGGGCGCGGCGCCACCCTTGCTGGGATGGGTTGCCGTCACCGGCGAAGTGCATCCCTATGCGCTGCTGCTGTTCCTGATCATTTTCGTTTGGACGCCGCCGCATTTCTGGGCGCTTGCGATCTTTCGGGTCGAAGACTACTCACGCGCCCAGGTGCCGATGCTGCCAGTCACGCACGGGGTCACCTACACGCGCTGGCACGTACTGGCCTATACCATCCTGTTGCTTCTGGTCACCGTGTTGCCCTATGTGACCGGCATGAGCGGCCTGTTCTATCTGGGCGGTGCGCTGGTGCTTGGCGCGGGCTTTCTGTACTACGCGATCCGCTTGCTGAATCCGCCGGATGACTGGTTCGCCATGAAGGTGTTCAACTATTCGATCATCTATCTGATGGCCTTGTTCGCCTTCCTGCTGGTCGATCACTATCTGGATGTGTAGCCGTTCGGTGAGCGCCGAGCGGGCGGGTATCGGATCCGCCCTGCGATAAGCGCGATGCATAGCGCTGCGCCAGCACGGCGCAAACCATCAGCTGGAGCTGGTGGTACAGCAACACCGGGACCACGATCATGCCCAGTGCGGGATTGCCGGCGAACAGGATCTTCGCGATCGGTACGCCGCTGGCCAGGCTCTTCTTCGAGCCACAGAAAACGACGGCGATTTCATCTTCGCGGCTTAGCCCAAGCAGGCGACTGAGCAAGGTTGTGAAACCCAGCGCCAGGCCCAGCAACAGCGTGACAATGCCGAGCAGGATCAGCAGCGATGCGAGCGGCAACTGTGCCCATAGCCCGTCGACCACCGAGGCGCTAAAGGCAGTGTAGACAACAAGCAAGACCGTACCGCGGTCCGTATAGGCCAATAGTCGGCCACTGCGATCGACCAGGCGCCCGATCAGCGGGCGTGCCAAATGACCGGCCACGAACGGCACAAACAACTGCATGACGATCCTGCCGATCGAGCCGAGTGCCGTCCCGCCGGAGTTTTCGGCGTGCAACAGCAGGGCGACCAATGCCGGCGCCAGGAACACACCGAGCAGGTTAGACAACGACGCACTGCAGACGGCAGCGGCAACATTGCCCCGCGCGATTGACGTAAACGCGATCGAGGATTGCACCGTCGATGGCAGGGCGCAGAGGAACAGAACACCGATCATCAGGTCCGCAGCTAGCAACCCGCCTGGCAACAGCCACTCGATGCCCATCCCGAGCAGGGGAAACATCACGTACGTGCAGGCCAGGACCAGCAGATGCAGGCGCCAGTGGATAAGCCCGGCGATGATCGCGTCACGCGACAGCCGCGCACCGTGCAGGAAGAACAGAAGGGCAATTGCAATCGCCGAAACCGCATCGAGCGCCGTGGCCGCTTCACCTCTGCAGGGAAATGCGATAGCCACAATCACTGTGGCGACAAGGGCTAGCGCGTAGCGATCAAGTAGCGCCGGGAGTCGAAGCATCAGATGGCCGGAGTAGCGGGCGTCAACAGTGACGTGAATCGGATCATTCTGCCGGATTGCTGCTGTTTGTCGACTCCCGCGAGGCTCGCAAGAGTGGTATATGTCGACCATCCGTTTCAGGGAGCCCTCGATCGATGATCGACGCCACAAGCCACTCGCTCAGCAGCCGCGACAAGCGCACCCTGATGCTCGCCGCGCTCGGCGGTGCGCTCGAGTTCTACGATTTCATCATCTTCGTTTTCTTTACTGCTGTCATAGCGCAGCTGTTCTTTCCGCCGGACATGCCCGAGTGGCTGCGACAGCTGCAGACCTTCGGCATCTTCGCAGCCGGTTATCTGGCGCGCCCGCTTGGCGGCATCGTCATGGCGCATTTCGGCGACCGCATCGGCCGCAAGCGCATGTTCATGCTGAGCGTGCTGCTGATGGCCGTGCCCACGCTGCTGATGGGCCTGTTGCCGACCCATGCCAGCATCGGCATTGCAGCGCCATTGCTGCTTCTGCTCCTGCGCGTGCTGCAAGGCGCTGCCGTTGGCGGCGAAGTGCCGGGAGCCTGGGTCTTCGTGTCCGAGCATGTGCCGAAGTCACGCATGGGATTCGCCTGCGGCACACTGACGGCGGGGCTCACCTTCGGGATCCTGCTGGGCTCGCTGGTTTCAACCTGGATCAACTCGACCTGGACCAATGAGGAGGTGCTTGCCTGGGCCTGGCGAATTCCCTTCATCATTGGCGGCCTGTTCGGACTGCTCGCCGTCTGGCTGCGCAGGTATCTGGAAGAGACACCCGTATTCGAGGAGATGCGCCGTCGTCGCGAACTGGTCAGTGGCTTGCCCTTGAAGGTCGTGCTGCAGGGTCATTGGAGTGCGGTAGTCCGCTCGATGCTGATCACATGGATGCTGACCGCAGGTATCGTCGTAGTCATCCTGATGACGCCGACCCTGGTCCAGAGCCTGTTCTCGATTGCACCGGCGGAGGCCGCGAAGGCAAGTTCGATGGCGACGTTTGCCTTGTGCATCGGCTGCATTCTTTACGGAATGGCGGTCGACCGTTTCGGCGTCGAGCGGGTTCTGGTGCTGGGAGCCGTCGGTCTTGCAGCGGCAACCGCAGGGCTCTATTGGATATTGAATACCGTGCCCGAGCACTTTGCGATGGTTTTCGCACTGGCCGGTCTGTTTGTGGGTGTTGCGGGAGCCGTTCCCACCTTGATGGTGCGCGCCTTTCCGCCTGCGATCCGGTTCTCGGGAATTTCATTCGCCTACAACATCGCCTATGCCATTTCCGGCGGCCTGACCCCGCTCGTGGTCAGCCTCTGGATCCGCGCCGGTGAGCCGAACGCGGCGGCTTACTACGTCGCCATTGCATGCGTCGGCGGAATGGTCGCTGCAGTCTGGACCCTGCGGCAGCGCGCGGTACAGCTGCTGGTGACCCATTGAGCGATGTCTGCGCATAATCCGCGCATGAAGAATTCCGACACTCGCTGCGACGCTCTCATCATCGGCGCAGGCCACAACGGCCTCGTCTGCGCGACCTATCTTGCCAGGGCCGGGCTCAGGGTCACTGTGCTGGAGCGTCGCGGTGTGGTCGGTGGTGCGGCGGTCACCGAGGAATTCCATCCCGGCTTCCGCAATTCGGTGGCAGCGTACACGGTGTCGCTGCTGCAGCCGAAAGTGATCCGGGATCTCGACTTGCACAAGCATGGTTTGCGCATCGTCGAACGCAAGCTCGGCAACTTCCTTCCATTGCCGGATGGAAAATACCTGCGCGTCGGTGCGGGTATCACCCAATCCGAGGTGGCCAAATTCTCGCAACGCGATGCCGAGCGCCTGCCCGAGTACGAGGCGCGACTCGAGGCGATTGCCGACGTGTTGCGCGCGCTGGCCATGGAGCCGCCACCGAACATCACCGATGGCAGCTGGTGGAAAGCGATTCCGGAGCTGATTCGCGCCGGCAAGCTTGGCAAGCGACTGCACAGGCTCGGTACCGGTCTGCGCCAGGAACTGCTCGATCTGTTCACCATTTCGGCTGCCGAGTATCTCGACCGCTGGTTCGAGAGCGAGCCGATCAAGGCGGTTTTCGGATTCGACGGCATCGTCGGCAACTACGCCAGTCCGTACACGCCGGGCAGCGCCTACGTCCTGCTTCATCACGTATTCGGCGAGGTCAACGGCATCAAGGGTGCCTGGGGCCATGCCATCGGTGGCATGGGCGCGATTACCCAGGCCATGGCCAGGGCGGCCGAGGCGGCCGGCGTGGAGATTCGGACGAACTGCGGTGTACGTGAAGTCATTGTCGAGAATGGGTGCACTGTCGGCGTCGTGACCGATACCAGTGAAGTGCTTCATGCGCGTTCCATCGTTGCCAATGTCAATCCGAAGTTGCTGTACGAGCGCCTGCTGGCGCGTGACGTGGTGCCACAACCGACACGCGAGCGCATGGCCCACTGGAAGTGCGCCTCGGGCACATTCCGCATGAACGTGGCGCTTTCGCGGTTGCCCGATTTCAGCGCCTTGCCGGGGCAGGGCGATCACCTGACCGCCGGCATCATCATGGCCCCCAGTCTGGCCTACATGGACCGCGCCTATTCCGATGCGCTCGCACATGGATGGTCGCGTGAGCCCATCGTGGAGATGCTGATTCCGTCAACGCTGGACGACAGCCTCGCCCCTGAGGGCCAGCATGTCGCCAGCCTGTTCTGCCAGCAGGTCTCGCCGGTTCTGCCGGATGGTCGAAACTGGGATGACCATCGCGACGAAGTGGCGGATCTGATGATTGCCAGCGTCGATCGGTTCGCACCGGGATTCAGGGATTCGGTGCTGGGTCGCCAGGCGCTGACACCAATGGATCTGGAGCGCACGTTCGGACTGATCGGCGGCGACATTTTTCATGGCGCATTGAGTCTCAATCAGTTGTTCAGTGCACGGCCGATGCTGGGCCAGGCCGACTATCGCGGGGCCTTGCCGGGCCTCTATCTCTGCGGCGCCGGCACGCACCCGGGAGGTGGGGTTACCGGAGCCCCCGGGCACAACGCTTCGAAAGTGATCATCGCTGATCTGCGCTAGCCGGCCTCGGCTCCTGGTGGGCCGACAGAGATCGCCATTCATCCAAGCGCGTTGCGCATTCGAGGAAAGTCCGCGCGTCTGACCTGCCCCCAGGTTCCAGGGCCCGCCAGACTTGATCGGCGCGCATCAAGTTCTAATCCTGCAGAGTGGCTTCCAGAACGATCTCTGGCACACCAGACAAAGCCTTGGAGACTGGACAGTTCTGCTTGGCCTGCTCAGCAATTTCCTGAAAGCGTTGCTGGTCGATACCAGGAACGCGCGCTTGCATGACCAGACGAATACGACTGATCTTGAAGCCCTCGCCTTCCTTCATCAAGCGTACGTGCGCTTTGGTGTCCACCAAGGTCGTGCCAAAGCCGGCCTTGTCGCAGGCGAAGGAAAACGCCATCGTGAAGCACGCGGCATGAGCAGCGGCGATCAGTTCTTCCGGATTGCTGCCGCTGCGGTCATCCTCAAAGCGACTGCCAAAACCATAGGGATAGGAACGCAAAGCCTCGGTGTCGGTACTGATCTTGCCTACACCTTGCTTGCCGCGACCCTCCCAATGGACTGTTGCCGATTTTTCGCTCATGGCACTTCTCCTGATTGTCGAGACTCGTATCTCACCATTCCTGTCATTAAGTCTGGGTGAATTCGCTGGTCGCACGAATGGGGGGCTACCCTGATTTTGAGGATACTTTCGCGGAGGCCTGAACTGGTGAACGTCAGCTTCTGGCCGCTCGACGACAGTCACGGCACGACACGAGGCTCAAGATGTCGCCGCACTACCTGGAACGCCAATGCTACATACTCACTGAAGCCGACGCATTTGGCGCGGCATGGCTGACGGCGCAAGGTGAACAAGTCCTTCCATGTATCTCGGATATCACCCATATCAGTTGTACTTCGATCTTCTCGGTATTGCCATCTTGATGGCCGTAGTCGCTTCTCTCGCTTTGCTTGCGTTCCTGGCTTACAAAAGGAGCTTTTTCGCAGTAGGGGCACTGGCCTGCGTATTGCTAGCGCTTTGCGCAGTCCAGTTGTATCGAGGAGCGATGGTTCCAGAATCTGCTTGGGTCGTGATGCTCGGCGCCATCGAGAACACGACTGGCTCTGAGCGCAGCAGACTTGTGACTGACCTTCGTTCGCACTGGCAGGTGAGGACCATGCGGGCATTCGATTGGTATCGGCTTTCCAAAAAATGGAATGTGTGTCATGCAATGTGGCATCAAGTTGATTGTGTCTCACCGATTGCATCAGAACAAGGCGTTGGAATTGCGAGAGATATGTTGAACGATATTGCGAAGTCTGATCACGCCTTCGCGACACCCAAGTGATCGCTAGCCCTTCTAACCCCAGATCTTTCGCCTGACTTACAAGTGAGAGCCATTTGGGTTCGCCTGAGCGTCCGCTTCTGGCCGATAGGCGCCCCAGGGCCATGCTGATTGGCCTGCGGCGCGCGCAGGCTATGGTGGTCAGTGCGCGCAAGTCTTGGTGGGATGCACAGAGCGTTTCGTTGCAGAGGCGCTGGATGAACGGCGGGGATGGATTGGGCCATGCCTGGATCGGGTCCGGACTGATTCTTCGCATGAAGCGACCAGAGAACCTTCCTGAGCGCGATTGAGAAATCGACGTCGGTGAAAGAATCTCGCAACAACACCGGTCCATGGCCCTCGGTGCATGGCTCTTCGAGCCGACCGGATTCGCAGGGCCAGGATGCGGCCGCAATGTGGATCCGGCGGGTTGCGAGAGTCGAAGCGGTCGTCGAAGGCTGCCTCCACGTTGTATGGTTGGTTGCGAACAGGGGACGATGCCTTGATGAATTGCACACAGGAATTCGGCGTACGCCTGCTTTTGGCCACTGCCATTGCAGCGACTGTCAGCGGCTTCGCGATGGCAGAAGAAGCTCCGACTGCGGCCGAGTCGGCGCTGCCGGAAGATACGGTTGCCGGCAGCGACCGGTTGTTGCTGACTGGCGGCGTGAGTGAAGTGGAGGGAGCAGCGGGAGGTGGCTTGACGCCCTGGGCCGTGATCGGGGGTTACGGCACGGATAGCCAGATTGGTGCGAATGCCTTCCTGACCCGACTCACTCTGCCCGACTACCATCTCGATGTAGCGGGCGCCCTGGTCGGATTCCTCGATCGCGTTGAGCTCTCCTATGCGCAACAAAGATTCGACACCGAGCAGGTCGGGGCCGCACTCGGACTTGGCCAGGGCTACACGTTTACCCAGGACATCCTTGGCGTGAAACTCCGACTGGTCGGCGATGCCGTGCTTGATCAGGATCGCTGGCTGCCGCAGATATCCGTGGGCGCCCAGTTCAAGAAGAATGATCGAGCGGCGGTGCTCCAGGCTATTGGCGCCAAGGACGACCAGGGTGTCGACTTCTACCTCAGTGCGACCAAGCTCTATCTCAGCCAGAGCCTGCTTGCGAACCTGACCCTGCGCTTCACCAAGGCCAACCAGATCGGCATCCTCGGCTTTGGCGGTGATCTGAATGACAGCTACGAGCCGCAGCTGGAGGGATCAATCGCCTGGCTGGTCTCGCGAAATGTCGCCATCGGTGCCGAGTACCGAATGAAGCCTGACAACCTCAGTATCGCCGCCGAAGACGACTGGTTCGATGCGTTCGTCGCCTGGGCGCCAAACAAGCACCTGTCCTTGATGCTTGCCTACGCAAACCTTGGCTCCATCGTGAACCAGGACAATCAGGACGGAATCTATGCATCCTTGCAGGTCGGCTTCTGAAGCCGGATCGGAGATATCGTGAACAGACCAACAGACATCATCCGGCTGCTGCTCCTGTCGTTACTGGTCGGCGTGCTTTCGATTTCGCATGGGGCCATGGCAGATGAAGATCCCGCGCCAGCGGATCCTTCGCTGCTGCCGGTGTTCGAACAATTCGGTGGCAAGCAGGGTCTCGATGAACTGATGGAAGTTTTCATGATCAAGCTGGTCGAAGACTCGCGCACGATCGAGTACTTCGCCGAAGCCGACCAGAAGCACGTCAAGGCGATGCTGTCGGAGCAGTTCTGCGTCATTCTTGGCGGGCCCTGCACCTATACCGGCAAGAGCATGCGTGAAGCGCACGAGAAACTGACCATCAACCAAGCCACATTCAACGCCCTGGTCGAGGCATTGCAGTTGGCCATGGACGAGCGGAACATTCCCTTCCGCGCACAAAACAAGCTGCTGGCCAAGCTCGCGCCGATGCATCGCGAGATCGTGACCGAGCCTTGAAGGCCTCGCTCCAACTCGACTTCGATTGCATTCGTAGATGAGGCAACCAGCCTTCGCCGCGTCCTGCACCACGACGGGCAGACCTTGTGATTGCCTTGACGATTGCGTCACTTGCTCAGCCTTGCCTTAGACTGTCACGGCAGCGACGCGCTGCGATGCCATTGTCGAGGCGAATGCAGCCATGCCTGATCCGGGTTCGGTGCCAACGGACATCCATTATCTAGCTGCTCACATCGTGGTTGTGCTGGCAACGCTGTTTATCGCCGGCGTGTCGGTTCTTGTCCACTACGAAGGCCTGTCCTGGATTTCGATACGACTGGCCGCGCGCAGCCGCATGCTGAGGCGTCGCAAGGTTCTGCTCGCGATCTGGGCCATCCTGGCCTTGCACATCGTCGAGATCTGGCTCTTCGGCGTTGTCTGCTGGCTGCTGATGATGTGGCCGGCCTGTGGCCATATTGCAGGGGCCTCGGAGCCCATCCATCTGGCGAATGCCGTTTACCTTTCCGCAACCACGTTCTCGACGCTCGGATTCGGCGATCTGACGCCGGTCGGTGCGGTGCGGTTCCTTATCGGGACAGAGTCTCTGGTCGGCCTGGTGCTGATTACCTGGTCCGCTTCGTTTACCTATCTCGAGATGCAGCAGTTCTGGAGCAAGCACCACGGCAATGCAAGGAACTAGGGAGGCTCTGATCAAGTGGCACTTTCGTCACGACGCCTGCCCGGCCGGAAAGTGCATCCGGAGTCGGCCATGAGGCAGCCTTCCCCGTGAGCACGATGGGGACGCGCCAGCGCCTGAGATCCATCTTCAGCGGCTCGGTCGGCAATCTGGTCGAGTGGTATGACTGGTATGTCTACGCAGCGTTTTCGCTTTATTTCGCGAAAGCGTTCTTCCCGGAAGGCGATCGCACCGCACAGCTGCTGAATACGGCAGCGGTCTTCGCGGTCGGCTTCCTGATGCGTCCGCTTGGCGGCTGGCTGATGGGCTTGTGGGCGGATCGCCACGGTCGAAAGTCGGCGTTGATGCTGTCGGTAACGCTGATGTGCGCGGGGTCCCTGATCATTGCGCTGACGCCGGGTTATGCCTCCATCGGCATTGCCGCGCCGGCGCTGCTTATTTTCGCCCGTTTGCTGCAGGGTCTCAGCGTTGGCGGCGAGTACGGCACATCGGCGACCTACCTCAGTGAGATGGCCACGGCGGACCACCGGGGGTTCTGGTCCAGCTTTCAGTACGTCACCCTGATCATGGGGCAGCTGATTGCCCTGGCCGTGCTGATCCTGCTTCAGCAAGTGTTCCTGACCCCGGAGCAGCTCGATGACTGGGGCTGGCGAATTCCGTTTGTCATTGGCGCGTTGTGCGCGGTCACCGCGCTCTATCTGCGCCGCAACATGGCCGAGACGGAGTCATTCAGAAAGTCGCGCGACGGCAAGCCCGCATCCAGTTCATTGCGCGCCTTGATGCGCCATCCCCGCGCCGTGCTGACCGTCATCGGCCTCACGCTCGGCGGCACGGTCGCGTTCTACACCTACACCACCTACATGCTGAAGTTCCTTGTCAACAGTGTCGGCATGAGCAAGCAGACGGCAACGCTGATATCGGCTGCCACGCTCACCATCTACATGCTTCTGCAGCCGTTGATTGGCGCGCTCTCGGACCGCATAGGGCGTCGTCCCATCCTGATCGCCTTCGGCGTGCTCGGGACCGTGCTGACCGTGCCTATCCTGACCCGACTCGGTTCGGTGGGCAGCGCCCTCGAAGCATTCGGTCTGATCATGCTGGCTCTGGTGATCGTTTCCGGCTACACCGCCATCAATGCCGTGGTGAAAGCCGAACTGTTCCCGGTCGAGATACGCGCGCTCGGCGTCGGCCTGCCCTATGCGCTGACCGTTTCCCTGTTCGGTGGAACGGCCGAATACATGGCCCTGTGGTTCAAGGGCATCGGCCACGAATCGTGGTTCTACTGGTATGTGACCGCTTGTATCGGGATATCGTTGATCGTCTATCTGCTGATGTCGGATACGCGCCGCACTTCGCTGATTGATCGGGATTGAAAAGTCGGGGACAGGGAATAGCAAGCGGGGATAACCAGTAGAAACCGGAGTCAACCGGCTCGGGCTCATGCCGCTCTGCTGACTAGCGACTCCCGACTTCCCCAATCCCGCCCCCCCAGCCTGTGCTCCTCCTCGCGTTCCAGTCTGGCGCGGGCGGTGTAAGATGTTCGCAACTCCGGTTCAGTCCGGCGCAGGGAGATGGCCATGAGCAGCGTAGACTTCACCTCGTTCCTCAAATTGATGGTGCACAAGAAGGCGTCCGACCTTTTCATCACGGCCGGCGTGGCGCCGTCGATGAAGGTTCACGGGCGCATCTCGCCGATCACGCAGAACGCGCTGACGCCGCAGCAGGCGCGCGACATGGTGCTGAACGTGATGACGCCCTCGCAGCGCGAGGAGTTCGAGAAGACCCATGAGTGCCAGTTCGCGATTGCAGTCACCGGCGTCGGCCGCTTCCGTGTTTCGTGCTTCTACCAGCGCAACTGCGTAGGCATGGTCCTGCGCCGCATCGAAACCCGGATCCCGACGGTCGACGAACTGAACCTGCCACCGATCATCAAGACCCTGGCGATGACCAAGCGCGGCATCATCATCTTCGTCGGCGCGACCGGTACCGGTAAGTCGACCTCGTTGGCGGCCATGCTTGGCTATCGGAATCTGAACTCGACCGGCCACATCATCACGATCGAGGATCCGATCGAGTACGTGCACAAGCACGAAGGCTGCATCATCACCCAGCGCGAACTCGGCATTGATACCGACAGCTGGGAGAACGCGCTGAAGAACACGCTGCGCCAGGCACCCGATGTGATCATGATCGGCGAGGTGCGTACGCGCGAGACAATGGAACACGCGATCAACTTCTCGGAAACCGGTCATCTGTGCCTGTGCACGCTGCATGCGAACAACGCCAACCAGGCCATGGATCGCATCATCCACTTCTTTGCCGAAGACCGCCGCGCCCAGTTGTTCATGGACCTGTCCCTGAACCTCAAGGGTGTGGTAGCGCAGCAGTTGATTCCGACGCCGGACGGCAAGTCGCGCCGTGTCGCCATCGAGGTTCTGCTGGGTACGCCACTGGTCCAGGATTACATCCGGCAGGGCGACATCCACAAGCTCAAGGATGTGATGAAGGAATCGACCAACCTCGGCATGAAGACCTTCGATCAGGCCCTGTTCGAGCTTTATCAGGCTGGCGAGATTTCCTATGAGGACGCGCTGCGCCACGCCGACTCGACCAACGAGGTCCGACTCAAGATCAAGCTTGCCCAGGGTGGCGACGCGCATACGCTGTCGCAGGGTCTGGACGGCGTCGAACTCAGCGAAACTTCCTGAGTGGGCTGCATCGAATCTTGAAGTCTGACTGAAGTGTCCATGCCGAGTGGAAATGCGCAGCTCGACGAGTTGCGCAGAGTCTGGGCCGTGCTCGGCCGCGAAGATCCCCTGTGGGCCGTGCTTTCGCGCTCCGACAAGCGCGGGGGACGCTGGGGCGTCGAGGAATTCATGGCCACCGGGCAGCTGGAGATCGACGCGCAAATGGCCTGGCTGGCGGATCAGCAGCTCCCGGCCAGGCGTCAGCTTGCTGTCGATTTCGGGTGTGGGGCCGGTCGCCTGTCGCGCGCACTGAGCGGTCACTTCGAGTCCGTGCTCGGCATCGATGTCTCGTCAAGCATGATCGACAAGGCGCGCTCACTGAATGCCGACAGGGCCAATCTGCGCTTTGTCGAAAATCACTCGCCCAGACTCGAAGGCATCGCCGATGGCAGTGTCGACCTCGTCTATTCCTGCATGACCCTGCAACACATCCCGGCTGCCCTGGCGAGGGGCTACGTGGAAGAATTCCTGCGCATCCTGCGACCGGGCGGCGTGGCTGCATTCCAGTTTGTGGCCGGTACCGATACAAGCATTCGCGGTCGCCTGTACGACCTGATACCGAATCGCTGGCTGAATCCACTGCGCCGCATACTGTGGAGACGCAGCGCCGTTTTCGAGATGCACGCGCTCAATGAACGCGAGTTGCTGACGTTGTTGCCTGGCTATCCGGGATCCCGGCTGGTGGCCGCTCTCGATGATGGCGCGGCAGGTCCGGGCTGGGCCAGTCGCCGCTGGTATGTCGTGCGCGAACAAACCGACTGAATGCGGCGTTCGAAGATCCGATCAGGTTTCGTTCGAGCCGAGCCGAGCCGGTCCTGATCCTCCAGGGGGGCCCATGAGCGCGCTTCAACTGCGCTTCGACAGGCTCAGGGCGAAGGGCGTGTGAATCCGATGTTCCGCGGAATTGTGGCCTTGCGCCGTTGTTGCCTGACCGGGCGCATGGGCGCGCCCTCAAGCGCCGAGCAGGCTGGCCAACGCCGCCATGCGCACCGGAATGCCGTTGGATACCTGCTCCAGGATCACTGATTGCGGGCCATCGGCAACGTCCGCAGCGATTTCGATGCCGCGATTCATTGGCCCTGGATGCATGACCAGTGCTTCGGGGGCCGCATGGCGCAGGCGCTCTGATGTGAGGCCGAATCGTCGGAAGTACTCCGCTTCATCACTGACCAGCGCCTCGGCCATGCGTTCACGTTGCAGGCGAAGCATGATCAGCACGTCACTGCCCGAGAGGGCGTCGTCGAAATCCTCGAATACCCGGCAGCCGGGGAATTCGTCCACGGGCGGCATCAGCGCCGCGGGACCGCAAAGGCGAATCTCGCCGGTTCCGAGAGCGCCGAGCACGTGAAGATCCGAGCGCGCGACCCGGGAATGTCGAATATCGCCACACAGGGTCACTTTCAGTCGGCTGAAATCCGGGTGCCGATCGCGAATGGTCAGGGCATCGAGCAAACCCTGGGTCGGATGGGCGTGATTGCCATCGCCTGCATTGAGAACTGCCGCACGTTTTGCGTGTCTGGCCAGGCGCTCCGGTGTGCCGTTTTCCCTATGGCGCACGACAAAGGCATCGGCCTGCATGGCCTCGAGCGTGGCCAGGGTGTCCTCCAGGGTTTCTCCCTTGCTGGTCGAGGAGCTCGACATTTCGAAATTGAGCACCGTGGCGCCGAGACGGCGCGCAGCCAGCTCGAAGCTCGAACGTGTGCGCGTTGAAGCTTCGAAGAAGAGATTGACGATCGTGCGTCCCCGCAGAAGTTGTGGCCCGCAGGCGCCGTCGGCGAAGGCCAGGCGCAATTCGCAGGCCCGATCGAGCAGGTCCTCGATGTGTTGGCGGCCCAATCCCTCGAGCGTGATCAGATGGCGCAGGCGCCCGTTGGAGTCCAGTGCGTGTTCACTCATGTCGAGCTTCCGTTGTTACCCGGCAGGGCGAGCCAGGATTCAAGAATGATCTGTGCCGCCAGGGCATCGATATCGGCGCCGTGCTTGCGCCTGGCCGTTCCTTGCGCGCGCTGGCTGGCAAAGCGCCGGGCGGCTTCTTTCGAAGTGAATCGCTCATCGGCTTCGTGTACGCAGACAGAATAGCGTGCCGCGAGTTTGCGACCGAATGCGCGGGCTATTGCGGTCATGGCCTGTTCGCTGCCATCCAGTGCGAGCGGCAACCCGATCACCATTGCAACGGGTTGCCATTCGCGTACGAGTCCGTCAAGCGCATTCCAGTCAGGCTTGGCCTGGGTGACCTTTACCGTAGCCAGCGCGCGCGCAGTACCGGTCATCGGATGGCCGATGGCAACGCCTATCAAGCGCGTGCCGACGTCAAAGCCCAGCACATAGCCGGCCGGCTCGGAAAGGCTCATTCACGCGTTGCCGGCATAAGGCGAGATCTGCTCGAGATTGACACCGACCAGCGCGGCCGACGCCTGCCAGCGCTCGTCCAGCGGTGTACTGAACAGGATGGCATTGTCCACGGGCGCAGTAAGCCACGCGTTCTCGCGCAATTCGTGCTCGATCTGGCCCGGACTCCAGCCTGAATAGCCCAGCGCGACAATGGCATCTTGCGGGCCATTGCCCGAGGCGATTGCGGCGAGAATGTCTCGCGAAGTCGTGACGCTGATCAGATCCGAAATACGGAACGAGGAATCCCAGCCACCATGGGGCGTATGCAGCACGAATCCGCGTTCCGGCTGCACCGGCCCGCCAATCAGGACCGGAGAGTCGATCACGTCGGGCAAGTCCGATCGCAAGTTCATCTGTGCGAGCACGTCGCCGAGCCGGTAATCGGACAGGCGGTTGATCATGATGCCCATGGCGCCGTCCTCTCCGTGCTGGCAGACCAGCGCGACGCCGCGCGAGAAGTTCGGATCGCGCAGGCTTGGCATGGCGATCAGCAGCTGATTCGAAAGGGACGAGGGCTCAAGCATGATCGCCATTGTACGGCGTGCCGGGCTGCCCGGACCATGACGGCTATCAGGGTCGCTTGCGCGTCGACTCGTGGCGCCGGATGGTTTCCTCGACCGACGTGGCTGCAATCAGTTCGGCGACGGCCTCGTCGAACAGGTCTGCGCGGCGCTTGAAGCGCAGGCAGCTCTTGCCCATGTCGAGCCGGCGGCCGGCCCGCGCATAGGCTGCGCGCAGTTTTTCGCCGTCATTCGCACTCAGGCTGTCGCACATGAGATAGAGTGCGTAGTTGTTCTTTTGCGCGGCCAGCGCGGCATAGCTCAGTGGCTGTCCGTTGACGGTCCCGGCGAAGCGCGACAGAGGTACCACCCAGGCGATCATCCCGTGTGCCATGGTTTCCTCGTAGCCTTCCGGTAAATGGGCGTTGACCAGGTCGCGCACGCTGGCGATGACCTCGCGCCGTTCCGGCGGCAGCTCCTCAAGATAGGCTTCGACCGTTGACGCCTTGCTACTGACCATCCCGCACCCTGATTCTTCCATCACCACCGCACGATCCTGACATTCGCGGCGTGCACCGGCAAGCCATGGTCCGTGGCCCAGAGCGGTGATCGGGAAAACCGATACTCGGGCGTTTCGACCTTCCCGATTCGTCAATGTTTGCGAGCTGCCTTGTGCAGGCATGCCCGAACCGTTCAGCGATCACCGATTCCGCAGGATATTGCCTTCGAGGAACTGCCAGGTCCGTGTGATATAGAGCTCGTCGACAACCTCGCCCTTCGTCGGCAGCGGGTTGAAAGGCGTGGCGAGATGGACGATGCGGATGGCCGCGTCGTCGAGAATCCTGTGTCCGCTGGGCTGGATGATGTCGACGCTTTTCACGCTGCCATCGCGGTTCAGCCCGACGGTCAGGACCAACTGGCCATGCAGATCCTGGCGACGCGCTTCGTCCGGGTAATTGAGATTGCCGATGCGTTCGATCCGCGCGACCCAGGCGGCCATGTAGCTGGCGTATTCGTACTCCTTGGTGTTGGCCGAAATGTACTTCCGTTTCGGACGCTTGGCGTACTGCTCGCTCTCGCGCTGAATCTCCTGTGCCAGGCGGGCCATTTCCAGCTTGCGCTCGATGATCTCGCGCTCCGTCGGCGCCCTGAGATCCGGTCGATCAGGCGTTTCGCTGGCCGTCTCGACGCTTCGCTCGGCGCTGCGCGTGGTCAGCAATTCGGTCTTTGCAGGGGGAGTGGGGCGGGGTGCCCCGGTTTCCGTGGGGCGTGGCGTAATGCCGGCGACAGGCTTTGGAATCGGGCTCGAAAGCGGGTCGGTCGGACGCTTGGCCTTGTCCGACTCGCCACCGCCGCTATTGCTGGCCTGGGCGAGGAAGTCTGCCTTTTCGGGTGCCTCGCCGCTGGCCGACTGGACCAGGATCACGTCCAGTGCAGGCAAGGAGGGTGCCGATTCCGCGATGCTGAACGTGATACCCAGTACGAGTACCGCATGGGCAATCAGCGAAAACAGGAAAGTCACGCCGAGACGGTCGGCGGAGCGATTGGCAGGATTGGAATTCACGCGATTCGGGATTCGATGACGTCGAACAGCTGGGCGGCAATATTGAGCCCGAATTGTGCGTCAAGTTCGCGCAGGCAGGTGGGCGAGGTGACATTGACCTCGGTCAGCCAGTCTCCGATCACGTCCAGGCCTACGAACAACATGCCGCGGCGCCTGAGTTCGGGGCCGACCTCGGCTGCAATCCAGCGGTCACGGTCCGAGAGCGGTACGCCAACGCCCTTGCCGCCTGCGGCAAGATTGCCTCGGAACTCATCGCCTTGCGGGATGCGGGCGAGCGCGTAGGGCACGGGCTCCCCGTCGATCATGAGGATGCGCTTGTCGCCTGCGCTGATTTCGGGAATGAACTTCTGTGCCATGGCGAAGGCCTGACCGTTCTCGGTCAGGGTTTCGAGAATAACGTTCAGGTTGGGATCGCCATGCGCGGAAAGGAAGATGCTGCGTCCGCCCATGCCATCCAGCGGCTTGAGAACGATCTTGCCGTGTTCGGCAGCGAATCGTCTGAGCTCGGCCGCGCTGCGTGCCACCAGGGTCGGCGCACAGCACTGCGGGAAATGCTGGGCGAACAGCTTCTCGTTGGCATCACGCAGCCCGCGAGGGTCGTTCACGACCAGTACCCCGGCATCCTGTGCGATCTGCAGGACCTGGGTGTCGTAGATGAACTGGGAATCGACCGGCGGATCCTTGCGCGCCAGGATGATGTCCAATTCGCGCAGATCCCGCCATTCGGGCTCGCCGAGCGCGTACCAGTCGGACGGATCGTCCTTTACGCTCAGGCGGGCCAGGCGACCCCTGGCGCTGCCATCGCGTATGGCAAGATCACCATGGCCGAGGTAGTACAGGGCGTGGCCGCGACGCTGGGCCTCGAGCAGGAGCGCGAAGGTCGTATCCTTGGCGATCTTGATGTCGGCAATGGCATCCATGAGGACGGCCAGGCTGCGAGCCATTTGACAACTCCTGGAGCGGGGGAAGGAAATCCGCGGGCCTGCGACGAACAGGGCGCGCTATATTACACTCGGCGACTGCGGCAGCGGTCGATAGCAAGGTAGAACGGCGAACAGGTTCTCAAGATTTCCGGGGACTTAGACGCTAAACTTGACAGATTAGCTAAGAATTGGTTAAGAAGCATGGACCATTCCTCATGCCTGCGAGTGTCGTGCGTTGCCGAAAGGGAACGCACAAGTCTGGCTGGTTCGAGATTGGATCTTGGTAGGCACGGATCTTGCGTGTCCAATTATTCAGCATAAGCGGTTGGGGGTCCTTACCAGGTGGATGAGACCAAGCAGGGCAGCTTTAGCGGCCTGAAAGTCATGGTCATCGATGATTCGAAGACCATCCGCCGGACAGCGGAGACCTTGCTGCGCAAGGAAGGTTGCGACGTCGTGACGGCGACCGACGGGTTTGAGGCGCTGGCGAAGATTTCCGACCAGCAGCCCCAGATCATCTTTGTCGACATCATGATGCCGAGGCTGGATGGCTATCAGACTTGCGCGCTGATCAAGAACAACCAGATGTTCAAGGGCACGCCGGTGATCATGCTGTCGTCGAAAGACGGCCTGTTTGACAAGGCGCGCGGGCGAATTGTCGGTTCCGAACAATATTTGACCAAGCCGTTCACGCGCGAGGAACTGCTCGGCGCCATCCGGCGTCACGTGGACTGGAAGTAATTCCGGCGGCTTGGCCATTCGACTCACAGGGGTAAGGCGGTGGCGCACATATTCATCATTGACGACTCTCCGACCGACGTACGTGTATTCACGACGTTGCTGGAGAAGGCCGGTCATCGTGTCAGCAGTGCCGCAAGCGCCGAAGAAGGCATCGTCGGAGTCAAGCGCGAGCACCCGGACCTGGTCATCATGGACGTCATCATGCCGGGCATGAACGGATTCCAGGCGACCCGCGACCTCAGCCGCGATGCCGGGACCGGTCATATTCCCATCCTCATCGTCACCACCAAGACGATGGAGACGGATCGTGTCTGGGGTCTGCGCCAGGGCGCCAAGGATTTTCTGACCAAACCTGTCGACGCGAAGGCCCTGCTGCAACGAATTGACACGCTGCTGCCAGGTTGAACTGATGAGCATGGTCAATTCCGTCGATTCCCAGCCCTCCGGTCCTTTCGAGATCCTCGCCGACTACGAGCGACGCAGCCTTGCGCACGTCGCCGGTATCCCCGAGCAGATCGACGCGCCCGGATTGTGGCGCGGCATCGGCTTCCGGATCGGCGACCACCACATGGTCAGCAGCATTTCCGAAGTCAATGAAATTCTGACCATGCCTTCATTGACCGTCGTCCCTGGTACCCAGCCCTGGATGCTCGGCGTGGCCAATGTTCGCGGCAATCTCGTCGCGGTGATTGACCTGCGCAACTACATCGAAGGCACGCGCACCGTTCTTTCGGATTCGACGCGCGTTCTCGTGGTCCGTCAGCATGGCGGCAGCGTCGGCCTGCTTGTTGACGAGGTGCTTGGCCAACGCAGCTTCTCGGATGAGCAGCGTTCGCACGCGCTCGGCGAGGAAGACGAGCGCTACAGTCGTTACGTTGGCGAAAAAGTACAGCTTGGCGAAGTTTTATGGGGATTGTTCAGCATGTCCGTGCTGGTCCGCACCGCGGAATTCCAGCAGGCATCGGCATAACATCAAGCCGGTAGCAGACCGCGGGAGTCTGGCCGGAAAGTGCAACTTAGGGGTGAGGTAACAAAGATGAGCACAACTTCCAGCGCACTCTCGGGCTCCGAGCGCACGGGCAGCCTCAACACAATCTTGATCGTGTTGCTGGTTCTTGCCATTGCGTTCGCGGCGGCGGACTTTATCTACCTCAACATCAAGAGTAACCACGATCGACAAGCGAGCTCGCTGACTACGGAGATCCAGGTGGCCTCGCAGGCCCTGACCACCTACGCGGCGAACGCTGCGGGCGGCAACGAACTCGCATTCGACGAACTGGCCAAGACGACCAAGGACATCGATGCCTACCTCGGCTACCTGAACAAGGGCAATGCCAAGGAACCTTCGCCCTACGCTGGCATGCCCGCCTACGCCGATGAGCCCGGTGTCGCTACGGAATTGAAAGCCCTCAACAACGCCTGGGCACCGGTGTTGACCAACGCGACCAAGATTCTCGACGGCAAGAGCCTCGTCCTCGACACCGCAACGATTTCATCCGAATTCAACTCGACCATGCCGATCCTGAACTCGCGCATGAACGAGGTCGTCAATATCCTCACAGAGCGCAATGGTGGTGCCGGACAGGTCTATATCGCCACTCGCCAGATGTTGCTGGCCGACCGCATGATTCGCCGTGTCCAGGAGATTGGTCAGGGTGGCGAAGATGCACAATCAGCCGCCGATGGCTTCAATCGTGACGCCGCGCTCTATCGATCCGTCCTTACCGGCCTGATCGATGGCGCGCCTGCGCTCAACATCAGGCCGATCGACCAGCCCAATGCCCGCGATATTCTGGTCGACGTTTCGGAGCAGTGGGAAACCCTCAACGAGCCCGTCGGCAAGATCATCGAGGCCTCGACCGGATTGCAGGTGGTCAAGCAGGCCGCTGATGCAATCTTCAACGACAGCCAGGACGTCCTGCTGAAGGCGCGCAATGTCGCTGTCCGCATCGACAAGCTGTCCACCAGCCGAACCTTCCCGAATCCGCTTTGGGGCGGCATCGCCGCGGCTGCCGCCATCGTCCTCGTCATCCTGCTCGGTATCACCCTGGTTCGCGATCAGCAGAATCGTTACCAGATGTCGGCCGAACTCAACCAGCGAAACCAGGAAGCCATTCTGCGACTGCTCGACGAGATGGGCTCGCTGGCCGAAGGCGACCTGACCGTAAAGGCGACCGTTACCGAGGACATCACAGGCGCCATCGCGGACTCGATCAACTTCGCGGTCGAGGCGCTGCGATCTCTGGTTACCACCATCAACGAGACAGCGGTGCAGGTGTCGGCAGCTGCGCAGGAGACCCAGGCGACCGCGATGCATCTGGCTGAAGCCGCAGAGCATCAGGCCCAGCAGATTACCTCCGCCTCCGCGGCCATCAACGAAATCGCCGTGTCGATCGATGAGGTGTCGAAGAACTCCTCGGAAAGCGCGGAAGTGGCGCAACGCTCGGTGCAGATTGCCGCAAAGGGTGCGGCCATCGTGCGACAGACCATCCAGGGCATGGATTCGATCCGCGACCAGATCCAGGAAACCTCGAAGCGAATCAAGCGACTTGGCGAGTCCTCGCAGGAAATCGGATCCATCGTCGAACTGATCAACGACATCGCCGAACAGACAAACATTCTGGCGCTGAACGCTGCTATTCAGGCGGCATCTGCCGGTGAGGCGGGCCGCGGCTTCGCGGTGGTTGCCGACGAAGTGCAGCGACTCGCTGAGCGCGCCTCGAACGCGACCAAGCGAATTGAAACCCTGGTGCAGACGATTCAGTCCGATACCAACGAGGCGGTCAGCTCGATGGAACAGACCACCGCCGAGGTGGTCGCCGGTGCCCGCCTGGCCGAGGACGCCGGCCTCGCGCTGGGCGAAATCGAGAAGGTTTCGCACGATCTTGCCGACCTCATTCAGAGCATTTCGGCGGCTGCAAGTCAGCAGTCCGCTGCTGCAACCAATATTTCTGCAACCATGAACGTGATTCAGGAAATCACAACGCAGACGTCGGTTGGTGCAAGCCAGACCGCCGAGTCGATCGGCAACCTGGCGCATCTGGCCGGCGACCTACGTCGTTCCGTCGCCGACTTCAAGCTGCCGGGTTGAGCCCGGGATTTGCCACGTAATCCAGATCAAGGAGAACCATTCGACCAACACCGCAATCGGCATTGCCGCAGCAGATCCGACAGTCGAACTGAAAAGTGCGCACCAGCCTGACGACTGGCGCAGGTACCGACAATTGGCTGTGTCACTCGCAATCCTGATGCACGGGTGGTCGTGTGCATTGGGTCGGAGTTTCGGGGTATGCAGTGCGTTAGGGTGATGGTTGGCTGGTTTCGCCAGGACGAACGATACCAATGAAACTCCATGATGATTTCACCACGCTCAACTGGGTCAAGGGCGAGCTCGACGAAACGCTGAAGCAGGCGCGTCAGGCGCTCGAGGCGTATGTCGACGATCCCGCCGACACCAGCCTCATGCGTTTCTGTGCCACCTACCTGCATCAGGCTCAGGGCACGCTGCGCATGGTCGAGTTGTATGGCGCGGCCATGGTCATCGAAGAAATGGAGCGGCTGGCCGAAGCCCTTCTGGCTGACGCGGTACCTCAGCGCGATGAAGGCTATTCCGTGCTCATGCGGGGCATGGTCCAGTTGCCGGACTATCTGGAGCGCGTGCAGACCGGACACAAGGACATTCCCATCGTCCTGCTGCCGCTGCTCAACGATCTGCGCGCTTGTCGCGGCGAGAAGCTGCTGACCGATTCAGCGCTATTCTCCCCGGATCTCGCGACCCCGCTGCCGGCATCGGCGAGCGGCAGGTCCAGCCCGCTCGAACTCAAGGATCTGCGTGCCCAGGCGATTCGCCTGAGGCTTGCCTTCCAGGCTGCGCTTCTCAAGTGGTTCAGGGACTCCAGCGAATTGCAGCACGCCGCACGACTGCGTGATGTGCTCGACAGGCTGCGCAGCACGGTCGCGCACGGCGAGGATTCGAGGCGCCTGTTCTGGATCGCCGCGGGCGTCGCCGATGCCGTCAGCGATGGCAGTCTCGAAGCGGGAGCGTCGGTCAAGCTCCTGTTCGGTGGCGTAGACCGCGAGATTCGCCGGTTTGCAGAAGTGGGTGAGAGCGGCCTGCAAAGCAATCCGCCACGGGAGCTGCTGCAGAGCCTTCTCTACTATGTCGCGCATTCCAACGCCCAGAGCGAACGCGTAGCAGAAATACGCGATGTGTACGCACTCGGTTCGCTGCTGGCGACGGACAGGGAGGTCGAGCATGCAAAGAGCTCGATCTCCGGACACAACCGGACCCTGCTCGATACCGTGTCGGTGGCCATCAAGGACGACCTGCTTCGGGTCAAGGAGTCACTCGACATCTTCCTGCGCGCACAGCAGCGCGATCCGGCCGAGTTGCTGGGCCAGATCGACTTGCTCGATCGCGTACGCGACACCCTCGGCATGCTCGGACTTGGTGTTCCGCGCCGTGTCGTAACCGAGCAACGCTCGACCATCGAAGACATGGCGCACGGACGGCGCGAGGCGGACGAGGGCACCCTGCTCGATGTTGCTGGTGCACTGCTCTATGTCGAAGCGTCCCTGGATGACCACATCGAGCGCCTTGGTGCCGGGAGCGAAGAGGGCGACGAAGAGGCGATCGAGCTTCCGAAGGCCGAAGTCCGCAAGATCCTCGATGCCCTGATGCACGAGGCTGCTGTGAATATCCAGCAGGCCAAGCACGATGTCATCGCATTTATCGAGTCGCCATGGGATCACGAGCGGGTCGAACAGATTCCGCGCTTGCTGGAAGAAATTTCCGGTGCCCTGCGCATGCTGGATCTGGGCGAGGCCGCAGAATTGATGGGTGGCATCGTTCACTTTGTCGAAGTGGAATTGCAGCGACATCGCAGAGTGCCGACTGCCGAGCAGATGGACAGCCTCGCGGACGCGCTTGCATCCATCGAGTACTACCTTGAAGCCACCCGCGAGCAACGCGGCGGTCGCAAGAAGATTCTCGACGTGACCCGGGAAAGTCTGGAAGCCCTCGGTTACTGGCCGATTCCCGAAGCCGAGGAAGTGCCTGCCGGTGCGGAACCTGCGCAGGGCGAAACCGGCCTGGACGACGCGCTGGCTGCCGCTGCGGCCCTGGCCTATGACGGTACCGATTCCCAGGAATCCGCGCTGTACACCGAAACCCGCGAAATCAAGCCGATTGACGACGAGCCGGAGACTGGAGGTTCGGAATTTCCAAGCTGGGGCGATCATCTTCCGGTCGAGCAGAGTGCCGCCTTGCGCCCTGATGGTGACGGCGAAGAGTTGAATCTGGACGGTCTCGATATCGTCGAGTCCGATGAGCCGGATCTCGGTCCGACAACAGCTTTCGATGCCGTACAGGCGCCGAGCGAACTCGACAGCGTGGTCGAGATTTCCGCCGGCGAGGATCTGAGTGACCTGATCGTCGGCGAATCGGGCGACAGCGTCACCCCGGAGCAGGATTTCGCCGGATTGCGCCTGGCCGAGACCACGCATGATCGCGATGCCGCGTCGAGTTCCGGATCAAGAGAGACAGAAGCACAGAAGATACATGTCGATCCGGATGGCAGCCGCTGGATCGAGATCGAAGAAGAGATCGAGGAAGAAATCGAGGAGACGGTCGACTCGACGGATGTCGGAGACGGAAGTTTCCAGATCACCGCATCGAGTGAAATCGATGATGAAATCCGGGACGTCTTCATCGAGGAAGTGCAGGAAGAGATCGACAATCTGCGTGCGCAGTTGCCTCTGTGGCGATCCAGTCCGGATGACCTCGAGCAGGTCAAGCCGATACGACGCTCCTTCCACACGCTGAAGGGTTCCGGCCGGCTCGTCGGCGCTCTTGCCCTGGGCGAGTTCAGCTGGAAGGTCGAAAGCATGCTCAATCGCGTGCTTGATCGATCCATCGGACCCAGCGCACAAGCCATTGCCGTGGTCGAGCACGCCATCAACGCGCTGCCGCAACAGTTGGCGGCATTGCGCGGCGAAGGCGCTCCGACAGCCGACATCGCCGGCATTGTCGAGGCGGCGGACCGTATTTCCGAGGGCGAGCTCGTTTCAGTCCAGAGCAGGCCCTCTGCGCCACAAACCGTCAAGCGCATGGTCAAGCGCACCGTCACGCGCCGCATTCCGCTGGAGGATGCGCCTGCCGAGGCTGTGGATGAAGCCATGGCCGACCTGCCGACACCGGTCGAACTGGAAGGCGAAGACAGCGACGAAATAGTTGCCGGGCCGTTGCCCGGACTGGATCCCGTGCTGTTTGACATCCTCAAGAGCGAAACCGCAATGCACCTGGGTGTGGTCGACGAGTTCCTGACCCAGGCCGGCTATGTCGAATTGCCGGTATCGGAACCCTTGTTGCGCGCAGCACATACGCTGAGCGGCGCCATTGCGATGGTCGAAATTGATTCGCTGACCCATCTGCTGGCCCCTCTGGAAGGCTATCTGAAGCGGATGCGCGCAAGCGCAACACCGATTGATGCTGCAGGCATCGCGGCGCTTGGCGAGTCCGCGGCGATGGTTCGCGAGACCATGGACTGCCTGGACCGGGGTTCGGGCCAACTGCCCGACACGACCGATCTGTCTGCGCGAGTCACCGAGTTGCGCGATGCCCTTGACGAACCCGAGAGTGCGTTGCATCTCTATCATCAGGGAGAAGAAAGCTCTGACGAGGAATCCGGTTCTGATGCGGAGAGGGATTTCGAGTCGATTGAAGTCGGCGAGTCCTCGGATGGGCTGGATGACCTCGAATTTGAGGCAGTCGGCGCGGACGAAGACGTCGACCTGACCGAAGCGCTGATCGAGCGGATGGATGAGGATGGCGAGACCGAGACGGTCTCCACGCTGGACCTCGATTCCACCCCGCTCAATGCTGATGCGCCGGAAGAGACTCTCGATTTTCCGGAAGACACCGACTTCGATGCCCTGGTCGAGGCGGCGAGCGCGTTTTCCGACATGCCCGACAAGGCCCCGGGTGAGCCGTCCGGCCTGCAGGAAGCGACCGCTATCGACAGCGACGCCGTCGAAGAGAAGGTGGTCGAACCCGCGGTCGATGAGGAAGAGGCGTTCGCGGAAACAGCCGTCGATACCGATGATTCCGCTCCTGATTCCAGTGCCGCCGCGGACGAGCCGGAAGCCGTAACGGCCGATTCACTCGACGAACCTGCCGAGGACGAAGAGTCCGCTGCCGCCCATGCGCACGAGAGTACCGATGCGCAAGCCGATGAGACCGAAGTACCGGAACAGGACACCGTCGAGGCAGTCGAGCCGGAATTCGAGCACGACGAGATATCGGAACTGGAGCTGGCGCATGCCGAAGCCGCTGTGCCGGAAGCAGCCAGAGCCGAGGCTCTGGACGATCAGCCGGAAG
This sequence comes from Dokdonella sp., assembly GCF_041395345.1. Classification (GTDB taxonomy): domain Bacteria; phylum Pseudomonadota; class Gammaproteobacteria; order Xanthomonadales; family Rhodanobacteraceae; genus Dokdonella. Next base: position 12,753 of record NZ_JAWLAR010000013.1, on the reverse strand, counting down.
GCGAGCTCGATTTGCCGGAAATGGACCAGGATCTTCTGGACATTTTCGTGCAGGAAGGCAACGACATTCTCGATCACTCCGACTCGATCATGGCGCAGTTGCGCGAAGCGCCTCAGGACCGCGAGCTGATTGTCAACCTGCAGCGAGACCTGCACACCCTGAAGGGTGGCGCGAGAATGGCTGGCATCGGACCGATCGGCGACCTCACGCACGCCATGGAGTCGTTGCTCGACGCAACCTTCGACGGCCATCGCAGCATGGATATCTCGGCAGTCGAGGCTCTGGAGCGCAGCTACGATGCGTTGCACGGCCTTGTCCAGCGCATTGCAAGGCGCGAAGCCATCGCCATGCCCGAGCAGATGATTGCGCGCCTGGAGAATCTGGTCGCAGGCGAAACCCTCTCCGAATCGGCCATGCCGTTGCCGGAGGCGACACCCGAAGCGACCGACCAGCCGGCTAAGGAAACGCCGCGGCCCGCTCCGCGCACCTTGCCGACGCTCGAGGTTGAAGATGAGCCGCGCGCGCCGCAGGAAATGATCCGTGTGCGGTCGGAGCTGCTCGATTCGCTGGTCAACTACGCCGGCGAGGTGTCGATCTACCGCTCGCGTCTCGAGCAGCAGATCTCGACCTTCCGCTTCAACCTGATCGAGTTCGAACAGACCGTCAGTCGTCTGCGCGAACAGCTGCGCAAGCTTGAAATAGAAACCGAAGCGCAGATCATCGCGCGCTACCAGCGTGAGCACCATGACGGCGTCGAAGCGGTCTTCGACCCACTCGAGCTGGACCGCTTCTCGCAGCTGCAGCAGTATTCGCGCGCACTCGGTGAGTCGGTCTCGGATCTGGTCTCCATTCAGGGCCTTCTTGATGACCTGACCCGTCAGTCCGAAACCCTGTTGCTGCAGCAGTCACGCGTCAGTTCGGATCTTCAGGAAGGTCTCATGCGTACGCGCATGGTGCCGTTCGATTCGATGGTGCCGTCGCTGCGACGTACCGTCCGCCAGGCCGCCCAGGAGCTTGGCAAGCGTGCTCAGCTGAAGGTTGAAGGCGCGCAGGGCGAAATGGATCGCAACCTTCTGGAACGCATGAAGGCGCCTTTCGAGCACATGCTGCGAAATGCGCTGGCGCATGGCATCGAATCGCCGGAAAAGCGTCTGGCCGCCAACAAGCCGCTCGACGGAACCGTCACGATTCGCGTGTCCCGCGAATCGACGGAAGTGGTCCTGCGCATCAGCGATGACGGTGCCGGCATGGATCGCGATGCGATCCGGCGCAAGGCGATCGCACTCGGCCTGCTCAGCCCCGACGTGAACCTGTCCGACCGCGATCTTTACGGCTTCATTCTGGAAGCCGGATTCTCGACTGCCGAGCAGGTGACCCAATTGGCCGGCCGCGGTGTCGGCATGGATGTCGTACACAGCGAGATCAAGCAACTCGGCGGCTCGCTGGTGATCGATTCGGTGCCCGGTTCGGGTACGACATTCACCATTCGATTGCCGTTTACCCTGGCAGTGACCCAGGCGATCCTGGTCAAGCTGGGAGATTCGACCTATGCCGTGCCGATGTCTTCGGTGCAGGGCGTGGTCCGCATCGCCATGGATGATTACTCCAAGCGCGTTGGCAGCGGCGATCCCACCTATACGTATGCCGGAGAGGACTTCAAGATCTACGAGCTTTCGCAGTTGCTCGGCGTGCCGCAGGGCCGGGTGATTGATGAAACCCAGTTGCCCTTGCTGATGACCCGCACCGGCGACCAACGCGCTGCGGTCCGTATCGATGGTGTGGTCGGCTCGCGTGAAATCGTGGTCAAGTCGGTTGGACCGCAGATCAGTTCGGTGCCCGGCATCTTTGGCGCGACGATCATGGGCGACGGATCGGTGATCATGATTCTCGACCTGGCTCCGCTGGTTCGCAGGGTCGCCTCGATGCGCGCCAGCGTTGCCGCCGGCGAGATTGCAGAGGTCGACCAGATTGCGCAGGTTCCGGAGTTGCCGGAGGTGCAGCGCAAGACCATGATCATGGTAGTCGACGATTCCATCACGATGCGCAAGGTCACGACCCGCGTGCTCGAACGCGCAGACATGGATGTGATCACCGCGAAGGATGGTCTCGACGCCGTCGAGAAACTGCAGGACAGCATCCCGGATCTGATGCTGCTTGATATCGAAATGCCGCGTATGGACGGCTACGAACTGGCCACCTACATGCGCAACGACTCACGATTGAAAGATGTGCCCATCATCATGGTGACCTCGCGTACTGGCGAAAAGCATCGTCAGCGCGCGCTGGAAATCGGTGTCGAACGCTATCTCGGCAAACCGTACCAGGAGGCCGACCTGCTCAGTCAGGTTCAGGAAACTCTGAGGTCGAGACGTGCAGACGCCTGAAACAACCATGCGTATAGCGCTCCTTTCGCAAGCCGGCGAGTCCGGTCGTCACCTGCGCGATGCGCTGGCCGGTTCCGGCACGCCCATCGTCTACGAAGCGCAGGCAACCGAGCTTGATCGCGACGCGCTCGAGAAGTCCGGTGCCCGAGTGGTGGTGGTCAACCTCGACGCTGACGTGGAAGCACATCTGGACGAGGTCTATTCACTCCTCGATGACGATCGCTACAACGTGATCTTCAATGAGGCGCAGGTCTCCAGCCAGCTGTCCGGCTGGGAGCAGGCGCGCTGGGCCAGGCATCTGGCGGCCAAGATCCTGGGCACGGAGAACGCCGATCCGCCGCGGCCGGCCGGGGCGGAACCTGTTCCGCAGCGAGTGCACGAGGTCGCGCAAGAGATCAAGGCAGCCGAAGTGCCGGAGTCGGTCGATGCCAGGTCAGCAACGAACGAAGCGGCGGCGGCAACCAAGGACGTCGAGCAGGAAGGGGCAGGTCAAGGCGCGGATTCCACTGCGGTCGAGGATGATTATTCCGACATCGCCCGACTGTTGAGCGAAGTGGATCCGGACCCCGATGAATTTTCGGGCGCGTCCATCGAGCCCTCTGCAGAAGCTGCTCCGGACCTGCACAAGACGGTACCCATGCCCGAACTTGACCTGTCGGAATTCGATCTCGATTTCGAGCCGGCACCAGAGCCGGTCGAGATGAGCAGCGTTGAGCGCGAGGAAGACGAAGCCGCAACCCGTCAGGCCGATTCGGCCGACACCGTGAAAATGCCCGCCCTGGATGTCGATGCCGAATCCGAGGGAGATGTCCTGGGATTCGGTGACCTGGACGACTTTGCGGGTGGCGTGGACGATATTGATACGGGCGTCGAAGAGGCGCAGCCCTCGAATTCGCTGGAGGATGATCTTGCCGAGTCCTCTTCCCTCAGCGAGGCAGCCGCCGTTGGCGAGGACATTTCCGGGATCGAAATGCTCGATCTCGACTGGGCCGATGCACCCGAAGTGCCCGAACAGCAGGATGCCAGGGATGAAATCGAGGATGTCCCGCCACCGGAGATCGGCTCGGCATTCGCCTGGAGCCTCGAGGATATGGACGGAGAGGCCGAAGCCGAGGAGTCCAAGGCTGAAAAGGCGCCTGCGGAACCGCGCGACTTTGGCATCGAAAAGATCAGTGCGTCCGAATACCTGGCGCCGGAAAGCGAAAATGGCGAGGCCGAGGATTCGGCCGACTCCGATATCTCTCTCGAGTTGATCCCCCTGGACGAGGCTGTCGCCCCGGCCATGGCTGGCAAGAAGAGTGCAACCGAGTCCGAGGGCCGCGAGTCCTGGCTGGATACCAGCAACAGGGTCGCGGTCAGCCGGGTCTGGGTACTTGGCGCATCGATTGGCGGCCCCGAGGCTGTGCGCGAGTTTCTCGCCGAGTTGCCGGCCAAGTCGCCGGCCCTGTTCCTGCTGGCGCAGCACATGGGCGCAGAATTCATGGAGATCATGGCCCAGCAGCTGTCTCGTTCGACGACTCTGACCGTGCGTACGCCTTCTCACGGCGAACGCGTCGGCCATGGCGATATCGTGGTCGTGCCGACCACGCATCGCCTGCGTGTTGATCGCGAAGGCGTCGTAACACTCGAGGCGCTTGGAGATACCAATCTGCCGAACACGCCATCGATCGATCAGGTTCTTCAGGATGTCGCCGACCGGTTCGGCTCCAAGGCAGGCTTCATCGTATTTTCCGGGATGGCTGAAGACGCCGCCGAAGGCAGCCGTTATCTGGCCGGAATCGGTGGCAAGGTCTACGCGCAGGATCCCGAGACCTGCGTGATCAGTTCCATGGTCGATGGCGTCATCGAAACCGGTGTGGTCAGTTTCACCGGTTCTCCCAAGGCGCTCGCCGGCAAGCTGCTGGGCGAGTTCAAATCGTGACCCACTATTCGAGGAATTCATGATGGTCGATCTGCCCCGCGAAATTCGTGGCGTCATGATTCCGGTTACCGGAGGACGCGTCCTGTTGCCGAACGCGACGGTCGCCGAAGTGATCACCTATACCGCACCGGAACCGATCGAGGGTGCACCCCCCTGGCTTCTCGGTCGCCTCGGTTGGCGCGGTTGGCGCTTGCCGCTGTTTTCCCTGCCCGTGCTGGCAGGCCATGCCAGCGAGGAAGACACGCGCAACGCTCGCGTGACGGTGCTGAAAGGTCTCGGTGGCAGTGCCAAGATGCCGTTTCTGGCCATGCTGGCACAGGGATTCCCGCGCCTGACAACGATCACCTCGGAGTTGCTGATCACGACCGGGGACAACACCGAACTCGGGGCCGGTGTCTATTCGGAGGTGCTGGTCCGTGACGATCATGCCGTCATTCCGGATCTTGGCTCGATCGAGCAGATGATTTCGGACGCGCTGGCTGCCTGAGTGAGACCTGCAAGCCGGTTCGACCTCACATGTCGCCGTGGATGGCCTGCAGTGCGGTGATGGCTGCCAGTCCGGCTGTTTCCGTGCGCAGAATGCGCGGTCCGAGACGCAGGCCAAGAAAGTCCGCCTGATCAAGAATCGAAAGATCCTGGTCCGACAATCCGCCTTCCGGCCCCACTACCAGGGTGGCGCGCTCGAAGGCAGGCAGGCTTCTCGGCATCACCTTTCCGGTCGGGTCGAGCGCAAGGCGAAGCCCTGCGCTGGTATCGAGCTCGGCCGCCCAGTGGGCAAGCCGGACCGGTGTTTCAAGTTTTGGCAGGCGCACCCGGCCACACTGTTCGCACGCACCGGCTATCACCGCCTGCCAATGCGCCAGGCGGCGTGCGGTGCGTTCGGCGTCGAGCTTGACCTCGGTACGCCCGGTAATCAGCGGAACAATGCGGGTTACCCCGAGTTCGGTGGCCTTCTGCAGAACCAGATCCATTTTTTCGCCGCGCGCGATGCCCTGTGCCAGAGTCAGCTGGAGAGGACTTTCGCGATCCGTCGCGTCCTTTTCGCCGAGCACGCGAGCACTGACCGAACGCTTTGTGAGCTCGCTGATCTCGGCCTGGAATTCTCGCCCGTCGCCATTGAACAAGACGATGGGATGACCGCGTTCCAGGCGCAGCACGCGCGCGAGGTGTTCGCCGGCCTGCACCGGCAGAAGCAGTTCGCTGCCGATGTCGAGCTTTTCGAACACACAGATTCTTGGAATGCGCATGCTTTGTCCCGGGAAGAGTCAGGCGACCGCCCGCTCGATACCGTCAATGGCCACTTCCACCATCAAATCGATATCTTCGACGGTCACGCAATAGGGCGGCATGAAGTAGACCACATTGCCGAGCGGGCGCAGGATCACGCCGCGACCTAGACCATGCAGGTAGACACGCAGGCCGCGCCGCTCGGTGGCAGCAAAGGCGGTCCGCGTCGGCTTGTCGCGCACCAGTTCGACGGCGGCGATCAGGCCGGTCTGGCGTACGTCGGCGACATTCGGATGATCCACGAGGCTGGCCAGGCGCTTGCGCAGATGTGAAGCCAGCATGCGATTGCGTTCGAGCACCGGCTCGTCTCGAAAAATGCCGAGGGTTTCCAGCGCCGCGCGACAGGCCAGTGCATTGCCGGTATAGCTGTGCGAATGCAGGAAGGCCTTGCCCTCCGAATAGTCGGCATAGAACGCAGCATGCACCCGCTCGCTGGCGAGCACGGCCGAAAGCGGCAGGGTGCCGCCGGTCAAACCCTTCGACAGACACATGAAATCGGGCGTGACGGATGCCTGTTCGCAGGCGAACAGCGTACCCGTACGGCCGAACCCGACCGCGATCTCGTCGGCAATCAGGTGCACGTCGAATTCGTCGCAGAGCGCTCTCAGGCCGGCTACATAGCTGGCTGCATGCATGCGCATGCCGGTGGCACATTGCACCAGGGGTTCGATGATGACCGCGGCAACCGATCGAGAGTGCCTCTGCAACAACGCACGCATGCTCTCAAGCGCCCTGATGGCGCATTCCTCGGCGGATTCGCCGACCTCGCCCAGATAGGCATCCGGCGAGGGTGCGAGTATCGGTTCCAGCAGTAGCGGGGCATAGGTGCTGCGATAGAGCTCGACGTCGGTGACCGACAGGGCTCCTATGGTCTCGCCGTGATAGCCGCCGGACAGCGAGACGAAGCGCGTTCGCTCGGGGCGACCTTCGTTGCGCCAGTAGTGAAAGCTCATCTTCAGTGCCGCCTCGACTGCGCTGGAACCGTTGTCTGCGTAGAACACGCGCGAGAGTCCTGGCGGCGCCACGCGGACAAGCTCCTCGGCCAGCGCCACGGCGGGCTCGTGGGTCATGCCGGCGAGCATGATGTGATCCAGCTTGTCGAGCTGATCCTTGAGGCCTGCGACGATACGAGGATGCCGATGGCCGAATACATTGGTCCACCACGAGCTGACCGCATCCAGATAGCGACTGCCATCCTCGGCATGCAGCCATGCGCCCTCGGCACGCTCGATGGCCAGCATGGGCACGAATTCATGGTCCCGCATCTGCGTGCAGGGATGCCAGACAACGGCGAGGTCGCGTGCGGACAGCGACGGCTTTGCAAGGGGCGTAGGCTTCAACATGGCTTTGCTATGATCAACGCCCAGTCTCCCCTGCACAAGCCGACGCTCATGCAATACCCAGCACAAACCAGCATTTCCAATACCGTCCGGTGTTCCGAATCGGGTTGCCGAAGCGCGGCGGTACCCCATGGAGCGAAGCTGAAAGAGATGGCGACCAAGCGCTTTCCCATTCCCCATTCCCCGCTCTCCATTCCCGGCCGCGCCGGCGGCTTCACCCTCATCGAGATTCTGGTCGTCGTTGTCATCCTCGGAATCCTTGCCGCGATCGTCGTGCCGCGCGTGATGGAGCGGCCAGGGGAGGCCAGAATCACGCGAGCCAAACAGGATATTCAGGGTGTGATGACCGCGCTAAATCTTTATAAACTGGATAATTTCCGTTATCCCAGCAGTGAACAGGGCATGCAGGCGCTGGTGTCCAGGCCAGCCGGGCAACCGGAAGCGCCGAACTGGAAAGGTCCGTATCTGGACCGCTTGCCCAAGGATCCCTGGAATCAGCCCTACCAGTACCAGCAACCGGGTCAGCACGGTGATGTGGACATCTACAGCTACGGCTCCGATGGACGTCCTGGCGGCGAGGGCGATGCAGCGGACATCGGCAACTGGAGCGACTGACACGAGCCGCCACGGGCATGGAGGGCTTGCGACATGAGTGAGTTTTCCGAATGCGTGTCGGCGGTTTCCGCATTTTCGCGCCAGGCGGCAATAGTCGCGGGCTCGAAGAAGGAGTCAGGCGACAAAGCTTCACGGCGTGGGTCTCGCTTTGCGCCCGAGCCCGTAGTTGTTGGATTCAGCCTGATCGAAATCCTTGTGGTGCTGGTGATCGTCTCGGTGCTGGCGCTCGCGGTCTCGATCAGCATTGCCTCGGCGGGCGGAGAACGCCAGCTCACCCGCGAAGCGGAGCGATTGCAGGCGCTGCTTGCGCATGCGTGCCGGCAGGCTGAACTGGGCGGTCGCGAAATCGGCTTGCGCATCGGCGAGCGGGGCTACTCGTTCTCGATGCTGGGCTTCAACGGCTGGACGACGAGCGAGCGCGAGGACGAGTTGCGCCCGCACACCTGGGTAGCCGGTCTTCGGCTTGAATTGCTGCGTGACGGGCGTCCGCTCAATCTGGCCGACACAAGACTCGAGTCCCCGCAGCTGGTCTGTTTCAGCTCCGGCGAGCTTTCTCCATTCCTGCTGCGCATGGAGCTCGGCGATACCGGCATGCGCTATGAACTCAGCGGCGATGTGCAGGGCAACGTCGCACTCAGGCGCCTGGAAATCCAGCCATGAAGCGCGACAGCGGATTCACCTTGCTGGAAGTCCTGATCGCTCTGGTCGTGGTGTCGCTGGCGCTGCTTGCACTGACGCGCACGGCCGGTGGTCAGGTTGGTTCATTCGACAGTCTGCGCGAACGCACCCTGGCTGGCTGGGTGGCCGCAAACGTATTGAGCGAGACGCGCCTGGCGACGCCGTTTCCGCCGACGGGAGTGCGCGATGGACGCGTGCGCTTTGCCAATCGCGACTGGCGCTGGCGAATGGAGATCAAGGCGACCGACGACAGGGACATGCGTCGACTGGATGTCCTTGTATACCTCGGGGACGCGCGGGAGCCGAGCGCAGGCCTGAGCGGATTTGGCAGCGAGCAGCCCTCTCCATGAAGCGTGCCGGCAAACGCTTCGACGTGCCTGGCCGGGGGTTCACCCTGATCGAGATACTCGTCGCCCTGGTCGTGTTTGCGGCGATGTCCGCGATTGCCTGGGGCGCGCTGAGTCAGGTGGCGAAGACACGCGGCGCGCTCGCTGCGGAGCAGGATCGATTTGCCGCAATCGTGAGAACCATGGGCGATCTCGAACGCGATCTTCGCCAGGCGATATCGCGCCCGCTGCGTGGCAACTATGCCGAACCGGTGCCGGCCTTGCTTGGCTTTCCCGATCGCATCGAACTGAGCCGCCTGGGTTTCGCCAATCCCCGCTCGGAACCGCGCAGCAATATCGAGCGTGTCTCCTACGCTGTCTCGGAGGAAACGCTGCGGCGCGGACGCTATGCCGTGCTCGACCGGGCCGCAGGCTCGGCACCGCAATGGAGTGACCAGCTCGAAGGGATCCAGAGCCTGCGCTTTCGCTACCTTGGCGGGCAAGGCGATTGGAACGACCGTTGGCCGCCGCAGGATGCACCTCCGGGTTCCGCGGAATTGCCAAGAGCCGTGGAGTTTCGCATCACCCTGGAGGAGTGGGGCGAACTGCGCAGAGTCATCGCCTTGCCTGCGAGCATGCCCCAGCAAGGCGTCGGCACCGACGGCGGCGTCGCTCCGCAGGCACCCCTCAGCGTGCCCGGTTCATTGCCTGTCCTGGATGGGAGCGGCACATGACCGGCCCACGAAACCAGCGCGGGGTTGCATTGCTGATAGCCCTGCTTGCCGTCGCCCTGGCCGTCATTCTGATTGCCTCCCTGCTCGATCGTGGCGAACTGGCGTTCGCGCGGACCCGCAACGTGTTGCGCGGGGAGCAGGCGGTGGCCTATGCCGAAGGACTGGAGGCGTTTGCGGCGCAGATTCTGATGCGCGACCTGGCTGAGAACCCCGGACTGGACAGCAACAACGAATCCTGGGCGATTCCGCTGCCTGCGCAGGAAGTGCCCGGCGGCTCCATCAGTGCCTCGATGCGTGATCTGAACGGATGCCTGAATCTGAACAATCTTGTCGGAACCGAAAATCCCGCGATATGGCGCCAGCGCCTGGACCGATTGCTGGTTGCCCTGGAGCTTGATCCTTCGCTGGCCGGCGCCATCACCGACTGGCTGGATGCCGACACCAATATCGACGACGCGGGCGGGGCAGAAGACAGCGCCTATCTCGCCCAGTCGGTCCCGTATCGCACAGGCAACCGCGTGTTCGCCCATGTCTCCGAGTTGCGTCTGGTGCGTGGCGTGAGTGGAGATGTCTACGCGCGCCTGTCGCCGGAAGTCTGCGCACTGCCGCCTGACAGTGCGATCAATCTGAATACCGCTTCGATTGCGGTACTGATGAGTCTCGATTCGCGCATGACGGCAGCACTGGCCGCGCGCATCAATCAGGATGGACAGGCGCGCTGGACAGATGTTGCCAGCGCCCTGAACGAGGCGGCGCAGCAGGGCGTGGAACTCTCGCCGGCGGACCGGACAGGTCTGGGCGTGAGCAGCAGCTACTTCCTGGCGCGCGGCGAAGTCACCCTGGATGACGTTCCTTTCCCATTCTCCAGCGTGCTCGAACGTGTCAGCGGAGGTGCGCGTGGCGGCGTGCATGTGCTGCAACGCAGTCGGGGCGGGGATGAGCTCGCCCGATCGATCCTTGACGAGCGCGGCAGGCTGCGATCGGCGCCATGAGCGATCGGCTCATCATCGAGCGCTGGAACCAAAACAGCGCACCATGGACATCTGCCGTGCGTGAAGGTCGCATCGAAAGCCGGGTGCGGGTGACCGACGCGGCCATCGTGGACGCCATCATGCAGCGCAAGCCTGGTTCGGTACTCGACATCGGTTGCGGTGAAGGCTGGCTCGCACGTGCGCTGAGCGCGCTCGATGTCGACGTTCTCGGCATCGATGTCGTTCCGGCGCTGATCGAGAGCGCACGCCAGGCGAAGGGTGGACGCTACGCCGTGATCAGCCAGGAAGAGCTTGCCCGCGGTGCCGCAGCCGAGCGCTTCGACGTTTGCGTGTGCAATTTCTCGCTGCTGGGCGGCGATGTTGTCGAGCACCTGATTGCCGGAATACACAGGTATATAAATCCGGGCGGTGCATTCATCGTGCAAACACTGCATCCTGGTTCGATTGGCGGCGGTGCCGAATATCGAGATGGCTGGCGCGAGGGATCATGGGCCGGGATCGACGCCGCCTTTTCGGAGCCGGCACCCTGGTATTTCCGCACCCTGCAGACCTGGGTGAGCCTTTACCGCAAGGCAGGACTTCGCATCGAGGCACTGCAGGAAACGACACATCCGGATACGCACGCGCTGTTATCGATCATTCTCGTGGGCGCGCCCGAACGGGCCACGCTGCTCGACACAACAGCCCCCTGATTCCGGCCAAGCCGGTCAATACCCGAGTGCGCTGCCGCCGGTTCGCCTGCGAAGGCGGGGATTCGACCCCACTTCGACCCCGCGCAGCCCCGAATTCAGCCCATTCAGGGTGCTGAAATCTCCTTGACAGCCTACAACGGTGGGCATAAGGTGGGTTTCGGTGGTTTTTAGTGGTGTTTGGTGGTCATGTTCCAGGGCGAAACCTCAGTCACGCTGGACGACAAGGGTCGGGTATCCATTCCCGCGACCCATCGTGAAGCCGTGGCCAAGCTCAGCGGCAATCGCCTGGTGGTGACCTACAACCCATTTGAACACGGCTGCCTGTGGCTGTTTCCGGAAAAGGAATGGGAGCAGGTGCGCGATGAGGTCAATGCCCTGAGCAAGGCCAAGACCGTGCACCGCAACCTGCAGATGAAACTGGTGGGTGCGGCGGCTCATCTCGAACCCGACGGCAATGGCCGGGTGCTGTTGCCGGCCAGTCAGCGCAGTGCGGCGGGCATCGAGAAGAAGGCCGTCCTGCTCGGCATGGGTAACAAGCTCGAGCTTTGGAGCGAGCAGGCGCACCTGGCCAAGATTCGCGAAACGATTACCGAGGAGCAAATCACGGAGGACATGCTCGATCTCAAATTCTGATGCGGCCGAACGGGAAGGAGCCATGCAGGTAGCGGCATTCACGCATGCGCCGGTCATGCTGGAAGAGGTGATCGAGGCGCTGCAGATTCAGCCCGAAGGGCGCTATCTGGACGGCACCTTTGGCCGCGGTGGACACGCCACGCAGATCCTGGCGCGGTTGGGTCGGAAAGGAAGCCTGTTGCTGATGGATCGCGATCCGGAAGCGATTGCCGAAGCGCAACGGACATTGGCGAAGGACGAAAGAGTACATATCCGGCATTCGAATTTCAGCGGGATGAGTGACTGGCAGGAGGCCGAAAAGGGATTGGACGGGGTGTTTCTCGACCTGGGCGTGTCATCGCCACAGCTCGACGACGCCAGGCGCGGATTCAGTTTCCAGGCCGATGGCCCACTGGACATGCGCATGGATCCCGGTTCCGGTCGCAGCGCCGCCGAATGGCTGGCTGCAGCGAGCGAGGCCGAGATCGCCGAAGTGTTGTGGCGGTATGGAGAGGAGCGTCTGAGCCGAAGGATTGCCAAGGTCATCGTCGAACGGCGCCAGGAGCAGCCGTTGCAGACGACGGCGCAATTGGCGGACCTGGTGGTGAAGACGATAGGTCATCGGGAGCGCAACAAGCATCCGGCGACGCGGACATTCCAGGCGCTGCGTATTCACGTCAATGACGAACTGGGTGCGCTGGAGGCCGGTCTGGACGCAGCGCTGCAGCGCCTCAAGCCCGGTGGTCGCCTCGTCGTCATCAGTTTCCATTCGCTGGAGGATCGTGTGGTCAAGCGCTTCATGCGTGGGCAGGCATCGCAGCCGACGAACCGGCGCAACCTGCCGCCGCCGGAAGTGGTGCCGTCGGCCCTGCGCGCACTGGGCAAGCAATTCGCGAGCGAGGCCGAACTGGCCGCCAATCCGCGTTCGCGCAGCGCAGTGTTGCGGGTCGCGGAGAAGTGCTCGTGAGCCTGCGCCTGATGGCCATGCTGGTTCTGGTCGCAGCCGTCATTGGCAGCGCCGTCGGCGTGGTTTACGGAAGACATGAAAGCCGCCGCCATTTCGTCGAGCTGAACAGGCTCACGAACGAGCGCGACAACCTCAATTTCGAGTTCGGGCGTTTGCAGTTGGAGCAGGCGACCTGGGCCGAGAACAATCGAATAGAACAGATCGC
>NZ_JAWLAR010000012.1:0-162491 GCF_041395345.1 Dokdonella sp. | reverse complement strand
TTGGCCCGAACTACACGCGGCCTGACCTCGAGGTTCCCGGCGACTATCGTGGCGCGCTGAGTGTCGATTCCGCGCGCACGCTCGCCGATCTCGACTGGGCCGACTTGTTCGAAGATGCGGAAATGGCAGCCGTCGTCCGCGCAGCCGTGGAACGCAACCTGGACCTGAAGATCGCACTCTGGCGCGTCGAGGCCGCACGTGCCCAGCTGACCGGTACACGTTCGTTCTTCTTCCCGAGTGCGAATGGTGCATTGTCCACAACGCCTTCTGCGACCAGCAGCGACAACGACAGCGCGTATTCGCTCGGCCTGGTCTTCAGCTGGGAAATCGATATTTTCGGCAAGCTGCGGCGCGCCAGCGAGGCCAGCCGCGCCGAACTGCTGGCCAGCGAGGATGGCGCACGCGCAGTCATGTCGTCGCTGGTGGCAACCACGGCCGGAATCTGGTTGCGCCTGAGAGAGCTGGATCAGGAAGTTTCCATCACGCGCGCCAATATCGCCGACCAGGAAACCTCGCTGGAACTGGTCCGCCAGCTGATGCGTGGCGGGGTCGCCAATGCGGCCGACGAGCAACAGGCGATCACCCAGTTGGCGGCGACGCGTTCGCGCCTTCCGCAGCTGCAGCAGCGCGTGATCGCGACCGAAAATGCGCTGAGCCTTCTGCTCGGCGCGTACCCGACCTCGATCCAGCGCAGTGACGATGCGATTCTGCCGAAGGTTCCGGCGTTCCCGGCTCTCGGCCTGCCTTCGGAGTTGCTTGTGCGACGGCCCGACGTGCGCGCGAGCGAACAGGTACTGCACGCGGCCACGGCGCGGATCGGCGTGGCCATTGCCAATCGGTTTCCGGTTCCCACCATCGGCCTGGGCGGATTTCTCGGCCGCCTCGGCATCGACCTGGGCGATGTTTTCGACAACAGCGGGTCCACCGCTGATGTCTGGTCATGGGGCCCGAACGTGTCTTTACCCCTGATTGACTGGGGCAGGGGTTCGGCCGGCGTCAGTGGCGCACGTGCACAGGCGGAAGTCGCCGTACTGTCCTATCGCTCAACCGTGCTCAACGCCATGCGCGAAGTCAGCGATTCCATGGCTGCAGCGGAACTCGGCGCCGATGTCGTCGAGCAGGCCGCGGTCAGCGCCAAGGCGGCTGCGGAGTCGCTGCGCCTGCAGAACATGCGCTACAAGGCGGGTGTGGTGGGCTATCTGGATGTTCTCGATGCCCAGCGCCAGCAGTTCTCGGCGCAGCTCGAACTCGCGCGGGCGCGCCTGAATCACCTGCAGGCCTATGTGGATCTGTACCGTGCCCTTGGCGGCGGCTGGTCGGATGCCACCCTGGCAGGCGTTTCGCGCCAAGCGGCCAGGCCTGACCTGGAGCCGGCCAGCACCGCCTTGCCGGTCGCGGCCCCGGAGACGCCGATTCAGCGTTGAGGCCACTCATCGGCAAGGGTTCATGGCGCCGCAATGCAAAGGGCCACCCAGACGGGTGGCCCTTCTTGTTTGAATAAGTGGTCGGGGAGACAGGATTCGAACCTACGACCTCTACGTCCCGAACGTAGCGCTCTACCAGACTGAGCTACACCCCGATACCGGCCCGCGTTCTGGCGGGCCGCGAATGATAGCGGTGGCGCTGTTGCAGTGCAACGCCTGATTCTGGCCGGAACGGTCGTTCTGCTAATCTATGCGGCCGTTTCGCCCGCGCCGATCGCGTCTTTTCGAGGATCCACATGCCTTTGACCCCCGCCCGCACCATGCCCGGCGTGCTAGAGCTGCTGCCGCTGGACCAGATCGCCTTCCAGGGCATGCTGGATACCGTGCGCAGCAACTTCGAGCGTTTCGGTTTCCTGCCGATCGAGACACCGGTCATGGAATTTGCCGACGTCCTGCTGACCAAGTCCGGCGGCGAGACCGAGCGCCAGGTCTATTTCGTGCAGTCGACCGGCGCGCTGGAGCAGGGCGACAAGCCCGAGCTGGCCCTTCGCTTCGACCTGACCGTGCCTCTGGCCCGCTATGTCGCCGAGCACGAGCACGACCTGAGCTTTCCGTTCCGCCGCTACCAGATTCAGCGTGTCTATCGAGGCGAGCGTGCCCAACGCGGTCGATTCCGCGAGTTCTATCAGTGCGATATCGACGTGATCGGCAAGGACTCGCTGTCGGTTCGCTACGACGCCGAAATACCGGCAACGATATACGGCGTGTTTCGCGATCTGGCCATCGGACCATTCACCATCCAGCTCAACAATCGGCGTCTCATGCGCGGCTGGTTCGAAGGGCTTGGCATCGCCGATGGCGAGAAACAGATGGCCGTCCTGCGCGAAGTCGACAAGCTCGACAAGCGCGGCATCGATCATGTGCGGGAAACACTGACCGGTGCCGCGTTTGGCCTCGACACAGCGACCGTGGACAGGATTCTCGCTTTCGTGCAGGTGCGATCGATCTCTCTGGCCGATGCGCTGGAAAAACTCGACGCGCTCGGAAGCGGAAGCGAGACCTTCGAGCAGGGTCGAGCCGAACTGCGTGAAGTTCTGAACCTGATCAAGGCCTTCGGCGTGCCGGAATCGCATTACGCGTTGAATCTTTCGATTGCGCGTGGCCTTGACTACTACACCGGCACCGTCTACGAAACGACCTTGAACGAACATCCGCAGATTGGTTCCATCTGCTCGGGCGGACGCTACGAAAACCTGGCCGGCAACTACACGAAATCGAGTCTGCCCGGCGTCGGCATTTCGATCGGCGCGACGCGACTGTACTGGCAGTTGCGCGAGGCCGGGTTGATCGGGACGGCAAGCAGCTCGGTGCAGGCGCTGGTAACGCAGATGGATGAGGCGCAACTGCCGGCCTACCTTGCCCTGGCCACCGAGTTGCGCCAGGCCGGCATCAATACCGAAGTGGTCATGGAGCCCTCAAAGCTCGGCAAGCAGTTCAAGTACGCCGATCGCGCCGGTATCCGCTTCGTGCTTGTGCTGGGCGAAAACGAGATTGCGAACGGTACGGTCACGGTCAAGGATCTGCGTCGCGAAGATCAGTTTGAAGTGGCGCGCCCCGAGCTGGTCAAGAGCCTGCGCGTCGAACTTGAACAGAGTGCAGCCATGGGAGCAAGAGCATGACGATCGTGCTGGATGGTTCCTCGCTGACTCGCTCGCAAGTCGTCGAGATTGCCAGTCGCGGGACCACAGTCTCGCTGGCGCCGGCGGCCCTGGCGCGGGTACAGCGGGCGGCGGATTTCCTCGCCGAAAAAGTCAGCTGCGGCGAGCCGGTCTATGGCGTGACGACGGGGTTTGGCAGCAATGCAGACAAGCTGCTCGGTGCACATCGCGCTCGCGATGAGCTGCCGGGTGGCAATCCGGAACAATTCGAGGGTAGCCTGCTCGAAGAGTTGCAGCACAATCTTCTGATCACGCACGCAGTCTGCGTCGGTGCGCCGCTGGCGCCTGATGTCGTGCGGGCGATCCTCGCGATCCGCATCAATACCTTGTTGCGTGGACACTCGGGCATACGCGTCTCCACTCTTGAGGCACTCACGGCCCTGCTCAATCGAAACGTGATTCCGGTCATTCCGGCCAAGGGATCGGTGGGCGCCAGCGGTGATCTCGCGCCGTTGTCGCATCTCGCGATTGTCCTGCTCGGTGGCGGTGAAGCCTTCCATGAAGGCGAGCGCGTCCCGGGAGCCGAGGCGCTCAAGCGGGCCGGCATCGAACCGATCCGGCTGTCGTTCAAGGAGGGCCTGGCCCTCAACAATGGAACGACGCAAATGCTGGCCACGGCCGTACTCGCCTTGTCGCGCATCGAACATCTGATCGCGACGGCCGATCTGGCAGCGGCCATGACGCTCGATGCGTTCGCCGGACGCAGCGGCGCGCTGCGCCCGGAAGTGCATGCCCTGCGCCCGCATCCGGGCCAGGTCGAGACGGCGCGCCATCTGCGCGAACTGCTTGCAGGCTCCACCCTGGTCGATATTGCATACCACCTGGTGCCGCGCTTCCGCACCTGGACTGCCGAATCCTGGAGCGATCCGGTCGAACAGCAGCGGCGTTTCGATATCTGCTGGGACTATGTTCCGCCATCGCAGCGGCATGGTCGCGAGGCGTTCTACGAGCGATTCCTGCCGTTCAAGGGTGGCAAGAAACACCAGCCGCAGGATGCCTATTGTCTGCGCTGCATGCCGCAGGTGCACGGTGCCGTGCGCGACGCCTGGGAACAGGCCTGCCGCATCATCGACATCGAGCTGAACTCCGTGACCGACAATCCCCTGGTCTTCCCGGAGGCGGAAAATCCGCGCTACATCGAGGATCAGGTCATTTCCGCAGGTCACTTCCACGGCATGCCGCTGGCGCTGGCGATGAGCTACGTCAAGGCCGCGATCCCGGTGCTTGCATCGATTTCGGAGCGGCGCCTCAACAAGCTCGTCGACCCGGCCAACAATGACGGCCTGCCGGCCTTCCTGATCGGCAATGAAGATGCGACCGACTCCGGTTTCATGATTGTGCAATACACGGCTGCTGCCCTGGTCAACGATCTCGCAACGCGCGCGCATCCGGCATCGGTGTACTCGATACCGACCAGCGCCAATGCCGAGGATCATGTCTCGATGGGCACCAACGAGGCGCGCCACGTGCTCGAGATGACCGAGGATCTCAGCCACGTGCTTGCGCTTGAACTGTACACGGCGGCGCAGGCCCTCGAATATCGCCAGGACATGCTGAATGCCGCGCGCAGTCTGGCCGAGCGTGGCGACTGGTCGGCGCTGGCGGCCAAGATCAGCAACGCGCCGCGCGAGGATCATCCGAGTCATGCCGCATTCGCCGCGGAGATCCGTGGTCTCATGAAGGCCCTGACCGAGGCGGGCGAGTTTCACGCAGGCTCGGCTGTGCGGAAGGCCCATGCGCGGATTCGCCAGTGTATCGATTTCATGCAGCGCGATCGCGCCATGGACGGCGACGTGCGCCGCATCTGCGAACTTGTCGCAGGCAACGCTCTGCTGGATGCAACACCGTGAGTGAATGGGTGCGCATCTGCCACATGGCCGAATTGCTGCCCGGCGAATGCCAGACAGGCTGGGACGGGGATACCCCCATCGCCGTGTTCAACGTCGATGGCGAGCTCTACGCGATTGAAGATATCTGCACGCACGATGGCAGCGAGTTGACCGGCGGCCCGATCGAGGGATTCGAAGTGGAGTGCCCGCGCCATGGCGCACGATTCGACGTGCGCACGGGTGCTGCCTTGTGCCCGCCTGCCTACGAGCCAACCGCGAAGTTCCCGGTCAAGGTCGAGGACGGCTGGGTTTACTCGCGGGACGATCGATAGCCTGGATTCGGGATTCGGGAATCGGGATGGAACTTTAGCGGGGAAGACCGCTGACCCCGGTTATTCGGCGGGTTTGCACTCGAGCGTGTTGAAGCGGACCAGGACCAGTTCCCCGCCGCCTTCAAGAACGATGCGTTCGCGCCTGTCCGAGACCGATTCGATGATCAGGGTGGCATTCGCTCCGGCTTCGATAGCCTGATGGCCGGTTCTGGCCGTGATTTGTCCGGCGAAGACATGAACAAGCCAGGTTGAGCCGGCCTCTGAAAACGCCAGCATCGTGCCATTGATCGGTCGGGCATGGACCTCGGCGGTGGCCGAGTCGCGCCGCGTCATCACGTTGAAGTCCCGGGTGGGGCCGGCAAGCAGGCGGCAATGGACTGAATCTTCACCTTCGAAGCGAACGTGCTCGAAGCGCTTGTCGAGGCGGCGCGGCGCTTGCTCGTTGATATCGAGCTCCATGCCGTTGCCGGCCAGCATGAGCAGATCGCGGCGCACGCCGGGAAAGCTGGAGAACGGCCCATCGCTCTCGATCTCGGCAATGCTGACTCGCCAGACGAAATCCGTCTGGTTGCAATTGTCCTCGCAGCTGGCGATTTCGGTGGTCCAGCCGCCGTCGTTCTTCCAGCGTGTGCGTCGGTAGTCACTGGGTCGCAGCAGGCGCATGGCGGGAACCCGGATCAGTTGGGGCTGTCGGGCCGGTGGTAGGTATAGACGAGGGTCGCGCTGCCGAGGAAATCGATGGTCGTCGACTGGCGCCCACCGAGGCGGCGTGCGACGCGTTCGGACTCCGTATTCTCGGTGCGAATCAGGCTGATCGCTCGTTCTGCACCGAGGCGCGTGAACGCATAGGCGAGCGCGGCATGCGCCGCCTCGGTCGCATAGCCCTTGTGCCGATGCTCCGGACGCAACATCCAGCCCAGTTCGAGGTCGGGCCAGCCTTCCGGGTTGTGCAGTCCGACGCGACCGATGAACTCTCCGCTTCCCTTCAGCTCGACGGCCCACATGCCATAGCCGCGCAAGGCCCAGTGGCCGATCAGCATGGCCATCGAGCGCCAGGCGTTCATGCGATCCAGCGGCTGGCCATCGCCGACAAAGCGCGTGCTCGACGCATCGGCCAGCATGGCCGAGTACAGTTCAAAATGGCGCTCGGACAGCGCCGTCAGGCGCAGACGCTCGGTGATCAGTACGGGGATTTCAAGCATGGCGTGGCTTCAGTCCAGAAGTCGGAGCAACGCCTGCGAGGACGCTCTGAGACTTTCTTTCCAGGTGAATCCGACGATCGGCTGTCCGCTTTCCGCATCGTGGAAATCTTCCTCCTGCCCTGGGGCGAGCAGGTGGCGATAGTCAACGGTAATCTCCGTTCCGCTCCCGAGCCGGGCCGTTGCGAAAACGAATCCCAGATGCCAGAGGCCGGTTGGCGCAAACGAGTGATTGACGAAACATTCGTCCGGCCAGTCATTCGAAATCGTGTAGCGATCTTCGAACCAGCGTACCGTTGCCGGCAGCAGTTCGCGGGCATTCGGCATCGCCATGACTTCGCTGAAAGTCCAGGTTTGCGGAATGGCATCCGGAGCAATCAGGATGCTGCCGGGTTCGACAGTCTGGTCAAGGAACATGCCTTGTCCGGCATCCGGAATAAGGGATGGGCTGATGTGATAGCGGGGAAGAATCATGTGCGCACCGACCGGGGCGCGAAGTCTAGCACGCGGATTTGCCGCTTCTGAAGGCGTGAATCGCAAACTTCCGATGCTCGGCCTGACTTGTTCAGGCGCTCGAACGGTCCGGATTTTGCCTTGATGCTTGTGCAGGGCCGCTGTCCATGGCCGTCTCACCGGACTTGCGGCGGTAGGGGTTGATGCGATCTGACTGGATCGCATCAACCCGTTGCCGACCTCTCAGTCAGTCGACGCAACCTTCGCTGACTTGGCCGAGGACTTGCTGGCCGAGGCCTTTGCCTTGGCGCCGCCGACCACGATGTTTTCGCGATTGCGCTCGACCAGCTTGTCGCCAATGCCCTTGACCTGGGCCAGGTCCTCGGCGCTTGCGAACGGGCCATGCTCATCGCGGTAGGCGATGATGGCCTCGGCCTTGCTCAGGCCGACACCGGTCAGGCCTTCGGCAAGCGTGCTTGCGTCTGCGCTGTTGATGTCGACGGGTTCCGCAGCGAATGCGGGAAGGGCCAGAGCCAGGGAAAGGGCCAGGCTGGCGAGAATGGTCTTCATGTTCATGAATTGCTCCTGATTGGATTCAAGCCGCGACGTGAGTGTCCGGCGAGGAAAGTCTCGTCCAATGCAGTGGAAGGCGGCATCGGCATTTGACGCCTGTTGTCGTAGGCGACGCGCGTCGCGCCACGTAGTCTTTTTCCTACAAGCGGACTGATCGGGGCAATGAATTCAGGCAAGAATGCGTCGACGCGCTAGAATCGGATTTCCGCTGCGAGTCCCGCAGCGCATCGTGCTCGGAGCAATCATGGATTCAAGCGCAATCAGCAGTTTCGTCGACAAACTCTGGGATGAGCAGATCGTTCCGCAACTCGTCGAATACATCCGGATTCCGAACAAGTCGCCGATGTTCGATGCCGACTGGGTCAAGCACGGCTACATGGATCAGGCGGTAACCCTGATGGAGAACTGGGCGAGCAAGCAGCCGATTCCCGGCATGAAGCTCGAGGTTGTCCGACTCGAGGGGCGCACTCCATTGATTTTCATAGATATTCCTGGGCAGGGCGATGATTGTGTGCTGCTCTACGGGCATCTCGACAAGCAGCCTGAAATGACAGGCTGGGACGAACATCTCGGCCCGTGGAAACCGGTCATCGAAGGCGACAAGCTGTATGGACGCGGTGGCGCCGACGACGGTTACGCCATCTTCGGCTCACTGGCCGCGATCATGGCCTTGCAGGCTCAGGACATTCCGCATTCGCGCTGCGTCGTGATGATCGAAGCCTGCGAGGAGTCCGGCAGCTACGATCTGCCGTACTACGTGGATCATCTCGCCGACCGTATCGGCAAGCCATCCCTGATCGTCTGTCTGGACTCGGGCTGCGGCAACTACGACCAGATGTGGCTGACCACCTCGCTGCGTGGCATGACCGGAGGCAACTTGACGGTCAATGTGCTCGAGGAAGGGGTGCATTCGGGCGATGCCTCAGGCGTGGTGCCATCAAGCTTTCGCGTCCTTCGTCAGGTCCTGTCGCGACTCGAGGACGAAAATACCGGCGAAATTCTGCCGCGCGAATTGCATGCGGAAATTCCCCCGCAACGCGTCGAGCAGGCTCGGCTCAGCGCCGAGGTGCTCGGTGACGATGTCTATTCCAAGTTCCCCTTGCTCGATGGCATGCAGCCGGTGAGCAAGGACCTGACCGAACTCGTGCTCAATCGGACCTGGCGGCCTGCCCTGGCGATAACCGGCGTCGGCGGATTGCCCGGCCTCGATTCCGCTGGCAATGTGCTGCGCCCGTTCACTGCAGTGAAGTTGAGTCTGCGCCTGCCGCCGACCGCGGATGCCGCGAAGAGTGGCGAATTCCTCAAGCAGCTGCTCGAAGCCGATCCGCCGTACGGCTCGACGGTCACCTTCAATCTGGAAAAGGCCGGCAGCGGCTGGGATGCGCCCGCACTGGCGCCCTGGCTGGAGCAGTCTGTCGACGAGGCTTCACGCACGTATTTCGGTCCGCCCCCGGCCTACATGGGTGAGGGCGGCTCGATTCCCTTCATGGGCATGCTCGGCGAAAAATTCCCGGGCGCCCAGTTCCTCATAACCGGCGTGCTCGGCCCTCATTCCAATGCGCATGGTCCGAACGAGTTCCTGCACATTCCGACCGGCAAGCGCGTCACTGCTGCGGTTGCCAAGGTGGTTTCCGACCATTACATCGCCAGTGGCAAGGGACTGACCATGGGTGTCGCCGCTACCGATGCGCACAGTCACCGCGGCGGCGACGGGTGTTGCGAATAGCTGAAGCGGCTAGGCCGGGTTCAGCGAGCCAGCGGGATACGCAGTGGCACATCGCGTGGACAGTGCATGCCGACGCCGCTGCCACAGCGGCGCGGCCGAAGTGCCTTGTCCACGCAGATGCGCACTTCGGAGAATTTTCCGGACTTGCAGCTGACTCCGAGCATGTCGGGCTCAAGCCCCGGATTCGCGTCGACAAACGCCTCACGGATGTCTTCGGACGTCATCGGCCCGGGACGCGAGGTAGCCTGTAGATCAGCCGGAATCCTGATTGACGCGAAGGCGCGGTCGGCGAGCATGAAATAGGCTTCCGGATCGAGTCCGGAACAGGTTCCGTGTGCGCGCCATTCATGTTCGACCAGGCGCCGGCTGGGCATGAAAGCCAGGGTCCGCTCAATCGTCGCGCGCTGTGGTTCCTGCTTGCTGCTGCAGTCGCGGGGTCCGCGATCGTGCTCGAGCTGCGGCCAGAGTCCGTGCAGGATGAAGCCGTAGCCGCGCGTCCCGCACTGTTCGGTTTCCTGGGGATTGCTCTCGCAGAACGTCGGTGACCACGACAACGCGATGAGGAAATAGTCGAATGCCGGGGCGGCGGGCGAACTCGAATCGACCGTTGGCGAGCCAGGCAGACCAGGTCCGTTCTCGCGCGTGGACCATACCAGCACCAGTATCACGATGAGTGCGGCAACCGCACGCAGTACAGTTCTTGAAAGTCTTGAACGGCGCATCGGGACGTCACAGGCCGTGGCAGTGGGCATGAAACTATCAGGATTTCTGCTCAATGGGCAGTTGCGGAAATTCCGCTGCATGGCCGGAGTCGCTATGATGCGTTCCCCATCTGCCGAGCCGTTCAAACCCGATGCCCAGAAAATTCAAGCAGCGACGTTCGCCCATTCATGGCAACGGCGTCTTCGCCACCGCCGACATTCCCGCCGGAACTGAACTTGTCGAATACAAGGGACGGTTGTTGACGCATGCCCAGGCGGATCGCCTGTACGACGGCACGACGGACACCGGACACACGTTTCTGTTCACCCTGAATGATCGCTATGTCATCGACGCGAATGAGGACGGCAACGTGGCACGCTGGATCAACCACAGCTGCGCACCCAATTGCCAGGCTCTGGTCGAGGAAGACGAAAAGGGCAGGCGTCGCAAGGACCGGGTGCTGATCGAAACCCTGCGCGATATCGAGGCTGGCGAAGAACTGACCTACGACTATGGCATCGACCTCGGCGAGCGCCTGACGCCGCGCCTGAAGAAGATATGGGAATGCCGCTGCGGCCACGCGGACTGCATCGGAACCATGCTCAAGCCCAAGTCCAGACCCGCCAAGTCGAAGAAGAAATCTTCCTGAATGCCGGCCGGCCCGGTTGCAACAACGCCCGATTGCAATGAGTGACGCAAAGCTGCAGGCTAGGAACCGAGGCTGCGCCGGTGCATGAATGAGTGAAGGCGGTGCAGGTGGGCGGCAGACTGGGGTGAGATCGGCGTGCCAAACGACAAAGTCATATCCACGATAGGAGTCAGCGAGGAGGACGTGGCGCATCTGCGTTTGCTCATGCGCCGGGCCGCCGATGAACTGAGCCATGTCTGGCGCTGGGGCTCTGACACCGGGGCGGATCTGCTCGCGGTCGATATCTCGAATTTCGCCGGTCAGATGGCGCGCGCCCGAGCCAAGGTCTCCGGCATGCGCGTTGCGATCATTTGCGATGCGGAGACCGCGGCGGAGGATGATCCTGCCCTCGTCCGGCCATTCAAGCTGGAGAACGTCATTGGCGTACTGAACCAGGCCACCCAGGTGTCTGCAGGGGGCCTGCCACATGCGGCACCGCACACCGAAGACTTCTACCACACCGACGATTCCGATCCTTCCGAGCCAGAGATTTCGGATTTCCCGTTCCTGACGCAGGACATCAAACCCGATTCGACGTCCTCCGATGCAGCTCCCGGCCTGGACGAAATGATTCGCGGTAATCCGCTGGCGGATCCCTATGCCAATCTGAAGCCGGCAAGGCTCGACAGTTCGACCATGGTCGAGAGTACCGGTCTATCGACAAGGCGCAGCGAAGCGCGGGCCGATCGTGAGCGCGAGTCGCAAGGCACTCCGCTTGGACATGCGCCACCGGCACGAAGCCCGCTCAAGCCGAGTCAGGCCGATGAGCGCAGCGCCCATCGTCTTCGCGAGTATCTGGAAGGTGACTTGCTCGCCGGTCCTGCGCAGATAGCATGGTCGGGCTCCGCAGTGCTGTCGCTGGATCCGAAGAACAAGGTCTATCACTGCACGCGAACCTTGCGCGATCTCGAGGCCTACTGCAGAAAATCGCCGCGACGTGACGAATGGCGTCGACTGACCAGTTCCGAGATCGCGCAGATTCGCAAGGAACAGCCGGAGCAGCCGTACAGCAAGTTGATCTGGCTCGACGTGTTGCTGCATTCGGGCGGAAAACTGGCTTCAGGCCTCGATCCGGGAGGCACCTATGAGCTCACCCGCTGGCTGGAGATCGCGCGCGACTATCCGCAGCTTGCCCGTGTTTCCGCGGCGATGATGCAGCCGATCCGGCTGCACGAGATTGCCGCTAACTGCGGAGTGGAAATGGGCCAGGTATTCGATGTGGTCAATGCCTACGATGCGATTGGCTGTCTGAAGAAGACGCCACGCCAGTCACGCCATGCGGATACCGATGAAAGCAGTCAGAAGTCTTCCTTCCTGAAGCGCCTGCGAAACCCGTTCGGAAAATCCTGACTTCGGCGAGGCAGAGTCCATGCAGCAGAACCGCGATGGCGGCGCCGCATGGGGAGACTGATCTCCGATCTCCTGTCCGGGCCGCGTACTTCATTGCCGCGTTGCCCGCTTCCCTGTTCCTGCGGACTGCGTTGCGCAGACAGCAGGCGTTCGCCGGCTCAGGCCGATGCCCAGGTAGCGCGGAACAGGCGGGCAAAGTTGGCGCCGATGATCTTCTCGATCAGCCGGTCGGAATGTCCGCGAGCCGCGAGCAGGCTGGCCAGGTGTTCCAGGCGATTGGCCGTATTGAGATCGGGCAGGAAGATATAGACCTCGGGGTCTTCTCCTGGTGCCGAAATGCCGCGCGCGCGGCGATCGGCAACATCCTCGGCGTGCTTGCGCTTGAACTCTTCATTGAAATTGATCGGTGAAATGCCGCCGTCGCTGCCAATGCCGACGTGATCCTCGCCGCAGACCTTGATGGCATGTTCGATGTGCGCGATCAGATCCTGCGCCGTGGGTTGTCCTTTCACCCGCAGGAACGGCATGAGGTAGATGCCGACCACACCGCCGCTGTCGGCCAGCTTGCGCAGCTCGTTGTCGGTCTTGTTGCGTGGAAGCGGAGCCAGAGCCGCGCAACCGCTGTGAGTGATCGCGACGGGATCCTTCGAGCGCGCTATCGCCTCCAGAGTCGTTCGTTCACCGGCATGCGAAAGGTCGATTTGCAGATGGCGCTGGTTCAGTTTTTCAATCAGTTCAATGCCCAGAGTACTGAGTCCGGCATTGCCTGCTTCGAGGCAGCCGTCGCCGACGAGATTGCGCCGGTTGTAGGTCAGTTGCACGATACGCACGCCGAGGTGGTCGTAGCGTTCCAGGCGAGACAGGTCTTCGCCGATTGGCGTGGTGTCCTGGAATCCGTAGATCAGGCCCAGTCGTCCGGTGCTCTTCGCCGTGTCCAGATCGGCGGCCTCGCGAACCAGCATCAGGCGCTCGGGGTGAGCGGCGATTTGCGCATTCCAGTAGGCGATATTCCTGATCGTCGATTCGGGATCATTGGCATAGCTGCCGACCCCGCTGACGGTGACATTCACTGCAGTCAATCCACTGGCGCGAACATCATCGAGGGCCCTGGCGCTCAGTGGCGAATAGGGCTCGGCGTCGTATTCGCCCGGGCCTCCCAGGGCATCAATGACCATGGCCCGTGCATAGCCCGGCCAGCTTGCGTTGCCCGGCGAGCCGGCCATCGCCCGCTGCGCCGACAACCACAGCGGAGCACTGGCCATCGAGGCCATGCCGATCAGGAACTGACGACGATTCTGCAGCATGCGGAGACTCCGGGAACGAAGTGGACAGCGGGCACTCTCTCCGGCTCAGTCTTCATCGGCGTGAGGCTTGAATGCATCGATGAGCTGCCGTTGAACATTGGCGGGTACCGGATCGTAGTGGCTGAACTCGATCGTGTAGCGGCCACGGCCTCCGGTCATGGCCTTGAGCTCGGTCTGGTAGTCGGCGACTTCGGCGAGCGGCACCTGAGCCTTGATCACGAGTTCACCGCCGCGCAAGGAATCGGTGCCATGGATGCGGGCCCGCTTGCTGGCCAGCCCACCGGTGACGTCGCCCATGTGCAGTTCCGGCACGTTCACATCCATGTTGACGATCGGTTCAAGCAGCAGCGGCTTGGCCTTGCCGACCGCGTCCAGAAAAGCCTTCTTTCCGGCTGCGACGAATGCGACTTCCTTCGAGTCTACCGTGTGGAACTTGCCGTCAGTCACGACCACGCGCACATCCTGCATCTGGTAGCCGGCAACGGCACCCTGTTCGAGGACCTGGCGCACGCCTTTTTCGATGGCCGGAATGAACTGATGCGGGATGGCGCCGCCCTTGATCTCGTCGGTGAATTCGAATCCGCTGCCGCGCGGCAGCGGTTCCACGCGCAGGTACACCTCGCCGAACTGGCCTGCGCCGCCGGTCTGCTTCTTGTGCCGATGGTGGCCGTCGGCCTTTCCGGAGATGGTTTCCCGATAGGCGATACTGGGCCGGTGCGAGGTGACCTCCACGCCATACCGATCCTTCATGCGTTCGAGCATCAGCTTCAGATGCAGGTCGGAGAGGCCGCGAACGATGGTCTCGTTGAGTTCCTTGTTGTGCTCGACTCGGAAGCAGGGATCTTCCTCGCCGAGCCGGGCCAGTGCGGTGGCCAGCTTCTGCTCCTGCCCCTTGTGCGCCGGCTCGATGGCCAGGCCGAACATCGGCTGCGGAAAATCGAGCGGCTTGAGGTGGATATGGTCTTCGTCGTGCGAATCGTGCAGCACGGCGTCGAAATGGATTTCCTCGATCTTGGCCACTGCGGCGATGTCGCCGGCAGTCGCCGAGTCGACTTCGATGTGGTCCTTGCCGTGAATGCGGAACAGATGACCGACCTTGAACGGTTTCTTGCCGTCGTCGATGAACAACTGCGTGTCCTTGCGCAAGGTGCCCTGGTAGATCCTGAAAATGCTGAGCTTGCCGACAAACGGGTCGTTGGCAATCTTGAAGACATCGGCAATGACATGTTTTTGAGGATCGGCCACGGCGATCACCGGCTTCGCGTCCGGGCCCTCGCCCTTGACGAAAGGCGGCGGATTGCCTTCCCGCGGATTGGGCAGCAGCTTTTCGATCAGGTCGAGCAATTCGGAGACGCCGGCTCCGGAGCGCGCGGACACAAAACAGATCGGCACGAGATGTCCTTCGCGCAGACATTGTTCGAACGCATCGTGCAACTCGCTGCCCTTGAGGGATTTCTCGCCCTTCTCGAGGTAGCGATCCATGATCTTCTCGTTGATCTCGACGACCTGGTCGAGAATCTGCTGATGGGCTTCGGCCACGGAAGAAAAGTCGGCCTTGCCATCCGGCTTGAAGAAGCAGTCGACGACCTTGCTGGCGCCTTCGGCGGGCAGGTTGATGGGCAGGCATTCGGGGCCGAATTCGTCGCGCAATTCGGCGGTGAGCGCTTCGAGATCGCATTCGGTATCGATTCGATTGACGACTAGGACCCGCGCCAGACCGCGAGATCGGGCGTAATCCATCATGCGCCGTGTCGTATGTTCGATGCCGTTGGTTGCGTTGACCACGATGGCGCAGGTCTCGACGGCCGCCAGTGCCGAGAGCGTGGGGCCGCGGAAATCGGAATAGCCCGGTGTGTCGACCAGGTTGATGTGGCAATCGCCGCGATCAATCGAAACCAGGCTGGCCTGGATCGAATGCTGGCGCTCCTTTTCCATCGGGTCGAAGTCGGACACCGTATTGCCGCGTTCGATCGTGCCTGCCGCCTGGATGGTGCCGCCGGCATGCAGCAGGGCTTCGGTCAGGGTGGTCTTGCCGGCGCCGGCATGGCCTGCCAGGGCGACATTGCGGATGCCATCAGTACTGTGTGCCATGATTTTTCTCCCAGAGAGTGGAGCAGGGCGAGCATCGGGTCCGCGCCGATCCAGGGGCCTGTCGGCGTGAGGGCGGCGTGCCGCGCTGGTTGAACCGTCGGCCCAAGCCTTGCGCGATCGGCAGGGGCGGTCAAGCGGCGCTGCGGCAGAGCCGGCTGCGGAACCTTGCAATGCCCGGTTGCCGGACCTGCGCGATAATGCGTCATGGTCAGGACCTCCAAGAAAACACTGCCGGCTGTCCTTTGCATCCATGGTGCGGGTGCGGGCGGCTGGGAGTGGAACCAGTGGCGGCGCGTCATGTCGGCGCATGGACTGGTCGCGTCGGCTCCGGATCTGCAGCCCGCTGCCAACGGCCTCGCCCAAACCCGTTTCGAGGACTACCGTGCTCAGGTTGTCGCGTGGGTGCAGCCGCTCGTCCGCCGCCAGCAGACTGGTGTAGTGCTGGCCGGGGCCAGCCTGGGTGGATTGCTGGCCCTGGCGGTGGCCGCCGACGTGGAAGCGGCCGCCGTGATCCTGGTCAACCCCATGCCGCCCGCAGGCGTTGTCGCCAACCCACTCGGCAAACCGCATCCCGCCATCCTGCACTGGGGGCAGCAACGCTCGATATCGTCCACCCGGCGAGCCATGCACGATGCCGATGATGCTGCGTGTCTGTACGCGTTCAGGCGTTGGCGGGATGAGTCCGGACTGGTACTGGAGCAGGCCCGACTTGGCATCCCGGTAGCGTTTCCGCGCTGCCCGGTTCTGGTCATCGCGAGCCAGAACGACGACGATGTTCCTGTGGTCGTCAGTCGAGGCCTTGCAACGCGCTGCTCGGGCGACTTCGAATTGCTTCCCGACTGCAGCCATGTGGGCCCCCTGCTGGGAACCGATGCCCCCAGCGTGGCCGAGCGCGCCGTGGACTGGCTGATGGCGCGCCTGGCATAGGCTCTGGTCCGGGGGCGCAGCTGTCGCGACCGCTGTCTGCGTGGCATTCCTTGCCGGATTGACTCATGGACAGGCCAGTCCATTCGCGCCGGCGTGCCGCGATCTGCATGCGCACAGTGAGCGTGACGATTGCCCTTCTTGACCAGCGCTGCCTTAACGAGTGTTTAGCGTCGCCTGCGTATGCTGCGCCAGCCTGTTGTCCAACCTGATCCGGATACCCGCTCTGAATGTCCAGTCGATTCGCTGCGCTTGCCTCGGCACCCGTGCTTGACGCCAACGAATCCGCGCGCCTGCGTATCGGCTTTGCCGGTGAGGCGCTTCGCCGCGAACGCCTGTGGCGGTCCCCGCAATTCGCCCGCAATACCGTCATCGGTCTGGTCGTGCTGGCAATCCTGGTCAACTCGTTGTGGATAGTCGGCCTCGATCAGGTCATGCAACCGATCCGGCGCCTGCAGCCCGATCGCGGTCCGGTCATCGTCAATATCATCACTCCGCCCGAAGTCTTCGAAGTGCCGCCAGAGCCCGTGCCGGAACCGGTGCCGGCTCAGTTCAGGCGCAAGCCCTCTGCGGTACAGATCGAGCCGCCGCAAACAGACATGACGCCACCGCCGCTGAACGCGGAGTCCAGCTCAAGTACCCAGGCGCGCATCGGCAGCGCCAGCGAAGCGCCTCTGCAATTGTTCAACGCCGATGGCTCGCTGCGAATGCCCAGGTCAGCGACACGCATCGGGCCCGCAAAGATCGAGAATCCGCTGGAGGCGGCCAAGGCGCAGTGGGCCGAGATCGAGACGCGCGGCGAAAATCCGCTCGACTGCAAGCGTACGAAATTCGCCGGCAACTTCGCCCGCGATGAATCCCTTGGCGACAAGGTCTCTCGCAAGTACCTGAAATGGATTGGCCTTATGGACGGCGCCGGCATTGCCGAGCGTGCGGCGGCCAGAGAACAGCGCGCAAGGGATGGTTGCGACCCGGCCGACTGAACCCGCGGTTTCCTGCCATGCTTATTTCCGCTAGCAGGCTGTTGTTGTCGCTCAGGCGAGCGTGAGACAAGGCAAAGTGGGCCGAAGAAGCGCAGTTTTCTCAAGGTAAATGAGCATTCTGAGGTGCACTTTGCCGCTGGATCGCGCCGCATGAGTAGGCAACAACAGCCTGCTAGAGCATTCGCATCAGTTCGGGCATCAGAGGCAGCTTGCGGATGCGCACCGTGGTTGTCGCGAAGATTGCATTGGCCAGCGCCGGTGCAACACTTGCGATCCCCATTTCGCCGCCTCCGACCGGATCGCGTGTCGATTCGACGATATGTACCTCGACCCTGGCCGGCGCATCAGCCATCTTCAGCAGGCGATAGTCGGGAAAGTTTTTCTGCTGGACCTGGCCGGCCTTGACCGTGATCTCGAGATTGAGCGCGGTCGATATGCCATCGATCGTGCCCCCCATGATCTGCGCTTCCAGTCCCATCGGATTGACGACGCGCCCGACATCGACCACGCAGACGGCGCGATGAATGACCAGCCGGTCGCCCTGCATCGATGTCTCGAACGCGTGTGCGCTGTAGCCGCCGAAAGTGAAATGGCAGGCGATGCCGATGCCGCGCCCGTCATTGCGCTTTTCCGACCAGCGAATCTTTTCCGCGCAGAGTTTGAGCACATTGGCCATGCGCCCGGTATCGAACTGCGGTCCGCCGTGGCCGCTGTATGGAATTTCCCGAGGCTCGCCCAGCATCTCGAGGCGCATCGTCACGGCATCCCTGCGAACCTCGAAGGCGATTTCGTCGATGAAGCTCTGCACGGCGAACGCGTGGAATGTGTGCAGCGGCGCGCGCCACCAGCCGCGCGGCATGCCGGACTCGATCGGATAGTAGATTTTTTCGAGGTCGTCGATCAGGCCGGCCGGGAAATCATCCGCCTCCAGCGTGCCTGTCCACACGGGGTCATCCTGCATGCCTTCGGCGCGCCAGGTACGCGAGGTGGCTGCGCAGCGGTGTGACCAGCCGGCGACACGATTCTTCCTGTCCAGCGTCGCGCTCATCGCATGCACGCCAAACGGACGATAGAAGTCGTGGGTCAGGTCGTCCTCGCGGGTCCACATCAGCTTGACCGGCTTGCCGGCCTGTTGCGCGATCAGAACGGCTTCGGCGACAAAATCGTTCTGCAGACGCCGGCCAAACCCGCCACCCGATCGCGGCAGGCGAATCTCGATTTTCTCGCGCGCGAGGCCGGTAAGCCGGCTGATGACACGAGAGGCGCCCGCGGGATTCTGCATGGATGCAATCAGCAAGGCACCGTCCTTGCGCAACTCGATCAGCGCGCCGGGAGGTTCCATCGTGGCATGAGCAAGAAAGGGCACGGTGTAGCGGGCCGACACGCTGTGACGTGCCTGCTTTCGCGACTGCGCCATGTCACCGTCGATGCGGACCTCGATGCCATCCGTGTTCCCGTCCAGCAGGGCGTTGGCCCGGGCGCTCAGGCGGGCACTGGATTCGTCCGCCCATGGCCCCTGCTTCCAGACCGGCTTCAGCGCGTTGCGCCCCTGCAGTGCCGCCCAGGTATTGTCGGCGAGCACGGCGACACCGGCGGCGAGGGGACCATCGAATACCCCATCCGCTGGCGGACCGTCGATGCTGATCACGTCGCGTACGCCAGGAACGCTGCGTGCCTCGCTGTCGTCGAGACTTTCGAGACTGCCGCCCAGATACGGACAGCGCAACATCACCGCGACCAGTGCGCCGCTGAGCATTTCATCCATGCCATAGCGGGTCTGGCCGGTAACGATGCTGCGACCGTCCACGGTTCGCGTCGGCTTGCCGATGAGGTCGAAATCCGCGGGCTTCTTTGTTGCGACCGGAGTCGACGGAGGCGTCAGCGCCGCTGCAGTGCGCGCCAGCGCGCCGTAGCTGAGTCGGCGCCCGTCCGCGTGCAATACATGGCCAGCCTGAGTCTGCAGGCTCTCCGGTTTCGTTGCCCAGGCATCGGCTGCTGCACGCACGAGCAGCCAGCGCGCCGTAGCACCGGCTTCTCGCAGGTCCTTCCAGCCGGTGGAGATACTGGTGCTGCCACCAGCGAACTGGTCGCCATAACGATTGCCTGGCTTGCCATCGATCAGCTCATAGCCATAGGGCAGCTGGATGACACGCACCTTCGTCCACTCGATGTCGAGTTCCTCGACGATCAGCATGGGCAGGGACGTGATCACGCCCTGGCCGATCTCGCAACCACGGGCGCCGATGACCACGCGGTTGTCGCGCTCGATCATGACGAAGGCGGTCAATCGGGTCAGGTCGTCGCCCAGCAGCTCGGGCGGCACGGACTCTCGTGCCGCATCGGCACGACCATGGAAACCCACCAGCAAGGCGCCGCTCGCGGTAAGTCCGAACTGCAGGAAGCGACGTCTGCTGATGCCACTGTTACCGCTCACCCTTCGCGCTCCAGGGTGAGTGCCGCCGCGCGCAGGATCGCGCTGCGGATGCGCGGATAGGTTCCGCAGCGACAAAGATTTCCGATACTGGCGATATCGCTTTCCGAAGGTTTGCGCTTGCGCGAAAGCAGGTCGACAGCCGCCATGATCTGGCCGGCCTGGCAATAGCCGCATTGGGCGACGTCGTGCTCGATCCAGGCCTGCTGGACCGGATGCAATTGTTCGCCTTCCAGCCCTTCGATGGTCGTGACGGCCTTTCCGGCGGTCACCTGCATCGGGGTCTGGCAGGCGCGTGCGGCCTTGCCGTCGACCAGCACCGTGCACGCACCGCAGGCGCCGATGCCGCAGCCATACTTGGTGCCGGTCAGTCGCAGCACATCGCGCAGATACCAGAGCAGCGGCATCGCGGGGTCGCCGTCATGGAAATAGGGCTTGCCGTTGATGATCAATTGCAGGCCTTCCAATGGCGCCGATTGCGCCGCTTCTGCCGGGCCAGGCTGCTTCTCGGTTTGCTGCATGAGGATTCCGCGATCTGGAGCGTGCGCGCGCATTGTCGCATTCACATCGGGTGCTGCACAGGAGCGATCGGCGGTATCGGCTGGATTCGTCGTAGTTCGCGCCGACCGCGGCTGTTCTTTCGCTACGGCACGCAGGCTGCGCGGACTGCGTCCGGCAACGCGACGGGTCGACCGGTTTGCGGATTGATCCAGACCATGACCACGCTGGCTTCGCTGAACAGCCGCGTGCCGTCGGCGGAGGTGATGCGATGGGCAAGGGTCAGCGAGCTGTTGCCGAGCTTTTCGCAACGCAGTTCGACAGCGAGTTCAGCGGGCCATTCGATCTGCTCTCGGAAATCGATCTGGCTGGCGGCCAGAACCGGACTCAGGGTTTCCGTTTTCCAGTCTCCCACCAGTCCTTCCAGCCAGACTTCATAGCCGGCTTCGAGATCGTCGATGTTGAATACGGCAATCGGCCCCTAAGCTCAACTTCGGATCGGGATTGAGCGTGGTGTCGACCCAGAGGTTGCGGGATTTCGGATGGTCTTGATGAACAGCGAACCACCCCCTGGCCCTTGAGCACCTCGACGACAACTTTCCCAGCGTTTTCGAGATGGTTTCGGATCGGTACCGATCAAGGTGACCTTCTCGTTGCCGAGCGCCAAGGTGCCCCAGACCGGGCCGTACTTCGGATGGGTGAAGTTGGCACCGCGACCCGGATGCGGAATCTTGTCGACATCGATCAGGGCGGTCATCTTGCGTTCGCGGGAATCGACAACGGCGATCTTGTCGGACTGGTTGGCTGCAGTCAGGAAGTAGCGTTTTGCGCTGACATCCCATCCACACCATCGTGCAGGAAGCGGGCAGCATCCAGCGTGGTGATGTTGAGTGCGTCGAGGTTGCTGTAGTCGACCAGCAGCACACGCCCGGTTTCCTTCACGTTGACGATGAAGTCAGGATGCTCGTGACTGGCAGCAATGGCAGCAACGCGCGGTTCCGGGTGGTATTCCTGGGTATCTTGATCGGGCCACGCGTCGAGACGATCTTGAGCAGCTTCAGGGTCGGGCCGTCCATGATCACGAACTGCGGCGGCCAGTAGGCGCCGGCGATGGCCAGCTTGTCTTCGTAGCCCTTGAACTTGGAGGTTTCGACCGAGCGCGCCTCGAGGCCGATCTTGATTTCGGCGACGCGTTCGGGCTTTCATCCACAGGTCGATCAGGTCGATCTTGCCATCGCGGCCGATCGTGTACACATAGCGGCCCGAGTGCGAGAGCGCGAAATATGCACGGCGTAGCCGGTCTTGATGATGTTGACGATCTCCTTGGTGTCACCGTCGATCAGGGCGATCTCGCCCGAGTCACCTGGTCACGGCAAAGAAATTGTCGATGTTGTAGTTGTTCTCTTTCTTGCTCAGGCGCTGGTCAGCCGGAATGATCTCCTTCCACGAGGCCATCATTTCCGGCATGCCCTCCGGCGGTGCCGGCGGATCGTGCTGCAGGAGCGCGCCATCATGTCGACCTGCTCGGCGGTAGGGGTCACGCCGGAGGTTCCCCAGTTCGGCATGCCGCCGGGTGAGCCAAAATTGATCAAGGCCTTGAGGTGAGTCGGTACCCTTGGCCCGGGTGATGTCCGGTGTCAATGGTTTGCCGGTGGCGCCCTTGCGCAACACGCCGTGGCAACCTGCGCAGCGCTCGAAGAAGATCTGCGTGGATTCGGCGTACTCGGCCTTGCTGATTGAGGGTGCATCCGGGTTGATGATCATCTCGACGCCTTCGGCGCCGGCGGTTGAGGGGGCTCCTGGTAGTTCTCCATGCTGCGGGGCGTACCGGATGCATCTCCCCCTGTGCCTGATCTGCACTGACATCAAGTGCGCGGCGCTTCTCCGCCACGTCGGCTGCCGTAATCGACTTGCCCGAATTGCCCCAGCTTGAATAGTGTAATTGATGATCGCGGCGATGTCGCCATCGCCAAGATGACTCTGGGCCGGCATCGTTGTTGTATTTCTGGCCGTTGATGAACGGTCAGTTCACCGGTGATTCCCTTGAGCACGTCGCCTGCAATGTCTGCACCGCTGCGCTCGTTCAGATAGTCGGCATTTGCCAGTGGCGGGAACGCGCCGGCCAGACACTTTCCATCAGGTTGTTGGCAGGCTGCGCAGTTGGCCATGTAGGCCGCCTTGCCGGCCTCGTTGCCCTGCTTGGGCAGGCGCTCGTTGACATCATCTTGTGCGATGGCCGGGCTTCCCAGCCACAACAACGCAAACAGGATTCCGCTGACTTTCATCATTCCTCATGGTTGACTTCCCAAATGAAGCTGACTCACCCGGCGCCATCGTTGCGGCGCATTGAATGACAGTTTCATCCCTCTGGACTGATATCGCTCTGACTCAGATCAAGGGAACGCATCTGGTACCAGAGCGGTACGGTTTTGACGGACTGCCGTTTTCCCTTGAGCAGGATCAGGCCGGCCAGTGGGCCTCTCAGCAAAAATTTGTGGCTCGTTTCGTCGGATCTCCCTGCATGGCTCTTCACCTGACGCGTCATACAATTTGCCTTGGGCGCCTAATGGCTGCCCCGTGCTCAAGCGTTGCCTTTACCAAGCGGTTGTCGATGCCGGATCCGACCCGGATGCCGAAGTCGTCAATCTTGATCCGATTGTGGTCATCGGCAGCCGCGCCAGGGAACCGCTGCAGCAGGTTGTCGCCAGTGTCAGCGTGATTGATCGCGACCAACTCGAACGCAACGGTGTGGTTGATATCGCCGACCTTTCCAGGCTGGTACCGGGTGTCAGCGTGCCGGTCGACGCGGTCCGCTTCGGGCGTCAGGGATTCAATATCCGTGGGCTGGAGGGCAATCGGGTCGGTGTCGAAATCATTAGCGTGCCGATGCCGATGGTTTCGGAGTCGGCCAGTTCGCCCTGGCCGGACGTGATCTGGTTTCGCTGGATGCCGTGCAGCGGGTTGAAGTTCTGCGTGGACCGGCTTCAACCCTCTATGGCGGCTGGGCGCTGGCCGAGGTGGTTGCGATGTCGACACGGACGCCCGAGGATTTTCTCTGGCGTGGCAATGCGCGCCTGGCCGGTGGTGGTTCGGCAGGCATGTGGAGTCGTGACAACAGCGAATTCGGCTCGGCCAACCTCGCGGCGACAAATGGGCCCTGGAGCGGGCTGGTTCTGCTTGCGCGCCATGTCGTACGAATCGGAAAACAATCCACGCGATGGCGGCATCTCTGCCAAGCCGGCGGACTTTGATCCGGGATGTTGTGCTGGCCAGGCTGGCCTGCGACGGCGAACGCGCCGAGGCGCTGGATGCTACCCTGGATCACGGTTCGGGCAGCCAGCAAAACCGATGTGCAGTCGCTGGTTTTGGTCGAATCGCTACAGCACGACGTACGCACTGCAGGAGATGACTGGAGTCGTGACCGGGTCAACCTCGCTGCCGGTTAGTCAGGAAACCTGGGCTGCCGCCGATGTGCTCGACATGCTGGTCTGCAACGGGAGTCAGCACTACGCAGTTGACCGACCAGTACCGCCAACTGCCGACGCACAAACGCCGATCCGACCCTGCGTGCCCGCGAGTTCGATTTCAACCAGACCAGTCGCGGCATCGAACTGGTGGCGCAATCACGCAACCAGTGGGGAAGCAGCGATCACTGGCAGGTGTATGCATCTGACCTGACCGGCATGAATACGAAGGATTCCGCAACGCGCAGACAATCTCGAAACCGGGAAGGCACCCATGTGATCCTCAGCGAGGTCTTTCCAGTGCGTGATTTCCCGAGTCTCGACAGCGACCGAGATCGGGGGTTTCTGGCAGGATGAAATTGGCTTCGCGCCGCGCTGGTCCCGGTAGTGCCAGGCTTGCGCTGGGAAGGCTATTCGCTGGATGCGAAGCCCGATGCCATCTGGCTGGAAGACAATCCGGATACCGCGATTGCCGACGTCGACAGCACGCAATGGACGCCCAAACTCGGCTTGCGGCTTCACTGCCAGCGAGAATGCGACCCTGTACGCCCAGATTGTGCAGGGCTATCGGGCACCGCCGTTTCCGACGTCAATGTCGGACTCTACCTGCCGGGGTTCAACTACCTGGTCAAGCCCAATCCGGACCTCAAGCCTGAAGAAAGCCTTGGATTCCGGTGGGACCGCACTGGAGCAGTCCACCGTTGATGGCTTCGGTGGCCGTCTACGACAATCGCTTTCGCGATCTCATCGACTCGCGTGCGAACCTCGGAATTGATCCGAATCTGGCGCACTGGTGTTTCAGTCAGTCAATCGGGATCGCGCGGAAATCCACATGGGTTTGAAGTTGACGCTCATTGGCGGCTGGGCGCCTGGCGCGAGTCGTGGAAGGGTGCCTACATGGAGTTTCGGGCAAGCTGGATGCGCGGGATGACCAGCACGCAACGAGCCGCTGAACAGTGTTCAACCGGGTAATGCCACGGTGGTTGGCGGCTGGCAAGGCAAGAGCGAGCTGGGGTGCAGGTGTCATTGACTGGCGTGCAGCGCGTGTCGCGCGTCGATGACAGCGTCAGTGACGTGTACCAGCTAGCGGATACGCGGTCTGGGACGTCAACGCATGGGCCTACCTCGGTGAACACATTCGTCGATGCCGAGTTCGCAATATCGATGACCGACGCTACTGGGACTGGAACAATGAGCGTGCGCGCGCATTGTCGCATTCACATCGGGTGCTGCACAGGAGCGACCGGCGGGTTCGGCTGGATTCGTCGTAGTTCGCGCCGACCGCGGCTGTTCTTTCGCTACGCCACGCAGGCTGCGCGGACTGCGTCCGGCAACGCGACGGGTCGACCGGTTTGCGGATTTATCCAGACCATGACCACGCTGGCTTCACTGAACAGCCGCGTGCCGTCGGCGGAGGTGATGCGATGGGCAAGGGTCAGCGAGCTGTTGCCGAGCTTTTCGCAACGCACTTCGACAGCGAGTTCAGCGGGCCATTCGATCTGATCGCGGAAATCGATCTGGCTGGCGGCCAGAACCGGACTCAGGGTTTCCGTTTTCCAGTCTCCCACCAGCCCTTCCAGCCAGACCAGTCGTGCTTCCTCCAGATAGGTCAGAAACACGGAGTTGTTGACGTGGTTGTAGGCATCAAGATCGCGCCAGCGGACCGTGATCGGCACGCGTGCCAACAGTGGCTGGCTCGATTCGGTCATGCCGCTTTCCTCTTTTTCGTGCTGGCCAGGACCGGTGCCAGAAAACGCCCGGTGTGCGAGGCCTTGACCCTGGCGATCTGTTCGGGTGTACCGCTGGCGATCACGGTACCGCCGCCGCCGCCGCCTTCGGGACCGAGATCGATGATCCAGTCGGCCGTCTTGATCACGTCGAGGTTGTGCTCGATGACGACCACGGTGTTGCCGTCATCGGCCAGACGATGCAGCACCTTGAGCAACTGCTCGATGTCATGAAAATGCAGGCCGGTGGTCGGCTCGTCGAGGATGTACAGGGTGCGTCCGGTATCGCGCTTGCTCAGTTCGCGCGAGAGCTTCACGCGTTGTGCCTCGCCACCCGAAAGCGTGGTCGCGCTCTGGCCGAGCTTGATATAACCAAGGCCGACATCCATCAGCGTGTCCAGTTTGCGGGCAAGAGCTGGCACCGGCTGGAACAGCACCTGTGCGTCTTCGACTGTCATCTCGAGCACGTCGGCGATGGTGTGGCCCTTGTAGGTGATGTCGAGCGTTTCGCGGTTGTAGCGTCGGCCGTGGCAGACATCGCAGGAAACATACACATCGGGCAGGAAATGCATCTCGACCTTGATCAGGCCATCGCCCTGGCAGGCTTCGCAACGTCCGCCCTTGACATTGAAGCTGAATCTTCCGGGCCCGTATCCACGTGAACGCGATTCCGGCAACTGCGCGAACAGGTCGCGCAGCGGCGTGAACAGGCCGGTATAGGTCGCCGGATTCGAGCGTGGCGTACGCCCGATCGGCGACTGGTCGATCTCGACGACCTTGTCGAACAGTTCAAGTCCCTGGATTTTCCTGAATGGCGCCGGCTTTTCGTTGGCACCGTTGAGTTCGACCGCGGTTTGCCGATACAGCGTGTCATTGATCAGGGTCGACTTGCCGGAGCCCGACACGCCGGTGACGCAGGTAAGCAGCCCGGCCGGGACTTCGGCATCAATCGATTTCAGGTTGTTGCCCGATGCGCCGACAATTCTGAGCATGCGCTCGGGATCCGCCTCACGTCGCTTTTTCGGCACCTCGATGCGACGCTTGCCGGAAAGATACTGGCCGGTCAGCGAACGGGGTGCCTTGAGAATGTCCTTGAGCTTGCCCTGGGCGACGATCTCGCCGCCGTGCACGCCGGCGCCGGGGCCAATGTCGACGATGTGATCGGCGGCGCGGATGGCGTCCTCGTCGTGTTCGACCACGATCACGCTGTTGCCGAGATCGCGCAGACGCACCAGGGTACCGAGCAGGCGTTCGTTGTCGCGCTGGTGCAGGCCGATCGAGGGTTCGTCGAGCACGTACATGACACCGACCAGCCCCGCACCGATCTGACTGGCCAGACGGATACGCTGGGCCTCGCCGCCGGAGAGCGAGTCGGCCTGACGATCGAGGGTCAGGTAATTGAGGCCGACATCGACCAGGAAGCGCAGACGTTCACGAATTTCCTTGACGATCTTGGCGGCGACCTCACCGCGCCAGCCGGGCAGGGTCAGACCCTCGAAATAGTTGCAGGTTTCATCGATCGGCAAGGCGCCGATTGCCGGCAGGTTGATCTCGCCGACAAACACGTTGCGTGCCGAACGATTGAGTCGCTGGCCGTTGCATTCCGGACAGGCCTGGGGGCTGATGAACTTCGCGATCTCCTCGCGCACGGTCGGAGATTCGGTTTCCTTGTAGCGGCGTTCGAGATTCGGAATGATGCCTTCGAACTTGTGCTTGCGGGTGACCTTGCCGCCACTCTCCATCACGTAGCTGAACGCGATCTGTTCGTCGCCCGAGCCGTACAGCACGCGCTGGCGGATCTTTTCCGGCAATTTTTCCCAGGGTGTTTCGACATCAAAGCCGTAGTGCTTCGACAACGACAGGATCATCTGGAAGTAGTACATGTTGCGCCGGTCCCAGCCGCGCACCGCACCGGCCGACAGGCCGCGCTCCGGATGCACGACCACGCGTGCCGGATCGAAGAACTGGGTGATGCCGAGGCCATCGCAGCTCGGGCAGGCGCCAATCGGCGAATTGAACGAGAACAGGCGTGGCTCGAGTTCGGGCAAGGCGTAATCGCAGATCGGGCACGAGTAGCGCGAAGAGAAGGTCATGGTTGCCGCCTTCTCGTCGTCGATGTCGACGATGAGGGCGATGCCGTCGCCGAGTCGCAGCGCAGTCTCGAAGGATTCGGCCAGGCGTTGCTTGATGTCGGGCTTGGCGCGGAAGCGGTCGATGACGGCTTCGATCGTGTGCTTCTGGCGCAGGGTCAATGAAGGCACTGCATCGAGCTCATGGGTCGTGCCGTCGATGCGCGCGCGGACAAACCCCTGTGCGCGCAACTGCTCGAACACCTGTACATGTTCGCCCTTTCGTTCGCGCACGACGGGCGCCAGCATCATCCAGCGCTTTCTCGGATCCAGCGCCAGTGCGGCGTCGACCATCTGGCTGATGGTCTGCGCTTCCAGGGTCTGGCCGTGGTCCGGGCAGCGCGGCGAGCCGACCCGTGCATACAACAGGCGCAGGTAGTCGTAGACCTCGGTGATCGTGCCTACGGTCGAGCGCGGGTTGTGCGACGTTGATTTCTGTTCGATCGATATCGCCGGAGAGAGGCCTTCGATATGGTCGACATCGGGCTTTTCCATCATCGACAGGAACTGCCGCGCGTACGCTGACAGCGATTCGACATAGCGGCGCTGGCCCTCGGCATAGATGGTGTCGAACGCCAGCGAAGACTTGCCCGAACCCGACAGTCCCGTGATGACGGTCAGCCGGTTGCGCGGCAGGTCGATGTCGATGTTCTTCAGGTTGTGAGTGCGCGCGCCGCGAATGCGGATCATGTCCATGGGCAGGATCTGGCTCGAATCAGGGAGAGCGGAACAGGCAACTATAGCGCCTCGCCGCGATCATTCGAGGTGGAGGCGGGATGCCCATGTTCAAGGTCCGTTCGCGGCGTGGTCAGGTCGGGGAAAGACCGCCATGCAGACAACTGCGGAACTGGAATTTGCCGGAATCGGCGAATTGGACTCGATCAATGACCGGAAGCATCAATGCGGTTACCCTGTAGACGGTCTGGCGCCAAGTAGCAGGGTTCCCGGAAACATGCGCAAATTCTGCCTTCTGGCCGTGGCCGTCAGCGCTGCCTGTGCAACCGCCACACGCGCGCAAGCCGATCCATGGGTGTTGCCTGCGGACATGCCCGTGCCGGCATCGTTCAGGTTGATTGCCGACTACGGCAGCTATCGCCTGTTCGAAGGGGATTCGACGCCCGCGCCATCCGGCGCGTGGCGGCTTGCCGATGCCCACGTCCTGAAATTCGATCGCCAGCATTTCGACACGCGATTGGCGACGATCACGCCTGCGCAGGGTTTCGTGCTGGCCCGGCCGGTCGATGCCGCGCTGCAGGTCGTCCAGTTTGTCGGCCCGATCAAGGATGCCTGGCTGGAACAGCTGCGCGCCGCCGGAGCTGTTCCGATCCAGTACATCGACAGCAACGGCTATCTGGTATGGGCTGATCCGGGCGCACGATCAGGATTGAACGAAATGGTGCGGTCTGGCCAGGTTCTGCAATTCAGCCAGCCGTTGCCCGGTTTCAGCAAGCTGGGCAATTCGCTGTTCGATCGTCTGCAGTCCGGTGCGCAGGACGACTCCGCGATCGCGGTTTTCGTTCAACGCTATCGGCACGCCGACAATGCGACGGGAAGGCAGCGATTCAGCGATCTTGGTCTCAAGCCGGAACTGGACTGGACGGCCCAGCTGCAGTACGAAGTGGCACGGTTCGAGGTCAAGCCGGACCAGATCCAGCAGATCATCGAATGGCCGGATGTCTTCTGGGTGGGCGAGTATTTCGAGCCGACTCTCAACGATGAGGTGCAGGCCCAGATCATTCGCGGCCATCTGAGTGCCGATCAATCCGTGCCGCTCCAGCCCGGTTATCTGCCCTGGTTGCAGGGCTTGGGTTTTCCTTCCGATCCTCAAGCCTATCCGGTACTCGACATTACCGATTCCGGCATCGGCAACCGCACGATCATGAGCGGCGATCCCACCCTCAACGTTGCCGGCGACAGCGGTGGTGCGACGCGTCTGGCTTACAATCAGGCCTGTACCGTCAACAACGGTCCGGTGGACGGTCACGGGCATCTCAATGCAAACATCGCCGCGGGCCATGACCAGCGCGACAACGCCGATACGCCGGGCGCGCGATTCCCCGGCGAGTACCAGCGCGGGCAGGGCATGAATCCGTTCGGACGCCTTGGTGGCACACGCGTGTTTGCACCGGGTTTCGACCTGAACGCCTGTGGTGGAACCTACGCCGGCGCGATCGAAGCGAGCTATGCCGCCGGAGCGCGCATCTCGAACAATTCCTGGGGTTGCGGCGCCTGCGCAGGCCAGTACGACATCTCCTCGCAGGCCTACGATGCAGGCACGCGTGACGCAGATTCGGCCAGCGCGGGCAACCAGGAGCTGATCACCATTTTCTCAGCCGGCAACAACGGCTCCGGAGTCGGCTCGGTGGGCACGCCGGGCAATGGCAAGAACATGATCACGGTGGGTGCCTCGGAAAATCCCCGCCCGCTGGATGAAAATGGAAGCTGGGTGGATGGTTGCCAGATTGGATCGAGCGGCGCCGACAGTGCCATGGACGTGATCTTCTTCTCGTCACGCGGCCCCGCGCCCGGAAATCGGGTCAAGCCGGAACTGATCGCGCCCGGAACGCATGTGACCGGAACGCAGGCAGATCCGGTCGGCGCCAGCGGCATCTGCGACGCAGAGCGACCGATCGGCAATACGACCTATGCGGCCAGCTCGGGAACCAGCCACGCCGCTCCGGCTGTTGCAGGCGTGGCGTCACTGGCCTGGTGGTGGATCGCCAATGGACGCGGCAGCCTGGAGTTCGACTCCGGAAAACCGTCGGTGCCGTCACCAGCCCTGATGAAGGCCTGGCTGGTTTCGCATCCAACCTACCTGACCGGTGCAGGTGCCAATGATGATCTGCCCAGCAATACGCAGGGATTCGGCATGCCGGATCTCGAGGCCATGTTTGACGGCACGCCAAACGTCATCGTCAATCAGGAGCACACTCTGGGTGATTCCGGTCAGGCCTGGACGTGGCAGGGACAGGTTGTCGATTCCTCGAAGCCGTTGCGCATCGTTCTGGCCTGGACCGATGCGCCGGGCGCTGTCGGCACCAGTCCACAGGTCAACAATCTGGATCTGGAGGTTCAGCTTGCTTCGCAGACCTGGCGTGGCAACCAGTTCAATGGCCAGTGGAGCCATGCCGATGGCATACCCGATACGGCGAACAATGTAGAAGCGATCTTTCTGCCTGCAGGCATGACCGGGCCGTTGAGCATCACCGTACGTGGCTTCAACATCGCCGGTGACGGTGTCCCGGGAAATGCCGACCCGACCGACCAGGATTTCGGCCTGGTCTG
Source organism: Dokdonella sp. (assembly GCF_041395345.1). Taxonomy (GTDB): domain Bacteria; phylum Pseudomonadota; class Gammaproteobacteria; order Xanthomonadales; family Rhodanobacteraceae; genus Dokdonella. Next base: position 131,661 of record NZ_JAWLAR010000012.1, on the reverse strand, counting down.
CAGCAACTGCGCCAGCGAAGCCGGATTCGTCCTGGACCTGCAGCCAGCGAACCTGGAGATCTGCACGGCTACGGCGAGTTCGGCCAGCTATTCCGTCGCGGCAAACTCGATACTGGGATTCGGCCAGGCCGTGTCGCTGAGCGTGGATGGATTGCCAGCCGGTGCGACCGCCGCATTCGCGAGCAATCCCATGCCGGTTCCTGGCGCCAGCGCGCTGAATCTTGGCAACCTGGGTGCTGCCTTGCCGGGCAGCCACGTGTTGACCGTAACCGCCAGTGGCGCTGGAGTGACGCGTGCAAGCAGCGCCGTGCTGGATCTGTACTCCGCAACTCCGGCCGCATTCGATCTGGTCGCACCGGCATCCGCTGCAATCAACCAGTCCCGCCAGCCGCTGCTGAGCTGGACAGCTTCGAGCCAGGCCAGCGAATACCGCATTGAAATCGCTACAGATGCGGGTTTCAGCGACATCGTCTACAGCTTTGTTTCGAATACGTCCTCGCATGGCGTTGGTGTCCAGCTGGACTATTCGACGACTTACTACTGGCGTGTCACGGCGCTGAATGGCTGCGGTGAAACCGCGGCGTCGTCGACATCCCTGTTCACGACCGTCCCGCTGCCGGGAGAGTGCTCGGCAGGCACCCTGGCCAGCGCTCTGTACGAGACGGATTTCGAGAGCGGTGCGTCGGGCTGGACCCACTCGGGCGATCACGACACCTGGGCCTTGAGCAGCGCACGTTCGCACGGGGGTCTGCAGTCGTTCCTCGCCCAGGATGTCGCCTACGATTCCGACCAGCGCCTGGTTTCACCCGGCATCACTCTGCCGATGGACGAATTGCCGCTCAGCCTGGAATTCTGGAGCCATCAGACCATCGAGAATCGTATCGCCGGCTGCTATGACGGCGCCTTGCTGGAAATCTCGGTCGATGACGGGGCCAGCTGGACGCAGATTCCAGATGGCAAGTTGCTGGTCGGCAGCTATGACGGCCCGATCAGCACCTCGTTCAACAACCCGGCGCGCGGCAGACAGGCCTGGTGCGGCGACCCGCGCGACTGGTCGCAGACCATTGTTGATCTGAACGACTACGCGGGGCAGTCGGTGCGCTTCCGTTTTCGACTTGCAACGGATGCGTCAACCGGCCGCGTTCCGGATGGCTTCTATCTGGACGATGTCGTGGTGCAGACTTGCTCGACCGCAGATCCCGTTTTCTTGGATGGATTCGATGGCAGGCCCGTACAGTGAACTTGGATCGATTCATGGCCATTGGATAGATGCGTGAAGCTAGGCAAGACGCTCAAATTCCTTGCGGTCCTGCAAATACTCGCCGGCGCATGGAGCGTTCTGGTCCTTTGGTTACTGATTCCAGTTTACCTGTCGACAGAGGAGCCGCTGGTGCCGCATGCTGTTCTGCTCGCCTTTTCATCAATTGCAGCAGGTGCAATGCTGTGGGTCAGACCGGCTGTTGGCACTGTACTGTCCCTACTTGTTCAGGTGCCGCAGGCGATGTCGATTGCGGTCGGTTTACTGACTTCTGGGCTCTGCCTGATTCCTTGCTTCGGGCTCGAAATGACGTTTCCGGGCATGCAGGAACAACTCATTGGCGTAAGAACATTCTTCAGCTTGTTGGATTCAGTGCTAGTGCTTAAAGCCGGTCAAAATCTTGCTGGAATTGGCATTGGCCTGAATCTCCACTCTATCGGAATCATTCTCTAGCTCTTGATGTCCTGGAAAGGACGTCAGGCAGGTCGTACGCAAGAAAAAAAGCTCAAGCCGACAGACTGACGAATGCGCTTCAAGCCACTTATCGGAGTTATCTGAAATGCTTCCATTCATTCTGATTGCGTTAGCCATGCCTGCTGCAGAGCAGAATGATCTGAAGATGATAAAACTCTTTGATGCTGCTGGTAATGCGCAATACTTCGGCGCCCTGGCTCAACTTCCGCCACTAGGACAAGACCAGGCAGAAGTTCGTGTGTGGGTTCAGGGTGCATTGATCGGCGGCGTCAGCGGCTGGGTGATCGCCGGGTCAGAAATTCAGGTCTACTCCAACATCAAGGACGTAGATGGTGTCATTCAGGTAGAAGAAGGCCAACTCCGACTTGAAAAGACAATACGGTCCGAGGAAATGGCTTCAGAGTTTCTGGTCACATTCTCTCAGTTCGCAAACCTCGATGAGAAGACAATCGTATGTGATGTTCGTGATGGGAGTAGCTTGAGTATCGATGGCATGGTGGCCGGAAGCCATTTCTCGATATTTGCCGGCAACCCGGGTTTTTGCGACAAGCCCGGCGCCAGAGAGATTGCAGACGCATACGCCAGGCTCGTAGAGGTTGGCAAAAACACAGACTAGTTCGGCAATCGTCACGATTCTCGTCTGCATCAGCTAAATGCTTTCCGCTTCGTGTTGCACGTTGACTTCTGAGTTCGCCGTTGAAACGAACCGGCATCTTTAACCTGATATTCAATTCGCTGGAGCCATTCCGCCCATGTCAATCCCAAGGCGCACATTCAGGCGCGAAGTCGCGTGCGCGAGAATGAGGCAAGTAAGGGTCATGAAATCCCAACCACGCTTTATTACTTGCATGGTGGTGCTGCTCTGCTTTCTGACACTCCGAATGGACGCGCAGGCGGCCGCGTTTGAAGTCACTGAACTGGTGCTGCCTGGTTCGGGTGCCCGCGCACAACCGGAACTGGTCGGTACCGTTCAAGGCGGCCTGGCCCTGAGCTGGGTGGAAAAGAGGGACAAGGGTCATCGGCTGCGTTTCAGTCAGCTATCCGCATCCGGCAACCCTGCCGAACAAGCTGGAGCTTCCTGGTCGCCCGCGCAGACCATCGCAGAGGGAGAGGACTGGTTCGTGAACTGGGCCGACACGCCGCATCTGGTCGTGTTCCGGGACGGCACGCTCTGGGCGCACTGGCTGCGCAAGAACGGAACCGGCATCTACGACTACGGCGTGGCACTGGTGCGTTCCGCCGACCAGGGTCGGACCTGGTCGAAACCGATCCGTCTGGAACCTGCCGGAGCGCGTCTGGATTACGGCTTTGTTTCGCTGTGGGAAAATCTCGATCACACGCTCGGCATTGCCTGGCTCGACAGCCGGCAGAAACAGGTGCCGGACGAAGGCCAGGACGAGCATCACGAGCATCACGAGCATGGAGGTGGTGCGATGATGTTGCGCGCAGCAAGCTTCGATGCCGAGCGCAAGCGATCTGCAGAACAGATCCTGGATGCGTCAACGTGCGATTGTTGCCCGACCTCGGTGGCGATGACCGGAAGTGGCCCGGTGCTGGCCTATCGCGGTCGCACAAATGATGAAGTGCGCGATATTCGACTGGTCAGGCTTGATCGCTCGGGCTGGACGAAACCGATCAGCGTGCATGCCGACAACTGGCAGATTGCCGGTTGCCCGGTCAACGGACCCGCCGTGGTTGCCCATGGCCATGATGTCTGGGTGGCCTGGTACACCGAGGCCGGGGCCAGGCCGTCAGTGCGACTGGCGCGGTCTTCGGATGCTGGCGAGAAATTCGAGCCGCCCCTGCAGGTTGCGGAAGGCTCGGGGCTGCTCGGCCGCGTGAATCTGGCCATGGATGCCGAGAGTGTCTGGATGACCTGGCTGGTCGAAGGCAGGAAGAACGACGCACAACAGCTCATGCTTGCGCGCTTTGACGCGGCCACTGGAAAGTTGATCCAGCAAGGCGTGGTTGCCGACTTGTCGGCGCGCGGCCGGGCCAGTGGTTCGCCCCAGATCCAGTTGCGCGACGGTGCGGCATGGATGGTCTGGACGGACATGGTGGATGGCCAGTTGCAACTGCGTGGAGCGCGGGTTCGTCCGAGTCAGTAGTACTCGACATCGACGCATGCAGCACATGGTCAGTTCAGCGGACCTGGTACGGATCCGCGATGCCGAAGGATTCGAGCACCTTGCGTTCCAGTGCCTCCATGCGTTCGGCATCGGTATCGAGTTCGTGGTCGTAGCCGAGCAGATGCAAGGTTCCGTGAACGGTCATGTGCGCGAAATGACTGCGCACCGGCTTGTTCTGTTCAGCGGCTTCGCGAACGACAACGGGCACGCAGATCGCCAGGTCCCCGATCAATGACAGGCTTGGCTGCAGTGGCAGATCGCTCGGAAACGAGAGAACGTTGGTCGCGTAGTCGCGTTTGCGGTACCGCTTGTTGAGCGCGCGACCCTCGTCGGCATCGACCAGACGGATGGAAAGTTCGGTTGCGCGGCGCCTGCGCGTGCCGAGCACGGTTGCTTCGATCCAGGACTGGAAACTCGCGTGACGCGGAATACCCCGGGATGGAAGGCCGGGACTGCGCGACAGATGCAGGTCGAGTTTCATTCGCGCCGCTCAGCGCCAGGCATCGCTGAAACGCTGGGTGCCTCGTGGTGCAGACTGGGCATTTCAGTCGCTGCAGGCGCGACGATCGTCCCGGTGCTGGCGGGGTTGCCAAGGGCTTGGGCTATCCCCTGAGCAGATATCAACAGAAGCGCGCAGATGGTCGCGAAGGTGAATTTCATTTGCTGTCGGCTGCCTTCGCGTTTTCAAGCGCGTCTTCGCGCGATTCGTAGGCACGCACGATGCGTTGCACGAGTGGATGGCGCACCACATCCTTGGAGTTGAAGAAGGTGAAGCTGATGCCCTCGACTTCGCGCAACACTTCAGTGGCATCGCGCAGTCCGGAGCGTACATGCCGGGGCAGGTCGGTCTGGGTCACGTCGCCGGTGACGACGGCGACCGAACCGAATCCGATGCGGGTCAGGAACATTTTCATCTGCTCGACGGTGGTGTTCTGCGCCTCGTCGAGAATCACGAACGAATCGTTGAGGGTGCGGCCACGCATGTAGGCCAGCGGTGCGATCTCGATCACGTTGCGTTCGATCAGTTTGGTCACGCGCTCGATGCCGAGCATTTCGTACAGCGCGTCATACAGCGGGCGCAGGTACGGGTCGACCTTCTGGGTCAGGTCGCCCGGAAGAAAGCCGAGTTTCTCACCGGCTTCGACCGCCGGACGAACCAGGATCAGGCGCTGCGCGCGGTTGTCGTTCAGCGCATCCACAGCCATGGCCACCGCCAGGTAGGTCTTGCCTGTGCCGGCTGGTCCGATCCCGAAGTTGATGTCGTGCGTGGCGATTGCATGCAGGTAGCGCGCCTGGTTGGGCCCGCGCCCCTTGATCATGCCGCGTTTGACCTTGACGCTGACTTCCTGGACACCTTCGGCCATCTCGGCAGCGATCGCCTCGATGCCGGATTCCTGCAGATGCAGGTTGATCTGTGCGGCTGTCAGGGTCTCGGTTTCGGTAATCGCATAGAGATCGTGCAGCACGCGGCTGGCCAGCTGCACCGGACGCTCGTCGCCAAGCACGCGGAACACATTGCCGCGATTGGCAATCTCGACGCCGAGTCGCAACTCGATCTGGCGCAGGTGTTCGTCGAAAGGGCCCACCAGGTTGGACAGGCGCTCGCCGTCATCCGGATCGAGCGTGAAATCGTTGCGTACGGGTTCGTTCATAGGGGCGCGAGAGTAGCGCGCAGTGGTAGCTTGCGCCAGAGCGACTTGCTCCTGAACGGCACCGCAGCGTGGTCGGCCGCTTCGAGGTTTCGGCGCTGGCTGCGGAGCCGGCGGCTGAAACGGAAGGCTGGCGTCGGTGAACGGCTGCGGTGACTGTGGCTGATCCGCTATCCTCCCGAGAAGGACGACAGGAACTGCGCAACTCGGCGCAAGCAGGCTGCCGGAAATGACCCGCGAAGCACTCCGCATTCTGATCATCGAAGACAATCCGGTGCTGCGTGAAAACATGGCAGCGGCTTTCGAAGCCGAAGGGCACGTGGTGGGCCTGGCCGGGGATGGCAGGAGTGGACTGATGCTGGCTCTGGAAGCGCGCCCGGATGTCGTTGTCCTCGACTTGTCGCTGCCTGGCCTGGACGGGCTCAAGGTCTGCGAGCAACTGCGTGCACGCGCCGATCGTCATGTGCCGATATTGATGCTTACGGCGCGCGACTCGCTGGACGACAAGCTGCGCGGATTTTCTGCCGGTGCCGACGACTATCTGCCCAAGCCATTCGCCAGCGCAGAATTGCTTGCGCGTTGCCTGGCATTGTCGATGCGACATCGCGCGGGAAAGGACCACGTACTTCAAATTGGCAGTCTGAGAATCAATCGGCGTGAGCACACGGTCGAGCGCAGCGGCCAGACGTTGAACCTGCACCGTACCAGTTTTCGCATTCTTCTCGAGCTGGCCGAAGCCTGGCCACGCACGCTTACGCGTTCCGATCTCGTGACCCGGCTCTGGGGAGACGACGCGCCCGAATCGGACCCCTTGCGTTCGCACCTCTATCTGCTGCGCCAGGCGCTCGACAAGCCGTTCGACAAGCCCATGCTGGAGAGTGTGCACGGGGTTGGCTACCGACTGGTCAGCGATACATGAAGCCGCAGTGGACAATGCGCAGCCGACTGATGCTTGCGTTCGCCGGAATCAGCCTGTTCGTCGCCCTGCTTTTCAGTGGTATCGCGGTGTTGTTCCTCTACACCGTCGAGGACCGTTTTTTCCACGATGCATTGCAAAGCGAGGCGCAGCGACAGCTCGCCCATCACGAACAGTTCAATCGCTGGACCTTGCCGCACAACGAATTCATGACGGTCTTCGAGAATGCGCAGGATTTTCCCGACGATCTTCGCGAAGCCTATCTGGCAGAACCGGCGCGTTCTGAATTTCGCGGCGCAGAGGGCAGGCACTACCATCTGGTTCGACTCGCGCAGGCAGATTCGGCCAAGGGGCCCGCGTTTCTTGTCGCCGAGGTCAACCAGCAACTTGTCGTGCGACGCATGCGCAGCAGCATCCTCGAGTTCCTGGCCTGGTCTGTTTCGCTGGTCGTCGGGATCGCCCTTGGCCTGGGCTTCTGGCTTGCGCGGCGCATGTCTGCCCCGCTGGCGGAACTTGCGAGTCAGGTCGAGGCGATGCAGCCCGACGATCCGCCACTCGATTCCGCGCAGGTTTTTCGCAGCCACGAAGTGGAAGTGCTGGCACGAAAGCTGGCCGCGCTGACTACCCGCGTGCACGATTTCGTCGAGCGCGAGCGCGAGTTCAGTCGGGATGTCAGCCATGAACTTCGCACCCCTCTGGCCGTAATCCGAAGCGGCTGCGAGCGCCTCGAGCAGGACAGGAGCTTGTCTGTTGCAGCACGTCGCCAGATCGGATTCGTCAGCCAGTCCGCCTGGCAGATGCAGCAATGCGTGGGGGCCCTGTTGTCGCTCGCACGCGAGCAGCCCGTCGACGACACGGTCGAGCAGACTGCCCTGATTCTGCCGGTTATCGAGCAGGTGGTGATGGAGCAGGGCCTACAACTGGAAGGCAAGCCGGTGGAAGTGTCGGTGGACGTGGATCCCGAACTGCAGATGCGTCTGCCGAGATCGATCCTGCACATCCTGCTGGGCAATCTGGTCGGCAATGCATTCGCCCATACCGGGCAGGGTCACGTGCGCATCGACACGGATGCGGGCCGCTTGCGCATCACCAATTCGCAAGCCATGCCGGATCTGGAAGCGGGCGATCTGTTCGAGCCATTTGCGAAGGGTGAGTCGAGTGCCGGTTTTGGGCTCGGGTTGGCGATAGTCCGGCGCCTCTGCGAGCGCTACCAGATCGACCTGCGCATCGAGTCCGGTCCGCAAGGCACCTGCGCAAGTCTGGATCTCGACAGGACTCCGAATCGCGTTTGACTCTTGATTCACATCACCTGTCCATGCTGGTGCTTCCTCGAACTCTGGAACTCGGTGATGAAAAAGCGAATGTTGAAACGACTCGGCAAGTTCGTGCTGGGCAGTCTGGCCCTTGTTCTCGTGCTGGGCGTGGCCGGCTACGTCTACGGCATCGGCTTCAAACTGCACGAACTGCCCGTGGCCGACCCGCAAAGCCAGCCAGCCGATCTGGCCCTTCTGCGCAATGCCATCCAGGAATCCCGTGGAAAAATCCTTGCCGTGGTCACCAGTACGGACATCAATCCCAATACGGGCAAAGCCACGGGCTATGAACTGACCGAGCTGTCACGGGCCTATTACGTGTTCCTGGCCAACGGCTACGAAGTGGATATCGCAAGCCCCCTGGGCGGCGAACCGCCCATGGTTCTCGATGACGGTCTGGTCGACGCGGATCATGCATTCCTCAATGACGCCACGGCGATGCAGAAACTCGAGAACTCCCTGCCAGTGGCCGAGGTCGATCCGGGCAACTATGCGGCTGTCTATTTTGTAGGTGGCAAGGGCACCCTGTTCGATTTTCCCGAGAACGCCGATATCCAGCACATCGTGCGCGCGATCTATTCGAATGGCGGCGTGGTTGGCGCTGTCTGTCATGGTCCGGCAGCACTGCTCAATGTGACCCTGGATGACGGCAGCTCCCTCGTGCAAGGGAAGCGCCTGACCGGCTTTACCAACGACGAGGAATTGTTCCTGACGAAAAAGGCCAGAGAGGTGTTTCCGTTCCTGTTGCAGGAATCGCTGGTCGCCAAATCGGCGCTGTTCGTCGAAGGCGAGCTTTACCTGGACAACACCGTCGTCGACGGCCGTCTGGTTACCGGGCAGAACCCGTGGTCGACCTGGTCGACGGCCGAAGCGATCATCACCGCCCTCGGTCATGATCCGGTTGCAAGGGAACGCAGCGGCGAAGAACTCGCCGTCGATGTCCTGCAACGCTACTACCGGGAAGGGCTGGCTGCTGCGCGCCAGGCCCGGTTGGCATGGCCGACGCTGGATCGACGCATCGTCCTCATGCACGCGCTGGTGGCCGGCATGCAGGCGCGCTGGGGCGATGCCTGGAACCTGCAGCGGCTGGCGCGACCCTAGGGCAACGCTGGCGGGCCTTCTGAAAACCACCTGTTCAATAGAGAATCAATCGGTCAGGCGACGCCTGTCAGCACGCAGCTCCTTGTTGCGCTGCCTTGAAGCGACTGCATGGATGCAGGAGGTAGAGGTCGCTCCAGCGCATCCTGCGCTCGCGACACTCGCACATCCCTGTGCTTCGCAACGCAGGAGCAGTTGCCGAGATGGCCGGTCCATCTGCGTCAGCGCGGCGCGATCTGCACGCAGACAGACGTCGTGGACGGTTGCGCCACTTGTTCAGCGTTGCCCTTAAGGAGCCGTTCCGGGTTATGTCTGGCCTGCCATCGCCTGCAACATCAGGCCCGTCATGTAGGCGCAATAGGTGCCGAGTGGCGTAACCGAGCACGGCCATCAACACGCCGACCGGTGCGAGGTTCGGGTGGAACGCGCTGGCCACGACCGGCGCGCTCGCGGCACCTGGCCAATATTGGCTTGCGAGCCTACCGCCATGAAGAACAACGGCGCGCGTATCCATTTGGCAATCGCGAGCATGATCAGCGCATGCACCGAGATCCAGCAGAAGCCCAGCGCAAACAGGCGCGGACGTTCGAACAATGCACCGATATCCATGTGCATGCCGATCGTGGCGACCATGATATAGATGCCGACCGAACCTACGCGTGATGCGCTGACACCTTCGAGTTCACGGGCGCGGGTAAAACTCAATGCAAGCCCGGTCGTGGTCGCAATGATCACCACCCAGAAGAATCCGAAGTCAGGCTGTAGCGGGACAGCTCAGGCGCAACCTCTGCAATCCAGCCGCCAGCGGGCTGCCGATTGCATGGGCGAGGCCGGTGGCGCCGAAGCCGACGCCGACGATGATCATCAGATCGTTCAGGGTCGGGATCTCGCGTGCTGGGCCTGGTAGGTTTCGATGCGACGCTTCATGTCTTCGATGCTGCGGGTGTCGGCGCCGGTCCAGCGATCGAAGGCCTCCGCCCGGGTAGCCAAGTAACAGAGCACGGCGGTCCACGTGGTGCCTACCAGGATGTCGACCGTCACGAATTGTCCGAACAGGTCACTGTCGACGTTGAACACCTCCTTCATTGCCTGATTCGCGCTGCCGCCTATCCAGCTTCCGGCAATCGTTGTCATGCTGCGCCGGCAGATCGCTGGCGACGGTTTCGTGGCGAGATCACCTCGAACAGGCCGAACGCGAAAACGGCGCCGAACATGACGCCGGCGGTACCGGCCAGTGAACATCACGATGGCCTTCGGGCCCATGCGCAGGATGCTCTGGAAATCGATGGACAAGGTCAGCAACACGAGTGCCGAGGGCAGCAGGTAGTCGCGAGCCATCGGATATAGCCCGCTGGCATTGCCGTCAATCAGGCCAATGCTGTTGAAAATGGAGGGAATCAGGTAGCAGAGCAGCAGGGCCGGTACATAGGTGTACAGACGCTTCCAGAATCCGTCTTTTCTCGACGAAGTCCAGAACACCAGCTCGAGCACACTGGCAAGCAGGCCGAAAACGACCGCGTCATCGGTGATCAGGGCAGTTGTGGAAGCTGGATCCTGCATGTCGTCGCCTCTCTTTGTGGGTTGACCTGTCAACGGGAGCCTTGTGGCTACTCGGATGTGCCGATTTCGGATTCGCGTGCTGCTCAATGTTCCCGGCTGGTCTGGATCGAGCTGCGCAGGGCAGCATGGGTAAAAGCACGAGATGTACCGGCAGCAGCAGCAGTATCCGGCGCTCGCTGGCCTGTACGAAACTGGAAAGGATCTTGCTGAACAGCGCGAACGCAGCGAGCAGGGCAATCAGCATTGCGATGCGACGTGCGAAGACGGTTGCCTGCCAGTCGGCGTGCCCGATCGCCACCATGTCGGCAGCAGCAGGATGCAAAGCGGATCGAACAGCAGCAGGTTCTCGTTGCGCCCATGCCGATACATGTTCTGGTGAAGCCCCAGAGACCTAGCAGGATCAGTCAAACAGCGCGCAGACCACGGAAAACAGCAGGGCCAGCGACGCGAACTGATGCGCGCCCAGCGTCGCTCGCGCTTGATCGAAAGGAAGCCCAGTAGCGATGCGGTCGCAAGGCCGATGGCGAAGAACGGGCCAGCGCAGGTCGGGTGGCAGCGGCGGTGGAGACGGCAGTCGCGCTTCAGCCAGCTGGCGCTCTTCGGAGACCAGTGGTACCGAATTCCCGGCTTCGTCCGTCACCTTCATTTCGCGCATGTGATCGCGCAGCCGCATCGGCACGAAGCTACCTCTTCTGCAGAACGACAGGCGCTGGTCGGAAACGGACCGAGCCCGATATCGATCACGCCCATCAGGAACGGATCCGGGCTGGTCAGGGCGTCAGCCAGCATGCGGTAGGTGAAGCCGCGCGACGGCGAGGTCATCTGCCGGCGCAGGTTGCCCTGCAATGCCGCGTCAAGCTGGTCGCGTACCTTGGTCGAACAGTTCGAGAGGAAATAGTCGTAGGCGTAGTGCCGGTTTTCGGGCAGCAGATTGGTGTCCAGAGCCTGCTTCAGGGCAAGCGCCTGCGCAGGCGTCAGCGTGCAGGCGTTGCTGTGTAACCGAGCGACCTTGCGATACGTAGTAGTCGATATCGCCTGGCATCATTGGCAGCGATCTGGTAGCGCATGCGGCCACGGATGAAGTTGAGAAAGAAGTCCTCTTCCTCGAAATCGAAGATGCCGTAGTTGTAGCTGACTGCCTCGCCACTGCCCGGATCACGAATCACGATCGCGTTGTGTCCGAACCGCTCCCAGTAGACCTGACCTGCCGAATGTCAGCAAACTGACCCGAGCGCCGGCGCGTCGTCGGTTTGAGCGAGGCAGAGGCGGTTCCGGCTATGACCTGCAGCAGGAAGATCACCAGCCCCAGCAGCAGATACGCCATGTTCCATCCGCGATGCTCGGGCCGTGATGCGGGTTTCAGGCTCCCCGCATGAATCACGCTTCCTGGATCCGTACGGCAAACTGCTGCACGCGCGGCGGGCATCACCCTTACTGACGCGAAACAGGAAGCCGGCCAGCCTGATCTCTTCGCCCGGCTGGGGCAGGTGGCCGAACTCGGCCGTGATCATGGCGCCGATCGTGTCGTAGTCCTCGACCGGAAAGCGGTGACCGAAACGGTCGTTGAAATCCTCGACCGAGGTCATCGCATTGACCATAAGTGGCCGTCGGTCTGCGGCTGGATCAGGTTGGGCGTTTCTTCGTCATGCTCGTCGTCGATATCGCCGACGATCTGTTCGAGCACGTCTTCAATCGTGACCAGTCCGCCGACCTCGCCGTACTCGTCGACGACGATGGCCATGTGGTGGTGTGTTGGCGGAATTCCTTGAGCAGGATATTCAGGCGCTGGTTTCCGGAATCAGGCCATTGGACGAAGCAGGCGGCGGATGTCGTCACCGCCGTTCTCGGCAAAGCAGCGCAGCAGGTCCTTGGCCAGCAGGATGCCGATGATCTGTCGCGATCCGTGCCGTGCACGGGAAACCTTGAATGGCCGGACTCGATGACGATGTCGAGGACATCCTTCAGCGAAGATTCCGCGGGAATCGAGACCATTTCCGACCGCGGGACCATGATGTCGCCGACGGTCAGGTCGGTCACCCTGATGGCGCTCGATCATCGAAAGGGTATGGTCCGACAGCAAGCCGTTGGCCTGGGCGGATCGCAGCTCTTCGATCAGTTCCTCGCGGCTGCTGACTTCTCCTGATAACGCGTGGGTCAGGCGTCCAAACCACGAACGCTGCGGGCTGCTACTGGGGGGTTCCTCGCCTATTTTCCGCTTGCACCCATGCGGGCGTAGCCGCGGAGTGTATCAAATGCGCATTGCAGGTCGAATGACCGGGAAAGCTGAACGAAACGGCCGTCGAGGGTCGGTCCGAATTGACCTGAGCGGGGCAAGCTGCTAACATCAGCGCCCCAAATCCGGTCTCCGGCTCGTCCGTGCTGCCTGATTGAGGGTCGTTCCCAGAACTAAGCATAGGCAACGCTACGTACGCAGTCGTACTCATTTCCGGTGCGCAGTACCGGGTGACCCAGGCGAGACCCTGCGTCGAAAAACTTGTCGGCGACGTCGACAGCACGGTCGATTTCGACCATATGCTGATGGTCGGTTCCGGCGAAGGCGTCAGCATCGGAGCCCCGCTGGTCGCGGGCGCAACGGTCGGCGCGAAGATCAAGTCGCACGGTCGCGCCGACAAGATCCGCATCATCAAATCGCCGCCAAGCACCACATGAAGCAGCAGGGGCATCGGCAGCACTACACCGAAATCGAAATCACCGCATCACTGGGGTGCTTCGAGCAAGAAGAAAGCGACCGCGAGTAAGTCATGGCACATTGCGAAAGCAGGCGGCTCAACCCGCAATGGTCGCGACTCGAATCCGAAGTACCCGGCGTGAAGAGTCCGGCGGCCAGGCTGTGCAGCGCTGGCAACATCATCATCCGCCAGCGCGGCACCAAGTATCGCCCGGGCACCGGCGTGGGCCTTGGCCGTGATCACACGATTTTCGCGATCATCGATGGCGTGGTCGAGTTCAAGACCGGGCGGGCGTCGACAAGCGCAAGCACGTCAGTGTGGTGCCGGCTTCGGCCAACTGACATCGTTTCGCCCGATTCGTGACAGAGCCCCGCCCTGTGCGGGGCTTTTCATTTGCACGCTGGATATGACCCGGGAAGCGGCCGCAGGAAGCGGCTTCAGCCGCGATGCTCCTGCTCATGATTTCCGCCAGCCTGATCACCAGCAACAAGGAAGAGCGTCACGGCTGAAGCCGTTTCCTACTGTAGAACGCACGTTGCAGCGTGCGATTGCTGTACGCTTTTCCGAATCCCGACTCCCCAATCCCGACTCCCGGCTCCTGAACCATGCAATTCGTAGACGAAGCCACCATTCGCGTCCAGGCCGGTAACGGCGGCAACGGCTGCGTCAGCTTCCGGCGCGAGAAATTCATTCCGTTTGGTGGCCCCGATGGCGGCGACGGTGCCGATGGCGGCAGCGTCTGGCTGGTCGCCGACGAGGGCCTTAACACCCTGGTCGACTTTCGCCACCAGCGCATGTTCAAGGCGGGTCGCGGCGAGAACGGCATGGGTCGACAGATGGCCGGAAAGAGCGGCAGCGACACGATCATCCGTGTGCCCGTCGGCACGGTCGTATCGAACATCGAAACCGACGAGCAGATTGGCGACCTGACCGAACACGGCCAGAGGCTGCTGGTGGCCCAGGGCGGTCGGGGTGGCCAGGGCAATATCCATTTCAAGAGTTCGACCAATCGTGCGCCGCGCAAGGCCACCCAGGGCTCGCCGGGTGAGGAGCGTGAATTGCGCATGGAGCTCAAGGTGTTGGCCGACGTCGGCATGCTGGGCTTCCCGAATGCGGGCAAGTCCACGTTTATTCGCGCCGTTTCCGCTGCCACGCCGAAAGTCGCCGACTACCCGTTCACGACCCTGCAGCCGCATCTTGGCGTGGTCCGCATAGAGACGGACAAGAGTTTCGTGATTGCCGATATTCCGGGCCTGATCGAGGGTGCGGCGGACGGCGCTGGCCTCGGCGTCCAGTTCCTCAAGCATGTCGCACGAACACGCCTGCTCCTGCACATGGTCGACATCGCGCCGCTGGATGACGACACGGATCCTGTCGAGCAGGTCAGGACCATCGAACGCGAACTGGCCGGATTCGATCCCGAATTGCTCAAGCGTGAACGCTGGCTGGTGTTCAACAAGCTCGACCTGATCCCGGTGGAGGAGCGCGAAAAGCTCGCCAGGGCGATCGTCAAGAAGCTCAAGTGGAAGCAGCCCTGGTATCTGGTTTCGGCCATTGCCCGCGAGAACACGTGGCCGATCTGTCTGGATATCCAGCGCTTTTTCGACGAGCAGCGGCGCGATGCCGCAGAAGCGGCCATCGCGGCGGGTCAGGACTGAGCCATGCGGGCAGGGAAGGCCGCTGATGGCCCTGGCTGCGTGTCAGCCACAAAAAAGCCGGCATCAGCCGGCTTTTTGCGTCGAGCTGCAGCGATTGGCTCAGGCCAGGGCGCGGATGCTCGCATTCAGGCGGCTCTTGTGACGAGCAGCCTTGTTCTTGTGGATCAGGCCGCGGGCGGCGTAGCGATCAACAAGCGGGGTGGCGCTCTTCAAGGCGGCTTCGGCGCCGGCCTTGTCGTTCGCGTCAATTGCCTTGACGACCTTCTTGAGCGCGGTACGGACCATGGAACGGGCGCTGACGTTGCGCTGACGAGCCTTTTCAGACTGGCGCGCACGCTTCTTCGCGGACTTGATATTTGCCAAGGTAAAACTCCAAAAGCGGGGGGCGGAAAAAGGGGCGGGATTATGCCGAGCCGATCGCCAAGAGTCAAACGGAATTCCGCCATGGCCACGCCCGGAGTCTCCTCGTGAAGGCCCCCAACATGCTGCGATCCGTGCTGACATTCAGTGGCGGCACCTTTGTTTCGCGCATTCTCGGCCTGTTTCGGGAAATGGCGATTGCCTGGACGTTTGGCGCCAATGCGAGCACGGATGCCTTCTGGGTCGCCTTCCGTATCCCCAACTTCATGCGCCGCCTGTTCGCCGAGGGCTCCTTTTCGGTGGCCTTTGTCCCGGTCCTGACCGAATACAAGGAAAAAAAGACCCCGGAGGAGCTCAGGGAACTGGTTTCGCGCACGTCGGGAACCCTCGGCGCGATCCTGCTCGTGGTCACTGCCCTGGGCGTATTCGGTGCGGCCTGGGTCACGCGCGGCTTCGCGCCGGGCTCGATCGACGAGCCGGAGAAGTTCGCCCTGACCACCGACCTGCTGCGCCTGACCTTCCCGTTTCTGCTGTTTGTCTCGATGACGGCCCTGGCCGGTGGCGTTCTCAACAGTTTCAACAAGTTTGCCCTGCCGGCGCTGACACCGGTCGTGCTCAACGTGTGCATGATTGCCGGTGCGCTATGGTTGTCGCCGCTGCTCGACGTGCCGATCATGGCCCTGGGTTGGGCAATCCTCGTGGCCGGCATCCTGCAGCTGCTGATCCAGTTCCCGGCCTTGCGCAAGCTTGATCTGCTGACCCTGCCGCGCTGGGGCTGGAATCATCCCGGCGTGCGCAAGATCCTGCGCCTGATGGTGCCGACCCTGTTCGGCTCGTCGGTGGCCCAGATCAACCTGCTGCTGGACACCCTGATTGCCTCGTTTCTGATTGCCGGATCGCAAACCTGGCTCTCGCAAAGCGATCGTCTGCTGGAGTTCCCGCTCGGCATTTTCGGCGTGGCACTGGGTACGGTGATCTTGCCGACGTTATCGCGCCACCATGTTTCGACCGACCGCGAAGGGTTCACCAGGGCGCTGGACTGGGGCTTGCGCACCACCTTGCTGATCGCCGTCCCGGCGATGCTGGCCCTGGTGGTGCTGGCGAAACCGATACTTGCCACGCTGTTCCAGCACGGCGAATTCACTGCGCGTGACGTCGACATGGCCTCCATGTCGCTGGCAGCCCTGGCCCTGGGCCTGCCCGCCTTTGCCCTCGTCAAGGTGGTGGCCCCGGCCTTCTATGCGCGCCAGGACACGAAGACGCCGGTGCGCGCCGGAATCATCGCGATGGTGGCCAGCATGCTGCTCAATGCCGTCTTCATCGGATTGCTGCTGGTTCTCTGGGAGCAGCCGGACAGCGCCGACGCAGGGCTGCTGACCCGGCTATCTACGATTCCCGGTCTGCACATGGGGCTGGCCCTGGCCAGCGCCTGCGCCAGCTACCTCAACCTGGGTCTGCTCTGGAGGGCCCTGCGCAGGGCAGGGATCTATCAGGCGCAGCCCGGATGGATGCTGCATCTGGTTCGTCTTGGCCTGGCCTGTATCGCGATGCTGGCGGTGCTGTGGGGTGGCCTTGGCTACACGCCTGACTGGGGAATCCTCGATGTCTGGTCGCGTGTCCTGCATCTGACCGGATTGATCGCGGCGGGTGGTGCGACCTTTGTGCTGGTGCTGTTCGGCAGCGGATTCCGGATGGGCAACCTGCGCGCGCCCTGATCGCTGGTCCATTCCGCCTTTCGGTTTGAGGTTCATCCGCAGGAGGCGGCTGAAGCCGCTTTCTCCGAAACAGCCGAACGTCGGCGCGGGCTTTGGCAGCTCTCCTCGCGTTGCCGCTTCGTTTTTGGGCTGAGCAGAGCGATGCCCAACGTACCCGCATGCCGCCAACCGCTTCCGCAGTGTTTCCCCGGTCCAGCCGCTATACTTCGCCGATGTTCCGGCTTGTTCGCGATAGCCAGGGTGCCTGTCTGGCGCCGCGTGGCAGTGTTGTCTGTATCGGTGCTTTTGATGGCGTCCACCGCGGCCATCGCGCGCTGCTCGAACGCGTGCGCGATCGTGCAGATGCAATGGGTCTTGCGGCCATCGCCGTCAGCTTCGAACCGATCCCGCGGGAATTCTTTGCGCGCACCACGCCGGTGCCACGGCTCGACAACGCGCGCGGCAAGATCGAGCAGATTCGAGCTGTACGCATGGATACCTTGTTGCTGATGCGTTTCAACGCCGCACTGGCGTCGATGGCTGCGGAAGACTTCGTCGACCGCATCCTGGTCGACCGCCTGGCTGCGCGGGAGGTCTGGGTCGGTGCCGACTTCCGCTTCGGGCATGCCAGGCGCGGCGATGTCGCGCTATTGCGCGAGCTTGGCCGCCAGCGCGGATTCGTCGCAGAAGTATTTCCGGAATTCACCTTAGACGACGAGCGCGTGCGCAGCAGCGCGATACGCGACCTGCTGGGCAATGGCGATTTCGCTTCTGCCGAGCGCCTGCTGGGCCGCCGATTCATGATCGGCGGGCACGTGGTTCGCGGCAGGCAACTGGGCCGCGAACTGGGCTACCCGACTGCCAATATCCGGCTCGGCCGTCGTACCTCGCCGATCTCGGGAATTTTCGCCGTGCGCGTGCATGGCATCCACGCGCAACCCATGCCGGGTGTCGCCAGCCTTGGCGTGAGACCGACCGTGGACGGCACCGAGCCCCTGCTCGAGGCCCACCTCTTCGATTTCGATGGTGATCTGTACGGTCGACGCCTGCAGGTCGAGTTCGTCGCCTTTCTTCGCGCCGAGGAAAAGTTCGATGATCTCGATTCCATGGTCCGACAGATCGACAGCGATGCGGCCCAGGCACGCGGTATTCTTGCCGCACACCCAGACGATCTTCCCGAACATCCTGTCAGCGACAGTCGTTCAAACGCCGGAGTTTACGCGTGAGCAAGGATTACAAGAGCACGATCAACCTGCCGAAGACCGAATTCGCGATGAAGGCCAATCTGGCCACGCGCGAGCCGGGCATTCTCGCTGACTGGTATGCGAAAAGCCGCTACCAGGAGATCCAGAAGCACGCGGCAAATCGCGAGAAGGCGTTCATCCTGCACGATGGCCCGCCGTATGCGAACGGCGTGATCCATATCGGACATGCGGTCAACAAGGTGCTCAAGGACATCGTCGTCAAGTCCAAGTTGCTGGCCGGTTTCCGATCGCCGTATGTGCCGGGCTGGGATTGCCATGGCCTGCCGATCGAGATCGCGGTCGAAAAGGAATTCGGCAAGGTCGGGCAGAAGCTCGATGCCGCGCAGTTCCGCCAGAAATGCCGCGAATACGCTGCGAAGCAGATCGATCTGCAGCGCGCGGATTTCAAGCGCCTCGGTGTGCTCGGCGATTGGGATCATCCCTATCGCACCATGGATTCAAAGTTCGAAGCCGACATGCTGCGGGCGCTGGCGAAGATCTACGCGAATGGCCACATCACGCGAGGCTTCAAGCCCGTGCACTGGTGC
Source organism: Dokdonella sp. (assembly GCF_041395345.1). Taxonomy (GTDB): domain Bacteria; phylum Pseudomonadota; class Gammaproteobacteria; order Xanthomonadales; family Rhodanobacteraceae; genus Dokdonella. Next base: position 113,070 of record NZ_JAWLAR010000012.1, on the reverse strand, counting down.
TTCGATTGTGGCTCGGCGCTGGCCGAAGCCGAGATCGAATACGCCGACAAGGTTTCGCCTGCGGTCGATGTCGCCTACGACGCGATCGATCCGCACGCGCTGGCGGCGAGGTTTGGGGTGGACATCGCCGACAACACGATCGTCGCCGTGCCGATCTGGACGACCACGCCATGGACGCTGCCTGCCAGCCTGGCGATATCGCTGGGCCCGGATCTCGAATACGTGCTGGTGGAGGGACCCGCGCGTGAGGGCCGGCGTGTGTTGCTGGTCGTCGCCGAGGCGCTTGCTGAAAAGGCTCTGGCACGCTACGGCGTCGAGTCCGTCACGGTGGCGGGTCGGTGCCAGGGCACCGCACTGGCTTCCCTTCTCCCCTCGGGAGAAGGTGGCCGAAGGTCGGATGAGGGGACGCCCGAAGCGAAAGGCTCGACACTTCTACGCCACCCGTTCTACGACCGCGAAATCCCGCTATTGCTCGGCGACCACGTCACTGCCGAAGACGGTACTGGCGCCGTGCATACCGCGCCGGGCCACGGCGTCGAGGACTTCACGGTCATGCGAGCCTACGGCCTGATCGAGAAGTATTCGGCAGCCGAACTCAATCCGCTCGGTGGAAACGGCGTCTATCTGCCCGGCACACCGATCTTCGAAGGCCAGTTCATCTGGAAAGCCAACGACGCAATCACCGAACTCGTCCGCGGCAACGGCCATCTGCTCGCCCACGCCAAATTCGAACACAGCTATCCGCATTGCTGGCGGCACAAGACGCCGGTTGCATTCCGGGCCACGCCGCAGTGGTTCATGAGCATGGAAAAGGAAGGCCTGCGCGCAACTGCGCTCAAGTCGATCAAGGATGTGCGCTGGATTCCATCCTGGGGCGAGGAGCGCATCACCGGCATGATCGCCGGCCGCCCCGACTGGTGCATCTCGCGTCAGCGCACCTGGGGTGTGCCGATCGCGTTGTTCGTCGACAAGTCTACCCAGTTGCCGCATCCGCGCAGCGAAGAGCTGTTCGAGGAGATCGCGCAACGCATCGAGAAGGACGGCATCGATGTCTGGTTCACGCTCGATTCCGGCGAGTTGCTCGGTGACGACGCGGAGCGATATGAAAAAGTCACGGACGTCCTCGATGTATGGTTCGACTCCGGCGTCACCCACTACACGGTGCTCGACCAGCGCGAGGAACTGGCGCGCAAGAACGGCGACAGGGTCATGTACCTGGAAGGCTCCGACCAGCATCGTGGCTGGTTCCATTCCTCCCTGCTGACCTCGTCGGCGATGCACGGGCATGCTCCCTACAACGAAGTCCTGACACACGGATTCGCGGTCGACCAGAACGGCCGCAAGATGTCCAAGTCGCTCGGCAACGTGGTCGCGCCGCAAAAGGTGGTCGATTCGCTGGGCGCCGACGTGCTGCGCCTTTGGGTAGCGTCGACCGACTACCGCAACGAGATGACCGTGTCGGATGAAATCCTCAAGCGCGTTTCCGACGCCTATCGCCGCATCCGCAACACGGCGCGCTTCCTGCTTGGAAACCTTGACGGCTTCGACCCGGAGAAGCACCTTGTTCCAGTCGATCAATGCCTGTTGCTCGACCAGTGGGCCGTGCAACAGGCGCACGACGTGCAGACCGCGGTGATCGCGGCCTACGAGAGATACGATTTCCCGGAGATCGTCCAGCGCGTGCAGAACTTCTGCACCAACGAAATGGGCTCGCTGTATCTGGATATCACCAAGGATCGCCTGTACACGATGCAGACCGACAGCCATGGTCGGCGCAGTGCACAGACGGCCATGTTCCACATCGTCGAGGCGCTGGTGCGCTGGCTGGCGCCGATCACCAGTTTCACGGCCGAGGAAATCTGGCCATTGATACCGGGCAAGCGCGGCGAATCCGTGTTGTTCGAAACCTGGTACACCGGTCTGGCTGCGACCCAGGCTTTGCCCGAGCAGCGCAAGTCATGGAGCGAACTGCTGGCCATTCGCAGCTCGGCGTCCAAGGTGCTGGAAGGCATGCGTGCGGCGGGCACGATCGGTGCGTCGTTGCAATCTGATGTCACGGTACATGTCGACGAAGCCACGCGGGCGCGTCACGCGGAGGTTGCCGATGAACTTCGCTTCTTCTTCATCACGTCGGAACTGCAGTTCGCCGACATTTCAGACAAGCCTGCCGATGCAGTCCGTGTCGAAGGCCAGGAGGCCTGGGTGGTTGCCAGACCCAGTTCGGCAGCCAAATGCGTACGTTGCTGGCACTATCGGCCCGATGTCGGCAGCCATGCCGATGACCCGGAGCTGTGCGCACGCTGTGTCGTCAACGTCGAAGGCGAAGGCGAAATACGCCGCTGGTTCTGAGCGGGCTGTCGGTGCAGCGCTCAGAGCCCGAAGCGCCCGGCTTGTCGGACCTCGGATAGTAAAGAATCGACGCTTCTGCCGCTGGCGGGAAACGCTGCCAGCAGGCTGATGAGGGTGGGCCATCGAAGCGAAGTAGTCGGGTTCGCGAGTCAGGAGCACCACCCTCATCCCCCTTCGGGACCTTCTCCCGCCAGCGGGAGAAGGATTCACGAGATTGAGCTCATGCTGTTCGCGACGGCAGATCAACCGGCCTCGTCGGCAACCGTCCGTACCGGAATCGGCACGTTGCACACCTCGATCTTGCCGGCCGGCCTGAGGTACCAGTCGTCACTGCGATTGCGGCGCGACTCGACCAGCGCGCTGAAGGTGGGCGTATCGGTACGCATGATTTCCAGCGCACTGCGCTCGCTCGCATCGACATCGGCGGCGAGGCGAACCGACTTGATCGGCAGCATCTGCGAGGCTTCTTCGTAGAATCCGCCTCCACCCGTGCCTCGCGGCAGCGCAGCGAGCAGCTCCATGCCCTGGATGACACGCCCGACCGTGGCGATATTGAGATCGAGCTGACGCGGCGACTGGCCGATCACCACATAGAGCTCGGCGCCACTGCCGGACTTCGCGTCGTTGCCGCGACCGGCACCGACCATGCCGTAGCAGTGGGTCAGCCAGGCCTTGCCGGTCGCTGAATCCCGCGCAGCCGGAAAGCCGTTGGAAAAGCCGACCTCGGCGGCATAGACATCGCCATCCGGCAGGCGCGTGAAAGGCAGGTCCCTGGCGGATCGGCTGAATTCTTCGGGAAGGGTCGTCCTGGCCTCGCCCAACGAACGCGCCTTGCCTTCCTCTCCGGCGTTCGGATCGCCCCATTGGGTGACGAAGTTGTCCTGCACGCGCAGGATGCTCAGCCCGTCGAAGTACTTCTGCCTGACCAGGGTACGGATATTTTCCGCGTGCAACGGCGCGAATGCCGTCGCCAGTTCGATCACGACGCGACCGCCGGGCAGCTCCATGTAGAGCGTGTTTTCCGGGTCCGGCCTGCGCCAGTCGGCAGGCCTGGAGGCATCGATGACCTGTTGCATGGTCGGCTTCTTCGCTGCCGGCTCGGCTGCCACAGTGGCAACTACCTCAAGTCCGAAGGCAGTGCAGGCGAACAGGACGAGCGAGTGCAGGATCGCGGGCAGGGCGTTGCTGGGGCGCATCATGAACCTCGGGCAGGGGGCTGGGTGGTTGAAACCATTGAAAGCCAGAGTGCTCCATCGCGAGGGGTGGCGTCCAGACGTGTGCAGGCAGCTCCGGATGCATGCGCCCTGGTCAACGCCGATTGTGCCGTCAGCCCGGCGCTGACCAGGGCGCGATTCAATCGCCGGATGGCTGGTCCTCCAGTTCTGCCCCTGATTTGCATAGGCAAAGACCAGGAAAGGGATGGCCTGCACGGAGGCTGATGGAAAGCGGTCTGCGTGCTGGCACGACAAGCGGCGAATCACTCGGGCTTGCCTGGACCAGCAGCGAGCATGACTTCCGGCCCATTAACTAGTACGAAGTTGATATTATCATCACTTCAACGCTATGACGTGATGAACGGCAGTTGCCATGACAGAACTGGAAAGCCATCTCAAGAAGTTCCAGAAGGAGCTCTCCGCCGGCTCGGTATCGCTGGTCCTGCTGGCGGTACTCGCCGGCTCCGACGAGCCCATGTATGGCTACCTGATCGCCAAGCGTCTGGGCGAAGGCGGCGAGGGCGTACTGGCAGGCAAGCAGAGTGCGCTCTATCCGGTGCTGCGCAATCTCAGCGCGGCCGGCCTGCTCGACAGCGAGGTTGAACCCTCGGTGTCCGGACCGCCGCGACGCTATTACCGGATCAATGCGCTGGGACGCGAAGTGCTCGAAGAGTGGATCAACTCGTGGAAGACATCACGGGATTTTATCGACAGCGTGCTTGAAGGCCTGACATCGCAAGGGGCGAAACCATGAATCATCCGATTCCACGAAACATCCGCGAATACCTGGACCAGCTGCGAACTGAACTGCAGGGCGCTGATCCGGCCATGATCCAGGACGCACTCTATGATGCCGAGGAGCACCTGCGGGCCGAGTTGGCCGAGCATCCAGAACTGGACGAGGAAACCGTGTTGGCACAGGTCGCCACCAGCTACGGAGCGCCCGATGAAGTGGCCGAGATCTACCGCGTCAAGGAAGGCGAAGTCGAACAGGCCCTGCGTCCGCGGCGCAGGCTTGCACAAGCGGAAAGGTCGCCGCTGGCGAAATTCTTCGGCGTGGCCCTGGATCCGCGCGCCTATTCCGCCTTGTTCTACATGGTGCTGGCAATGGCAACCGGCATCTTCTATTTCACCTGGGTGGTGACCGGGCTCAGCCTTTCAGCCGGATTCGCCATCCTGATCATCGGCATTCCGTTCATCATCCTGTTCTTTGCCACGGTACGCGCACTGGCATTCGTGGAAGGCAAGATCGTCGAAGCCATGCTCGGCGTGCGCATGCCGCGACGCCCGCAGGCAGTGGCCACCGAGGGCTCGATCTGGCAACGCATCGGCGCCATGTTCACCGATCCGCGCAGCTGGAGCACCCTGTTCTACATGCTCCTGATGCTGCCACTCGGCATCGTCTATTTCTGCATCGTCACGATCGGCACGTCGTTCGCGCTGGGCATGATCGCTGCGCCGTTCGTGCACCTGTTTGGCGGCGACGGCACGGGCATCCAGTTCGTCAACGACGGCATACAGATCTGGTCGGCACCGGTCTGGTCACTGCCGTTGCTGTTCGCGCTCGGCATCCTGCTTCTGTTCGTGATGCTGCACATCGCGCGTGGCATCGGCCACTTGCATGGGCAACTGGCGAAGCACCTGCTGGTCAAGCCAGCCTGAAGGGCTCGCGGCAGGCGCCGACGGATCTTCAGCCTGACTTCTTGCCGGCACGCCTGGCGGGTTTCGGGGAAGCCGATGCAGGCGCTTTCGAGTGGCTGGCAATGAAGTCGCGCAGCTGCGGGTAAATCGTCTCGCGCCAGCGGCGGCCACTGAAAATGCCGTAGTGGCCGGCGCCCTCGACAAGAAGATTCTGCTTGCGCGAGGCAGGGATTCCCGAGCACAACTCATGTGCAGCCTCGGTCTGGCCGCGCCCCGAAATATCGTCGAGTTCGCCCTCGATGGTGAGCAGGGCAGTGCGCGTGATCGCGCCCGGATCGACGCGCTGGCCTTCGATCTCCCAAAGTCCGCGCGGCAGCAGATGCTGCTGGAAGACCACCTTGATGGTCTCCAGGTAGAACGGCGCATCCATGTCCAGCACGGCGTTGTATTCGTCGTAGAACTTGCGATGGGCTTCCGCGTCCTCGAGGTCGCCGCGGCGCAGGTCCTCGTAAAAATCCCAGTGCGAGCTCATGTGCCGGCTCGGGTTCATCGCAACGAATCCGGCATGCTGCAGGAAACCCGGATAGACCTTGCGCCCGGCACCCGGATAGTTCGACGGCACGGTATGGATGACGTTGTTCTCGAACCATTCGATCGGCTGGGTCGTGGCGAGATCGTTGACCTTGGTCGGGCTGCGGCGCGGGTCGATCGGGCCACCCATCATGGTCATGGTCAGGGGTGTGGTCTCGCCGCTCGAAGCGAGCAGGGAGATCGCGGCCATCACCGGCACGGTGGGCTGGCAGACCGAAATCACATGCAGCCTTTCGGCGCCAATGTGGCGGATGAATTCCTGGATGTAGCGGACATAGTCGTCGAGGTTGAAGTCGCCCTGGTTCAGCGGAACCATGCGTGCGTCAATCCAGTCGGTCAGAAACACCTTGTGATCCTGCAGCAGTGATCGCACGGTATCGCGCAGCAGTGTCGAATGGTGGCCGGACATCGGTGCGACGACCAGCACGGTCGGATCGTTCTTCAGCTCGCTCAAGGTCTGCACATCGTCGCTGAAGCGCTTGAAGCGAATCAGGTTGCAGAACGGCTTGGCGATCGCAACCTGCTCGGAGATTGGCGTTTCGTGACCGTGCGCGGTGACCGACTCGATGGCGAAGGGCGGTTTTTCATAGTCCTTGCCGAGCCTGTAGGCCAACTCGTAGCCTGCCGCCAGTCGTTGCACGCCGGGGAAACCCGACAGCCAGTTTTCCCTGGCCGTCAGTAGTTGCGCTGCAGCACCGGACCAGCCGACCAGCGGATTCATCAACGAGCGGTTGAGTTCGTGGAGTTGGTAAAGCATGCGATGGACCCTGAATTCGATGACCAATCCGCCCATCTTTAGGCCTTACGGGTTTATGTGCAAGTGCACAATCGGCTGATCCAGCCGGTCGCCGGGGGCGCCGCTACGGTTTCAAGGGGCTGGCGGCCCAGTCCGTCCGGATTCTTCGCCGCTGTCTGCGCACTCTGTACCATGGGCGCCAGGCATCCTGACCAGAACCCATGAAAGAAAAAACCTATGATCGCGCCTATTTCGATCGCTGGTATCGCGATCCCAAGCATCGGGTCAGGGCGGGCGGGGAGACCCGGCGCAAGGTGCAGATGGTTGTCGGGCTGGCCGAATACTATCTGGGTCGAACGATCACCAACGTTCTGGATATCGGCTGCGGCGAAGGGATCTGGCGTTCACCCCTGCGCGCCTTGCGACCTGGAATCGACTATCTGGGGCTGGATTCGAGCGAATATGCGATCCGCCGCTACGGTCGCTCGCGAAATCTGCGTCCGGCGCGTTTCGCCGATCTGGCCGAGTTGCGATTCGACAGGCGTTTCGACCTGATTGTCTGTTCCGATGTTGTCCACTACCTGCGAGCCGCTGAACTGCGCAAGGGCCTGTCGGGATTTCCAGAGCTCCTTGCAGGTCTCGCCTTCATCGAACTGTTTACCGCTAGGGACCCTGTCGACGGGGATACAAAAGGGTTCATTGCGCGCTCGCCAAAGTGGTATCGCGAACGCTTTGCCGAGGCCGGGCTGATGGCGTGTGGCTCGCATTGCTATCTGGCGCCGGACTTGAAGCGGTCGGTATCTGAACTGGAACGCGCGGACAGATGAGCGAATCCACGTCCGATGCAGACCAGCGTCGGCGGCCGGAATAGTCTGCGCTGGCCGGATCGCGCGGCCTTGCCGCATCGTGGGTGCTGCTGTATCGGATCCGGGCGACCTGCTTCACCTTGCCGATCGCGTTTTCGTTCCGATGGGTGCTGCCCCGGATGGCTGACTTCATCGACCGGCGTCGAGGGGGCTGGCTGCTGCATGCCGGGCTCATGACCAGCACATGGCTATCGCTGCTTCATGCACCCGGCTTTCAGCGATAAAAAGGTTCAGTCACGGGTCGCTTCCAGGCAACGGATGCCCGGGTGCGTCGACCAGTTCATCATCGGCATGCTGGCGGGAGCCGCACTTGTCGCAGTCATGATGGCTTGCGATCTGGCCTGGCGCAGGAATGATTCGCCTGGTTGCGACCGGGCGTTTGCCTGCGAATCGACCAGTGCGCCGTTTCTGCGATATCTGGTTCGGCGTGTACCTGCGGCACATGCCGATTCTTCCCGTGATTCTCCCGCGCTTGCCGGATTCCTGGTCCGCGGCTGCGAGGTTCTGGACCTTGCCGGTTTCCGTTTTTCCGTCGCGTATCGTCGTCGCGCAGTTCCCGCATCGCTGTATCGAGCAACCGTTCCTGCGCCGCAAGCCGGCGCACCGGCAATGAACTGTCTCAATGGCTGGCGGAATGTTTGGCCGCGTCCAGGACCTGCTGCGGATCGATGCGCACGGCGAACCAGCTCATGCCCCAATGCAGGTGCGGGCCGCTGGCGCGACCGCTGGCGCCGACCGCGGCAATGACTTGCCCCTGCTCGACGCGATCACCCACGGCGACGTCGATGCGCGAAAGATGCAGAAAGTTGCTGCTGATGCCGTGTCCGTGGTCAATCAGCAGGGTGCCGCCGGTCAGGTAAAGGTCGTCGTTGGCGAACGTGACAATGCCGCTGGCTGGCGCCTTGACAGGCGTCCCGCCGGGTGCGGCGATGTCCATGCCGGAATGGGCGGAACCCGGTACTCCGTTGTAGACGCGCTGATTGCCGAAGCGACCGCTGATGCGACCCTCGACCGGACGAATGAAGGACTCGGTGAAGTCGGTCCGTTCGTCGTCACGCTCACGCGCCTGCGCGACCAGTGCCTGTTCGCGCTTGATGCGTGCGGCAATCGCGGGTGGTGGATCCACGGTTTTCGGCGGAACCCCGTTGACTCGCTCTATCGGCCATTCGTGCGCTTCCACGCGGATCTCGGCCACGATCGTGCTGCCGTCCGGGCGCTGCACGTTCACCTGCAGGGGTCCGGTCTCATCGCGGCCAACTCCGAAAACGACCGTGCCATAAGGCGTCACGCGCAAATCTCTGTCGGCGTAATGCACTGTGCTTCCGGCCGGAACCTTGCCAATCACCATGGCGCCCTGGGCGGCGCTGGGTGGAAACACCACGCGCAAGTCCGTCGAGTCCGCCATCGCGGAACTCGCAACCAGGGCCGTCAGAAACGCTGCAGCCAGCAGGCGCGCTCTCACCGATCAAACTCGAGGCGTTCGCCTCGCACGCTGTCGTCGAGCTGGCCATCGTTCCAGGCGAGGATGCCGTTGATGAAGGTAGCGGCAATGCTCGACTTGAACGTCTCGCCCTCGAACGGTGACCAGGCGCAACGGGAAAGTACTTCAGCCTGGGTCACGGTGTGCGGACGATCCGGATCGACGATGGTCAGGTCGGCCTGATAGCCCTCGCGCAGATATCCGCGATTGCGCACGTTGAACAGGGTGGCCGGGGCGTGGGTTATCGCCTCGACAACGCGCTCAAGAGTCAGTTCGCCGGCAAAAACCCGTTCCAGCGCTGCCTGCACGGCGAACTGAACAAGTGGCAAGCCGGACGGTGCACGGGTGTAGGGCTGTGCCTTTTCGTCGGCAAGATGCGGGGCGTGATCGGTGGCAAGTACATCGAGGCGATATTCGGCCAGGGCACGCGTGATCGCTGCACGATCGTCTGCCGTCTTGATCGCCGGATTGCACTTGATGCGGTGTCCAAGCCGCGCGTAGTCGGCATCACTGAAATGCAGGAAATGGACGCAGGTTTCGGCCGTGATGCGCTTGCCCGAGATCGGTCCCGGGCTGAACAGCGCCAGTTCATCCGCAGTCGAAATGTGCAGGACGTGCAGACGCGTGCCGTGCTTGCGGGCAAGACTGATCGCCAGTTCCGTGGACTTGATGCAGGCTTCGCGAGAGCGGATCAGCGGGTGTTGTTCGGCGGGAATGTCATCGCCCCAGCGCTCCCGTGCGCGGTTCTCGTTCGCGGTGATCATCGGGGTGTCTTCGCAATGCGTGATGATCGGTGTGGGCGCGTCGCGGAAGATCGCGTCCAGAGTCTCCGGGTTGTCGACCAGCATGTTGCCGGTCGAGGCGCCCATGAACACCTTGATGCCGGGTGCCGCCTTCGGATCGAGTTTCTGGATGTCTTCCAGATTGTCGTTGGTCGCGCCCATATAGAATGCGTAATTGGCGCGTGACGAAATCCTGCCGCGCTCGTACTTGGACTCCAGGGCTTCCTTGTTGACCGCAGGCGGCTTGGTGTTCGGCATTTCCATGAAGCTGGTGATGCCGCCCGCCACGCAGGCACGCGATTCGGTTTCGATGCAGGCCTTGTGTTCGAGTCCGGGTTCGCGGAAATGGACCTGATCATCGATCATGCCGGGCATCAGCCATCGGCCAGCGGCATCGAAGACCTTCTCGTTCGGTTTCGCGGCGAGTTGGGAATCGATGCGTTCTATGCGTCCATTGCGAATGCGAAGGTCTGCGTTGAATCGACGGCCCTCATTGACGAGGTGTGCATTGGTAATCAGCCAGTCATTCATGATCGTGTCCAGGCTCCTGTTTCTCGCGTAGGAAGGGTCGCCAGCTGAAATCCATCGGAACAGGATCACTGCCGCCGGCGCACAAGGGTTGGCAGCGCAACAGGCGATTTACGGTCAGCCAGCTGCCCCGCAGACTACCGAAACGTGCTACCGCAACACGCGAATAGTCGGAGCAACTGGGGTGAAATCGGCAACGCGAGCCCAGCAGTGGACTCACGAAGCGCTTGTAGAATGCCAGCAGGTGGAGGATAAGCCGGGACACAAGGATGTTAGTGTTGAGTGTGCTCAAGGGCGAGCCGCAACGTCCGCAAGTCTGACTCAGACAGCGGTTGCCGGGGGCGGGTACTTAGGCTATAACACGCCGCCGCCGAGTCACAAGGTAAGGACGGAAATGGCGAAATCGAATCAGAAATCCAAAGCTGGCACCAAGTCGGCCAAGGCAGCGGTGCGTTCAAAGCCTGCAGCCAAGGCCAAGGCGAAACCTGTTGCCAAGGCCGCGAAAGCCAAGCCCAAGGCCGCAAGCAAGACGAAAGCAAAGCCTGTTGCCAAGCCGAAAGCGCCAGCAAAGCGAGCCGCAGCCACCAAGAAGGCTGCTCCGGCACGCAAGAAGCCCGCGCCTGCGACGAAGGCGAAAGCACCCGCCAAATCGACCAAGCCTGCAAAGGCGGCCAGCAAGAAGGTCGCTGCGACCAAAAAGCCTGCCATCAGGAAAGCCCCTGCCTCATCTGCAAAGGCTGCGAAGACGGCGAAGAAGGCTGCGCCAGTCAAGAGCAGTGCGGCCAGGAAGCCTGCAACCCAATCCACCAAGAAAACCAAGCCATCCGTGATCGAAACAACGACAGCAACACCCGCAAGATCGAGGGCTCCAGCAGGCCGCAAGGCACGAGCCGTGCCCTCGGACAAGGAAAAAGGCGTCACCATGATGGACGGCCGCTACTCGCTGCCGACCAATGCCGTGGTCGAATTGCCGGAAGGCTACCGTCCGTCGGCGAAAGAGGAATACATGAATCCTCGCCACCTCGAGTATTTCCGCCGCAAGCTTCAGCGCTGGCGTGAAGATCTCGTGGAGGAGTCGAAGCAGACCATCGAAAATCTCCGTGATGAAGTGCGCGACGTGGGCGATGAGGCCGAGCGCGCCACCCGCGAAACCGAGAACTCGCTCGAGCTGCGCACGCGTGACCGCTACCGGAAACTGATTTCCAAGATCGACAAGGCACTCAAGCGCATCGAGGAAGGCCGCTACGGATTCTGCGAGGAAACCGACGAAGACATCGGTCTGGAAAGGCTTGATGCACGCCCGATTGCCACATTGTGCCTGGACGCGCAGGAACGCTGGGAACACCGCCAGAAGCAGATGGGTGATTGAAGGCCGGGAGTGGGGAGTAGGGAATTGGGAATCGGAAAAACTGGTTTTCGGGCGATGGTGGGTTCGCGATGAATCTGCTGCCGCCGACTCGAACTCGTTTCCCTGATCTTTTGCAGAAAATTGGCTGGTCTTCCCAACACTCGATAGTCGAACGGCGCGCTACGCCGTTCGACCTGCTTTCCCATTGCCCACTCTCGAATCCCAATTCCCGTGCATAAGCGCTACTTCGGTACCGATGGCATTCGCGGTCATGTCGGTCAATGGCCGATCACGGCGGAATTCATGCTCAAGCTGGGGCGCGCCATGGGCGCCGTGCTTGCTCGCGAGGAAGACAGACCTGTCGTCCTGATCGGCAAGGACACGCGCGTTTCCGGCTACATGTTCGAATCGGCACTGGAAGCCGGCCTGCTTGCCGCCGGCGCCGAAGTGCGCCTGCTCGGGCCCATGCCAACGCCGGGCGTCGCCTACCTGACACGATCGATGCGGGCCGACGCCGGAATCGTCATCAGTGCTTCACACAATCCCCATCAGGACAATGGCATCAAGTTCTTCTCCTCGATCGGGGAAAAACTCGACGATGCCGTAGAGCTGGCCATTGAAGCCGAACTCGATGCGCCCTTCTCGACGGTCGAGTCGCAGGCGATCGGCAAGGCCATGCGCATCGAAGACGCATCCGCGCGCTACCTCGAGTTCTGCAAATCGACGGTTGCGCGCTCCTTCAATCTGCACGGCGTCCATCTTGTGGTCGATTGCGCGCATGGTGCGACCTATCAGATTGCACCGAACATGTTCAGCGAACTTGGCGCGAAGGTCACTGCCATCGGCAACCGACCCGATGGGCTCAACATCAATCGCGACTGCGGATCGACCAGCCCGGAAACCCTGAGTCGCACGGTCACCGAGCTGGGTGCCGATCTGGGAATCGCTTTTGACGGCGATGGCGACCGGCTGCAGATGGTTGACGCAAGGGGGCAGGTCGTCGACGGTGACGAGCTACTCTACATACTTGCCCTCGATTGGCATGCACAAGGTCGGTTGCGCGGCCCGCTGGTCGGCACCTTGATGAGCAACTTCGGCCTCGAGCAGGCCATGGCGGCCCTTGGCGTGCCGTTCATGCGCACGAAAGTGGGTGACCGTTATGTGATGCAGGCCCTGCGCGAGCATGATGGCGTGCTGGGTGGCGAAACATCGGGACACATCCTGTGCCTGGATCGCGTATCGACCGGCGATGCCATTGTTAGCGCACTGCAGGTCCTCGAGGCGCTGGGCCGCAGCGAGCGAAGCCTCACCGAAAGTGCGGCCGGCATGCGCAAGGTGCCGCAGACCACGGTCAATATCGAGGCGACCGCTACGAGCAGGATCGTCGAGGATGCCGAAGTGCAGCGCGTCCTTGCCCACGTGCAAACGCAACTCGCCGGACTTGGCAGGGTGGTCCTGCGTCCATCCGGAACCGAACCGCTGATACGCGTCACCGTCGAAGCCAGCGACAAGGACACCGTCACGCGTCTGGTCGACGAACTCGCCGGTGCGGTTCGTGCCGCCCAGGGGCGCCTTTCCTGAGCGTATGTGAAAGAATCCCGACCTGGTTCGGGATGGGGACGTGCATGCCTCATCGCGGAATCCATGAACGCCAGATCCGGATCCGACCATGAAGCACGTACCCACGCTCGATATTCGTCGCTACGAGACCGACCAGGCCGCCTTCGTCGATGAACTGGGGGCAGCCTATCGGGAATTCGGATTCTGCTGCATCAGCGGCCACGGCATTCCGAAGTCCGACATCGACGCGGCCTACGAAGTATTCCAGGCGTTCTTTGCCTTGCCGGAAGCGGTCAAGCTGAAATATCACCAGCCTGGTACAGGTGGCGCACGCGGCTACACGCCGTTCGGCATCGAGACCGCCAAGGATTCGCAGTATCCGGATCTCAAGGAGTTCTGGCACATAGGCCGGGAGATTCCACGCGATTCGAAATTCGCCAGCGTGATGCCGGCGAATGTCTGGCCGGACGAAGTCGAGGGATTTCGCGAACATGGCTATGGCCTGTACGCGGCACTCGATGATCTGGGCACGCGCGTCCTGCGCGCGCTCGCCCTGCATATTGATCTGCCCGAGAATTTCTTCGAGGACAAGACCAATTTCGGCAACTCGATCCTGCGCCCGATCCACTATCCGCCGATCACTTCAGCTGACATTCCGAATGTCCGTGCCGGGGCGCACGAGGACATCAATTTCATCACCTTGCTGGTCGGTGCGAGTGCCGCCGGTCTCGAAGTGCTGACGCGCGATGGCTCGTGGTTGCCCATCACGACCGAGGGCGATGCGATCGTCGTCAACATCGGCGACATGCTCCAGCGGCTGACCAACCATGTCTATCCTTCGACCACGCACAGGGTGGTCAATCCGCCAGGCGACGCTGCGCGCAAGCCACGCTATTCGGTGCCGTTCTTCCTGCATCCCAATCCCGACGTGGTCCTCGACGTGTTGCCATCCTGCACAAGCGAAGCCAATCCGAGCCGTTATCCCACCTCGATTACTTCGCACGAATACCTGCTCCAGCGTCTGCGCGAAATCAAGCTGATCTGATGCCGCAGGAAGCCGGAATGATCTCCCCGCGCATGCGTTTTCTGATGGGGGCCTTGCTGGCAGTTGCTGGTTTGCTGGCCATGCGCAGCGCGCTCGGCGGAGCCTTCATATTCGACGACTACTCGCTGCTTGCCTTGCCGAGATTCTTCGACAATCCGCTGCTGCCGTTCTGGCATGAGCATGTCGAGGGCGGTTTGCACTATCGACCCCTGGGCCTGTTGCTGTGGTGGATCAGTCAACGTCTGTTTGGCGCCGAACCTTTGCCACACTATCTGCTCAATGCGGCCCTGCTGGCAGTGGTCGTGCTGGCGCTGTGGCGCCTGCTGACCCGAATTGGCGGTTCGGAGAGACTGGCCTTCGCCATCGCGCTTGGTTTTGCGGTGCATCCGGTCGCCATCGGGACCAGCGCCTGGCTCTCCAATCGCTACGAACTGCTTGCGGCCATTTTCGGGCTGCTTGCACTCGGCCAGGCCTGGCGGTTTCGCTTGAGCCGTGATCGCTCGGCGCTTGCGGCCAGCCTCGGCCTGTTCGCAGTGGCGTTGTGCGCGAAGGAAAACACGGTGGCGCTGATCTCCGCCGCGTTCGTGTTCTGGTGGTGGCCGGTGAACCATTCGGCGTCCTGGTTCAGGAAGGATCAGTGGGTCTGCCTGTGGCTGGTTGCGCTGGTGGCACTGTGGCTGCTGGTGCGGCATGTCGTGCTTGAATCCAGCGGCACCGAAGTGCTGTTCGCCTACAAGTCCGCTGCTGACTTGTTCAGGGACGGGATGACCGCCTGGATCACCAAATTGCCAAGCTACGCGAGCCTGGTCCCCCGTCTGGGTTGGACGACCGGGTTGATGTTGCTGCTGGGTTTGGCTGGCATGGTCGGGTTCATGCTGCAGTCCCTGCGTTCGGGATGGAGTAGCCACCGCGTGTGCGCGTTGCTCGCCGGACTGGCCATGATCGCCGTTGCCGCGATCGTGCAATGGCCGCGCACCGGTCTCGTTCTGATGAATCTGGATTTTGGCGCAGACGCATTCATGGACGTTCTCGCTGCGCGCTACTACTTCATGGCTGCGGTGGGATTTGCCATCGTTCTCGTTGCAGTGCTGGTCCCACCCGTATCGGATCTCGGGAAGCGCGGCGCCGCGTGGCTGCCAGCCGTGGTCGTGTTGCTGGTCTGCATTCCGTTTTTCTCGGTATCGCAGCACATCGTGCGCAGCTACCGGAGCCAGACCATCGTCCAGAACGAGTTGGCCAATGCGGCTGTCGATGCCATCGCGAAACTGGATCTTCCGGTCGCCGACTGCCAGATTCATCTGCTGGGCACCGGGAATCTCCAGTTTGGCTTCTACGTTGACCCGGCCGTCAAGGCTTTGAGTGCTGATCTTTCGCGCGTGGAAAACTGCTACATACAGACCGAGACCGCACCGTGGTACTACCTGGTCAACGCATCCGAGGTCGGGCGTTCAAGCCAGCCGCCATTCACACCTGCGCGATTGGGTGATGGCTCGATCCAGCCCATATTCCTGGGCCGCGGCGCCCTCGTCTTCGTCAACCTGCCGCCCGGAGCCGAGCCTGATCTCGGACCCGGCAGCTTCTTCCTGGAATGGAAGGACAATGCGTTCGTCGACATTGGCGATGCAGTGCGGGCCGGTCGGCGAACCGTTGAATTTGCCTGCTTCCGTCCGCCAAGCCAGTGCCCGTGATCGCTTTATCCGGTCGGTCTGGGCACGAGAAGACCTGCAATGTTTCCAGCATCGTCGTATTGTGAAAAGTGGAATATCTGCGACGAATCCTCGCTGACCAGCGTCATGCGGTAGTGGAGCCCTCCGGGAAAGCGGTTGAAAATGCCGTAGTGGGCAGCGAGGCAAGCATCTAGCCGAAGGACGAACAGCGTTTCAGGGAAAACTGCATGGGATTCAAGACCGCCGGCAGAATTCGGCTCGCCGCATGCACGGTTCTTGCGATGTGCGCAGGACAGGCACTCGCTGTGCCAGCGGTTTGGCGCACAGACTGGACTGTTCAATCCCCGCCGACGTTCGCCCGTGCTCCCTATGCAAGCTGGCTGCAGGATGCTCCGTACGCCCTCACTTTCGCCGAGGACGGCGATGTTCTCATCTCCAGCATGTCTTATGCAGGCTACAGCGGCCAGGTTATCCGAATATCCGCGCATGCAGGGATACGCTGGTCTGCCATCGTTGGCTTGTCTGAGGGATACGCCGCAGCGCCCGTGGCCGCGGAATCCCAGGGTGGTGCCTTCGTTGCCGGCGAACGATTCGAAGCGGTGAGCCGGATCGCAGCCGATGGCAGTCTGGTCTGGACCCGTCGCGTGCCGGCGCAGTGGTTCCGCAATGCTGCCGGGTCTAGTCTGCTTACTGCCAGTTGCGAGGGCATCACATCGCTGCAGCAAGGCAGCGGGAGGGTCAACTGGCAAAGGCGCCTGTCGTTCCCGAACGCGCGCTGCCTGATGAGCGGATTCACGCTTGCGGCGGATGCGAACCTCTACGCCAGCGTGCAGGTGGATGCCTATTCCGGAACAGACAGTTCGTGGATCCTGAAGCTTGACCCGCAAGGCCTGCCGCTGTGGCAGATCGACTTGCCGGACCCGGATGGTCGCCTGCTCGGTGTCGATGCGGGACGCGTATATGTTGCTACACCTTCCCGTTTGCAGGCACTGGATGCTCAGAGCGGCGCGGCGCTATGGCAATCACTTGAGCAGAATGCAGAATACTTTCTCGTGCAGACCACGCCACCCCGGCCCGTTGCCGTGGCTGCCGGAACCGTGATCGGCTATTCGCCAGATAGCGGTGAAGTCGAGTGGAATACGCCCATCGCCTTGTCCGGTCATGCCGAAGTCGTTGGCGATTCCGTGCTGATTGAATCCCGGGCAGGACTGGCGCGAATCCATGCGACCGACGGCACGATAGTCTGGATCAGCGAGCTGCCCGCAAGCGATGCAATGGGACACGGCGTGGATCAATGGCTGGGTTTTGGCGGACTCGACCAGGGCCGTTTCCTCGCTGTTGCGAGGGTCGAGTCCTTGCCCTCGCAACCCGCGCCGCTGGTGCAGTGGATGGATTTCGATACGGGGCAAGCTGTCGAACAGGTCGGCGTGCAGGCGACGACTCAGGGCGTCTGGCCAGAATTCGCAGTGGATGGTGAGAGCCTCTATTCCATCCATGCCGAGCAGGATCCTGTCCTCACACGCTTTCGGCTGCGCAGCGTTGATGCGGGCACAGGCGTGGAAAGCTGGACTCGGTCAGAGCCGCTGATCGATCCGTCAGATGCCGACACCACTTTTCCGCCGGGCGCGATCCTGTCTGCATCCAGCGGACTTGTTGCGGCCGTACTTGCGCAGCGATCCGATTCGGGCCAGGCCATCGCTGTATCAACCTGGGACAGCATGACGGGCGCGCCTCATTGGCGCAGCGGGGTCGGTGAAGACGGCGAGGTCTGGACAAGCACGAGCTTGTCGAATCCGCGCATCGATGCCGATCGCAACGTGCTGGTCTCGTTGGCGACCTATGTGGAGTGCGTGTTTCCAGATATCTGCGCGCGCTATCAGTTGAGGAAACTTGCCGCACTGGATGGTTCGTTGCTGTGGACTCGCGGCTACGAACTGGTTACGCAGATGGAGCCGCCCTATCTTCAAATACCCGAATTCGAACTGCTTGGCGATGACGTGATTCTGTCCGAAGGTTTCCAACTGCTGCGGCTGGACGGCGACTCGGGTGCTGTGAAATGGAGCGCGGATCTGAGCAGTTTCGACAGCATCTTCTGGCTGCATGCGACCGACGACGGCGACATCCTGGTCAACGGATTCAGGCGCTGGGGCAAGATTGAAGGAGAAACCGGCATCATTCTCTGGTCCGGGCCGGCGCCTGCACTGTCGTGTCAGCCGAGTCGATGCTCAAACCCGACGACCCATGCATTGCCGGATGGAAATCTGCTGCAGGTTTCCTACTATGCAGGCGATTTGACCATCACAACGTCGATGGTAGCCTTGCTGCATACCGACGGCAGCGGAACCTACGAACGCTGGTTTCCGGGTTCTGGAACCGACTCCAGTCTGCGCATCGACAATGTAGGGATCACGCCGCAAGGCGGAATCTGGATGCGTTTGAGGGAATTCAGTTCCGGAGTTCAGTTTACTCCGCGCTGGCTGACCCGCTTCGATCTCGACACGGGCCAGTTCGTTGGTCGGCAAGCCCTCGGCATCATCCCGCGAAATATTCAGGGGCAGTATGCGTCGCCGTACCGATGGCTGGGGCCGCCCGAAAACGGTCGAATCCTTGCAGGTACCGAGATCCGTGACATGCCTGCGGTACTGACCGGAGGGGCAGGCCTGTTCGATGTTTCAATTCATGCTCAGGGCAATGTCTCGATTTCCGCGAGTGTCCCAGGCGGGTCGTACATGAGCGGAGAAAGACTGCCATTCGTCGTCAACGTGGCCTACGAGGGCGACGTCGCAATCGATGGCCTGCAGTTGAATGTCTCCCTGCCCTGGGGTGGTGCGGTGACAGACCTGTCTTGCTCGACTGGTGGCGAGGACAGCTGTGCAATTGATATGCGGGATGGTGACCTCACGGCAACCTTCAACCTCTTACCCGGCGCGGGCATCGAAATCCAGGGCGAAGTGCAGGTGCTGGATGGCGACGACCCCGAACCGGCCCTGGGCGCTGTCGTGCAGGGGCCAACAGGACTGCTCGAAATCGACAGCACCGATAACGCGGTGCTGGTCCGCACGTCGCAAAGCTTGTTCCATGACGGGTTCGACAGTAGCGGTTCACACTGAAGCCGACTTCGCGGATAGAGTGGCGCATTAGGGAAACGATGCTTGATGGATTGGCAGCAGATCTGCTGCCCGAATCCTGCCTTCAATGGAGTGTTCGCTTATGCGCCTGCTACCTGCCTTGTTTCTGATAATCATGTTTGCGTTCTCGGGTACTGCGGAGGCAAGGCTGGAGTGGGGTGATGTTCCTCCCGATTCGCTGGGTGTTGACAAGGACAAGCGCGAAGTAAAGATCAGCGACTATCGCGGCAAGGTCGTCGTGCTGACCTTCTGGGCGACCTGGTGCGGCTATTGCCTCAAGGAATTGCCGGTACTCGAAAACGTCCAGCGAAAACTGGGACCGGATCGTGTAGCCGTGGTCGCCATCAATACCGACACCGATCAGGACAAGTACCGCGCGATGCGGCGCAAGATGAAGGACTTCCAGTTGACCATGACGGTGGACCGCGGCAATCCCGATGTTTCCGCTGCCTATGGCGTGAGCGGATTGCCGCACATGCTGATGATCGACAAGCAGGGCAAGGTTGCCTTCACCCACATCGGTTATTCCGATGAAATGCTTCCGCGCATCGTCGATGAGATCAACGAGCTGCTTGAAGAATAAGTACCTGGGGCAACGCTGTTCTGTTCTTTTCGAGTAGGAGCGGGCTTCAGCCGCGATGCTCCTGTTTGCATCTCTCCAGAAGAGCATCGTGGCTGAAGCCTGCTCCTGCGAAAAATCGGGCACGCATTCAAATATCAATCGGGCGATGACTTCCTGAACTTTCTGGATTGCCGAGCCATCATTCGCAGAACCATGCGATCCGGCAGAAGCTTGGCCACGGACTTGATCATCCGGTTGATGCGGCCGTTGATATAGACCGCCTCGCCGCGCTCGACGGCATAGAGCCCCTGGCGAACCACGGATTCGGCATCCATCCACATCCAGCCCGGCAGCTTCGACATCATTGCGCGCGATCCGGTCACGTCGTGGAATTCCGAATAGGTGAAGCCCGGGCACAGGGCGCAGGTATGGATTCCCTTGTGGCCGTATTCGAGGCTCAGCGATTGGGAGAACTTGATCAGGTAGGATTTGGCCGCGGCGTATAGTGTCTGGCCTGCGGACCCGGGAATATGTCCGGCAAGCGAGGCGACATTGATGATTCGACCGTGCCCACGCTCAAGCATGGCCGGCATCAGCCTGTGGCAGAGTTCGGTCGGTGCGGTCATCAAGACCTGGATGAAGTCGGCCTGGGTCTTCCAGGGCTGGCTCAGGAAGTAGCCGGTGACGCCGTAGCCGGCATTGTTGACCAGCATGTCGATGGCAAGTCCCTGCCGGTCGATCTGTTCGCAGAGGTCGCGTGGGGAAGCGGGATCGGCAAGATCGCAGGCGATGACCTTGACCTTGATGCCGTTCGCCGCTTCCAGCTCATGCGCCAGCGCCTGCATCCGATCTGCGCGACGGGCGGTCAGCACGAGAGGGTGGCCGCGAGCGGCCAACTCACGGGCAAAAGCCGCGCCAATGCCGGCCGAGGCACCTGTTATGAGGGCGTAGCCCTTGCCTGGGTTCATGTCCTGCCGCCTGATGAATACGGATTGCAAGGGTAGCCTCAGTAGAGCGGGAGTGGGGAGTAGGCGAACCGAAAGCAAAGAGCGCGTTGCCAGCGAGGGTGTTGACGCGCTTTACTCGGGTGGGGCTGAGGGAACGCCCCGAGAAAGGGATCCCGTTCGCTCACGATGTCCAGGTTCCTCGATGAATCTGGCTTCAGGGAAGGGGCAACTTTCCCAACCGTTGGGGTTCGCTACGCTCACTGCCAACCTGCGGCGGTGTCCCAGGCTCGATTGCGCCACGCTCCAACCGCTCGCGCTCGAATATTTGCCGGCAGGCCAAGCCGCGGCTATCCTTCGCGACCCTCAGGCAGGCAAGGCCCAGACATGCGCCGCAAACTCGTCGCTGGAAACTGGAAGATGCATGGTGCTCGTGCCGATTCGACCGAGCTGGTCGCTGCCGTGGCCCAATCCGTGCCGAAAGACGCTGATGTTGCCGTGATTCCTCCGTTCCCCTATCTGGCCGAGCTGGTCGCAGCCCATGCCGGAGATGGCCTGGCTTTTGGCGCCCAGGACCTCAGTGAACATGCTCAGGGCGCCTACACCGGCGAAGTGGCGGGCGCAATGCTGCGCGATGTCGGCTGCACCTATGTGCTGGTCGGGCATTCCGAGCGGCGCCAGTACCATGCCGAGACCAACGAGGTTGTGGCGCGAAAGTTTGTCGCAGCCCAGGCTGCCGGGCTGGTTCCGATCCTCTGTGTGGGGGAACTGCTGGAGCACCGGGAGGCCGGCGAAACCGAGGCTATCGTGGCGGCGCAGCTGGATGCCGTGCTCGATCTGGCCGGACTATCCGCATTCGCAGGGGCGGTAGTGGCCTATGAGCCGGTCTGGGCGATCGGCACCGGAAAGACGGCCTCGCCGGCACAGGCCCAGCAGGTTCATGCGTTCATGCGTGACAAATTTGCGGGGCAGGATGCTAGAATAGCGAGCTCGCTGCGGCTCCTTTACGGAGGCAGCGTAAAGGCCGCCAATGCTGCCGAACTGTTTGCCGAACCCGATATTGACGGCGGGCTGATTGGCGGCGCTTCGTTGGTGGCGGCCGATTTTATTGCTATTTGCGCGGCGGCAGCGTCTGCCGCAAACCAGGATTCCTGATTCAGATGCTTTCGATCATTGCCCAAGTTTTCTATGTGCTGATTGCCGTTGCGATGATCGCGCTGATCCTCATGCAGCGCGGCGCCGGTGCCGATGCAGGCTCCGGATTCGGCGGTGGCGCTTCCTCGACTGTCTTCGGTGCGCGCGGTTCAGCGAATTTCCTTTCGCGCAGCACGGCAGTTCTGGCCGGTTTGTTCTTCCTGCTCAGCCTCGGCATGGGCATGTATCACAGCCGTCCCGCTCTCGTTGAGGGCAGTACGGATGATCTTGGCGTGATGGCAGGCGTGGCTCCGGAAAGCAGTGAGCCGGCCACCGGCGATGTGCCGGCAGCCGTCCAGGCAAGTCCGGGTTCGACGGACGTGCCAGCGCCGGCGCCTGCACTATCCACGGACACGCCGGCCCCTGCAGCCGTCGCGCCTGCGGAACCGCAGCCGGATACAGCGGGGAAGGACGGAGATTGATGGCGTTGCCCAGGTGGCGGAATTGGTAGACGCACTACCTTGAGGTGGTAGCGGCGAGAGCTGTGGGGGTTCGAGTCCCCCCTTGGGCACCAACATCATAGACAACCGTCGTTGCCGCACACTGTGGCAACCGCTGATGCGTCAAACGGCGCGGAGGTGCATGTGCTAGTCGAGTATTTCCCGGTCCTGCTGTTTCTCGTGGTGGCCACTGGAATCGGCATTGCATTGCTGATTCTCGGCAATCTGCTCGGGCCGAAAAAGCCCACTGCGGAGAAGTTCGCGCCGTATGAGTGCGGCTTCGAAGCGTTCGAGGACGCGCGCATGAAGTTCGACGTGCGCTACTACCTCATCGCCATCCTGTTCATCATTTTTGATCTGGAAATCGCATTCGTGATTCCATGGGCCATCGTGTTCGACGAACTCGGTGTGTTTGGCCTGGCCGAAATGGGCATGTTCATCGGCTTGCTCGTGCTCGGCTTCGTCTATGTCTGGAAGAAGGGTGCCCTCGAATGGGAATGAGTGATTCCATTGCACGGGTGATGCACAACCCGACCCCGGGCGGTCCGGTCGACGACATCCTGCGCCCCGGTGAGGACAATCCGCTGATGGAACGCGGCTTTGTCACCGCGAGAATGGACGAGCTGGTCAACTGGGCGCGCACTGGCTCGATGTGGCCGATGACGTTTGGCCTGGCCTGTTGTGCGGTCGAGATGATGCATGCCGGCGCTTCCAGACTCGATCTTGATCGCAACGGCGTGATCTTCCGTCCTTCGCCGCGTCAGTCCGATGTGATGATCGTGGCCGGTACCCTGGTCAACAAGATGGCTCCGGCGCTGCGCAAGGTCTACGACCAGATGCCCGAGCCGAAGTGGGTCATCTCGATGGGCTCCTGCGCCAATGGCGGCGGCTATTACCACTATTCGTACGCTGTCGTGCGTGGTTGCGATCGCATCGTGCCTGTCGATATCTATGTTCCCGGCTGTCCGCCAACGGCCGAGGCGCTGATTCACGGCATTCTTCAGCTGCAGAAGAAGATCCGCCGCACCAACACCATTGCACGCTGAGGACGGCATGAGCGAACCCGCAACCCTGGCCCGTCATCTCGAAGTCAAGCTTGGCCACAAGATTGTCAGCACCAGCACCTCGCTGGGTGAGACGACGATCGAAGTCTTGCCTGAAAACTGGCTCAGTGTCTCGCGCAGCCTGCGCGACGAGGTGGAACTGGATTTCGATCTCTGCGTCGATGTCTGTGGCGTCGACTATCTCAGTCATGGCCAGACCGAGTGGGACACGACCGACGTCTCCTCGGAAGGATTTTCGCGCGGCGTCGAAGGCAAGGGGGCAGGGCGCTTCAGCTGGGCCGAGCGGCCGCGCGACACCCATATCCGGCATCGTTTCGCCGTAGTCGTGCATTTGTTGTCGCTGCAGAACAACCATCGGCTGCGCATGCGTGCTTTCTGCGAGGATGATGATGTCCCTGCATTGCCTTCACTGGTGGACATCTGGCCTGGCACGAACTGGTTCGAGCGTGAAGCCTTTGATCTCTATGGCATCGTTTTCGAGGGGCATCCGGATCTGCGCCGCATCCTCACCGACTACGGTTTTGTCGGGCACGCCTTCCGCAAGGATTTCCCGCTGATCGGCAACGTTGAAGTCCGCTACGATCCGGAAAAAAAGCGCGTGGTCTACGAGCCCGTGTCCATTGAACCGCGTGTGCTGGTACCGCGGACGATCCGCGACGACTCGCGCTACGAGCAGGCCAACGCCGAGCGCGAAGCGGGGATCAAGTAATGGAAGAGATCCGCAATTACACGATGAACTTCGGCCCGCAGCATCCGGCCGCGCATGGCGTGCTGCGCCTGGTGCTGGAAATGGATGGCGAGACCGTCGTACGCGCCGATCCGCACATCGGACTGCTCCATCGTGGTACTGAAAAACTGGCCGAGTCGAAGCCGTACAACCAGTCGATCGGCTACATGGATCGCCTCGACTACGTTTCGATGATGTGCAATGAGCATGCCTATGTGCGTGCCATCGAAAACCTGTTGCAGATCGAGGTGCCCGAGCGCGCGCTGTGGATCCGCACGATGTTCGACGAAATCACGCGCATCCTCAATCATCTGATGTGGATCGGATCGAATGGCCTCGACCTCGGCGCCATGGCCGTGTTCCTGTACGCATTCCGCGAGCGCGAAGAGCTCATGGATTGCTACGAAGCGGTCTCCGGCGCACGCATGCACGCCACCTATTATCGTCCCGGTGGCGTCTACCGGGATCTGCCCGCGCAGATGCCGAAGTACAAGGAATCACGCTGGCACAAGGGCAATGACCTCAAGCGCTTCAATCAGTGGCGCGAGGGCTCGATGCTCGACTATCTGGAATCGTTCTGCGCGGATTTCCCGAGCAAGGTCGACGAGTACGAGGAACTGCTGACCGGCAACCGCATCTGGAAGCAGCGCACCGTCGATATCGGCGTCATTTCCCCCGAACTGGCCAAGGCCTGGGGCATGACCGGGCCGATGTTGCGAGGCTCCGGCATCGCCTGGGACCTGCGCAAGAAGCAGCCCTATGCGAAGTATGCCGAGGTCGACTTCGACATCCCGGTTGGCGTCAATGGCGACTGCTACGACCGCTATCTGGTGCGCGTCGAGGAGATGCGCCAGTCCAACCGCATCATCCAGCAGTGCGTGGCCTGGCTGAAGGCGAATCCCGGCCCGGTGATCATCGAGAACTACAAGGTAGCGCCGCCCAGGCGTGAAGAGATGAAGGACGACATGGAAGCCCTCATCCACCACTTCAAGCTGTTCACCGAAGGCTATTGCGTACCCGCCGGCGAAACCTATGCCGCAGTCGAGGCGCCAAAGGGCGAATTCGGCTGCTATCTGATTTCGGACGGTGCGAACAAGCCGTTCCGTTGCAAGTTGCGTGCTCCCGGCTTCGCCCATCTGTCTTCCATGGACACGGTCGTTCGCGGTCACATGCTCGCCGACGTCGTCGCCATGATCGGAACCTACGATGTGGTGTTCGGGGAGATAGATCGATGAGTACGGGAATGGGGAATGGGGAATGGGGAATGGTTAACGCGGGCCTTCCTGCACGCCAAGATGTTCGCCCTGTTGCCGCTGCTCCTGCTCTCCGACTCTCGATTCCCAATTCTCGATTCCCGGCTCTCAAACCATGAAACCCACCGGAACCTACAACCAGATCAAGGACGTCGATCCGATGGCGGCGTTGACGCCGCATACGCGCCAGCATATCGACGCCTGGGTGGCGAAGTTTCCGCCGGATCGCAAGCGCTCGGCGCTGATCCAGGGCCTGTTCGTGACCCAGGAACAGAATGGCGGCTTCCTGACCGACGAATTGATTGTCGCGGTGGCGCGATATCTCGATTTGCCGGAAGTCTGGGCATTCGAGGTGGCGAGTTTCTACTCGATGTTCGAGACCAGCCCGGTGGGGCGCAACAACGTCGCCATCTGCACAAACATTTCGTGCTGGCTCAATGGCGCCGAGGATCTCGTGCGGCATTGCGAAAGGAAGCTGGGCACGAAGCTCGGCGAAAGCACGCCGGACGGTCGCATCTACCTCAAGCGCGAAGAGGAATGCCTGGCCGCCTGTTGCGGTGCGCCGATGATGGTGGTGAATGGCCACTATCACGAAAACCTCGATACCGAGAAAGTCGACAAGATCCTCGACGGACTGAAATAACCATGGCATTCGGACCCGCTCCAAAAGATCATCAGGTCGTCTACACCACGCTGCATTTCGATCAGCCGTGGACGCTGGACAACTACCTCAAGGTCGATGGCTACCAGGCATGGAAAAAGATCCTCGCCGAGAAGCCCGATCCGGTCACGATCATTGACGAACTCAAGAACAGTTCGCTGCGCGGTCGTGGCGGTGCGGGTTTCCCGACCGGTCTGAAATGGTCGTTCATGCCGCGCAACGCGCCGGGACAGAAATACATCCTGTGCAACTCGGACGAATCCGAGCCAGGCACCTGCAAGGATCGCGACATCCTGCGTTTCAATCCGCATTCGGTCATCGAGGGTCTTGCGATCGCCTGCTACGCGACCGGATCGACGGTGGCCTACAACTACCTGCGCGGCGAGTTCCACCACGAGCCCTACGAACATTTCGAGATGGCCCTGAAGGCGGCCTACGAAGCCGGCCTGCTTGGCAAGGACATCGGCGGTTCCGGCATCGATGTCGATATCCACACTGCCCTCGGTGCCGGCGCCTACATCTGCGGCGAAGAGACCGCGATGATGGAGTCGCTTGAGGGCAAGAAGGGGCAGCCGCGATTCAAGCCCCCGTTCCCGGCCAATTTCGGTCTGTACGGAAAGCCGACCACGATCAACAATACCGAGACCTACGCCTCGGTGCCGGCGATCCTGCGCAAGGGCGCCGACTGGTTTCTCAATGTCGGCAAGCCGAACAACGGTGGACCGAAGATTTTCTCTGTCTCCGGCCATGTCGCCCGACCCGGCAACTACGAGATTCCATTGGGCACGCCGTTCGCCGATCTGCTGGAAATGGCCGGCGGCATGCGCAACGGCGCGAAGATCAAGGCGGTGATTCCCGGTGGCTCGTCGATGCCGGTATTGCCCGGTGAAACGATGATGGCCATCACGATGGATTACGACGCGATCCAGAAGGCCGGTTCGGGCCTCGGTTCGGGGGCGGTCATCGTCATGGACGAAAGCACCTGCATGGTGCGCGCCTGCCAGCGCATCGCGCGCTTCTACTACGCCGAATCCTGCGGTCAGTGCACGCCTTGCCGCGAAGGCACCGGCTGGATGTACCGCATGCTGACGCGCATCGTCGAAGGCAAGGCGCAGATTGGCGATCTCGACACCCTGAAAGCCGCCGCCGGCCAGATCGAAGGCCACACCATCTGCGCGTTCGGCGAAGCCGCCGCATGGCCGGTCCAGGGTTTCCTGCGTCATTACTGGCACGAGTTCGAGTATTTCATTACCCACGGGCGATCGATGGTCGAAGCTTCGATGGAGGCTGCAGCATGATGTCGTTCGCTGTGCTCACGACTTGGGATTGGGAATTCGAGATTCGAGATTCGCTGGAGCGGTTCGCGGCGATTTTTCGAATCCCGAATCCCGAATCCCGATTCCCGTGCCGTAAATCAATCCCGGCTCCCACAGGAGCCAACCCATGAGCGCCCAGCCGATCAAGGCCGACGTCCCGCCCGATCACGTCACCATCGAGATCGACGGCAAGCAGACGTTTGCGCCGAAGGGTTCGATGATCATCCAGGCGGCTGACCGCCTCGGTATCCCGATTCCGCGTTTCTGCTACCACGAAAAACTCGCGATCGCCGCGAACTGCCGCATGTGCATGGTCGAAGTCGAGATGGGTGGCCGGCCGATGCCGAAGCCGCAGCCGGCTTGCGCCACGCCGGTAGCCGACGGCATGAAGATCCAGACCCAGTCGCAGCGCGCACTGTCCGCGCAGCGCAACGTGATGGAGTTCCTGCTGATCAACCATCCGCTGGATTGCCCGATATGCGATCAGGGAGGCGAATGCGAGTTGCAGGATCTCTCGATGGGCTATGGGCGCTCGGTCAGCCGCTTCGTCGAACGCAAGCGCACGATCGCCGATGAAAACCTCGGTCCGCTGGTCGAAACAGAAATGACCCGCTGCATCCAGTGCACGCGTTGTGTGCGCGTCATGGCCGAAGTGGCGGGCACCTACGAGCTAGGCGGCATGGAACGCGGCGAACGCCTGCAGATCGGCACCTATGTCGGCAAGCCGCTGATGAGCGAACTTTCCGGCAACGTCATCGACGTCTGCCCGGTTGGCGCGCTGACCAACAAGCCATTCCGTTTCAAGGCGCGCGCCTGGGAACTGATCGCGCGCGAATCGATCGGCTACCACGATGCGCTTGGCTCGAACCTGTGGCTGCATACGCGCCGCGGTGAGGTGTTGCGTACGGTGCCGCGAGACAACGAGTCGGTCAACGAATGCTGGTTGTCGGATCGCGATCGCTACAGCCACGAGGGTCTGCGATCCGCCGACCGCGCGACAACACCGATGATCCGCAAGGACGGCAAGCTTGTGGCGACGAGCTGGACCGACGCCATGGCGTTCGTTGCCGAACATCTGCGCAAGGCGGGTGCCGAGCTCGGTGCCCTGGTCGCGCCACTGGCTTCAAGCGAGGAAGGGTTCCTGCTTGCGCAGCTGGTGCGCGGACTTGGCAGCGATGACATCGACCATCGCCTGCGCCAGAGTGATTTCTCCGATGCACCACATGCGAGCGCGTTCGAAACGCCATTCGCGGACATTGAAAAAGCCGAGGCTGTCCTGTTGATTGGCTGCAATCCGCGCCATGAAATCCCGCTGCTCAACCACCGTCTGCGAAAGGCCGTGAACGCGGGCGCCAAAGTCCACGTCGTCAACCCGCTCGATTTCGATTTCAACTTCAAATTGGCCGGCAAGCAGATCGTTGCGCCTGGCGCGATGGTCGGTCGCCTGCTGGGTCTGGCAAGGGCGGCCAATGACGCCGGCAAGCTTCCGGCGTCATCGGCGCTGGCCAGCGAACTATCCCGGGCTGAAACCAGCGAATCCGCCCAGACCATCATCAAGCTGTTGTCCGATTCCGGCGCTGCGGCAATCATCCTTGGCGAATCGGCGCTGCAACACGCCGAGGCCGCCTGGTTGCGCGCGGCGGCAAGGTTCATCGCACGCGCCACGGGCGCCGGCTACAACGAGATACCTTCTGGCGCAAACGCCATCGGCCTGTCCGATGCAGGTTGTCTGCCGCAGAAGGGGGGTCGGGCGGCCGCCGCAATGATCGCGAATCCGCCGAAGACCCTGGTTGTCTATCATGCTGGCTCGGCAGATTTCGCCACGCCGGCGGCATTCGACCAAGCTTGCGCCAAGGCGGATTTTCATTTGCATATCGGTGCCTATGCGGGCGAAAACGTGCGCAACACCGCGCATGCGATCCTGCCGATAGGACTTCCGCCCGAGATCGATGCCAGCTACACGAATATCGACGGTGTCGTGCAATGCGTGGCGGCCGGTTCGAAGCTGCCGGGTGAAGCGCGACAGGGATGGAGAGTCCTGCGAGCGCTCGGCTCCGCGCTGGCGCTTGAAGGGTTCGGCTTTACCGAGATCGCCGAAGTGCGTGAGCGCATGGTCAAGGTGCAGGCAGCAAGGGCCGAACCGGGTGATCGCAAGTCCGAGCCGGCGCAGAAGGGGCTGTTCGAGCGTATCGCCACGACTGCCATCTATCGTGCCGATGCCGTACTGCGTCGCTCGGCATCACTCAATGCGCATCCGTTGACACGTGGTGCAATGGTTTCCCTGAACCCTGCCGATGCGGCGTCGCTCGGCTTCGAGAATGGCGATCAGGCTTGGGTCGAGAAAACACCGCTTGCCGTGCGGCTGGACGCGGCCGTGCCTGAAGGTGCGGCCTGGATCGAAGCGGGGTATGCGGAAGTCGCCAAGCTTCCTGCCCATGGCGCGTTGCTCAGGATTGCGAGGGCCGCGGCATGATCGACACGATGCGCGACAGCCTGCTTGGCTACGGCGACACCGGAATGACCCTCTGGATCGTTCTGAAGATCCTCGCGATTGCCGTTCCGGTGATCATCGCGGTGGCCATGTTCGTGTACTGGGAACGCAAGGTCATCGGCTGGATGCATGTGCGCATGGGGCCGAACCAGATCGGCCCGTTCGGCCTGCTGCAGGCATTCGCGGATGTCTTCAAGCTGCTGTTCAAGGAAGTTGTTCTTCCGGCCAATGCGAACAAGACCCTCTATTTCCTGGCGCCGATGATTGCGCTGGTGCCGGCATTTGCGGCGTGGTCGGTGATTCCATTCGATGCCGGCCTGGTACTGGCCAACGTCAACGTCGGTCTGCTGCTTTTGCTGGCGATGACCTCGCTCGGTGTCTACGGCATCATCCTCGCGGGCTGGGCATCGAACTCGCGCTACGCGATGCTCGGCGCAATGCGTGCGGCGGCGCAGACAGTCTCCTACGAAATCGCCATGGGCTTTGCCCTGGTTTGCGTGATGATCCTTACCGGCAGCCTCAACCTGACCGATATCGTGCTCGCGCAACAGGGAAGCATGGGATTCTTCGACTGGTACTGGTTGCCGCTGTTCCCGGTATTCATCATCTACTTCATCTCGGGTGTCGCCGAGACCAATCGCGCACCCTTCGATGTGGCCGAGGGCGAGTCAGAAATCGTCGCCGGCTTCCACGTCGAGTACTCCGGTTCGGCATTCGCGATCTTCTTCCTTGCCGAATACGCAAACATGATCCTGATCGCCTTCCTGGCCGCCGTCCTGTTCTTCGGCGGCTGGCTCAGTCCATTCCAGGGCTGGATCACGGCCGACGTGCCGTGGATCGACTGGATCTGGAAGGGCGGCTGGCAGTGGACCTTCGCCAAGGCATTCTTCTTCAGCTTCTTCTATCTGTGGTTCCGCGCTTCGTTCCCACGCTACCGATACGACCAGATCATGCGCCTGGGCTGGAAGGTGTTCATTCCGATCACGATCGCCTGGGTGATCGTCGCGGCCTGCCTGAAGTACTTCGGCCTCGTCACGATCGGCGCATGAGCAAGCAAGGAATCCGAATCTACTCATGAACAGAGTCATCCACTACTTCAAGAGTCTGCTGTTGCTGGAGCTGCTGGCCGGCCTCTGGTTGACCATTCGCTACATGTTCAAGCCCAAGTACACGATGCGCTATCCGGAAGAGCACATTCCGAAGTCGAATCGTTTCCGCGGCCTGCATGCACTGCGCCGCTATCCCAACGGCGAGGAACGCTGCATTGCCTGCAAGCTATGCGAAGCGGTTTGCCCGGCCCTGGCGATCACCATCGATTCGGAAATGCGCGAGGATGGTACGCGGCGCACGACGCGCTATGACATCGACCTGTTCAAGTGCATCTTTTGCGGGTTCTGCGAGGAATCCTGCCCGGTCGATTCGATCGTCGAAACCCACCTGCACGAATACCACTTCGAGCAGCGCGGCGAGAACGTGGTCAACAAGATCCAGCTGCTCGCCATTGGTGATCGCTACGAGGGCGAGATTGCTGCAGCGCGTGCCCAGGATGCGGCATTCCGATGAGCAGACACGGAGAATCCAATGACATTTGAACTGGTCTGCTTCTATTTCTTCGCCGCGGTCGCCGCGCTGGCCGCGCTGGCCGTGATCAGCGTGAAGAATCCGGTCGTGGCTGCCTTGAACCTGGTGCTGACCTTCTTTTCGATGGCCTGCGTCTGGTTGCTCGCGCAGGCAGAATTTCTCGCTGTCGCACTTGTACTGGT
This sequence comes from Dokdonella sp., assembly GCF_041395345.1. GTDB lineage: Bacteria > Pseudomonadota > Gammaproteobacteria > Xanthomonadales > Rhodanobacteraceae > Dokdonella. Next base: position 81,720 of record NZ_JAWLAR010000012.1, on the reverse strand, counting down.
CTACGTCGGTGCAGTCATGGTGCTGTTCCTGTTCGTCGTCATGATGCTCGACGTCGATTTCGCGCCGGTGCGCGAAGGCTTTGTCCGCTTCCTCCCGGTTGGAATCGTCGTGGCCGTGGTCATGCTGGTCGAAATGCTGATGATGATCGGCGTGCGTACCTTGCAGATGGCGCCAAACGATGACCCGGCTGCCCTGGCCGGCATGACCAACATGGGTTGGCTCGGCCGCACCCTGTTCCGTGATTTCCTGCTGCCATTCGAGGTGGCTGCCCTGATCCTGACCGTCGGTCTGATCGCCGCGATCCCGTTGACCCTGCGCAAGCGCAGTGGCATCAAGTCGCAGAATCCCGCACGTCAGGTCATGGTCAAGCGTGAAGATCGCATCCGCCTGGTCAAGATGGATGCGGTGAAGAAAGGGGACGCGACACCATGATCACACTGGCGCACTTCCTCACCCTGGCGGCGATCCTCTTCTGCATCGCCGTGGCCGGCGTCTTCATCAACCGCAAGAACGTCATCGTGTTGCTCATGTGCATCGAGCTCATGCTGCTCGCTGTCAACACGAACTTCATAGCGTTTTCGCGATTCCTCGGAGATCCGTCGGGGCAGGTCTTCGTGTTCTTCATCCTTACCGTGGCTGCGGCGGAAGCTGCAATCGGTCTGGCCATCCTCGTCGTCCTGTTCCGCAATCGCGCGACCATCGACGTGACCGACATCGACAGTCTCAAGGGTTGATTGATGATGCTCGACAAATCCATTCTGCTGACGATTGTCCTCGCCCCGCTGTTCGGCGCCGTGCTGGCCGGCCTGTTCGGCAGGCGCATCGGTCGAGTCGGCGCCCACAGCGTGACGATCGCCGGTGTCGGCTTGAGCTGCGCGCTGTCGATCTACGTGCTTTACGAGCTGGTCTGGGGTGGCGCGCAGGTCTTCAATGAGAATGTCTACACCTGGTTCCAGATTGGCAGCACCAGCGCCAATATTGGCTTCCTCATCGATCGCCTGACCGCGATGATGATGGTTGTGGTCACCTTTGTTTCGCTGATGGTCCATGTCTACACCATCGGCTACATGGCCGAGGATGACGGTTACCAGCGCTTCTTCAGCTACATCGCGCTGTTCACCTTCTCGATGCTGATGCTGGTCATGAGCAACAACTTCCTGCAGCTGTTCTTCGGCTGGGAAGCGGTGGGCCTGGTGTCCTACCTGCTGATCGGATTCTGGTTCAAGCGCCCGAGCGCGATCTTCGCCAACATGAAGGCCTTCCTGGTCAATCGCGTCGGTGATTTCGGGTTTCTGCTCGGCATTGCCGGCGTGCTGATGTGGTTTGGCGGCTCGCTCGACTACGCCACGGTGTTCGCCTACGCGCAGGATCCGGCGGTCGACATGGGCGCGCGCTCGGTCGAGTTGATTGCCGGTCATCCCTGGCAAGTCGCGACCATCGTTTGCGTCTGTCTGTTCATCGGCGCGATGGGCAAGTCCGCGCAGGTGCCGCTGCACGTGTGGCTACCTGACTCGATGGAAGGCCCGACCCCGATTTCCGCCCTGATCCATGCGGCCACCATGGTTACTGCGGGCATCTTCATGGTCGCTCGCATGTCGCCGCTGTTCGAGCTCAGCGACACTGCACTGACCTTTGTTCTCGTGATCGGCGCCACCACGGCCCTGTTCACCGGTCTGATCGGCATCGTGCAGAACGACATCAAGCGCGTGGTCGCCTATTCGACCCTCTCGCAGCTTGGCTACATGACGGTTGCGCTGGGCGTGTCGGCCTATTCGGCCGGCGTGTTCCATCTTATGACCCATGCTTTCTTCAAGGCGCTCCTGTTCCTTGGGGCAGGTTCGGTCATTATCGCCATGCACCACGAGCAGGACATGCGCCACATGGGCGGCCTGCGCAAGTACATGCCGATCACCTGGATCACGATGTGGATTGGCTCGCTGGCCCTGGCCGGTGCCCCGTTCTTTGCCGGGTTCTTTTCCAAGGATGCGATCATCGAGGCGGTGCACGAGTCGCATCGCGCCGGTGCCGGTTATGCCTATTTCTGTGTGCTGGTCGGCGTCTTTGTCACGGCGCTCTACAGCTTCCGCCTGCTCTACATGACCTTCCACGGCAAGGAGCGCTTCACGGTCGATCCGCTGAAGCAGCATCACGGCCATGATGACCACGCCCACCATGAACCGGGCCAACTCGTGCACGCGCCGCACGAATCACCCTGGGTCGTCACGGTTCCGCTGATCCTGCTTGCGATTCCGTCCATCCTGATCGGTGGCTTGACCATCGGCCCGATGCTGTTCGGCGACTACTTCGGCAATGCGATCTTCGTGCGCGATGCAAACGACGTGCTCGGCGAACTTGGCAAGGACTTCCACGGCGCCACGGCCTTTGTCTTGCACGGAGTGATGGCGCCGCCGTTCTGGATCGCCGTGGCCGGCTTTGTCACGGCAACCTACATCTGGCTGATCAATCCCGGCATTGCCGACAAGGCGCAGGCCGCATTGCGACCGGTCTACAACATGCTGTCGAACAAGTATTGGGTCGACAATCTTTACCAGGCAGTGTTTGCGCGTGGCGGCATCAAGCTTGGCCGCGGCCTCTGGCGCGGCGGTGACGCTGGCCTGATTGATGGCGCCATTGACGGATCCGCCAGCCTGATCGACCAGCTCTCGGCCATCGTGCGGCGAGTCCAGTCCGGCTATCTCTACCACTATGCGTTCGCGATGATCCTCGGCCTGATCCTGCTGCTCGGCGGATCGTGGTGGCTGTTCACGCGAATTGCCGCCTGATTACGGGGAATGACGACCATCATGGCTCAATGGCCTCTACTCAGCGTGCTGATCTGGTTGCCGATTGTCGGCGCCGTGCTTGTACTCGCACTCGGGCGTGATCCGCGCGTGGCGCGCTGGCTCAGCGTGCTGGTCGCCCTGGCGACGCTGGTTGCCAGCATCCCGCTCTACCTTGGCTACGACGCGCCTGTCGGCGGCATGCAGTTCGTCGAATCACACGCCTGGATAAACGCGCTGAATGTGTTCTACGCACTGGGCGTCGACGGCATATCCGTCGCCCTGATTGTGCTGACCACGTTCACCAGCGTGCTCGTGATCATCGGTTCATGGGGCCCGATCGACAAGCGCGTGTCGCAATACATGGCCGCAATGCTCGCCCTGGAAGGCATGCTGATCGGTGTCTTCGCGGCCACGGATGCGCTGCTGTTCTACGTGTTCTTCGAGGCCATGCTGATTCCGATGTTCATCATCATCGGAGTCTGGGGTGGTCCGCGACGGGTCTATGCAACCCTGAAGTTCTTCATCTACACCTTCCTCGGTTCGATCTTCATGCTGATCGGGCTGATCTACCTGCACATGAAGACCGGCGAGTTTTCCCTGCAGGCATTTGCCGAAGCGCCCCTGGGCGCAACCGAGCAGGCCTGGCTGTTCTTCGCATTCCTGATCGCGTTCGCGATCAAGGTGCCGATGTGGCCGGTGCACACCTGGTTGCCCGATGCCCACGTCGAAGCGCCGACCGGTGGCTCGGTGATCCTGGCCGCGATCATGCTGAAGGTCGGCGGCTATGGCTTCATCCGCTTTTCCTTGCCCATCACGCCGGATGCCTCGCAGGAATATGCCTGGGTGGTCATCGCGATGTCGTTGGTGGCCGTGGTCTACATCGGCTACGTCGCCCTCGTCCAGGAAGACATGAAGAAGCTGATCGCGTACTCGTCGATTGCGCACATGGCGTTTGTCACGCTCGGCATCTTCATCGTGCTTTCGCTGGTTCGCGTCCACGAGAATCCGGACGCTGCCCGCCTCGGCTTGCAGGGTGCGATGGTGCAGATGATCTCGCACGGATTCGTATCCGGCGCCATGTTCTCGTGCATCGGCGTACTTTACGACCGGCTGCACTCGCGCATGATCCGGGACTACGGTGGCGTTGTGAATGTGATGCCGGCCTACGCCGCGTTTTTCGTGCTGTTTGCGATGGCCAATTGCGGCTTGCCCGGGACCAGCGGTTTTGTCGGCGAATTCATGGTCATCCTGGCTGCGTTCCAGGACAACTTCTGGGTCGCTGCGGTGGCCGCATTTACCTTGATCATTGGCGCCGCCTACACGCTATGGCTGGTCAAGCGCGTGATCTTTGGTCAAGTGACCAATCCCAAGGTAGAGAAATTCAAGGACCTCGATGCGCGCGAGTGGATTGTCCTCGGCTCCTTCGCGGCCGCTGTACTCGCGGTTGGCATCTACCCGAAGCCCTTGACCGATCTGATGGACAGCTCGGTGTTGCAGATCGTCAACGCAATGATGCTGAGCAAGGCCTGAGAATACGATGACCATGCAATTCAATCCCGCCGATCTGGTCGCCATCCTGCCCGAGCTGATTCTGCTCGGAGGTACCTGCGCGATACTCCTGATCGACCTGTTCATCAAGCCGACCCAGCGCAACGTCACCCACTGGCTGTCGATTGCGGCGTTGGCCGTAACGGCTGTTTTCGTCTGGCGCGGTGCACCCGCTGCCGGGCAGGGCGCAGTCGCGTTCAACGGCATGTTCCTGCACGATGGCATCAGTGTGGTGCTCAAGCAGTTCATCCTGCTGATGAGCGGTCTTGCCTTGCTCTACGGTCGCAATTACATGCGTGACCGCAAGTTGCTGATCGGCGAGTTCTATCTGCTGATCCTGTTCGCGACCATCGGCATGATGCTGTTGGTCTCGGCGGGCAGCCTGATCACGGCCTATCTCGGCCTTGAGCTGCTTGCGCTTTCGTCCTACGCGTTGGTCGCGCTGAATCGGGATTCATCGGTATCTGCCGAAGCCGCGATCAAGTACTTCGTGCTCGGTGCACTGGCCTCGGGCCTGCTGTTGTACGGCATGTCGATGATCTATGGCGCGACCGGCACGCTGGATCTGGCCCGCATCAGCGCATCAATTGGACAGGTCGAGCATCCCGGCTGGCTGGCCTTTGGTCTGGTCTTCCTCGTCGCCGGCATTGCATTCAAGCTCGGTGCCGCACCGTTCCACATGTGGCTGCCCGATGTGTACCAGGGGGCACCCACCGCCGTCACCGTGTTCATCGGTTCGGCGCCGAAGCTTGCCGCATTCGGGCTGGCCTATCGGCTGCTCGAAGGCGGACTTGGCGGACTCGGCGAGCACTGGACCCAGATGCTGGCCATCCTTTCGGTGTTCTCGCTGGTCATCGGCAACCTGTTCGCGATTGCGCAATCGAACATCAAGCGCATGCTCGCCTATTCAACGATTTCCCATGTCGGCTTCCTGCTGCTCGGTTTCGTCGGTGCGACTCCTGCCGGATTCTCGGCGGCCATGTTCTATGCGATCAGCTACGCGCTGACCGCTGCCGTTGCCTTCGGAATGATCGCGCTGCTGGCACGTACGGGTTTCGAGTGCGAGGAAATCGACGATTTCAAGGGTCTTAATCAGCGCAGCCCCTGGTACGCAGGCATCATGGCCATCGCCATGTTCTCGCTGGCCGGCGTGCCGCCGCTTTTCGGCTTCTTCGCCAAGCTGCTCGTCCTCAGCGCCGCCGTCGACGCCGGTTACCTCTGGCTGGCCATCGTCGCCATCGTGTTCGCGATCATCGGCATCTACTACTACCTGCGCGTCGTCAAGGTGATGTACTTCGACGCGCCAGCGGATTCCGATCAGCTCCCGCTGCCGACCGATCTGCCGCTGCGTTGGGTGATCTCGCTGAATGGTTTGGCCCTGATCGTGCTCGGGCTGGCCTGGGGGCCATTGTTCGACTGGTGCAATCGGGCGTTTGGCGTCTAGCCTGTTCCGGTGAGTTCCAGCGAACAGCCTGGGTCGATCGAGATTTCCAGATCGCTTCCTTCGATGGATCGCGTCCAACACGGCTGGTCCTGACAGTGCGCACGGCCTGGGCTCTCTGGCGGAAAAACCTTGGTCGTCGCCTGCGCAGCGAAGGTTTGACGTGGCTGGCCCTTCTCGCAATTGCCCTGCGCCTGCCGTTCGCGCCCGGAACCATGCCGGGTGCCGGAACATACGTTGCCCTTTGCCCGAGCGGGCTGAGCCGGCATCAGGTCGAACTGCTGTTCCCGGCTCATCACGACCCTCATGCGCATCACGGATCACATGGCGTGCCGAATGGCTCGCCAGCGCCAGCGCATGAGCACGGCGATGGATATTGCGAATTCACGGTCTATTCGGCTGCCGACTCCGTCCGGCCATTCACGATGGAGCTGGCTCGATTGCAGGCGGCTCTCGAGCCGATCGCGCGCTCGATATCAGTGGTGGTTGTACCCGAGCAATACTACGAGGCGCGCGGTCCACCTGCAGGATCCTTGAAGTTCTGACCAGCGAGCGGCCCTCTGGTGGCCGTGCCTTCGAAGCATCGACGTTCGATGCAGCAAATACAGGAAACTCCAATGAAACTGCAAATTGCGGCGGCGCTTGCGCTTGCCCTGAATCTGGGTACGGCACAAGCCGACCACAACGCGGAAGACGCGGCTCCAGTGCGTGCCGACAGTCACGCACCGATCGGCGTGATGGGCGATCACCTGCATCGCGCGGGTGAGTGGATGATCTCCTATCGCTATATGCATATGGACATGCAGGGAAACCGAACGGGTACGGACGACATTTCGCCCGATGAGATCGTCACTACGCAGTCAAACCCGTTTGCAGGGATGCCGGGCATGCCACCCACATTGAGGGTGGTGCCCCTGGACATGCAGATGGACATGAACATGTTCGGCGCCATGTACGGCCTCACCGATCGACTAACTCTGATGGCCATGATCAACTACGTGGACAAGCAGATGAAGCATCGGACCTACGCCGGGGGCATGGGTACCAATGTGCTCGGCAACTTCGAAACATCCAGCAGCGGCTTTGCCGACAGCACGCTGTCCGCCTTGATCGGGTTGGGTGAGAACGCGATGGGTCGATGGCACGCCAACGTGGGTGTCTCGTTGCCTACGGGTTCTGTCAAGGAAAAAGGCCAGGTGCTTGCACCCAATGGCATGGAGCCGGTGCTTCGACTTCCATACCCGATGCAACTCGGGAGCGGAACCACCGATCCGATCCTCGGGCTCACCGTCACGCGCCAGTTCAACGACTGGAGCTGGGGTGCGCAATGGACCGGCCTCTGGCATGTAACGGACAACAACGAGGACTATCGACTCGGCGATCAGCAACGTCTGACCGCGTGGGTTTCGCGGCTGTGGACGCCGTCTGTCAGCACATCCTTGCGCCTGGCCGGACAGGACGTAGGTGAGATTCGTGGTCAGGATCCTCAGATCATGGCGCCGGTACAGACGGCGGATCCGTCGAGGCAAGGCGGGCAGCGAATCGAGCTCGGCATCGGCATGAACTACGCCGCGCAAGGTTCGATGCGCGGGAACCGCCTGGCGGTCGAGCTATTGCTGCCGGTCTATCAGAGACTGCACGGTCCGCAACTGGAGACGGATTGGCAGCTCGTTGCCGGGTATCAGTACGCGTTCTGAAGATTATTCTCGAGTTGCCTCGGGCTCATTGGCGTTGACCGGCCCGAGGCAGTTGGTGGGTGATGATTGGGCATGCGGAGCCGGCGCAACGCCTGCTCCGCATGCTGTGTTCCCGTTTCTGGCAGCTTTCGTTTGCGCCGGACAACCGGCAATTCTCCTCTTTTGGCCAGCCGTGCTGCGTGTGCCGTTCAGGCGGCGCAGTGACCATTCAGCGAGAAGTGACTCGCAAGCCGAAGGCGCGTGAGAACACCGCCGGAGTTCCATGGAGTAACACCAGTCACAAACACCCAGATTCGGCCACGAGAGGCTGCGGGCACTCGGTTGAATCGATGGCTCCGGAAATGCATGCCCGCTTGTGCCGCGCAATCTTCCCCAGGAGAGACCAGCTGCGATTTCCCCGTAACGGTCAGTTTGGCGCTCCGAACCGATAGTCAATGCCGAGGGTGAGTGAATACAGGTCCGCACTACCGGTGGTCGAAGTATCGCTGACGTCCCAGATGCCATCGAAGCTGAGGCGTGTTGACCAGTTTCTGGCGAAGTGCCATTGAAGGCCAAGAGCCAAGGCCGGGCACCATTCGTGCGAAGTGTGATCAATTTCGCGATGTCCATTGATGCCCGGAACTTCGGCGGAATGGTTGCGGTACTCGACGTAAGAAGCGCCGGTACTGACGAAGAGCTCAAGTTGCTGCCCGAGGGGCAGGGATCCCTTCAAGCTCAATCGCATGGCGTGCGCAGAAAATTGCCCTCTGATCGGTGCAAATGCCTGATGCAGGCAGGAGAAGCCGGGTGTGGTGCATTGGTATATCTTTTCGTAGTCAACCGAGCCGAAGTCCGTATACGTGCCCTGCACCGCGATGTAAGGGTTGAAGGAAAATGCGGCGCGAATGGAGCGGGCAATCGATTGACTTTCCGCGGAAGTCGGTCGCCGGTCATGGTGAACATCGGCGAGCGGATTCGAATCGATGTTGTAGTAGGCCGGGCCAGCAGCTACACCTAACGACCAGCGTCCGGTGGATTCGTCGGCTCCAGAAGCATTCACGCAGAAACCCGCAGCGACCAGAGACGCAATGCAGACATGAAACCTCATGCAACTTCCCCTGTCCTTATTGTGGCGCTTCAGCACGACGGATGAGGGAGCCAAATCGTTGCAATTGTCATTCCAGGTATTTTGCATAAAAAGGACGCAATCGGGCGGTGGCGCTGGACAACCTCTTTCGGCAAGGAAGGGCGCATCCCTTGGCCCCGCATACCAACCGATCGCCACCTGAACGGGCATCTGGCAGCCCTATTCGGGTTCCTTGCCCTGCAAGGGAGATCCCGATCGTTCAAAGGCCGTAGGCGCCTTGCGCGATTCATGCCACATCGTTACAATGCGCGGCTCTGATGCGGGGTGGAGCAGTCTGGCAGCTCGTCGGGCTCATAACCCGAAGGTCGCAGGTTCAAATCCTGCCCCCGCTACCAGGTTTCCTGCGAAGGGCCACTTCGGTGGCCCTTCTGCAAGGAAAGCGCAGGAAGCGCGAGCACCGATGCCTGGGAAGCAAGACAACGGTGAACTACGGAATGGGCCTTGCGCCCATTTTTTTTTGGCGGGATTTGGTGCGGAGCGAAAAGTCGCTGTGACGAACGAGAAACTCAATGAACTTCTGCAACCGCTGGTCACCGACCTCGGCCTGGAATTTGTTGGCATCGAGTTCAGTCCGAGCCGAGGCAGCAGCCTGCTGCGCGTCTATATCGACGCGCCGGGGCGCCCGGTGGCGATCGAGGATTGCGAGCGGGTGAGCCGCGAGATCTCAGCCCTGATGGACGTCAACGATCCGATCGAGGGTCGCTATACGCTGGAAGTCTCGTCGCCGGGGATTGACCGGCCGCTTTTCACGCTGGAGCATTTCAAGCGCTTCATCGGCAGCACCGTGAAACTGAACGCGGCCCTTCCCATTGACGGACGGCATCGCTTCCACGGTGCCATCAAGGACGTGCAAGAGGACAGGATTCATCTGGACCAGGATGGCAGGGACGTGGTGATCAACCACGCCAATGTCGTCAAGGCGAAACTGGTTCCGGACTACGCGGCGCTCGGAATATCCGCGGCGTCGAAGAAGAAAGAGGACACCGGGCCGCGCACGCGTGGTCCGAAACACAAGTGAGGCCGTTGCGACGGTCGCTCGGGAGTTGAACTGATGAGCAAAGAACTATTGCTGGTGGTTGACGCTGTTGCCAACGAAAAGGGGGTCCCGGAGGACGTCATTTTCGAGGCGATGGAAGCTGCTCTCGCCTCTGCGGCGAAGAAGCGCTATCCGAATGAGGAAATCCTCGCTCGCGTGTCGATCGACAAGGAGACCGGCGAATACGAAACCTTCCGGCGCTGGGAAATCGTCGCCGATGACGTCGTCATGGAGTCGCCGGACTGGCAGTTGCGCCTGATGGACGCGATCGATATCGAACCCGAGAGCCAGGTCGGCGAATACATCGAGGAGCAGATCGAGAATCCCGAGTTCGGTCGTATCGCCGCTCAGGCTGCCAAGCAGGTCATCGTGCAGCGAGTCCGGGAAGCCGAGCGCGCCCAGATCGTCGAGGCTTATGCGGATCGCGTGGGCGAACTGATTACCGGCATCGTCAAGCGCGTGGAGCGCGGCAACCTCTATATCGACCTTGGCGGCAATGCCGAAGCATTCATTCCGCGAGACAAGTCGATTCCGCGCGAAGCCGTCCGCGCGGGCGATCGCGTGCGAGGCTATCTTTTCGAGGTCCGCTCCGAGCCGCGTGGCCCGCAGCTGTTCATTTCGCGGACTGCTCCGGAGTTCATGATCGAGCTGTTCAAGCTCGAGGTGCCGGAAGTGGGCCAGGGTCTGGTCGAAATCAAGGCCTGCGCACGCGATCCGGGTGATCGGGCCAAGATTGCCGTACTTGCCCACGACCATCGCACCGATCCGATCGGCGCCTGCATCGGCATGCGCGGTTCGCGCGTTCAGGCGGTGTCCAACGAGCTCAATGGCGAACGTATCGATATCGTTCTCTGGAACGAGAACAACGCCCAGTTCGTCATCAATGCGATGGCGCCGGCGGAAGTGCAATCGATCATCGTCGATGAGGAAAAGCACTCCATGGACATCGCGGTTGCCGAGGACAAACTGTCCCAGGCGATCGGTCGCGGCGGTCAGAACGTGCGCCTTGCCAGCAAGTTGTCTGGCTGGCAGCTCAACGTGATGACGGCCGACCAGGTTCGCGAGAAGAGCGAGAGCGAGCAGGAGGCGGCACGTCTGTTGTTCGTCGAGAAGCTCGAAGTCGACAACGAAATTGCCCAGATTCTCGTGCAGGAAGGTTTCTCGACGGTCGAGGAAATCGCCTATGTGCCGACAGCGGAACTGCTGACCATCGACGGATTCGACGAGGACATCGTCGAGGAGCTCCGTGCCCGTGCACGCGATGCCCTGGTGACCGATGCACTTGCAGTCGAGGAGGAAATCGAGGAGCACAAGCCTGCGGAAGACTTGCTTGAACTCGAGACCATGGATGAAGGATTGGCCTATGAGCTTGCCCAGCACGGCATCGTGACTCGCGAGAACCTCGCTGATCTGGCCACCGATGAACTGGTGGAGCTGGCCATCGAAGGCGTCGACGAGGAACGGGCGGCAGCATTGATTATGGCAGCACGCGAGACCTGATGACTTCATCAACCACTGTGACGGGCGAATCCCGACACGGAGCGAAGATGGCAGTGAGGCAATCGCGGGCAGGTCAGGAGTACAGAACATGTCGGACGTAACAATCAAGCAATTGGCCACGATTCTGGCCACACCGGTGGACAAGTTGCTCGCGCAACTGGCCGAGGCCGGCATGAGCTTCTCCGACCCGGAGCAGTCGATCAGCAGCAAGGAAAAGGTCAAGTTGCTTGGCTTCCTGCGCCGGAATCATGGCAAACGCGAGGCAACTGGCGAAGACAGTGCACCCAAGCAGGTGACGCTGAAGCGTCGCACGGTCAGCGAACTGACCGTCAATCCCGGGCAGCGTGGCGCGGCAACCAAGACGGTCAACGTCGAGGTCCGCCAGAAGCGCACCTATGTCAAGCGCAGTGTCGTCGAGGATCAGGGCAAGGCGATAGATCCCGAGCGCGAAGATGCGTTGCGCAAGCTGGAAGAATCGCAGGCCAAGCGCGAAGCGGAGGAACAGGCGCGTCTCGAGGCGGATCGTCGCCGTCAGGAAGAAGAAGCCCGGCTCAAGGCGGCCGAGGAAGAAAAACAGAAGGCACTGGAAGCTGCACGACTTGCGGCGGCCAGCGAGGCCGAGTTGCTCAAGAAGGCGGACGAGGCGCCGGATGCTCCGGTTTTGCCGGTCCTGCCCATTGCGACCGAGCGACCGCACCGGGACGAGGGCCGTTCGGGCGCGCCGTCCGAGGGAGCCGGACGCCACGGCAAGCCCAAGCACGCCAGCGGTCATCGTGGTCGGGATGGCGAAGGTGCGCCACCGTCCAAGCGTTACTTTGGCAACGAGCTGCATCTGTCCCAGGAGGGCAGTGCGCGACGCACCGGTCGCAAGAAGCCGCGTTCGCGCGCCGCAGAACCCTCGCGTTCCGCTGGCGCCCACGGATTCTCCAAGCCGTCTGCCCCGGTCGTTCGCGAAGTCGAGATCGGCGAAACGATCAGCGTGGCCGACCTGGCCCAGCGCATGGCCGTCAAAGGTGCGGAAGTCGTCAAGACGCTCTTCAAGATGGGCGTCATGGCCACGATCAACCAGGTCATCGACCATGACACTGCACAGCTGGTCGTCGAGGAGATGGGCCATACCGCGGTCAAGGCAACCGATACCGACGCAGAGGTCAGCCTGCTCGCGCACGCGGAGACCGACGGCAAAGCCGAGCCGCGCCCTCCGGTCGTGACCATCATGGGGCATGTCGATCACGGCAAGACTTCGCTGCTCGACACCATTCGCCGGACCAAGATCGCGGCGGGCGAGGCCGGTGGCATCACCCAGCACATTGGCGCTTATCACGTGGAAACGCCGAAGGGCGTCATCACCTTCCTCGACACACCGGGCCACGCTGCATTTACTTCGATGCGGCAGCGCGGTGCCCAGGCGACCGATATCGTCATCCTCGTGGTCGCCGCCGATGACGGCGTCAAGCCGCAGACGGTGGAAGCGATCAAGCATGCGCGCGAAGCCAAGGTTCCGCTGATTGTTGCAGTCAACAAGATGGACAAGCCGGATGCGGATCCGGAGCAGGTCAAGCAGGGTCTGGTCCAGCACGAAGTCGTGCCCGAGGACTGGGGCGGCGACGTGCAGTTCGTGCCGGTCTCGGCGAAGACCGGCGATGGCATCGACGCATTGCTCGAGGCGGTGTCGCTGCAGGCCGAGTTGATGGAATTGCAGGCGGTGCGCGACGGCCGCGCCTCCGGTGCGGTGATCGAATCGAGCCTCGACAAGGGCCGTGGCCCGGTCGCGACCGTGCTGGTCCAGCAGGGCACGTTGAAGAAAGGCGATTTCGTGGTTTGCGGCGTGGAATACGGCCGCGTTCGCGCCATTTTCGACGAGAATGGCCAGCAGATCGAGGAAGCCGGTCCATCGATTCCGGTGCAGTTGCTCGGATTGTCCGGCGTGCCCGAGGCAGGCGACGATTTCGTGGTCGTGGCCGACGAGCGCCTGGCCAAGGATGTTGCCAGCCAGCGTGACGCCAAACGGCGCGATACGCGCCTGGTTCAGGCCGCCGGCAATCGCATGGAAGACGTGCTGGCCCAGATGGGTCAGTCCGAGGGTCAGCTTTCGCTCAACCTGGTCATCAAGGCCGATGTGCAAGGATCGGTCGAGGCCCTGCGCCAGTCATTGACTGCGCTGAGCAACGACATGATCAAGATCAACGTGATTTCCTCGGGTGTCGGTGGCATCACCGAATCCGATGCCACGCGTGCTGCATCGTCGAAGGCCACGATCATCGGCTTCAATGTGCGCGCCGATGCCGCAGCACGTCGAGTGGTCGAATCGAGCGGGCTTGATCTTCGCTACTTCTCGATCATCTACGACGTCATCGACCAGGTGAAGCAGGTTGCGACCGGACTGCTCGGTGTCGAGATCCGCGAAGAAATCATCGGTACGGCCGAAGTTCGCGACGTGTTCCGTTCGTCGAAGTTCGGTGCGGTTGCCGGTTGCATGGTTATCGAAGGCACGGTCAAGCGGAACAAGCCGATTCGCGTCTTGCGCGACAGCACCGTGATCTTCGAAGGCGAGCTTGAGTCGCTGCGCCGCTTCAAGGAGCTGGTGGACGAAGTCCGCAATGGCACCGAATGCGGTATTGCCGTGAAGCAGTACAACGACGTCAAGGCCGGCGACCAGATCGAGTGCTTCGAACGAATCGAAGTGCAGCGGACGCTTTGAAAGGCCGGGAGTAGGGAATAGGGAGTAGGGAATAGGTAAGTGCAGTAGCAAGAACGTAATCTAGCTACTGCCGATACCGGCCCGCTGTCCATTCCTGCTCCTAACCATTCCCTATTCCCTATTCCCTATTCTCTATTCCCGTCTCCGAGAAAATGTCCGATTTCACACGTTCCGATCGAGTTGCCGTGCAGTTGCGCAAGGAGATTGCCGTGCTTGTGCACCAGGCGGTGCGCGACCATGCGCTTCCGTCGGTCAGTGTCTCGGATGTCGAGGTGACCAGGGATCTCGATATGGCAAAGGTGTTCGTCACCACGCTTCTGTCCGAGGAGTCGAACAAGGCGGTCAAGGCACTCAACGAGATGGCGTTCGAGTTTCGCCGCGAATTGTCGCGCACGCTGAAAATGCGCCGCGTACCCGAGATCAGATTCCACTACGACGACTCGGTGGATCGCGGTGAACGCATCGAGCAGTTGCTGCGCGAGAATGCGCCCGACCCCGACAAGGAATGATGGTTATCCGGTTCGTGCGGCGATGAAGAAGCACTGGCGCGATGTCCACGGTCTGCTCCTGCTGGACAAACCCGAAGGGCTCAGTTCGAACCAGGCCTTGCAGCAAGCGCGGAATCTGTTTCGGGCGGCCAAGGGCGGACATACCGGAAGCCTTGATCCGTTGGCGACCGGACTCCTGCCGCTCTGCTTTGGCGAGGCGACCAAGATCGCAGGCTTGCTGCTGGGCTCGTTCAAGGCCTATGAAACCGAATGCGTGCTGGGCATCAGCACCGATAGTGCGGATGCGAACGGGACGGTCGTTGATACCCGGCCCGTCCCCGAGCTCTCGGATGCCGATGTCGAACAGGCGCTCAAGGCCTTTCGCGGAACGATTCTTCAGGTGCCCCCGATGTATTCGGCACTCAAGCGTGACGGGGAGCGGCTCTATCAGCTGGCCCGACGCGGAGAAAGCATCGAACTCGAGGCACGCAAGGTGGAAGTGCGCGATTTCAGCCTGATCGGGCGCGAAGGCCACCGACTGCGCCTGCATGTCGAATGTGGGTCCGGCACTTACGTGCGCAGCCTGGTGCGCGACCTGGGCGAAGCCATCGGGTGTGGCGCTCATGTCGCCAGCTTGCGCAGGCTCTGGGTCGAACCCTTCCGCTCGCCAGAAATGACGACTATTCCGGAACTCGAGCGACTGGCTGCCGAAGGCACCGACGTACTGGATGCCCGATTGTTGCCCGTTGAAGCGGGCCTGGCGGGCTACCCGGAAATCGTTCTCGATGAGTCGGACAGTCTCAAGCTGGCTCAGGGGCAGCGTGTCAGGCTTTTGCTGGAGCCCGCCATTTACATGGCGAAATCGCCGGACGGGCGTCTTCTGGCATTGGCTGAGGCGCATCCGGACGGCACCCTGAGATGCCTGCGCGGGTTCAATCTGGGCGGCCCGGGGCCTTCAATCTGAGCCGAATGGCGCAGACAACTTGTTGCAATGCACCTTTGCCAGCTAAAATAGGCAGCTTTCCCGGCAAATCTTCCATGCGGGGCTTGGTAACTGTCACCGGCCGGTGGCTGTTCCCAAGCCTCGCCCTCGTTCCATAAGGGTTTCCAACATGTCGCTCAACGTCGAAACAACCAGCAAGATCATCGCCGACTTCGGTCGTGTTGCCAACGATACCGGTTCGCCGGAGGTCCAGGTTGCACTGCTCTCGGCCCGTATCGAACATCTCTCCAAGCATTTCTCGGATCACGACAAGGATCATCATTCCCGTCGCGGTCTGCTGAAGATGGTCAACCAGCGTCGTCGCCTGCTCAATTACCTCAAGAGCAAGGACAATGATCGCTACAAGACCCTGATCGAACGTCTCGGCCTGCGCAGGTAATTCGTGCGTTCGTCCATGAACGCGGCATGTGCAATCGTTGGCGAACGGGCCAACGTTTCGCGTTTGGATGAAGTCCAGAGCGGCCACCCCTGGCCGCACTTTTCACAAGACGCACGAGCGCGCCTTCGCAGGCATGTTCGTGCTCAAAATCTTTAGGACACAAATAACGTGGCGAAAGTAACCAAGACATTCCAGTACGGCAATCATGAAGTCACGCTGGAGACGGGCGAAATCGCTCGCCAGGCCAGTGGTGCAGTGGTCGTCAGGATCGGCGATACCGTCGTCCTGGTGACCGCAGTCGGCGCCAAGTCGGCACGCGAAGGCCAGGACTTCTTCCCGCTCACGGTCGATTATCAGGAAAAGTTCTACGCGGGTGGTCGCATCCCGGGTGGCTTCTTCAAGCGCGAAGGTCGCCAGACAGAAAAGGAAACGCTGACATCGCGACTGATCGATCGTCCGATCCGTCCGCTGTTTCCCGAGCATTTCCGCAATGAAGTGCAGATCATCGCCACCGTGATGTCGATGAATCCGGAAATCGACGGCGACATTCCGGCACTGCTGGGTGCATCGGCCGCGCTGGCATTGTCCGGACTGCCGTTTGCCGGTCCGATTGGCGCTGCGAAGGTCGGCTACGCCGACGGCCAGTACCTGTTGATGCCGTCCGCCACCGAACTGAAGACTTCCGAGCTCGAGCTCGTTGTCGCCGGCACGGCCAATGCCGTGCTCATGGTCGAATCCGAGGCCAAGCTGCTCAGTGAAGAAGTCATGCTCGGCGCGGTCGTGTTTGGCCACAATGCCATCAAGCAGGCCGTCCAGGCCATCAACGAATTCGTCGCCGAGGTGGGCCAGAAATCCTTCTCCTGGACCGCCCCGGAGCGCAATCCGGCCATCGTCGACGCGATCAGGAATGCCGTCGGCGATCGTCTGGGTGCCGCCTACGCCGTGGTCGACAAGATCGAGCGCCGTGATGCGATAAACGCCCTCAAGAAAGACGTCATGGCCGGGCTCAAGGCAGATGCCGAAGCCAATGGCTGGGCATCCGGCGAACTGGCCAAGGAATTCGCCGAGCTGGAATACACGACCCTGCGGGCGTCGGTTCTGGCCACCAAAAAGCGCATCGACGGACGCAATCTGGATGACGTTCGCGCCATCACGATCCGCACCGGCGTGCTGCCGCGTACCCATGGATCGGCCCTGTTCACGCGCGGCGAAACCCAGGCACTGGTGACCGTCACGCTCGGTACCGGTCGTGATGCCCAGATTATCGACGCCGTCGAAGGCGAGTCGAAGGATCCGTTCCTGTTCCATTACAACTTCCCTCCGTATTCGGTCGGCGAAGCGGGTCGCATGATGGGTCCGAAGCGTCGCGAAATCGGCCACGGCCGGCTCGCCAAGCGCGGCGTGCTCGCGGTCAAGCCGTCGATGGAAGATTTCCCGTACGTGCTGCGCGTCGTCTCGGAGATCACCGAGTCAAACGGTTCCTCTTCGATGGCTTCGGTCTGCGGATCGTCGCTGGCAATGATGGACGCCGGCGTGCCGTTGAAGGCCCCGGTGGCGGGTATCGCCATGGGTCTGGTCAAGGAAGGCAACGACTTCGTCGTGCTCTCCGACATCCTCGGCGATGAGGATCACCTCGGTGACATGGACTTCAAGGTGGCCGGAAGTGCCGATGGCATCAGCGCGCTGCAGATGGATATCAAGATCGACGGCATTACCGAAGAGATCATGAAGGTCGCGCTGGCCCAGGCCAAGCAGGGTCGCCTGCATATCCTCGGCGAAATGAACAAGGCCCTTGGTGCGGCACGCACCGAGATGAGCGAATTCGCGCCGCGTCTGCTGACCATGCGCATTCATCCGGACAAGATCCGTGAAGTGATCGGCAAGGGTGGTTCGGTGATCCGATCGATCACCGAGGAAACCGGCACCACGATCGACATCACGGATGACGGCACCATCATCATCGCCTCGGTCAATCGTGCGGCCGCAGACGAAGCCAAGAAGCGCATCGAGATGATCGTTTCGGATGTCGAGCCGGGTCGCATCTACGAAGGCAAGGTCGCCAAGCTCATGGATTTCGGCGCATTCGTCACGATCCTTCCGGGCAAGGACGGACTCGTGCATGTTTCGCAGATCTCCAACGAGCGTGTCGAGAAGGTCTCGGACAAGCTCAAGGAAGGCGATATCGTCAAGGTCAAGGTGCTGGAAGTCGACAAGCAGGGCCGTATTCGCCTGTCGATGAAGGCCGTCGAGGAAGGTGAAGGCGTCAGTGCCTGATCGACCGCGTGGTTGAATAACCAGCGAAAGCGGGCTTCGGCCCGCTTTTTCGTGGTGTCCCCCGAAGCCGGGAATGGGGAACGGTAAACAAGTGAAACGGATCTCTCGGGACCATGGGTCCTGTCCTGCGCCGAGCCCGAAAGAGGAGCAAGACCCCCTGATCCCGGCTTGCACCGGCATCGATTCCCGATTCCCGTCATCGAAGGCACGAATCTTGCGTTCCTGCCTGTCGTGCGTTCGAGTATTCCGATAATCTGTCACCCGGTACTGGAAGGGTTGTTCACGTTGAAAGGTACGATAGCCCGCCTGATTTTCGTGCTTGCCTGTCTCGGTCCGGGCCTCGGAGCCGGTGTGGCCGTGCATGCCGAAGAAGCGCCCGGTGTGCTCGTGCTGGGTCGAATCAGCGATGACCCGAAGTCGCACTACGAATCGATGAAGGTCTTGCTCGATTATGTCGTTGCGCACATGGCTGACGTCGGCATTCGCGAGGGCAAGGTGTTGATGGCGCGCGATGCGCTGCAAATGGCCAGCTACCTTCGGCGTGGCCGAGTCGACTGGGTCTCGGAAACGGCCGGTGGCGCCATGCTTCTGCAGCGCAGGGCCGGTGCAGAGACCTTTCTGTTGTCAGATCGAAACGGTGTTCGTCGATACCACACCGTCTACTTTGCACGCAGGGATGGCAAGGTTACTTCGATCGAGGGACTGCGCGGCCATCGCATCGCTTTCCAGAATCCGACATCGACCAGCGCCTATTTCATACCGGCGATGGAGCTTCTGGAACGGGACATGAACCTCGAGATACTCGGTTCTCCGTTTGATCCTCCGGTGCCAGATTCGGTCGGTTACGTGTTCGCCCGCACTGAACGCAACATCGCAACCTGGGTGCACAAGAATCTCGTCGATGTGGGCACCGTGAGCAATCTCGACTGGACCAACGCGCGCAAGATTCCGGAATTCTTCAAGAGTGATTTCATCGTTCTGAGGGAAAGCCCCGAGGTACCGCGTGGCGTGGAGGTGGTTCGACAGAGTCTGAAACCAGAGGTCCGGGCGCGCTTGCGCGAAGTCCTGATTGGAATGGCAGACGATCCCGAGGCGATTGGCCTGCTGGAGAAGTACCATCAGTCGATGCGCTTTTTCGACCTGGACGAGACCGACAGGAAGGATCTGGAGCGCTTGCGCGTGGGCGTCAACAAGGTCAGCGCGGGGATCGAATGAGCTTTCGATACGGCCTCCAGGCTAGATTCCTCACCCTCGTCGCGTTCGCGTTGCTGGTTTCGCTGCTGGCGTTGGTGGCGCTCCTGCAGCGCCAACTGTCCTTGCAGCGCGATGTCATCGAACTGACTCGCGAATCCATTCAGAACCTCGTGCTTGAGCGCTTGCAGGAGCAGGCCAGAGCGGCTGGAAGCAACGCGGCCGAGGCCCTGATCAACCCTCTCTACAATTTTGATCTCGAAATCATCGGCCGCATCGTCAGCGATGTCCTCACCCAGCCCGATGCGAAGTACGCGACGGTCTACGATCCGGACGGCGCCATCATTCATGATGGATCGGACGCCATCGCAAGCTATGGGCAGGTCATGTCGGATCCGCTGGCTGCGAGAATCATTGCTGCATCCGAACTGCTGATGCAGCGCAACGGGGATATCGTCGATGTCTCCGCGCCGATCCTGCTTGGAGAGGATCGTCTGGGTGGAGTTCGCATCGGCTATTCACTGGCTTCGGTGCAGCGATACGAGGCTGAGGCTACCAGAGCGCTCGAAGAACGGCTCAACGAGATTTCGCGCCGATATTTCCTCGGTGTGTTCGTCCTGATCGGACTCGCCATTGCGCTCGGCATCATCGTCAGCGTTGTGATGCAGCGTGTGCTTGTGCGACCGATCAGGCGCCTCGCCGATGCGGCCAAGGAAATCGAGGCCGGAAATCTCTCGGTCAACCTGCCCGGCCGGGACAACAAGGATGAAATCGGCGAGCTTATTCGCGCTTTCGAGCGCATGACCGATGGCATCGCCAAGCGTGATCGCGACATTCGACGGATTGCCAACACTGATTCGTTGACCGGACTGGCCAATCGACGTGCGTTTCGCGAGAGCCTGGAGGCCTATGTCGCTCGCGGCAGAAGATTTCCGTTTGCCGTGATTCTCGCGGATATCGACGATTTCAAGCCAGTCAACGATTCCTGGGGTCATGATGCCGGCGACAAGCTGCTGTGTCGCTTTGCCGACCGATTCCGTGAGGTGGTCAATGCCAATGAGCAGATCGAGACCAAACCCGCGCGCCTGGGCGGAGACGAATTCATCCTGCTCGTACAGGCGGCTCCCAATGCTGGCGCTCCATTGCGCGAAGTCCTGAGCAGGCTGGCCGATCAGCTCATCGAGGAATTCAGTCGGCCGACCACGATTGATGACCGCACGTTCCAGTTCAGCGCATCATTCGGAATCGCGGTATACCCGGATGATGGAGTGACCGCATCGCAACTGATGAAGGCCGGAGACGTTGCCATGTACGAGGCAAAGCGGGCAGGCAAGAATCGCTACCGCTTTTTCAGTCGTAGCTGAACTGAAGCCTGCGGGCTGGCCGGTCGCAGTGAGGGTTGATTGCCAGGCGCAGCCGCAGTGAACTGGATGAACCCGGCATTGTGACCTCCCGGTCGCGGGCTGCAATCATCTGTTGGATGAGGCAAGGGTCATCACGCCGACACGTCCCGAGGATGGCGGACATTCCGGCCAGGCTGGCGAGGACTGCGAATGTGTCGGGCTTGCTGTCCGTCTCGAGCGGAGGCGGAAGGGCCTTCGCACGCCACTGGCGCATGAAGGCACAAGGGGAACTGCTGCCCCGGCCGGATCAGATGCAGGCTTCGAAGATTGTCTGGCCAGGGCATCCGCGCGAAGCCGGAAGCCCCATGAACCGTGCTCAAACCCAACCGGTCAGATAGAACAGCCCGATGATGACGAATACGGCAGAAGTCTTGATCAGGGTGATCGCGAAGATGTCCTTGTAGCTCTGTCGATGGCTGAGCCCGGTGACGGCGAGCAGGGTGATCACGGCGCCGTTGTGGGGCAGGGTGTCCATGCCGCCCGAGGCCATCGCGGCGACCCGGTGCAGGACTTCCATCGGGATACCTGCGGCATTCGCATTGGCGATGAAGCTTTCGGCCATCGCGGCGAGGGCGATGCTCATGCCACCCGATGCCGATCCGGTGATGCCGGCCAGGGCGGTCACCGAAACGGCCTCGTTGACCAGCGGATTCGGGATCGCCTGCAGCGCCGTGGCGACGGCGAGAAATCCGGGCAGGGCCGCAATGACTGCACCGAAGCCATACTCGGAAGCGGTATTCATCGAGGCAAGCAGGGCGCCACCGATGGCATTTTTCGTGCCTTCGGCAAAGCTTGCGATGACGGGACGCCAGGCGAACACGATCACGCAGAGGATGCCGGCAAGCAGGGCACCCTGCACGGCCCAGATGGCGGCCAGTTTCGAAACTTCCTGCACGACCGGCGCAGGATCGCCGATCACCGATGGCAGGAATGACTGGGTTTCGCCATAGAAGCGCGGTATCCAGCGCGTGAACAGATAGTTGGCCACACCGACAAGAATCAACGGTGTGATTGCAATCAACGGGTGGGCAAGCTTTTCCCCAGCGAACGGCGCCGGCTCATTGAGCAACTGCTCACCGTAGCCTTCGCCCTCGCGCGCGGCGCGGCGCCGACGCGATTCCAGGTAAAGCATGCCGACGATCAGGATGAAGACGCCGCCCAGCGTTCCGAGGATCGGCGCGGCCCAGCTGTTGGTGCCAAAGAAGGAGGCCGGAATGATGTTCTGGATCTGCGGCGTACCCGGCAGGGCATCCATGGTGAAGGTGAACGCACCGAGCGCGATCGTGCCGGGGATCAGGCGTTTCGGAATATCGCTCTGGCGGAACAGTTCTGCCGCGAACGGGTAAACGGCAAAGACGACAACAAAAAGTGACACGCCGCCGTAGGTAAGCAAGGCGCAAACCAGTACGATCGAGAGCATCGCGCGCTGCGCCCCGACAACGCGGATCGTGGCTGCCACGATCGACCTGGAAAACCCTGATATCTCGATCAGTTTTCCGAATACGGCGCCGAGCAGGAAGACCGGAAAATAGAGCTTGAGGAAGCCGACCATCTTGTCCATGAACAGGCCGGTGAACATCGGGGCAACCAGGGCCGGATCGGTCAGCAGCACGGCACCAAGAGCCGCGATCGGCGCAAACAGGATCACGCTGTAGCCGCGATAGGCGACAAACATCAGGAAGGCCAGCGCGGCCAGCACGATCAACAGGGACATCCTTGCAGCTCCGCAACAACGGCGCATATCACGCAGTGGGCCGGCAGTATCCCCAGTCGGGCCCGCCGAGGCCCACTGTACCAAGGTACAAGTGTCGGGCCCTGTCCCAGCCGGCAGACTGCGCCGAGCCAGATTCGGCAAAGTGGCCCGTCTACCCGATCGCAGCCCGGATCCCCGATCACCGAATACCAACCGATACAGAAGGGGTGAGTCATGAAGCGCAACCCGATGAGTCTTGCAATCAGTGTCGTCCTCGGCCTGGCCTTCAGCGCCAGCGTGCAGGCCCAGGACGCCAGCGAATCAGCCGAAGCGGAGGAAGCAAGCTCGAGCGTTGACTCCAGTACCGCCGACATCGCGCGCATGGATGCGGTGAAGGTCACTGCACGCAAGCGCACCGAGACATTGCTCGACGTGCCTGTGGCCGTCACCGCGTTCACGCCCGAGCGCGTCGACACGCTCAACGTTGAAGACCTTGGCGATCTGAGCGGCAAGGTGCCCAATCTCACCATCTACGCGGCGCGCGGCTCGAGCAGCACGATTACCGCGTATATCCGCGGTGTCGGACAATCCGATCCACTATGGGGCGTGGATCCAGGCGTCGGCATCTATCTCGATGACGTATATCTGGCACGGCCTCAGGGTGCGCTGCTCGATGTCTTCGATGTCGAGCGCATCGAGGTCCTTCGTGGCCCGCAGGGAACGCTGTACGGGAAGAACACGATTGGCGGTGCGATCAAGTACATTTCGCGACCGATGGACCGCAACTTCAATGGCTATGGCCAATTGACGGTAGGCAACTATGAGCAGCTCGATGCCAAGGCCGGTGTCGGTGGCGCGTTCGACGACAACGGCGTGTTCCGCGCACGGATTGCCATGGCCAGCCTCAATCACGACGGATTCGGCGAGAACATCGTCACCGACCAGCCGGTCAGCGACAAGCAGATCAATGCAGCGCGCGTCAGCTTCGGAATATTCGCCAGCGAATCCTTCGACATCGTCTTCAACTACGACTGGATGGAGGACATGTCCGGCGTGCGCGGCGCGAAGATGCTGGCACCAAATCCCTTCATTCCGGGCGTCGAGCCGCTTGACTCGCGCTATGACGTGCGCAATGGCATGCCCAACGTCAACAACACCGACATGGAAGGCTATGCCGCCACCGCGAACTGGTGGATCAATGATGCCTGGTCGATGAAGTACATCCTCGCCTATCGCAAGTCGGACACGGAAACGAATATCGATTTCGATCTCAATCAGGCGACCATTGCCGACGTCAAGGCGTTCTACAGCGACAGCCAGACCACCAACGAGCTGCAATTCAACTATGACGCCGGCGGCAGGTCACGCGGCGTCTTCGGCATCTACAGCTTCAATGGCGATGCCGGTGGCCAGGTGCTGAACAACTTCTTCGGCCTTCTCTTCGGCGATACGCAGGGAACCGTCTACACCGACAGCATCGCGGTCTATGGCGACTGGACATTCGACCTGAGCGAGCGCTGGCAGCTCGATCTGGGTCTGCGTTACACCGACGAAGACAAGCGCGCCGACGTACTCAACCAGGGCTATGCGGATGGCAGCTACACGGATCCGATTTCCGTGGCAGCCGACTTCGACAAGACGATCAATTTCAAGAACACCTCGCCAAAGATTGCGATCAACTACGAGATCGCACCCGAGTCGATGATCTACGCTTCCTATTCGCGCGGTTTCAAGTCGGGTGGCTACAACATCCGTGCCCAGGCCGTCGCCGTGCCGCGATCAGCCGAGCCGTTCAAGGACGAGCAGGTCGACGCCTATGAAATCGGCGGAAAGTTCGGCTTGTTCGACCAGACCCTGTTTCTGAACACCGCGATCTTCTACAACGACTATCAGGACATCCAGCTGTCGGTGTTTACCGCCTATGACAGCGACGGCGACGGCGTAAACGATGCGTTCTTCGGCGATTTCACCAATGCCGGCCAGGGCACGTCCAAGGGTGTCGAGCTCGAGTACCAGTGGATGCCGAATCCGCGCTGGCTGGTCAGCGGCTACCTCGCCTACCTGAAGACCAGTTACAGCGAGTACATCTGGAACGACATCAACATCGCCAACGAGCAGGAGTTCACCAACGCGCCTGAACAGTCCGGCGCGATCAATGTCGAATACAACATGCCGGTAGGCGCCGAGGGCAACCTTGCGTTCCGGATCGGCTACAACTTCCAGAGCAAGGTGATTGCCACCACCGAAGTGACACGACTGGCCGATCCGATCACCCAGGGAGGCTACGGGCTCTACAACGCCGGCATCATCTGGCGCACTGGCAAGAACTGGATGTTCTCCCTGCAAGGCAGCAACCTGACCAACAAGGAGTACCGGACGACCGGCTACAACATCCAGTCCGCCCTCGGTGTGCTGACCGGCTTCTACGGTGCGCCGCGACAGTACACGCTCACCGCGCGCTACGCATTCTGAGCATGCAGCATCTGCGCAACATTCCAGCGGGCAGTCGCCAGTTCTCGGCTTTAGCCTTGCTGACTGCAATGACCTTGTTGATGACATCGGCCTGCTCCAGAGAGCAGGCCGGAGCGGACCTGCCACGATTCAAGCTGGATGCGTCGCGGACGACAGTATCGGGACTCTCCTCCGGGGCGTACATGGCGACCCAGGTGCACATGGCCTTCTCCGACCATGTCGCCGGGGTCGCCCTTCTTGCCGGAGGGCCGTATGGCTGTGCCGGGGGCGACCTGGAGACGGCGTTGACGCGATGCCTGAATCCGGAAGCCGACAAGTCGCCGGATGTAGAGGCGCTTGCATCACTTGCGAAGTCACGTGCTGCTGCGGGCTCGATCGCGTCATTGGACGGGCTTGCCGGTGACAAGGTGCTGGTGATGCACGGCTCGCTCGACACCACCGTTGCCGCGGGTGTCAGTGCGGCAGGTGCCGAGCTTTACCGGAAGCTGGGTGGCGCGGTCGTGAAGACCGACATGGGGCGTGCCATGGCGCATACGTTCCCGACGCTGGCCACGGGTGCGCGCTGCGATCACAGCGAATCTCCCTATATCGGAAGCTGCGGGTTTGACGGTGCCGGCGACATACTGGGCCAGCTTTACGCGAGCGACGCGGATGCCGCCGAGGCTGCGACGGGCGATCTGCGAACCTTCAACCAGAATGCCTATCTGCCCGAGGGCGAGGATGCATTGCTTGCGGATACCGGGTATGTGTACATCCCGAAGGCGTGCTCGGATGGCGCAACCTGTGGCCTGCATATCGCGTTTCATGGATGTCAGCAGAATGCGGCGTCGGTCGGTGAAGCATTTGTCGCCGAGGCGGGCTACAACCGATGGGCCGACGCCCGACATCTCGTCGTGCTATATCCTCAGACCCGCGCGAGCTACGCGCCGTTGAATCCAAAGGCATGCTGGGACTGGTGGGGCTATTCGGGAGCGGACTACGACACACGCAATGGCGTGCAGTTGCGCTGGCTTGCGAATGCGGCCGCTGCACTGGGGGTTGCGTTGAAGTAACAGGTGTCTGCGACGAATCGGGGCTCTGCTGCGTCCATCAGGAATCGCGGCTGAAGCCGCTTCTGGCGTGTGGCGCCACTGCGCCGTCCGCATACCCGGCATCGTCGACCCAAGACGAGGATGGCGGATGACTACGGACGTTTTCCCGACGGTCGCTCCCGACGGAATCGCAGGTGTTGTCCGGGATGGACGAGCCTGCCACGACAGGAGCGGCTTCCAGCGCGATACCGGTATCGTGTCGATCCCTCGACTGACCACGATCCGGCAAATCCATGCTGCCTGACCTGAGCATCATTGCTGCCGGCCTGCTCTGGCTGGGGCTGCTGTTTGGCGCAGCCGTGCTGGGAGATCGTCGGCCGCAGATCTTCGCCCGCCACTGGGCCGTGATCTATGCCTTGTCCCTGGCCGTCTACTGCACATCGTGGACGTTCTACGGAACAGTGACCCAGGCCTCGCGTTCGGGCTGGTGGCTACCTCCGACGTTTGTCGGAACAATATTGATCTATGTTTTCGGGTTCGGCCTGCTCATACGCCTGGTCGAGATTGCGCGTGCCAACAACATCAGCTCCCTGGCCGACCTGGTTGCCATTCGTCTCGGCCGCAGTCCTGTGCTGGCCGCGCTGGTTACCGCGGTGGCCGTCATCGGCATCGTGCCCTACATCGCACTGCAACTGAAATCCGTCGCAATGAGCTACGGCATGCTGGTGCGACGTCAGGATCTGGCTGCGTCCGCCTGGCAGGACAGCGCCTTGTGGGTGGCGCTTGCGATGGCCGTGTTTGCCATGTTGTTCGGCGCCCGGCATGCAAGCGCAACCGCGCACAACCGGGGTCTTGTGCTGGCGATGGCCTTCGAATCGCTGTTCAAGCTGGCTGCCATGCTCGCTCTCGGTGCCCTGGTCTGGTTCGGCATCGAGATACCGACCGGCATGTCGGCCGCGCAGCCCCAATCCGGCGGCAGTGCCGGATTCACGACATTGATCATGCTGGGTGCGCTGGCGGTATTCACCTTGCCGCACCAATTCCATGCCGGCGTGGTCGAGTGCCGCGATGCCGTACACGTGCGCACCGCGCGCTGGATGTTTCCGCTGTACATGTTACTCATCGCCCTGCCTATCCTGCCGCTGGCCCGGGCGGGCGATGCCTTGCTGGCGCCGATCGGCGTGCCGTCGGATCTCTATGTTCTCGCCCTGCCACTGTCCAGCGGACACGGCGTGCTCGCCCTGATGGCGTTCCTGGGCGGGCTCAGTGCAGCCACCAGCATGGTCGTCGTGGCCACGCTGGCGCTGAGCCTGATGATCGGCAACCACTGGATAGCACCGCTGCGTGTCCGGGCCGGATGGGGACGCGCCATCGTCGGCGACCTTCGTGCCGAGGTGCTTCTGCAACGACGTCTCGTCATCCTCGCAGTCGTTCTGCTGGCCTGGGTCTACAGTCGCGTGCTGGTGACCAGCGACGCGCTGGCCGATATTGGCGCGATCTCGTTCTCGGCGCTATCGGCCATCGCACCCGGTGTGCTCGTCGCAGTCTATCGACCGCAGTTGGGCGCACGGGCGGTCAGCGCCGGTCTGGTGGTTGGTTCCCTGGTCTGGCTGTACGCCCTGATGCTGCCGGTTCTGGCGGCCGACAGCTGGACCTGGGTCGGAGCGGGGCTGTTCGGAGTCGACTGGCTGGCACCCGATCGATTGCTCGGGCTTGGGGACTGGAGTCGGCTGGCACGCGCTGTCGTTCTCAGCATGGCCGCAAACATCGCCGTCGTGGCACTTGTAGCCAGTTCGCGTTTTGCGCATGCGGCCCGTGCCGGTGATCGGGGGCGCGTGGGCGTTGAAGACCTGCGCGCACTTTCGCTGCGTTTCCTGCCCGAAGAGCAGGTGCAGAGCCTTTTCACCGGCACCGACGCTTCGGGCTCGGCATCCGAGCCGCTCGTTGCTTCCATCGAACACGAATTCGCGGCGGTCATCGGTGCCTCGTCGGCGCGCCTGCTGCTGACGGTTGCTCGTCGCGAGCGTGCGGTGGAGCTCGATGCTGTCGCGGATATCGTCGGCGAGGCGTCGCAGGATCTGCGCTTCAATCAGCGCGTGCTTGAAGCGGCTCTGGAAAACATGAGCCAGGGGATAAGCGTGGTCGACAGGGACCTCGGCCTGGTCGCCTGGAACAAACCCTATGCAGAGTTGTTCGGCTACCCCGCCCAGTTGTTGCGGGTAGGGGTGCCGGTGGCCGAACTGGTTCGATGGAACATTGCGCGCGACCATGCCGACAGCAAGACCATTTCCGACGAGGTAGAAAAACGCATTCGGCACATGCGAGCGGGTACGCCTTATGTAGCAGAACGCAAGTTCCCGCTTGAGCATGGTGAACGTGTCGTCGAGATACGCGGCAACCCGATGCCGGGCGGTGGCTTCGTCGCTACCTTCACCGATGTCACCGCGTTCCGTCGCAACGAGGCCGAGTTGATGCGAGTCGCGGAGACTCTGGAATTGCGCGTCAGCCAGCGAACGGCCGAACTCGACTCGGCCAGGAACGAAGCGGAAAAGGCCAATCGGGCCAAATCGAGATTTCTCGCTGCGGTCAGTCATGACCTTGCCCAGCCGATGAACGCCGCACACCTGTTCACGCACGCACTGGCGCAGAGGCTGGAGCACGCGCAGTACCGCGAGTCCGTGGACAATATTTTCGGTGCGCTGACTTCGGCAGAGAACCTGCTCTCCAGCCTGCTCGACATATCGCGCCTCGACGGTGGAAGGATGCAGGCCAATGTCGAGGCATTTCCCGTAGATGAATGGTTGCGTGGCCTGGCTGCAGAATTCGGCGTGCTCGCACAAGAACGCGGATTGAAGCTCGATTGGGTTCCTTCATCAGCGTGGATTCGCAGCGATTCGCAATTGTTGCGACGCATTGTCCAGAACTTTCTAGCCAATGCGGTGCGACACACGCGCGCTGGTCGCGTTCTGCTGGGTTGCCGGCGGGGAGCGGGCGTCCTTTCGATCGAGGTATGGGACACCGGTCCGGGCATCGCCGAAATCGATCGGGAGCTGATCTTCGAGGAGTTCCGCAGGCTCGGACATTCCGGCGAAGGTCTCGGGCTCGGGCTCGCCATTGCCGACCGGATTGCGCGCCTGCTCAAGCACCGCGTTCGGCTCAGTTCGCGGGTTGGTCACGGCACGATGTTCGCGATCGAAGTTCCTCTGGCCACGCCATCGGACAAGGTCGCGCAGCGCAAGCGGGAGCCCGAGCCGGCGCTGCCGCGCCTGCGTGTCTTGGTTGTCGACAATGACCGCTCGGTACTGCGGGCGATGCGCGATCTTCTGCTTGGCTGGGAAGTGCAGGTGCATGCAGCCCATTCACCCGAGCAGGCGCAACGCCTGCATGCGGAACATGGCGCCGACGTCCTTCTTCTCGACTACCATCTCGACGACCACGTCAGCGGCCTCGAGTTGCGCGATTCGCTGGGCGCAACTGCGCTGGAAGTGCCCTGCGTGATCATCACGGCCGATCACGGCAAGGCGGTCGCCGAAGCCGTCGCGGCCGCTGGTTGCCTGTTGCTGCACAAGCCACTCAAGCCGTTGGCGTTGCGTTCCCTGCTGGCACGACTGGCCGGGCAGCGGGCAACACGGAACTAGTCGCGGAAGTTCTCGAACTGCAGCGGCATTTCGATATCACTCGCGCGCAGCAGGGCGATCGTGGATTGCAGTTCGTCGCGCTTCTTGCCCGTCACGCGCAGCTGATCTCCCTGAATCTGAGCCTGAACCTTGCTGCCCGAATCCTTGATCAGCTTGATGATCTTCTTCGCGAGCGGCTGCTCGATACCCTGCTTGAGCGTGACGTTCTGACGGGCCGTTGCCAGATTGACCTCGGGTTCGGCGATGTCGACGCACCGCACGTCGATGCCGCGTGCGGTCAGGCGCTGCAGCAGAATGTCCTGCATCTGCTTGAGCCGGAATTCGGCATCAGCCTTGAGTATGACGACGCCATCGGTCAGTTCGAATGTCGCGCCACTTCCCTTGAAGTCGAAGCGCTTGTCGAGTTCGCGATTGGCCTGGTCGACCGCATTGGTCATTTCGTGCGAATCGAGTTTGGATACGATGTCGAAAGAGGGCATGGTTCGCAGTTCCGGGATCTGATGCGGGGATTCTACTCGGGCGTGCCATTGATTGCTGTCTCGCGCGGCATGCACCTGCTCGGCCGGAGCACCTGGCCGCCGGTTTTCCCTCTAGAGCGGGTGGCCGACAGGCGAATCAGGGTACGCCTGGGGCGCAGATTCATTGCCGGCTCGCAACATCGTGTGCCTGTGGCAGCTTCTCTCGGGGCAGGAATGGTTCCAGGCATTCCGTACAGAGCATGCTTGCCAATCTAGCGCAGCACGTTGACTCTCACCTGGGCCCAGCGGCCTCCATTCGTCATCGCGGTAATGGTCTGCTCACCGGTTTCGGGGAATGGCAATTCCCATGATTGCGAGCCGCTGGTGCTGGCTTGCAGGCGCCCGTTGACTAGCCAGCTTACGTCTCCCGATACTCCCAGCGCGCGGAGTCTGACGATGGCCGGCTTGTCGCTGTTCGGCGCGCGCGCGACGCTGGTGCGATCGGCAATCCCGTCGATGCGCAATGCCTGCATTCCTTCCAGGCCGTCGTCGGAACACCGGGCTGCAAGGGGTGGCAGGCTGGAGCGTTGTCGCTGGCTCTTCGACAGCCATGGATAGGCCAGTGATGGCCAACGCGGAATGGAGATTTCACGAACCTCGCTGGCGCTGCAGCCCAGGCTGAGTCGCTTGCCGCTGTTCGCATCGATACGCACGCTGACGATACCGCTGCTCCAGTTGCCAGCGTCGCGCTCCGGCAAGGTCGGAGGCAGCACGTCGTCGAGCACCCAGGCATCCATCTTCTGCTGGCAGAGTTCCGGATGCGCCGCATCGAACGCAAGGCCGAGCGGCCAGCAGATCTCGCGCTCGGTAACGCCGGCCGGTGCCGATTCAGGCACCGCGTACAGCGCCGAACGGGGCAGGCTGTCGACAACCTGGAACATCAGTGGCAACGCCGTGACGGCACCATACTGTCCCGGCATCGGCGTACCATCCGGACGGCCGATCCAGACGGCGACAGTGTACTGGCGAGTGCCGCCAATCGCCCAGGCATCGCGAAAACCGTAACTGGTCCCCGTCTTCCAGGCGACGCGCGGACGCGATCCGGTGTCAAAGGTGTCGGCGCGATAGCCCGGTCGCGGATTGGCTTCGAGGATTTCGCGGATGATCCACGCCGCACCTTCGGAGAGCACGCGTCGTTCGATGTGGGGGTCCTGCGCAGAAAAACGGACCGTCCCGCCGATTCCCTTGCGATTGAAAGCCGCGTAGGCACCGACCAGATCCTCCATGCGCGCGCCGGCGCCGCCAAGAATGATCGACAGGTTGGGCTGAACGCCGCGTGGAAGTTGCAGCTGCAATCCGGTGTTGGCCAGGCGCGCGGAGAAACGCGCGGGCCCGACACGGTCGAGCAGGTCCACTGCCGGAATGTTCAAGGACAGGCGCAATGCCTCTGCCGCCCCGACAGGCCCATTGAAGGCGAGGTCGAAATTGCCCGGACGATAGCTGCCAAAGGATTGCGGTGCATCGACGAGCAGGCTCTCGGAGTGGATCAGGCCGTCATCGATGGCCATGCCATAGAGAAAGGGCTTGAGCGTCGAACCCGGTGAGCGCCATG
Organism: Dokdonella sp.; assembly: GCF_041395345.1. GTDB lineage: Bacteria > Pseudomonadota > Gammaproteobacteria > Xanthomonadales > Rhodanobacteraceae > Dokdonella. The sequence continues at coordinate 50,245 of NZ_JAWLAR010000012.1, read as the reverse complement.
CGCGCACCATGTCGACATGGCCCAGGCGTGCCTCGTCGGCAAACATGGCCGAGCCGACATAGGCCTGTGCCGAAAGGTCGTCGTTGTCGATGACCAGCAATGCCGCGGAAGTGCGCTCCGGAAGCCGCGCCAGATAGTTGCGAACGCGCGCTTCCACACTGCGCTGGAGTTCGATGTCGATGCTGGTTTCGATGCGTCGGGCACGCGGCTGCGCCTGGTGCAGGCGGCGCGCGAGCAGGGCTGCGCTCAGTGGCGGTTTCAGACTGCGCGCAACAACGGGTTCGATGCGGGCGTCCTTCACTTTTTCGGTTGTCCAGACATCAAGCGCGGCCATGCGCTCGAGAACCTTGTCGCGCGCGGCTCTGGCGGCCTCGGGCTCGCGATCCGGGCGCAGGCGGCTCGGCGCCTGCGGCAGTACCGTGAGCAGGGCGGCCTCCGCATGCGAAAGGCGGCTGGCCGAATGGCCGAGATAGGCCCAGGACGCCGCCTCGACGCCTTGCAGCGTGCCACCAAACGGAGCGTAGTCCAGGTACAGCTCGAGGATCTCGCGCTTGGACAAATGCGCTTCCAGCTGCAGGGCTCGCAGACTCTGTCGAAGCTTGCCGCCGAAGCTGCGTGAATGCGGTTCGAGGATGCGAGCGACCTGCATGGTCAGCGTGGAGCCACCTGAAACGATGCGTCGGTTCCAGATCATCTGGCCGAATGCGCGCAAGGCCGCAATCGGATTGATCCCCGGGTGCCGCCAGAACCAGCGATCCTCGTAGGCAACCAGTGCCTCAAGGTAAAGCGGCGAAACCTCCTCCATCGGAACCGGGTAGCGCCATATTCCTTCGGCATCCGCGAACGCACGCAACGGAGATCCATCGCGCGCGACGACAACCGTGCTGCCACGATCAGGATCCGGCAATGGAAGAGGAAACACGCGATCGAGAACAAGGGCGAGCAACAACAGAACCATCCCTGCGACGACCGCCCGCTTCAGCCATCGACGTCGTCGCAGCGGGGCTTTAGGATTGGATTCCCTTTTGTCCGATTGAGTCATCTATGTGCGTCGGCGTTTCTGTTGCTGGCGCCCTCTGCGCTTGAGCCATTGAAGTTGGAGCGATGCGAAGTCCGACTCGACGTTCGTGTGGGGGCGGGTCTCAGACCCACGCGCTCTTCTATCGATCTGTCGAGTTTCTTGAAAAGCGGGCGGGTCTGAGACCCGCCCCTACGAACGATTTGCCTTGTCGGCACCAGGACGCACCTGCTACGGCTGCACGACCTCGATCGACTTCACTCCACTGCGACCAATGCCACGCACCTCGGGTCGATACATGTCTTCCACCAATGGCGGAGGTACGCCGTAGCTTCCCGGCGATACCGCGCGCACCAGATAGAACACATGGGCCTCCTGTCCCTGCCCGAGCGACAGCGCAGCCACATAGCGATCGTCGCGGAATTCCTCGTGCTGCACGTCGGCGGCACTGCTGCGATCACTCAGCGTGATGCCATTGACGACGACGTCAGCCCATTGCTTCGAATCGGTCAGGTTGAAGTTTTCGATTTCCAGACCGCCGGGCAGCAGGTCGACCAGCAAGGCGTCGGGCATGGCTTCGCGCGCTTCAAGTTTGAGGTCGACGATCAACGCATCGCCCTCCCTGAGCGGGCCCGGTGCCCAGGGTTTCCCGTCCAGGGTGAAATAGCTGCGCTGGATCGCAACCATGCTGTCGTCGACCGGCGGTGCCGTGCGTGGAACGCCGACGACATCGGTGGAAAGGAACAGCGGTGGTTCGCCCTTGGGCGTCAGCTGCACGCCGGCACGCAGGGCATCGGCCATGAAGTTGCGCGACCAGATGCGGTCCGGCGCGATCATGGTCGTGTTGCCCCCGACACTGAGCTCGCCCGAGACCACGGCATCGCCATTCTTGATCAGCATCTTGCCCACACGACCGATCGCAACCTGTTCCTGGGTGCTCAGGTAGAGTTTCCCGGTTCCTCCCCAGCGTGATGCGGATTGCTCGGCCTGACGCTGATCGGTCTTCAACAGGCGTGCCAGCTCGAACACGCGCCCGACGTATTCGGGTTTGCTCAAGCCATGCCGCTCGACCAGGGCAACCATCAGGGCCGTGTCGCGCAGGTCCGAGCCATAGTCGCCCAGCCAGCGTGGTCGATTGACCTTCATCGCGAAGGCCTCGTCGATGGCTTGCTCGGCGCGCTTGGTATCTCCCATCAGGTTGAGTGCAATGCCGAGTTGCACCAGGGGAAGGGCCGTCAGCGACTTCGAACGCTCATTGTCGTAGAGGGCACGCAAGGTACCGAGCGGCGCACGATTGACCCTGGCCAGCACATAGGCTGACCAGGCCTCGTCGGCAAAGCGCATGTGATCGGACTGGTCGTAGTTGTAGTAGGGATGCCCGCCCGACAACAGGTCGTCGGACAGGCGCTGCAGGGCTTTCTGCAGCATCGCCTCGGGAACCACGAATCCTTCCTCGCGCGCATCGAGCAGGAACTCGGTGACGTAGGGCGAGATAAAGGTATTCACGCTGCTGTCACCGCCCCACATCGAGAACAGCCCGGAACCCGCCTGCATCGAGGCGATCCTGCCGATGGCGCCTTCGATGCGCTGCCTGCGCGCGTCTGCGTCGAGGCCTTCGACTTGCAGCTTGTCGGCCGTCTCCTGATCCAGCAGCAAGGCTGCGAAGCCCTTGCTCGTGGTCTGTTCGACGCAGCCGTACGGATAGCGCAGCAGACTGGACAGCGCGGTGCCGAATGGCAGCGGTGGCAGACTGCTCAGTGTCAGTCGTGCGTTCACCGAATCGGGTATGAGCCCATCCATCGTGTTGCTGCCAAGACTGATTGGCGCGAGCGTGTCCAGCGAGCGTGCGTCCGATCGAAGCACGCTCGGCCAGCCTGCGCGCACGACCATCTCGAATTCACGCTGGATGTGAATGGGTTCGCCGCCGTCCTCGGTCGCCTCGGCGTCGACGCGAATCTTGCCGACGCCGAATCCTTCCAGTGCATCGAGCTGGAATTCCAGGGTGCTCTTGGCATTGTCGGCCAGGCTCAGGCTGCGCGTACCTTTGCTGATGGCAAGCGGCTTGTCGGCTTCGACTCGCACGTTGAACTTGCGTTCGGCACCGGAGAAGTTCTGCAGGTCGAGCGAGAGCATGGCCTTGTCGCCCGGGGCCATGACACGCGGGGTGCTGATTTCCGCAACCAGGTCCGCGCGCACGACGGTTTCCACATCGGCTTTGCCGTACTGATCGTCACTGAACACCAGAGCGCTGACGCGCAGGCTGCCATTGAAATCCGGTACCTTGAGAGCGACGCTCGCGTTGCCTTGCGCATCCAGCTCAACAGGGCCGGCGAACAGGTCGACCGTTTGCACCTTCGCGGTCGGGCGTCGGGCCTGCGGCAGGGCGTCAAGCGCCATGTCGCCGCCGTAGCGCAGCTTGGCCGTGTTTCCGGTGAAGCTTTCGATCACGCGCCCGTAGAGGTCATAGGCATCGACACCGAGCCGGCGCTGGGCGAAGAACCAGCTGTTCGCGTCCGGCACGGCGAAGCGGGTGATATTGAGGATGCCGACGTCGACGGCCGATACCGTGACCCGGGCTTTCTTGCCGGCCAGTTTCGGCACCTTGATGGTGACCGGGAGGTCGGTCTCCGGTTTCATCAGCTTGCTCGCTTCGATCTGCACATCCACCTTGCGCGCACTGCGATCCATCGGAATGAAGGCCTCGCCCACGGCGCGCGCTGGCGTGATGCGCTCGGCCGCCGAACCACCACGGAAGACCAGGGCGGTGAGATAGATGTCATGCCGTTCCCAGGCCTCGGTGACCGGGATCTCGAAGACGCTGCCTGCGCGGGCCTCGATATTACGCGTGTACAGCATCTTGTCGGATTCGACGATCAGCACGCCCGGGCCGGAATGCGGCGGGGTCAGGGTGACCTTGAGCGTATCGCCCGCGCGATAGCTCTGCTTGTCCAGCGACAGCTTGACCTTGTCCGGGCGCGCTTCACCGCCACGGTTGTCATCGTTCCAGCTCCAGCCCGCGGTGAATGGAAAGCGCAGGGTCAGGCCAGTCGCCGGATCGACCACTTCGATGCGGTAGCCACCCCATTCGACCGGCACATCGAAGCGGGTCGCCTTGCCGGCTTCGATGCTGACTTCGCGTGATTCCGCGTTCTCATAGCGTTCGGTGTAGTTGAAATGCCAGCCACCCTCGGCTTCCCAGACCCAGTGGTAGTCGCGACGCTCGCGAATCAGGCTGAGTTTCAGATTCTGTCCGCCCAGCAATTCGCCGGCGGCGTTGCTGCGAATCAGTTCGAAGCCGGCGTTGGCATTGGCGCTGGCACCGTCCTTCACGTCGAACAGAGGGCGAATGCCGACCAGCGCATCGGCCGGCCAGACCGTGCGCCTGAGCGTGCGCGTCACCGTGCGTCCGCCGGTCTCGTAGAGGCTGCCGGACAGCACGGCGGCGACTGGTGCGCTCTTGTTGTCATCCAGCAAGGTGATGCTTTCGACCAGGTGTCCCTGCTCGTCGAGCTTGCTGTCGATGACGTCCTTTGCCTCCTTCGGCAGTTCGATCAGCGGATCGCCAAAGTAGTAGTCCTTGTGCGCCTCGACCGGATGTACGTCGGCGCTCAAGGTCAGCCGCGCCGTGAAGCGGTTGCCGGCAGCCGGAGCGCCATACAGGTAGTCACCCTGGACTTCGACGTCCAGAGGTTCATCGGGCTTGAGCGTCTCCTGGCTGCTGGCGAGGTCGAGCTTCATGCGCTCGGGCAGGAACTCCTCGATGCGCAGGCTCAGGCTCTGGGTGGCCTCCTTGCTGGCCGGGTCGAGTCGGAATTCGACCTGCCAGCGCCCGGTCGGCGCATCGGCAGGTATCTCGCGCGACCACTCGAAATAGCCGAGTTCGCCCGGATCCAGTCTGGATTCCGCATAGAGTCTGCCATCGGGTTGCTTGAGTGAAACGAACAGCGGCTGCGGCTTGATCGACTTGCCGTCGTTGTCACGCAACAGTGCCGACAGGCGCACTGTCTCGCCAGGCCGATAGAGGTCGCGACCGCTCCAGGCGAATACGTCGAACCAGGCTTCGCCGCGGCCGGAAACAGCGAATTCGGAAAGGTCCAGGGCTGGCTGATTGAACGGCACCATGGAGACATCGCGGCCTGCGCGCGCAACCAGTACGTGGCGGGCGTTCAGTTTGTAGGCAAACATGGCGTTGCCGCTTTCATCGCCAATGCCGGAGACCACGGTTTCACCGTTCGCATCGAGGACGCTAATTTCAACGCCGCTGATCGGATCTCCGGTCTTCAGCGATGCCGTGTGTACGAACATCTTGTCCTTGTAGGCGCGGGTATGCACGCCGATGTCGCTGACGAAATAAAAGCTGGTTTCCTTCTCGTCCCGGAATGTGCCCGGCCGATTGAGCACGGCAAAGTAGAGTCCGGACTTGGTCAGCTCGGGGATGTTCTGGATCGGCAGGTAGTTGAGGGCACGCTCGTTCTCCTTGCCGGAAAGGATGAAACGGTTGGCGTAGACCGAGTCGGCAATCTGCGCCACGGGTTTTCCTTCACGCCCGTACCAGCCGTACTGCGGGTCGAGATCCCAGCTGCCGCGGCGGCCGTTCTTCTGGTAGGCAGCGAAGAAATTGGCGATCTCGCCGTCGCGCACGCGCAGGAATTCGACATCGACTTCATTGACGTTGACCGACACGACAGGCAGGCCGCGAGACTCCCGCGCCGGCAGCACGCTGCCTTGCGCGGCGAAGCCCACGGCTGGCTGCAGCGGCCCGGTGAAGATGTCCTTGGAGATTTCACTCGAGTTTGTCTGGCCATCCACCGCGGTGAGGCCGGGCTTGATCCGAACCGTATAGCTGGCATTGGCCTCGATGTAGGGGAAGCGCAGGGTCTTGCCTTCCTCATCCAGTACCCAGCTGCCGCTGATCGTTTCGCCCTTGGATCCGGTGACAACCAGCTGGCTGTCGAAATCCTGGGTGCCGGTCAGTTGCAACGGAAACCCGAGAACCAGGGCAAGCTGGCCCTGGTACATTTCCGCGTGTCCGGAAACGCTCTCCAGAGTGGCAGCCTCGGTCGGCGCTGCGGCTTCGGCCTGGACGGGCTTTTCGCCCTGCACCTCGGGCACCGATTCCGGGCGCTTGCCGCAGCCGGCGAGGCCAAGAAGGCAAGACGCAAGGGCGATCGCGAATACGCGACTGGAGTGGGGTCCTGCGAGAGAGATCAACATGCGAAGATTCCATCAAGGGCGCGTCGTGCACAGTATAGCTGCGCAGTTGTGGCAGCCAGCGGGCAATTCAGGCCGCATCCGAGGCAAATTGCCTTCTGGAATTGCTAGGCTTCGGACATGAAGACTGCCCTCGTCTGGTTTCGCCGTGATCTGCGCCTCGCCGACAATCCCGCGTTGGCGGCTGCCCTGGATGCATTTGATCGGGTCGTGCCGATCCATATCCATGCGCCCGAAGAAGAGGCGCCCTGGGCGCCGGGTGCGGCGAGCCGGTGGTGGCTGCACGGTTCGCTGGAGTCGCTCGACAAGGACTTGCGCGAGCGTGGCTCGGCCTTGCACCTGGCCCGCGGACCGACGCTGGAGGCGCTGCTGCGGCTGGTGGAGGAGCTTGGCGCATCGGCGGTCTATTGGAATCGGCTGTATGAACCTGCCATCACGCGTCGCGATCGCGAGATCAAGCGGGTGCTGGGCGAACGCGGCGTGCAGGCCCGCAGTTTCAAGGCGACCCTGTTGTTCGAGCCCTGGGAGGTGCAGACCAACCAGGATCAGCCGTATCGCGTATTCACGCCGTTCTGGCGCAAGGCGCGCACGCAGTTGCAACTGCGCCCGCCGCTGCCGAGCCCGAAAAAAGTGCCTTCGATCGGCGCCGGGTCCGGGTTGCAGCTGGCAGCGCTGGAATTGCTGCCGACGCGCAACTGGGACGAGGGCCTGCACGCCCGCTGGTCGCGCGGTGAAGCATCGGCCGCGAAGGCGTTATCAGGTTTCGTCGATTCTTCCCTGGCCGAGTACGTCGACGAGCGTGACCGACCGGACCTCGATGCTACGTCCGGCCTGTCGCCGCATCTGCATTTTGGAGAAATATCTCCCATGCAGATTGCCTGGGAGCTTGACCAGCGGTCAGGCAGGGCAGGCCATGCCGAACACGCGAATGCTGCCGAGGGTTTTCTCCGGCAACTGGCCTGGCGCGAATTCTCCCAGCACCTGCTGTTTCATTTTCCGGACATGCCGGAGCGCAATCTGAACCCGCGTTTTGATGCCTTCAAGTGGGCAGATGACGATGTCGGGTTCATCAGGCGCTGGCAGCAGGGCCGCACCGGCATCCCGATGGTCGATGCAGGCATGCGCGAGCTCTGGGTGAGCGGCACGATGCACAACCGCGTCCGCATGCTCGTTGCTTCCTTCCTGACCAAGAATCTGCGCCAGCACTGGCATCACGGGCAGCGCTGGTTCTGGGATACCCTGGTCGATGCCGATCTGGCCAACAACGCGCAAGGTTGGCAATGGACGGCCGGATGCGGCGTCGATGCTTCGCCGTACTTCCGCATTTTCAATCCGGTCGGTCAGGGCATCAAGTTTGATCCGCAAGGCGACTACGTGCGCCGCTGGGTAGCCGAACTCTCGGATGTGCCCGCGCCGCTGATCCATCGGCCGTGGATGGACAACGGGCTTCTGGCACGCTGTGGATATCCGCCACCGATGATCGACCTGGATGCCTCGCGCCAGTGGGCCCTGGCCGCCTACAAGGATCTGCGCGCCTGATCCGTGCGGCCTTATCCGGCAATCGTTGCGTTTTGCCGTCTCTACCGGGATGCTAGCCCTTCACGCGGCGGGGAATAAAGTCCTCTTGTCGTGCCAGTCGTGGGAGGGATGCATGTTCGAATCAGATTCCGGCAATCGTGAAGCCATGTCCAAGGTCGACACGGCCTGGCTGCGAATGGAACGGCCGACCAATCTGATGATGATCACCGGCATCATGATGTTTGCTGGCCCACTGGATCCGGCCGCAATCAAGAACCTGCTCGGCGAACGATTTCTCGCCTATCGGAGATTCCGCCAGAAGGCCGTCAATACGCCTTCGGGCGCGCATTGGGAAACCGACGCCGATTTCAATCTGGACTGGCATGTGCGCGTCGCGGCCCTGCCGGGCGCGGCAGACAAGATGGAGCTGGAGAACTTCGTCGGCGAACTGGCATCGACGCCGCTCGACCACTCCAAGCCCCTCTGGCAATTCCATGTAGTCGAGAATTACCGGGGTGGCAGCGTGCTGGTCGCGCGCATCCACCATTGTTATGCGGACGGCCTTGCCCTGGTCCAGGTGATGCTGGCCTTGACCGACACCGCGCCTGATCCCGAACAGCAGGCCGAGCTCGCCAGGACCTGGTTGAAGCGCGATGGCGGCAATGTCTGGCAGCGCATGCTGGAACCGGCGCAGGCCGGGCTCGGCAAGGCGTTCAAGGTGGGCAACAAGGTCTACGCAAAAATCGCCCAGATGATCGAGGATCCCTCGGTGGCGGCCGACGTGGCCCGCGAAGGCGGCGCCATCACGCGTGAGCTTGCTCTTGCGCTCAGCCTCGGGGACGACCCGCCGACACCGCTCAAGGGGCCGCTCGGTGTCGTCAAGCGCGTGGCGTGGGCCGATCCGCTGCCTCTGGAGGAAGTAAAGACACTCGGGCGTGCGCTGGGGTGCACGGTCAACGATGTGCTGCTTGCCTGCGCTAGCGGAGCCCTGCGTGGCTACCTGCTCGATCAGGGCAGCGAAGTCGACGGCCTGACCATTCGCGCAACGGTACCGGTCAACCTGCGGCCACTGGAGCATGCGAAGAAACTCGGCAACCACTTCGGCCTCGTGTTCCTCGATTTGCCAGTGGGCGAGGCCAACCCGCTGCGCCGGCTCGAACGCGTCGCTGCCTGCATGCGCGAACTGAAGAGTTCGCGACAGGCCATTGTCACCCTCGGGCTGCTTGGCGCCCTCGGCATGGGGCCACAGGCATTGCAGGCTCCGGCGCTCGAGTTGTTCAGTCGCAAGGCAACCACGGTCGCGACCAACGTGCCGGGCCCGCAGCAACCGCTCTATCTGACCGGAGTGGAGGTCACCGAATTGATGTTCTGGGTTCCGCAGTCAGGCTCGATCGGTGTGGGTCTTTCCATCCTCAGCTACAACGGCAACGTGCACTTCGGACTGATTGGCGATGCCAAGCGCGTGCTTGACCCCGATTCCGTGACCGCGCGTTTCGCCGAGGAATTCGAGAAGCTGATGCTGATCGCATTGATGGAAGACTGGGAAGAGGAAATTGTGGCCGGCGATGCCGACGCGACGCTCAAGCACTATCTGTAACCCGTTTCGCACGAATTCGCGCGAGATCTGTCAGGGCGTCGTCGGATCGAGTGAATCGGCGAAGATCCGGTCACTGGCACCACTCAGTTCCGCCAGCACGGCGACGTTGGTGCGCATGATGGCCGACCCCATGGCCTGGGCATGAATTCCCATGTTCAGGGGCAGATCGGTAGTCCGGTGATAGTGCGGGTAGATGTTCCAGTCCTTCTCGATCGTCAACAGGGAGCGCCTGCCGGCATTGATGTACGGGGCGTGGTCGGAGCAGCAGAAACTGGTGCTTAAGGTGACTCCGACCGAAGGCTCATAGATTGCTGCTGCGGCCGCAAACTGGTTGAGATAGCTGGTCCAGGTGCTGCTGCTTTCCAGCAGCATGTCGAGCTGTGCGCCAGCGCTGTAGCCGATCATGTCCATGATCACGACGGCTTGGACCTTGCTCAGGTTGCCGGCACTCTGCAACGTCTGTACGTGCGCCTTGCTGCCGTACAGTCCCTGCTCCTCACCTGCGTAGCACATGAAAAGGATGCTGCGTTCGGGCTTGAATGCGAGCAGGGCGCGAGCCACTTCGATGACACCCGAGCAGCCCGAGGCATTGTCTTCGGCGCCAGGTGTGTCGACCGTGGAACTGATGTTCTGGTTGCGTGAATCGTAGTGCCCGCCGACGATGACCCATTCGTCGGGAGAACGGGTTCCGGTCCAGCGACCCAGGACATTGTTGATCGTGATCTGGCCTCCCCCGGAGATGGGCATCGTGAATGCAGGCGCGCTGACTTCCAGGCCAAGGCTGGAAAACTGCGTTTCTATCCAGCTGCGCGAAAATGCGAGTTCGGGCCCGTAGCTGGAGCGATCCCAGCCGGCCAGGGTCTCGACATCGCCAAACCAGCGTGCGCCGTTGATCGAATCCACAATCGGCAGGATCAGCGGATCTGCGCCGGGACCCATCGGGTCGGGCCGGTATCGCCAGGCGATGACACTGTTGGGTACCACCTCGCGCCAGACGCTTTCATGCGCGCTGTCATCGGATACTTCCGGAATCGGTTCGCCGGGGGAGAGCAGGCGCAACTCCCAGCGACCGCCCTGTGCGATCAGGCTGCCTGGCGTCGAATCCTGATGCACGCAGCCGCGGCCGTGCAGCCGAAGCCGGCCGATATCGAGATTTTCGATCGCACCCAGAGTCCTGCCAGTCGGAATCCCTGCCAGCAACTCGCCCTTGTCGCCGACCAGCACGAGCTGGTCGCCCAGCTCAAGCCACCAGCGAACGTCGGTATCGCGCTTGAGTTGGCCGAGTTCGGCAGAGCTGACCTTGCTGATGTCGACTACGACGGCAGAGTCATGGCCGAGCTCGGGGGCGATCGGAGGCAGATCCATGATGGGCTTCTTGATGTGGTGTGTGTGAACGGGGATTTCGAATCCGGCTTACAACGATACGAAGCGCACGTTTCGATGGCACGCCAGTGTAAACCCTGGCCAGCTTGTGGCGAAATTCGCTTGCAAGGAATTGGCTTCGGGCCCGGTCCCTGTTTCTGACCACGTGGCCGAGTAGCCGCGTTCGTTGCCGGAACGGTGCGGCTCCCTCCCAAGAAACCGCACCCGTTCCGGCGCTTCCCGCTATTCTGGCGCGAACCGGCTGTTCAGGAAACGTGCTACTGCACAGACATTGCCATCTTCGGGTTCTGGAGAAAAAAACATGAATCGACGCTCCCTGTTGCGCAGTATCGGCGCACTGATCGCGCTGCCCCTGCTGCCATCCTGCTCGCGGGCGAAGGAATCGACCAGTGTTGCCGCGAGTTCCGGCCAGGCGATCAAGCCCCTGAACAAGCCGCACGAGGAGTGGCGAGGGCTGGTCAGCCCAGCGGCCTACGCCGTGCTCTTCAATGAAGACACGGAGCGCGCCGGAAGCAGCCCGCTGAACAACGAGAAGCGTGCCGGCACCTACATTTGTGCGGCCTGCTATTTGCCTTTGTTCGAAAGTGCGCACAAGTTCGAGAGCGGTACCGGTTGGCCCAGCTTCACTCAGCCGATCGAAGGGCACATCGGCACGAGCAAGGACTACAAGCTTGTGTGGCCCAGAACCGAGTACCACTGCGCACGCTGTGGCGGGCATCAGGGCCATGTCTTCGACGATGGCCCGGAGCCGCGTGGCGAGCGGTGGTGCAACAACGGAGTGGCACTGGCATTCGTTCCGGAAGGGCAGGCATTGCCTGCATTGAGAGGTTGAGATGATGATTGCGAATATCCGTTCGTTGCTGCTGACCCTCCTGTTGTTGGCCGGCATGAGCGCATGCGCAGAGCAGTCGGACGTCACGCCTGCTACAGATGCACAATCCACGGCACCGAAATTTGATCCGGCAGCGTCTTCTTCGGCGAAAGAGGGTGAAGCGGTCGCGATTTTTGCCGGTGGTTGTTTCTGGTGCATGGAGCCGCCATTCGACAGCCTGCCGGGCGTGATTTCGACGACCTCCGGATATACCGGTGGGCGCACTCCCGATCCCAGCTACGAACAGGTTTCTTCCGGCAGCACCGGGCACGCAGAAGCAGTAAAGATCGTGTACGACCCGAGCAAGGTCAGTTACCAGAAGTTGCTCGACGTGTTCTGGCGCAACATCGATCCCTATGCCGTCAACTACCAGTTCTGCGATCATGGCGACCAGTATCGCTCTGCAATTTTCGCAGTCGATGCCGAGCAGATGAAGCTGGCCGAACAAAGCAAGCAGGTGCTGGAGGATTCCCAACATCTGGGCAAGCCGCTTGCCACCCAGATTGTGCCGGCTTCAACGTTCTATCCGGCCGAGGACTACCATCAGGATTACTACACAAAGAATCCGGTGCGTTACAAGTACTATCGATACAGCTGCGGTCGCGACAAGCGGCTCGAGCAGATCTGGGGTTCGTCGGGGCACTGAGTACCCTCGGATTCGATATCGAATCCGTACATCGGAGTGAGCAAGGCACTCCGACAGTCGGGCTTGCGCGGGGCATGACCCGCTTCTCGGATGGTTTGCTTTTCGGGCCGCCGAGCCGGCGTCCCTTACTTTCATGCGTATTTGCGCGATACTGCACGTTCAGCCATGACCGGGTGAAATCCCATGAAGCGCGCTCGCATCCCACTACTCCTGGCGATTCTCGCCCTGGTCCTGCTTCTGGCCTCGGGGCCGGGCAGCCGTATGGATTTCTGGGAGTTCCGCACCGGGTTTGCGCTGATGCGCTGGGCGGTCTATCTGGGGCTTGGAGCAGCGGTTCTGGCCTTGCTGCTGTTGGCCATACCGCGTACGCGTCGTGGCAATGCAAAGACCCTCCTGTTCGGTGTCGTGTTGGGCGTCGCCGCAGCGGCAGTGCCGCTTTATGGACTCATGCAGGCAAAGTCCCTGCCCATGATCCACGACATTTCCACCGATACGCAGCGTCCACCGGAATTCGTGGCGATCCTGCCCTTGCGTGCGGATGCAGCCAATCCCGCCGAATACGGCGGCGCCGAGATTGCCGCCCAGCAGGCCGAAGCGTATCCGGACATCCGTACGCAACATCTGGATGTCGCCCCCGCTGAAGCGTTCGATCGAGCGCAAAACGTCGCACGCGGGATGGGCTGGGAAATCGTTGCCGCCGATGCGGCCAGCGGGCGCATCGAAGCCACCGACACGACGTTCTGGTATGGCTTCAAGGACGACGTCGTCATCCGCATAGAACCGGATGGCAGCGGTAGCCGGATCGATGTCCGCTCGGTGTCGCGTGTCGGACTCAGCGATGTCGGAAAGAATGCAAAGCGCATCCGCGCCTACACAGAGGCACTCGGCAGCAAGCCGGCTGGCGGCTAGAGGAAGTCGCAGTGTCGTCAGCGGATTGGCTCGAACATGAGCTGCATCTGCCAAGGCAGCTTTGAAGTTGCGGATTGGCGAGCCTTTCAGCTCCCCGTATCAACTGGAGAAACAAGGTCCAATGAATGCCACGAGAACCCTGGCCCGATCGCGCAGCGATCGCATGCTTGCCGGTGTCATGGGTGGGATAGCACGTCGCTTTGGCTGGAATTCGACGTTGCTCCGCATTCTCTTTGCAATAGTTTCGATCGCCTCGGTCGCGTTTCCCGGCATCATTGTCTACCTGGTGCTGTGGCTGCTGATTCCCGAAGAGCCGGCCTGAGCAAGAAGTCATTGAATCAGGAATGCAGATTCCAGCGAGTATCCCGTCCCTTTGGGCTGCGAGGGGCGACCAAAAAAAGCCCGGCAATGCCGGGCTTCTTGATGGTGGAGCGAATGGGGATCGAACCCACGACCTTCGCATTGCGAACGCGACGCTCTCCCAGCTGAGCTACCGCCCCTTGAAGCAGCGCGCGGGGTTTCTGCATCCGGTTGGGTCGGATCCGCGTGCGTTCCCGGATCATATCGAATGGCCAGTGCAGCGCCAAGTTGGGCAAGCCCCTCAGCCCTCGTCCAGTCGCGCCATCAGCGCATCGTGCAGGACGGCCTTGCGCCAGCCTTCCAGCGTGGCCGGCCAGCGGCGCGACAGGTACAGGCTTTCAAGATGCCGTCGCGAGCAGAGCAGGCCCTCGGGAATCTGCAGTTCTTCGGCCTTGCCGACCACGATTTCCTTGAGCGCCTTGATCATGCGGCGCTCCTCGCCATCGGCAGAGGGCGGTACGGGGTCGAACTCGAGTTCCTCTGCCGCCACCGGCTGCTGCAACAGCTCGAACAGTTCGGTTCGTTGCTCGCCACGCAGTGCACGCAATCCCCGCCCGCGCTCGGCCAGCTCTTCGACGCTGCCAGGCGGATTGGAGCTGAAGTCGAGAATGCGTGGGTCATCGAGAATCCATGGGCGTGGCTTGTCGATGCGCCGTGCCGTGGCCTCGCGCCAGAACAGGACGCGACGCAGCATTGCCTGTTGTTCGCGAGTCCAACCCGAGGCGCCGCGATAGCCGGTTTGCGGCTGCGGGTCGATTTCGCGATTGCGGGCACGCTCGAGCATGCGTGCGCAGTCTTCGGCATGCCACGCGGTGAATCCGCGCTCGGCGAGGCGCGCCGTCAGATCGGCATGGATGGCTGGCAGATGGATGACGTCCTGGGCCGCATATTCCAGTTGCTGCGGACTGAGCGGGCGCCGCAGCCAGTCCGAACGCGTCTCGCCTTTCGGCAGGTCCACATCGCAGACCGCCAGCACGAGCTTCTGATAGCCGAGACCCGCGCCAAGCCCCGCGAATGCGGCGGCAATCTGCGTGTCGTACAAGGTGCCCAGCCCCTGCGGCAGGATCGGGTCCAGCGCATCGAGATCCTCGCTGGCGCTGTGCATGATCGAAACGGTGTTCGCGTCACCCAGCCGCGAGGCGAGACTCTCCATGTCGATGGCGCCGAGCGGGTCGATCAGGGCGACCTCGCCCTCGATCTCCATCTGGATCAGGGCCAGTTTCGGCGCAAAGCTGTCCGTGCGCATGAATTCCGTGTCCAGGCCAATCAGCTGGCCGGGACGGCGGTTGAAGTCGAGCAGGTTTTCGGTGCGGTCAATCCAGGCAGCCAAGTCGTGCCTTCCTGTTCAGATACGGGAGGTGAATGACGGGTGCGACCGCGGTTGCGGACGCGTCCTGCGATAGCCTAAGGTGCTGACACGCTGCTGTCAGCCTTTCTGCCCGCCAAGATGCCCGGTACCGAGAACGTCAACAAGCAACGCAACCTTGGCGGAGCACTGGGCATCGTCGTGTTGCTGTTCGCGCTGTGCTACCGGTTCTTTCCCGGAATCCTGCATTTCGAGCCGCAAACCCAGATCCAGACCAGCACAACCTCCCCGCTGGGCGGCAAGCCCTGGGTCATCGATCAATCGACCCCGCTGATCGCGGAGGGAGAGAATGGCCAACCCATTGTCGGCACCACGCTGGCCGAAGCCATCTCGATGGGTCCGCCTGCACCGGTAACCAAGGAAGTGGCGACCTTGCTCAAGTCGGCGCGCAAGCAGGAAGAAGAAGGCAAACTTTTCGAGCCGCCTGGCAACAACGCCGTCGGTCTTTATCGACAGGTGCTGGGCCAGGATCCGAACAATCCGGCTGCGCTCGATGCGCTGGCACGCATTGGCGGAGCCGTTCGAGACTGGTCGCTGGCTGCACTCGAACGCGGCGATGAAGCGGAAGCGCAGCGCTATGCTGCGCAGTTCGCGGAACTGCCGCACTCCGAAAACGAACTGGAAATACTTCGCGCACGACTCAAGACCCTGCGCGAAGTCATGCCCATGCTGGCGGCCGCCGCTGAATTGCTCAAGCAGGGTCGCCTGATCGGCGAAGGCGACAACAATGCGCTCGCCGTATACAGGAAAGTGCTGGAGATCGATCCGGCCAACAAGATCGCCGATGAAGGTCTCGCCCGTATCGAGGAGGGCTTTCTCGACCGGGCACTCGATGCGGCTGCGCAGGACGAGTTTGCCAGCGCTGACACGATACTGGCCGAGGCCTCGACGATCCGGCCTGGATCACAGGCCTTGCTGGATACGCGCTCCCAGATTGAAGGACTGCGCCGTCAGCGCGGCGAGACAGTGTTGGCGCAGGCGCGCTCGGCACTCGACGCGGGAAATGCCGATCTGGCCGAGACACTGGCCAAGTCTGCCCAGGCCATCAGCACGGATCTTTCCGGTCTGGACGAATTCAATGAGCGCCTGCGCAATGCGCGCCTCTACGCGAATTTCGAACCCGGACAGGTATTCAGCGATCGCTTCCTCGACACCACGGGCGTCGCACCCCCGGTAGTAGTGATACCGGCTGGGGAGTTCAGCATGGGATCGCCGGCCAGCGAGGAAGGGCACCGGGATGACGAGGAGCCGCAGCGTCAGGTGCGGATCATCACCGGATTCGCCATGGGCCAGACCGAAGTCACCGTCGCCGAGTTTCGTCAGTTCGCCAGCACCGTGGGCTACCGAAGCGATGCGGAGCGGCTCGGCACCGGCAGCGTCTACGACGAGAGCAGCGGGCGCATGAACGACCGACGCGGCATCGACTGGCGGCGTGACTACAAGGGCGATCGCGCCAGTGACAAGTTGCCTGTGCTCAACGTGTCCTGGAACGACGCCAATGAATATGTCGCCTGGCTCTCGCAGCGAACCGGCAAGCGCTACCGCCTGCCCAGCGAGGCGGAGTTTGAATATGTGCTGCGCGCCGGCTCGCAGTCGCGCTTCTGGTGGGGTGACGGTGATCCTGAGAAGGTGGTCGCCAACGTTACCGGCGACGGCGATCGCTCGCCAAGCAAGCGCAGCTGGGGGCGGGCGTTTGACGACTACAGCGACGGTTTCTGGGGGCCGGCACCGGTCAAGACCTACCCTCCAAATCCCTTCGGTGTCTATGATCTGGATGGCAACCTCTCGGAGTGGGTCGATGATTGCTGGCACGACAATTACACCCGTGCACCGCGTGACAGCGCGGCATGGATCAACCCGGGCTGTGTGCGTCGCGTGATACGCGGGGGCTCGTGGGGAAGTTCTCCGGAACAGATACGATCGGCCTACAGACTCTCGGTGCCGGCCGATGCGCGCAGCGCGCGAGTCGGCTTCCGCGTGGTCCGGGAGCTGTAGTGTCGGACGTGACGGCTGTGTGGAAAAATTCGGACCGGATCGCAACCGGAGCATCGTTGCACTGAACAGGAGTCTGAGCATGGGACCTTTTGGCAATCGTTCCGCATCGTATGGAGGGCAGCGCAGCCGGCGCGGTCTGAAACTCTGGCCAATCCTGCTGTTCGGCCTGTATTTCGCCTACTACTATTTCAGCAACAGCAATGACGCCGCGTTCACCGGGCGCAACCAGCTGCTCGATACGACGGCCCAGGAGGAGGCGGCACTGGGTATCCAGTCCTACCGCGAAATCCTCCAGCAATCGCGCGTCGTTCGGACTGGAGAACTGCCGCAGCAGATACAGGACATTGCGCAACGTCTGGTAACAGCGGCACCCAAGGTCGAGAAATACCTGGCCGATACCAAGGGAACCCCTGCCAATACGGACTGGAGCGCGTACGAATGGCAGACCAGTGTCATCGAGTCCGACGAGGCCAATGCCTTTTGCCTGCCCGGAGGAAAAATCGCCGTCTACACGGGCATTATCCCGGTGGCAAAAAACACCGACGGAGTGGCCGTGGTGATGGGCCACGAGATCGCACACGCCCTGCTTCGCCACGGTGGCGAGCGCATGGCACAGCAAAAGCTCGTGCAGATCGGTTCCATCGCGGCAAGCATGTCGACCGGTGACATGGATCCTGGCCAGCGCCAGATGGTCATGGCTGCGATTGGCGCAGGTGCCCAGTATGGTGTCCTGCTGCCATTTTCCCGAAGCCACGAGTCGGAAGCGGACAAGGTCGGTCTGCTGCTTGCCGCAGCTGCCTGCTTCAACCCCGAAGAAGCGCCGAAGCTGTGGGAGCGCATGGCCGCGATGGGCAAGGGCAAGCCGCCCGAATTCATGTCGACCCATCCAGCCGAAGGTACCCGCATTCAGCAGCTCAACAGCTGGATGCCCGAGGCCATGCAGGTTCGCCAGCAGTTCTGCGGATCGACACCCGCCGTGCAGTGACGGGTTGGCTGCATTGGTGAAGGCGAGCCGCCACGCTTGTCAGCCAGCGAAGCTGCCCGTATGATTCGCGGCCCACTTCCGGAGAGGTGGCAGAGTGGTCGAATGTACCTGACTCGAAATCAGGCGTACGTGAATAGCGTACCGTGGGTTCGAATCCCACCCTCTCCGCCAGATACAAAAAGAGCCCCGGAAGGGGCTTTTTTTGTATCTGATGGTGCGGGGTGCGTGGACGAACCCGCCTGGGTTCGACAAATTCATCAGGAATGAATTTGGACAGCCGCATGGCTGGCCCGCAGCGCGCAGCGCGGAGGGTGAGGCTCAGGGATGAGCCGAACATATCCCACCCTATCTGCTAGCTGGAACAAGAAGCCTCTTTGGAAGCGGCTCATTGTCGTCTGGCTTTCCGGCTTTTTCGCGAAGCGCAAGCAACCGCATCAGCGCGCCAGTGCCGGCGTCACATGCGGGGCGATCGTCTTGACGATGGCTTCGGCGACCTTGATGCCGCCAGCAACCAGATTGCCATTGTCGGGAATGCCATCGCGTCCGACGAAATCGGAATAACGACCACCGGCTTCACGAACGAGAAGGCAGCCGGCGGCCATGTCCCAGGGTTGCAGCCCGGTCTCGAAATAGCCATCGACCCGGCCATTGGCGACGTAGGCCAGATCAAGTGCGGCCGATCCCGTCCGTCGAATGTCTTCGGCCTGCCCAAGCAGTGCGCGGGTCATGTCGATCTGGGCGTCCAGATGCTCGCGCTGCCGATACGGATATCCGGTCACCAGCAGGGCGCCTTCAAGGTCGGGCCTGGTGCTGACACGGATGCGCCGGTCGTTCAGATAGGCGCCGTCGCCTCGGCTTGCGGTAAACAGCTCATCGCGCAGCGGATCGTAGACAACCCCGTGCATCGGCTCGCCATTTTCCAGCATTGCGATCGATACGCAGAAATGGGGAAATCCGCGCAGGTAGTTGTGGGTACCGTCCAGCGGATCGATGACCCAGACATGCTTGCCCTTGCCTTGTGCGCCGGACTCTTCGGCGAGGATGCCGTGGCCGGGAAACGCGCGCTTCAGTTCGCGGATGATTTCGGCTTCCGCCGCACGATCCACTTCCGAGGCAAAATCCAGCCGTTGCTTCTCAACGATCGCCAGGCTGTCCAGGCGATTCATGTAGCGCAGAATGATCTGGCCTGCGGCGCGCGCTGCGCGCACCGCCACGTTTACGGCGGGTCTGGGCATGTTGGTTCCGTCGGAAGTGGACTGAAAAAGAGCAACGCGGCACGGTCAAGCCGCGCGCGGGGCCGGAAGGTTACCAAATTCAGCCAATTGCCACCAAGTCCGTGAATTCGCGAGAGATGGCGCAGGAGACCTCGACGGAATTCGGACGTGCCTGGAAGTCGGGCAGACACGCTGAGCCTGCGACGCGATAATGGCGTGCTCCGGACAGGGCAGCTCACGGCCTGCGGGCACGGCTACTGAGTGGGACGGTCTGTGCGAGAGTGTGGCGACGCGCGGGCCCAGCATGCCGCTGCGGTTTCGAACTATGGCGAACATCGATTGAAGAAGGCGGAGCGCGACTACTGATGGCTGAACAGCCCAACACCGAGGCCGCCGCCAGGCACGTCCGCTTCGTTCTTTCCAATACTTCGCATCCCGGAAATATAGGCAGCTCCGCGCGGGCGATCCGGACGATGGGGTTCACGCGACTCTGTCTGGTATCTCCAGCCTCGTTCCCGCATATCGACGCCCATGTCATGGCCGCTGGTGCTGACGATGTGCTCGAAGCCGCGTGTCGATTCGATTCGCTGGAATCGGCTATCGGAGATTGCAGCCTCGTGCTCGGCGCCACGGCGCGACTTCGCGGGGTGGCGCTCGAGGAGCTCCTGCCCGCGGAAGCGGCCAGACGCGTAGTCGACGCTGCTGCGCATGGGCGGGAAGTCGCCTACGTATTCGGCAATGAAACTTCGGGGCTCAGCAATGACGAGATCAAGCTGTGCCATGCTGCCGTGCACATCCCGAGCGACCCCGGTTACTCCTCGCTGAACCTCTCCCAGGCCGTCCAGGTCCTCGCCTATGAGGCACGCATGGCAGCGTTGGCGGGGACGCCGCCGCGCAAGGGCAACACGGACGAGCCCGCGACTGCCGCCGAACTCGAAGGCTTCTTCGAGCATCTCGCAACGACGCTGCACGATATCGAGTTCCACAAGGGCCGGTCCGAAACGACGATCATGCAGCGATTGCGTCGCCTGTTCCTGCGAGCCCATCCGGATCAGCGCGAGCTGCGCGTGCTGCGCGGAATACTTGCGGATGCGCAGCGCATGGCGCGCCTGGCGCACCACGACCGGACAGATTGAGCAGGGTTCTGCTCATACCTGCGAAATTGGAAACGCGTCGAGGCACTGTTGCGACAGCGGAATCGAGAGCCGCTTCCAGGAGGTCTCATGTACCTGCCCATCAGAGTGGCCGAATCGCCCGGTTGGCCGCGTTTCCCGGAGTCCTGGCGCTTCCGGGCTGATGGGCAAGGCCAGAATCCGGCGGGGTCACCTGCTCCGAACGGGAACAGAGTTCCAGCCGGGGAATTCGCGGCTGTAACATTACTGTAATATCGCGGGGTGGCCGCCTGCGGGGAGCGCGCGGCCATACATCGATCACGTTTCCCCTTCAAATCCGGTTCGGAGCATTCCATGTTCTCGTTGCAAACGATCTTCGGCAAGGGTGACAAGTTCTATGGGCTGCTCGAGGCCAGTGCAGAGGCCGCCCGACTGAGTGCGCGAGCACTCGGCACCATGCTGGACGAGGGTGCGGAAACGCCGGCTCTGGACCAGTTCCGGGTCGCCCGCAAGCGTGAAAAGGATCTTTTCGCGCAGATCAATCTCGAATTGGTCAACACCTTCGTGACCGCGCTTGAGCGCGAAGACATCGAGGCCCTGGCTGGCGCCCTCTACAAGATTCCGAAAACCGTCGAGAAATTCGCCGAACGGCATGCCCTGTTCGCCGATCAATTGGTGGATATCAAATACGGTGCGCAGGCGGCCATGCTCGAGCGAGCCTGTGACGTCATCGTGAGCATGGTGGGCGAGCTGCGTGGAGGCATCAAGCTCGACGTGATGCATTCGCTGAATGAACGCATGCAATCGATCGAAGCCGAGGCGGACCGGCTGTTGCTTGAGCTCTATGGAAACCTGTTTTCCGATTCAGCCGACGCGGCCCAGCTGATGGTACGCAAGGATCTATTCGAGCTGCTGGAAAAGGCCATTGATCGATGTCGGGATGCCGGCAACGTGATTTACCACATTGCCCTGAAAAACTCCTGATCGAATCGGCAAGGACCTTCCGTGACCCTGAGCCTGATCCTCGTCTTTCTGGTCATCTTCGTTGCGCTCGTTTTCGAGTACATCAACGGTTTCCACGATACCGCGAACTCGATTGCAACGGTTGTCGCGACCAAGGTACTCAGTCCGGTGCAGGCCGTGATTCTGGCTGCCGTGATGAACCTGTTCGGTGCCCTCCTGGGTACCGCCGTTGCGAAGACCATCGCGTCGGGCCTGGTCGATGCCGGCGTGGTTGCGGTGACACCGCAGGTGCTTATCTGCGCCCTTCTCGGTGCCATCATCTGGGACCTGATCACCTGGTGGTGGGGTTTGCCTTCAAGTTCCTCGCACGCCCTCGTGGGTGGCTTGTGCGGTGCGGCGCTGGCCGCTGCCTATGACGACTGGACATCCATCATCTGGTGGCAGGGCGGAGAGCACTGGTGGCAAGGCACGGGCTTGCTGCCCAAGGTCGTCGTGCCGATGTTCAGTTCGCCGCTACTCGGATTTTTCCTCGGATTCGCGATCATGGGCGGAATATTCGCCCTGGTCAGCTCGATGGCCAATCGCTCGGGCGTCCTGCAGACCCTTTCCCGGCCGAAGTTCCTGAACGGTTTCTTTGGCAAGGCACAAATCCTCTCGGCGAGCGCCATGGGTTTGTCGCATGGAATGAACGATGCCCAGAAAACCATGGGTATCATCGCGCTGGCCCTGGTGGGCGCCACCTCCGCAGGAACGCTGGACGATCTGCCGGGCTGGCTCAATTTCCTCCGTATCGAAGAGGATCCGAACAGCAAGTTCGAAATCGCAGTCTGGATCAAGGTGCTGTGCGCGCTGACCATGGCTGCGGGGACCGCTGCCGGTGGCTGGCGCATCATTCGTACGCTGGGTCACAAGCTGGTCAAGTTGCATCCGGTCAATGGCTTTGCGGCCGAGACGGCATCCGCCAGCGTCATTCTTGCCGCCAGTCACTTCGGAATTCCGGTCTCCACCACGCACAACATTTCTTCGGCCATCATGGGCGTCGGCGCGGCCAAGCGCTTTTCAGCGATCAAATGGACGGTTGTAGAGCGCATGGTATGGGCCTGGCTGCTGACCATTCCGGTAACCGGCTTGCTGGCCTGGCTGCTGGTTCGACTGCTGCAGGCCTTCGGTCTGGCATAGGCCAGGTACTGCAAGCGGCTGCGGCCTGTTGCGATCTTCCAACCAGTTGATGTTGGAGCTCGCTGGCGCTCACCGCCAACCTGCGGTATTTCCTCGGGCGTCAACGCAAGACAAGCTTCCAGATTCCCGATTCCCGGGCCCTAAAGCGAGTCGCCACCCGCCGAGAGGGCTTGTTCGAGACGGTCGCCCAGTTGCCCGAGCTCGTTGACGACGCGATCCAGTTCGTCCCCATGCAGCAGGGAATAGGGGCGGTTTTCGACCAGATGCAGATAGGGCGATCCGTCCAGATCGCTGATCGCAAGGTAGCCGGTTCGCTGTTCCCAGTTGAAACGCAGACAGCGTGTCGGATCAACGCCGGTGGCAGGACCAATGGGCGTTGAAATGCGCAGATGTTTCAGGCCATCCTCACCTTCCATTTCCGCAAGATAGATGCCCTGCTGCCGACCATGCTCGAGGTGCAGATCAAAACTGATCAGATAGGGATCATTCGTGCGGATGGTGTGCAGGTTGCTGACGTGGGACCGGATCTGTTCAAAGCTCTGCACGGGACTCTCCAGGATTTCGTTTAGGCGCATGCTAGCTCGAATAGTCCCCGAGGTCGCGGCCCATCGCCTCTGGAGTGTCCCGGTCACAATGCCGGCTGAAGCCCATGTCGAATCCTGATCAGCAGTCCATTCAAGCTGTGATTCTGCGAATTTCGCGCGGATCCGTGACCAGCTATGGCGAAATTGCCCACAGGGCCGGCTTGCCGGGGCGAGCGCGTCTGGTGGGTCGAGTATTGCGCGAGGCGGGCGAGGGGGTGGGGTTGCCCTGGCATCGGGTGGTCCGTGCAGACGGTCGTCTCGCTTTTCCGCCCGGCAGCAAGGCGTTTCGGGAGCAGAAGCGAAGATTGCTTGCCGAGGGCGTGGCCTTGTCCGGGGTTCGGGTGAATCTCGTGCAATTCGGCTGGCAGCGTGATCTGGATTCGGAGTTGTGGTCACCGGACGCCTGGAACTGATCCGGCAAGGCCAGCTGTTGAAACCCGTGAAGTTTGCCTCGACGTTGGAACACCGGTGTGCCTCCGTGTCACCATCGTCCGACTAGCAAGGAGTCCGCATGCCCTTCGACCTGCCGCCCGTTACCCGCAACCTGCTGATCGCCAATGGCGTGATCTATCTCCTGCAAATGCTGATCGGCGAGCAGCTGGTCATCCTGTTCGCGCTGTGGCCGATGGGGCCGGAACGCCTGATTCAGGGAGGAGGATCGGTCGGATTCGAGATCTGGCAGTTGCTCACCTATGGATTCCTGCATGGAGGCCTGACGCATCTGCTTTTCAACATGCTGGCGCTATGGATGTTCGGCGGAGCGATCGAGCGCCTGTTCGGCTCGCGCCCGTTCCTTGTCTATTACCTGACCTGCGTAGTCGGTGCGGCGATCGCGCAGCTGTTCGTCATTCATGCGTTTACCGGCGGGTTTTACCCGACGCTTGGGGCATCGGGTGGCGTTTTCGGAATCCTGCTGGCGTTCGGCATGATGTTTCCGCATCAGCGCATCATGTTGCTGTTTCCACCGATTCCGATGCCGGCCTGGGTTTTTGTGACCGGCTATGGCGTCATCGAACTCTATCTGGGTGTAACCGGAAGCCAGGCCGGCGTCGCGCATTTTGCCCATCTCGGTGGCATGGCCGCGGGGTTCGTGATCATCCAGTACTGGCGCGGACGGCTTCCGATAAAGCCGCGCCGGATCCTCATGCGCTGACCGGATCGGGCTCGCCCCTTGTTCCCCGGGACCCTGGATGACTGGCTGAACTGGCAGTTGCGCATTCATCCGCGCGAAATCGAGCTGGGTCTCGACCGTGTGTCTACTGTCTGGAAGGCGCTTGGCGCGCCTGCGCCGGCTCGCGTCGTAATCACGGTTGGCGGCACCAATGGCAAGGGCTCGACCGTGGCATTCCTGGAGGCGATGCTTGCCGCGGCTGGATACACGGTCGGAGCCTTCACCTCACCGCATCTGCTTCGCTACAACGAGCGTGTCCGGATGAAGGGTCGCGAAGCCACGGATGCGGAGTTGACGACCGCATTCGAGCGAATCGAGGTCGCGCGCGGTGAAGTTCCGCTGACCTATTTCGAATTCGGCACGCTGGCGGCCCTGCTCGTGTTCGCCGAGAACGAGCTTGATGTGGCCTTGCTTGAAGTAGGGCTGGGTGGCCGGCTCGATGCAGTCAACATGATCGATGCCGACGCATCCATCGTGACCACGGTAGCGCTCGATCATGAAGACTGGCTGGGCAACGATCGTGAAGTCATTGGGCGGGAAAAGGCCGGAATATTCCGCCCGGGCCGCCCGGCCATTGTCGGTGATCGCGATCCTCCGCAGGGGCTGATTGCAGAGGCAAGACGGATCGGTTCGCAGCTCATCGTGGCAGGACGGGACTATCACGCCGAATCGACCGAAGCCGGCTGGGTCTGGTCAAGGGGATCGACACGGCTGTCGCTGCCGCCCACATCGCTGGATTCGGCTTCCCAGCAGGCCAATGCCGCAGCGGCCGTCGCCGCACTGCATGCATTGGCTGACCGACTGGACTGGAAAGTTGACGCCATCAGGGCCGGGGTCGCCCGCGCGAAGGCACCTGCAAGACTGCAGCGTTTCGCGGGGCAGCCGGAACTGATCGTTGATGTTGCACACAATCCGCAGGCTGCGGAGGTGCTTGCCGCGTGGCTGGCCGGCCATCCCGCCGCGGGCCGCAACATTGCCTTGTTCGGCGCGTTGGCTGACAAGGACATCATCGGCATTGTCGGGCCGTTGTCAGAAGTCGTGGACTCGTGGTACCTGGCGGGGCTTGATGCAGAAAGTTCACGCGGACTTGACGTGTCAGCACTGGCGCAGCGCCTGGAGAGTTCGGGTGTGATCGATGTCTGTGCCAGGCACGTCAACGTTGCCGATGCGCTGGCCGAGGCACTGGACCAAGCCGGGCCGAATGACCGGGTCATCGCATTCGGCTCGTTCTTTGTGGCGTCTGCCGCCTTGCGCATGGCTGCCTCCCGAGCCTTGCCAGCCGCCTGAACGTATCCATTGTCCAGGACGCGTATAATCGCGGCGACTCGTCAGCGTACCCATTCCCATGGAACCCGCCTTGAAACAACGTCTACTCGGTGCCGTCGTCCTCATCGCGCTCGCCATCATTTTCGTCCCCATGCTGTTCAGTGGCAGTGGACCGATGCAGGAATCGGCAACCGTCGATCTGGAAATCCCGCCGCCGCCCGACCGCGAGTTCGAGACGCGGGTGCTTTCGGTCGATGCAGTGAATCAGGATCCTTCGCGTCAGCCGGCGCAGCAGGCAGCAACGGCAGAGCCGGTGGCGACCGTCGACACCAAGCTGCCGCCTCGCGTTGAAGCGATGCCGGAACCTGCGAATGCCGAGCCCCAGCCAGAACCGGCAAGCGTGCCGGATCAAGCGGAGAAACCGGCAACGCCGGCTCAGATCGAGGCTGGCAAGGCTGCGACCGGCGACTTTCTGGTGCATCTCGGCGTCTATACCTCGTCCAAGAATGCCGATGACCTCGTTGCCAGTCTCAAGCGCGCAGGATTTCCGGCCTTCTCCGAAGCCATCGATTTCAAGGGAAAACCGGCGCAGCGCGTGCGGGTCGGCCCGTATGCCGATCGCGCCGAAGCCGAAGCGGCACGCATACGCATCAAGCAGCTGAAGAGTGACGTGCCGAGCAGCGTCGTCAGCCTCGCAGGGGATGCCAAGGCCGATTCGCCGCCGAGTGCAGTGCCGGCGACTCGCGCAGGTGGCTGGGCTGTTCAGCTCGGCGCGTTCGCGACCGTGGAAGACGCCAACAAGCTCGGCGGCCGCTTGCAGGCCGCGGGATTCGCGGCATTTGTCGAGGAGGTGAACGCGGGCGGCAAGACGCTGTGGCGGGTTCGCGCCGGACCGGAAGCCGATCGCAGCGGAGCCGAGGCCCTGCGCGGGCGCATCAAGGACAAGCTGAAAGTGGATGGACTGGTCGTAACCCAGCCATGAATCCGGTGCAATGAACTGGTTTGACTACGCGATCATCGCGACGCTGGCCCTCTCGATCCTGGTGGGTCTGTGGCGAGGTTTCATCGGCGAAGTGCTGGCCCTGGTTTGCTGGGTGCTCGCATTCTGGGTCGCATGGACATTTGGCCCGCACCTTGCAGACCAGTTTTCCAACGCCATATCGGTGCCGTCAGTGCGTGTTCTTCTTGGCTACGCACTGTGTTTCGTCGCGGTCCTGATTGGTGGTGCCATCGTCAGCTATCTGATGCGCAAGCTGGTCAACGGCAGCGGATTGTCCGGTACGGATCGCCTGCTCGGCATGGTATTCGGCCTGGTGCGCGGATTTGCGTTGGTGGTACTGGTTGTCTTGCTGATGAAATTCACGCCCGTGGTGCGCGACGACTGGTGGCAGACATCGAAAATGCTGCCGACTTTCGACAATGGCGCGCAATGGGTGACATCCTACTTGCCTGAAAGTGTTGCTCGTTATCTGGAACCTGCTGCCGTGGCCGTGCCAGCCGCGGCAGACGCACTGATCAACACCACTGCACCTGTTGTGCAGGAATCCAATCCCTCGACTTCCCAGTGAACTGAACCATGTGTGGAATCATCGGTATCGTCGGAACCTCCGAAGTCGCATCGGCGCTGTATGACGCGCTGACGGTGCTGCAACACCGCGGCCAGGACGCGGCGGGAATCGCCACGATCGACGGTTCGCGCCTGCGTCTGCACAAGGGCAACGGACTGGTCCAGGACGTGTTTCAGCGCGAACACATGCTTGGCTTGCGCGGCAATATCGGTATCGGTCATTGCCGTTATCCGACAGCCGGTTCGGAGGGCAGCAATGATGCCCAGCCGCTGTATGTGAATTCGCCCTACGGCATCGCCTTGGCGCACAACGGCAACCTGGTCAATACCGATACGCTTCGTCGAGAGATGTTCGAAGACGATCGCCGCCACATCAATACGGATTCGGATTCCGAATTCCTGCTCAACGTGCTGGCCCACGAGTTGCAGATCCAGGAGCGCATGGCGCTGTCCAGCGACAACCTGTTCAAGGCGGTTGCCGGTGTGCACCAGCGCTGCGTCGGCGGCTACGCCGTCGTTGCACTTGTGCTCGGCTATGGGCTGCTTGCGTTCCGTGATCCGCACGGCATTCGCCCGCTGGTCCTGGGCGAGCGCGATACGCCGGACGGCAAGGAATACGCCGTGGCGTCCGAATCGGTCGCCTTCGATATTCTCGGTTTCAGGCTGATGCGTGATGTCGCTCCGGGAGAAGGGGTGCTGATCACGCAAGACGGACAGTTGTTCACGCGGCAATGCGCCGAGCCGGTCAAGCACGCGCCCTGCATCTTCGAATATGTCTACCTGGCTCGCCCGGACTCGATGATCGAAGATGTTTCGGTGTACAAGGCGCGCCTGCGCATGGGCGAGCGACTGGCGGCCAAGATTCTGCGGCTCAAGCCCGACCACGGCATTGATTCGGTGATCCCGATACCGGATACCTCGAGGACTGCGGCCTCATCCCTCGCTCAGGTCCTGGGTGTGCCGATGCGTGACGGGTTCGTCAAGAACCGCTACATCGGACGCACGTTCATCATGCCCGGTCAAAGCGAGCGCGTGAAATCCGTTCGCCGCAAGCTCAATCCGATCGGGCTGGAGTTCCGCAACAAGAATGTACTGCTTGTGGATGATTCGATCGTCCGTGGGACAACATCGCGCCAGATCATCCAGATGGCCCGTGATGCCGGTGCCAAGAACGTCTACCTGGCTTCGGCCGCGCCGCCGGTTCGCTACCCGAACATCTATGGCATTGACATGCCATCGGCAGCAGAACTGGTGGCTCATGGCAGAACCGAAGCGGAAATCGAAAAGGTGCTCGGTGCAGACTGGCTGGTTTTTCAGGATCTTTCCGACCTGGTCGCATCGATCGCCGAGGGCAACGAGAAGCTGCAGGAATTCGATGCCTCCTGCTTCTCCGGCGAGTACGTGACCGGCGTCGAACCCACCTACCTCGACCAGCTGGAATTCTCGCGATCGGACGAAGCCAAGGACAAGCGACGCCAGGCAGGCTGAAGCTTGCCGCGCGACAAAGCAAAAAGCGCGCTACACGTCGCAGGCTTCGATTGCTGCCCTCGCGTTACTGCTTCGTTGTTGGATTGTGAATGGGTGCTTTGTCAAACCGGGCAGGAAAGAGGCAGAATCGGGTACGGCTGAGCAATGTCAGCTTTTTTTGCCTTCTGGGGAGTGGTGGGGTGGCCAAGAAAGACCTGTTCGAAGCAGCCCACCGCTGTCTGGCATCCGCAGATCCGGATCAGAAAGTGGCACTGGCGCACGAGCTGGCTGCCGACTACCGTTCCGGGAAGCTGCAAGCCTCTGCCCAGGGCACTTCCGCTGAACCGATCGGCAACCCCGGCAAGCCCGCCTTGCCTCGATTGATCGAGCCGCGCAACCTTCCCCAGCGAGGGCTGGGCAGCGATGAGGGCAGGGCGGCGCTGGTTCACGCCATTGCCCACATCGAATTCAATGCGATCAACCTTGCCTGCGATGCGGTGTACCGGTTTCGCGGCATGCCCGAGGCGTACTACGCCGACTGGGTGGGCATCGCCGAAGACGAAGCGCGCCACTTCAGGCTGCTCACGCAGAGATTGCGCGAGCTGGGTCATGCCTATGGCGACTTCGATGCCCACAATGGTCTCTGGGAAATGGCCGTGCTGACCGCCGATTCGTGTTTGCAGCGCATGGCTTTGGTGCCACGCGTGCTCGAAGCGCGCGGACTGGATGTCACACCCGCCATGATCCACAGGCTGCGCAGCGTGGGCGATAGCGCAACCGCGGACGTTCTCGAAATCATCCTGCGCGAAGAAGTGCCTCATGTGGCTGCCGGTTCACGCTGGTTCGCCTGGTGCTGCGAGCAGGAAGGTGTGGAGCCCGAATCGACCTTCGCTGCACTGCTCGAGCTGCACATGAAGGGAAGTCTGCGCGGGCCGTTCAATCTTGAGGCGCGCCGGGCGGCAGGATTCAGCGCCGCCGAACTGGTCCACATTGGCAGCCTCGCCGCGTGAGACGGCTGCTATTCGCCAGTGCCGTTCTTGTCAGCCTGAGCCTGGTGCTGCTGTGGGCGGCCGGCGTCGACTGGCAGTCTCCGATATTCGCGCAACAGCAGCGCAACTGGGCAGGCTCCGAATTTCGGGTGGTGATGGGGGGCGCGGCCCAGGACGAGGATCGGCTCAACATCGGCGCAGTGGGCGATGATCGGACTGCGTTGCAGTCGGTGGTGCTCAATGGAGTCGATGCCACGGAGAACACCATTCTCCGCTATCACTTCAGTCAGTTTCCGCACACCCTGGAGCTTTCTCTGGTGTTCCGGCGCGTCGGTGACGAGGACGTCACCGTGGTCTCGCTGCCATGGCCGCGTGATGGCGACTCCTGGTTCGATCTCGGCACGGTGCCGGAGTGGAGGGGCCGCATCACGGAGTTGGCCTTTGCCGAATATCCGACCCCGCAAATCGTGCCTCCCATGCAGGGCTTCAAGCCGTTTACCCTGGTGGGTGCCAGCTTGTACTCGCGCTCCTGGCAGGGGGACCTCTCTGCCCTCCTGACGGACTGGACCGGTCAGTGGCCGTGGAGCCAGCGTTCGGTGCATGCACTCGGTCGCGATACCGACACGCCGCGTGCACAGTCCCTGATTCTCTGCGTGATGCTGGCCGTCGGCCTGATCCTGTTCTGGTCGTACGTGATCTTGAGGATGCGTGGTGCAGCATTGCTGCGTGTCGGGGTCGTCGCACTCTTTGTCGGCTGGACGATGCTCGATCTGCAATGGCATTCCGGATTGCGCTGGCGACACTCGGCCACCGAAGTTCTCTACAGCGGATTCTCCTGGCCCGAACGCGAGTTGCACTCGGCGGATCAGGATCTTGTCGAGACAGCCCGCGAGCTCAAGCAGGCGCTGCGCGACGTGCCGGACAATACGCGCGTTCTGGTCCACTCGGCTTCCAGTTTCACGGTGCTGCGGCTGGTCTATCACTTGTTGCCGATGAATGTGGGCGTGCTGGCGCAAGCCCGGGCGACAGCGCCAGACCAGCCCTTGCCTGAAAGCAGTATCGTGGTTCTCTACGATACCGCCGGCTGGCGCTTCGATTCGCAGAGGAAGATCATGCACGGTGACGGCTTGCGGCTGCCGGGAGAGATCATTTATCGCCGCGATCCGTTGATCGTGTTCCAGGTAGGAGAGGGCTCGTGAGTCTCGCCTACATCCTCGCCTGGATTCTGCCGTGGTTTGCCGGCACCGGAATTTGTCTGGCCTTGAATCGGGGTATGCGCGCGCAAGGAGACATCGCGGCAATTCTTGGCACGGGATTCCTGTTCGGGTTGTTTCTGGTGGCCGGGCTTGCCTCGTTCATTGCGCAAGAAGACACCCGACAGGCCTTTTCCGACACGGCACCATGGCTGGCGGGCATTGGCATTCTTGCCTGGGCAGTGGCTTTGAAACTGCGCAACAGGAAATCACTCCTTCTCCTGGAGCAAGGCCTTTCGCCTGCACTCCGTGTGTTGTGGTGGGCGTTGCTGGCGGCCATCGTGCTTCGGCTGGGTGTGCTGGGCAGCGAGGCGCTGTTGCGCCCGACCTTTCCCTGGGATGCCTGGTCAGCCTGGTCGGTGAAGCCCAAGGCATGGTTTCTGATCGGTCACTACGTTCCCTATGTGTCGATGCAGGAGTGGCTTGCGAATCCTGACCTACCGCTGCGTACCGCCGCCATCTGGGACTATCCGGAGCTGCTGGCGTGGATCGAAATATGGTTCGCCAGCGCCGCAGGTGGCTGGAACGAGCCATTGATCAATTTTGCCTGGACCGGGGTACTCGCCTCGATCGGACTGGCCAGCTATGGTCAATGGCGTGCAATCGGGCTACGCCCGGAACAGTGCATGCTGCTGGTCTACGGCCTGGTTTCCCTGCCTTTGCTGGGCGCCCATGTCGCACTGGCAGGCTATGCGGACCTCTGGCTGGCGGCGGCACTGGGCATGGCCGTGCTCGGCTGGTTGCGCTGGATGCACGATCGCGCCCCTGGGCAGCTCGTATTGGCAGGCCTTTTTGCGGCCACACTGCCGATGATCAAACTGGAAGGTGCGGTCTGGCTCGCCATATTCAGTTCGGTCGTAGTCCTGAGCATGCTGCCCAAGCGGATTCGCTGGTGGGTTGTCACAGCAGCGCTGCTACTCGCTCTGCTGGGCCTGGCCCTGGGCGGATTCGCGATACCGATCCTCGGTCTTGGCTGGGTGCGCGCAAGCTGGGGTGAAGTGATTGTTCCAGCGCTGGGGGCTCTGGACCTTCATTGGAGACCGGTGGGTCGGGCCATGCTGTCCGGCTTGCTGACGCTGCCCAACTGGCATTTGCTCTGGTACCTGCTGCCGCTGGCCGTGGCATTGCGCTGGCACGTTTTCCAGGAAAGCCGAATGGCGCGGTCGCTTGGCGCGATGCTCGGTCTCTGCGCGCTGTTCCTGTTTGTGCTGTTCTTCTTTACCGAAGCGTCGACCTGGGCGGAAAACTACACCAGCGCCAATCGCCTGATCCTGCACATCGTGCCGGCCGTGTTTTCACTGCTGGCCTTGCTGATCGTGGGGTTCAGCCTGAGCAATCGCGATACACCTGAACAATCGACTGCGCCGACTGCTGAAGGGTGAATCGTTGTTCCCAGCGACGTCTTCCTGCAGCACCCATCGCAGCCCGTGAAGCCGGATCGTTCTCCAGCAGGGCAATGGCCTGAACCAGATCCGCCGCGATGCCGGGTCTGACCAGAATTCCTGTCTCGTTGTCGACGACAACTTGTCCGACACCTGATCCCGGGATATCGCAGGCCACGACAGCCAGGCCTGCCCGCATGGCTTCCAGCAGGACCAGTCCAAATGCCTCGCTTCTGTCCAGGGACGGCAATACGAACAGATCCGCGTCGGCATAGGCGGCCTGCAGTTCGGCCTCCTCGCAATCAGAAATGAAGGACACCCGTGCCGCGATATCCAGCCTGACGGCCATGGCTTGCAGGGAATCGCGCTGTTCGCCATTGCCAACCAGTACCAGCCGACACCCCGGCAGCTCGACCAGTGCTTCGAGCAGTCGTGCAAACCCCTTGTAGTGACTGAGCCTGCCAACGCCGAGAATCCGCAGTCCACTTCCCGGCGGCCAGGCCGGAGCCGTGCCCGGGACCGGATTTCGATCCTTTATTCCGAGAGGGACCACTCTGACTTTCGATTTCCACGGTGCGAGAGCGGCGCTGGCGTCGCTATAGGCTTGCGAGGTCGCGACAATGGCCGCGGCACGCTTGAGCAGCCACCGCTCGAACGGCTGGTACAGACGATAGGCCATGCGTACGCGCCAATCCGGCATGTCGGCGGACACGTCGGCATGCCAGTGCACGATCCACGGCAGCGCGCGCGCGCGCGGACTGAACAGGGCTGCGAAACACGAAGGGTTCGGCATGTGCAGGTGGAGCAGGTCAGGGCGGATCGTTTTCAGCGCATGCCCAAGTTGCAGCGGATAGGTCGGGCTGATCGGCGTGTACAGGGGAGCCGCGATGCATCCCGCGCGCCACAGCTCGACTCCGTTGTACGGGCCATGGGAGCTGCGCCAGTCGCCGGGCGACTGATGGACCAGGGCACTTGTGCAGTGCCCCTCCCGGGCGGTCCATTCGGCAAGATCCTGCAAGTAGCGTTCGATGCCGCCTCGATGCGGCTCGTAGTACTTGCCGAGATGAAGTACCCGCATCGAGCTAGTCGATCGACTTGGCGTCGGAGGAACCGGAGTTGACCGGATTGCGCAAGCGTTCGATTTCCTGCTCGAGCATGGCCAGTTTCTGGGTCAGTCGGCGCATCTGGCGTTCCTGCCGGGAGCGATCGATATCGAGCTTGAGCAGCCTCAGCAAGACCATCGACAGTCCAATGATGATCGGCAGCACCGGCGCATAGTTGATGCCGGTCAGCTTGCCGAGCCAGATGACCAGAGCCGGGAACATGCCAAGAATGAGCGTGGCCGCGGCCACCATCAGCCACCACGCCGCGAACGGTCCGTGCAGATGGTCGCGGCGCACGAGGTAGAGGATCGCACCGGCAAGGGCGAAGCCGAGAATGGCGGCGGTGATCTGGGCGTCCAGCATCAGTTTTTCACGCTCGCTGCAGCCGGTTCCGCTGCCCGCGTTCCTAGATCCACGCGCGAGATGCAGAGTATCGTCGTGTTGAACATGTAACGCGCGACCACGGCCCAGGAAGCGAATACACGAGAATGTCCGCTCTTGCGCGCCTGCATCGGCACCGGGGTCTCGGTGATTCGCATGCCTTTTCCTGCCAGCAACATGAGTACGCCCACGTCCTGGAAGTCCAGCAGGCTCGCTTCCGGCGCAGCGAGCACCTGCATGGCCTGCTGATCGTAAAGACGCAATCCCGACGTGAAGTCGCGCAGGCGAAGGCCGGTCAGCAGTCTCAGATATTGCCAGGCAATCCGTTTCGGCAGGCTGAGCCGTTCAAAGCACGTCCCGATGACGACATTGGCATTCGTCTGCCTGCGTGCCTCGAACAGAAGCGGCAGGGAATCGGGCATGTGCTGTCCATCGGCGTCCAGGCAGAGTACTGACTTGAACCCGTGTTTCCGCGCATAGCGGATGCCGGTCTGGCTCGCGCCCCAGGCGCCCAGCCCTATCGGCAGCGTCAATACATCTGCCCCCGCGGCGCGGGCGGTGGCGCCCGTTCCATCGGTGCTGGCGTCGTCGACAACGAGCACGCGGCATCCCAGCGCTGCGCGCACGCCGGCCACCACGCTTGCGACCGTGGCGCATTCGTCTCGGGCGGGGATGACAGCCAGGCAATCGGTAGGCAGCAGCGTGGTCAAGTCAGACCTGATGGGGAGCAGGGGACCGCGATTCTCGTCATCCGCCGGCTTGCATGTCAATCAATGCGTGACTTGTGCCAGAAAAGCCTGGAGCAGGGCGATTCGAGGCAAGAGAGGGGTTGTCGAAGGCTGTCCGCGCCTGCGCATGGGATCCCGGGGCAGCACGGGCCTTGCCGGGCCCGGAGACCCGCAAGGACGCCCGACACTGTTCATGGGACGGATTGGGAATGGGTGCGCGAAGAGCAAGAGTGTCCGGATCCGGCATTCCCATGCGTCTATTGTCCTGTGAACAGGGAATGACGGGCCGACTCTCCCCCTTTTTCGAGGTGAGACGGAACGACAGATCAAAGCCCGGTTCTGACAAGTTGGCCAAGCAAAAGCGCGGAAGCTGTTGACGAGCAAAGGGTAAAGTCCTTAAGCTCCGAACGGTTAAGGCACGGGCTAGGCCTTTCGGTGTGTGCTTTAAGGGGAAGGGGACCCACCCCACCCAGACAATCCTGGAGAGACAACCAAATGAACACGAAAATGAAAACACTTGCTATGGCAGTTGTGGGCTTGGTGGGTTTTGGTGCAGCTGGCGCCGCCATGGCACAGTGCCCGACCAGCCTTTCCCCGCCGTGGAGCCTGACCCTTCAGCTGCAGGGCACCGTTTCGAGCCAGACCGGCGGATATGATTCCACGCCGTGCCGTCTGCGCACCGCGCTGAACCAGAACAGCTCGCCGGCGGCCAAGGCAGGCGTGCTTGACCAGACACCGGCCAGTGAAACCCGCTACCGCGCGCAGTTCATCGTTGACGCGTCGGGAATCACTCTGACCGCAGCCAATCGTGCGGCCACCGTGTTCAATGTCATCGGTACCGGTACGGCGCCGGGCGGCACCGGCAACCTGGTGCAGGCCTTCCTGCGTGGCAATGGAACGGCAGCTTCGCTGCGTTTTCTGGTTGGTGACACCAACCAGGGTAGCCTCTACCAGATCGTTGACGTCGCACTTCCGAATCAGGCCGGCGCGAACCGTGTGGAAATCGACCTCACTGTCGCCGCTGGCACGGGCAGCATGCGCTACTGGGTGACCGATGTAGCAACCTCTACCAGCGATGGCAGCCCGACGGGTACCGTCTCGAACCTGGCCAACAGCGTCTGGACCGGTGTTGATCAGGTTGTCCTGGGCCTCGCTGGTGCAAGCACCTTCTGGCGCCAGAACTTCACGAACACGAACTATGTCTACTTTGACCAGTTCGATTCCCGTCGCCAGACCTTCATCGGCAACTGAGCAACTGGCTTACATAAAAACCTGTTGAATACTTTTTGGAGTGACGATAATGAAAAAGACTTTGCTTGGAGCTACTGTCGCGGCGTCGTTGATGTTCGCCGGGGCAAGCTTCGCCCAGAACTGTACCCCTAGTGCCGGTACCCCGGTGTTGAACGGCGCCACCAGCAATACTCCGCAGGCCGCTTTTGATACCTGCACCGCAGCCGATCAGCTGGCGGTATCCTGCAGTGGCCTGAATCCGATTGGCAACGCGACCGATGCCGTCTGGGCGGTCACGGTCGGCCCTGGTGCCCATAACGGCAGCTTCCAGATCACGACCTCCGTGGGAACCTATGACATCTATGCTGGTCTGATGTCGGGCACCTGCAATGGCTCGTCGCCTTGCCCACTTGAGGCCGACAGCAACGGAGCCGGCGGTTCCGAAACGCTTGGTCCGGTTGATGGTTTGGCCAACGGTTCCTACTTCCTGCTCGTTACCACGTTCGGTGCAGGTTGTGGTCCGGTCGTTATCACTCCGCCTACGCTGCCGGTGAGCCTCCAAGGTTTCTCGGTAGAGTAAGCAGAAGTCATCCTAAAAGCCCACGTGGAGACACGTGGGCTTTTTTATGGGCGAGAGAAAAATGAAGGTCCGGCTAAAAGTATCTGTCGCAATCGCGTTGTTAGCGTTGCTGTCCACCGCATCGGCGGCCGATTCGCGCCCCACGTCGCCAGTACCCAGCGAAATGCTGTCGGTACTTAGCGAGCCCGAGTTTGGTGTCGCGTTTCCCTATCAGGAAACCCGCGCGAATGTGAAACTCACAAATTTGAGCAACAAGACGGTGACTATCGATGCGATCAGGCCGCGGCTAGCTACGGACAAGTTTCTTGGGACAACCCCGATCGAGATTGCGCCGAACGGCAGCGTCGAGTTTGAAGTCGCCATCCAGACTGATCACGGCGTCGGGCGAATTGCCAAGTACTTTGATGTTTATACGGGCAACCTTGACACGCCTGAAATGAGTTTTGCGGTTCGCGGCTTTGTTGATTGGGTCGTGGACCCGGAGTCCGTAAAGGTCGATTTTGGAAACATCGACGAGATCAACGGCGCTACCAGGACCCTGACGATAAAGAGGGTGCCTGGTTCGAATCTAAAGTTGACAGGTGTTGTCGACGATGGTGATCGATTCAAGACCGAAGTAGTTGATGACGGACTTGGAATCCACCTTGTCAGCAAGAAGAACGCACCATTGGGATTGTTTGATGAATACGTGATCCTTTCCACCTCGAGTACATTGCAGCCCAAGGTAGGCTTACGTGTTCGTGGCCAGATGGTTACGCGACTTGTGCCTAGCATGAATCCGGTAGATTTCGCGCTGATGCGAACCGGCGAATCCAGCGAACGAATCGTCAGGCTGGAAGAAATCGATGGCAAGCCCATCAAGATTGGCTCTGTCCGCGTTGAAGGCATCGAAGCTCAGGCCACATTGCAGGACTGCATCCCTAAGAATGATTCGTGCATGAATCTGCGCATCGGCTTTCCGGCTCAAAGCGAGCGTGGCCAGCGCGGAGGAAAAGTGGTACTAGAACTGCTTCCGTCAAAGCGCGAGTTTCCAATTGAGTTCGGAGCACTCATTATCGGCAAAGACACTCAAATCAGGAATCTGGACGACGATTTGAGGGCATCTGCGGAAGCAGAGCCACAAGTTTCCGACGTCATAAGGAACGCTATCCGGAAGCCACCTCAGCCGCTAGAGATGCCTGCCCCCGAGGGAAAGGGGCCGTTGCTGACCTGGCAAGCATCCAATGAGTATGGCGTGTGGGGCTATGAGATTTTCCGCGGAAGCTCGAAGGACGGGCCATTCAAGAGGGTTAGCCACGATTTCATCAAGCGGCTGGATAGTTCGGGCGAGATCGGTTCAATCTACCGCTGGCGCGACATGGATGCAGAGTCCGGCACCACTTACTACTACTACGTTGGCCTTGTGTACGAGGATGGGCGAAAGCGGGAGTTCACAACTCCGCAGGCGGTTAAAGCAAAGTAGCCGCCCCAGAGCAGACGAGGCAAAGTTCCTTGCGCGACCAAATTGCAGAATTGATTCGCGAGGCGTTAGCAATTTTGCTTGCCGCACAAAGAGAGATATCATCCGAATTGACGAATTTTGGCATCAAGGAAGGAAGTGCTCATGAGCAAGATCTGGATTGGCTTGGCATTTGCTGCGTTTTCGGGATGTGTTTCCGCACAGGTTTGCACGCCGACCGCCGGCAACATTACCGGAGCCCAGAGCGGAATTCCCCTGCCGTCATATGACACTTGCACGGCAACGGATCAGCTGGCGGTTTCTTGCAGCGGTTTAAATCCGATCGGCAACGCTACTGATGCCATCTGGTCCGTGCAGGTCGGGCCGGGCGCTCATTCAGGGAGTATGGTTATTTCCACGTCCAATGCGGCCTATGACATCTATGTTGGATTGATGTCGGGCAGTTGCAATGGTTCGTCTCCATGCCCTTTGGAGGCCGACAGTGCTGGCGCGGGCGGAACAGAAACCTTGGGGCCCATGGATAGCCTGGCGAACGGTACCTACTACTTGTTAGTGACAACGTTTGGTGCTGGTTGTGGGCCAGTTACCATTACGAATCCCACTCTCCCCGTGGCATTGCAAGAGTTCTCCGTGGAGTAAGGCCTGGATTGGAGAGGCCTGTGATCAACGCAGCTCGGAAGAGCTTTCCAGGTAATCGTCAAAACTGATACTGCTGGATTGCTCATACCAGTCTCCCAGTACGATGCGCTCCGCCGATTTGCCATCCAGTTCGAACTGATGGGTGGCGGGGCGGTGGGTGTGGCCGTGTATCAGGTGATGCACTCCGGCTCAGGCATTGAGGCAGCCATACGGCCTCCTGATTGACGTCCATGATCGCCGAATTGGCATCGCTGCCCGTGTGCCGCCGGCTTTCTTCGCGGGCCTGGCCAGCAAATGCTTCCCGCTCTTCGACGCTGCGCTCAAGAAACTGGCGTTGCCAATCGGGTGAGCGCGACAGGGTTCTGAACTGCTGATACTGCCCGTCGTCTATGCACAGGCTGTCGCCGTGCATCAGCAGGGTGGGCGTTCCATAGAGATCTATGACCGACGGGTCCGGCAGCAGGGTCAGGCCGGCCTTGCGCGCGTAGCTTTCTCCGAGCAGGAAATCCCGGTTGCCATGCATGAAGAAGGTGGGGCGACCGGCATCGCGCATGGGTCGCATGGCGTCGATGAAGCGCTGGCCGATTTCGCTGTCGGCGTCGTCGCCGATCCAGGCTTCGAAGAGGTCCCCGAGGATGTAGAGGGCATCCGCACGGACTGCCTCATAGCGAATGAATTCTTCGAATTGCCGAATGATCTCGGGGCGAGACAGGTCGAGGTGGAGATCGGAGATGAAGAGGGTGGTCATCGGGTTTCGTTGGCAGCCATGGCTATTTTTCGACTATTGCTCTGGGCCGCAAAATCCGCAGTACACCGGGATCAACTTTTCCGGCGATCGGTACGACTGCTGTTGGTGAGAAAATCAAAGGCGCCAAGAGCCCCTCTTCCCCCTGCGGGACCTTCTCCCGCAGGCGGGAGAAGGACTTTCACAGTCGGCATCGCGCCCTTGTCGACGGTTCGACTTGAGGGGTGACCAAATCCAAGCGGGTCGGGCTTCGAATCAGGGAAGTATCTCGACCTTTTCGATGACGACGTCGGTGGTCGGTACATCGCTGCGGAACGGGCCCTTGGGGCCGGTTGGTATGGCCTTGATCTTGTCGACCACATCCATGCCTTCGACGACTTCACCGAATACGGCATAGCCCCAGGTTTCGGCGCGCTCGTCGCTGACGAAGTCCAGATTGCGGTTGTCGACCAGGTTGATGAAGAACTGCGCAGTGGCCGAGTTCGGGTCCGGTGTACGCGCCATGGCGACCGTGCCGCGCTTGTTGGAGAGGCCGTTGTTGGCCTCATTCGGAATCGAGGGTCGGGTCGGTTTCTGGCGCAGATCGGGGGTGAAGCCGCCGCCCTGGATCATGAAGTTGTTGATCACGCGATGAAAGATCGTGCCGTTGTAGAACCCGTCGTTCGCGTACTGGATAAAGTTCTCGACGCTCTTGGGTGCCTTTTCAGCATTCAGTTCGATGACGATGTCGCCCTCGCTGGTCGTGATCTTCGCTTTCGGGTTGGCTTTCGGAGCTTCGGCCGCTGCCGCGGCTTCCGGCTTTGCCGCGGGCTGTGCAGGCTCGGCCTTGTCCTGGGCGAGGGCTCCGAACGGAATCGCCAGGAGCAGGGCGAAGGGAAGGATGGCGCGCGCGCCGCGAATGCTGGGGAAGTGGATCATCGTCTGGTTTCCTGGTCCGGGAATGGATCTGCCCATCATAAGCCTTGTGCCGGATCGCGAAAACTCCGGGGATGGCCTGGGACCACAGATCCGGAAGTCAGGGCAGATGGCGGCAGCTCGCCGGAGCAAGCTTCAGCTGCGATGCCCATGATGCTCATATGCGGGTCGGCGATAGAGCATCGCAGCTGAAGCTGGCTGCTACCTCAAGCGATTCAGCGGCATCGCGTTCCGGACAACGGTTCGGCGCTGGCAGGCGAATGCCTTCAGGCGGCGACAAGCCGGTTGCTGGACTTGCTCACCACCAGCTTGATGTCGATCAGCTTCAGGTAGTCACGTTCCTGTTCCAGATCGATTCGGGTCAACGGATGATTCTCGAGCCAGGTGCCTGGCAGGTCGAGGGTCAGCTCGCCGTCCCTGGCGGTCAATCGCAAGTCGGGCAGTGCTTCGCTGCTGCGCGCACGGTGCAACAGCACAGACAGCCGCAGCAGGGCTGTCAGGCGCTGCGTGGTGGGCTGCATGCGTGGCGGCAGGCTTGTCATGGTCGCCGTGTCCGGCTTGCGTCGATGTGAGCGCAGGATCGCTGCCAGCTGTTGCTGCTCCTGACGGCCGAAGCCGGCCATGTCGGAGTTGGCAATAATGTAGGCGCCGTGGGCGTGGTGCTGGCTGTGCGCGATGGCCAGGCCGATCTCGTGCACATGTGCGCACCAGTGGAGGATTTCCTGGGCCTGCACATCCAGTTGCCAGCGATCCGCGACCTGGGCAAGAAGATTCGCTGCGGTCTCGCCAACACGGGTTGCCTGTGCTTCCTCCACGCCGTAACGCTCTGCCAAAGCCCGGATGCTGGTATTGCGCGAGTCGGTATGCAGCGCGCGGCCGAGCATGTCGTAGAGCAGGCCTTCGCGCATGGCGGTATCGCAGACGTTCATCTGCTCGAGGCCGAATGTCCTGAAAATCGCATCGAGAATCGCCACGCCACCGGCGATCACGTTGACCCGGTCGCTGGACAGGCCAGGAAGGTTCAACTTGCTGCTGTGCCCGAAGGCGAGCAAGGTTTCCCGCAAGGTGGCGAGGGAATCGGCCGTGATGCCCTGCTCGGACCAGCCATTGGCCTGAACGATGCCGCCAATGGCCTTCATGGTTCCCGAGGAACCGATGGCCTCGCTCCAGCCGCGCTCGCGGTAGTGGGCGCCAAACTGCTGCATTTCGACAGCTATCTCGGCAAGCGCCTGTTTCCAGCGGCGGGGCGTGATCTTGCCGTCTTCAAAGAATCGCATGGTGCTGGCAATGCAGCCGACCTGGAGGCTCTCACGCTCCAGCGCTTCGTGGCCGCGGCCGATGATGAACTCGGTACTGCCGCCGCCGATATCGACGACAAGTCGCGTCTTGTCGCTGCTTGGCAGGCCTCGGGCGACACCCTGATAGATCAGGCGCGCTTCCTCACGGCCGGAAACCACTTCGATGGGATGGCCCAGCGCCGTTTCCGCCGGAAGCAGGAATGCCTGCGGGCTGGCCAACTGGCGGACGGCATTGGTGGCCACCGCGCGAACCCGTCCAGGCTTGAAATCAGCCAGGCGTTGGCCAAACCGCGACAGACAGTCGAACGCGAGCTCACGTCGTTCGCGGCTGAGAGTGCCGTCCTTGCGCAGGCCGGCGGCCAGGCGAACGCTTTCGCGCAAGCGGTCGATCACGCGCAACTCGCCGTGCGTGTATCGCGCCACGACGAGATGA
Source organism: Dokdonella sp. (assembly GCF_041395345.1). Classification (GTDB taxonomy): domain Bacteria; phylum Pseudomonadota; class Gammaproteobacteria; order Xanthomonadales; family Rhodanobacteraceae; genus Dokdonella. The sequence continues at coordinate 8,728 of NZ_JAWLAR010000012.1, read as the reverse complement.
AAACTGTTGGAACCGATATCCGCCGCGGCGATCAGGTCGCCATCCTGAATCTCGTCGGGCAGTTCAACGGACTTCATGGGCAAAGCTTTTCCAGCAACGCGATCTGGGCGCAATGCGGTTTGTCATTGCCGGCCGGAACACGCGTATAGCTGCCATCCGATTCGAGCTGCCAGGCCTGGGTATTGTCGTTCAGGTAGTTCTGCAGCGATTCGTCGAAGACTCGCGCAGCAAGACTGGGATCGAGTATCGGAAAACAGGTTTCGACACGTCGAAGCAGGTTGCGATAGAGCCAGTCTGCACTCGAGCAGTAGATTTCCGGCGAAGTGTCGTTCTGGAACCAGTACACACGGCTGTGTTCCAGGAATCGCCCGACGATGGAGCGGACCCGAATATTCTCCGATACGCCGGGTATTCCCGGGCGCAGGGTGCAGGCGCCGCGCACGATCAGATCGATCTGCACACCATCGCACGAAGCGGCATACAGCGTCTCGATCACTTCGGGTTCGTTGAGTGCATTGAATTTGGCGATGATGCGTGCCGGCTTGCCGGCCTTGGCGTGCTCCGCTTCCCGCTCGATCTTGGCCAGCAATCCCTTGTGCAGCGTGAACGGTGAATGCAGAAGATGCTTGAGCTTGATGATGGGACCCAGTCCGGACAGCTGGAGGAAAAGCAGATGTGCGTCTTCGCCAATTCCCGGATCGGCGGTCATCAGACCGAAATCCGTGTAGATGCGCGAGGTGACGTGATGGTAGTTGCCGGTCGACAAGTGCACGTAGCGGCGCAATGAACCCGATTCGCGTCGAACGATCAGCAGCATCTTCGCATGGGTCTTGTAGCCGACCACGCCATAGACAACCTGCACCCCCGCTTCCTGCAGCCGGTTCGCCAGGCGCAGATTCGCTTCTTCATCGAAACGCGCGCGCAGCTCGACAACGACGGTCACGTCCTTGCCCAGGCGTGCGGCCTCGATCAGGTGATCGACCAGTTGCGAGTCCGTACCCGACCTGTACAAGGTCTGCTTGATAGCCAGCACGTCCGGATCGAGACTTGCCTGCTTGACCAGTTCGCTGACCGTCGAGAACGACTCAAAGGGATGATGCAGAAGGATGTCGCGCTCGCGGATGGCATCGAACAGGCTGTCTCCTTCTGCGGCTACCCGGTTCACGCGTTGCACGAAGGGTGGAAATTTCAGGTCGGGCCGGTCGATCTGATCGTAGATCGCGGCGCTTCGGCTGACATTGACCGGACCATCGCACAGATAGACGTCCTGATCCGTCAGTTCGAAATTCTGCTCGAGCATCTGCGTGATCGAGCGCGGACAATTGGAGCCGACTTCCAGTCGAACCGCCTTGGCGTAGCCGCGCCCGCGGAGTTCGTCGCGCAAGGCCATGGCGAGGTTCTCGACCTCTTCTTCATCGACCACAAGCTCGCTGTTTCGGGTTACCCGGAACTGGTACGAACCCTTGACCTGCATGCCCGGAAACAGCTCGTCCATGAACTCATGCAGCAGGTCGGAAAGAAACACGAAGGAAATGCCCTCGCCAGCGACCTCGTCCGGCAAGCGGATGATGCGCGGCAAGGACCGCGGCGCACGCAGCAAGGCCATGTGCCCTTCGCGTCCGAACGCATCCTTGCCGGCCAGTACGACAGCGAGGGTCAGGCTCTTGTTCAGGATGCGCGGAAACGGATGCGCCGGATCCAGCCCAAGCGGAGACAGGACGGGCAGGGTTTCGTTGCGGAAATAACCCTGCAGCCAGCGCTTCTGCTTGACCGTCCATACTTCGCGGGTAAGGAATCGGATACCTTCGCGATTGAGCTCCGGCAGCAGCGTATTGTTCCAGAAGGCGTATTGCTTCTTGACCAGCGACAGGGCGCGCTCGCGGATCTGGCCGAGCAGTTCGCCGATCGGAGTCGCGTCGGCCAACGGCGTACTCTCGCCGAATGCGTGGTGGTGCTTGAGCACGGCCACCCGGACCTCGAAGAATTCATCGAGATTGGTGCAGGAAATGCACATGAAACGCAGGCGTTCGAGCAGCGGATTGCGCGGGTCTTCGGCCTGGGCCATGACCCGCGAATTGAACTCGATCTGTGCGAGTTCGCGATTGAGGTAGAGCGACGGGTCGCTGAAGTCGCGCTTGCCTTTGTTGTTCCCGGTCTCGTGCACGGGCTTGGTCGTTGCGGACGGCATCATGGCTGGCGGGTCATTGCTTACCTCGACCAAGGGCACGTTCATTCCAGGACTTCCTCCGCAGCAAACTCCGATGGTAGCAACTGACTGGGTTTGAAAACGCAGGAAAACGTACTGCCCACTCCCAGTTCGCTTTCGATCTCCAGATGTGCGTCGTGCAATTGCAGCACATGCTTGACGATGGACAGCCCAAGACCCGTGCCACCGGTTTCTCGCGACCGGCTGGTCGAGACGCGGTAGAAGCGCTCGGTCAGACGTGGCAGGTGCTGGGCGGAAATGCCGTGACCCGTGTCGGTCACGCTGAGTTTCCCACCATTCGAGTCGCTGATCCAGACGATGTGGATTCGCCCGCCAACAGGAGTGTAGCGCACGGCATTGCTGACCAGATTGGAAAAGGCGCTGTAGAGATCCCGTGATGAGCCACGCAAGTCGTGCCCGCCCTTGATGCTGGAGGAAATCGTGTGCCGGCCCCGGCTGAGGCCTTCCGCATCGCGATGCAAGGTGGTGACTAGGGGGCGTATGGCGACCCTGGACTTCGGCAGTGCCTCCTCCGCATCAAGCCGCGACAGGGTCAGCAGATCCTCGACGATCTGGGTCATCCGCCTGGACTGGCTTCGCAGCTCGCGAATGATCGATTCGAACTCGGGAATCTGTTCCGGCTCGATAAGGTCGAGATACCCGTGCACGACAGTCAACGGTGTTCGCAATTCGTGCGAAACATTGGCCACGAAATCGCGCCGCATTTTCTCGACGCGCAGGATCTGGCTGACATCGCGCGCCAACAATAATGAGTGGCCTTCGGAATAGGGAATCAGGCGAAGATTCAAGTGCACTTCGGCGTCAGCCGGTGCCGTGACATCAGTCAGTGGATCGATGCCGCCCTCATCCATCCATTGGCGAAGCCCCGGAATGGCAATGGCATCTGCAACAAGCTCGCCGAGATTGTCCGGGTGCTGCAGCCCGAGCAGGCTGCCGGCGGCCGTGTTGAACCAGGCGATCCGATGGTTTTCGTCGACCGCGACCATGGCATCCGGCAAGGCCACCGCGGCATCGCGGAAAGCGCGCAGCAAGCCGAACAACTTGGTTCGGCGATGGGCAGCCCGGGCTTTCACACGCTTGAAGAGAATCGATAACCCGCGCCGCGAACGGTTTGCACGAAGTCGTCCATAGCGTAGGGCGCGAGGGTCATGCGCAGGCGTCGAATGTGCACGTCGACCGTGCGCTCCTCCACATACACGCCGCCGCCCCAGACATGATCCAGCAACTGGCTGCGCGAGTAGACGCGCTCGGGATGGGTCATGAAGAAATGCAGCAAGCGGTATTCGGTTGGGCCGATCGCCACGATCTGGTCGTTGGCGAAAACGCGATGTGCGGCGCTGTCGATGCGGAGTCCGGCGATCTCGATCAACCCCTCGGTATCCTCGCCGTGGGCGCGGCGCATCACCGCGCGAATTCGTGCCACCAGCTCGCGCGCCGAGAACGGCTTGACCACGTAGTCGTCGACGCCGGCATCCAGGCCGTTGACCCGGTCCGTTTCTTCACCACGGGCGGTCAGCATGATGATCGGCACCTCGCGGGTCAGGTCCTCACGGCGAAGTCGCCTTGCCAGTTCGATGCCGGTCATGCCCGGAAGCATCCAGTCAAGCAGGATCAGGTCGGGAATCTGGTCGCCGATGGCCGATTGGGCGCTGCGGGCGTCTCCCGCATGGATCGCTTCCATGCCTGCCTTGCGCAGCGCAAAGGCCACCATATCGCGGATGGAAGGTTCGTCTTCGACAATCAGTACGCGTTTCTGCACAGGATTCTGCGGATGGTGGCCGGGATGGCCGCCTTGTTACGGCTCTATTGCAACCGGGATTTGTTACGGCTCAATGACATGCGGGCGCAGTTCTGATCGGGACAGCGCGCCGCTGCCGAGAATCCGTCGGTGCTTTCGGGCTCCGATTCGCGGCGTTCGCGCTTGCGAATGTCCAGCACGATGGGCGTCATGGCGGTGATGCGGGCGTCGACGCGGGCACGCTGGTAGTAGGTCAGATCCTGCTTGCTGGAAAGGGTCTTGAGCTGGTTCAGCGCATCCTCTGCGCGGCCATTGAGAAACGCCCACTCGGCATAGGCCTCCGCGGCGCGAACCGTGTCGCCTGCCAGTTCGTTGGCGCGGGCGAAACTGCGTTGCAAGTCGGGATCTTCGGGGTAGCGCGTGAGCAGGGGGCGAATCAGGTCAAGGGCAACCTGTGCCGATTTCTCGTCGGAGCGGGCGAGCAGGGCCTCGGTATAGGCCAGCGCAATGGCTCGATTGCCGGGAAAGTCCTTGCTCAGACGCTCATAGCGCTTGAACGCGGCGTCCTTCATGCCGGCCTGGTCCTCGGCTTCGGCCATTCCGAGTTCGAAAACCGAGCTGCCGGGAAATTCCTTCGTCAGAACGGCAAACTCCTCGACGGCAGCTTTCGGCTGGCGCGCCAGGGTCAGCGACAAGGCATGACCATAGCGAATGGCGGTGGTGCCGGATTCCGGGCCGCGTTTCAACTCGTCCGTGTAGTAGCGCAACATGGCATTGGCCGAGTCTGCATTGAGGATGCGCGAGCGTTCGCGCATCAGTTCGAAATAACTGCTGTCCGTCGGAGCTGCTGGTTCTGCTGCCGCGGTCGCACCGCCCAGTCGCGGTGTCGGAATGCTCAGGTCCAGAGAAATGCCGGAGTCACCCTCGGCTTGAGGCAATCGCCTGGCGACCGGCGCCCGCGTACTGACCGGCTGGTAGCTTCGATCAAGGTTGACTGCGCGCGCCTTGGCATCGGCGATCCGGTTCACGTCGACCGGGTGGGTACGCAGGAATTCAGGCACGTCGATTCCGTTCACGCGCATGACGCGCTGCATCGTCGCGAAGGTATCCGCCATGGCCAGGGGATCGTATCCGGCTCGGGCAAGACTCTGGATGCCGACCCGGTCGGCTTCGATTTCGTCATAGCGCGTGAAGTTGATGGCGCGCTGCTGGATCAGCGAGATGCCACTCATCAAGGCGGCCTGGCCGGCGTCGTCTGTTCGACCTGCAGTAGCCACCAGTGCGCCGAGCATGGCCAGCGCGATAGGCAGGGTCGATTTCCTCGAATCCTCGAATGCACGCAACAGATGCTGCTGGGTGACATGGGCGATTTCGTGCGCGATGACGGCAGCCAGTTCGTCCTCGGTGTTCATGGCAATGATCAGCCCGACGTTGACACCGATATAGCCGCCCGGAGCGGCGAATGCATTGATGCCGTTGTCGCGAACGACGAAGAAGGTGAACTCCAGGTCCGGGCGGTCGCTGACCGATACAAGGCGGTAGCCAAGACCGTTCAGATAGTCGTTGACCAGGGGGTCATCGAGGACGTAGTTGTAAAGCCGCATCTCGTGCAGCATCGAGGCCCCGTAGGCCTTCATTTCATCGGGCGACAAGGCTGTCGCAGCCGAACTGCCGATATCGGGCAGGCGAACGCCGTTGTCCTGGGCGCCAGCCAGACTGACGCAGGAGGCTGTGAGCAGCAGGGACAGCCACTTCATTTTCAACATCGTACCGGACTCCAAAGGGTCCAAGAGTCATCCGACATTCTAGCGCCGGATGCCTTAAGGCAACGTGATATTTCGGCCTGAAGGCGTGTTCTGTATGCTTTCCGGCAAATTCTCCGATTTCGGGGGAAGATTTGCATCCAATCAGGAAAATCGAATGGTATCGGTCGAGCTCTACAGCAGCGCAACCTGCGGGTACTGCCTTGCTGCCAAGAACCTTCTCAAGCAAAAGGGGTTTGACTACGAGGAAATCCGCATCGACCTTGATCCTGCCCGTCGCGACGAGATGCTTTCACGCACCGGCGGACGTCGCTCGGTCCCGCAGATTTTCGTCAATGGCCATCATGTCGGAGGATTCGAGGAACTGGTTGCTGCCGAGCGTAGCGGCAAGCTGGCCGAGTTCGCGGCCACGGGCCGCACCTGAATCCCGTTGTTCAACGGGGCAGGCGAATCAGCCTGACCGCTGTGCCGCTGGCATCCAGTCCCGACAGCCTGTCGAGCCCGATCTGATCAAAGTCGGCCAGCACCGTCGAACCTTCAGTCAGCGAGCAGAAAACCGCTGACGGATAACCACCGATGTCCCGGGATCTGCATTGCAGGGACACGCTGCCAAACTTGTCGACCAGGCGGAAGGATTCCTGGTCCGAAGTGATCAGCTCGACCAGAGTGACCACTTTCGCATCGCGGGCCTGATCGGTAACCAGAACCCATTCGCCACGAAAGTGCTGCCCGGCCGGCCCCTCGTTGAACGGAACCCGCATCAGGTTCAACGGCTGGATGTCGACGACCAGCGAGTCTTCCGAGCGCGGGCGCACCAGCCAGGCATGGGCCTGCGAGGGCGAGAGAAATTCGAGATGCAGCGACATGCCCGGTTCGGCCCCTGGCGAAGAAAACGGCGCCGAAAACGGTTCATCGCCGCCAACCATGCGAACCAGCTGAACATGAGTCGTATTGCCAGGCATCGTTGCACTGCCGAAATACCAGACCGGTGATCCCGCCTCATAGCTCAGCAACGAAACGGCGATATCGTCGCCCTGCTGCTCGATCGAGACGCCACTGCCGCCAAGCGTCTGGCCGAATTCGGAGCCTGGAACGGACCACCAGAAACCGCTTTCCGGTCGGGAAAGGGTGATATCACCGCCGGACTGCAAGAGGCGGAATCCGATCAGTTCAGCGTTGCCGCCGGCTTGCTCCAGATACAGGCGGACCTGGTAAATGCCCAGGGCCAGGCGGTCGCGTCCGGATTCGCGGGCAGGATTCACCTTGAGGCTGACAGGCGTGCTGACCGTCGCGCAGTGTGCGGTGTTGCCGCGCAGATGGACGTCGATGTTGAAGCCTTCGAGCGTGGTCCTGCTGATCACAGGCAGGCAGGAGACCGGCCAGACAAGGCGAATTTCCAGGTCCGGCGGCCAATGCGGCGCGTACTCGCTCACGCTGACCAGGCTTACGCTGAGATCCGTACTGCTGGAGTGGGGAGCCGAGTTCGACCCGGCCAGCAGCGGGCCCTGGAATGTGGCTGCCCAGGCGATCACGATGCAGAAGGCGATGCGTGCGAATGCCGCCCTGGTTGTGGGAACGCGTATCATTTTCGGATAATGCGCGCCCTTTGCCGCTTTCGGCAAGTCGGTCTGGTGGCGTTTCAGTGGAGAATTTTTTCTGATGAGTCAAACAATTGCTGTCATTCGAGGCGACGGAATCGGTCCCGAAATCGTGGATTCGGTTGTTCGCGTGCTCGACGCTCTCAACGTCGGCCTGAGCTACGAGTACGTGGAAGCCGGCGTTTCGGCACAGCAAAGTGTTGGCGAATTGCTCCCCCAGGCCACGATTGACGCCATTGCACGCCACAAGGTGGCGCTGAAGGGCCCGCTGACCACGCCGATCGGCGGAGGCTTCAGCTCGCTGAACGTCGAACTGCGCAAGCGCTTTGACCTCTACGCCAACGTGCGTCCGGCGATCACCTTCCCGGGAACCAAGGCCAGATACGAGAACATCGACATCATCACGGTGCGGGAAAACACCGAAGGCGCTTACGGCTCGGAAGGCCAGACCCTGTCCGAAGATGGCGAAGTGGCCCAGTCCCTGATCCGCAATACACGGCATGGATGCGAGCGCATCGTTCGCTATGCGTTCGAGCTTGCCAGCAGACAGCGTCGCAGGAAGGTCACTGCCGTGCACAAGGCGAACATCATGAAGACGACCTCGGGGCTGTTTCTCAAGGTTGCCCGTGATGTGGCCAGGGAATATCCGGATATCGCGTTCAACGAAATGATTGTCGACAACACCTGCATGCAGCTGGTCATGAATCCCCAGCAGTTCGACGTCATCGTGACGACCAACCTGTTTGGCGACATCATTTCGGATTTGTGCGCAGGTCTTGTCGGCGGGCTGGGACTGGCGCCCGGAGCGAACATCGGCAGCGACGTGGCGATTTTCGAGGCGGTGCACGGCTCGGCGCCGGATATCGCCGGCAAGGGCGTGGCCAATCCCTGCGCGCTCTTGCTTGGAGCGGCACAGATGCTCAGCCACATGGGCCATGAGGACCAGGCGCTTCAGGTGCGGACTTCGATCCGCGACACGCTGGAGGCGCGCGATTCCCTGACCCCCGATCTTGGTGGATCCGGCAATACAAGCAGCTTCACGGACGCCCTGATCAAGCGGATTTGAATCCGGTCGATGGGCTGGCTGCCAGGTGGTCGAGTACGACAATCCGCCCGCGGCCGGGTCGATAGGCTGACTGCAAGGCGCGATTGACGAAGTCGATCGCGGTCTCCACCGCATTTTCCAACACCTCGCCACGGGCCATGCCGGCTGCGATCGCGGAGGCCAGCGTGCAGCCAGTACCGTGCCCTTCGGCCTTGATGCGCGAATGGCTGAACCAGCGAGCACCACGCTTGCTGACCAGTACGTCGTGTACTTGCGACCCTGCAAGGTGTCCGCCTTTCAGCAGAACGGCGGCTGCGCCCAACTGATGCAGCTCCAGCGCGGCCTCAAGCAGACTGT